>CAWBRT010000014.1:0-144310 GCA_963791145.1 uncultured Acidobacteriota bacterium | reverse complement strand
GCCCCTGGTGCAAACCCAGGTGGTCGGAGGCTGTAGCGAAGATCACTAAACCATGTAAAACCAGTAATTTCTGCGCGGAATGCCAAGCGGCCTTCGCGAGTTGTGGTCGAAAATGTAGCTTTAAGATCCTCACAAACCTATCGGGTTCAATAAGCTCGCCTTGCAACCTATTGATTTTATTGGGGAAGTTTCGGGTAGGGAACCTGGTCCCGAACCCGATTCCGCAAGTCATTGAAAACTATGGAATTATGTGGTTTCTAAGTGATTGTTGTTGAACCTGTTGCAGCCTCTTTGTTGAACGCTGGTGAAGTCTGTTGCTTCTGGGTGCTCTTACCGCCACAAAATCGCCCACAGGCGAATACCTCCTTAATGGTCGACATGTGTGGAACCTACTTGCGGGACCATGCTGGACGGCGGCTTCGGACCCGACACCAGCAAACTGGTGCAAGACGTTGATGCAAAGATGAGGGCGAAGGGTATCCATGTCCCTAACATGCTCGCTCAATTCCAAGACGAACAACTTTCGGGTTGCCTATCATCCGCACTTTGCCAAGAAACGACCACTCTAATCAGCGAAGCATAGACGTAGCTCCTGCCAGGGCGCCGAGCGCGAGAACGAAGACAGGATGCAGTCGCCAGCGGATCAGCAGTAGCAGGCTGATAACAGCTAAGACGTAAGCTTGCCAGGAGTGCAGCGTGTCTTTTGACAGCAGGACTGCCGCGCTGAGGATCATGCCGATCACCGCCGGAACGACGCCCGCAAGAAAATCTTGCACCCTGGTACCGCTCTTTAGCTTTTCGTATTGGTGGCACAAGATGAAACATCAAGACTGCTGCAGGAAGAAACAGAGCGGCCGTGGCAATCACTGCTTCAGCGATCCCTAGCATGCGGTACCCGGCAAACGTCGCCAGGACTGAAATGGGTCCTGGTGTCAGGTTGCTGATAGCTATGCCGTCAATGAACTCCTGAGTGTTGAGCCAGTGCAGGTTCGATACCAGGGTCTGGTGCAGAACAGGTATAAGAACAAAGCCTCCCCCAAAGAAAACCAGGCCGACCTTGAGGAAAACTAGGCCGAGTTGCGAAAGCGAAACGGCTCCGACTGTGCTCAGCCCCTAAGCGCTCAATGCCCAGGGCACAAATGCGGAACGGTAGCTTGCTTCTGTTGCACTGGAGGCGGCGACATAGCAGGCTTGCCCGCCTTGCCTCCGCTCAAACGCCGTTTTCCAAATGCCAGGCCAACCACACCAGCGAGGACGAGCACCGGCACCGTACATTCCCAAGTTTGCCAGAATGATGACCAAGATGGCAGCCGGCTTCCTGCCCATTGTTCAACCCGCGCTGATAGTGAGCGCGAGGCGCAGTGTCATGGCTTCGAAATTGCCGCATCATTTACTTCATAATGATGGAGAGACCGGCACCGACGAGAACGATCCAGAGAATGTTTACCTTGAGACGCAGCGCGACAAAAGCAGCAACAGCAAGCAGGATATGCAGCCAATTCCAGACGACGCCTTGGACGAAGCGAACGGTAACGGTTAATAACAGCCCTACGAAGGAGCAGAATATTCCGTTGATCACCTTATGAAATAGTGCTGAACTCCGCAGTCGGTCCAAATACGGCGCGGTGGCCACCAAGACGAGAAACGAAGGCAAGAACACAGCCACTGTGGCCGTCAGGCCGCCAGCAATTCCCGCCAGGAGATATCCAACAAACGTTGCGGTAATCACAATCGGCCCTGGCGTAACCTGGCCGAGCACAATGCCATTCAAGAGGGTTGCGCCGTCCAGCCAGTGTCGGACCTCGACGGTTTCGTGAAAGATGAGCGGTACCGAGGAGAACCCGCCACCGAAAGCTAACAGGTCGATACGAGCCATAAGCATGGCCAAGTCAAACAATTCCCGCTGGACAAACCAAAGCCCCAGGCAGACAAGCGTAGCCACCGCCAGAATAGTCATCACACTTTTCGCGGTGTGCGGCATGGGCGAGGAGGCTGGCGCAACGCCAGCCTTACCGGGAGAAGCAGGAATCAGGAGCAATGCCAGTACCCCTGCCAATGTAATGACCACAATTGGGCTCGTCTCCCACCCGAACAACGCAGCCGCAACGATGGCGACGATTACGCGCTGCCAACTCCTTAAGGAGTCCCGGCCGAAGGAAACAGTGGCATTGGCTACCAAAGCTACGATGATCGCACGCAGTCCGTCGAATGCCGAAGCGATTGCTGGCAAGTTGTGTGTTTGTGCGTACAGAACCGACAAGACCAGCATGAACACAAAGGCCGGCAACCCGAAGCCTATAAAACCGGCCGCCGCACCGGCTACGCCACCTGCGCGCAAGCCTACGAATGCGGCGGCTTGCATTGCCGTGGCACCGGGGATCGCCTGGCAAAGTGCCACGCCCTCTTTGAACGAATTGGCATCGAGCCATCGCTTCTTCTCCACCGCGACTTGGCGAATGTAGGCCACCATCCCCGGTCCGCCGAAGGCGGTCAGGCCGAGGCGCAGGAAAGTCAGGAAAAGTGATGACAGCAGTACGCGCTCAGGCTTGGCAGAGCATGACGGTGCATTCGTTATCGTTTCATGCATCACTCCATTACCAGCCATGCCATGCCTCCTTGCTAGGTGCCAATACCTGTGATCGGTTCGTCTGTCGTTTGCGCAGCAGACATCAATTCTCCTTTGAACGGCGCGGCCTCAGCCGCGCCGCCAAGGCCTAAAACGGCCGATACCGAACATCTGTTATCGTGAAAATGTAGTCGTCAGAAAAGCGCCGTGCTTTACTTGGTATTCTCCTTCGTCTTCTTCTCCGGCACACAGGAATGTTTCTTGGTCGTCCCGTGGCATTCCTTGATCTGCTCGGGCGAGCACTCTTCCGGCTTGCCTTTCAGTCGCTCTGGTTTCTCACAGCATTGGTTTGCAGCGCACATCTTGCACCTCCTCTTTAGGTGATTACATTTAGGCGGTGTGCATCGCGACGCGGAGACTTACCCGTTTTCAGAACGACCGTTTCTCCCTGCTCCATGTCCAACAGCCCTTTGGTGACTGTTCTCCATTTGGACAGCGTCGCTTCATTGATTTTGTAGTGGACAAAATAGCCGTTCTTGTTTGCCGTGACGATATCCGCATCGCGCAGAACTCGAAGGTGCTGCGAGACCGCAGCCGGAGTGATCTCCAGGGCTCTCGCCATGGCGTTTACGCAGAGGCAGCGCCGTTTAAGCAATTCGAGCATGTGCACGCGGGTTTCGACCGAAAGCACCTTGAAAATGCGGGCAAGAGTTTTCGAGTTCATCGCGCACTATCCAACTAATTAAGCATCAATGCAGATACTTTAACAATTTCGAGAACTCACAATCAAGTATATTTAGATGTTATTTACACCTAGGAATACGTCTAGCGGGCGCTCCGTTCAGGCAGAACCTCGGCAATGCAAGTTGAATACCTTTAACGCCCAAATACATTGCACGGCATGAGCTGCTCACTCCCCTGCCCGCAGCCGGGCGTGAAGTCGCATGTTGAAATGTGGCGATGGTTCCGGCGCTCTCCATTCGTCCAACAAGGCTTTTAGTTGGCGCACTGCTGCTAGGCGTTGTATGCAGGCCGATCTTGACACGAATGTTGCTGGAACCTTATTGTTGATCCGCTATGACAAAGCAACTTTTCATTAGCCTCTCAACCGTTGTGGTGCTGAGTTTGGTGCTGGGTGTCTCGTCTGCGTTCCCTGTCGCCCAAGCTCAAGAAATTAATGAGACAGCCATGACGGGCGTCTATTCGGTCACGCTTAAGGTGATGCCAGCCGAATCTTTCAGCGGGCCTAACGCCGAGATGATCCGGGATGCGGGCGCCCGGCCAAATCAGCTCGATGGGCCGACTCAGCCCAACCGCCACCTCGTTGCTTTCGTAAAGGAGAGCGGCAAGCCGGTGAAGAAGGCGATGGTGTCTATTAGCTACCGGGAGCTTTCACCGAAAAGAGGCGATTGGATGTCGCTGCCGGTCGTGCGCATGCACGTGGCGGGTAAGGGTCTTGAGACCACTCACTACGGCAACAACGTGAAACTCGAACCGGGGAAGTACGAGGCTCGCGTCACCGTGAACGGGAGCGAGCCAGCGACGTTCCACTTCTCACTGGCGCAGTAATTTTGCGTGTCGAGCCTCTTCGCGCACCGTTAGGTTCCAGTCTATTGCATGGGCTGCGCAGGCGTAGCCTGATTGCTGATTGCGTTCTCAAATTGGATGTTCGAGGACTCCAGTAAAGATCCGATGGCGCGCTCCAACGCCACGCGCGACTTGATGTAGGTACTGCGGGCGGCAACTTCGGTCGAGCGCGCCTGGGCCAGGAAGCTCTGGTCCTGCACTATCATGAAGTTGGTGGAAGCGCCCACCGAGAGTTTTTCCATCCCCGCTTCCAGCAGCTCCTGTTGGAAGCGCCGGCTGCGCACGGCCGCGGTGTAGGAAGATCGCGCCGTTTCTAGCGCCGTCAAGGCATTCTCGATCTCGTCCCGCGTCTGGTTTTCGAGCTGCTGCAGGCGTGCCTGCATCTGCCGGAGCTGTATTTCGTCGCGCGCCAGGTCCGCTTGAGCCACGCGATTGCGGAAAGGGATGTTGACCTGAATGCCAGCTTCATAGACCTTCGACTGGCGGCCGGCCGGTGCCGAGGGCGGCAAAGCCACGTTGGCCACGCTGATAGTCGAGGTGCTGCCGAGGTTGCCGCGCGTCTGCACCGTGCCGATAAGGTCGATCTCCGGCCTGACCGCGTTGCGGGAGCCCTCAACGTTGATACGCCCGTTCGCCACCTGGATGGCCGCCTGTGCCAGATCTGCGCGATTGGCCAACCCCTGCGAGGTCAGCTCCTCCAGTGGTGGTAGGCGCTCGCTTTCTGGAACCACAATGGTATCGGTGGGCAGGATGCGCATACCCCGCAAAAGCGGGTCGGCGGTTCCGGTTCGCGAGATCGCGCTCTTGATAACCGCTTCTTGCTGCAGCACCAGCCCCTGGGCCCGTGTAAGGTCAAGCTCGCTGGCGGAGAGCAGAGCTTCGGCGCGGGTCAACTCCAGCGGCGCCATGGCCCCGACTTCTACCTGGCTCTTGTCGTTTTCATAGAGCGTTTGTGCTGCCGCCAGGGTTTCCTGCTTCACGCGGACATCTTCATTGAGGCTCACCAAGTCGTAGTACAGCCGGTTGATTCCGAAGATCAGTTCGCTCAACTGCTGGCGGAAGACCAGCCGCGACACCTTCAGATCGTTCTCGGCAATGCGGATATAGCGCCGGTTGATGTTGCGGCCCCAGCCTCGCAGCAACGGCTGAGTGACGCTGGCGACCACATTTGGGCGGCGGAACGGATCGGGGCTGGAGGCGAGCAGGTTTAAGATGTCGGAGGCGTTGGTGCTGCCAACCAAAAACTGCGTGCCGGTGCTGAAGCCTTGCGCCAGGGTCAGGTTACCGTAGGTATTCACCGAATTCAGGTTAACGAGGCTTGGCTTTGCGGCCGTCCCGTTGTTTATCTCCTGTTGTAGATGCATCCAGGCTAATTGGCCCACCAACGTCGGATCATAGGTGGGCAACGGCGGTCCGGACGAGAAAGGTGTGTTGCCCTGGATCGAAAGGTTGGTCTGGGCTTCGGTGAGTTGATTCACGTCGAAGACGTTGGCCACCGTGGAGGCGGTTGGACTGACGGCGCCGGCGCTGGCAGCCGTGTTCAATAACGGACTACCCGGCCCGCCGATGCCTACCGGCGATTGTGAGACGGTGAGTGGAAGCCCGCGCACCGCGCCGCCTCCCTTGGCGCGCAGCATGTCGGTATCGGCCATCACCAACTGATAGCGCTGCTGCTCGACATCGAGGTTGTTCTCTATCGCAAGCAAGATGGCATCATGTAGCGACAGGTTAAGTTTTCCGTTGTGAACAAGCGTTTCGAGCCGCTCAGTGTTCTGCAATTGCAGCAGGGGAACAAAATGCGGACGATAAGTACCAAGGAAGGCAGTCCGCCCCAACCCCTGTGGCGATTGGTTCACAGGACGGGTCTTTGTCTCCTCTGTTTTCTGTAGGGTGGATGAAAGATTTCTTTCGTTATAGCGCGCTTCAACTTGAGCTAGGCTGATCGGACTCGCTGCGACCGTAGCTTGTTGTTGCGCGACGGCTACAAATGGCAACAAGCAGAGCAGCAGAAATCCCAGCCGGAACAAATGCAGATTCGATTTCATCTCAGTCCAGTAAATCCTTCGCAGAATGTCAGGCCTTGGGCGCACATACGGCTTTCGCGTTCGCCATGGCATGGCGCATGACCCTTCAAATCGGGCTACTTTCCTTGCGTATTGTTCGGTGGCTTTTCAGCGCCCGCCTTCTGCCCATTCGGCTGGACCCCGGAAGGCTGTCCAGCTTGCACATTGGCGGAGAGCATTCGTGGATTAACTCGGGCACCCTCGATCGCATCGTCTCCGGGATTAATGATGACAAGATCGCGCTCTTGAAGTCCCTCGCGGACCTCTGTCTGTGCGCCGTAATCGCGCCCGAGTACAACCGGTTGCAGGTGCACAAGATTATTCCGGACAACCGCGACCATGGTTCCCGTCGAACGCGTGATCACGCAATCGCCTGGGATAACAATGGGCGGCGCCGCGCGGATATTGTTGAAGCTGGCCGTGACGTACGTTCCCGGAAGAAGTTCGCCGCTTTTGTTGTCAACCTGGATTTCGGTCAGCAGTGTGCGGCTTGCGGGGTCTACCGCATTGGCGGTGCGAGTGACTTTTCCTTGAAATGATCGGCCAGGCACGGAATCGAACCGCAGATCTACCGTTTGCCCGATATGCACCGATTGCGCACTGCTCTCCGGCACCGTCACAAATACGCGCAGACGGTCGACTCGCGCTACCCGAAACATTTCTCCGCCCTGAGTCGCAGTCCCGGTGTTGGGCAGCGCAGAACTGGCCGTATTCGTCGCTCCCTGCCCACTACCGCTCGCGGAAATCAGCGAGCCGACATCGACATTGCGCGCTGTTATAACTCCGGCAAATGGCGCGGTCACCCGCTTATAACCCTGTAGTTCGAGGAGGCGTTGCAGGTTTGCCTTGCTTGCGTTGACCGTATCTTGCGCGGCGCGAACATTAGCCTGGGTGACTTTATAGCTGGCGAATTGTGTGTCGCCATCCTGCTTCGAAAGTACTCCGCGCTCTACCAGAACCTTGTAGCGCTCCCACGTTACGCTGGCGAGCTCTGCCTGGGCTTCCGTCTGCCGCAGCACGGATTCGCTCTGCTGCAAACCAGCGCGTGCCTGATCGACCTGCCGATCAAGATCGGGAGCGTCGATTACGGCGAGCAGTTGTCCGGCTTTAACCCAATCACCAATATCCACGAAGCGCTTACCGATGTAACCGGAAGCGCGGGCGTAAATAGGAGCTTCCACCAACGCAGTCGAAGTGCCCGGCAGCGCAAGCTGGGACGCCGCTTTGGACCGCATCGCGGCCGTAACAGTAACCGCTGGAGCTTCCTTCGATTGGCGGCCTGCTTCTTTCGCGATTACCTGGTTGCGGCGAAACCGCGGAAGAAATCCCAACAGTAGAGAGATTGCGAACACAGCCAAAACCACCATCCCAACCAGGAACACCGCTCTCGTGAAGCGGAAATGAGCTCGTCTTTCCGGGTTGTTGTTCTGTTCTGCAGTTTCTTTTTGCATATATTCACCTACGCTGTTTGCGTTCAGTTTTTCGGCAATTCTTCATGCCATTCCAGATCAATTTTCTTGCCCCAATCGACTGGAGCCTTCTTGCGAAAGATCGTGTAGAAAATAGGCACGATGAACAGCGTTGTTACGGTCGCAAACAAAAGGCCGCCGATTACGGCCCGGGCAAGGGGCGCATTTTGCTCGCCGCCTTCGCCCAGGGCCAAAGCCATTGGGACCATTCCGATGATCATCGCCAGAGCGGTCATGCAGACGGGCCGCAGGCGGGTGTACCCTGCCGACAAGGCAGCTTCAAGCGGCCCCTTCCCGGCTGCGCGCTCATCATTAGCAAAGGTCACCAGCAGAATGCTATTCGCGGTACCAACACCCACGGCCATGATTGTTCCCATCAGGGAAGGCACGCTCAAGGTAGTCTGTGTGATGAACAACATCCAAACGATTCCGGCGAATGCTCCCGGAATCGCCGTGAGAATGATGAAAGGATCGAGCCAGGACTGAAAATTGACCGCCATCAGCAGATAGACGAATATCATGGCAAAGCCGACACCGATCCCAAGCCGCAGGAAGGAGTCGTGCATCGTCTTGGCTTGGCCTCGCATGACCAGCCAGGACCCATTTGCCAGGTGTCCTGACTTGGTTTCCTCATCCAGAATCTTTTGAATGCTCGCCGCAACACTGCCGAGATCGCGCAGATCGGAGTCACAAAATATGTCGTATACCGGCTGGACATTGTAGTGACTCACAATTGCCGGAGCTGAGGCGCGTTGCACGTTTGCCAGGTTGTAGAGCAGTTGGCTGTCCCGCACGCTTCCTCCGGAAGTCGTGATTGGCGTGCTTTGCATCGTGTCCACCGAGTTAATCAGCGCTTGCGGCGTCTGCACGGTAACCTGGTAATTCACGCCGCTGGCGGGATTTACCCATTGGCTGGGCGCGGTCTGGTAGCTGCCGCTCAGGGAAATCAGCACGCTTTGGGCTACGTCCCGCTGCGTGAGCCCGAATTGCTGCGCCTTCGCGCGATCCACGTTTACATCGAATTTCGGGTGGTCGACTTCCTGATGAATATGCGCGTCCACGACTCCGGGAACGCGGCGAATACGGCCGAGCAGCCGTTTTGCTGTTTCGTAGTTGTGAGCGGTATCGCGCCCCACGATCTGCACATCAATGGGCGCGGGCAGTCCGAAGTTCAGGATCTGCGTGGTCATGTCCGCCGCAGTAAAGAAAAAGACCTCCTGCGGGAACTTGGCGTTAAGGTCAGCGCGGATACGGCGGATGTACTCTGGGGTCGATCCGTGCCTCGCCGGCTTCAGGGCGATTAGAATGTCTCCATCCGAATTGCTGATGGTCGTCGAGTCGCTAAACGCAAGGTTAAGTCCACTCGGAAGGCCAATGTTGTCGATAATGATTTGAACCTCGTCGGGCGGAACGATGCGGCGGATCTCGGCCTCGACTTGCGCAAACACCTGCTCCGCTGTCTCAATCCGTGTGCCCGATGGGCAACGAACGTGCAGCCGCATCTGGCCGGCGTCCACATAAGGGAAGAAATCTTGACCGACAACCAACAGAAACAACGAAGAAGCGGTGACACATACCGCAAAGCAACTGAGGACAAGTACTCGGTTATGGAGGCTCCATTCGAGTAATCGGCCATAACGTTCGCGCAAGGTCTCGAAATAGTCGTTGAATTTGAAGTGTATCTGCCACACCCACCCGAGATCCTTTCGGTGCGCTCCGTGCGCGCCCTCTTCCGTCGCGTAGATCGGAACTTCTGGACCGAGCATGTAATACACCATAGTTGGAACCAAGGTGCGCGAAAGGAAGTACGAGGCCAGCATCGCGAATACCACCGACATGGCAAGCGGGGTGAACAAAAAGCTAGCAGATCCGGTCAACAGCACCACTGGCACGAAGACGATGCAAATTGACAGTGTGGAGACGAAGGTGGGGACCGCAATTTGCTGAGCGCCGTCTAGAATGGCGCGCGTCAGCGGTTTCTTCATCGCCATGTTGCGGTGGACGTTCTCGATCTCGACAGTTGCGTCGTCTACCAGTATGCCCACGGCGAGCGCCATTCCCCCCAGCGTCATGACGTTAATGCTTTGGCCGAGTGCACTGAGAATGATTTGCGATGCCAGAATCGAGAGCGGAATGGAGGTGCAAACGATCAGAGTACTGCGCCAGCTCCCCAGGAAAACCAGTACCAGGATCGCCGTCAGCACTGCCGCGATCAGGGCTTCTTTCAAAACCCCATAGATGGAGGCACTCACGAAAATAGACTGATCGAACAGCGGGTTGATCTGCAAGGCCTTGGTCAGACCCGCCTTAACCCGCGGCAAAGCGGCTTTGATGTCCTTGACAATATCGAGTGTGGAAGCCTGGCCATGTCTGAGCACGGTCAGAAGTGCTGAACGATGGCCATTGATCCGCACGACGTTGGTTTGTGGCAAATATCCGTTGCGAACCTGCGCGACGTCCTTCATCAGTACCACGGCGCCATTCGTTGCCCGAATCGGTAATTCATTCATCTCCGCGATGGTTAGCGGGCTACTGTTCAGGCCGACATAGTACTCAAGATCTCCCATCTTCGCGGCGCCAGCCGGCAAGATTAAATTCTGGGCGGAGATGGCGTTGGAAACGTCGGCGGCAGACAGATGTTTAGCAATGAGCTGGTTTGGGTCAAGGTCCACCATAATTTGCGGCTGTTTCCCGCCGTATGGCGGCGGGATCGTAGAGCCTTGGACCGTGGCTAATTGAGACTTGATGAAGTTGAATCCGAGATCATACAGTTGTTGCTCGCTTAGCCCCTCGCCCGTTAGGCCCAGCTGGAGGATTGGGACGGAGGAAGCGTCGTATTTGATGATCTGAGGCGGAGTTGTCCCAGGTGGCAAGAAACGCAGATTGGTCTGCATGATAGCGGTCACCTGTGCGACCGCCAGTTCGATCTTGACATTCGGGTGGAAGTGGACCCTGATGACGGCAACCCCGCTATAAGACTGGGACTCGATATAGTCGATGTCATCTACAGTCGTCGTCAGTGCGCGTTCGGCAATGGTCACTATGCGGTTCGTCATCTCCGCCGGGGAAAGCCCGGCGTACGTCCAGATCACGCTGACAACGGGGATGTTGATGCTGGGAAAAATGTCTTTGGGTGTGGTGACAACTGCGGAGATGCCCAGAATAAGAATCAGCAGAGCTACCACAACAAAGGTATACGGCCGTCGAAGAGCTAATCGGACAATCCACATGAGATATCACCCCGCACAGGTATTCCTGACCGTTACGCCCTGATATTCCTGACGCGTGCACTGTGCAATGTGACTCCATTGTCAGGTATGGAATATGTTCCAGGGTCAAGCCTTCTATCGATGTCGGCCATTCCCAAATGTGTCTTTCCGTCGAGAAAGGGCCACCGTCGTTTGGCTGCTCTTAGCTGAATGGACGAGAATTGGGGTGTGTAGGTTTACAAAACGAGTGCAATATCTGTAGAAAGCTAGTGGAAATGTACAGTTAGATGTGAAATGCATCTATAAAGGATGGAGTCTCAGCCTCCCGAAGTTGAAGCGGCCGCGAAACTGGGCCTCCTTGGGTACCCGTTCTGTAGTGCTCAGGGAACGACCTCCGGGACAGGTCGGGGCGCGTGATTCCGCTGTGGCGCAAGCGATGTTTGCGAGCCGGGTATGACAATACCGGGCCAGGTCACGGTATTGGGCATTTCTGCCCCTTAAGCTTACGTCTTAACGCTGGAGCCAGCAGTGGCGATAATTGTTTGGAAGCTGCTGGCTCCGCTTGGGCCAGACTTTCCAGCAGCGCCGCTTTTTCCCCTGACGGTGTTGTTGCCAACTGCTGGTTCCACCCTTCGATAGTTCTCCCTAGTACCTCGTGCAGGTGCTGTAGTTCGCTGATGCGCAACGCGAGAGCACCCAGTTTTTCAGCGGCCAATCGCCGCACCTGTCGACAGGGAGCGAGGCCCCGGTCTCTAGCGTTAAAAATTTGTGTAAGCTCGTCAACGCTAAACCCGATTGCGAGGGCCGATCGTATCACGCGAACCCGGATAAGCGTGTCGGCTGGATAGTGGCGATATCGATTGCTCGCCCGCGGCGGTGCAGGCAAAAGCCGGCGGCGTTCGTAATAGCGCAGCGTATCCGTACTGACCCCAGCTAGCTGTGCACACTCGCCTGCTGTGTAAAAATGCTTGTCGGCGGCGGCTCCATTGCCATTTCCATGGTCGGCAGTGGAAGCTGTTCCTTGGTGCAAGCTCTTCCGATACATCGTCTCTCCCTTCGTTCCTCTTACGGGCAGTGCATTGTCCCATCGAAATTTCTTCTTCGGGGTCGCAGGTCGCCCTACTGAGCATTATTAACTATGGAATCTGTTCCATGGTCAAGGCTAAACCCGCAGTTTCTTTGTAAACCGGTCGCAAAAACAACCGTCAGTATGAATTAAGAGGAGCTCGCAACAACTGGTTTTCTAATCCGTTGGGAGATCCCCCGGCTCTGCCGGGGAGGCAGCCAGGTTTGACAGTTCCGGGAGTGGGCCGTGGTGTTCGCAGTGCATTAAATAGTGTACGTAGCGAGCACGCGGCGGTTTTTGTTAGCGCAAGTCATCCATGCAGCTTGGGATCTGGAGCTTTTGACTTTAGCTTTCAGAGAGAAGCGGTGCTTTGCTCGGATTGCTGGGGAAAGTCAAGGACAAGATCGGTGGGTGGCACGACTGGAGGGAGCTGGCAGCAATTGCGGACGACGTGCTGAAACACACGGGCCAGTGCGCTGTTCGGGAACAGATTCGATAAGGCGCCAAGCAGTGATTTGACGAAGCCATCAACTTGGCTAATCGGCTGAGAGAAGAGTATCTTGGGCTATCGCAGGCGAAAGGGAGCCGCAGACCAAGCGCGGAACGAGCAACGCAACCGGAGTTGGCGGGGGCAGCCAAGTTGGCTGCCTAAGAAGAAGCAAAGAAGAATCTCGATTCAGAGCTGCCAGACAGTTCTTTCCTGCTTGGTCCGAGGTAATTCCGGGATGGGCTGCGGAGTCGATATACCGGCGCTGACGGACCGTTCGCCGTTTCACCTGGCCAGCTCGTAAAACCGCCGGGAGCCATCGCTCCCGGCGGTCGGGCTCACTGCACGCCTGCTCTTTAGATAAAAGGAGCTATAAACTTTCTTTCGTTATGGGCCTTAAGGACCTGAACAGGCATGGGCAGAGTGAAGTCAGAAAAACCTGCCGGCTGATCGAAATCGCTCATACCGTCCAAATAGATGGCCCTCTGACCGGCTAATACTAGCCGACTGGTCTTCATGGTTTGCCACGCGTTAACGGTGTAGAAGTGGATGCGGCTGCTCTCCATATCGAACTGCATGAAGCGGTACCACCCGTCGCCTCCTCCGCCTGACCCGCTTGCTCCGCCAGGGAGGGTTGGGGTTCCGCTGCCCAAAGTGACGTTCCCCTGATAATCGGTCAGGACTTGGTAGACAGGGTTGCCGTGCTGGTTGAGATCGATGCGGAGGTTCTCTCCCTTGGAAACCCCGGACACCGGTCCGGATGGCCCTGGCACGGCTGGTGTTGTCCCATAGCCTGAGATAGGAGTCCATGAATGCCCGCACAGGACCATAAAGATCTGGTTGTTAGGCGCGATCAACTTGTTCCATATGTCTTGGGCGGCGTTATATCCGTTGGGAGAACCGATCATCCACTGGGCGGCATTGTATGTGGCGGGATCGCCCATATACTTAGGCTGAGGTGAATTGTTGTCGCCCCACGCGGGCGGACTCATGTATGAGTGGGTCGTTACAATGGTTGCATAATCAGGGTAGGAGTCCAGCACTTTTTGAGCCCACTTAATTGCGGCGTCACTTGGCTCCAGTTCAAGGGAGATGTGAAGAAACTTCTTGCCGCCGCCCTCGAAAAACTGATAACTGGACAGTCCATAGTTACAGCGGGTGCCTGCGGGAGGATACTCACCTGTCTTGTTGACCTGCGCACCGGTACTGAGATACCCCACGTTATCCGAGGCGCCTCCGTACCATGGTTTGTTCCGGAAGAATTTAGAGCCGGAGCCGAAATAATGCTTCCACCAGGGGGCCGTGCTCACCAAAGGAGGGTAAGCGCCGGGAGAGCTATAGTTCATATTGTCGTAGTCGTGGTTCCCGATGGACAAACCGAAGGGGACCCCGTGCGGCATCCAGGACGTCCAATGCTTCCACGGAATTGAGCCATTCGATATTCTGGGGCTTGCTGTAATTGGCGGGGTAATTGACAGTGCTTCCATCGCCGTACTCGACCACGTCGCCGACATGCGTCACGAACTTTAGTTTCAACTCATGCCTCTTCTCGGCCAGATACTTGGTCTGATCCAGGAAAATTCCGAGGTTCGTTGGTTGCGGGACTACGCCACAGTTATAAAACTGGGTATCCGAGATTACGGCTATGGTGAAAAATTCTGAGTTGGGGCCGGCCAGGGGTAGTCGCTGTCCCAGCATCGGCACACTCGCGGTAGTGGCGAGACCCGCCATGCCCACTGCGCTGTACTTGAAGAACTTTCTTCTCGTAAACTCTTTCACATTTTTCTCCTTTTATGTGGGTCCGTTCGTCTACATGTTGAACCGTGACCACTTCAAACGCGGATTTCCCGGCTGCAGGCCCGAACATAAGCCGGAACTCTGAACTGCTGGTAACATCACGCCACCCGCGCGTTAAGGGAAAATGAGCATAAAGTGAATTTTTCTGTGACACGAGGACGGCGCGATGGGGAAGTTGTCATTCGGTTGATTCTCTAGAAGTCATGTTCTGGGAAACCATCAAAGGAACAGGGACGCAGGCAGTCAGTAGGGATCAGAGGCGGTCGGCCATTAGGGAGCTACTTACCTGTGCGCGATTTTGTGGCGGTGAGAGCACCCAGAAGCAACAGACTTCACCCCAGAAGCAACAGACTTCACCAGCGTTCAACAAGGAGGCTGCAACAGGTTCAACAACAATCACTTAGAAACCACAGAATTCAATAGCTTTCAATAACTTGCGGAATCGGGTTCGGAACCTCTTCCCGGGTTGCGTCCGGCAGGGCGGAGATGAAGCTGGTCGCGCGCACCCGATCAACGATCATCTCCGGCAGCCCGGCGTGATCGTAGTGAAAGGACGCAAGTTGCAGCGGCGTAAACAGCTTCGTTTCCTGGAAAGCCTTTTTCCAGGTGCCGTGCCGGTCCTGTGGCGCGGAGTTCCTTTCGAATGGACTTCTATGATATCCGTGAGCTTTCGCACCCAATCTACGGATTCATCCCTTACGTTCCAGATTAGGCCCAGGCGCCCCCAGGGTTTGAGCACGCGATGTATCTCGCGCAGCGTGGTGTATCCCTCGAACCAATGAAAAGCCTGCGCGGCGATCACCGCGTCGGCTGAAGCATCGGTTGTCGGGATAGCCTCCGCCGTACCCGCCAGAACTTCGACATTCGGCAAGATTTCGGAGAATCTTTGCCGCATGCCTTCGCCCGGCTCCACGGCAATTACTCTGGCCTGCATCGGAACCAATTGCTTGGTGAACTTGCCGGTCCTGCGCCCAGCTCAATGACAGTACGTCCCGCGTGTATTGCGAGTTCCTCGACCAATTTGCAAACAGCATGCGCCGGATACTCGGGCCGCCCGCGCTCATACGCTTCCGGCGCTGTTTGGTACGCCTTCGCTGACCCGTGGATTGTCCTATGCATACGTCCGTTTTGCCCTCTCCAGAGCTACCTCGAGGAACGCGCCGCTTGTGTTTGATTTTCTGCCTGTTTTTGAAGCTCAGCCAGTTTGGCATCAATCTCGGCTAGGTTGATCTGTTTATCCTGAGGCGACATGCCCAGGCTGTTCTCAATGGTCATCTTGTCTTTTGCAAGCGAGAGTTGGCGAATCGGAATCAGTTGTGCATTGGTTGATTCAACAAATGGCCTCCACCCTTCGCCGAGGTGGGACAACACCTGGCGCTGCCGCTCAGCATCGGGTCCTTGACGGCCGTATCCCAGAATAAAAGATCTGATCCTCGCCTTCAGGTCCTCGGGGAGGTCCTTTCGCCAGACTAACGGATCGTTCGGGATGAGCGGGGATTTCCAGATAACCCGGATTTGCGCGGCTTTTTCCGGGTACAACTTTTCGAATCTTGTCAGCTCCATGTTATTGTTCGTCGCCACGTC
Source organism: uncultured Acidobacteriota bacterium (assembly GCA_963791145.1). GTDB lineage: Bacteria > Acidobacteriota > Terriglobia > Terriglobales > Acidobacteriaceae > CAWBRT01. Next base: position 128,482 of record CAWBRT010000014.1, on the reverse strand, counting down.
CACTTGCTTGCTCAGCACCGCCAAAAGATTGGCCTCATGGCTGGCATTACGAACGCTCTTGAAGTGGGCCTTGGGATCGATCTTGTTCAAGGCGAAGACATAGTAGCCTGGAACTAGAAATCCAGAGGTAGAATTGGGGTCACCATTGCCGAAAATAAATTTCTTGGAGTTCCTGAGAATATCGTCGAGGTCTTTAATCTCGCTATCTCTGTGGGTGATCAAGAGCGACCAGTAGCCGGGGTTTCCATCTGAACCGATCGTATGGGCGAAAACCTCCCCACTGGCACGATCCACAGCCTCCATGGCTGACTTATTGCCGAACCAGGCAATCTGAACTTTGTTGAAGCGCATTCCTTCAATGACCGCGGCATAGTCGGTAGCGAAGAACGCGTTTACCTTTATGCCGAGAGCCTTGGACATATCATCGACAAAGGGCTGCCAGTCCTTCCTGACATTCTGCGCCAACTCGGCGGGAATGACGCCAAAGCTCAATTCTTGAAGTTGCTGCGCCTGCCCCGGCCCGGCAACTATCAGCGTTGCCATAAACAAGCACGTTGCGCATACTGCCTTTAGCCATAGTCGGGATTGCATTGACTCCTCCATAACGTCTGTGGAAATTTGTCTTGGTGACCCGGCGGTTACATTGGCAGACAAATGTGAATCACTTGTGAACCTAGCGTGAGAGCTATGTGAATCCAGTCTGTAGCGAGAACTTGGCGGGCTCGAACTAGCCTGTCTATGGTATGTGTGGACAAGCCGCCGGGATCTTGAGGGCAAGTCGTTTCAGATAAGGGACATGGAGAAGTGATACGCTCGCTTCTGAAAGCCTCGGCGTTCATAGAATGCATGGGTCTCGACCCGATGAAAAGCGGATTCCAATTCCACCCGTACGCAGCCGCGCTCCCTAGCGAATGCAATTGTTGCCTGCAGCAACTGATTTCCGATCCCCCGGCCGCGATCCGCATGATTTACAACCATTTCGTCGAGGTTGGCCAATGTTCCCTCCGCCCGCAGATTATTCTTCAACGTAATGGAGCAGAATCCGGCTAGCCTCCCCTCCTCAACCGCACACAGGTAATGCTGCGCGTCCGACGTCAGGCCGCACTCATAGGCTGCCCGCAGGCGCTTATTGCACAGGACTTTATCGGGCCAGAGCTGTTGCAGCAGCACGACGATCTGCTCGTAATCGTTGGCTGTGCAGGCTCGAATCGTCAGCATGTTGGGCTCGCTTTCTGCTAAGGAATGAACACAAGTGCTGACTAGTATTGGAGCAATCACCGGCAGAAATCAAGTATTGTCGTTGTACTACCAGGTATGGGTAGAAATCGCTCGTGTGTTCACCACTATGTGTTTCGGGTCTGCCAAGTACAGCACCGAAAGACGTGCGATATTATCACATGACTGAAATATCTGTAACTCGGGAACTACATTGCCGAACGTTCTTGTGCAAGCTACCATCCTGGTATGAACCAAGAACTCTGGGCTGCCGTGGACACTTATATTGCGGAGAAGTGTATCCCGTCTGATCCGGTACTCGATGCGGCACTGCAGGCGAATGCGGAGGCTGGACTTCCGGCATATGATATAGCCCCGAACCAGGGGAAGTTGATTCATCTTTTGGCGCGGATGCAGAGGGCCAAAAGAATTCTCGAGATCGGAACTCTCGGTGGATACAGCACCATCTGGCTGGCAAAGGCGCTTCCTGCCGATGGGCTGCTGGTGACCCTAGAATCCGAGGCTAAGCACGCCGTGGTGGCCGCCGCCAATATTCAGCGTGCCGGGTTCGCCGCAGTTGTCGATCTACGGCTCGGCCCTGCTCTTGAATCGCTCGCTTGGATGCATCAGCAGCGGGAGCTTCCGTTCGATCTGATATTTATCGATGCGGACAAATCGAATAATCCGGCGTATCTGGAGTGGTCCCTTCGTCTTTCCCGGCCGGGAACGGTCATCATTGCCGACAACGTGGTTCGCGATGGGCGAATAATCGATCCTGACAACTCTGACCCACGAGTTCAGGGCATACGCCGCTTCTTTGAGATGATCGCTGCTAATCGGCGTCTGGACGCAACCACCTTGCAGACGGTAGGCAGCAAAGGGTACGACGGTTTTGCCTTAGCGATTGTAAACGATTTGGCCGGGAGCTAAAGCGTAGTCCGACACTGATTCCGGAAGAAAGAGTGCGAGGCGAAATGAATCGGAGGTCCACAGGAAGGTATGCCATCTACTATGCTCCTGAGGAGGGAAGCCTGCTTCATGAATTCGGGAGCAAATGGATTGGCCGGGACGCAAATACTGGACGAGACGTGGCGAACTACACCGTTCCCGGTTTCAGCAAGGAAAGAGCACGAGAGCTTACTGAAGCTCCCAGGCGTTACGGGTTTCACGGAACGCTCAAGCCGCCTTTCCATCTGGTGAATGGTTTCCGGCCTGACCAACTCTATGTTGCGGTCCGTACTCTTGCTTCAGAAATAAGTTCATTCTCCGTGGAGTCTCTCGAACTGAGCTGGCTCGGCAACTTCCTCGCGCTAGTTCCTTCCGCACCCAGTCGACAGCTCTCGCACCTGGCTGATGAATGCGTCCGTCGCCTCGACGATTTTAGAGCACCCCCGTCAGGCGAAGAACTGGCCAAGCGCCGCTGCGCGCGACTATCCATGGTCCAGGAGAAATTGCTCGAACGTTGGGGATATCCTTACGTGATGGAGGAATTCAGGTTTCATCTGTCACTTACGAGTCCAATGAAAGACGCCGCGGAGAGGGACCGCATCTTTTCATCGGCCGACCTGCTCACGCGTTCCTTCAGGTGCTTGCCAGTGGAAATATCGAGCGTCTGCATTTTCGAACAGGAGAATCGCGAGGCACCCTTTCGCCTGACTCAGCGCTTCAGGTTTTCGGGAGTAACCTAGAACTTCGACCATCATCGGTGCCGGCAAGCAGATTGTCACAGGCGAGAGCCAGCCGTCCGGCGACGAATACGTAGCAAACCCTGGGCATGGTGGCTTTGGAATCATCCACTATGATGAGATCTGCGCGCTTCCCGGATGCAAGAGACCCGCGGTCGTTCAAACCAACCGCTCGCGCTGGATTCGCCGACACGAGGTGCCACGCCTGGGGAAAGGGAAGTACCCCTTCGCGCGCCAATGCAAATGCCGACTGCAGCAGGGCCGGATAGTAGTAATCAGAGGTCAATACATTGCAGACGTTTGTCACTATGGCTTCCCGTGCCGAAACCCTGCGCGAAGATTGGCTGTGGCCGCGGAGCGCGTTCGGTGCACCCAGAATGACCAAGTCCCCCAATGCGCTGGCCGCCAATGCAGTATCGAAGGTCACGGGGAACTCGCAAATGGTGCACCCTAAAGAATGATAGTCCTGGCGCATCTGCGGAGTCTCATCGTCGTGCGACGCCATAGGCACGCCCAGTTCCCGCGCCTTGGCCGATAAGCGGTCGATAGCCCCGGGAACCATGTCTTTCCAGGATCGGACTTCTTCGAGCAGCATCCTGTATTCTGCTCCAGTCAGACCGGTACGTGCCTCGAGCACGGTTGCGTATCGAGGAATGTTCAATTCATTCCAGAAGCATTCTGTATGATCATTGAAGGCGAGTAGGTCAATCTTGCCCGCCTCGATCCATTCAATGACCTCATCCACCGCCTTCAGGTTGTAGGTTTCGAAACGCAAATGGATTCTGGTATCACACATCAGGCGGCTCTTCTCCTCTTCCCAGGCCCGCAGGAACGCCCTGGCGGCATCGGCGCCTCTAAGGCCCGGCTCCCATGAATACGTCAGTCCGTGATAGGCGGTGGTGATTCCGTTCGCTACCATCTGCCGGTCGGTCTCATGAAGAGCGATCTCATGCGGAAAAAACACTTCGGGCCGCGGCATCAACTGGCGTTCAAACGCGTCTCCATGAATATCGACGATGCCGGGCAGCACCAGCATGCCTTCGGCGTTAAAGCTTTCCTCAGTCTTTGAAACGTCAGCCCCGAGTCCTGTGATCCTGCCGTCCTCAACGAGAAGGTTCTCCCAACAAATTGTTCCATCCTCCAAGAGTAGGCGCCCATTGTGGATTTCCATGATCATCTCAAAGCCTCAGGATGCAAGCCGTATTCGGAATAATCCAACAGTAACCGAATGACAGCACGAAACCAAGGTAGGAAGAATGGAAAATGCGAAATGCAATCATCCTGTAACACGAAATTAGTCGTCCCGTAACATTGCGGCGCGCGATCGTGTGGTATTACTTGTGGCAACTTGGGTGCTGATACGTGGGATTACGCAAATGAGTATGCATCGGGGTAAGTACGCCTATCTCGCGAAGATGGATCTCCACGTGCACACCCCTTATTGCAAGCATGCCCGTGGTTCGATGGAAGACTACGTGATCGCTGCGCTTGAAGCGGGGATGGAAGAGATTGGATTTCTAGCTCATGCGGAATCGGGAATCAATCATCCGAGGGACCCAAGGGTGTTATGGCTCGAAAACGGCGAGTATCAAAGGTACTGGGAAGAGGGCAAACAGCTCGAAGGCCGGTACAAGACTCGCATCCGTGTTTCACTTGGACTGGAGCTGGGGCTGAATCCATTCGCCCTCCAGGATCTCGACGTCATCGCCCTGAAATACTCTTGGGATCGTATCGGGTTGTCCTACCATCACCTTCCGGATGAAGACGGGCATCTGAATATCTGTTCCAGGCAAAGCATTTCGCGAATCCGAGAAGTGGACAACCTCGAGTTTGTCAAAAGATACTATCGTGACCTCAGAACCCACATATCCCTGATTAAGCCCTACATGCTGTGTCATTTCGACGTCGTGCGAAAGCACATGCACGACTACAGTCTTGATCCGGAAGTCCAGCAGCTGATTCGGGAACTCCTTTTAGAGATGAGTAAAGTGGCGGTCTTACTGGAAATCAACACAGCTGGTTACGATACCGTGGGCGCACCTTATCCCGCGCCATGGATTATCCGCGAAGCGGCAGCGCTTGGAATCGGCCTGGTTCTTAACTCGGACAGTCATACTCCGGAGGACGTTGGCAGACGTTTCGGGGACGCGGTCCATTACATCGAGAAATCCCTGGAGAGCCCGTCAGAAGGGCACCCACGGGCACAGTGATGGTTGTGAATCGATTCCACGACTCTTCACAGACCAGCTATCAAGCTGTAACAGAAGCATGGTGTGCTGCGAAGTATGGGCGGATGACGCAATCGGGCCGCCCCACCTCGGATGCATGCCAGTAGATTGTGCGAGGGTGTGCACTTATGCTTCATTTGGATGGCGTCACAAAGCAATTCGGTACCGTCCGGGCAGTCGATTCCGTCACGCTAAGTATCGAATCCGGACAGATGGTCGGCATTATCGGGAGATCAGGCGCGGGCAAGTCGACTCTGCTGCGACTAATCAATAGGCTGGCAGATCCGACTCACGGAACGATCACATTCAAAGGATCAAGAATAAGCGCCATGAAGGGAAAGGACCTGCAGCGCTGGCGATGCCGATGCGCCATGATTTTCCAGCAGTTCAACCTTGTCAGCAGGTTAGACGTTCTTACCAACGTGCTGATCGGCCGGTTGGCTTATCGCAATACTATCTACACTCTGTTCAAGCATTTTAGCCGCGCGGAAAAAGCAATGGCGATCAGGGCGCTGCAACGCCTGGATATGACGTCCCATGCCCGACAGAGGGCCGACACGCTTTCCGGAGGCCAGCAACAGCGTGTTGCCATTGCCAAGGCGCTCGTTCAGGGGCCCGAGGTGGTGTTGGCCGATGAGTGCATCGCATCTCTTGACCCTCTCAATGCCGATAAAGTGATGTCTGCTCTCAAGACCATCAATGAAGAAGACGGGATCACAGTCATATGTAATCTTCATCATCTGGATACCGCAAAAAATTATTGCCGCCGGATCATCGGCATGGCTAAGGGACGAATTGTCTTCGACGGTTCCCCGGAAGCCCTTACTAGGAGCGAGCTGCAGGCCATTTATGGGACTGCCGAAGAGAGCGATGGCTTACAAAGGGATCTTGGGTTAATAGCCGGCACGAAACAACGTCCGATTACGGGAACGGCAGCAGCTTCTGCTTAAATTCGTCATCAATGGAGCAATTGGGGCTGCCGGCTCTCAACCGTTCATTGGACCTGCAAGAGCACGTGCACACCTAGAGAGATGTCGAGACAAGGAGAGAATCGATGAAAGTCGGAAGCAGGTCTTCCTTAATTCTACTGTTCATGGCTTTTGCGGCTTTAACGTGTGTTACTCATACTGCTTCGGCCGAGGATTGGCGCAAACAGCACCCCAAAATCGTCATGGGGGTAATCACCAGCGAAAACGAAGTCGATCGGGTGGCGCGGTGGAAGCCTGTGCGCGCTTACCTCTCAAGGGAGTTGGGAGTTGAAGTGGTGGAGCGTCTGGCGACTGACTATGCCGGCGTCATTGAAGGCATGAAGGCCAAGAAGGTCGATCTGGCGTACTTCGGCCCCGCTTCTTTTTCCAGGGCATGGCTCGTTACGAACCATCAGGTGCAGCCCTTGGTGGCCAAGCTCAATGGTGACGGAAGCTTCGGGTATTACTCCGCAATCGTAGTTAAAGCGGACAGCCCATACCACAAGATTGAAGACCTGAAAGGCAAGAAGTTTGCCTTCGCCGATCCTAATTCGACATCCGGCCATCAGGCCCCGCGTTTCTTCCTCCATGAACAGGGAATCGAGGTAGATAAGTTCTTCAGCAAGACGGAATTTTCAGGCAGCCATGAAAACAGCATCATCGCCCTCTTAAACGGCACGTACGACGCGGCAGCCACGTGGTGGAATTCCGAGACGGACAACAACCCGACCCGCATGGAGGGTAAGCGGATGATTAAGCCGGGACAGTGGCGAGTCATCTGGAAATCGCCCTTGCTGCCTAACGATCCGTGGAGCATGCCAACCTGGCTTCCTCAGCAGATGAGAGAAGACGTGCGACAGGCAATTATGAAATTGCCCGAGAAGGATCCGGAGGCCTTCAAGAACCTGTTTGGCAAGGAATCCCAGGGGTTCAAGAGCCTTGACCTGGAGATGTATCAGCCGATCATTCGCATGATCGAGGCCAATATGTCGGAACGGAAGCGTTAGGGCACGATGCGGGATTCTGCCGCAAAGGCAGCGGGGGATTTCTCTGTTTAAAGCATCAGAGGACGCCGTAACTGTTTTCGAGAAGGCTGAAACTGCATTGCGCCGCAGCCGCCGGTGGCGTTCCGCTGTCTTTGCGCTCCTGTTTCTTCTGGCGGTAGCAGGCTCCTGCCACGTAGGCGAAGTGAGCGTCCCGCAATTCATCGACGGGTTGCCCGGCCTCTTCAACTATGTGCGGGAAACGATTCCGCCGCTCCACTGGCACACCATGCCGGCGGACTTGAAGTCGTGGTACTGGGGGTTGGGTAAATGGATCTCGCTGCTCTGGGATACGCTCCTAATGGCCTTCCTGGGAACCCTTATAGGTTCTGTGGGCGCCTTCTTGATCTGCTTCCCGGCCTCTCGAAATTTGATGGGAAACTATCCCGTCTATTTTCTGTGCCGGCGCCTGATGGAGCTGGCGCGCGGGGTCCCCGACTTGGTCTATGCCCTGGTTTTTGTCTTCTCGTTTGGCCTTGGTCCGCTACCCGGAGTTCTGGCCATGGCGATCCACAGCGTCGGCGCCTTGGGCAAACTCTTCTCCGAGGTCAACGAAAATATCAATCCCATGCCCATAGAAGGAGTGAAAGCGGCAGGGGGAAACTGGCTTCAGATCATCCGATACGCGGTTGTGCCCCAGGTGCTGCCGAATTTCATCAGTTACACGTTGCTTCGTTTTGAAATTAACGTGAGGGCCGCCTCTGTGATTGGCTTCGTTGGGGCCGGGGGCATCGGACAGGAACTGATGTTTGTTATCCGACAATTCATTTACGTGGACATCAGCGCCATCGTCATTCTGATTATCGCCGCCGTCATTCTGATCGATGTCGGCTGCGAATCTCTGCGGCACAGAATCATCGTTGGCCAGGCTTTGCTTTGAGAAGATCATGAGAACAGCATTGAGTTCGATTCAATCAGACGACATTGCCTGGGCTGCGCAGATGTGCCCCGACGTTTTCACGGTCTCATCGTCAAAGCGTGCCAAGCACGCTCTCTTATGGCTGTTCTCAATTCTTTTCACACTCTATTGCATGTGGAAGACGGACTTCTTCAAGTTCGAGGCGCTCCTCGCCGGATTCGGCAAACTGGGCGGCGCCCTGAGCTTCATGTTCCCGCCGGCTTCGCATGGAGCGCTTGGAGAATTCCTCTTTGCCATGCTGCAAACCCTTGCCATGGCATTTCTGGGAACGCTGCTATCCGCCGCCGCATCGATTCCCCTGGGTTTTTTGGGCGCCAGGAACGTCCTTCCTCAACGGCTGTTCCATTTTTCCCTCCGGGGGATCTTCGACGTCGTTCGCGGCATTGACGCGCTGATCTGGGCGCTCATCTTCGTCAACGTGGTGGGTTTGGGGCCATTCACCGGCATACTGGCCATTGCCGTCAGTGATACCGGCACTCTTTCCAAACTGTTTGCGGAAGCCATCGAAAACGTCAATGCAAGAGAAATCGAAGGAGTCCGCGCCTCGGGCGCGAATCGTGTGCAAACCATACGGTTCGGAATGTTGCCTCAGGTCTTTCCCGTCTTTCTCAGCCAGATGCTCTACTTTTTCGAATCCAACACGCGCTCGGCGATGATCCTGGGAGTAGTAGGGGCGGGCGGCATCGGGCTTGAGTTGTCTGATCGGATACGTTTGTGTAATTGGGATGAAGCTATGTTCATCATCATTCTCATTCTCATTACCATTTCCATAATCGACATGCTGTCGAAAATGATACGTCTGCGCGTAATTGGACATAACTTAAAACCAAGTTGAAGGCATTCTATGGCAGAGAAGATGCTGGGATCGATGCCGCTGGTTCACCCGGAAGCCATTGTCGCGGAATCCAATCTGGGAGCATGGACGGAAATCGGCGCGCGGGCTTCGCTGACGGAAACCGTGCTGGGTGACTATTCCTACGTGATTCACGATAGCCAGATCATCTATGCGCAGATCGGGAAGTTCTGCTCCATCGCATCCTTTGTTCGTATCAATCCGGGAAATCACCCTTTGGACCACGCCGCTTTGCACCATTTCTCATATCGCAGCCGTCAATTCGCGCTGGGGGAAGATGATGATCAAGCTTTCTTTTCCTGGCGTCGTGCTCACAAGGTCATCCTGGGCCATGACGTCTGGGTGGGTCACAACGCCACCATTCTTCCCGGAGTCACGATAGGAACCGGGGTGGCTATCGGAGCAGGGACCGTTGTGACACATGATGTAGCGCCTTTTCAGGTAGTGGTGGGCGTTCCGGCACGGCCTCTCAGGCAACGGTTCCCCGAGGAGGTCCAGCAGGGCTTGCTGCGCATCGCGTGGTGGGATTGGCCTCATGAAAAACTCCGCCAGTCTCTATGCGATTTTCGCAGATTGAGCGCGCGGGAATTCATCGACAAGTACGACTCAAAGATGAGGACGGCTTCAAGTCATGTCTAGCAGCCAAGCGGAATTTCCTGAGGAAATCCAAATGCGCCGGCAGTGGATGAGCATTCTGGCCAGGGCCTCACAGGGAGAGCTGGAGGCAGCCTGGCAGCTCCTTTCGGAAAAACCTGGATATCATCTGCTGCGCCCGCCGGAGACCGGTCTGGCCATGGTTCAAGCCAGAATGGGAGGAACGGGGCGTCCTTTCAATCTCGGCGAGATGACGATCACGCGCTGCACCGTTCGCACCGGGCAAGGACGCGCGGGTCATGCATACGTGCCAGGGCGGCGCCCTAGACATGCTGAACTGGCCGCGGTTTTCGACGCTCTCCTTCAGGATGATATCTGCCGGGACGAACTTCTCAAGACGCTCATTCGTCCATTGCAGGAGCAAGAGGAACAACGTCGGCAGAGCCTTGGATTAAAGGCATCCGCAACCAAGGTTGACTTTTTCACGATGGTTCGGGGGCACAATGGAGATGAAATCTGAAGACGGGCTGCTTCCCGGATTTTCAGACCCGGTACAGGACAGCACGCAGACCTTTCGCGTCGTTATGAACGCCATGGCGCACCCGGGAAGAGTCTATGAACTTCCCGCTCTGCCAGAATCACCGGCGCCTCTCTATCCCGCCACAGGTGCCGTCTGCCTGACACTCCTCGACCTCGAGACGCCTTTGTGGATCGACCAGTCGGCCTCTTCCCGGGCTGTCATGAACTATTTGAAGTTTCACTGCGGATGCATGATTACTCAGGAGCCCGGAGATGCGGCTTACGCCATCATCGGGGATGGACGCACGGCGCCGGAGCTCAGCCGCTTTCGCAGGGGAGATCCTGGCTATCCGGACCAATCGGCGACCGTGATTATTCAGGTTGAATCTCTCGGCAATTCGCAAGGGACGAGATTGAAAGGTCCCGGTATCGAAAGCGAAATCGGTTTGCATGCAACCGGGATGAGCAACGCGTTCTGGCTGGATCTGAAGGCGAACAACCAACAATTTCCGCTTGGAGTCGATGTGCTGCTGGTTTCGCCCGCATCCATCTGCTGCCTACCTCGAACGGTAGAGGTGTCGCTTGATGAATAAGCTGCCGTCAGTTGTGTGCCAAAAGGATGTCAATCACATCGAGGCGTACCTCGATGGCGAGGAAAGAGAGAATCCATAACATGTATGTCGCCGTGAAAGGCGGAGAAAGGGCCATAGAGAGCGCTCACACCCTGCTGGCCGAAAAACGGCGGGGCGACCCTGGCGTGCCCGATTTATCCCTGGAGCAGATCAAAGAACAGCTCTCCTTTGCAGTGGACAGGGTCATGAACGAGGGATCGATTTATGACAGGGATATTGGAGCTCTGGCAATCAAGCAGGCCCAGGGCGATCTGGTGGAGGCCGCGTTCCTGCTGCGCGCCTATCGAACCACCTTGCCGCGCCTGGCAACTACCGAACCGATCGACACCTCGCGAATGATCATTCGCCGGCGAATATCGGCGACCTTCAAAGATCTGCCCGGTGGACAGATATTGGGTCCAACTTTCGATTACACCCACAGACTGCTCAACTTCGATCTGGCCGACAAGCAGGGCCCCCCGCAGGAAGTGTGCGGAAAAACGCCCTTGGATAACAAAATGCCGAAGGTTGTCGAACTGCTGGACCGCGAAGGGCTTATTGAAAAAGAACCCGCAACGGAAAACGGGGGTGCGCCTGAGGATATAACCAGGCAGCCCCTGACATTGCCTTGTGAGCGGGATGTGCGGTTGCAGTGCCTGGCCAGGGCCGACGAGGGCTTCCTGCTGGCGCTGGGGTATTCGTCTCAACGCGGCTTCGGCGCCGCCCATCCTTTTGTAGGCGAAATTCGTATGGGAGAAACTGCGGTGGTTATCGCTCCGCAGGAACTCGGCTTTCCCATAGAGATCGGCGAAATCACTATCACGGAATGTGAAATGGTCAACCAGTTCAAGGGATCAAAGGACCATCCACCTCAATTTACCAGGGGATACGGACTCACCTTCGGCTACTGCGAACGTAAGGCCATGGCCATGGCGGTTGTAGACCGGGCGCTGAGGTCCCGGGAACTCGACGAAGAAGTCAAGGCCCCCGCCCAGGATGAGGAGTTTGTCCTGATGCACGGAGATAACGTGGAAGCAGCCGGTTTTCTTCAGCATCTGAAGCTGCCACATCACGTGGATTTCCAGGCGGATCTGGTTATGGTGAGACAAATGCGGGCTGAAGTAACCGGGCAGCAAAGATGCGCTGATTCGGAGAATAGAAAGCATGATTGAAGAAGAACAGACCTGCGCGAATAAACCGAACGGCTCAGGCGGCGCGGACGGAGCCGGCTTGAACGGACATCAGGGCTCCCTTCCGGGCTATAACTTCGCCTACTTGGATGAACAAACCAAGCGCATGATCCGCCGCGTCATTCTCAAAGCAATTGCCATTCCCGGATATCAGGTTCCGTTCGGTGGGAGGGAGATGCCTCTTGCATACGGCTGGGGAACAGGGGGCATTCAGATTACGGCAAGCATCATCGGACAAGACGATGTGCTCAAAGTGATCGATCAGGGTTCGGACGACACTACCAACGCGGTCTCCATTCGCAAATTCTTCCGCAGAACCACTGGCGTAAGAACCACGGAGAAGACGGCAGAAGCAACCATCATTCAGACGCGGCACCGTATTCCCGAAACTCCTCTGGCAGCAGACCAGATCATTGTCTACCAGGTTCCGATTCCGGAGCCGCTCCGGTGGCTGGAGCCGCGGGAGGTTGAGACTCGAAAAATGCACGCCTTGGAGGAATACGGCTCAATGCATGTGAAGCTCTATGAGGATATTACTCGTAACGGGCGGATCGCCATAGGATTCAACTACCCGGTGATGGTGAACGATCGTTACGTGATGAGCCCCTCGCCTATCCCCAAATTCGATAACCCGAAAATGGACCGTAATCCTGCTCTCCAACTCTTTGGTGCCGGCAGGGAGAAGAGGATCTACGCCGTTCCTCCCTACACCAAGGTCAAGAGCCTGGACTTTGAAGATCATCCGTTCCAGGTGGAAAGATGGGACAAGTGCTGCGGGCTGTGTGGGGCCACTGACAGCTTCCTTGACGAAATCATCGTCGACGATCAGGGAAAACGGCTCTTCGTCTGTTCCGACACCGACTACTGCAGCCGGCGGAGCGAGGACAGTCGCCTCGGCTGCGAGCATGTCGGCGGCAGCCGGGAATCAACTGAAGCCAACGCCCTCCAGATCGTTTTCAGGAGATAACGCAACGTGCGAAAAGAGTGTACTTTACCGCTCCTGGTGGTCGAGGGTCTGACCAAGTACTACGGACGCCATACGGGATGCGAGGATGTCAGCTTCCAACTCTGGCCGGGCGAAGTCCTGGGGGTGGTCGGCGAATCCGGTTCCGGCAAGACAACCTTGCTGCAATGCCTTTCTGGCGCCCTTGCCCCCTCGTCAGGACGAGTGATCTATCGCAGCGAGCGCGGCCAGGAGTTCGACATTCACAGCATTGCGGAGGCCGCGCGACGCCGTCTCATGAAGACTGACTGGGGTGTCGTTCATCAGAACCCGCGCGATGGGCTGCGCATGAGGGTGAGCGCGGGAGCGAACGTGGGTGAGAGGCTGATGGCCGTCGGGGCCAGAAATTACTCCCACATCCGCGGCGAAGCGCTCAAGTGGCTGACGCGTGTGGAAATCGAACGAGACCGGCTCGATGACCTTCCTCAGACTTTTTCCGGCGGGATGTTGCAGCGGCTGCAAATCGCCCGCACGTTGGTGAACGGTCCTCGCCTGGTGTTCATGGATGAGCCCACAGGGGGACTGGATGTGTCGGTGCAGGCCCGGCTTCTGGACCTGCTGCGCAGGCTGGTGATGGATTTCGGCCTGTCGGCCATGATCGTTACCCACGACTTGGCAGTCGCCCGGCTGCTGGCTCACCGGCTGATGGTCATGCATCAGGGCCGAGTTGTGGAAAGCGGTCTGACCGACCAGGTTCTGGATGATCCGCATGAGCCGTATTCACAGTTGCTGGTGTCATCTGTTTTGCAGGCCTAGTGCGAGTGCTTGAGTCTGACTGGAGATAGCCATGTTTCCGGCGATCCGCGTTTGCGATCTCACAAAGTCCTTCACCCTGCATGTCCAGGGAGGTGTCACGATCCCTGTGTTCGAAAAGCTGGCGCTGGTTGTCGAACACGGCGAATGCTTCGCCCTGTCAGGCCCGTCCGGGATCGGTAAATCGACACTCCTGCGTTCGCTATACGCCAATTACAAGCCCGACTCGGGCCAAGTCTTCGTTCGTCATCGCGACCGGTGGGTGGATATGGGCCATGCCAAGGAACAGGAAATACTTGACGTGCGCAAGCACACGGTTGGCTTTGCCGGTCAATTCCTGCGGGTGGTTCCTCGCGTTCCTTGCGTCGATATCGTATCCGAGCCCTTGCGAAGCCTTGGTGTGAGCGCGGATGACGCCAGGCGGAAAGCGGAGGGCTTGCTTGATCTGCTGCGTATTCCCAAGCGCCTGTGGAATATTGCGCCGGCGACTTTTTCCGGCGGCGAACAGCAACGGATCAACATCGCCAGGATTTTTGCCGCGGATTACCCCATTATGCTTTTGGACGAGCCGACAGCGTCGCTTGACGGCGAGAATCGTTCGACGGTTGTGGAACTCATCAGGGAAGCCAAAAAACGCGGCGCCGCCATAGTCGGTATTTTCCACGATGATGAAGTGCGCAGGGCAGTGGCGGATCGCATCCTCGAGATGAGGCAATGAAGACGGAATGATCTTTACCAACGCACTCATCGTAACCAAATCGGAGGTCGTGCGAGGATCCGTCCACACCGTCGACGGTTTGATCAAGGCTGTTGATCCCGCGCCGAGCACCCTGCCCGCGGCTATCGACTTGGAAGGCGACTTCCTGATTCCTGGCTTGGTTGAAACTCACACGGATAATCTGGAAAAACACCTTGTTCCGCGTCCGGATGTTCTCTGGCCTTCGACTATGGCCGCCCTGATGGCTCATGACGCCCAGATAAGTTGCGCCGGAATTACTACCGTGCTGGATGGAATCTTCCTGGGCTCTTATCATAAATACCCTTTGCGCCGCGAGCTTGTTCGTAGCTCGATCGAAGCCATTGCCAGGGCAACAGAGCAGACTTTATGCCGCTGCGAGCACGTGATCCATTTGCGGTGCGAGGTCCCTGAGGCAACCCTGATGGAATACTTCGAGCCCTATGTTACCAACCCCCTGTTAAAGCTGGTATCGTTGAACGATCATACTCCCGGTCAGCGGCAGTGGCGGGAGTTAGAGTCATATAAGGCGTATTACAAGCTCAAAGACAAATCCGAAGAGGAGATAACCAACATCTTTGACTGGCAGAGGCAGCAGCAGAAGTTGTATGCCTTCGAAAACCGGCGGAGGGTGGCCGAAATCTGCCGTAACAAAGGGATAACGCTTGCCAGCCATGACGACACCCTCGAGGAAGATGTGCTTCAGGCGGTCGGTGAAGGCGTGACGATATCAGAATTTCCGACTACTTTGGAAGCGGCACAAATAGCGCGGGCCCGCGGCCTGAAAATCGTGGCGGGTGCTCCGAATCTGGTCAGAGGAGGGTCCCATTCGGGCAATGTCTCAGCCCGGGTCTTGGCCGCTTCGGGCTTGCTGGATTCCCTGTCATCCGATTATGTTCCCTCTGGCCTCTTGCAGGCGGCTTTCTGTCTTCATCACGATGCCGACTACCGATTGCCCGATGCCATAGCCAAAGTCACGGCAAATCCAGCTGAGATGATCGGACTTAACGACCGAGGCGAAATAATTCCGGGGAAACGGGCCGATTTAGTGAGAGTGTCCGTGGTGGAGAACCTGCCCATTGTGCGAGCCGTGTGGAGAGCAGGCAATAGGGTAAGTTGAGGCTGGGGCGTCTCCGGTGGAGAAATCGATTTCGTGATCTTCTTCAGGGATCCCCTCCAAGCTTTGCCGCACGACCCGGACACAAAAGCGTTATTGCGGGTAGCGGTCGTGTGGAACATCCCCGTTGCGTGCAACCGGGCGAGTGCCTATTTCATTATCTCCTCTCCTCTGATCTCCAGTAATTACGAGAGGTTGGTCAACGAATATGCCCACTGCCGCTCCCAGATACCGCCGTCCTAAAACGGGGTCACATTCTTTTTACGAGAAGCTGCCGGAAAGGCGATGGAGCTTCTCGTGGCTTTCAACACAAATGCACGACTTCCACTTCACGTCCCCCGGCTTAAGGCGCGTGTTGCACTGATTCGTTTTCAGCACTGATTGCTTTCGGCAACGGGGACACAAGGAGCTTCGGGCTTAGCGAGGCCGTAGAGGGTGGCCCTGTCTCTTCATGTAGGCCCAAGTCTTCAATCCTTTGCGCTTGCTGGTGTACACCCAGCCTTAAAACTGCTGGAATTGCCTCGGAACTGAGCGGCCGGGAGAACAAGTAGCCTTGGATAAAGTGGCAGCCCACTTTGGCTACGGCGGACAACTGATCCTCGGTTTCGACGCCTTCGGCGATCACCTGCAAGTTCAGGCTGTTGGCCATGGCCACTATGGCGCGCACGATGGCTTCGCTCTCCTCGCTCTGCGTGATCTGCCGCACGAAGGAGCGATCGACCTTGATGGAATCAATCGGCAACCGGTGAAGATAACTTAGCGAAGAATGCCCAGTGCCGAAGTCGTCCACCGAAACGGCAACACCCAGCTGTTCCAGCTTGCGGAGATGACGGGTAGCGTCATCCATGTTGCTCATAACCGCGGTCTCAGTGACCTCGATCTGGAGATGCTTCGCGTCGAAACCGCTGCTTTGGATAGCGTCGGCGATCCGCTCGGCGAAGCGGTCCTGCGTCAGCTCAAGCGCCGAAATGTTGACCGAGATACGGACCGGGGCGAGGCCGCCCTCCAGCCATTCCCGGCCCTGCCGGCATACCTTCCGGATAACCCAGTCGCCGATGGCGAGAATGAGCCCGGTCTGCTCAGCCACGGGAATGAACTCGGCCGGCGAAATGGATTTCAGCTCCGGGGCGTGGAAGCGCAACAGCGCCTCCAGGCCGATCAGCTCGCGTTTGAGGGTGTACTGTGGCTGGTAGAAGAGCTCGAAACCATCGTGATCGAGCGCCTCCCGCAAGTAACCTTCGAGCTGCCGCTGCCGCGCCAGTCTTTCACTGAGTTCGACGGAGAACATCTGGAAGGTATTGCGCCCGCGTTCCTTGGCGCGGTACATTGCGTGATCGGCGTGCTGCTTGAGTTCCTGGGCCGAATTGCCGTCACCCGGGTACATGGCGCCGCCGATGCTGGCTGAAATCCGCAACACCGTATTGTCGAACGTGACCGGCTCGGCGATGGTCGTGCGCAGCGCCTCGGCAACATTCTCCAGATCCTCACCATCTCTGATATCGTCGAGTATCGCCAGAAATTCGTCTCCGCCCATGCGCACCAGCGTGTCGGTGCTTCGCAACCTGGCCAGGAGCCGTACGGCAACGGTGTGCAGCAGATGATCGCCTGCCTCGTGTCCGTGCACGTCGTTGATCTGCTTGAACTCGTCGAGGTCGATGCACACCACGGCGGCCTTCAGGGCATGCCGGCTGGCGCGCGCGATTGCTTGGTTGATTCTGTCGTCACACACACTGCGGTTGGGCAGCTTAGTCAGCGAATCGTGGTGTGCACGATAGAAAAGCTCTTCCTGCATATCAGCATGGGTGATCGCGAGCGCTGCCAAGCGGGCGCCGGACAACATAACCCGCATTTCCTGGTGCGTGGGGCCGCGCGACTCGCTGCCGACCAGAGAAAGCGTGCCGAGCAGCTTGCCATCGCTGCCTTGAAAGGGAAGCGACCACCAGGACGAAATCTTGTGCTCCCGGACAAAGTCGCGCAGCTCGGGAGCATCCAGCTCCCGCTCGCTATCGGCGACGAGCACCGCCTGGCCACCGGTCTCCGCCTGACGTACCGGATTGTCCCCTTCGGCAAGCAATTTCTCAAGAGCGGAAAGATAGTGCCGGGAAAGACTAGGCGCGATTGGCAGCCCTCCCTGAGACACGAGGATGAAGCACGACAACGGCTGGCAGAAAGTCTCCATAGTCAGCGCCAGCTCGCTCAAGACCTGCTCGACGGAGGCGCCTTCGGCCACCATCTCCAGCACGCGATTGCGGCGGCTGTCGAAGCGCTCGATGCGGCGTCTCTCCTCGACCTCGCCGCTCAGCTCCCCTGTGCGCTCCGCGACCCGGTTTTCCAGCGCATCCTTTTCCGCCTGCAATTTCGCTTCAAAGACCTTGATCGCCCTGCTGATCCGGCGGGCATAGGCCGTCGCCGGCAGGACCAGGAGAAATCCCAGGACCGAGAGCCCGACCAGATGGTTGCGCGCGCGCCGCGCCAGCACCGAGTTCTGCGCCAGCGACTCGTCCTTAATAGCGGAAATCTCAACGTTGATATTGCCGAGCGCTTTTTGCAGGCGGTCGAAGGTGCGGCCGGCGTTAAACAAATGGGTGCGCAGGCGCAAGCCGTCCTTGGCCTGCAGCGTCTGGCCCGCCTGCTCGGTTTCCTGGACTACTTGCGGCATCAGCTCTAAGACTGATCGCAGATACTCACCACAGTTGCCAAAATCCGCGCCGGCGGTTGATTCGATCTCTTTAAGAAAAGCTTCGGCTTGCGCTTTGAAGAGGTTGGACGCGGATTGCACTCGCGACCGTTCCTCGTTCCATTCGGTGTGCGGGGTGTCCGGACTGGGCGGAGCGGCGTTGTCGGCCAGCGCGCGCATGGCAATGACGGTGCGCAGATGACCATTGAGTACGGTCTCGTATTCGATTTGCCGGGAGTAGGTCTTTTCAACCCGGTAGGCCACCACTAAGCCGGCGGCCATAACCAGCATTTGCAATGTGCACAATCCAACGTAAAGCAAACGCAGGTTCTGGCGATTCCGAGCCAGGGTGGGGCGTGGTGATTTCTTGCGAAGGATCATAAGAGAGCAGCTTCTTCCCGTTTATGAAATAACAGCGCATCGGCTATATCGGCACTTTTAGGAAGGGAGAAGTTAAATCTCGGTTAAAAACACGTGATTTCAATGCCGGCCGGAACGCGCCCCTGCCGCAGCTCGTCAGAGAGCTTTCAGCTTCACGCCCGGGGGCTCGGGCTCGGCGTCCGCTTATCCCGGCAAGCGCGAGTGCACGCTTGCCGGGTATCCGGAAGAACAGTCCACTCCGGCGTAGAACCCCGGGGGAGGAACCGGGGAGCAGGGAAGAACTTCGAGGATGCCTACAAGACTAGCGCCGGAGAGCGCAGGCATAATGAACCAGTTGTTAAAGTTTCGTGAAATTCGTGAAACAGGAAAGGTAACGTCCAACGTTGTTCCGGGCGTGCCGCGCAATTGCGCTACCGGCTATTTTAAGCAGCCCCGGCCGGGAGCCGCCGCCGTTTGCTCCGGTGGACAACGTGCGTCCCTGGGCAGCGGCGCTAAGTTCCTCTTCGTAAACTCTGTAGACGTCCGCGAAAACCTGATTCCAGGACGCTCGAAGGGCGCGAACTCGTGCTTGCACCGACATCGCCAGGCGCAACGGCTGATCGTTCGCCAGTCGCAGCACGGCTTGAGTGAATTGCGCTTCGTCGTCAGCCACCAGGCCGCTACGGCCGTCTTCAACAATGAATTTAGGACCGCCTTTGGAGGTAACTACCGCCGGTACCCCGGAGGCCAGCGCCTCCAGCACGACGTTGCCGAAGGTGTCGGTGTCGGAAGGAAAGGCAAAGATATCCATGTTGGCGTAAGCTGTAGCCAACTCGGTGCCGTGAAGCACGCCGGTGAACTCGGCGTTACGGACATTCTTGGCCAACCAGTCTCTCTCACCGCCATGCCCGACAAAGGCAATCTTCGTATTGTGGAAGCCTGCCAAAAGCAGCGCATCTGCAACTTGCGCGAGGCGGCGGACCTGTTTCTCCGTTGTCAGCCGACCCACGTAGCCGATCACGATTTTCCCATCCTCACCACGGGTGCGATGGCGCGGATGAAATGCCTCGTGATCGACGCCTCTCTCCATCAGATAGCACGGCCTGCCGGTGGCCGTGCTCAGCCTCTCGACCAGCTCGCGGTTTGGAGCGAAATGAAAACGCGCCACCCGAAAGTAAAAAGATGTAAGCCGGAAGCTCACGTCTTCCACTTTCTGCAGCAAGCCGTGGCGCGTTTTCTCTTTCAGCCGTTTAGGGAGCAGGGAGGCAGACCGGCGGGCGGCGTATTCGTGCAGGTTCGTGTGCCAGGATGCGGCAACGGGAATTCCCAGATCGTACCCGGTAATGGCTCCGGCGATGCCGACGTCTCCGGGGCCGGTGATATGGACGACGTCTGGCGCAAAGTTCTGAACGGCCTCACGAATTCGCGGGTAGTGCTTCATAAGCAGCAGATCGAAGCGCAAGTCTTTGTCCACGTGGAACGATACTCCCCCGCGCTTCAGTCGAAGCCGAGTGACAGAACCGTTGGTGCTAAGGCCAGTCTCTTCGTCAGCCGAGACCAACAGAAACGGCAGCCCATGTCTGCCGGCAAAATCGACGAATTGCCGGCAGGTATTGGCGACTCCATTGACTTCGTTGAAGCAATCCGCGAACAAAGCTACACGTGCTGGGCTTTCCATCATCGCGCTCCGTGGGCAACGTCTGGAAATCTGGCCGCAGCCCTAGGTGCCGGCGAATGGATGCCTTTGGAAAACAAGCTTCCTTCCGTGACCATCGCTGCTGCCAGGATCAACTGCAGGAATCTCGGCGGCTCTTTCCAGAGGGATGCGACAGCTCTGGTTGCTCCCGTGGAATCAGGATGGAAGGTCCGCTCGTCCCACCGGCAAAGCCCGCCGGCATGAAGCGGATATTCACGGATGGCATCGAGAAAAATACGATAAAGGCGCAGTGAACGCGATTCTTCGTACTGCGGCAGGAACAACACCGAGCTGCAGCGGTCGCGGCGTACCTCTTCGACCCACTCCGAAAAGGTTTCAGCATTGGTCAAATTGATGTTAGCGTTTGGCTCACAACCATGGCGGTCGCCTCCGGAGATGACGATCTGCTTCCAACGCGCTGCCAGTGCCACGACCTCCATGTTCTCCTTGCGGGGGCGAAGCCCATTCAATTCGAAGCCGTGAATGTAGCTGCCGCACTCGCCGAGAAACGATTGAAGGTCGTCCAGGAAGACTTGCTGGGTGGTTTGGCTCAGCCTCCACAATGGGTGGTTGAGAACGATTAATACCGGAGAACTCGAGTGCAGGGTCTGCAACAGATCGCACACTCGGCCGCGGCTGGGTTCAGCCGTGCAGGCCAGCAGTTCCTGAAAGAGCTGTTGCGCATGCATGCCCGGTAAATTGTGTATCCCCAGATGGAAGGCGGAACCGAGATAAGGAGCGGTCCATTCCAGCGAGATCGGAATTCCCCGGCTCTCCGGAATGGTGCTCAACAGCATTGGGGCCTGAATGTCTTCATGGTCCGTTAGTGAAACCAGCGGATCCAATCCCAGTTCTTCAATCTGCGCGCGCTCACAATCGAAAGCCGGTCGAGCGGTCAGTGGCGGCGTCCAAAACGCACGGCGCAGATCAACCTGGATTCCCTTGCGAGCCGCGATTTCCGCCTGCACGGAAATCAGGCTTCGCACGAGCCCGTTACAGTCGCAAAACCATTGCATAAACTCCAGGCTCTCCCGTGAATGACTCGTATGGCTATGCAATGAAACACCGGTTCGATAGCTGCGCAGAACCTGCCGCCCCTCCCTGAGCCACAGCACCCTATTCCGCAATTACCACCCCCCTGTACGGTTTTCGGAATCACAAACTCGCTTTGGCCGTCGATTCACGAACTCTCCGGTTGCGCCCGATTCTGATGTAGCGGGATGAACAGGGAATTACGGCAGTGACAAGGGATTGTGAATGGTTCGCGGGGAATCAACCACGACAATGCAACCGATGTCGGTCGCTTCGTTCACAAGAGTTTCATCGCGGAGAGAGGCAGTTTTAACAATTACCGGGTGCGTTGGATCCTATACTGGGCAAAGATGCCACTCCGGAAACTCAGCACTCAAGGCGGTCCCGATGCAAATGTGTGGGCCGTTCTGGCCTCGATTGTTCGGCATCCCCAGCGCACTGTCGTTGCCGCACTGGAACTTCAAAACGGCCGTCCTGAGCGCGCTCTTTCGCGGCGCCGTCTTCCTAATTGCCATTGGCCCATCTCATCGCGCCGGCAGCCTAGAGGCCGTATTGGTGGAAGTGAGCTACGCTTCCATCATGGCTGGTATCGTTGGCGCTCTTACCCAGTTGCTGCGATCGGCGCAGCCCGCTTGGATGGCGGAAACCTTACTGTTCCTGGTTTTCCCGTTCTCGTTTCAGTTGCTGGAGTTCGCCGTGCACGCGCTGTTCGGCACAGCCGTATTCCGAGCCGGGCTGTTCGCCTCCGCCGCCCTGACCGGACTGTCGGCGCTGTTTCACTTGTTCGTGATGAGGCGGGGCGCTCTGCTCATCGGCCAGGAAGGTAAAACATTTGCCGAGGATCTATGGAGTCTGCCCGGATTGGCGCTGACGTTCGTGTTGGAAGCGCCTCAGAACCTGGCGCAATTTATTGTGCGCCTGTGGCCGTTCCCGTTGGCCGGCGCCCGAAACCAACAATGAAGACCCTGCACCTGACCAATGCATGGCACGAAACTTCCGGCGGCATCGCGACCTTCTATCGGGCGCTCATGGACCGCGCGACGCTTCGAGAACAGCAAATCCGGCTCGTGGTCCCGGCGGAACACGACGGTATCGAGGACTACAGCGCCTGGGCGCGCATCTATCATATCCATGCCAGGCGAGCACCACTGAATCCGAGTTATCGTATTATTTATCCGCCCGCTTATTTGTACCCACGCAGTGCAATCCAAACGATACTCGCGGCCGAGCAGCCGGATCTGGTTGAGGTCTGCGATAAGTACAACCTGAATTATCTGGCGGGATGCTTGCGCCAACGCCTGCTCGGCAACGTCAAATTCCGCCCAACGGTTGTGGGCCTGACGTGCGAACGCATGGATGAAAACGTCGCAACCTATCTGGGGATGGGACGCTTAGGCAGGCTTTTCTCGAGCTGGTACATGCATTGGCTTTACTTTCCATTCTTCGATCATCACATTGCAATATCTTCCCCGACCGCCGAAGAGCTGAGGAGCTGCAGCCAGGGCCATCCGGTCGGGCGGGGCGTTTGGATTCGGCACATGGGAGTGGAGCTGTCGACATTCACTCCGCGGCGCAGATCGCCACGGGCCCGGCAAGAGCTGCTGGCGCGCTTTCACAAAGGCGCCGATTGTCATTTGCTGATCTACGTCGGACGCCTTGCACGGGAGAAGAATCTGGAGCTGCTTCTGGAAACCATGCGGCAGCTCGACTCCGAACCTGAGGACTTCCGCCTGCTGATCGCGGGCAGCGGAGATCAGCGTCCGCTGCTCGAGCGCGCTGCGCAGCAGGACTTGCCAGGTAAGGTCGAGTTCCTGGGCTATATCGGCGACCGCAACGAGCTCGCGAATCTGCTGGCGAGCTGCGATATTTTCCTCCACCCGAATCCGAATGAACCTTTTGGGATCGCTCCCTTGGAGGCCATGGCTTCAGGGCTGCCGCTGGTCGCGCCCAACTCCGGAGGGATTCTGGATTTCGCTCGCGATTCCAATGCCTATGTCGTGGCCCCCACTGGAGCAGCTTTCAGTCGGGCCGTGCTGGAAGCGATTCGTAATCCCGAGCTGCGGAAGCGAAAGGTGGCGAGTGCACTCTCAACGGCCGCTTCGTTTAGCCTGGAGGCAGCCGCGGATTCATTCCTTTCGCTCTACGAGCGGATCCATGCGGTGAATGGCGGGAAGGTCGCGCTGGAAGAGGCGGCCCCCTTCTTCTGCTCGCAGCCACCAGGCTCGGTTGGCGCCGGGTTGACGAAGGCGGCAGCCGGGCTCTGCGGAAGCGGATTCCGCGCTTATGTTGATCTGCGAACAAGACTCCTCGCGCGAGAACGGAGCAACGCAACGCCTAATGTCTAACCCCCGTTACTTCGCCGACATGAACATCACGGTCCTCTGCCTCAGCTTATGCCTCGCTTTCGGGGACGGCCTCGCGGCAAAGGCGTTCTTCTCCCGGTCCGAATCGGTTGAGCCCGCCTCCGCCAAACTTCCTAAGATGACGATCGAAGAGATCGTCACCAGGCTTGTCGCGGCAAATGCCAAGCGTGCTCGCGACCTGAAAGGCTTTGACGGCAAGCGCGTTTACAACCTGGATTATCGTGGCTTTCCGGGACATCGCGAGGCGAACATGGTCGTAGAGGCCCATTACTCGGCGCCGGCAACCAAGACGTTCGACGTCCTCGCCGAGTCGGGTTCGAAGTGGATTCAAAACCACGTCCTGCAGAGGCTTCTTGATGGCGAGAGAGACAGCGCCGATCCTGCCAATCAGCGCAGGACTGCGTTAACTCCGGACAACTACAAATTCACCTTACTGGGCACTAAACCCAGCCGGCACGGCGGTTGTTATCTCTTGCGGGCCGAGCCGTTGCAGGACAACAAGTACCTGTTCCGCGGCGAGATATGCGTGAATGGCATGGACTTCGCCGTCGAGTCGATCGATGCCGAGCCGGCGAAGAATCCTTCCTTCTGGATCAGGAACACCCGCATCGAGCATCAGTACGAAAAAAATGGGGAGTTCTGGCTGCCGGCATTGAACAAGTCGGTAACCAAGGTCCGGCTCGGCGGCACCGCTACGCTCACCATTCGGTATACCGACTACGACCTCAGACCTGAACAGAGGGCCAGTCACGCGCTGAACTAGAATCTACTGCGCATCTTCAGCCGGCGAGGAGAGTATTGACTCTCGCTTCGCCGGCTGATTCCCGTACGCTCTCCAACTCTGACCCGGTCGAGACCGCCAACGCCCCCGACTGCAAAGGAAGCGGTTCGCGCACGGATTGGAAGCTGTCCTCCAGGTTCACCGCGGGTTGCGCAAAAGCAGCTCGCAGCCCGGCTGGGATGGCATCGGAGCGGCCGATGCTGAAGTAGCAAAGGCCGGCTTGCGTCACTTGCTCAGGCTGAAAGAGATTTCTCCCGTCGATCAGAACGGGATAATTCAGCAGTTGGCTCATTCGTCGCAGATCGATTTCCGCAAACTCACTCCAATCCGTCAAGATCAGCAGCGCGTCGGCTCCCTCCGCCGCCGCGTAGGCGTCCGCGGCGAGGCGCAGCTTGCGCCCGGCGAAGACCGGACAGGCTCGCTCCGCCGCCGCCGGATCATAAGCGACGATGCTGCACCCCTCATCAAGCAGCAACTTGACGACCGCAATGGCCGGTGACTCGCGGATGTCGTCCGTGCCCCCCTTATAACTGAGTCCCAGAACCCCGATACGCCTTCCATTGAGGCTCCACAGCAGGCGGCGAACTTTCTGCACAATATTTTGGCGCTGCATCAGGTTGATGCGAGCAACTTCGTCCAGCAAGCGAAACTCGTAGCCGTGCTTGCCGGCTACGGCGCGCAAGGACGCGAGATCCTTGGGGAAGCACGAACCTCCATACCCGATACCAGGATTCAAGAAACGACCGCCGATCCGAGTGTCCGCCCCCACGCCGCGGGCAACTTCCGTAACGTCCGCGCCCGTGCTTTCGCAGAGTGTCGCAATCGCGTTGATGAAGGAGATTTTCATGGCAAGGAATGCGTTGGAGGCGGTCTTGATCAGTTCCGCGCTGCGCAGCGAGGTTTCAATCAGCCGCGCAGCCGGTGGTTGCTCCGGGCCCGGAACTTTTTGCTCCCGGCCGTTGTAGCCGCCGTCGAGAAGCGGAGCATATATCTCACGCAACACCTGGAAGCCCGCCGCAGATGCCGCTCCGCTGATAATGCGTTCGGGATAGAGGAAATCGACAACCGCTGTGCCTTCCCGCAGGAATTCCGGGTTACAGGCTACGTCGAAGTGACTCCGCACGGCGCCATTCAACAGCAACAGGCGGGAGATCAATTCCGTTGTTTTGACGGGCACGGTGCTCTTGCACACAACGACCCGATAGCCGTCCGTTAGAGCCGGCGCCAAGTCGCGGGCAACCGCCTTCACCTGCGACAAATCCAGCGTTCCGTCACCCGAGGCCGGCGTGCCGACCGCAATGAAAATGGCCGATGAGAGCCGCGCCGACTCAATCAAGCAGTCCGAAAAATGCAACCGAGCTCCCCGATGGCAATCGAGTAGCTCCGGAAGGAACGCTTCGTGGATGGTGCAGCCGCTGGCCATCAGAGCGGCAAGCTTGGCCCGGTCATTATCCACGCAGATAACTTCATGACCGAGCTCCGCAAAACACGCCGCCGTGACCAGGCCTACGTATCCGCAGCCGACAACGGTGATTCTCATTCGACCTTGGCTCCTTCTGTCTGGAATAACCGGGAATTACCGCACCCGAAGTCAACGCTCGGCACGGCGCGAATCGTCCCGACTCCAGGGCTTGCCAATTCGAGCGCAGTATGCCGGTCAGAGTTGAACAGGTGATCACAAACGGAAGAAGTTTCTGTCAAATCCCCAGTTACCTTGCAGCGGGTAACCAAGTTCGCCAAGTGGGACAGCGGGGATCGCCGGCTTGGCTTGAACTTCTATTTGAATCGTCTACGCAGGAATGAGCCCGCCTCATCCACAACGGTAACCATCACGAGAATCACAATCAGTATGGCCGACACATCTTGATACTGCATGATTCTGAGGGAGCCCATCAGCTCAAAGCCGATCCCTCCGGCGCCAACCATGCCCATGACCGTCGATGCCCTGAAATTGTATTCCCAACGATAGATCGTAACGTCGGCCATTTGCGGCAAAACCTGGGGCAGAATGCCATGCGCTATGACTTGAAGCGGGCTTGCGCCGGATGCCTTGACCGCTTCTATCGGCCCATTGTTCGCATGCTCGATAGATTCAGCGAAGAACTTGCCCACCATGCCTACAGAGTGGAGGCCGAGAGCCAGTACGCCGGGCAGCGCGCCAAAACCCACGGCGGCGACGAACAGAATACCCATGATCAGCTCTGGTATCGAGCGCAGTCCGTTCAATATTCCACGCGCTATGCCGTAAACGATCGGATGGGGCGAGGTGTTACGCGCGCCGAGCAGAGCCAGAGGCAGAGAGATGACAATCGCCAGTGCCGTCCCGGCGATGCTCATCGCCATAGTGTCCGCCAGGGGCTTGATCCACTCACGCGCACCCTTGAAGTTCGGCGGCAGACTTTCCTTAATCAACCCTGCGATACTCGGGAGGCCCTCAATGACTCTGTTCGAGTCCAAGAGTCCCGTATACCAGGAGCTGAGGACAACCACAGCCAGAATGACAAATACCCGCCAAACAGAGCTATACCACGCCCGCGCTTGTTGCTGGAGCACGGACGCCTGGGGATGAGGTATGGATGTGACCTCCTGCATAGCTAGAACTTCGAAAGGTCGAGGTTAAGAATACGGGCAAGATCACGAATCACATCATAGTCTTTGTCCGTAACCGGACCGAACCCGTCCGCCTTGAAAGGCGTCAGAACGGCCTTATCGTTCAGGCTAAGAAAGGCGTTTCGTATATTTTCTTTTAGTGCCGGCGACAAATCCGAACGCATCGTCCAGGGGTATTCCGGGTAGGGCTTGGATTCAGCGATAACCTTCACCTTGGCCGTATCGATAATTTTGCGCTCAACGAGCGACTCAAAGATGGGTTTGCTCAAGCCTCCTGCCTGCGCCTTACCGTTCTGTACCGCTATGGCGACCGCGTCATGAGAACCCAGGAAATGCTCCCGGTAGTTCTTCTTCGCTTCCAGCCCTTTTTCCGCCAGCATGGATTTAGGAATAAGGTGGCTGGACGTTGAAGCCGGATCACCGAACGCCACGTCCTTGCCGTTGATATCGGCAAGGGACCCTATGCCAGCGCCGGTGTTGGCGATGATCACCGCCTGATACGTTGTGATTCCTTTCTTCTTGAGTGCAGCGAATGCCTCGATGTTGCTCTTCGACCTTGCCAGCACATAAGACAGCGGCCCAAAGTAGGCCATATCCAGCCGCTCGTGGCGCATTGCCTCAATCATCGACGAATAGTCGGTCGTCACCACAAGTTCGACCTGCTTGCCGAGACGCGATTCGAGGTACTGCTTCAGACCCTGGTTGTTCTTGATCACTGTCGATGCGTTCTCGTCCGGCAGAAGCGCCACCTTGAGAATTGCCGGATCGGGAGCGGCGCCGAATGAAGTGCTGAGACACAGTAACAGCGTGAGCGCGATTCCCGCTATAATAGCTCTCTTAGACATCCCACACTCCTTTGCCTTAAGGCTGAATAGTGGCGAGACCGGGAAATGAGCTCGCCTGCCTGGAAGAGCACAAGTCAGACGGCACACTGTTCCGGGCATTCCCATTGTTGTAAATAAGGTTGAGGACATTTTCGGTTAATTCGCCACTGCTGCCCTCGAATACGATCATGCCCGATGCCAGCCCGACGATTCGATCCGCGAACTTTCTTGCCATGTCCACTTGGTGAAGGCTGACTATGGCGGAGATTCCGTCCTCCTTGCATATGTCATGCAGCAGGGAAAGCACCCCGGTTGCCGAGGCAGGATCCAGGCTGGCGATGGGCTCGTCGGCCAGTATGATCCGCGGCTCTTGAGCAAGAGCTCGCGCAATTCCTACCCGCTGCTGCTCTCCGCCGCTCAGCTTGTCCACCCGTTCCATAGCCTTGTGCAACAGCCCAACGCGCTCCAGGCACTCGATGGCCAGGAGAATGTCCCGCTTGGGAAGGGGCAACAGGGTCCGGACCGACGAGTGATAGCCCAGCCGGCCAACGAGCACGTTGTTCAAGGCAGTCTGGCGGCCAATGAGCTGGTGCTGCTGGAAGATCATGGCGGTGCGCAGGCGATGTTGCCGGAGAAGCCTGCCGCCGTTGAAATTCGGCGATCCCTCGACCTCCACCTGACCGGAAGTAGACTTGACCATATAGTTCAGGCAGCGAAGGAGGGTTGATTTCCCGGAGCCCGAAGGCCCCAAAAGCACGGCGAATTCACCAACGCGAAAAGTGGTGGAGACCGAAGAGAGGGCTGTTACCCCTCCGGGGTAGGTGACCGTGACATCGTCCATGCGTATCATTCGAGCGCCTTCGGCATCTCCGAGACGAATGTTCCGACCTGACTTAGGCTCGGCACTCAGGCCTGACGATTCCACGAGGTTCCTTTTCGGAGAAAAAATCAAGGACGTTTTGCGCGGCCTGCAGCTCTATGGCAAGTCTTACGTCACGAACTCCAGATCCAAGATGAGGAGTGAAAACGGTGCGATCGGCCGCCTCCAGCAGTACCTGATTCACAACAGGCGGACGATCAGGTCGTACCCAATCCTCGAACTCAAAGACATCCGCGGCATATCCGCCTAGATGTCCTGAGCGCAAGGCCTCTGCCACGGCGGCTTCGTCCACAAGGGAACCGCGGGCGGGGTTAATGAGATACGCGCCTCGCTTCATAAGTGGAAGCGTCCTTCGGTCTACACAATGCTTGGTATCGGCAGTGAGCGGAAGCGCCAGGACTACATAGTCGGAGCCTCCAAGCAGTTCTATCCACTCCACCGGACGAATTCCGAGTCCGGTCTCCAACTCTGGGGTGACTCGATTGCGATCCCAGTAAAGGAGGGTGCAGCCGAACGGCTTCAGCCGTTCGGCAATAGCGCGACCGATTCGTCCCATCCCAACCAGGCCGATGCTCGATCCGGCGAGTCCCGAACCATAGAGAACGGGACGCCAACCGCGAAACCTCCCGGTCCGTACCAAACGGTCGCCGGCTAACAGGTTGCGGGCGAGCGAGATGATCAGGCCGACGGCCAACTCCGCTGTGGGAACCGTCAGAAGATCCTCAACAACGGTAACCGTGATGCCTCGGCGAGAGCAGGCCGCGATGTCAAAGTTGTCATAGCCTTTCAATGCGCAAGAGATCAACCGTAGTTTCGGGCAGCGTTCGAGAATGCTGTCAGTGAAGTAGTCCGGCATGAACGTGATGACAGCGTCAGCAGTACCGATGTTGCGCAGCCAGACCTCGGGAGGCCAGGGATCTTTGGCGGTGTTCGCATTTACGGCAAACTCATTGCCAAAAATGCCCAACACCTGTGGAAACACGCGGTGTGTAATCGCGACGGTATAAGGACCTTGCATAAGCGAAGAATGTGAGGCACACGACTCCCGACCCGAACGTAGCGGACAACTATTGCAGCGAAATTAATGGATGATGAAAATTGGGCAACATCCGGTAATAGTTGCGCCGTAAGGACGGATTTGCACCGGAGAAATAATTTCCCGCCGGTCCGAAAGCGAGCTAGAACTCGCCGGGGTGATCGATTGGAACACCTGTTCGGTTCTGACCTTAATCGAGAGGCCCACCGCAACAAAAAGGTCGCCGCCGGGACTCCATGAGTGGCGAACCATTTGTGGAGTGACCCCCTAAATTGGGCTATTATTGACTTGACTCGCCCATTATAGGGTAGTACATTGGGCAGCATGGAATCAATAATTCCGGGGAAGGTATATGAGTGTTGCCAGAACCGATGGATTGGAATAATTGAGACACTCGCGATTGCTACACTTTAGCAGGAAAGGAACTGCAGGTGGCAAGAAAGCGAGTCAGCAAATACCCCGAAGCGTTCCGGCGGATGGCGCTGGAACGGCTGAGGAACTGCGCGAGCGTCTCGGCGCTGGCGGTGGAACTGGGGGTTCACCGGACGGTGCTGTATCACTGGCTGCGGCAGGCCGGCGAGCAAGGGACGGAGGCAACGGCAACCTCGCCGGTGCGAGAGCTTCGCAAACAGGTACGGAACCTGAAGCGGGTGTTAGGCGGAGAAGACCCTGGAAGTGGATTTTTTCAAAGGTGCCTTGCAAAAGATCGAGGCTCGACGCGAGAGCAGCGGCGGCTCTGGCGGGACGGCATCTACGACCAAGTCCGGGAAGTGATGCCAATGCAAGGCTGCCTGAGTATCGAGCGCATGTGTGAGCTGGCGAAAGTCAGTCGCGCCGGCTTCTATCGATCGCTGCAAGAGCAATTGCCGCTGGAAGAAAGCATGGAGGTGCGGTCCGCGATTCAGCGAACCGCGCTGGAACATCGGTGGCGCTATGGTCAGGGGCGAAGTTAAGCTCCTAAGCACTTCCGTGCGAAGAGCGCCTCAGATCGGTACGAATCCGCTTGGGCCAGAAAAAACATCTGCTTGACCCTTTAGTGCATCTTTGTTATTAAGTTCAGTAGGTGAAGGAGTTCACCTTCAACCGCTGTCCCACCAATAGCCGGGACAGATGATGACTCCTGACAGGGATTTCTTGTCGCGGAGTCATGTTCCCGGCAGAAATTCCCATTACAAAACAAGGAGCTGCGTTCGATGGAGAACGTGTGGGTACTTGCGGCGTTGTGGGTGGGCTTAGCACTCATCGCAACTCTTTTCGCGATTTGGTTCAAGATTTCGACCGCGCTGACTGAGATCGTCGTCGGTGTCATTGCACAATTTGCGCTTGGGGGCTTTATCGCTCATGGCGGGTTGGGGGCCAAGGCGCCCTGGATTACCTTCCTGGCGGGAACAGGCGCGGTCGTTCTTACCTTTCTTGCTGGCGCTGAACTCGATCCGGCAATCTTCCGAACGAAATGGAAAGAGGCGACAGTCGTTGGGCTGGTTGGCTTCGTTGCCCCTTTCCTGGGCTGCGCGGCCATCGCGCACTATGTGCTGCACTGGGCAGCGCGCCCCAGTTGGCTGGCAGGCGTGGCTCTTAGCACAACTTCGGTTGCTGTTGTCTATGCCGTTATGCTGGAACTCGGTTTCAATAAAACCGAGTTCGGCAAAGCCATCCTGGCGGCTTGCTTCATCAATGACTTGGGCACGGTAATCGCGCTTGGCCTCATCTTCTCGCCGTTCACTCTGAAGACCCTGGTCTTCGTGGTCATTTCCGTCGCAGCATTCGGCATACTGCCATTCGTGACACCTAAGTTCTTCCGTCTGTACGGGGGGCGGGTTTCGGAAATTGAGGCCAAATACCTGTTGTTCGTGCTGTTCGCAACTGGAGGGCTGGCCGTGTGGGCGGGCAGTGAGGCCGTATTACCGGCATATGTGATTGGCCTGGTGCTGGCCGGAACTGTTGGCAAGGACCACGTTCTCATTCGCCGACTGCGCACACTCACGTTTGGGCTGCTGACGCCCTTCTATTTTATGCGCGCGGGATCGTTTGTCTCTGTTCCGGCGTTGATCTCCGCACCGCTGATCTTTGTCGCTCTATTCTTGGCCAAATCTTTCTCCAAGTTCGTTGGCCTGTTCCCCGTAGTGAAGGCGTTCAGTTACCGGCGGGACGAGAGCCTGTATTACACACTGATGATGTCCACCGGTCTTACATTCGGGACCATTTCATCGCTGTTCGGACTTAGCCACGGCATCATTACTGAAGCGCAATATTCGTTCCTGGTCGCGACCGTAATCGGCAGTGCGGTGATTCCAACCGTCATTGCCAATGCACTATTCATGCCGAGGCATTTGTTGCCCAAGCGAGAAAAAATAATTCAGCAAGCACCCGCTCATGCCATGGATGTGCTTGCGGACTAGGAGTGTTATGGAGCACAGGAGACTTACGGGGTTCCAGAAGATCCTGGTCGGTTATGACGGGTCCGAGCAGTCGGAAAAAGCGATTGATGCCGCCATCAGGCTGGCGCGGTGCGAGGATTCCCGCTTGTTGGCTCTTGCCGTCGCGCGGCCTCCAGAACCACCTACCTCAGTAGAACTGGAAGCGGCGCTGGACGATGCGCGCGAGCATTTCGAGATTGGGCTGAAGCGTGCGGTCGAGCGGGCACAATACCAAGGCGTGACCCTCGAAGTCGACTTTGCCGTCGGGCATCCCGGCGAGCAACTCATCCACCGCGCCGAGCAGGACCAATTCGATCTGATCATCGTCGGCCGGAGGGGAACGTCTCTGTTCAAGAAGATGATCCTAGGTTCGACTTCGGAGCGCGTCCTTCGCTATGCGCATTGCCCGGTGATGGTCGTGAAGTAACAACGAGGAAATGATGAAAATCGTCATCATTTTGGACACGGTGGCAACCGGCGTGGGCCAGATCAAGACAGGATCGGTATCTCGGGGCGAACGCGTTGCCAAGTACAACCGCTTGCTCGAAATCGAGAAAGAGCATGCTTCAAAAGCGAAGTATGCCGGACGCGCGGTATATGCGAAGTGGGATCAGCCTGCAAGCAAGTGAACTCATGAATTCCATGCAGAAGATGCCGGAGGGCGGTAGAGGCGCGCCCTCGTTAAGCGAGGCACAACTTCGCCGCCTTTTTATTTCTTGTCAGCACATGGACAAGCTGCTGGCGGATATCGAAGACATCTTAAGCGCATCGGAATCAACGTCGGTCTTCCCGAAGTATGTGGATGATCTTTCGCCGGTACAGCACGAGAGAATCCAGGATTTCATTCGTCAGCTTCGTACGCAACTGCTCCGCGTTATCGCCCGCCAAGGAATCAAGCCTGAAAAGGCGAGGATTGCAACTTCACATGCGATTCACGCGGCAATGACCTTCGTCGAGATCGCCATAGAAGAGCTCAGGCCGGAAAAGATGCGTGGCTATGGCCAAGTCTCCGAGGCAGGTGCTACGGACTTGAATGAAGTGGTACAAGAACTCCACAGCTCCGCGCAGCAGTTGCACCAGTATCTCCTGCAGGAGAAGGGTCGGAGCTCGGGTAGTAGTAGTAGCGAGTAAGCGGAAGAGCATTTGATGAAAAACACGACAACGGCCTTGACATCAGAGAACACAGTTCTACAGGCCCTGGCAAAAGGCGCATGCCCAATTTGCGCACTGGTCAGGGCGTATCAAAACGAAACCATTGAACGCCTCAACTCGTCTGGGGTAAAGAGCGTTTGCAACTATCATGCCTGGGCGGTTGCTGCCTCCGCTCCCGCCGCTGAAGTGGCGAGCATGTTCCTGCGCATGCTAGAGTCTCGCATTCCGGCCCAGGACAATGGTTCGGAGGCTGAAGGCCATGCGATCTCTGTCGCCTGCTGCGCCAGCATGAGCAACTGCGACTTCAAGAAATTGCCCGTGAGATGCACCGCAAGCCGTTCCGGGATTGGATGGAAACACATGGCACCGTATGCCGCCTTCATGGGCAGATGGCAAAGAAGGTTTCGCCGGAAGATGTTTTGCTGATCGGATCCATCGTTGCTCACAACGAACACGAATTCAGTGAGGCATTGCGTGACTGTAAGGCCGGGATCAGCGAAGGCAGGCAGATCGGCGGCGGCATCCTGGGGAAGGTTGCCGAGTTCCTTGTGGCTCAGCGTGGACTCGCCAGATAGCGGGTGCAATCTGTATGAGGCTATGAACGATGACGATCTTTGATCGAGAAGAAGAACTCAATGCCCTGCGCAGGCGTCTTGAAAGCCGAAAGCCGTTCTTATTGCACGGAGCATCAGGAGTCGGGAAAACGCTTCTGCTCGAACATATGGCGCCGGAGTTCAACGTCTTGTATTGCCAGCAGTCAAGCAGTTCGCAGGCGGTGTTTCGAGCTCTTGCCGAAGAACTCGTGTACAAGAAAGACGCGGCAATGCATGCGGCATTGGGGCGCCGTTCAGTCGGGACGGTTACGACTGTTTCAGTTAAGGGTATTGTGACGAGAGTCTTGCATCAGTCGTCGAGGTACACGATCATTCTCGATCACTTGAATCGGCCGTCTCATTCGTTGGCTGCAGTCGTCCGAGAGTTGACAATCTCTTGTTCCGTCCCGGTCGTCGCTGTCGCTCGATCAGCGCATATGGAAGATGCGGGATTCGTCGCGCCTCTGTTCCCGGACCGCGGAGATAAGTTCACGATCAAGAACTTCGATCCTGTAACCGCTGAGAACTTCGTTCGTGTTGTTGCGGCAGAACAGAATCTGGTAGTGGACAATTTCAGCGAATTTGTTGCACGACTAGTTGAATTCAGTGGTGGCAATCCCGGAGCCATTGTAAAGATGGTCCGGATGGCGGGGTTGTCCAAGTACCGTCTTGGTGCTCATGTAAAGCTCTCACCGCTTTACATCGATTTTCGTGTTGGCTCGGCGTCTGCGGGTTCGAAGTAGAATGCGGCGAAAAAAATATGCCTATTCCATCCAACTCGTTAGCTGATGGTAAGGGGATCGCGAACTCAAGCAGCAAGCCTGCTTCGACTGCTGGTCTCGAAGGCGATGCCGTACTTCTTCGGCTTGCTGCTATCGCTGACGATCTTGGCGCGGAATATGTTGCGGGCGATGCTCGTTCCGTGGCAGAACGGGTTGCCGAAGGCCGGTTCTATGTCACTTGTGTAGGCCAGTTCAAGCGCGGCAAATCAACCGTTATCAATGCCCTGATCGGGGCCTCTGTTCTTCCTACGGGCGTGATTCCAATCACCATGGTTCCGACGGTCATTCGCTATGGCGATCGGCCATCGGTACGAGTACGTTTTCTGAGCAAAGAATGGTCTCTAGTGCCGATGGAAAACCTGGACGAATACGTCACCGAGGAGAAGAATCCGGAAAATACGAAAGCAGTAACGGCTGTCGAGATCTTTTTCCCCAACCCACTTCTGGCGAGCGGCATGTGCCTAGTGGACACCCCCGGTCTAGGTTCGGTCTTTGGGGCGAACGCGGCTGCCACGCGCGCCTTTGCCCCGCATATCGATGCCGCCATCGTGGTGATCGGCGCCGATCCGCCGATCGCGGGCGACGAGCTGGAGCTAGTGGACACCGTTAGCAAGCACGTTCATGAACTCCTGTTCGTACTTAACAAGGCAGATCGGGTGAATTCCAGGGAACTGGCAACGGCGAAGGCTTTTGCGCGCAGCGTGCTGGAAAAGCGATTGAACCGGCCAGTCCCAGCTATTTATGAAACTAGCGCGGTTGAGCACATTGAGAATCGTGGTTCGGGCCGTGATTGGAGCAAGCTGGTTGATTCCTTGCGGGAATTGGTCGACAAATCCGGCAGCAATCTCGTGCGCGAATCGGCAACCCGTGCCTCCGCACGTGTAACAGAGCAACTTCTTCGGATTATCAGCGAAGAGCGGCAGGCATTGCGTCGTCCGGTCGAGGACTCGCAAAAGCGAATAGAGCAGCTTCGCGAGACTCGCGCACAGGCCGAAATGTCAATGCGTGAACTCGGATATCTGTTCACCGCCGAGCAGCACCATCTGTCCGATATGTTCGGCGACCGCAGGCGGAACTTTCTGGCCAAGGTGCGCCCCGAGGCGCGGCAGGAACTCGAAAAGGTCTTCCGCGAGTTGCCGCGGCGGAACGGACCCAGGTTCCGGCGCGACCTTTTGCATGCCGCCCAGCAGATTGCAAAGGAGCACCTCTTGCCTTGGCTTGACCGCGAGCAGCAGGACGCGGAGCAAGCGTACCGCGGCGTCGCCCAGCGTTTTGTCAATTTCGCGAATGATTTCCTCAGCAAATTGGCGAGTACCGGGGCGCCCGAGCTGGCGCAACTGCCACACGCTTTGGACCCCGAAAAGGGCTTTCGCGCCCGTTCACAGTTCTACTTCCATCTGCTGGAGCGCATAGCGGCGCCGGCCTCCCCTTTCCGCCTGATTGGCGATTATCTGCTGGGTCTATTTGGGGCATACAGTCGGATCGAGCGCGATGCACAACAGTTTCTGGATCAGTTGCTGGAATGGAACAGTGCGCGAGTTCGCAGCGACGTCGATAACCGGGTACTGGAAAGCCGGCACACGTTGGAAGCGGAGATACGGATTCTCTTGCAGGAAATCACAGCGGTGGCCGAGCGCGCCCTGGAGCATGCACGTAAACTCCAAGCAGAAGGTGCTGCCGCCGTGAACGACGCTTTCGCGTGGTTGGATGCGGTGGAGGCCGAGATCAGATCTCTCTGCAACACTGAACCGGCTACAAAGTAAACCTGCCGGAAACATTCTATGGCCGTGAGTGCTGACAAAACGGGCGAGGTGACATTCGAAAGCGTCCTCTTTCAAGGACCTGGGGCGTGTGAGCAGCTGAGCGCCCCCGGGTTCTTTGTCAACCTGAATCTCAATCAAATCGCCGCTGCCATTACAGCCGGAAAGGAGGAATATAATCTCAAGGCCTTCTTCTATGCACCCCTGCACGATGCCGATGCCATCGTTTTCCGTCACGAGGTGATGCAGGATCTCGAAGACGGTAGTCTTTGTGAGAGTATTACGGCCTTTGCACGCAAGATGCATGTCGTACGGCAGCATTTCGGTACCGCCGAAAAACTGCGTTATCTTTTGCAGAAGCAACGCTGGTATCTGAACGCAGTCGAGATCTACTGTGATGCGGTGACCGGCTTGATGCATGACTTATCTGCTGGCGGCCCCAAATCGCGCGGTCTTTTGGCATTTCGGGAATACATCATCCAGTATGCCGCATCGAATCACTTCACTTCACTGGCCGCGCAAACAAAAAGGCTCACGGACGATTTGTCTGACATTCGCTACACGATCCTCATTAACGGAAGCACTGTAGAAGCGCGACGGTACAAGGGTGAGGCTAACTACAGCGCAGAGGTCGGGGCCACATTCGAGAGATTCAAGCAGGGCGCTGTCAAAGAGCATACCTTCCAGTTCATCAACAGCCTCGACATGAACCACGTCGAAGCCGAGATTCTGGTACTGGTCACTCGGCTCTACCCCGATATCTTTGCAGCACTCGAGGCGTTTTGCCTGGCTAACAAGGACTTTCAGGACAGTACGGTTGTCAGATTCGATCGCGAGATCCAGTTCTATGTCGCCTATCTGGAGCACATCGCGCGGCTCAAGCAGGCGGGAATGAACTTCTGTTATCCCTATATTGTCCGGGAATCGAAAGAGATATGCAGCGAGGAGAGCTTTGATCTGGCCCTGGCGAACAAGCTTTTACGCGAGCATGCTCCCGTTGTGTGTAATGACTTCTACCTTACCGGCCGGGAGCGCATCATCGTCGTCTCTGGCCCAAACCAAGGCGGCAAGACGACCTTCGCCCGAGCCTTTGGCCAGTTGCATTACCTCGCGAGTCTGGGTTGCCCAGTTCCAGGCAAGCGGGCGCAGCTTTTCCTTTTTGATGAGCTCCTCACGCACTTCGAGCGCGAGGAGAACATCAACGATCCCCGCGGCAAGCTGCAAGACGATCTTGTCAGGATTCACCAAATTCTCGAGCGCGCCACGCCGAACAGCATCGTCATTCTGAACGAGGTCTTCACTTCGACCACACTGAGCGACGCTGTGTTGTTGAGTGAGAAAATCGTGGCGAAGCTCATGGAATTGGATCTGTTGTGCGTCTGGGTAACATTCGTCGACGAGTTGTCATCGCTAGGTGAGCAAACGGTCAGCATGACCAGCACAGTCGTGCCCGATAATCCGGCCCTGCGGACCTTCAAGATCGTCCGGCGGCCTGCTGATGGCTTGGCGTACGCGATGGCCATTGCAGAGAAGCATCGCCTGTCATACCAGATGATCAAGGAGCGTGTGAGCTCATGAAGGCATACCTCCTCCATCGTAGCCAGGATTTCGACCTCGAACAGCCGCTGCCCTGGAATGTGGACGCACTAACGAAGGACTTGGCGCTGGATACGTTGTTCAATGCCATGGCGAAGGATGACAAGCTCATCTTCGAGGTGACCAAGAAGGTAGTCTTCGCCGGCCTGCGGAACGATGTTGAGACGATCAGGTACCGTCAGGATATTCTCAAGGATTGCCTACGCCATCCGGCTGTTGTTCGCGAGCTCTACGCTACCGCGGTGGAGGCCATGGAAGAAGACAAGAAACATTATTTCAGTGTTCTGTGGCGCTACCCAGATTGGGTCCTGCGGTATTCGGTCGAGATTGCAGAGGCACTGCTCAAGTTTGTCAAGAAGCTGAGGAATATCGCCGATTCGCATGTCGACGAGTTCACGTCCGAGGGTTGGAAAATTCTGTTTGCCACGCTGCAAAGGGAGTTGACGGACGAGTACTTCAGCCAAGTCCAGTACCACCTGGCGCAACTCAAGTTTCCCAATGGGGTGTTGATGAGTACCGAAGTAGGCGACGGCAACAAGGCAACGAATTACACGCTGCATGTGTTTCGCCCGCCGGACAGCAGGAAATGGGAGCGGCTGGCGTGGATCATTGCGCGATGGCTGCCGCAGCGCTTGGTAGGCGGGTGGCTGATTCGGCGACTTGAGGGGCCGCAACCTGTATTTGCGTTCACGCTCCACCCCCGCGATGAA
The DNA here is from genome assembly GCA_963791145.1 of uncultured Acidobacteriota bacterium. GTDB lineage: Bacteria > Acidobacteriota > Terriglobia > Terriglobales > Acidobacteriaceae > CAWBRT01. The sequence continues at coordinate 89,779 of CAWBRT010000014.1, read as the reverse complement.
AGTGGTGCCAAGGCGCTCCACGAAATTCGAGATCGGGGCATCAGCTTGGTTGCCAATGCGCTGGCCCAAGCGATGGATCATGTACGTAGCTTCTTCAACATGCTGCGGACAGAGCTGGCGTTCTACGTCGGTTGTGTGAACCTGTACGAGCACTTGGCTCACAAAGGAGAGCCGATCTGCTTTCCGACAGCATTGCCGGCTGGGGAGCGCCAGTTGTCGCTCCACGGACTATACGATGTCTGCCTCACACTAACTATGAAGCGGCGTATGGTCGGCAATGATGCCAACGCCGATGGACGCGATGTCGTGATCGTGACGGGCGCGAACCAGGGCGGCAAGACGACATTCCTGCGCAGTGTCGGCCTGGCGCAATTGATGATGCAATGCGGAATGTTTACGGCGGCAGAGTCTTTCTCGTCCGCCGTCAATGACAGCGTCTTCACTCATTACAAGCGGGAAGAAGACAGCAGTATGAAGAGCGGAAAGCTTGATGAAGAGCTCAGCCGCATGAGCGCTATCATCGACCACATCACTCCCCACTCGCTCATCCTGTTCAACGAATCCTTTGCGGCGACGAATGAGCGCGAAGGCTCCGAGATCGCGCGACAGATCGTATCGGCTCTGTTGGACAAACGGGTCAAGATCATCTATGTCACCCATCTTTATGAGTTTGCGCACGGCTTCAGCCATAGCAACGATAGAAGCCTGTTTCTGCGAGCCGAACGGCAAGCTGATGGAACCCGAACGTTCAAGCTAGTCGAAGGAGAACCCTTGCAAACCAGCTTCGGCGAGGACTTGTATAGCAGTATCTTTGCATCGCCGGCTCGCTAACCATGTGCTTACGCTGAGCCGCTGGGGTCCACGCCGTAGAACTCGAGCACGTCGCGCAGAGTCACCACGCCTTCCAGCTTGTGGGTATCCAGCCGGCTGACCACCGGCAACATGTCCACCTGGGCAACGCTCATGCGCTCCAGTGCCTGATGTAAGGCGTGGTCAACATGGACGTGCGGGAAATAGAGGCTTTCCAGCAGATCCACCAGCCTGTGGTCGGCTTTCCCGTTGTCAGCCGCGTCGGTCAGCGCCGCCCGGCGCAAGACGCCGACAACACTGCCTTCGTCCATCACCGGCCAGGCGTTGAATTGACTGGAGCCGATGCGCTCCAGCGCCTGGCGCACGCTCAGCAGCGCGGGCAGGGTCTCGGCAGCGCTGCCCATCACCTGCCATACCCGGCGCTGATTTGATTCCGGCTCTTTCTTGGGTAGATGGATGCCATCCTGATGCGCCAGGGCCTCGTAAATAGGCACCTTCTGGAAGCGCGAGGAGATGAAAAGGCTGGTCAGGTTGGCGATCATGAGCGGCACGATGACGGCGTAGTCGCGAGTCATCTCGAAGATCATCAGAACCGATGTCATGGGAGCGCGCACGATACCGGCGAAGAGCGCGCCCATGCCGACCAGCGCATAGGCCCCTGGCACCGCCGTGTAAGCCGGAAGGAAGTGATGCGCGACACCGCCCACAGTCCCGCCCAACATGGCCCCCAGGAAGAGGCTCGGGCCGAAGATTCCGCCCGCGTTACCGGAGGCGTAGCTCGTGGTGACACCGACAAGCTTGAGGACCACCAGCATGGCCATCAATTTGAAGGCCATGGTTCCGTTCAGGGCTTGGCCCACGTAGACGTACCCCACTCCCAGAGCCTCGGGCACGACCCAGCCCAGCAAACCAACGATCACGCCGCCGGCCAGCGGATGCCACCAAGCTGTCTTCTTGGGCAGGAGCAAAAAGCGCTTTCGCATGCGCAACAGGAGCTGGGTGAACGCCACCGAGAGAAATCCCCCGATGATCCCAAGGATGGCATAGATGCCGAACTCCAGCGGGTGAACCAGTTCGTATTGCGGCACTCGAAACAGCGGGTCGTTGCCGAGCAGCATGCGTAACACTGCCCAGGAAGTAGCGGAAGCCAACACCACCGATCCCAGGATCGGTGCGTGCAGATCGCTCATGACCTCTTCCAGAGCGAACAACACCGCTGCCATCGGAGTGTTGAAGGCGGCAGCTATGGCGGCCGAAGCTCCCACCGGCAACAGCGACTTGACTTTTTCCGGACGCAATCCCAGGTGCCGGCCGAGAAGTGACGCGATCCCGGCGCCTACCTGAACCGAGGGGCCCTCGCGGCCAAGGGGAATTCCGCTCGCGAGGGTAGCTGCCGTGCAACCGAATTTGCCCAGAACCGTCCGTAAGGAAATAAAACCGTCACGGGCGAAGAGCGCAGCTTTGGCCTGCGGGACTCCGCTACCCCGGGCGTCGGGAAAATAGCGGTACAGCAGGTAGCCCATTGTGAGAGCTCCTGTCATAGGTATCAGCACGCGTCTCCAGGCCGCGCTGCCGACCGGGTAAAGCCGCATCCCGAGCCGCTCGGTTAGAACGATAAAGGCGACCACCGCAAGTCCGACCAGGGCGCCAATAATCAGCGACAATGCCAGGAAAACCTGCTCTTCGCGTTGCTCCAAGAGCAAAGTCCACCGCCGCCATGCATTGGCGCGCCATTTGTTTTCGGAGTGGTTATCGGAGGAAGTCGGCATGTCCACACAACTAGCTTACCAAGTAGCGCCCCATCCTGGCACAATTTTCGCGCCACCGGTCCTGAATTCTGGGTCATCCCTGCTTCATTCGCTTTAAGATCTCCAACTCAGAGAGGCCCCGCGTGAATTCCACAGCAGCCGCTTCGTTTATGACCGCTGCATGACCAGCGGAAGCGCCGACCTCATCGTGATGGGATTTCACCAGAGCGGAGAAATTCGAGCTCGAATCGCCGCGCACCTTCCCCGATCAACTAGTTACGAATTGATTGCGCAGGCCCCCTGTCGCGGGTTGACGGCGCCTGCCACTGAATGCGAGAACGAGAACGCCTAATCGACAAACAATTCCATGTCATTAGCCAGTCTGTCGAGAATATCTTTACGATTGATTACTCCCTCCACACGGGAGAAATCTATATCCCCATCTGCCGGCGTGACCAGCGCAATTGCGGCGTCACTTGCGCTCATCTTGGCTATGAGATCCAGCAAGGATGCGTCTCGCGAAACTGTAATGTAGCCCTTGGATGAGCCGTTTCCCTGGACGCTGGCCAAATCGGCAGAAGCTTCGCCATTCCACGGACGCATAACATCGACTGCACGGCGGGAGAATGGAACGTCGGCGCGCATCGTTTCCGGCACGGAGTCGCCACGCTGGGTTAACTTGCGAGTATAGATGCTGTCCTTAATGAGACTCCTACGGACAGCATAGCTGATAGCGACAGTCAAAGTCATCGGAATGATCACGGTGTAGTCCAGCGTCATTTCGAAGATCATGACGATTGCAGCCATCGCCGCTGCCGTCGCACCGCCGACAACTGCTCCCATCCCGACGATGGCGAACGCCGCCGGGCTGACGTGCAGTGCGGGAATGAGATGATTCAGTCCGATGGCGAAGGCCGCTCCGGATGTGGCGCCCAGGAACAGCGAAGGGGAAAATACGCCACCCGAAGCCCCCGAACCCAACGTGAGCGAGGTAGCAAACAATTTGGCGGCAAACAACAGAACGAGCAGGTAGAGAGGATACGGTAGCTCGCTGAGCACGTCCTGGATAGTGGCGTATCCAACCCCTTCAACGTAGTAGTGGCCGAAAAAGCGCATCAGCAGGTAAATGAGTATTCCAACAACCAGCATTCCCGCCATGTGCTGCACGTAATATCCGCCCTTGACGTGCCTGTCGAAAATCCGCTCGCATCCGTAGATGGACCAGATGAACAACGCCGAAACCAGACCCGCAACAGCACCCAGACCAGCGTAGGCGAGAAGTAGCTCCGGCCTTGTCAGTGCGAACAGGGGAGCCTCAAGCGCGGGAACATAAAATGCCGGATGCAGTCCGAAGAAGATCTGGCCAATGTAGGTAGCGGTTGCCGTCGCGGTGACTACCGGCACCAGCGTTCTTACGCTGACCTCGTGGAGAACGATCTCGACTGCAAACAGCACACCGCCTACCGGCGTGTTAAATGTCGCCCCAATTCCACCGCCGGCTCCCGCAGCAATGAGGGTAATCCGCTGCCAAGCCGGCAAGTTCAGCACCTGGCCCACAGTTGAACCGAAAGAGGAGCCAATCTGAATGATCGGTCCCTCGCGGCCGATTGAACCGCCACTGCCGATTGAGAGGCTGGAAGCAAGCGCTTTTACAATCGATACCACCGGGCGAATAATCCCTCTTCGGTGATAAACCGCATCCATGACCTCAGGAACGCCGTGCCCCTTCGCCTCAGGCGCAAAGTTTTTGACCAGAAATGCGACTCCTGCCGCACCAGCGACTGGCACCAGAATGACGAACGCGCCCCATGGACTTGGGGCCGTGTGGGCGTTTGCGTTGTAAGTGGCGGAAAGCTTGCCAAGAAACAGCAGGTTATGGAAGAAGCCGATCAGCGCCCGGAATGCAACAGCCCCCAGTCCAGCAACCACTCCCACCAGAATGGATAAGGCCCACAAAGCGGGCACATTGAGCGATCGTGCGGTTGGCGTTGGGCGATCTTCGACGGCTGTCACAATATGTACGGGTTCGATGCGCCAAAACTCTTTACTGTAGCCCTGAGATTTAACTGTCAACCGGTCGGGAACATAGCTGCTGATGCGAGCTGTTCCCCCGGCTTCGAGTGCGCGGACAACAGCAACCAAAATAGAACCAGCAATGGTCAGGGGCGGTGCGGAGGAACCGCCCCTAACCATTGTTGCCGGCTACTGGCCGTACGCGAAGTGCGCGCGGCGATTTTGCTGCCAGCACGCTTCGTTAGCCGCAGTGCAAACCGGCTTCTCCTTGCCGTAGCTGATCGTCTTGATCGAGCCCGCCGGAACTCCGAGATTTACCAGCGCCTGCTTGACCGCATTGGCGCGGTTATCGCCGAGCGCCAGGTTGTATTCGGCGGACCCGCGCTCGTCGCAGTGTCCTTCAATGGTGAAGCGTATGCCCGGATGGCTCTTCAGAAAGGCCGCATCAGCCTGCAAGCTCGGTTGCTCAGAGGCGCGCACATCATATTTGTCGTAATCGAAGTAAATGTCCTTCATGTTTCGGGCAAACATTTCCCGCTCGCCAGCAGCAGGAGCCGAGGTAACGGGCGGCGGCAAAGCAGTCACCGTGACCCGGGCGGTTGCCTCCTGTGTTCCTCCCGCTCCTTTTGCAGTCAAACGGTATGTCGTGGAAGTCTTTGGCAGGACCGTCTGCGAACCGCTTGGGCCAACGCGTCCGATGCCCTCCAGGTTGACCTCGGTTGCATTCTGGGTTGTCCAGGAAAGCGTGGTTGCCTGTCCCTGCTGAATGGTGGCAGGGTTGGCCGTCAAAGATGCGGTGGGGGCCGGTGGCGGAGGTGGTGGCGGCGGGGCGGGTGTAGCCTTCTTTTTGCAGGCAGTAACTGTGATGATAGCCGCCATTGCCAGTATGACGATTCCCCACTTCATACGATGTTCTTTCATTTCAATGCGCTCCTTATACGAGAAAATCACGGATAGAGACGGTTGTCCGAAGACACCGCTAAGTCCTAATCTCTTGCGTTCACTTCATGCGGTCGCATCGACTGAGGCGGCACCGCGCCGGACGTGACTTCAACTTTTCCTCCGAATAGTGCGGAACAGATGCACCAGGGGTAAAGAGATCGCCGTAAGAGTAATCGAGTTTACGGTGACGAACATAAGGAAAGGTCCTGTACCACTCACACCCAGTTTCACGCCCTTGTATTTGGCAAGGAAACGTTGCACTGAAGCCAACAACCCTGGGAACGTAAACACGTTCAACGGGATTCTCCACGACTGCTTCATGATCCAATCTCCCGCGCGCCTGAGACTTTGACCAACTCTCAACGAGAAATGTAGGGCACGAAACCCTATAGTACGGCAGAGGCATGACCATGAACTGATAAGGGTTTCCATGCCCTTGAAAGGGTGCAGTGAATCAGTACTGACAGGGGGAAACGGTTAACAGCGAAGGCTGAATGGTGCTAAATCATGATCGTCGCGGCAGGGAGGAACGGAGTCGACAGTTTCTGAGAACTTAGGTAGTTGTAGCACGTCGATGAGCGACGAACTGCACAATAGCATCAGGAGCATTTGGAGTGCAGCAGCGGCGCGAAATGCCGTCGCCGGCCCATTGGTCGCAGTGAACGGACCGCAAGCAGCCGGAAACAAGAAAACGAGAATTGTCCCAAGTATCGCGAGCAGAGCTATCGTGCCGATTCGAGACATTTCCGTGCTCCGGAGCAGTTCGGAACTCCTAAATAGCATACCCGACCGCCACCTAGGGGTACAGAAAAACCTGGAAGTCTCTTTCTATGTATAATTTAGCCGTTTTCAGTAGTTTGCGGGAGAGCGACGGCAACACACCGGCCGCTGCAAAAGCCAATTATCGAGCGCATAAATGCCCGGCCCGAATACCAGCACCAGCAGAGACGCGAACAAGAACGTGTACGGATCGGCTCCGTAGAATTTGCCCGGGTCAGAGAACATGGCGAGCAATGCCGCTCGGTCGGCGAACAAATACGCCGCGATCATGTTGACCGTCAGAGGTAGCGCTATCAATCGTGATCCCAATCCGAGCGCGAGGAGGATACCACCGGCAAACTCGAGACCGCCGACTAGGTATGCGCTGGCGTGCGCTGCGGGAACGCCGATGCTCTGGAAATACGCCATGATCTTGCCGATATGCGTCAGCTTGCCCCAGCCGGTCTGGGCGAACTGCCAGCCCCAATACAGGCGGACAGCCAGCAACAGCACCGATTGAGCGTGGGCGAACAGCGCCGAGTAACGCCCGTAAAGTTTCTTGAATGACATTGGCAATTACCTCACGTGAACTGCATTGAAAAACCAGCCAAGGCTGGTCCAGCGCGTGAAACAGCTCTGTATTTCTGCGGTGGCCTCGAGAGGATTGAGTTCTTGGGTGCTTAACGCCTGCTCGGCCGCGCTCTCCAGAGAGCCACCTCGACGGAGCACCTCCAGCATCGGGAATACGGATACAGGAATTTGCTCCAGCACCGGCAGAAGATTCCGGCGGTATACGGCTACGTAGTTCGGTTGCGGTTGCTGCGAGATCGTCGGTGCGATCTTCCTCGCCGTTATGCACGGCAACCACGAAGTGCGAAACATCGAACTGCAGGGCTATGGGACGCACGACAGGCTGCAAGCGCAGATCGATTTCTCCATTACCGAAATCCTCCGCTCCGAGGGGCGGGAACTCCGCCGAATCAAAAGCCTCAATGTAGGCCCACTCCAGGGCGGCAATGTCGGCCAGGAGCTGCAATGGATGCGCCAAGCCGGCACACCAATCGTTATTCTTTTGTGGAGTCTGGCTTGCTTCGCCTTCAAGCCACGGTGCAAGCCGATTGCCGAGGTCGCGCAGGGTGAAGCTGCGCGATGGATGTTGCTGAAGGTAGCTCTCGGCGAGACGGCGAAAGACGCTGTCTCCTACCAGTCGTGTCAGCGCCGGAAAGTCCTCTCTCAGCGAATCCAGCAGGCGGAACCAGTACTGCCGGTTATAGATTTCCAGCCGTTCCAGGCTGCCGAGCTTGTCGCTCGGCGCGATAATGCACTCGATCTCTTTACGGAGCCGGTCATCACCGACGTCGCGCACCATGCGGAAATCCCCCGTCAGCGGACGCATAACTGCCGCTGCCATCCAATGTTGCAGCTCCTCCAGCTTCATGCGGCCACCTCGCATGCCTGCTTGAGAAAGTGCGTCGCCTTCCGCGCCTCCGCCTGTACTTCTTCGAATGGCGGGATGTTGTCGTCCCACTCCAGCAGCGTGGGCGTCGGCCCAACCCGGCGGATGGCGTGGGCATACAGGTCCCATACCGGATCGCATATCGGCTGATCGTGCGTATCGAGCAGGTAGTCGCCTATCTGGCTGTGTCCAGCCAGATGCATTTGCCACACGCGCTCGGCGGGAACGCTGTTGACGTACTCGTAGGGATCAAAGCCGTGGTTGCGGGCGGAAACGTAAATATTGTTGACGTCCAGCAGGATGCCTGAATCGGCGCGCTCCGCCACTTCGCTCAGGAACTGCCATTCCGTCATCTGCGACTCGCGGAATTCGGTGTAGCTGCTGACGTTCTCGATGGCGATCGGCACTTCCAGGAAGTCCCGCGCCTCGCGAACCTTGCGCGCGGCCACCTCAACAGCTTCGAAGGTGTATGGCATCGGCAGCAGGTCGTGCGTGTAACGCCCGTCGACGCTACCCCAGCAGAGGTGGTCGGTGAGCCATGGCGTATTGGTGCGGCGCACCAGTTGCTTCAGGCGCTTCAGGTGGTCGCGGTTGAACGGGTCGAGCGATCCGAAATACAGCGAGACGCCATGCTGCACCACCGGATAGCGCTCCAGGATTTGGTCGAGCACGTAGCGTGGCCGCCCGCCTTCTGCCAGGTAATTCTCAGAGATGATCTCGAACCAGCCGACCGGCGGATTCTCCGCCAGGATGTGCGCGTAGTGGGGCGCGCGCAGTCCGATTCCGATGCCCAGTTCGGAATACTTATTGAAATGATTTGCCACCATCTTTGTACCTTTCGAGTGCGGACGCGAGGGCCTGATGAGCCGGCCCTCGCGGGATGAGTTGGGGTTACGCCTTGGGCGCCGAAGCGCCGCAGCCGTTCTTGCCTTTGCAGGAGTTCTTATCCTTGTCGGTTGGCTGGGAGCCCTTCTTCTCGGTCTTATCGGTCTGGGTCTTCTGCTCCTGCTTGCCACCGCAGGAGTTCTTGCCTTTGCAGGAGTTCTTGTCGGCGGGCTGGCTCTGCGCCATCAGCACAGGCGTGCCCGGCGCGGTGGAAGCTTGCAGAGGTGCGGCAATGCCAGCGAGCACGCCGGAAACTGCGGCAGCCAGTAGCAAGGTCTTCAGATTCGTCTTCTTCATGTTTTTCTTTCCTTTTTCAGGCCGGGCGTCGTTGCGCTTGCCGTCCTATGCACCACGATTGTTCTCCGGATCAGAAGTTTCAGCAGGCTCAGACTTTTTTCACGGGTGCCTTGCAATCGCACTTTAGATGGCGCAAGCTGAAACAATTGATGGGCCCGAGCATCGTGCATCCCAGGAGCGGTAATGACAGCAGGACCGCGGCACGACATGGTGATCTCTGACTTATCGCCGTCCGGCGAGCGGGAGCTTATCCGCCGCATCCGCGCCGGAGAGAAAGAACTGTTTCACGATCTGATCCGCCCCTATGAGCGGATCATGTACGGCGTGATTCACAGCGTTCTTTCGAATCCTGCCGACGCTGAAGATGTGGCGCAGGAATCGGCGTTCAAAGCCTATCGGCACCTGGACCAACTGGCCGATGACGATCGCTTCAAGGCGTGGCTGCTGCGGATCGCCGTGAATGAAGCGCGCCAGCGGCGCCGCAAGGACCGGCCGCAGCTTTACGAGGCCTTAGAGGACGGCCTGGCGGAAGACGCGGAAGGCGATATTCGGCCTAAACAGTTTGCCGATTGGCGCGATCTGCCATACGAGGCGTTAGACCGGGAGGAACTGCGTACCACCGTGCGCGAAGCGGTGGCTCGGTTACCGGAAAAATATCGCATGGTTCTTCTGATGGCCGACGGTCAATCCCTCAGCTACGAGGAAATTGCTGGCTCGCTCAGCCTTACTATGGCCAATGTCAAGACGCGATTGCACCGGGCGCGAATGAAGCTGCAGGAACAGTTGACCCCGGCATTCAAGCCTCGCATCTCCGATCATCTGGGCGCGCTGAAAGGAATAAATCCATGGTCTCGTGCAAGAAAGTAATAGCGGAATTATCCAATTTTCTCGACGAGTCGGTTGACCCGAAGCTGCGGGCGGAAATCGAAAGCCATTTACGTCGCTGTGTGCGGTGTTCCACCCTGCTCGACAGTGCGCGGAAAGTGCTGATCATCTCCGGAGATGAGCGAACCTTCGAAGTGCCCATCGGCTACAGCGAGCGCCTGCACAAGGATCTTGCAGTCCGGCTGCAGAAGCTGGGCCCGCCCCGTTCCTCGTAATGTGCCAATTTTTCTTGTTAGTTCGTGCGTGCGGCTGTGGTGCCCTGTCGCAGAGGAAGTAATCGCGTAGTCATAACCGCATGGGGCAGCGGATCATCTCTAGAGTCACTGAAACCGCGTTCTGGGAAGCCAAGGCGTAGTGTTGTGAGCGAGTGGTCGGGAAGTGGTCGGGAATCCGGCACCTGACCCGGCAAGCATCACGGGTCGGCTGGCCGGAGATCGCCTCAAGACCAGCTATTTCAGAGTTGGGCGAACCCGGCCTGGCAAACCTCGGCGTGTGCTAAGAAAGTTCTAAAATCGTCTGCCAGTACCGTCAGAGCCGCCTGCCCGACAACCGCGGTTGCCATTTCGGATTATCTTCGATCGAAGGCTGGCCATTTCTTTCGCAGACTAACTTTCTAAAGCCACGAGTTTCGATGGAAACATAGTCGTGACCTGCGCCTCCAGGGTAGACGCAAAAAGAGATCATAGCTTCGTCGCCGGTATTGATGGAACGGTGGGCGAAAAATGGCGGCACGTACACGGCCCTGCCTTTGGCCATGGGTTCTGCTCTCCAGGCGCCCCCCTCCGTTTCCATGAGCATGAACCCCCGGCCCCGGACGCAATGGTAGACCTCCGCGGTGCCTTTCTGCAGGTGAAAGTGGCCTTTGGTCATAAAATATTCCGCTCCCACCTTTCCCGGGTAGACAATGCTGCTGCACATCATCAGGTGACCGTGTTCGTCGGGCACCCGAACCTCATAGACTTCATAGAGTAGGGCATCTTCCTTCGCAAGCATCGCTTCCGCCACATTCTGGTCCGCGAACATACGGCTCATATTGGACAAACGGCGCTGCAATAGGTTGTGGCAAGGCTTGATGATTCCCGATGACTGATCAAACTCGAAAGAAAATGGAGCTATTTCGGTGGCGGAGGTCATGATTGATTGGCAGCTCCTTACGCTGTAAAGCCTCTCGGTATTTCAGTCGTGCATATTCGTCGTTTTTTCTTGCTTATTGCTCTGCTCACGCCGGGTTCGCCAGTCCCACGCGAAAGGTCATTCCGAGTCCGTCGGCCAGGTTGAAGATGCTCATGTCGCTTTTTTCTGTCCCCTTCTGGAATAGCACCCAGAAGGCCGCCTGCTCGCTGACGGGGAATGGGATGGCGTGCCATGTGCCGGGGGCAAAAACAATACCCTGTCCCGCTTCCAGATAGAAGACCTGAAGAGCATCCGGCCGCAGCTGATCCCCATGCACCGGCGCACCCGCCAGGCAGAGAGCGCTACCGCGAATGCAGAGGAGGGCCTCCGGCGTGCACCGATGACATTCAACTTCACTGCCGGAAAAAGGTCTCCTCGTCAATTCGAACCATCCCAAGCCGGCTTCTCTCGGGATTGTGAAGGAGGCGACCCCGTCCCAATAGTTCAGGATGTCGGAATGAAACAATGGTTGTCCGGCCGGGCGTCTAACCACCTGCCCCCATTCCGGAGGGAAGTCGTCAAGCGATCGAGCTACATATACTCTCTCGTTCATTGGTCCTCCCCCGCCTACGCCTTCAGGTCAATGACAACTTTGAAGGCCTTGCGCTGCTGCAAAAGTTGGAAGGCTTCTTTCATTCCGCTCAGTGGGAGCACATGAGAGACGAATTCCTTCGGGTCGATGATTCCCATCTCGATCCAGCTCAGGATCTGTTCGTGTGTTGCCGACTCTTCTTCGAAAGTAGGCCACTGCAGGAACTGCAGCGTCCAGTTATAAGGTCCGCCCGACCAGTCCAGATTCATCGCCGTCTCCGGAGAGATCCCGTAGACGCAGATTTTGCCATTGAACTTAACCATGTTCATTGCCTGGTTGATGATCCGGGTCACTCCCACCGCATCTACGACGAAGTCGAGCCCCATGGGCAGCTTCGCTTTGACCCAGGAGACGGCGTCCTCTTTGCTGGTATCGAGACAGATATCGGCGCCCATTTTTTCCGCCTTTTCCAGCCGACTCGGCTGGACATCGCAAGCGATCACAGGCGCCAGGCCGAGGACCTTGCAAAAGCGCACGAAAGAGAGTCCCACCGGGCCGAGGCCGAGAACCATCAAGCTCGCGTTGGGCCTAAAGCCGAAGCGATAGATAGCCGAAAGTACCTCTTTGTAGGTAATGACCATGGTGCCCAGAGCCGGGTCGAGATCCGCGGGGATCTTCTGCTGCGAGTAATACAGGTCGAGGAATCCGTCCTCGGGGCGGATTTTGCCGTCCTCGGCCATAGCCTTGCCGTCGCCCGCGATCCCGTATTGCGCAAACGCGCCCCATCCGGAGTACAGCGACGTGCCGTCGCCGATCTTTTCCAGTCCAGGCCTGAGGACCAGATCGCCGATCTGGAAATTCCGGACCTTTTTCCCCTTTTCGATCACCCGACCCACAGCCTCATGTCCCAAGACAGCGGGATAGGTGTCGAAGCCCTTGAAGTGTCCTTCCAGCAGTTTCCGGTCGGTGCCTGCGCACACTCCGCAGGCCAACTGCTCCACCAGTACCTGGTAGTCGTTGATCTCCGGCTGGGGAATCTCCTGGACCTCGAGGTTGCCAGGTTTTACGATTACGGCGCCTTTCATCTCTCGATAACCTCCTGGGTTAAGCTAGACGCTGCTGCTTTGCGAAGATGGGGACGAGGGCCTCATAGGCTTGTTTGAAGATTTCATATTGCCCGTCGTAGGTCTCCCGGTTTTTATCGTTCGGACAGATCTTCTCCTTCACCCGGACGATCTTCTGCGCCACCAGGAAATCCTTGAAGATTCCCGCCCCGATGCCGCCGGCTATGGCCGCGCCGAGGGAGGTGGCCTCCTCTAGGAATTCCAAACGTTCGATCGGCGTATTGAAGATATCCGCGAGAATCTGACGCCAGAGGTCTCCCTTGGCTCCGCCTCCGATGACCCGCATAGACGAAATGTGGATTCCTTGCTTGGTGAAGCAGTCAAGGATGATTCGCAGATTGAACGTCACCCCTTCCAGTACCGAGCGGATCATGTCGGCACGGTTGTGAGTATTGGTAAGTCCAAGGAAAACACCCCTGGCTGCCGGATTCCAATGTGGACTCCGTTCCCCCATCAGATACGGGAGAAAGAGCAGGCCCTTTGCTCCTGCCGGGCTGGCGGCGGCCTGCTGGTTCATCAGCTCGTATGGGCTTACGCCGAGACGGCCAGCCGCCTCCACCTCCGCCGAACACAGGGTGTTTCTGAGCCACTGATAGGATCCGCCTGCGGACTGCATGGTTCCGGTGGGGGTGACCATGTTCGGATCCAGATGGAAGAAGTTGAAAGTCCTTCGCTCCGGATCGTAGATCGGGTCGGGGTTGGCCAGCGCAATCCAGGAACTCGAGCCGATATAGTTGTAGGCCACGCCTGGCGCCACTACTCCGGCACCCACCGCGGCACATGGCCCGTCTCCGCCGCCCACGACCACCGGAATGCCAGGCGCCAAACCTAGTTTATCCGCCATCCTCCTGGAGATCTCCCCTGAGACATGGGTGGAAGGACAGAGTCTCGGAAGGAGGTCCTTGGAGATCTCCATCGCCTCCGTGATGTCGTCGGACCAGTCTTTCTTCCGGATGTCGAACAGATTCATGCTCGAGGCGTCGGAATAATCGGTGACGAATTGCCCGGTGAGGCGAAAGTTCAAGAAATCCTTGGCATGGAGAACCTTGTGAGTCTTCTGGAAGACCTCTTTTTCATGTTTTCGGATCCAGAGTAGCTTGGCCAGCGAATAGGTAGGGCTGACGCGGTGTCCGGTGATGTGGTACACCTTCTCCTCGCCTACCCGTTCGGACAACAGGGCTGCCTCCGCGATGCCACGATGATCAGCCCAGATAATGGAGTTGCGGAGCGGGTTACCCTCTCGGTCGACGCATAGGCAGCCCATCATCTGACCGCTGAAGGAGACGGCGGCGATGCGGTGGGGATCGATCTTACGCTCGGAAATCAGCTTTCGGCTGGTCTGCTGGAAAGCCTCCCACCAATCCTCGGGATTCTGTTCCGCCCAACCGATATGGGCGTACTCGGTTCCGTATCCGTGGAAAGCGCTCGCCACAATCTCTCCACCGGTGTTGAAGAGGGTCGCCTTGTTCCCTGTGGTCCCAAGGTCATGGGCCAAGATAAGATCTTTTTCCATTCGTATCACCCGCCTTCTTCAAATTAAGGCTTTCCCGAGGGACAACTCCTACTTCGTGGTGTGCCCTCCGTCGACGATGAACATCTGACCGGTAGTCCAGTTGGCCTCGTCGGAAGCGAGGTAGACCACGATGCCCGCCAGATCTTCGGGCGTGCCGAGCCTGCCCAACGGCACCGGGTCGATCAGCGCCTTCTTCATCACCGGGTCGGCCAGCACATCCCTGGACATGTCCGTCACCGTGGTTCCCGGCAGGACGCAATTGACCTGGATTTGATAGGGCGCGAGTTCCAGGGCCGCCGAGCGCATGAAGGAAAGGATTGCACCTTTGGTTGCCGTGTAAACGGCCAGTTTCGGTTCGCCGCAGACCGCCACAATCGAGGCGCAGAGAATAATCTTTCCGCTTTTCTGCTTCATCATCTGGACCGCGGCCACCTGGGTACAGAAGATGTTCCCCTTCACGTTGGTATGAAAAAGCCTGTCAATCACCTGTTCCGACTGTTCGATCAAGGGCTCTTTATGCACGAGTCCGGCATTGCTCACCATGACATCCAGACGGCCGAATTTCTTGACGGCGAAATCGACCATGGCCTGGACCTCCGCCTTGTTCCCCACGTCCGCCTGGAAGGGGTAGGCCTCTCCGCCTGCCTGCTTGATTTCAGCAACCACCTCCTGGGCCGCTTTTTCATTGCCTACGTAGTTGACGATCACCTTCGCCCCTTCCTTGGCAAAGGCGACAGAATAGGCGCGCCCCATACCCCGTCCACCGCCGGTCACGATCGCGATCTTATCTTTCAGTCTCATTTCCTTCCCCTCTTTGCAAATGTTCAGGTTGTCCGGAGAGCATTTTCAGAAAAGCAAACGCTCATTTACGTGTCACCGCAGCAACTTCAGTCGAACGGCGCGACTAATACGGACCTAGTGAAGAACTTCCCCGCCTCCAGGCCGGCGAAGGCTTCGTTCACCTGCGCCATGGGTATTGTTTCTCCGATGTCGGGATCCAGACGTCCGGAGTTCACCAGTTCCACCACTTCCCGAAATTCGTTGCGGGTCACTCCTCTTGAGCCCAGAACCCTTTTCTCCCGGATCACAAGATCATAAGACGGGACTTCCAGCGTGGGGCTCACATACCCCAGAACCACCACCTTTCCCCCGCGCCTGCACGCTTCCATGGCCATGGGCAACGATTCCCGGGTTCCAATCGTATCGACGACGACGTCAAGCGGACCCATTTCCTTCATTATCTTGGGAAGAAAACTCTCCTTGCTTGAGTCTATGAGGAGATCGGCACCCATCTCTGCCGCCATCTGAATGCTTTGGGGGCGGCGATCCATGCAGGCCACATCGGCGCCGAGCAACTTGGCGATCATGATCCCCTGCCGCCCGACCCCTCCCACGCCGAGAATGGCAATCTTGGACCCGAGCGAAACCCCGCCCACGGTCTTCATAGCCCGGTACATGGAAGCTACCGCGTCGGCGATGATGGAGGCCTTTTCCAAGGAAACCTTGTCGGAGAGCTTTTCCAAGTTGGCGGCAGGAACATTAACGAATTCCGCCATTCCGCCGTTTCTTTCGAAGCCGATGCGCGACAGGCTGCTGCAAAGATTCGTCTCTCCGGACAGGCAGAACCTGCACACGCCGCAGGTAACGTCCACAAATACGGCTACTCGATCGCCGATCTCGACGCCCTGCACACCCGGCCCTTTGCAGGCAACTACACCGGCGGTTTCATGACCAGGAATCAACGGCAGTTTGACGGTCGGAATCTTACCTTCGCGGATGTGCACATCGGTAAGACACAGGCCGCAAGCTTTCACTTCAACCGTCACTTCTCCCGGGGCGGGATCAGCTATCTTTACCTCGGCTATCTTCAGAGGCCGGTGATACTCCACCAGTACCGCGCCTTTCATATCCTTCCCCCGTCGTATTCACCCTCTTCTCAGC
The DNA here is from genome assembly GCA_963791145.1 of uncultured Acidobacteriota bacterium. Lineage (GTDB taxonomy): Bacteria > Acidobacteriota > Terriglobia > Terriglobales > Acidobacteriaceae > CAWBRT01. Next base: position 73,701 of record CAWBRT010000014.1, on the reverse strand, counting down.
TCTGAGAATGCGTGCCCTCAACTCTTTCTCTTCAATAAGCGAATAATTCCGGAATCCGCAATTCAGCCTGTGCCGTTGAGCGAACGCGCGGCCTTGACACATATGAGCTGAGTTGAGTCGACCGACTTTCGTCGGGCGGATGTAGATTACATAACCTGGCTGACTTCGATCGCTTGGGCTTTAACCTGCGGAGAATAGATTGACATTGGCCTTATGTCAAGACATAATTACATCACTGCGAATAACCTATAGTTCGAGCACGGGGGCATAGAGTGGAATTGATTACCGTAGATAAGCGGAGCCGTATTCCGCTGTATTTTCAGCTCAAGGAAATCCTCCTGGAACAGATTGAACACTCTGTGGCAGGAGACGCCTTGCCTACTGAAAACCGTCTGTGCGAGCAGTTTAGCATCAGCCGCCCCACCGTCCGGCAGGCGATCAAGGAGCTCGAAAACGAAGGGTACCTTTACCGGCTCAAAGGGAAAGGGACTTTCGTCGCCGAAAAGAAGGTGAATCAGGATTTCCTTCTGAGCTTCAACGACGAGATGCAGGAGAAAGGTCTCACACCCACTACCCGGGTGATGGAATTCAAGATGGACGAGGCGGACGAGCACATAGCCGCCACCCTCATGATCCCCAAGGCCAGCGATGTCATCCGGTTGAGAAGATTGCGGAGCGTGAACGGCGAGCCGCTGGTTTTGGACCTCAGCTTTCTGCCCTCCGAGCTTCTGCCCAATATGCTGGCAAAAGATATGACAGACGAGAGCCTCTATAGAGTCATCGAGGGAGATTTCAACCTTAGGATCGATCGGGCTGCCAGGCGTCTGGAAGCAATGGTCGCAGGCGAATATGAGGCAAAGATGCTGGATATAAAGCCGGGGGCCCCGATTCAATACATCGAGACGGTAACGTACTTGAAAAACGGCAGGCCTATCGAATTCTCCCAGGCCCGGTATCGCGGAGACAAAACGAACTTCTCCTTCACCCTGATGCGCGAACATCACAGATAAGACGCATTTCGGCAACCGAACGGAAGTCCTTCCACGGGAAAAGTTTTTCAACGTAGCGGTTGCTTGTTCCTCTTCGTCCCGATTAAGGCAGGTGAGCTTGATTCGTGGACAACAGTGATCTTGAGCGGGTTGGAAAATGGCCAAACGAACATACAGTCCGGCGTTGAAACCAACGATCTATTTCATCGGCGTTTCGACCGGACAATCCTCAATCATGAAAGTCTTCCCCGAATGGGCGAAGTACTTGAACCTGGGTGATTGTCAAATTGTGGGGCTCGATTTCCGGCAACACGACGAACCCGAGGCATACCGGGAAGCCGTCGACTTCATCAAGCGCGACAGCCTGTCGCTCGGCGCCCTGGTTACCACTCACAAGATCGATCTCCTCAATGCCTGCCGTGATCTTTTTGATGAATTGGATCCCTATGCGGCGCAAACAGGAGAACTCAGCTGCATCTCCAAGGCTGGAGGCCGGCTGGTCGGTCATGCCAAAGATCCCATCACGAGCGGAATGGCCGTGGAGGCATTCCTGCCCGCGGGTTACTGGGAGAAGAACGGCGGAGAGGTGGCGCTTCTCGGAGCGGGAGGCTCTTCTATCGCGCTCTCCTCTTACTTCGCTCGCAAGCAGCATGGAGCCAATCGCCCGGCAAAGATCACGGTGACGAACCGCAGTCTTTCCCGGCTCGAGAAGATTCGGACCATCAATGACGCGCTCGGCTGCGATCACAAGTGGGAGTATGTGCACGCGCCACAGCCCGAGGTGAACGACAAGGTCGTGAACGGGCTTCCTCCCCACTCCATTGTCGTCAATGCCACCGGCCTGGGCAAGGATGCGCCCGGATCTCCACTTACGAACAGGGCTTGCTTTCCGAAGGCTGGGATCGCATGGGAGTTGAATTATCGGGGCGATCTGGTCTTCCTAGACCAGGCCCGATCACAGCAGGCCGCGCGGGAATTGATGGTCGAAGACGGTTGGATTTATTTTATCCATGGCTGGACAAGCGTCATTGCCGAGGTTTTCCATGTGGCCATTCCCACGAAGGGTCCGGCGTTCGATGAACTCTCCGCAATAGCGGCGAGATATGGAAAACCGAAAAGCTCGTCGTGAGGAATCACCAATCGGCACTTGGCTTCCGGCCTTTTCGCGAGTTCAACTATCGACTCTTCCATGAACATGGCCAGACTCCATAGAGAATCCTGCCTCGACCTAAGGCGGTCGATTGCCAAACCGGTCAGCCCCGGCCAAGTCAGGCTGTGGTGGCTTGGGCAGGCGGGATTTGTCGTGAAAACCGCCGACGCCGTCCTCGTCATCGATCCATACCTGTCGGATTCTCTGGCAAAGAAATATGCCGAAGCCGAATTCAAGCACTTGCGAATGATGCCCCCGCCCATCGAGGCAACGGATCTAAAGGGTATCGATCTGGTCTTGGCTAGTCACCGCCACTCGGACCACATGGATCCGGAGACCCTGCCAGTGTTGGCAGAGAATAATCCGCACTGCCGTTTCATCGTCCCGCGCTCCGAGGTCGCGTATGCCGCGCACCTGGGTGTCCCCAGCAACAGAACGGTGGGACTGAACGCCGGGGAGACTTTTGTCGTTAATGAAAAAGTCTCGGTCGAGGCGATCCCTTCCGCACATGAAGAACTTAGGACGAATGACAAGGGGGAGCATCTCTATTTGGGTTATCTCCTGAAACTCGACGGCATCAACCTGTACCATTCGGGAGACTGTGTCCCTTATCCAGGCCTTTGTGAGTCGCTAACGAAACGCGACATACAGTTCGCCCTGCTACCCTTAAACGGAAGAGACTCCTACCGGACAGAGAGAAACATCATCGGGAATTTCACTGTCTCCGAGGCGATCGAGCTATGCGTGACGGCCGGGATTCCCAACTTGATCGGCCATCACTACGGTCTTTTTGATTTCAATACAATCGCCGAGGAAGAAGCTGAGCGCGCCTTTGCCGGAGCAGCAGGGAGATTGGCCTGTACTCTGGCACGAACAGGCATTACTTATACGCTATTCGCGTAGAACAACAGGCCTGGATTAACTCGCCATAGAGCGAGGGCTGCTGATAGAGGCCGGCGTCAATTACAAGCAAGAGGCTGCGGCTTCATCCACAAGCCATAGACATCGCGGATGTCTCTTCAGCAGAGATGCTGGCAGGCTGGTGGTCGGCTCCGGACCGTGAAGGACCCGGGCAAGAATCTCCGCCTTTCTCTCACCCGACACCAGAAAGAGGACCTCTCTACTTTGCATTCCGGTTCCGAGCCCTACGGTTACCGCATGGGCGGGCGTCTCCATGCCCGTGAGAGTCCGGTTGACCGATCTTGTTTCGGCCGCAATCTGGACCAGCCTCGTTTGGGAATCAAATGAGGTTCCGGGAAAGTTGAAGCCGAAAGTGTGGCCGTCTTCTCCCAGGGCGTTCAGACACAGGTCGATACCCCCGGTCTCCTCGATAAGCCTGTCGTAGAGTCCCTCGTGGGTGATATTTTTCGTATCCGGGAAGTAGCTCGCCTTGGGGCGTAGGCGCGTGAAAAGGTGCTGATTCATATAGCTCCGGTAGGAGACCGGATCGGACTCGGGCACTAACTCCCAGTTACCCGCACTTTGAGAGCAGTACTCATCCATATTGAAAAAGACCGCTTCTTGGAAGCGGTCCGGATATTCATTGCGCAGGATAAGGTAGGTACCGATGGGGGTTGTTCCCGTAGGGACCAGTAACCGCAAGTCCGGTTTCTTAGTGAGACGCTCGAGAATCGTCTCCGCGGCGAAGCGGCTCATCTCTTCGTCATCGGCTGTGATGACGAGCCTATGGCCTCGGAGGACGATTCTCTTCATGAAGCTCCGAGTCCCATCATCTTGCCGAAGAATCCCTCTTCCTCCAGCCGCGCCACGAAGCTCATGTCCACGAAGTCTTCGGGGGGAACGATGCGGTCAATGCGCCCCACGCGGTGAAGGAGCTGAATCGCATTTCGTACGCCTTCCAAAGATGGAAAATTCATGGCGTCGAAGAATCTTGCGTACATAACCCATGTCTTTTCGGCAATCTCGCGGTCGGTCAACATGCAGTATTTCTGCAAGACCGAAACCCCGAAGCGGGAGTCGGTGCGGAAGCGGTACACTCCCTGACAATAAGCCCGCACGTAGCGGAGGGCAGTTTCCGGGCGTGCTTTCAGCAGCCGGCGGGTGGTAGCGGCGTTACTGTTCTGAAACGCCACGCCGAGCCGGGCCAGGTCTTCCACCACGCGCCAGCCCTTCTTTTCTGCCAGGAAGGTCTCCGGGGCATGCATGATCGCCACGTCGGCCTTTTGCTCGTCCAGCAGACTTTCCAGCCTGGGGCGCTCCCTGCCGACGACTGCCAGTTGAATATCCTTCTCCGGATTCCATCCCCAACGCTCAAGCGTCATGGCGATGGAAATCTCGTCTGCGTCTCCACGGGCCTGTATGGCCCACCGCTTTCCTCTCAGGTCTTCGCGGGTACGCAGCCCGGGACGAGCACTGATCTGCTGGGCGCTCCGGCAGATGGCTGCGGCAATGATCACGGCATCGCCGTTGCTCGCCAGATTGGCGGTGATCAGCTCCGGAGAAACGGCGTTGGTAAAGTCCGCTTCCCCTGCGATCACGGCAGGTATCGATAGACTATGCCCCGCATAATCGATGAGTACAGGGTCAAGCCCGTTCTGCTGAAAATAGCCGCCCTCAACCGTGGCGAATACCGGAGCGGAGCCAGCAACACGGTTCGGCAGAGCAATGCGGATCTTCTCCATTTTGTCTCCTCTTTGGAATGGTAGGCGAACCCCTTGGCAGCAAAAGGTTGGCGAGACTACGCTAGTAGGCCGCACCTGTACTCTTATCGAACACATGCATCCAATTCATGTCGAGGTAAAAGTCCATCTCCTCCCTGGGCCGGACCTCGCTTTCGGGATCCACAGACGCCGTGAATTGAACGTCCTCGCTCGTGGCCAGAAGATTAACCATATTACCCAAGGGCTCCACCACGACCACCTTGGCACGAAGCGGCTGCGCGTCTGCGACCAAGTGCCTGAATTGGGAGGTGTAAATGCGTTCCGGGCGTATGCCAAAAATAATGTCGCGGTCCTTGGCTGCCAGAAACCGTGCTCTCAGTTGCTCCGGGACGCAGAGCTTGAGGTTCACGCCCATCACCAGCAGATTGCCATTTTCTTCCACGAGCCTGCCTTCCCAGAAATTCATCGTAGGGCTTCCGATGAAGCCGGCCACGAAGATGTTCTTGGGATGGTTGTAAACGTCCATCGGCGGTCCCATTTGCTGGATAATGCCTTCATTCATGATTACGATCCGATCGGCCATCGTCATGGCCTCGACCTGATCATGAGTGACGTAAACGATCGTCGTCTCAAGTCTCTGGTGGAGCTTGACCAACTCTCCCCGCATGTGGACGCGCAGTTTCGCATCCAGGTTACTGAGGGGTTCGTCAAATAAGAACGCTTGGGGCTGTCTGACGATCGCTCTCCCCATAGCCGCCCGCTGGCGCTGTCCTCCCGACAGGTCCTTTGGCTTTCTGTTGAGCAGTTGGTCGATGCCTAAAATCTTCGCCGTTTCCTTCACCCGCCCATCGATCTCGCGCCGCTCCACCTTCTTGAATCTGAGACCAAAGGCGATGTTGTCGTAGATCGTCATGTGGGGGTAGAGGGCATAGTTCTGAAAAACCATGGCGATGTCCCGGTCTTTAGGATGGACATCCCTGACGGGTCTTTCACCGATGTAGATCTCCCCTTCGGTTACATCTTCCAGGCCGGCGATCATGCGAAGAGTGGTGCTCTTGCCGCAGCCGGAGGGGCCCACCAGAACGAGAAATTCCTTGTCTGCCGCGGTCAAATTGATTTGATCTACGACGATCGTTTTGCCGAACTTCTTGGTGACATCTTCCAGGCGTATCTCAGCCATTAATGCGAATTGACTCCCTTCTGGTCCGCGGCCTCACAGTTTTCTGATCCCCGTTAATGGCGAGATCAACTGCTCTGTCTTGCAGCCGGTCACCTAAGTCGAAAGAAGAAGCTCCAAATCACACCATCGAAGGTTGCAGCAACAGCTTCAGCCACTTTCTCCACCTAGCCCTTTAGTCCGGTGAGCGTGAATCCCGTGCGCAGGAATTTCTGCAGCAGCCAAAAGACGACAAGCGCGGGAATGGTCGCCAGGACTGCGATAACCAGCACTTCGTTCTGCGGAATGTTGTATTGCTCTTCGAAGATCACCAAACCGAGAGGATATGTCCGGAACTCGTCGGTCGTAACCACGACCAGAGGCCACAGGTACTGATCCCAACTGTCGCGGAAGGCAAAAATGGCCAAAGTGGCCAGCGCCGGCTTACACTGAGGGAGAATCACCCGCCAGAGGATACTGAGCTCTCCCGCCCCGTCGATTCTCGCCGCCTCAATATATTCGGTCGGCACCTTGATGATGAACTGACGCATCAGGAACACGCCGAAGGCATCCACTAGGAGCGGGGCCACGATACCCTTCAAACTGTTGGTCCAGCCGAACCATTTGATCACCAGAAAAGTAGGGACGAGAGTCACCTCCATCGGCAGCATGAGGGTGCTCAGAATGGCCAGCAAGGCGAGCTTGGCGCCGGCGAAGCGATACTTGGCCAAACCGTAGCCGGCGAGGGTACAGAAGATCATGTTGCCCAGCATCACGGAAAGGGAGACGATGCCGCTGTTGAGAAAGAACCTGGGAAAATCGGCCCGCGAAAGAGCATGTGGATAATTTTCAAAATGCCACACCTTGGGGACCCATTCGAAGGTCATCTCGAACATCTTGTCCCCGCTCTGAAACGACATGCTGAACATCCAGATGATCGGAAAGACGAAGAGAAGCGTCAAGGCGATCAGAGGCAGCATCTTGAGCCATTCCAGATTCCACAAGGCCTTACCCACTCTCTTCATCCTAATCTTCCTCCGACCGCATGAAGATCCGCATCTGCATGACCGTGAAAATCATAACGATCAGAAACAGGACGACCGACATGGCCGCCGCGCGCCCCATTTTCAGATACGAAAATCCGGTGTCATAGATGAGCATGGACAGCACGGTTGTGGCTCCGCTCGGGCCACCCTGCGTAATGAGGTAGGCGAAAAGGAAGATCCTGGCGGACAGCAGCCCTGACACCACGATGACAAAGAATATGACCGGCCGCATCGAAGGCAGGGTAATATGCAGCAGTCTGGCCAGGGCATTCGCCCCGTCCAGGGACGCCGCCTCATAGTAATCCTTGGGAATAGCCACCAGTCCTGCGAGATAGACCACCATGAAATACGGGGCAAAGCGCCACACCGTGACAATCACCAGAGCGAGCATCGCCGTAGTCGGATCGGTGAGCCACTGAATGCGTCCGAACCCCAGGGGGCTCAACAGCTGATTGACCAGCGCGTCCGGGTGGAACAGGAAGCGCCAGATATAGCAGCAGGCGATGACGGGCACGATGTTGGTCAGGAAGATGGTGCTCATGAACTGGCGGCTGCCGCGAATGCCTACATTGACGAGCAAAGCGAGCGCGAACGCTACGACGGTGATGGCGCTGGTCGAAAACGCGATATAGAGCAGAGTGTTCTTGAGCGCCTGGATAAAGAGAGGATCCCTGAAGAGGCTCTCATAGTTATACAGGCCGATGAACCTGGGTTCGGAAACCATGTCATACGAGCTGAAACTCAACCAGAAGGAGAAGAGCATCGGCCCGTATTTGAAGATGATGAAGAAAACGATTGTCGGCGCTACGAACAACCACCCCCAAAGCTTGATCCTCTGGTGATACGACGCCTGCCGTATCTTAGGTTGCTTTGAGGGTAGTGTTCGAAGCTGGGCACCGGTTCCCATTACCCCTTCTTTGCTGCTCTGTACTGCGCGTTGGCCCTGTCCACTTCCGCAGCCGCTTCATTCAGCGTCTGCTGAATGTCGGCATTGTTCAGAATAATGCGCTGTATTGCGCGATGCATCACATCCTGCAATTCGTCAAAGACAACGCTGTTCGGCAAGAATGCCCCGTCTTCCTGCGCCTTGAAAATGGCATTGGCGTTGGGGAATTTCTGAACCTCGGGGTTGTTTCTCCAGCCGCTCTTCCGCGCCGGCGGGAAGGGCTTGGCCTCCGCCCAGCAGGCGACCAGATCGGCCGTCATGAAGCGGTAGAGATCATGCAGCACTTCCTGCTTGGAGTTGGGAATCTGTTTGTTGATTAAGTTCACGATGCCGTAGCAACTGGAGTACCTCTGGTTGGGCTTTACTCCCGGCATCTGAACACCTTTGTAGTATTGGCCCCGCTCCATTTCCGGATTGTTCTGCTGGAAAATTACCGGCGAGATCGGATGGCTGCAGAACATGGACGCCCTTTCCCTGACAAAGTCCATCATGGGAATGGGATGGGTCGCGATGCTGTCGGTCGGGTCCTCGGCGCCATAATCTTTGTAGATGGACCGGCGAATGGTCATGGCTTTGACTCCCGCCGGGCTGTTCACAACGCACTTGCCCTTCTCGTCGAACCACTTTCCGCCGCACTGGAGCAGGATCGGGTTGAACTGAACCATGGTCCACAAAGGCGCATGCATGGCGAACTTGAAGCCCTGGCGCTCGAACTTTTGCCCATTCTTAATGGTCAACCTTTTGGCCACTTCGCCCAACTGCTCCCAGGTAGCCGGCTCGTTCTTGACCGGATCCAGGCCCGCTTCTTTGAAGTGCTTTGTATTGATATAGTTCAGCCAACCATAGAAAAAGAGGGGAAAGGCGAACGCCTTCCCATTCTTTACGGAGCTCTCAATGTAAGCTTTGGGATAGTCGTCCACGAAGCTCTTCATTGATGAATACCCCAGCCTGGTCACATCCATGGGAGCAGCCAGATCTTTATCCAGCCAGATTGGCATCAGCCAGGTGCCGGTCTGGAAACCATCCGGCGCGGTGCCGGTGGCAAATCCCAGGTTAACTTTTTTCCCCAAATCCGAGATCAGCATCTGCTGCATCTCGATCTGCACGTTCGGATTCTTCTCCATGAACAACTGCGCCCTGCCCCGCAGATAAGGAAACTGCTGCGGATTCTGGACACACCAGAGCGAGAGCTTCATGGGAGAAGCCCCGTACGCCTTGGTAGCTAAACTCCCGAAAGACGACATGGCGGCGATCCCAAGGCCGGTTGCACTGACACCCTTGAGAAAGCGCCGGCGAGTGATTTTCCGAGCCTTCAAGGAAGACTTGGCAGGCCCATACTTTTGGATATCCACGTTTTTCTCCCTCCCCATATGATCGTGTGCATCGCTTTTGGCCGTGAGGAATACTCGGTCGTAAGTTATCAACTGCTGCCAATCGCGCCTTGCCGGGTACTATCGCCGGCCTAGCATCAGCAGTATGGACACAGGAGTGTTTGCGGGTGACAAGCGTATTGTAATCGCATAAAGATGTCAAGACATTCTATCAAGACGATTCTCACCCAATCTGCGCTTTCTGCGCTCCGAAAAGGCTAGGGCCGCAGGCGGTTTTGGTTCTGGCGCGGAAGCATCCACCCCGGATACTCGGGCGGCAGTGCGCTCACCTCGTCGAGCTGTTTCATCTCCTCCGCTGTGAGTTTGAGGTCTATGGCGGCAAGGTTGTCCTGAAGCTGGTCGACGCGCTTGGCTCCAATGATGACGGAGGTGACCACCGGTTTAGCCAACAGCCACGCGAGCGCGACGCGGGCCGCGCTGCAGCCGTGAGCCTTTCCGATAGGAATCAGGACATCGAGAATCTTCCAGGCGCGTTCCTTGTCCACGATGGGGAAGTCGAACTCAGAACGGCGCGAGCCTGCAACCTTCTGATTTTCACGAGTGAACTTACCGGAGAGCAAGCCGCCGGCAAGCGGACTCCACACGAGAAGTCCGATCTTCTCCGTTTCGAGAAGAGGGACAAGTTCGCGTTCGAGGTCGCGGCTAGCGATCGAATAGTAGGCCTGCAAGATATCAAAGCGAGCCAGATTCTTGAACTCGGAGATGCCCAGCGATTTCGCTATCTTCCAGGCCTGCCAGTTGGAGCAGCCGATGTAGCGGACCTTGCCCTGATTGACCAGGGTGTCGAGGGCGCGCATGGTTTCCTCGACGGGGGTAATCGAATCGCTGGCCGTGGATCTGATACAGGTCGATATAGTCAGTCTGCAGGCGGCGAAGACTGGCGTCGATGCCATCCATGATGTGTCCGCGCGAGGCGCCTATGTCGTTGCGGCCGGGGCCCATGCGACTGAAGACCTTGGTGGCGAGAACGACGTCCTTGCGGGCAATGTTCAGGTTCTTGAGGGATTGCCCGAGGGCCTTTTCGCTTTCACCTTCAGAGTAGACATCGGCAGTGTCAATGAAGTTGATGCCGGCATCGATGGCGGTCTTGACGAGATCATCGGCTCCCGCCTGGTCAACCGTACCAATCGCCTTCCAAAAGCCCTTGCCGCCGTGGAATGTCATGGTGCCGAGGCAGAGGGTTGACACAAGCAGGCCGGTGTTGCCGAGGGTTTTGTATTCCATAGTCATCCTTTCATGCTAGCCGTTCTCTTGCTCGGGCACTATGGCTTAGATCTCTTTCAGCGCCCTGGAGAACCGGCATGTGGATACGGTCAGCCATACACGCATTCCTGAAGGCCACACAACGGCGCACCGCTCCGGTAGCGGGCAGGAGAGCAGACCGTGGATGCTCAAGATGCACCCCGAACGGCCCCGCTCCCCGGCTGCTCTCACCGTGCAGCATCCGCTGCGATGGCCAATTGTAAAACCACTCAGACGCGTTGCACGAACTCCTGATTGCGGATCTCGACCTTCATCTTCTCCAGTTCCATCAAGGCGCGGCCGAGGTGCTCGCCAAACCGCTTATTGGCTTCTCGACCTTTTTCCGCGGTGGCGCGATGCGGGTTGCCGATCAAACCGGTATCGGAAAACTCGCGGTGCTCCATCGGGAATACGAAGTACTGGTAGCCTTCGAACTCCACGCTCGGCGTGCCGTCCGTCTTGACAAACGATTTGGGCAGGAATGGCGGAGTTTTTGTGGCCGAACTCTTGGTAGCCCGGTCCATGCGCACCCATTTTTCGTTGATGCCCAGAATCTGTGAAGTTTCCAACTCGCCCGCATGCCAGCCGGGAGTCTCTTCAGGCGGACCTTCCAGGATGTCCGCTACCAGGCCCATGTAATTTTCGGCCCATGGCTTGCAAATGCCGATCAGCGCGCCGGTATCGTACTTGAGGCTGCGCATGAGGGGGTCAATGATCTTCATGTTGGAGGCGTGCCCAACCACCAGCATCAGCTTTTTGAAGCCGTGGTGAATGAGGCTTCGGCAGATGTCGTACATCATGTTGCGCCAGGTTTCCGCGCGCACGGTGATGGTTCCCAGACCCATTCCCGGGGGGCCCATATGGTGCGGGCTGTAGCCGACCCAGAGCTGAGGCATGTAGAGCACCTGCGCGTACTCGCCCGCGATTCTGGTGATGTCTTCGCAGTGAATGCTATCGGTCAGCAACGGGCAGTGATATGAGTGCTGCTCCATGCTGGCGACCGGCACCATGACGATATCCTTGTGCTTCAAGTATTCCTGGATGTCCGGGTACGTCAGGTAGCCCATGTTCCAGGTCGGAAGATCCAACTTCATGATTGCAGCCTCCTTTGGCTGTGTTCGTGCCCGCAGGCCGGCGCAGCACGCCGCTTACCTGCGAGACAGATTGTCAAACCGTTACCACTACACTCCTGGGGCGATTAGAGCAAAAACTGATGATCACTCCGATGAACCCCGGCCTGCCAGCGCGGATGCCGGGCTTGGCTTCATGATTTCCAAGAACGCCTCCACTACTCGATCCACAAAGCGCTCTTCATTGACGTGGGCATCGACTTCGATGACGGGAATTTCGGGCCGCAAGCCTTTCTTCATCGCTTCAAACAGCGCAAGGTCGCCTTCGGGATCGTGGGTACTGCCACCGGCGAGACCTGAGATACTCATTCCGCGCAGAGGCAGTACGACTCGCACAGGTCCCTTGGCTGCATTGAGTTTCCGCACGAACGTCTCCCCGATCTGACGCATCTCCTCCGCGCTGGGCCGAATCAGGGTAAATGCCGGGTTGTGGTAGTACATCTTACGGTTCCGCCATTTTTCGGGAATCGTCTCGCGCGGTCCCTGCCCAAAGAAATCGCAGCAGCCCATCGCGATGACCTGCGGAATGCCGAGCTTCCCCGCCGCCTCGAGCCGCGTGGGACCGGCATCGTGGTGCCCTCCCTTGATCACGTTGTCGGTGACTTCGTTGGGAGACAGGTCGACCACGCCGCAGAAAAAGCCGCGGGCGATCATGTCCTCCATCACCTGCCCGCCGGTTCCGCTGGAGTGAAAAATGATGACCTCGTATCCGGCCTCTTTCAGCTTGGGCGCCAGGAATTTCATGGCCTGGTCGGTCGTCCCCAGCATCGTGGTCGCCACGAGGTTCTCCCCCTTGACCTCCATAGGACGGTAGCGGCGGACCATGCCGGCGATAGCGCCGGCAGCATTATCGAAGATGATGCGGCTGATCTCGTTGATGCCGGAGATGTCGATCAGCGAATGCATCATGGTGAGGTCGCGGATACCTACAAAGGGAGCAAAGGGGCGCGGGCCGCTGGCCAACGGCGTGACCAGCAGCTTGGGAAAACCGGGCGGCAGCACCTGCATGGCGTTAGCGGCCATGATGCCGCCTACGCCGCCTCCAAGAGAAATAACACCATGAATCCGGCCTGCCTGATACAGCTTGTCGACCATGGCGCGCACGCCCTTGATCATTTCATCGACGCATGCGCCGCGAGAGCCCTTCTGCCGCAACTGCTCCCGGGTGAAGCCGCCAGCGCGCGCAATCTCCGAGGCGGGAATGTCGGGCATCAGGCCTTTAGGCTCGCCAAGGATGCTGCTGTCCATGATCAGGACGTTGAGGCCCTCTTCGACAATTCTCTGCCGCAGGTATTTGGCCTCTTCGCCCTTTGTGTCAAGCGTGACGATGATCAAGACAGTCCGTACTGCGCCGCCCTGGGGCATGCTGATTCCCCTGACTTGCATATGTCAGTACATTATTACGTTATTACAGGAACTTCATTTTATATTCGATTTGTCGTCAGAAGAAAAGAAAAAAACGCCGAGCGCAGTGTCTTAATTTGAGTTCTTGGCAAACTAGCACACACTACGCAACGCAACTACGCCAGAACAGGCAGGCCGCTCTCCAGGACGATGACAGCTAAGCCTTTGCCGTGCAGCGCGGTACCTTAGATCCAGCCGATCAGGAGTCTCCGGCCTGACTGGTCAACTCGAAACTCAAAGCCGCAGGCGGCCAGGCCGCCACGACAGGGGACAAGCTCCGGAGCACCTTCTCCAGAGGAGTCCAGACTTTGCGCCAGCTTTTCTCCCGTGCCCTCGCCGTCTTGAGCAAAATGTAGTCGGCTGCAGGCTCGTCCCATGGAGTCCCATGCGTGCGCACAGAGTCTCATCCATTTGCGCCGAACGGCTGGAGGCAGACGATTCATCGTCTGCCAACCGTTTTCGAAACGGACCTGGCAAAGGAAATCGGTCGTTGGAGGACTGATCGGCGCATGGAGCGCATTCCCCAACAACGCCTCGTCGTCGCCCTCGCGCTCGATCAGTTCGGCGCGCCGTCTATGGTAATCTTCCGGGCTCAGCTCTGGTTGAGCTCGCAGCACCAGGTCGCGCATCGTCCTGCGTTCGATTTGCGCCAGAATGCACGCTGCGTATTCGCCTGCCCGCATGCGGTCCTCCGGCGCCAGTTCGCTTCCGTAAAGTTTCTGCAGCAGAAAATATCCGAAATCGTCCAGATACACCGCCGATTCCAGAATCTCTTCGGAGACCATGGCGTCCGTCTCCGTGCAATTCTCCCCAAGCAGCGCGCCACGTTCATCGACCGATACCGCGTGTCCTCGCCAGGGCCAACTGCAGGAACCGGCAGAGCGCAGCAGTCGCACCGATTGCTGCTCGGCAATTCTGGTTCCCGGATATGGGATGGCGACGGAGACGGAAACGTGAGAGGTGATGCGATTCAGGGGCGGGTAATCGCGCAGAAACACCGCCGAGCGCAGGATACTTTGCCAATCCTGACGGGGAAGACCGACCAGAAAGTAATAGGCGGTATCAATCTTCAGATCGGCGCACAGGTCGCGCAACTGGCGGACCCGCGGGAGGTTGACCTTCTTGTCGATCGACTTGAGCAGCTCGGAATCACCCGATTCAACTCCAATCTGAATGAACCGCAAGCCGGCCATGCGCATCTTTCGCAGTAGAGGTTCGTCAACCTGGTCGGCCCGCGCTTCGGCCGTCCATTCGATGGGCAGACCCGAGGCGTTGATCAGATCGCAGAAACGTTCGACCCGCGCCCGCCCGTTGAGAAAGGTCTCCTGCACCAGCGCGAATCGCCGAAAGCCTCTGGCATGGAGCTTCCGTACTTCGGCGAAGATGCTGTCGGCGCTGCGCTCGCGGATCCGTCCCTGGTGAATGGCATGTTGCGCGCAAAACGAGCAGCGATACGGACACCCGAAACCTGCCAGAATGTACACCAGATCGCGCCCGTTCTGTTCGCGGTCGTCAATGTCAGGGGTGAAAAGGTCGAGGCTGTTCGACGGAAACGGGTAATCGTCGAGCGTAAGCAGGTGCTGTCGCGGCCTGGTCTGGCGTATCGCTCCGTTTGTATCCTTGTAAGCGATGCCGCAAATCCGCGCGAGATTCGAGCTTCCGCTGCGAGCGAAGCAGATAGCCAGGTCCAGGAGGGTTTCCACGCCCTCGCCGATGCAGGCGACGTGAAAATCAGACTGTCGTAGAAAATCCTCCGGCAATACCGAAACGTGCGCTCCGCCGATGACCCGCAAGCTTTCCGGTGCCAGGACCGCCGCGGCTGCCGCCACTTCCTGTGCTTCGTCCAGTTGAGCGCTGGTCGAGGTGACGCATACCAGGTCGGGTAGCGACTTCGCCTGCAACAGCAGCTCTTCCAGATACCGGTGCGGCGATTGATTGCGAGGTTTCCGCGAAAGCAAGGCTGAGCGAATCTCGAATTCGAGCAACCAATCTTCGCCGAGATCCCCATTGAGCAGCGCAGCAAAGCTTGCCACGAACTTCCGGTCGCGCAAGGCCGACGCCAGCGCTCCGGTACTGAGATAGCTGCGAAAAATATCCTCCCTGGTGAAGCTCTCTGTTCCCAGGGAAGGAGTAATGAACAATATCGACGCTTCTCTTCTGCCCACCAGCGGGGAATCCCATCCTTGCTCCCAACAATTGTCACCGTCCGCAAGCTCGGTAGGCGCCCCACTCGCGGAGACCACCCCGATTGGATGGTCTTGTCGAGGCCCCACTTCGTCCACCGAAATATATCTCTTTAGACGCTCGTTAATGAAGATTTTTCCAAAGGCGCGTTCGATGGTATCTGCCTCGAGAAACTCAGCAATCCGTTCGCCTCAATTCCCAACGCCGCCGGAAGTGGTCTTCAGTGGTAAGCACATCTCTGCACTGCATTTGCGTTTCAGCAATTCGTTCTGCATTTCGCAATAAAAAAGGAATAGGACTTATGGTAGGCCTTTGTCAATCGTCAGTCGTTTCTTGACTCACTCTTGTCAGGCGGCTTTCGCGAAGGGAAACATAGCCCTCGTCGTCAGTATCCAGCACTGCCAGCAGGGGCTCAATATCTGAAGGAATATCTCGCCCCACCGTTTCACTTCTGCCCTCGTATGAGATTGGCGGGTGTTCTGACGAGATGTGACCTTGAGATTCTTAGCGGAACTATCGAATAGTTGCGTAATCCGGGACAGTTAAACAGAAGAGGCTCAATTAGACCGATTTGCCGATGAAGCCGGATGCGGTCGCAGGATCGCCGGCGAGGTGGCGGCGATAGGAGATCGATCAATCATTGAGCTGCGAGGCGGCTCAGGCATTTCCCCTCGGCCCGCTATGCTCTGCCCGACGAGCAGCGCCCAAAAGAGCGGCGCCGAATTCAGTCCGATCCCGCATCTGGCTCGGGCGGCCCGATGTGAACAGCGCTTCGTGGACGATTGAAATCTTGCATTCGTTCCCGGTCGTAAGTCCCGTGCCATTGCGTAAACGAGTCCCTTACTATGCGCCACACCGACCCTCGGTTTTGGACGATTAGCTTTAACCATTGCCAAGCTCCCTTTCGCGGGAAATAGATTCCACGGAAGCAGAGCCGGGAAAGCAGGTGGCTGATTTTGTAGGGCACCGGCTCATTCGCGATCGAATCCAGCGCTCTCTCGGTCGCGGCAGGACTGTATGCGTTTGTCCAGGCGCGTCGCATCTCATCCTGCACCTCCGGTATGGTGATCTTCAGAGGTGTGTGCGCCATATGAAACGGCGCAAACTCAAGCCAGTGTTTCGGCCGCGTCAGCCGTCCCTCTTTCTCTAAACGGGTGTACAAAGGAGTTGCGGGATATGGAGTGATTTGCCCGAAAACGGGCAGAACCGGCGGCCATTCGCGGATCTGGGCCAGCGTGCGCTCGGCCACGCCAGGCGTATCGTGATCCAGTCCGAAGATAAATGACGTTATCGCATAGACGTTGCGCCGTGCCAGCGCCTGGAGCACGCCCGCATATTCCGCCGGCTTATTGAAACCCTTTTTGACGCTGGCCAGATTGGCGGGATCGAGCGACTCCACGCCAATGAAGATCCACTTCCCGCCTGAAGCTGCGATCAAGTCCAGCAGCTCCTCGTCCCGCAGCAGGTTGGCGCTGATTTGCGCCACCCACGCAAGCTCGGCTCCAGCGGCAATGATGTCGCGCAGAAGGGCTTTGGTGCGCTTCAAATTGATGGCGAAATTGTCATCAACGAAGAATACAGCGACCTTGCCGTTGCTGTTATGGGCGCGCTGTTTTAGCCGAAGCATTTCGCTGACGACGTTCTGGTTTGACCGGAAGCGGATCGAATCGCCAAAGAACCCGGTGACGGTGCAGAACTCGCATCCATACGGACAGCCGCGTCCGGATTCGATGGGAATAATGTGAAATGTCTCCCATGCGAGCCCCAGTCGCCGCATGACGGAACGAGCAAAGCCGGGAATTCGATTGAACTGCCGCAGGTCGAGAGAATCCCAGGGAATCGCCGGGTAATCCTGCAAGGTAGGCTTGCGCTCCTTCCCGGATGCGATCAGTCGCAGTGTAGATCTCCTTGAGCTGGCCGCGAGCCGCATCTTCCACGATCAGCGGCCATGTGTCATCCGCCTCGCCCAAGGCCAGCGCGTCGGCATGACGCGCTCCGCCATTGCGCCCGAGCGCTTCCTCGGGAACTTCGGTTACATGCGGTCCGCCCATGACAACCGGGATACCGGCGGCACGGATCGCATCCGCCACACGGTAGGCTTTGGCGATCATGCGGGTCATCGCCCCGATCCCGACCAGTCCGATCCGTTCGTCGATAACGAACTGGACCAGATCGGCGTCACTCATGGGGCGTGTATTGCCATCGATCAGAACGACTTCATGGCCGGAGGGCGTGAGCGCCTGCAGCAGAAACATCCAGAGATGCGGCATGAAGTTCTGCGTGACGCCGTTGTCGGGGTTATAGAGAAGGATTTTCAGTTTTGCTTTCGCGCACTGTTCGATTCTGAACCTGAATTAGAGCTTCATCCGGCGACCGCAGTCGAAATCACTACGAGAAGTGACATCGACCTAATTCTTCTGGGTAGCCGTGGTTCGCAGAACTTGTTCTATTTGATGGCAGGGTTAAAGGCTACAAGGCCCGATCTGCGAATTCTAGTCACGGGCATTGGCGCAGACGACGAGACCATGCTAAAAGCACTCATCGCTGGCGCCAAAGGCTACGTCGATGAGGCTGCCACCCCCGCCGAGTCCGCCCAGGCGATCGCCGTTCGCACCGCCGTCAAGCAGTCAACGGCTCTGGCTGAGGTGCTCCTCCCCGAGGCTCAATCACCGCTTCGTTCGCGTTCTCTGCCACAATTGAAACTTCTTGCCGCTCTGCACCAGCCATCCGCTGTAGTACATCGGTGGCCGTATCCTGAACGCGATCGCCGGGGTAATGCAACTTACGTATCGCCTTAAAAACTTGGTGACAAAGCTCGAAACGGTTCTGTCCCGTATCTAAGTTCTTGATAATAATATTTGAACGCATAGCTGGCTCCCCCTGTGGTCGGCGCGACTCGCGACGACAACTCTCCGATTACAGTTGTCAGTAGCGACCTCTGCCGCCGCTTTGACCACGCCCTCCACCGAACGGGGTACGCTGGGTCTTTGGACGTGCCTCATTTACGTTGAGGGTGCGCCCTTCCATCTGGCTGCCGTTCAGTCCAGCGATTGCTTTTTCGCCTTCCGCATCATTGGTCATTTCAACAAAGGCGAAGCCGCGTTGCTGGCCGGTGTCTTTGTCTGTCACCATGTTGACCCTATCGACCTGTCCATATACCTCGAATGATGTTCGCAGTTCTGCTTCCGTGCTGCGGAAGTCCAGATTTCCGACGTAGATATTTTTCATATTCGCCTCAGCAAGTTCGGCTATTTAATTGTCAGTGTTTCTCGGACGAGTGAGGCAGGGTGTAAAAGTCGCCGATGCCTAAGGCGGGTCGAAAAAAAGAGACATTCAAACGCATCTCAAGACTAACACACCTGCGAGCAACGTGCCGGGAGAGTGCAAACTTCGTTTCGCGACCTCCATACTTCGTAATGTGCCGAAAATGGTTTGTGAGTTAACTGATGTATAATTTAAAGTTAGTGCTTGCGATGACTAACTCAAAACTCAAGCGTGCCGACGAAACGTCTAAGGTCAAAGGTCCGATTCGTTGTCACAAGTGCCAATTAATGTGCCGCGATGCCGAGCACTATCTAAGCCACGAGTGCAAGCCGAAGCCGCCCTCCGATTGCTTGGCCTTTTCGACATTGATGCCCAATAAGCCTCGATAGCCCTCGATGGCGACTGCACGGCGTTCCACAGAATAGGAAGTGTGGAGTGAATCACAGCGTTGACCGATACGTCGTTTCCTTTCAGAGGGAGCCTTGTCGCAAAGGAAGGCGGTACCACTGGATGATCTGTTCGGAGCACAATCCCGACGAATTAGTATCGTGGGGCCATGCCCTGACACAGGAATTGGCTGAGATTGCGGCACGGAGCGAGATTGAAGGTCTGTATTCTGGGCTGAGTCACGGTGGGCAGGTGGCCAGCACGAGTTATTCAGGCATCCACCATGTAGCGAAATAGTGGCGATTTGTGAGTAACGGTGCGCCGGAGTTTCCGGATTTAGTGAGAGACACTGGTTCCGAGACTCCTGTTCTTTTCGGGTTGCGTCAGAGAACCACCATGCGGTCTAGTAATGAGGCCTGCGACAACCCACGGTTCCACTCAATAAAGCGCCTTGCCAGACAGTCCCCAGCACCATTTCGAAAATCCACCGACATTCAACGAATTGGAAGATTTGTGTCCGCCATTCCAAACAATGTGATTGATTTTTCCGGGGGATAAGCAGACCCTTTGGAGAGAATCGCAAACTCACGGAGGAAAATCATGATTGTTCCGATAAAAAGGGCAAAGCAGGAAGTTCCGAAGTGGACTAGCGACACTGACCAGGATTCTTATTACAAGTGCATTTGCGAACTGTTTGAGATGGGATCGCAGTTTAAACGGACGGCCAGCGGATTCGAGATCGACTATCCCGATTGCCGGGAAACCGATGGCAAGCGGTGCGAGTCAATGCTGCGGTCGGACGTATACAGGTCATTGCGGTTGCTGATCCGTTTTGGATTGGTACCGTGCAGTTACAAGCCGGAAGAGAAACAACCGCCTCCGCGTTCTATCCTCTCTCCACTGTGAGCAACAAATAAAACTGGGCGCAGCGACTGCAGTGGTTGATCGGCGCCACGTCGAATCTTCATTGCTATTGGAGGATTTCGCATCTACAAACATCATCTACAGGTAAGTAGCTTTTAAACCTTCAACCGGGACGCCCAGCGTATCGAGCGTTGCCGGTACATCGCCTAAAACTGCAACCCCTCGCTGCAACAATAACCCAACCTGCCATTGCTGATACGCACCCGCGCCCGTCAGAACTGGAATTGACAAACCGACAAAATGGGCCTAGGGTTAAACGTGAGCGAGTAATTTTTCTCCCTCTTTCAGGTCCTCTGAACTAAGTCAGCCCATCTGAAGTTTTCTCTCCTTAGACGAGCCATAGCCCACAGGAGGTTGCGATGTTCGCACGCAACGTCTCCGTGCTTTTGAAGCCCGACACCCTGGGCGATTTCACTCAGCTCCTAGAAAACGAAGTGCTGCCTATCATGCGGGAACAGCCCGGCTTCCTGGATGAGATTGTTTTTGCAGCGGTCGATTCCCCCGTTGGTGGGGGCGGTACAGAGATCGTCGAGATCAACCTTTGGGAGAGCAAGCAAGACGCTGAGAACTTTGTCACAACCGCTTATCCCGAGGTTCTGGAGCTGGTCAAATCGTTCTTGGATGCTGCGCCCAGAATGCGAGCCTTCGCGGTCATCAACTCCACTTGCCACAATCGAGATGAACGTCCACCAAAGCTGCGGAGCGAACCGGTAGTGCTCGAGCCATTAAGATCGGTCAGCAACTCAAACGAGCTTATACCGCAGGAGGTATACAAGTTATGAAAAACATCTATGTGGGCAACTTGGATTCCGCAACAACCGAAGCGCAAGTCCGAGGCATGTTCGAACCCCATGGGAGTGTCCAGACGGTCACTCTGGTCAGGGATCGTGAAACCGGCAATTCACGGGGGTTCGCATTTGTGGAAATGACCAGCGACGGCGAAGCCGAAACCGCCATGAACGCCTTGAACGGCATGCTCTGTGGCGAGCGGTCGCTGAAGATTAGTGAGGCGCGGCCGAAGGGTGATCGTGCTGACCGGAGTCCGCAGCGCCGAAATTGAACCACGATTTTAGCCGGAGCCTGATCGAAAGCCAGCAGTTCCGGCTGCCCTCTCTTCCCAAGCGATCGTCCGAACGCGCAGGAGGGCTCATGAACAACGTATATATCGGCAACTTGGATTTGTCCGCAACCGAGGATCAAGTCCGCGCCTTGCTTGAGCCGCATGGAAGTGTTGCGACCATCACCGTCATCAGAGATCGCAGCAGCGGTCAGTCGCTTGGTGTTGCCTTCGTCGAGATGGGTACCGAGGGCGAGGCTCAAAGCGCCAGGGACGCGTTAAATGGAACGATCCTGGGAGAGCGGCAGTTGGAAATCAGCCGCATTGAACCGCCCGCCGCTACGACACCTCCCAACCCTCAAAACCGCCCGACTCGGCTGCTAGTGCAAAAAGTCGGTCGTGTGCAAATCAGATGTAACCAACGTTGCACGGTGGTTTACGAACGCACACCAACGGAATGGAGAGCCTACAGTCCCGAGGTGCCTGGCTGCGTAGCCGCAGCCCGGAGTCTGACCTTGTGCAGGGTCCGAATGGCTGCGAAGCTGAAGCTCCAGGTGATTAAGGGGCAGCGGATCCGCAAGATAAAGCTGATTCGTATTTGCCGGCACCTCATCCCGAGCGCATGGGGCAGCCATGAATTGTGAGAAACAAGTTCTGGAAAGGTCGCTATGAACCGCCCAGTAAGAACTCTCCTTTACGAATTCTTCATTTTGCCCTGCTTGCAGCTATTGCAGCAATCGCTTGATACGATCCTGCCGATGAAGCATCGGCTTCAACCCGTGCCCATCCAGAAGCACCCACGCTCGGAAAGGGATGCCTGAAGCTGCGTTGTGCGCACGGTGCATATTGGAGGGCGCTCAAAGCGAGAGTAGAAGTGCGATGCGCGTCTATTGGGAAAGGGTAGGCGTCCTCGGCCCTATTTATCGTCTCGTGCGCATAGTTCTGAGTAACACCGAGATCGCAAACAGACTGAATCTCACTGAGCCCACCGTTCGGAACTGCGTGTCTTGGATGTTGCGGTTCTTGAAGCTCGATAGCCGGGCGGAACTGGTTCTGTATGCCTTGACCCCTGCCTCGCAGCGGTAAGAGCGGCGTGCGGAAGCTGAAGTGGAGGGATTATGACGACGTCTGCTACGCAAATCGCGGTTCGCCCAATCCGGTTCGACCGGATTCCTACAGTAACGAGGAGATCCGAATGTCAGTAGAGGAAATGAGATCTGCGGCAGGTCCGTGGGCGCCCCTGAAAAAGCGTACGCCGGTCGAACCTGAGGAGGCGCATACTCCGTCCTTGCCCCTGAGGTCCACCGCTTCGCTCCCGAGTCGCATAGCAGTTGTCGGAAACCATCTCCCGCGGCAGTGTGGAATCGCGACTTTTACGACCGATCTGTGCAACGCTGTAGGCGCCGAGTATGGAACCGCAGAACTCCTGGCCGTGCCGGTCAATGATCCGGAATCCCGATATGGCTATCCGGCGCGAGTCAGATTCGAATTAGCGGAGGGCGACCTTACCTCCTATGAAGATGCTGCCGATTTCCTGAATTTCAGTAATGTCGATCTTGTTTGTCTGCAGCACGAGTATGGCATTTATGGAGGGCCTGCCGGCAGCCACATCTTGCGCCTGCTGCGAGGCCTGAAGATGCCGGTGGTAACGACTCTGCACACCGTTCTTCGCGAACCCAATCCCGACCAACGAGTTGTCTTGGAAGAGATCGCCGCCCTTTCCGATCGGCTGATTGTCATGAGCGAGCGCTCATCTCAGTTCCTGCAGGAAGTCTTTGGCGTCTCCCACGACAAAATCGAGCTCATTCCGCACGGCGTTCCAGACCTGCCCTTTGGCGATCCCAATTTCTACAAGGACTCTTTTGGAACAGAAGGCAAGATGGTGTTGCTCACCTTCGGACTGCTCTCTCCGAATAAGGGAATCGAAAGCGTAATTGAGGCTCTGCCGCGCATTTTGTCCCGTCACAGTGAAGCCGTCTACATTGTTGCCGGCGCTACTCATCCCCACATCAAGCGCCGAGAGGGCGATCAGTACCGGTTGCAGTTGCAGGCATTGGCAAGAAAGCTCGGCGTTCAGCGGAACGTGATCTTCCACAATCGCTTTGTCAGTCCTGAAGAGATGGCCCAGTTCGTGGGCTCCGCTGACATCTATATCACTCCCTACCGCCATGAAGCCCAAGCCGTCTCCGGTACCCTGGCATATGCGATGGGAGCCGGCAAGGCGATCATTTCGACACCTTACTGGCATGCGGCAGAACTGTTGGACGAGGGGCGTGGCGTGCTGGTCCCATTTGGAGATTCATCCTCTATCGCTGACGCAGCCATTGATCTCTTGGACCACGAAGCGACGCGGCATGCCATGCGGAAGCGAGCGTACCTCTACGCGCGCGACATGGTTTGGAGCACGGTAGCCCAGTCCTATATGCAGGCCTTTGTACGAGCCCGCGCCGACCGGATGCGAACCCCGTGCGTGGCCTCGTCGGCTCGAAGCACCGAAAGAGCGCTGGACCTCTTGCCGGCGATAAAACTGGACCACCTACGGCGGATGACAGACCACACCGGACTACTGCAGCATGCGGTGTTTTCGGTTCCTAATTACCGGGAGGGCTACACTACCGATGACAACGCTCGGGCCTTGATCGCTGCAGTTTTCACAGAGCAGTTGGGAATAGCTGGGGCTTCGGAAATAGCCAGCTTGGCATCGCGGTACCTGGCTTTCCTTTGGCATGCGTTCGAGCCCACGACCGGCCGCTTCAAAAATCTCCTCAGCTACGATCGCCAGTGGCAGCGAGCCGAGGATTCCGAAGACAGTCACGGGCGCGCCTTGTGGGGCCTCGGAACGGTCCTGGGCCGTTCCAAAGATCCGGGATTGCGGGGTACTGCGGGGCGCCTTCTGGAAGCCTCTGTTCCTGCGGTTCTGAGCTTTACGAGTCCACGGGCATGGGCCTTCGCCCTGCTCGGAATGCAGGAGTATCTCGATTGGTTTCCCGGGGATAGAGCTACGCTGAAAACCAGAGACGTGCTGGCGCATCGCCTGCTCGACCTTTATGTTTCCTGCAGCGCTCCGGGCTGGCACTGGTTCGAGGATATCCTTTCCTATTCCAACGCCCGGCTGCCCCAGGCTCTGTTGCTGTGCGGCTCGCGTAGTTCAGATCAACTGATGGTGTCCGTCGCGCTTGAGGCCCTGGATTGGTGTGTGAACGCACAGCGCTGCGAGGAAAAAGGGCACTTCGTCCCCATCGGGTCTGAAGGTTTCTACCGCAAAGGCGGCGAAAGAGCCCGTTTCGATCAGCAGCCCGTCGAGGCTGGGGCAACCGTTTCCGCGTGCCTTCAGGCCTTTCGCGTCACTCGCGATGAGCGATGGCTGAAAGAGGCGTGGTCGGCTTTCAACTGGTTCCTGGGAGACAATGATCTGCAGATTGTCCTTTATGACGCCAGTACCGGCGGGTGCCGCGATGGCTTGCATCCCGACCGCGCCAACGAGAATCAGGGGGCGGAATCCACGCTTTCGTTCCTAATCGCGTTGCTCGAAATGCGCCTGTTGGAAGACGCCGACATTCCTGGAAAAACATAAAGTAACTCCGTTTTACCATCACGCGCCCGCCGTTTGAGCGCCTTGGCGCGTGCAATCCATGGGAGGTTTCGTGAGCGCAAGCAAGAACCCCGACGAGCCGTTGCTCCTGCGTCATCCGGGCAATCCGATTTTGACCAGCAAAGACTGGCCATACTCGATCAATAGCGTGTTCAATGCCGGCGCGACGCTGCTGTCCGATGGATCGACCTTATTGCTATGCCGGGTGGAAGACCGGCGTGGCCTTTCGCATCTATGCGCAGCCCGCTCCCGGAACGGAGTCGACGGATGGGATATTGATCCAACTCCTACACTCATGCCGAATGCCGATGAATACCCCGAAGAGCTGTGGGGCATCGAGGATCCGCGGCTGACCTATGTACCGGAGCTGCAACAGTACGCCGTCGCTTACACCTCGTATTCTCGCGGGGGCCCTGGAGTGTCGCTGGCATTGACCAAAGACTTTCGCACGTTCGAACGGTATGGTGTCATCATGTCGCCGGAGGACAAAGATGCGGCCCTGCTCCCTTACAAAATTGGAGGGTATTGGGCGCTTGTGCATCGTCCCATGACGCCGCTCGGCGCTCATATGTGGATCTCGTACTCGCCCGACCTGCGCCATTGGGGTCGTCACAAGATTATGCTGGAGGCCCGGCGAGGTGCATGGTGGGATGCCAATAAGATCGGCTTGACCTCGCCTCCTATCGAAACTCCACGCGGTTGGCTGGTGCTTTACCATGGCGTGCGTAACACTGCATCCGGATGCATTTACCGGCTTGGCTTGGCTCTGTTCGACACGCAACAACCGGACAAATGCCTGCTGCGAGGAGATTCCTGGATCTTTGGACCGGAAGCCGAGTATGAGCGCGGCGGCGATGTCCACGATGTGGTGTTCCCTTGCGGACACACGATTGGTTCAGATGGTGACACCCTGAAGGTTTATTATGGCGCCGCCGACTCGTGTATCGCACTTGCCCATGGAAGCATCAAGGCTTTGCTTGCGTGGCTTGATGCCCATGGCCGCTGCGAGCCTGCGCGCGATTGGCAAGCGTGAATTCGCGTCTCGCCAAGCCAAAGGAGGCTTGTATGACGCGAGAGACTCCAGACTCAATTCAAGAACAGCCGCAAGCAGCAGCCGCGGAGCATGTGGCCGAAGCCCGTGGCCTCCTGAGACGGCTCCGCGAGAGAATCGATAAACACCCGGAGTTGGAGCAGGCGATCAAAGAACTGGAACTGGCATTGAATGAGCTGACGCTGAGGACGGGGGAATGCTCTAAGAGTCCTCTAGATGTCTACCCTCGGAGCAGTTTCTCAATATTCAATTTCCGATACTCCGCAGCGAAGCCCTCTAGTAGAGAGACTGCACGACCGGCATCACTATCCGGATTAGGCGGCCTTCCATTCCGTGCTTCATATTCCGTTACAGTTCGATGTAGCCTTTCAAGTTCGTCCAGTGCTGCTTGAAGTTTCGAATTCGTCATTCGCGCTCCTTACCTTTCTGCAAAGCAGCCCCGATTTCACTTCCGCAGTACTACTACGAGGAGTGCCGCCAATTCTCTTCATATTCAGCGATCAAGGCCTTGATACGCCGTCTCTCTACTTCCAATTCGGGGTCGGCCAAGGGGTGACGAATAGTCTCCTCGTTGGCTTGGCAAAGCCAAGCCTTACACGCCTGATATTCGGCTTCGTTCACGATGAAGTCGTTTCGAAGTTTGGGTGTGGGTTTCATCCAGGAGTCCATGCTATTCCAAGACGGGCGAGTTGCGCTGTTGTCGAGGCAGAAGGCTAACCACACGGCTACACAGTCTTTGCAGAAATCACTCCTTGTCCGACTGGACAGTTACACTCGAAGGCGCGATTCGTCTTCCTCAGCCTAAAGCTTTACGCGGTAAGCGTAAGTGCCTCGAACCAAGGGCGCAATCGTGTCGCCATTTTTCTTCGCTCTAGCGATATGCCCGTCGGCGAAGTAATTCGCCACGGTCGAAGGCACGACCGCCCGCAAGCCTCTCAAGAGCAGAGTCTTTCAGCAGTTTTGTAAGCATGTCGCTCACCAATATTGCCCGTGATGAGGGATCAACGCAAGGCTCGAAGCCTTCGGCCAGCCTCAGTGATCTCGGCAAGGCAGCCTAAAACTCTCACCAAGTTTCCTTCAGTTACAACCGGCTCTACTGGCAGATTTAGTGTCCCCATCGGGGATGGTTGAAACCCCTCGCCTTCAGGCGAAGCAAGTTTTGGTGTAACGTGATCACGTGCGACATTACCGGCTGGGAGCGCACACGAAGACCGATCTTAAGGTACACCTCGTGTGGGGCCCGAAATATCGCAAAGCGGTACTGACGGGCGAGGTGGCAGTTCGTGTGCGCGACCTGCTGCGGCAAATTGCCGCAGAACACGAGCTGGAGATCGTGTCCGGGAAGGTCGCACGTGACCACGTACACATGTTTGTGTCGTATCGGCCCAACCAGCTGGTGAGCCAGATCATGCAATGGCTAAAGGGGATCAGCTCGCGGGTGCTGCTGCCGGAATTCCCCCATCTACGCAAGAAGTTCTGGGGGAGGCATTTCTGGGCCAGGGGATACTTGGCCGTCAGCTCCGGCACGATCACCGACGAAATGATTCGCGAATACATTGACGAACAAGAAGGCGAGGAGGTCATTGATGATAGTCGATTTCCAATCGACAGCCCTTAAACCCCTCGGCTTCGAGCCGAGGGTCGTTTAGTTGTGGCAGGCAGATTGTAGATTTTGTAGATGCGAAATCCTCCAACTTCAATAAAGTCCCATAGACTTCAATAAGCGTTTGGGTGCAATGACATGGATAGAACGCCACCCTCGGTCTGATTGATTGGAAGATAGTGAGCGCAGACAAAAGTGCAAGTAGCCGGAGGCTGCCAACGCATTACCCCCCCAGAATGCACGATATCCATCCATAATCCTGTTCTGGAGAACGATGGTGAAGCAACGCGGGGCAGAGAGCAACCTCATTTCAGGGTCCTGCTGTTCGACATTTCGAGGGTCTCTGGGTTCGCATGACGCATCTTTCAACGAGGAGCGAATCCATGGCTAAAACAAAGCGGCGTAAAGACGATGAAATCGGCTCTAATTCAGCCGGACAATCAGGCGACATTCAGCAGATACCGAACGCCCCTGAAGCGGATTCTGAGAGCGTGGAGGAGTTGGTGGAAGAGGGCAACGCCTTCGAAGCGGATGCTGTCCAGGGGGTTGAGGACGCCAACCGTCCTGACGTTTCCGAGGTGACCATGCGTCAAGTCCCGGAAGACGATGTCCCTGACGAGTACCTGGACGACGAGGACGAGCACGTCGCATAACGCCTAATGCTCTTCAGGCGATTCTGGCAACTCAGATGGAGGCATCTGCAAGACTCCAAACCTATTGTCGACCGTCGGGGACGGCACCAACGACTTGCTCGTCAGCGTGGTGCTCACGCACCAACTGACTTCAAGTCGGGTTCTTGAGCGAGCATCTCGTGCCGTTGGTGAAGACCATAGGGGCCATTTGCTAATGCCCGGTTTGGGGAAGAACCATGTCTACCTGGCCTGCTACTCGTAGCGCTCTCAATGCTGTAACCCAGACTTTTCACCTCTGACGGTGGTACAGGTGCGAGGCACGCGATGAATGCGAAATTCTCAGGCAAATTGGTTTTGATAGCCGGTGGCACGGGCGGATTGGGACGTGCCGTGAGCTTGGCTTTCTTGGAGCAAGGCGCAAAGCTCGTGGTCACCTATCAGCAGCAGAAGGAATTTGATGACCTGAAGCGCGCCGCTGGATCCAGTGCCGCATCGCTGCAGGGGCACCGTGTTGATGTCACCGAAGAAGCGGCAGTCGACCAGCTCGTCCAAAGAGTTATGACAGAATACGGCCGTCTGGACGTTATAGTGAATGCGGTCGGCGGATACGCCGGCGGTGTGAAGTTCTGGGATATGGATCCGAAGGTATTCGAGCGGATGATGGCGCTGAATCTGCGATCGGGCTACGCAATATCGCGCGCAGTAGTACCAGCAATGCTCAAACAGAGATCGGGAGCGATCATAAACATTGCGGCAAAGGCCGCGATCGACCATGCCGGCGGCGCTGCTGCTTACGTGGCATCAAAAGCGGCGGCCGTAGCCATGATGGATTCACTTGCTGCAGATCTAAAGGGCACTGGAGTGCGGGTGAATTCAATTCTGCCGAGCATCATCGACACCGAAGCTAACCGCAGAGCAATGCCCAGCGCGGACTTTGCTCAGTGGCCGAAACCGGAGGATATAGCACGTGTCATCTTGTTTTTGTGTAGCGACGACGCCAAAGTAGTGCACGGTGCGACCGTGCCAGTGTATGGGGATAGCTGAACCCGTATGCTAAATGTGGGGGCGCAAGCACCTCGGGTTGCCGGCGCTGCATCCACGAGAGAGGGATTCGGAACTGGAGGCCTGACATGTCTATTCGACCAATTAAACGGCTCATCAAATCTAAGCCAACGCTGGAGGGCGCCGGTGTACACCTGCGTCGGGCATTCGGCTTCGGCAACACGTCTGACTTCGACCCGTTTCTCCTCCTCGATGACTTCCGCAATGACGTTCCAGAAGATTATCTGGCAGGTTTTCCTTGGCACCCACACCGCGGTATCGAGACCATCACCTATGTGCTCGCCGGAACAGTTGACCACGGCGACAGCATGGGGAACAGTGGTTCCATTGCTGCTGGTGACGTGCAGTGGATGACGGCAGGAAGTGGGATCATCCACCAGGAAATGCCGAAGGGAGACCAGGCGGGCCGGATGCATGGTTTTCAGTTGTGGGCGAATCTTCCCTCGTCGCTCAAAATGGCGCCGCCTCGCTATCAGGAGGTAAAGGCGCAAGATATCCCGATCGCCACGGATGACGACGGAACGCAGGCGCGCGTTATCTCGGGAAGCTTCTGGGGGACAGTCGGCCCCGTAGACCAGATCGCCGCCGATCCGATCTACCTAGATGTCTCGGTTCCACCAGGGAAGAGTAAGACCCTGCCGGTTGAGACGACGCGCCACGCATTCGCTTACGTTTTCGCTGGGGCCGGGAAGTTTTGCAATGCTTCTGGCCCGCTCGCGGTGCCCACGGAGGCTGTTAAATGGGCGGACACCACGCCTCCCACGGAGGCTGACAACCGCTCTCTCGTGCTCTTTGACAGGGGAGACGAGGTTGTGGTGCGAGCCGGGGAGGACGGCATCAGGTTCCTCCTGGTATCGGGGAAGCCTCTTGAGGAGCCCGTTGCGTGGTATGGGCCAATCGTTATGAATACGCAAGAACAGCTGCGGCAGGCGTTTGAGGAACTACGCGAGGGCACGTTCCTAAAGTCTGAGCGCGAGGATAAAGGCATCGAGCGACGAAGGGCGTCTTAATTGATATCAGCTGGCCGGGCAAGTTACAGCAATTGCTGAGCGTTGTGTGGAGCGGGAGTCGAGTCGACATCAGGGCCAGGGTGCTGGGACGGCGGGTGGTTAGTCGAGGTTGCGACCGTCGTTGCGCCCGAGACCTTGCTGAGATGGCACCGGCTGCAAGCGAATGGACTCTGGATGAGCCAGACAGCTCGCGATCTCACCGATCCGGGTGATGGGCTGTTTCCAGGCAAGAAATATTTAATTCATGATCGCGATCCGCTGTACACGGCGGAGTACTGTGCCTGCTGTTGTACATGAGTGGTGAGAAAACTATCAATTCACATATACCCATTGGCGGTCCAGCCGCCATCGGCAACAATCGCCTGGCCGGTAATGAATTTGGCGTGATCGGAAGCCAGGAATAAGGCAAGGTCGGCAATTTCCTGCGGCTTCGCCAGCCTGCCGAGGGGCGTCCGCTTCTGCAGCATTTCAATGTCAAGGCGGCCGGCGCGAACCTATTCGTCTACCAGAACCGTTCCCACGTACCCTGGCGCGAGTGCATTGACTCTGACGCCGAATGGTGCCCATTCCACGGCGAGCACCTTAGTCAGCGCAGGAATTTCGGCATACCAGCCACGGTTGCTCCTCCTTAGGGACTGCTCCTCTGTCCGCCAGTGCATTGCCGCGCCGTGGCGCCCACTCATAAAGCTGTTCAATCGCAATAGCAGCGGTTCGAAATGTTGGGCAAGCCGCGGACCGGGGCTGCCCGGTAATACGGAGATTCACGGCAGATGAGCAGCAAAAGCAAGGTGAGGAGATCCTGCCATTGACAGCGCCCTAAATTCGCCCTATATTCGCCCATTCCGTTATTTGCGTGAGCATCGACGGCGCGGGCGCGGATCATGCTCGCCAGGAGGTAGTGCTCGTGGCACGGTCAAGTCCAGCGAAGATCCAATGTAATGCTATTAACCAGGTTGCCATTGTGGTACGAGACTTGGAAGAGGTCGCGTTTAATTACTGGAATATTCTGGGCATCGGTCCGTGGACCATTTATGACTGGGAAGCGCCCTTGGTCTATGACCGCACGTATCACGGAAAGCCAGTCTGTGCCAGGGAACGGATAGCACTGACTCAGGTCGGAAACGTGCAGCTTGAATTGCTGCAACCAGTGGAAGGGCCGTCCATATACGCCGACTGGATTGCAGAACACGGCGAAGGATTACACCATATCAACTTTCTGGTCGATGACGTGAATCATGTTGCCGGACTGCTCGCGGCCGAAGGGTCTGCCTGCATTCAGAGCGGCAGGTACGGCGCCACAGAGCGGCAAGGAGCTTTCAGTTACTTTGAGATCAAACCGCTACGAGCCATCTGGGAACCTGTGCACGTCGGAGAAAAAACAGGCGCTGAGGCAGTTATCTTTCCGGCAGTGAAGGGAGCGAGCCCGGCCAAAGTCAGGTGCGGGAAGATCAATCAGATCGCCATCGTGGTGAGAGACTTGGAAGCGGTGGCCTTGAGCTACTGGAACATTCTGGGCATCGGTCCCTGGACCATTTATGAATGGGAAGCGCCCTTAGTCTACGATCGCACGTATCACGGAAAACCAGTCTGGGCCAGGGAACGGATAGCACTGACTCAGGTCGGAAACGTGCAGCTTGAATTGCTGCAATCAGTGGAAGGGCCGTCGATATACACCGACTGGATTGCAGAGCGCGGCGAGGGATTACACCACATTAACTTTCTGGTGGACGATGTGGACGAAGTTGCTGGGATACTGGCCGCGCAGGGTTTCTGCAGCATTCAGAGCGGCAGGTACGGTCCAACAGACCGACAAGGCGCCTTTAGCTACTTCGACATCCAACCGCTGCGGGCCATCTGGGAACCTGTACATGTCGGCGAAAAGCCAGGCGTTGTGCCGATGATATTGCCCTGAGACGCAAGTCCTTGAAAGCAGCCCCGGTATAACTCTCGCAGGATTACTTCTTCAGTTCCGCCGTGATCTGGGCGTGCTGGCCTAACAGGTTGCTGAAAAACTGATTTCGGGCAGGTTCAGATCCTCGCTGTTATGGAGAGCCGAGAAATATGGGCTAATTCCGGTACATTGACAAGGCGCGCTCGCCAGAATACTTTTTTGTGGACTCCCGGCAAGCAGGCCTTGATATCGTATTCGGGAAGCAGGGCTTCATAGCGCACAAGGAGACGCGTAATGTTAAAGGGACGCACAGCTGTTGTGACCGGTTCGACAACCGGAATCGGTCAGGGGATTGCTAATGCCCTGGCCGCCGCGGGCTGCGCGGTGATGCTGAACGGCTTCGGCGCCCCCGCTGAGATTGACAAGCAGCGCGCCGCCATGTGCACGCAATTCGGGGTACAGGTGCTCTACAGCGCCGCTGATCTGTCCAAGCCCGGGGAGTGCGAACAGCTTGTCCGCGACACCGAGCAGCGGCTTGGCCGCGTCGATATTCTGGTCAACAACGCGGGCATACAATACGTCGCTCCAGTCGAAGAATTCCCGGTGTCCCAATGGGACGCTGTAATTGCGGTTAATCTCTCTTCCGCCTTCCACACCATTCGTGCTGCGCTGCCCGGTATGAGAGCTCGCAAGTGGGGGCGCATCATCAACATCTCCTCGGCGCTTGGCATAGTAGCCTCGGTTCACAAGGCGGCTTACGTCTCCGCCAAGCACGGCCTGATCGGTCTGACCAAGGTGGTGGCTTTGGAGAACACCAAGGCCGGCATCACCTGCAACGCCATCCTTCCCGGCTGGACGCTGACTCGCTTAGCGGAAAAACAGGTGGCAGCGCGAGCGCAGGCGCAGGGTGTCTCCATTGAGCAAGCGCAGAAGAACCTGCTTGCTCCGCAACCCACGGGGGAATTTATTACCGTCGAGCAGCTTGGGGGGTTGGCGGTCTTCCTGTGCAGTGAGACGGCCGCCAGCATTACGGGCGCCAGCATCTGCCAGGATGGCGGCTACACGGCGCAATAAGGCAAATCCACCGAGGGTGATTCAGTGTGATGCCCGGAGTTCTTGGTCCGCAGCCAGCTCTGGTCGATCACGCCGTGCGACAGCGTCAGGAGAAGACATGAAAGGCAAAAGCGCGGGTACATCCGGATTGCCAGGTTTGCTCGGCACTGAACACATCGGCTTTACGGTCCCGGATCTCGACGAAGCGACACGGTTCTTTGTCGATGTTATCGGCTGTGAAGTGATTTACCCGCTTGGGCCCTTTTCGGCGGAAGACGACTGGATGGAGACGCACTTAAACGTGCATCCTCGAACCGTGATGCGACAGCTCCGGTTTTTCCGATGCAAACATGGCCCAAATTTCGAAATCTTCCAGTACTCGGCTCCAGACCAGAAGACCGAGCAGCCTCGCAACAGCGATATCGGAGGGCATCATCTCGCGTTCTATGTGGAAGATCTCGATGCAGCAGTTGCCTACCTTAAGCAGCAAGGCGTACGGATTCTGGGTGAGCCAACCAGCAGCAAGAACGCGAGCGCCGGTCAGCGCTGGGTGTACTTTCTATCGCCCTGGGGCATGCAGTTCGAACTGGTGAGCTTTCCGCAGGGGAAGTCTTATGAGGCCGAGGCGAAAGTTCGGTTATGGCATCCCGGCAACCCAAGCGCATAAGGACGTGTGGTGCGCAAATATTTCGTTCGGGAATAACGCGTAAAGTCAGGAGCGATCTAGCTACAACACTCGACAAAGCCTCGTAGAATTTCGCCGCGTGCCTTCCGCCCGCTCAACGGAACACAGGCACTCAAAAAGCTAGCCGATCGGTCCAATCTGCCAGGGCATGAACTCGTAATCGCCGACGCGGAGTTCTTCGCTTTTAGTGCGCTCGCCCGAGGCCGTGCGCAGCAGCCCCTCGAAGATGGCCTCGCCTTTGCGTTGAATCGAGCAGGTGCCTTCGAGGATGTCGCCGCAGTTCATGTCCATATCCTCTTCCATCCTGCTGAACATCGGGGTATTGGTAGCCAGCTTCAGGCTCGGCACCAGGCGCGCTCCGAAGCAGGAGCCTCGCCCTGTGGTGAAGACCATCAGATTGGCGCCCCCGGCGATCTGTCCGGTGGATGCGCAGGGATCGTAGCCCGGAGTGTCCATGAACACCATGCCGCGCGCGGTCACCCTTTCGGCAAAACGGTAGACCTCCATCAGGGGACCTGTGCCGGCCTTCATCGCAGCGCCCAGCGCTTTTTCAACAATATTGGCTAGTCCTCCGGCGCTGTTGCCCGGACAGACGCGCCCGTTGATCTGGATCTCGCGTCCCGGCGGCGCGTATTCCTCCCTCCACCAGCGCATGCGCTCCACCAGCTTCTCGCCGATCTCGCGCGTAGCAGCGCGCCGCGTGAGCGTGTGCTCGACACCGTAGATCTCCGGGGTCTCCGACAGGATTGCCGTTCCTTCTTGTCGTGTAAGGATGTCCATTGCGGCGCCGACGGCGGGATTGGCCGTGATGGAAGAAAACGCGTCCGAGCCTCCGCATTGCAGTGCCACCGTGAGGTGTTCAATGGAAACCGGCGCGCGCCTGGCGCGGTTGGCTTCCGGCAGCATCTCCCGGACAGCCGCGATGCCGGCCTCGATGGTCTTGCGCGTGCCGCCCACCTCCTGCATCACCAGCGTCCGCAGATGTTCTCCCGCCGGCAGCTTCTGGTGACGGAGCAGCTGGTCGACCTGGCAACTTTCGCAGCCCAGTCCCACCAGGACCGCGCCGGCGGCGTTGGGATGATGGATATAGCCGGCCAGCGTGCGTTCCATCAAATCCATCGGCTCGCCGGTAACTTCAATGCCGCACCCGAGCAGGGTGGCGAAAGGAATCACGCCGTCGACATGGGGATACTCCGCGAGCCGTTCCGGCGTGAACCACTCGGCAATGCGATGCACCACCGTCGCCGAGCAATTCACGGAAGAGACCACGACGATATAGTTTCGTGTCCCGACTCGCCCGTCGGCGCGGGCAAAGCCCTGAAAGGTTGCGCGCTCGGCCGCCGGAATGAGCTCAAGAGGACGGTACTCGCTGCCGCAGGCATAATCCCGCTCGAATTCCCGGAGCTCGATGTTGTGGCTGTGAAGCATGGTTCCGGGCGGAACATCGCAGGCGGCAAAGCCGATCACGGTGTTGTACTTCAGGATCGGATCGCCCTTGCGCAGCGCAACGGTCGCCATCTTGTGGCCGGCGGGCACGCGGTCGCGAACAACATAGCTTGCACCTTCGACGGCGGTACCGGCTTCGACGTCGCTGCGAGCGACTACGACATTGTCCGCCTGGTGCAGGCGCACAAAGGGCCCGATGAAATGCTTGTCAGAACCTGTCATGAAGATCTCCGGAGTATCCTGCCTTATTTCAGCGTAGTGCCGTGAATCGCGCAAGTGAATTGTCTCGACCGCGGGGTTGTGATTTTGATTGAACCGGCGGCGGCTTTGCCCGACAATCCAATGTGAGGGAACTCATGAATCTCTTTGATTTGAGTGGCAAGAAAGCGATTGTCACAGGCGCCGCCCAAGGTTTGGGCCGTGGCATGGCGGAAGGTCTGCATGACGCCGGAGCCGAGATTGTCATCATCGATGTCGCCGGCGAGGTTCATTCGGTCGCCTCTGAACTTGGCGCGCACGGTGCCCGCGTGCAAGCCGTGCTGGCGGATCTGCGCCAGCGGGAAGAATTGACGGCAGCCTTCGAGCAGGCGGTCGGGAAGCTCGGCGAGACTCTGGATATTCTCGTGAATTGCGCCGGCATCCAGCGGCGAAAGCCCTGCCTGGATTTCACCATCGAGGACTGGGACGATGTTGTCGAAGTCAACCTGACGGCCGTCTTTCAGCTCTGCCAGTTAGCCGGCCGGATCATGGCCAAGCAAGGCAGGGGGAAGATCATCAACGTGGCGTCGGCATTGAGTTTCTTCGGCGGCTACACCGTTCCCGCCTATGCCGCCAGCAAGGGCGGGGTCGCGCAAGTCACCAAGGCATTTTCCAATGAATGGGCCGGCCTGGGTATCAACGTGAATGCCATCGCGCCCGGTTACATGGACACGCCGATGAATATCGCGCTGGTCAATGACCCGGTGCGGAACAGCAAAATCCTGGCGCGCATTCCGGCGGGCCGCTGGGGCAAGCCGGAGGATCTCAAGGGAGTGGCTGTCTTTCTTGCCTCCGAGGCTTCGAACTATCTCTCGGGCGCGGTGATTCCGGTCGATGGCGGATATCTCGGCTTCTGAAGGGGTATTGCAGCCGGCGTTTACAAGGAGGTGTAGCCGATGAAGGTTGTTCGCTACTGGGCGAAAGAACAGATTCGCTGCGAGGACATCCCCAAGCCGGTGATCGGAGCCGGAGACGCTTTGATCGAAGTCGCTTTCGCCGGGATCTGCGGCACCGATATGTTCATCTACTCCGGGTCGCACCCTCGCGCCACACCTCCTCTGGTGATCGGACACGAGCTGTCGGGCCGGCTCGTCGAGCTGCCGCCCGGTTACACCGGCGAGTTCTCGGTTGGCGACCCGGTGACTGTCAACCCTCTCATCTCCTGCAATCGTTGTACTCCCTGCCTGACTGGGCAGAGCCACGTATGCCGGCAGCTGCGGCTGACCGGCATCGACACGGATGGAGGATTCGCGGAGTTCACCAAAGTTCCTCTCGGCCAGCTCGTCAAATTGCCGGCCGGCATGAGCCTGGAACATGGAGCGATTGTCGAACCGGTAGCGGTTGCCGTGCATGCCATCCGGCGCTCTGCCTTCAAAACCGGTGATATCGTGCTGGTGATCGGCGGAGGGCCGATGGGCGTGTTGGTCGCCTTGACCGCCGAGTGCGCGGGCGCTCGCCGAGTCATCGTCATCGAGCCCAACGATTTCCGGCGCAACCTGATTTGCGAACTAGGCTTCGAGGCCATGCGCGGAGTCGAGCATGAAATGCTCATGCGCGTCACCAACGGTGACGGCTTCGACATCGTCTACGAAGTGGCCGGAGTGCAGGCGGCGATGGATGCCGCCATTCAACACTGCAAGATCCGCGGCCAGGTGGTCAACGTAAGCGTCTTCAAGAAGCCGGCTACGGTGGACTTGCTGCGGCTCAACTTCGCGGAACTGGAGATGATCGGGATTCGCGTTTATACCCGGGAAGACTACGTCGCCGCGGTCAATCTGATTGCCAAGCACCCGGAGTTCGCAAAGGTGATCACTCATCGCTTCCAACTGCAGGATACGCAGAAGGGAATCGATCTGATCAGGGCAGGCGGCGACATCTTGAAGGTGCTGATCTGCCCTCGCTAGAGGAAGCGCTTTTCTTTAAAGATTCTCGCCCGGCAGGCTGAAGTATGTTACGGCCGCCGAGCGCACTTCTTGCCCTCCGGGCCTACCCACCCAGATAGGCGGCCTTCACCTTCGAATCGGTGTTTAAATTCGCTGCCGTGTCGCTCAGGACGATGTGGCCGCTTTCGATCACGTAGCCGCGATGAGCTATGCCCAGCGCCATGTAGGCATTCTGCTCGACCAGCAGGATGGTGATCCCGAGCTTGTTGATCGTGCCCAGAACCTCGAACACCTGTTCCACCAAAACCGGTGACAAGCCGAGCGACGGCTCATCCAGCAGCAAGACCCGCGGCTTGCCCATCAGCGCCCGGCCAATGGCCAGCATCTGCTGTTCGCCGCCGCTGAGGCTCCAGGCGAGCTGGTTCGTTCTTTCCTGCAAGCGCGGGAAGAGCGAATAGACCTTCTCCAACTCTTCGTCCAGCTGGCTGGTTTTGGCTTTTTCGCTCCAAACGGTTGCACCGATCTCCAAGTTTTCGTAGACCGTGAGACCGGGGAAGATGCGCCTTCCCTCGGGAACGTGACAGATCCCCTTGGCCACAATCTCCTCCGGAGGCAGCCGCAAGATACTCTCGCCCTGAAACTCCACTGTTCCGTGCTG
Source organism: uncultured Acidobacteriota bacterium (assembly GCA_963791145.1). GTDB lineage: Bacteria > Acidobacteriota > Terriglobia > Terriglobales > Acidobacteriaceae > CAWBRT01. The sequence goes on along the minus strand of CAWBRT010000014.1, from coordinate 35,986 downwards.
TGGTTTCTCTAGTCCGGAGATGGCGCGCAGCACCGTAGTCTTGCCGGCCCCGTTGGCGCCGATCAGGGTGACGATCTCGCCCTGCTGAACCTCCAGGGACACTCGCTTCAGAGCCTGTACCTTGCCGTAGAAGACGTCGATCTCGGTGAGTTTAAGCATAGGTACGCCGCCTTCCTAAGTAAGCCTCGATCACTCCCTCATCGACCTGTATCTCGCTCGGAGTTCCCTCAGCGACCTTCTTGCCGAAGTTCAAAACCGTGATTCGATCCGATAGGTTCATCACGAAACGCATATTGTGCTCGATCAGCAGGATAGTGATGCCGCGTTCGACGAGGCTGCGCACCAGTTTGCTCAGCTCGGCCGTTTCGCCCGCATTGAGCCCGGCTGCGGGTTCGTCCAGCAGCAGCATCTTGGGCCTTTGCGCCAGGGCGCGCGCGACCTCCACGACTTTTTGCTGTCCGTAGGACAAGTTGCTGGCCTTGAAGTCGGCTTTATCGTGCAAGCCGACAGGCCGCAGCAGCTCCAGACATTCCTCGCGCACCTGCTCGTTCACCTTGCGGAAGTGCGGCGTGTGAAAGATCGTGCCGGCGATGCCCTCGCGAATATGGCTGTACATGCCGATCTGCACGTTTTCCAGAACGGTTAGCGCCTTGAAAAGCCGCACGTTCTGATAAGTGCGTCCTAGGCCGAGACGGGAGATCGTGGAGGAAGCCTTGCCCTGGATCGGCTCTCCGTTGAACCGCACTGTCCCTTCGGTCGGCTTGTAAAAGCCGCTGACCACGTTGAGAGCCGTTGTCTTGCCCGCGCCGTTGGGACCGATGAGGGCGTGGATCGTTCCCGGCATTACCGCCATGTCGAGCCTATCGACCGCCCGTAATCCACCAAAGACCATGCTGAGACCGTCAATGGCCAACAGTGTGTCCATCTATACCACCCCGCCTTTGTCTTTTGCTGAAAGCCGATTCGCCCACCAGCCGCCGATCCTGCCGTCAGTGCCAAATAAGCGAACAATTCCCTGCGGCATGAACAGCATCGCCAGGCAAATCCCGATGCCGAACAGAGCCATGTAATACTCCTGCAGGAAACGCAGCAGTTCCGGAACGAATGTCAGCAGCACCGCCCCGACAATCGGCCCCATCACGGTGCCCGCTCCGCCGACCAGGACCATCGTGAAGAATATGATCGACTGATCGAAGGAAAACGTATCCGGGCTGATGTAGGAAGACATGTGGGCGTAGAGGCTGCCGGCCAGTCCGGCGAACAACGCCGACAGCGCAAAGGAGAATACCTTGGTGAAGGTCAGGTTGATACCGGAGGTGCTGGCGGCAATCTCATCCTCGCGCACGGCCTTGAACGAACGGCCCATATTGGAATTTTCGAGGGTCCACGAGAACAATGTCGCCAATACAGCAAACATGAGCAGGAAGTAATAATAGTGTGTGGCGCTGCCCAGAGTCACCGGACCGAAGGAGACCCCCGGAATGCCGCCGATGCCTTGGGCGCCGTGCGTCACCGGCGTCCAGTTCTGCAGGATCATCTGTACGATGATTCCGAATCCGATCGTGCACATCGCCAGGTAGTGTCCGGAGAGCTTCAGCGCCGGTATACCCAGCATCACTCCGAACAGCGCCGCTACCAGCCCAGACAAAGGAAAGGTCAGCCAGAAACTAACGTGAAAGTCGACGGCCAGCAGAGCTGAGGTATAGGCGCCGATGCCGAAGAAGCCGGCCTGAGCAAACGATATGTAGCCGGTGTAGCCGTAGATGAAGTTCAGTCCGATGGCTACGATGATGTAGATGAGGGAGAGATTCGCCAGCCCAAGATAGTAGTTGTTGGGCATGAGCATCGGGATCGTCAGGGCTACAACCACCAAGACGATCCTGGAGAGCAGCCGCAGCAGCGATTTGTTCACAAGTCCTCCCGTCCCCGGTACGACCACCCATGGTGACCAAGGGAAGCGATCAAACCTTGGTGGAGATCTTCTCGCCGAAGAGTCCCCGCGGCATAAATACGAGAATGAGAATAAGAACGACGAAGGCGAACACGTCCTTGTACAGGGAGGAGATATAAGTCGCGCAGAAGATCTCCAGCACCCCGAGGAAAAGGCCGCCGATGATGGCTCCCGGTGCGGAACCGAAGCCTCCGATGATGCTCGCCGAGAACGCCTTCAATCCCAGGCTGCCGCCCATGTCAGCGGAGACGAAGAAGATCGGCGCCAGCATGACTCCGGCGGCGGCGGCCAGCGCGGAGCTGTACATGAAAGTCAGGGTAATCATGCGCGAGACTTTCACGCCCATCAGCGACGCCGCTTCCTGATCTTGCGCCGTGGCTTGCATCTTGCGGCCCAGCCTCGTCTTGCTGAAGAAGAAGTACTGGAATATCACCAGGGACGCGGTAACACCCAGAATGAGGAGGTTCTGCGGATCGACGAAGACGCCTCCGACGTTAACTGTCTTTTCGCCGAACAGTCCCGGGAAATAGATCGGCTGCGGTCCCCAGATGATCCGCGCAACGTTCTTCAAAAACACACTTACGCCGATGGTGCTGACCACCACGGTGATGAACGGTTTCTTGCGCAACGGATAGTAGGCCGCCTTCTGAAAGACGTAGCCATAGACCGCCAGCAGCGAGATCGAGATGATATAGGCGGAGAGCAGGGGCAAGTGGAGGGTTAGAGTCAACCATGCCGCTACGTAGGCGCCCAGCATGACGTTCTCGCCTTGGGCAAAGTTGACCACGTTCACGGCATTCACGATGACAACAAAGCCCAGGGCCACGAGAGCGTAGATGGCTCCCATGGCGAGTCCGTTTAACAGCAGTTGGATCATGGCCGGTAGCCTCCCCAGCTACATGGATCGCTGACGCACGAGGCAGGCTGGAAGCGATCACAGATGCTTCGCGGCGTCCAGCATGCCTCGATTTGTCGGCCCGGCGCGCTGAAGCAGATGCGCAGGTGCGAACACAGGCGGAATAGATTACTCGATGGTGACGGTCTGAATGATCTCCATCGGGCCGCTTTTCTTGAGCTGTACGATCGCCACCGTATGCGGACCATTGCCGTCCTTGAAGGTGAACTTATTGGCGATCCCGTTGTAGTCGCGAATGGTCAGCATAGCTTTGCGGACGGCCTCGGCATCGGTGGACCCGGCTTTTTCGATCGCCATCTTCAGCAGGTAAACACCGTCGTAGTCGGCCGAAGCATGGAAATCCGGATCGCCGTTGAACAACTGGCGATACTTCTTACACCACTGCTTGGGCTTTCGGGTCGGGATTCTGCGTCGGGATGCCGTCCACCACGGCGTAGCTCCCGTCAGTGGACTCGCCCGCCAACCCGAGGGTTGCCGGCATCGAGTATCCGGGAGAGCCGATCACAGGCAGGTTGATGCCCAGTTGTTTGTTCTGCCGCTGCAGAGTAGCTGACTGGGATGGGTGCCCCCAGTCAATGATGACCTCCGCGCCCTTCTTCTTCAGATTAGTCAATTGCCCTGCCAGGTCCTTGTCACTGCTGTTGTAGGACTCGATATGGACCACCGTACCGCCGAATTCCTTGACGCCCGCAATGATGTTGTCGCGGCCGCCAGTGCCGAACTCGTCGCTGTCGTGAATCACCCCGATCTTGGTTTTCTTCAGGTTCTGGATGGCGAACTTCGCCGCCGACCTGGCCGCGATTCCGTCGTCCGGACGCAGGCGGAAGAACCACGGATTGTTGTCCAGCAACTTCGCGTTAGTGCCTTCCACGTAGAACGGGATCTTCGCCTTGTTCACGATCTGCGCCACGGCGAAGTTCTGAGTGCTCAGGTCCGGCCCCATGATGGCGACGACCTTGTCCGCCTCAATGAGTTTGTTCACCGCGTTGACCGCTGCCGGATTGGTGTTGGCCGAATCTTCCCGGATAAGTTCGATCTGGCGGCCCATGATGCCGCCGGACGCGTTGATTTCATCGACCGCCATCTTTACGCCATTCGCCAGATACTGACCGACAACGGTATATTCCGTCGTCAAAGCGGTCGCTTGCCCGATACGAATGGGACCGGTGGTATTGCTTTGCGAGGATTGACATGCCGTCAGGGCCGCCATAAGTGCCAGTAAGGCCGACAAAATTACAATCACAGTTCCCTTGCTTTTCACAGCCACCTCCTCCGTTAGCTTTTTTCTGAGAACACCTAAGATGCTACAGCCGTAAAAAACTGGCAAGCGCAAAATCGGCCCCGGCTATTTCATGTCTGAAGAACGGCCCTGCCGTGGTTTCCCACCCTGTACTCCGCACAACCATCGACTTCGCGGCACAGCCGCCCTGCCAAGTGGCCCTGCAAGCCACGCCGAACGCTCTTTTCCAGGCTCCGGGCGTCTCGTATTCCGAGCCAGGTCCGATCTGCCGGTGCCGCAGAATCAATCCCGGCGTGACCTGCGAGTGTCCGCCGCACCCTGGTTCGCAGGCGCTATAATGTGAGCCGCTTTCGACAAAAGTAACCAGTTACCTTTGCGCCACGCTGTGCTGGCGTCTCACAGGCAGGAAGACAATCTATGTTGATCCTCACGATTGACAGCGGAACCAGCAACACCAGGGCAAAGTTATGGAGCGACGGCCACGTCATCGCCAAGTCATTTGCCGAGGTCGGCGTACGAGACACCGTAATTACCGGCAGCCGCGAAAAGCTTCAGACGGGTGTTCGACAGGCAATTCTACAGGCAGCGCAAAGTGCAGGCGTCGATGTTTGTAAGGTTGGCCTTATTCTGGCCTCCGGCATGATCACCTCGAACGTCGGCTTGTGCGAGGTGCCGCACGTTCTTGCGCCCGCCGGCGTCGCGGAACTTGCGCGAGGCATGGTGATGAACCAAATCGGCGCCGTCGTCGAGCAGCCGATCTGGTTTGTGCCAGGCATAAAAAACCATGTACCCGGCGTCAACCTCGATACCTACGAGGCGATGGATATCATGCGCGGCGAAGAGGCAGAGACCTTCGGCCTGATTGAGCAGCTCAAGCTGCAAGGACCGGCTGTTTTTGTGCTTCCGGGATCGCATTCCAAGTTCATCAGCGTCGACGCCGGCAATCGCGTGACCGGCTGCCTGACGACTCTGGCCGGAGAACTGTTGGACATTATTACGGGCCACACCATTCTGGCCGGAGCGCTGGGACGCTCGTTCGCGCAGGAGTTCGATGAGACCATGGTTCTGGAGGGCGGCCGCTGTGCCGGTCGCGTCGGCTTGGCCCGTGCGTGTTTCTCGGTGCGGATCCTGGAGCTGTTCAGCGGTACTACGGCCAACCAGAGAGCTAATTTTCTGCTCGGCGCCATGCTCCAGACCGACCTGATGGCCCTCCGGAACAGCAGCGCGTTGCGCTGGAGTCCCGAAACTCCCGTGGTCCTGACTGGCCGGAGGATCATCCAGCAGGCGCTTAAGACGCTGCTGCGCGACGAAAGCTCCTGCAAGGGCGAGATTATCGAAATCGATGATCGTCTGACAGAGGACATGGCCGCCATCGGCGCCATGGCAATCGCGCGGGAGCGGGGAATTCTCAGCTAGCGTGCTGTTCCATCAGTTCGCGGTCATCCGGAGCCGAGGTGAGGGACCTGCTGTTTGGACGCACCTGAGTCGAAACGCAGATTCTTCGCTCCCTTCGGTTACTCGGAATGGCACGATGGCTAACGGCGAAATAGCAGGAAAGCTGCGCCCGTTCACCCGGCGGCAGTTCCCACGGTTGCGAGCGACGGAAGCAGGTTCCCGCCCTCGTCGAACATCATCTCGCTGGGCGGACCCAGAACTTCCAACTCAGGAATAGTGGCAGCTTCGGCCAGCATCGACTCCGAGATTTCGATCTCCTTCAGGTGCAGCGTGTCTTTGATGCGCACGGCCCGCAGCGTCGCCAAGTCCGGGGCGTTGCAGGTTTTGACCGCCGCGAGAATGGCGTCCCGGTCATCGTCCAGCACCACCGGCGTCCTGGATGGCACCACGACGGTGGAAGTCAGGCAATTCGCATACGTGGTCGGGAAGTCCACTTTGTTCCAAAGCTTGCGCGTGGTGTAGTCGGCATGTCCCATGCCGTTGGCGTTGCCGTGTGACGCCTCCGTCAGGTCCAGCACAACCAGTTTGGAAACCTGCGCCCCGCCTGAGGCAAACGGCGTCGGATATCTGCCCATGATGTTCGGGTCCATGCCGTCGCCGGAGATCTCTTTTCCCATCTCGTCGACGATCAGGACATCAATCTGCTCGAACAGGATGCGCGCCATGGCGGCTTTGGCCTCGACCAGCAGCGCCTGATCGGCCGCCAACATCTCCCGGGCAGGCATGGCAACGACTTTGGCGACCCGGTCATAAGCATTTTCGACCGTAGCGACGCCGAAGAGGATGCGCGATTTTTCCATGGCGATCTTCGCCATTGCAGGAATGTATTCGGCCGCGACGCCGAAGCCGTAGCGGTGGCAGGCCTCGGCTCCCTTCTGCTTTCCCAGGCCAATGGCGATCATCTTGACTACACCGCTCTCGTGCGGGCCGCGAAAGGCGGTATGTGGCTTGACGCGGTTGATCACCACGATGCCGTCGGCCTCGTAAGCAAGTTTGTCGACGTAAACCGGCACGCCGACCGGGAGCCGGCCGACCTCAACCACCTCCATCGAGGAGAGGATCTCGCAGCCGGCGGTGGCCTCGGTGACGCCCAGGTTTGCCAGTACCAGTTTCTGGCCTTCGCCGGTGGCGCCGCCATGGCTGCCCATGGCAGGAACGATGAAGGGTGTGGCGCCTTGGCGCCGGATCTCCTCCGCGGTAACGCGCGTAAGAGTCGGAATCTCCGCAACACCCCGGCTGCCGACCGCGATAGCGATCCGCATTCCGGACTTGATGGAAGAGAGGATTGTGGGCTTGCGCATCTCCTGTCGCAGCGTGCCGGCAAGGTCACCGACTTCAGCGGCAGGGAAGTTTTGCCGAACCCGCGCCATGCGCGGTAACGGAATCCCTCGCAGCAACTCTTTGATGATGTTCATAATGACTTTGCCTTCACAGTGTCAGTGCGTTCCGCTCCCGCGATTACAACGTACGTAGGACGCCCCTGTTGTACCCAGTCGATCAGGTTCTGTGCCGCCTTGCGCCGCACTTCCGGATGCGACTCCACCGAATAGAACGCCGCATGCGGGCTGAACAGGATGCGGGGATGCGCGAACAGAGCCGAACCCAGCTCCGGCTGCGGCGGTTCGGCCGGCAACACATCCAGGCCGGCGCCATCGAGTTGTCCCGCATCCAGGGCGGCCAGCAGATCGTCGACGTTCACCACCGGGCCACGCGAGGTGTTCACAAGCACGCTCCTGGGCTTCATTAGCTGAAGCAGGCTGGCGTTGACCATGCCGCAGGTTTCCTCGGTAAGGGGAACATGAATCGAGATGGCGTCGCTCGTCCGGAACAGCTCCTCCAGCGATGCCCTCTCCACGAAAGCAGGAAGATCGCCGTCGATGATGTAGGGATCGCAGGCGATCACGCGATGAAAGCAGTTACGGCCGATGTGCGCCATGCGCTTGCCGATGCGGCCCAGGCCCAGGATTCCCAGGGTCATGTTGCCGACACGCCCGATCTCTCCGGTGGCGACGGGATCCCACTTGCCCTGTCGCACGTCGCGGTCGAACGCCTGGAGGTGACGCAGCAGCGCCAGCGTCATGCTGAGCGCATGCGTGGCTACTTCGCCGATGCCGTAATCCGGCGAGTTTGCCACCCACACTCCGTAATGCTGGGCGGCGGCGGAATCGATCGTGTCGGTTCCGGCGCCGTAGCGGCTGCAGATCCGAATCTCCGGCCGGGCGGTGAAAACCTTGGCGCCGACCGCGGCATATTGCACCAGTAATCCAAAGCAGCCCTCCGAGGCGGCGATGACGTCCTCCTCGGTACGGCAGTTCCCGACCAGGCAGTCGATCCCGGCGTTACGGAACAGGCTCTGCTCAAGCTGTGTGTCTGGATAATTGAAGTCAGTGATGAGTACCTTCATGTCGGATACGAACCCCGCCTTGGTGAGATCTTCGACAAGCGTCCGCGGCCAGCTGCTGTACCGGCTCATCGGCGGCCACAACCACGCCCATCGCTTCGGTTTTCTCCTTGTAGAAAAATGCGGACGGGCTAGAGCACGGCGACGTGCGCATCCGGAGCCGGTTCGACCGCCAACGGATTGCGCAATGGCTTTCCGAAGCCGCAGGCCTCGATCTCGAAGACTTCGCCGGGCTCGACCCGCACTCCATCCGAGAAGCTCAAGGTTGCGGTTCCGAAGAAATGAACGTGCACATCACCGGGGCGGCGGAACATCATGTACTTGAAGTGATGATGTTCCAGGTTGACGATCCAGTGTGACATGTTCGCCTCTCCACTCAGGAAGGGCTTCTCCCAGCGGACCCGGCCGTCGCGCGTCACCACCCGCGAGACGCCCTCAACGTGCGCCGGCAGTTCTCCCAGCAGTACCGCCGGGCCGACTGAGCACTGCCGCAGCTTCGAGTGCGCCAGCCAGAGATAATTCTGCCGCTCAAGAACGTGATCGGAGAACTCATTGCCCAGGGCGAAGCCGAGCCGGTAGGGCTTACCCTCCGGACCATTAACGTAGAGCGCAGCAATCTCGGGTTCCTCCCCGCCGTCACCGGAGAAATCCGGCATCACCAGCGGCTCGCCGCAGCCGCGCAGAATCGAGCCGTCGCCTTTGTAGAACCACTCCGGCTGCACGCCGGGACGATCGCCCTCGGGCTTGCCGCCCTCCAGCCCCATGCGAAACATCTTCATGCTGTCGGTTAGCGTCTCGACGGCGCCGCTCAGCTTCTTGTGCATCGAGTCGCGCGCCTCGGCGCCGCCAAGATGCGTGAGTCCCGTGCCGGTAACGAAACAATGGGCCGGATCGGGGTGATCGAGCGGCGGCAGCAGACGCTGCTCAGCGGCCAACCGGTCGCAGTCGAACTGCGGTTCTTCCATGCGCTCGATTGCCATCTCCAGCAGTTTTCGCTTTGATGCGATCGCTTCCTGCGCGAGCGCGTAGGTTGAGGCCACACCACGCAGCGGCCGCACTGAACCGTCTGCCTCGAGAGAGCCTACGCGACGGGAATTTTTATCGTCCTTGAATTGCACCAGCAGCATGTTTGCGTCATCCGATCACCGGAGTTATTTCAATCGACCCTGCCGCCGCCGGATTTCAGCGAGACTTCCGCAGCAGAGATCAATTGGAGCCAAGCGGGTTTATTAGGCAGGAATCCCGGCCAACTGTCAACGCCAATTTTGGTGGTCTGGTGGTCTGCTGACGCCATCGGCAGGGTGTTGTGAGTCAAACATCGCCTTCGCGAAACCGGCATAGTTCCCATCACACTGAGATTCCTGCCCCGCGGCTGTTCATCGCAAACAGCATTCACTTTAACGAAAAACGGACTTCTCTCTGATGTGCCAAACGTATGCTCCTGGAGGCGATTCCCTGGGCTAGCAGAGCTCGAACAACGCTGCTAGTCCCTGGCCCCCGCCGATACAAAGCGTGGCCAGACCGTAGCGGACCTGTTTGCGGACCATCTCATTCATCAACTTGATGGTGATGGCGCAGCCGCTGGCCCCGATCGGATGTCCCAGGGCGATGGCGCCGCCGTTGACGTTGACCTTGGCTGGATCCATTCCCAGTTCGTGGATGCAGGCGACGGATTGGGCCGCGAAGGCTTCGTTGAGTTCGACCAGCCCGATGTCGTCCAGTTTCACCCCGGTCTTTTTGAGCAGCTTCTTGACCGCGGGGACGGGGCCAATCCCCATGATCTCCGGAGGGACGCCGGCAACCGCCGAAGCGACGAAGCGCACAACCGGCTTCAGCCCAAGCGCCGACGCCTTTGCCGCCGTCATGACCACCACGGCGGCGCCGCCGTCGTTGATTCCCGAGGAATTGCCGGCGGTCACGGTACCGTCTTTTTTGAAGGCGGGACGGAGTTTGGTCAGGGCTTCCAGCGTCGTCTTTGGCCTGGGGTATTCGTCGGTGTCGAATACCCGCTCCTCCGTCCGGCTCACCTTCACCGTGAGGGGAACGATTTGCCCGCGGAACAGGCCATCGGCGAGCGCCTTGCCGGCCTTTTGCTGGCTGCAGAGCGCGAACTGGTCCTGGGCTTCACGGCAGACGTTGTACTTCACGGCCACGTTCTCCGCGGTAATGCCCATGTGGTCCCGCGTGATCGGATCGCTCAGCGCCGTAACCAGGCCGTCTTCGAATTCACCGTGGCCCATGCGGTAGCCCCAGCGCGCGTTACGGAGATAATAGGGCGTGTTGCTCATGCTTTCGACGCCGCCGGCAACCACGATCTCCGCGTCATCGCAATTAATCTCCATGGCGGCGGTCACTATGGCCTGCAGCCCGGAGGAGCAGAGGCGGTTGACGGTGATCGCCGTGGCTTCGGCCGGAATTCCCGCCTTCAGCGAAGAGACCCGCGCCAGGAAGGCATCCTCCGCTACCTGCCCGACGCAACCCAGCACTACTTCGTCGACCTGCTCCGGGGCGATGCGCGAGCGTTTGATGGCTTCCCGGATAACGACGGCGCCCAACTCGCTCGCCTTTACATCCTTCAACGAGCCGGCAAAATTGCCAATAGCAGTCCGCACGCCGGACACGATCACCACATCTTTCATAGAACCTCCTTGAAACCTGCCCGCCTGGCTCGCTCGCTATTGTACTGCTCATGGCTCAAGCTGCAATTAGGAGGCGGCGTCCCGCGGGAAAAAGACACCACGTATATTTTAAACAGCGGTCGGCGGGCTGTCTCCGGTGCTGCTCGGGCGAGACCAGCAGCCCCGGTGCAACTCTCGCCGGCCCTGGTCGCCGCGCAAAGGCAGAGAAGCTGCGCCACTCTTGCGGTACCCTCAGTGATAGTGGAATGCTTACCTCGAGTTACGACATAAACGGCTGAAGGCAGGCGCCTGCAAGGGGAACTCACGGGCGAAAAGTGGTTGCGACGGCCGGGTCATTCAGGGTCTTTTGATATTCCGCTTGACAGCGGGACCTTTCCTCGGGTAAAAGCATGCGGCGTCGGGGTTGAGGCCAGAATTGATCGGCTCAGTGGGGATTTCCCCAAACAAGTCAGAAGTGAACCGGCTGTGGCGCGCGACCTGGAGTTGTCATGACCCAGGAGCAGCGCCGCACACGAATCCATGCTAGTCTTGTCGCCTTTCGACTAGGGGGAAGAAGACGGGACTCCTGCTATACCGTACCGGTGAGCTTACCTATTTCCATATAGGAGAAAGTGTGATGAACCGAGAGATTGCAAACCCTCAGGGGCCTTCGTGTGTTCGTTTCGGACAACTACAGCCAGGCAGGAAATCTGCCTTGGTTTTGCTTATGGTGCTTGTTTTGTTGCTGGTCGGGTTCAGTTCCTGGGCGGCGGCGCAGTCGAAGGAGCCGATCAGGATCGGCATCTTGCTGCCCAAGTCCGGCACCTACACGGTGCAGGGCAATAACGGCCACAATGGGGCCATGCTGGCGGTGGAGGATTTCGGGGGCTCGTTGCTGGGCCGCCGGATCGAACTGATTTGGGAAGACGAGAGCAATCCGCAGCAGTCTGTGCAGCGTATGCGTAAGATGATCGAGGTCGATAAGGTCGTGGCGATTGACGGTGTGATCAGCAGCGGCGACGCTCTGGCCATGATGCCCGTGGCCTTGCAGAACAAGGTTCTGTTCATGGCTTCCGGACCCAACGCCACCGAGATCACCGGGAAAGATTGCAACCGCTACACCTTCCGCGTCGATTTGCCGAGCCATGTCACGGTGCGCACCATCTTCCCGTCGTTGTCAGAGAATGGGAAAAATAAACGCTGGTACTTCCTTTCGGCGTCCTACGCCTGGGGAATCGACTCGTTCAATCAGATGCGTGATTACCTGAAGCTGAAGGATCCCAGTGCTACTATCGTCGGGCAGGATCAGGCGCCTCTAGGGACCAATGACTTCAGCTCCTTCCTGTTGAAGCTGCGCGGCGGCAACCCCCAGGTAGGGTTTATCACCTTCGGCGGCAGCGATCTCACCAGCTTCTTGAAGCAGTTCCAGCAGATCGGCATGAAGGGCAAGGTCGTGATCTCCTCGCCCATCGTTAACGACTCCGATCTTTGGGCCGCCGGCCCGCAGGCCGCTACCGGCATCTACCCGAAGCTCTGGAACTACAGCGGTCCGTACAACACGCCCAAGAGCCAGGCGTTCGCCAAGAAGTACATAGCCAAGTTTGGCGAGCCACCCGAGGTTGAAGGCTGGCAGGATTGGTTCGGCACCACGGCCATCCTCACAGCCATTCAGAAGACTGGCTCGACGGACCCGAAAAAACTTGTGGATTTCCTGGAGAAACACAAGTTTGAAGGCTACAAGGACATGCCTATATACTTCCGCTCCTGGGACCATCAGCTCATCCAGCCGGTGATCGTGGCCAAGGTAAAGGACAATATCACCGACAAGTATGATTACTTTGATGTTCTAGCCCAATTCCCGAAAGGCGGCGCCAAAGAGCTGGAGTCCTTCTACGGGACCAAAGAGGAGGTCGGGTGTAAGATGGGACCACTCTAGGCATCCCGGCAAGCACCAAGACGGGCGTTTGCCGGCGACCCCGGCCATTAGAACCCTTTTTCGCATGCACGGCGCCGGGCCCGAATTCGTGCCCGGCGCATTCGTTAGCGGCCCGCAGCCAAGGAGCAACGGATGCTAGGAGTTGTCCTCGCCCAAGTGATCAATGGGCTGGTGCTGGGGTTCCTGTACATCGTTATTGCCGAAGGTCTATCCATCATCTTCGGCATGATCGGGATAGTGAACTTCGCGCACGGCGCATACTTCGCCCTCGGCGCCTATTTTGCGCTCACCCTGCGGCCGGTGGTGGGCAGCCTCCCCGTGCTTATTTTGGCCCCCATCATCGTGGGTGTAGCCGGAATGATCATTGAGGCTACTCTGCTGCGCCCTCTCTATAACAAGGACCCGCTGCTGGGACTGCTGCTCACCTTTGGGCTGGCGCTGTTCCTGCAGGAATTGATCAAGACCGTATGGGGTGCCCGCGGGCATCCTTACGACGTGCCGGCGTTGCTGTCGGGCTTCGTCGTCTATGGCCCGATCCTGGTGACCAAGTACAGGCTGGGCGTGCTGGGTTTCACCATCGTGATCCTGATTACGGTCTGGCTGTTTCTGGAGAAGACTCCTTGGGGCCGTGTCATCCGCGCCGGCAGCCGCGATGCGGAGATGGTAAGCATGCTCGGTATCAATTTGCGGACTATTTTCACCATCACCTTCGGCTTGGGCACGGCTCTGGCCGGAATCGCCGGCGTGCTGGCCGCACCGCTGTGGAGTGTGGTGCCGTCGATGGCTGATATGGCCATCATGCCGGCCTTCGTGGTGGTTACCATCGGTGGACTCGGCAGCTTCCGCGGAACGGTCATTGCCGGCCTCCTGGTCGGGGTGAGCGTGGCCTTGACCATTCAGTTTTTCCCCGAGGCCTCCAGTGCCGTCATGTACATACTTATGGCCTTGATCCTGCTGATCCGACCGCGCGGGCTGTTTGGCGAACGATGGGAGCGCTTCGAATGACTCGACTGCGCGGGGTCCTAACCCATCCCATTGTTATTGTCAGCGTGGTGTTTGCGCTGCTTCCTTTTGTGCTGCCGCGGATCGGCTCAACCGTCAGCCTGGGAACCGAGATTGCTCTCTATACTCTGTACGGCATCGGCTACAACCTGCTGCTGGGTTACACCGGCCTGGTGTCGTTCGGCCCGTCGGCGTATTTCGGCATAGCGGCTTACGCGGCCGGCCTGGCGCAGCTCCACCTGGCTTCCAACATATATGTCGCCATCGTTCTGGGAACCCTGGCGGCAGGTCTTACCGGCCTGGTGCTGGGAACCCTCATTTTGCGGCGGCGGGGGCTCTATTTTTCTCTGCTCACGCTGGCCTTCACGCAGTTGTTTTACGAAATTGCCTTCCAGTGGACGCCGGTGACCGGCGGCGAAAACGGGTTGCAGGGAATGACCCGGCCCGGCTTGGAAAGCAACCTGGCCTTTCACGCCTTTTGTTCCATCGTTGTCGTCGCCGCCATTTACCTGCTCTGGAGGATTGCCCACTCGCCCTTCGGTCGCGTGCTGCAGGCAATCCGCGAGAACGAGCAGCGGGCCCGCTGCCTGGGATACAACACGCATCGCTACAAGCTGGTGGCCTTCGTCTTGTCGGCCACCTTCATGGGACTGGCCGGAACCCTGCTCACATTTCTCATTCAAGGCGTGTACGCCGATGTAATGAACTGGCAGAACGCCGGCGATCCCGTCTTGATGACCGTGCTGGGCGGCATGCACCATTTCCTGGGGCCGCTGTGGGGCGCTTTCACCTTCATCCTGTTGCGCGACCAGCTCAGTTCGTTTACGGAGCACTGGTGGCTGTTCTTCGGCGCGGTGCTCATCGGCTTCATTTTGCTCTCGCCCGAAGGCCTGTCGGGCATTTATTCCCGCTTGCGCAAAAAGGCGCGCTGGAACCTGACGCGCACGGTTCTGCCTCCTCGCCCTGCCGGGGTGCATGCCGTCGAGCGTGATAAAGCCGCCGCGGAACGGCCGGTATTGTCCGTGCGCCAGCTGAGCAAACGTTTCGGAGAGCTGATCGTCGCCGAGGCTATCAATTTGGAGCTGCAGCCTGGCCTGATTCACAGCCTCATCGGTCCCAACGGAGCAGGCAAGACGACGTTCTTCAACATGGTAATCGGCCTGGTGGTGCCCGATGGCGGGCAGATTCTGTTCAAAGGACGCGAGCTCGCCAACCTGCCGCCCAATGAGCGCGTCAAAGCCGGCCTCGGCCGCTCGTTTCAGATCCTGAGCGTCTTCAAGAATCTGACCGTCTTTGAAAATGTGCGTATCGCCGTGCAGGCGCGTTCGAAACATACTTTCAACCTCTGGCGAAACGCTTACGGGCTCAAGGAAGTCAATGGCCGAACCTGGGAGATCCTTGATTCCATGAGCTTGTCGGAACACGCGGCTCACAATGCCAGCGATTTGCCTCACGGCGAGCAGCGGCTGCTGGAGATCGCCATTACCCTGGCCACCGATCCCGACGTGCTGTTGCTGGATGAGCCGCTGGCCGGCCTGGGACACGAAGACCGGGAGCGCATCAGCGCCCTTATCCAGCGGCTTGCCGGACGTCACACCATCCTGCTGATCGAGCATGACATTGACCGCGTGCTGGCGATTTCCAACTGCATCACCATCCTTCACCAGGGGCGCGTCATTGCCGAGGGTGCGCCGCAGGAGGTCATGAACCAACCCGAGGTCGTCACGGCTTATCTTGGCCGCAAACCGGCAGCAGTCCCGGCCGTCGCCGCCCGGGCGTCGGCTGCCTCGGCCGGCGGGGCGGAGGTGCTGAAGCTGAAAAGCGTGGTGGCCGGTTATGAAGGCAGCTCCGTCCTGCGCGATGTGGACCTGGAGGTGGCCGAGGGACAAATCGTGGCCCTGCTGGGCCGCAACGGCGTCGGCAAAACCACCACTCTGCGGACGATCATCGGAACCCTGAAGCCGATGTCCGGCGTGATCGAGTTCTGTGGCCAGCAGATCGGTGGCCGGCCGCCATATCGAATCAACCGGCTGGGCATCTCCATAGTGCCGGAGGGACGGCGCATCTTTCCCAACCTGACGGTTCGCAACAACCTGCAGTTGGCGCAGCGCTCCGGCGGGCGCAGCGTGGAAGAGGCCTTTGCGCTGTTTCCCCGCCTGCGAACCCTGCAGAACTCCAAAGGCGAAACCTTGAGCGGCGGCGAACTGCAGATGCTGGCCATTGCCCGCGCCCTGATGGCGCCGACAAAACTGATGCTGCTGGATGAGCCTTTGGAAGGCTTGGCGCCCAGCCTCGTGAATGAGGTTGTAGAGGCGATCGGCCGGCTGCGCGGACAGACCAGTATTCTGATCGTCGAGCAGAACGATCTGATTCTGCAGATGGCCGACCGCGCCTATGTAATGGTCAGCGGCCAGATCGCCTATGCCGGCGATGCGGAGATCCTGCGGCAGGACGAAGCCCTGCAGCTTCGCTTGCTGGGCGTGTAGACCGGATTCGCGAAAGGTATACCCGGTGGGTGAGCCGGGCGATGAGACCGGCGGTGATAGCGAAGGGGTACGCCCACTTTGAATCCGCTCTAGGAGAGGCTGAACGTCACTAGATTGAAATCATTAACATCGGCGGCGGTATGGTTTTGTAAAACAGACCCACTCGCCGCCGGAAGGGAAATCTATGTCGATAAAAACTGTTGGTGTTGTGGGGGCTGGACTGATGGGCGCCGGCATTGCCGAAGTCGCGGCGCGCGCCGGATGTGCGGTTACCTTGATCGATACCGATGCCAAGGCGCTCAGTAAAGGCATGGGCCGCCTGCAGTCCAGCGTCAACAAGGCGGTGGAAAAAGGAAAAATGCAGGCCGCCGAGGCCAAGGAAATTGCAGCTCGTGTGCGCAGCGGCGCAGCCTGCGAAGATCTGGCGCCCGTTGATCTCGTCATCGAGGCGGTGTACGAGAATATGGCGGTCAAGAAGGAAATGTTCAAGAAGCTCGACGCCATTGTGAAGGCGGATTCAATCCTGGCCAGCAATACCTCCGCTCTCTCCCTCACCGAGATCGCCGCCGTAACCAGGCGGCCGGATAAGGTGATCGGGCTGCATTTCTTCTATCCCGCGCCCATCATGAAGCTGGTGGAGATGGTGCGGGGATTGGCGACATCCGATGCCACCTACAACCAGGCGCGGTCCTTCGTCGAGCAGGCGGGCAAGACGGCCGTTCTGGCGAAGGATTATCCCGGCTTCATCGTCAACCGCCTCTTGATACCCATGATCAACGAAGCCGTATTTTGTGTCATGGAAGGCGCCAAACCGGAAGACGTGGATGCCGCCATGAAACTTGGATGCGGGCATCCCATGGGGCCGCTGGAGTTGCTGGACTTCGTCGGCCTTGACGTCGCGCTGGCCACGCTGAACGGCATCCATGAGGGACTGCACGACTCGAAATACCGGCCGTGCCCGTTGTTCGACAAGATGGTCGAGGCCGGCTGGCTGGGCCGCAAGTCCGGCCGCGGATTCTACAACTATCAGTGAGCCGGTTGGAGGTGGCGGCGATGAAGATGAGAACGGGTTACCTGTCGGAGCTGTGCAAGGTCGAAGTAAGAATGGCCGAGGTCCCCAAGCTCGATCAACAGAGTGTTCTGATCAAGGTGAAAGCCGCGGGGATCTGCGGGTCGGACTTCCATGCCTTTCACGGATCGCATCCCTTCCGCCGCCCGCCCATGGTCTTAGGTCACGAAGCCGCCGGCGAAATCGTTAAAGTCGGGACCAAGGTGAAAGGTCTGAAGGTGGGAGACAGAATCGCCGTCGAGCCCCTCAGGGTGTGCGGCAAATGCCCACCTTGCCGCGCCGGCAGTTACAACCTCTGCCGCAAACGGGTGGCCGCCGGTCTGGGCGGCTGGCTGGGAACCTTTGCCGATTACTTCATTCTTCCGCAGCAACGGGCGCATAAGCTGCCGAAGGAGCTCGACTACGACTTGGCCGTTCTGGCCGAACCGCTGGCGGTGGGAACGCATGCGGTCCGGATCGCGAACGTGAAGAAGGGAACGGTGTGCGCAGTCCTGGGCGCCGGGACCATCGGCTTGCTGGCGGGAGTGGCCGCGCAGGAAGCGGGCGCCAAACGCGTCTATTGCACCGAACTCAATTCCTCCCGGCTCGCTACCGCCAAGACGCTGGGCCTCTGGGCGTTGAACGCAGCGCAAGTTCCGGTAGAAGAAACTATCAGCGCGTATGCGCCCTTTGGGGTTGATGTCGTGCTGGTGGCCTTCCCATCCGCGAACGTGTTGCAGCAGGCTCTGCGGTTGGTGAAACGCGGCGGAAGAGTGATCGTCATCGCTCTTTTCACCGAGCCGGTTACGCTGGACATGAATCTGATTCAGGAAGAGGTCGAACTCAAAGGGAGTATCTACTATACGAAAGAAGACTTTCGCAGCGCGCTAAGGATTCTGGTCAGGCGGAAGAAGGATTTGCGGCAGATGGTAACACATCACGTTGACCTGGACGGAGTCAGCGGCGCTCTGCACATGCTCGCCGACCCGAATACCGCGGCGATCAAGATCATCGTGCGGCCCTGATAGGGCATCGGCGATAGATCACGTTACCCTCAGTCCGGTGCTGGGGTCGAAATAGTGTTCGCGGCCCGATAGTGGCAAGACTTGGATGGTCTGCCCGGCAACTGGAGGTGCTTCAGTTTCGTTGATTCGCAGTGTGATTGGCTCACCTTCATCCGTACTCCCTAGCGCGCCATAAACCAATCGTTCAGCACCCAGCATCTCCACGGTATGTACCTTCATGGGCCAGCCGTCTTTGCTGATACGCAGGTGCTCTGGGCGTATGCCCAGTATCCTTCCTGCCTGGGCGCCTGGTACGTTGCGCAGCAAATTCATGGTCGGAGAACCGATAAAGCTCGCCACAAAGGTAGTTGCAGGACAGTGGTAAACCTCTTCGGGGGTGCCAAATTGCTCCATGTGGCCAGCGTTCATCACCAGCATGCGTTGCGCCAGCGTCATGGCTTCCACTTGATCATGCGTTACAAACAGGGTGGTAATTCCCAGCTCGCGGTGCAATTTGTCAATTTCCAGCCGCGTCTGTACGCGCAATTTAGCGTCCAGGTTGGAAAGCGGCTCGTCGAACAGGAACACCTGTGGTTGGCGCACGATGGCACGCCCCATGGCCACACGCTGACGCTGGCCACCGGAGAGCTCGCGCGGCTTGCGTTGCAGCAGACTGCCAAGCTCCAGGATTTGTGCAGCCTTGTCAACCCGGATCTTGATTTCGGCTGCCGGCACTTTCCTGATCTTGAGACCATACGCCATGTTCTCAAACACGCTCATGTGCGGGTAAAGCGCGTAGTTCTGGAATACCATGGCAATATCACGTTGCGCGGGTTCAAGTTCGTTGACCACACGGTTACCGATACGGATGGTGCCTTCGCTGACTTCTTCCAGCCCGGCTACCATCCGCAAGAGGGTGGATTTGCCGCAACCGGACGGTCCGACGATGACGACGAATTCACCATCCCTGATTTCGGCATTCACGCCATGGATGACTTGAATGGCCTTGGCGCCGTGGTGATAGCTTTTTTTGACGTTGGTGAACTCGATCGCTGCCATGGTGTTTATTTTTACAAAGTGCGATATCCCGGTCCGGGATCAAGCCGGCAAAAACCCCGTGTGACGGGGCCTAGGATTCGTAAAAAGTCACTTTTCCGTATCCACGATTCCTTTGACAAACCATTTTTGCATTAGCATCACCACAATGGCGGGAGGCAGCAAGGCAAGAATGGCAGTCGCCATGACGATATTCCATTGCACTAACCCTTCGCCACTGCCCCCCATCATAGCGCGGATGCCCAGCACGACCGGATACATGTTTTCGCTGGTAGTAGTCAGCAACGGCCACAAGTACTGATTCCAGCCGTAGATGAACTGAATCACGAACAGAGCGGCCATACTCGTTTTGGACAATGGCAGCAGGATGTCCTTGAAGAACCGCATGGGGCCTGCCCCATCCGTGCGTGCGGCTTCAACCAGTTCATCGGGTACGGTGAGGAAGAACTGGCGGAATAGGAACGTGGCAGTGGCCGAGGCGATCAGCGGGATGGTCAAACCCGCAAAGCTGTTGAGCATGCCCAGGTCTGACACCACCTTGTAGGTCGGCACAATGCGAACTTCCACGGGCAGCATCAGCGTGATGAAAATCGACCAGAAGCACAATCGCCGCAGGGGGAAACGAAAGAACACCACGGCAAAGGCAGACAACAGGGAAATGGCTATCTTACCCACTGCGATCACCATGGCGGTGACAAAGCTGACCCACATCATGCGGGCTACTGGCGCGTTGGAACCTCCCGTGCGACCGGTGCCCAGCAAGGCGTCGCGGTAGGTCTCCCACATATGGCTGCCGGGCAACATCGGCATGGGCGACTGTATTATGTCTTGCGGCAGATGGGTGGATGCCACAAAGGCCAGGTACAGCGGGAATGCCACCAGCAAGACACCGAGCCACATCACGGCATGCGACAGGAGAGTGAGAAGACGCCGTTTCTCCACCATGTCAGTATTGCACTTTCTTTTCCACGAAACGGAACTGGAATACGGTCAACACCACCACGATGGCCATCAGCACAACCGATTGTGCGGCTGACCCGCCCAGATTCAGGTTCTTGAACCCGTCCATGTACACCTTGTACACGAGGATAGTCGTGCTCTGTCCCGGCCCGCCTTGCGTGGTGGCATCAATCAGGGCAAAGGTATCGAAAAAGGCGTACACAACATTCATGACCAGCAAATAGAAGGTGGTAGGTGAGAGCAGCGGGAACTGGATGGTCCAGAAGCGGCGCAGCGGCCCGGCGCCATCCATGGCAGCGGCTTCGATCAGCGACTTGGGAATGCTTTGCAGACCAGCCAGAAAAAACAGGAAGTTGTAGGAGATCTGCTTCCATACTGCAGCCATGACTACCAGCCATTTGGCTTGCCCCGCATTGACCAGATAGTCCCAGGTCACATGCAACTTGCCCAAAAGCCACGGAATGTTGCCAATGCTGGGCGAAAACATGAATGCCCAAAGAACACCAGCCAGAACCGGGGCAATAGCGTAGGGCAGAATCATCAGGGTTTTGTAAACCGTCGCCCCCTTGACAATGCGGTCAGCAAAAACCGCCAGAACCAGGGCCAGACCTATTCCCAGCATGGCGACCAGCACTGAGAACTCGGCCGTGGTACGAAAACTATCCACATAGCTCTCATCGGCCCAAAGCTGGCGAAAGTTTTCCAGGCCCACAAATTGGCTGCTCATGCCAAAGGGGTCTTCTACTCGAAGGGATTGCTTGATGGCCTGTGCCGCCGGCCAGAAAAAGAAGATGCCAATGACGGCAAGCTGGGGAAACAGCAACAGCCACGGCAGCCAGCGGGATTTGAAAACGACGCGTTTTTCCATGACTCAACCCCGGTGACCATGTGCAATGACCATGAACTGCTGATACCTTACACGCGGACATTTGCAGCCACCCGATGAAAAGCCTCCATCAGGCAGGGTAGGAAACTCTGCGGTTCCATTCCGCAACCATGGATGCAGGCCAGGGAAAGCTGCGCAGACTCCTTTGCGATCCTGGTTTCTACTTGTTGGCTGCCTCGAATTTGGCCAGTTCCTGATTGCCGCGCTGCACAGCGGCATCCAGCGCCTGTTTAGCCGATTTCTTGCCCGCCCAGATATTCTCGGTTTCCTCGTCGAAAATCGTACGCACCTGGCTATAGTTGCCGATGCGGATACCCCGCGATTTGACGGTCACCTTGCGCACCATCTGGTTCACCGCAACGTCTGTACCAGGGTTGTCTTTGTAGAAGCCGGATGCCTCGGTCAGTTTGTACGCTTCGGTGGTTATGGGTAGATACCCGGTGCGTTTGTGGCTTTCAGACTGTACCTTTGGATCGGACAGGTATTCAAAGAAATTCGCCACGCCTTTATATTCTTCCGGCGACTTGCCGGACATCACCCACAGGCTGGCGCCGCCGATAATGGTGTTTTGCGGAGCCCCTTTTACGTCTGGATAGTAGGGCAGCTCGGAGATTCCCCAGGAAAACTTGCTGTCGCGCTTGATGTTGGCATAGCTGCCGCTGGAACCCATGATCATGTCGCACTCACCCGAGGTGAATGATGCCAGCCCTTTGCCGGCGCGGCCTTTGTACTGGAACAGGCCTTGCTTGTTCCATTTTTCCAGGTTTTCAAAATGGCGTACATGTAGCGGTGAATTGGCCAGGAGCCGTGTGGCTGTACTATCAAAGCCGTTATTGTAGGTAGAGTAATTAACGTTGTGCCAGGTAGAGAAACTCTCCAGTTGTACCCAGGTCATCCAGGTAGTGGTCAATGGGCATTTATCCCCAGCGGCCTTCAACTTTTGAGCAGCGCGTTCCACTTCAGGCCAGGTTTTGGGGGCTTTTTCCGGATCGAGACCGGCCTTCTTGAAGGCGTCCTTGTTGTAGTAAAAGACTGTCGTTGAACTGTTGAACGGCATGGAGAGCATCTGCCCATCGGGTGCAGTGTAATAACTGGCAACGGCGGGGATGAAGCTTTTGGGGTCAAATGTCTTGCCCTGCTCCTTCATCAGCGTCCCGACGGGTTTGATCGCCCCTTTGGCCGCCATCATGGTAGCCGTGCCGACTTCAAATACCTGGAGGATGTCAGGCGCCTTGCCGGCACGAAAGGCGGCAATGGCGATTGTCAAGGACTCGTTGTATTCGCCTTTGTAGACAGGGATGACGCGATATTTCGGATTCTTGGCATTGAAGTCCTTGGCCAGATCATTGACCCATGTTTCCAGCGCGCCATCCATTGAGTGCCACCAGGTAATTTCGGTTACGCCGGGTGGGGTTGGGGTGTTCACTGCTGAGGCGGCAGCCGGTGCTGCCGGAGCATTGCCGGCGGAGGTCGCGGGCTTCTGGTCACAGCCAAACAGCGCCAGGATGACAAGCATTGCTGCCAGGGTGAGGGTCGTTTTCATTGCTTCGCTCCTGCGTCCAATTTGACCGATTATGACTTTACGGTGGCATTGTGTCGATTGTGTGAATTGTCCAGCACATTTTCGCTTCCATGAAGCAAAAACCGTTCCGAAAATAACCAAAAAATATCGATAATGATTGCTCGGAAGAGCATACATATTACTGTGGAGCGTGTCCAACACCCCCAAAATTCGCTTGAATTTCAATGTTAATTTCTCGATTGACACCGGTTAGCTGCTGCTCGATGCTGGTGGCTTGATGCTCAATGCAACTCACAAACCGTTGTTGCTCGGACATCGCGGCGCACGCCGCGCGGCTCCCGAGAACACGTTGGCGGCCTTCGAACTGGCCTTGGCCCATGGATGTGACGGTTTCGAGTTCGATGTTCGCCCCACAGCCGATGGTGTGCCGGTGGTTTGCCATGATCCGGAAGTTGCCAATCTGGCGGTAGACCGCTGCACGTTCGGGCAACTCACCGCTCGCTGCCCCGATTTGCCTGACCTCAATGAGGTACTGGCGCGATTTGCCTCTCGTGCATACCTGTATATCGAACTGAAAGTTACCGGGCAGGAAGATGCTGTTCTCACCGCGCTCTCGCGCCATCCACCGCAACGCGGCTACGTCGTGGCGTCGTTCTTGCCAGAGGCAATAACAAGCGTGCATGAACGAGACAGAAGTATTCCCCTGGGTCTCATCTCTAGTCGCAGCGATCACCTGTCTCTATGGCGCAGCCTGCCCATAGCTATTGTCATGGCACAGTATCCCCTCGTTTCTCCCCAGCTTTTGCGGGAGGTTCACGAGGCCGGCAAGCAGATGTTTGTCTGGACGGTGAATGAAGCCGAGCCAATGCGAGCTTTAGTGGCAGCCGGAATCGACGGCATCCTAGCAGACGATACGGAGTTGCTGGGAAACGTGTTGGGCTCCTTGAAGCCGGACGAACGCTAACGCGAGACCAACGTTACGGCTCCATCCAATCGAACGAACGGGTCACCGCTTTCTTCCAGAAGCGGTACAATCTTTCTCTCGTTTCTTCCGGCATCGAAGGCTTCCACCTGCACGCTTCCGCCCAGTTCTCGGCGAGCTCTTGCGTGTCTTTGAAGAAACCGGTTGCCAAGCCGGCGACATACCCTGCGCCCAGCGCACTTGTTTCCTGAATGACCGGACGAACCACCTGCTTGTTCAGAATGTCGGACTGGAACTGCATCAGCAGGTGATTGACTACCATGCCGCCATCCGTCCGCAGACTGGCCAGTTGGATGCCGGAGTCCGCCTCCATTGCGTCCAGCACTTCACGAACTTGGAAGGCAGTGGCCTCCAGTACAGCCCGGGCCAGGTGACCCTTGTTGACGAAACGAGTAAGGCCGCAGATCACGCCGCGCGCGGTGTCTTTCCAGTATGGTGCATAAAGGCCGGAGAAAGCCGGCACGAAGTATACGCCGCCATTATCGGGGACGGTGCCCGCGAGCAGCTCGATATCGCTGCTCTGCTCAATCATATTCAGGTTATCGCGTAACCATTGGACCAGGGCGCCGGTAATCGCGATAGAACCTTCCAACGCATAGACCGCAGCCTGGTTGCCGATCTTGTAGCCAAGCGTTGTCAGCAATCCGCATCGCGACGGCACAATGTTCTGGCCGGTGTTCATTAGCATGAAGCAACCCGTGCCGTAGGTATTCTTGACTTCGCCAGGATTAAAACAAGCCTGGCCGAACAGAGCGGCCTGCTGGTCTCCTAGATCACCGGCAATTAGGATATCTTTGACCGGCTCGATAACCGCCGTGCCATACACTTCGGAGCTGGAGCGGATCTGAGGCAACATCGCCTTCGGAATGCCGAAATCAGCCAGGATCCGATCATCCCATTGCAGGGTAGCCAGGTTCATCAACTGAGTCCGGCTGGCATTGGTCACGTCGGTGAGATGTACGCCGCCATCGACGCCGCCGGTCAGGTTCCAGATGATAAAGGTATCGATTGTGCCAAAAAGCAGGTCGCCCGCTTCCGCGCAGGTTCTGGCTCCTTCAACATGATCAAGGATCCAGCGAATCTTCAGGCCGCTGAAATAGGTCGCTAACGGAAGGCCGGTCTTCGCCCGGTAACGATCCTGGCCTCCGTTGGCAGCCAGACCGGCAATCAGGTCGCTCACACGGGTGTCTTGCCAGACAATCGCGTTATAAATGGGTTGACCGGTCTTTCTATTCCACACAACCGTGGTTTCGCGCTGATTCGAAATACCAATGGCGGCAAGGTCACCGGACCGCAGGCCTTTCGCCCGCATCGCTTCGGCTATGATTTCCTTCAGACAAAACCATATTTCTTGCGGATCATGTTCCACCCACCCCGGTCTTGGGTAAATTTGCTCATGCTCCTTCTGCGCCATGCTGACAATGCGTCCAGCATGGTCAAAGATGATGAAGCGAGAGCTGGTAGTGCCTTGATCGATAGCTCCAATATAATTTCCCATTTTCTTATGCCTTAAATCCGAGGCTACAGGATGACCTGATTGCCCACGATATACCAAGTCAAGAACAGGGCGTTAATGAATACTCCTGAATATATGTCCCCTGTCTTGCGGAAATAATAAGCTAAAGAATATGCAGTGAGCGTCAACCATGGAAGAAACTGGAAGTCTCTAAGAATCTTTCTATCCTCGCCGGCGAAGCGGACGTTCCTGACGGCATCCCGAACCATCGCCTCCCGGGGCTACCTGCCCGCCCTGGTACACGTAGCCAAATGAGAGCTGTGGCGCGTGGGCTGAGGTTGCGGCGGACTGGCGGGAGGAAAGCGCAGCCTGCTCCACCGCGAACGCAGTGTAGACAAGAGAGAACAACGCAACCAGGATCACTCGCCTTATCGTTTCTTCTACTGCACCATCAGGATCGGAGTGGTGGAGCGCACCAGGGCTACGCCGCTCGCACCTATGCTCTGGTTTCGAGCCGATTCAAGCTGAAGGCCGACGCGTCCAGGGCTCGGAAGTCTTGATCTCAATGGGCAATGAGGCTCGGGTCGGCGTTGGTAGCCGGATGAAGTGCTTTCTCTTCCTGGCGCGACGGCTTGCGCTGAAATAAATCCGCCATGAACTGCATCAGAAAAGCAAATCCAATCAAGACGACTGCCATGATCATACGTATCGCCAGAATCGTAGTCATAAATCCTCCGCTCACTTTGATTGGACGCGAAAGTTCATAAAACCCCAGTAAAAGGTTCATAAAGCATCTCTAAAGACCGCTTGCGCGAGAGTCCCCAGGAAGTGTAGGCGAGAGCCTGTCCCCGGTCGCTGAATGGCCTCAGGAATTACCTGCCGAAATCCGCGCTATGGAGATGCGGAATTATTAACGAACCTTTTGCGGACTCTTTATGCGGAGTTTAGGTCGGCAAGCATCTTACGTAACAAGTGGCGAGTGGGACGTCGTGTTTACGTTCGATGTCGCCGAAAGGAAGATATATGGCTTCAAACAGTACGAAAGAACTATGGATTTGCGGCTGCAAGACAGCGAATATTCTTGACCGTGACTGCGATGTGGTCGTTTGTTCCCACTGCGGGCATTGTCAGTTAGCTTATCTGGTAGCCTTCACTCCAGTTATGCCGGCGATAGGCAGTTTCGCAGCGGCCTAGCAGGCTGCTGAAAAACGCGCCGAAGCAGCAAGCGAGGCGCAATGTAATGTGGGTACTACAGCACGTTCACACAAGAGTTTGGATACTCAACTACCCGCAATTTGTTTTTCAGCAGCCCGCTAGAACGAGTGCGGTGTTTTGTCCGTAATCGCCCGATCCACCTTGATCATTGCTGCTCCTGCAGAAGCTACTTCAGCATCTTTTCGTAGCTGTACTTGGTGTCCACTTCCAGCATGGAGGCCCCGGCCCTGATCTCCGCCACCATTTGCTCTTCTTTCTCAAACAGTTCCTCGGCCTTGACCAGCACCTCGTCCAATTTTTCCTGGGGAATGATAACGATACCGCTGCGGTCGCCCATGACCACATCGCCGGGACGAACCTGCACTCCGGCGAACTGAATCATGATGTTGGTTGCCTCTTCCATGATCCTGCCGCGGGCAGTGGCCACCACCGTTCCCCTGGCGTAAACCGGAAACTGGACGTCGATACAGTCGTCGAGATCGCGCACGGCGCCATCGACTACCACGGCGCTGATGCCTTTCATTTTGGCGCCGTTGGCGAGAATTCCGCCCCAGCAGGAGGTATCCAGGCGTCCGCCGTTGTCAATTACGATGACATCGCCGCGCTCGCCTGCCTCAATGGCCTTTACGCCCAGATGAGTCTTGCCCTTGGTCAGGCCGGCAGCAGCGATCTTCACCGTTACCGCTCTTCCGGCGATCTTTCCGGCATTCTCCCAGAGCGGGCGAATGCCGTAAGTCGCGCCTTTCAAGCTCAGAGCATCGAGCGCGTCGGCGATATTCGTGGTCGACAGCCGCAGCAACCGCTGGCGGTACTTCGTATCGAATTCGGGCATAGCACTCCTCTTTGTCGACTGTGAGAAAAGAGGCAGGACCAAGCGTTCCCGCCCCGGCTCTTCTCTGTGCCGTGCTCAGGCCGAGGTGACGGTGACAACGCCGGAATCGGCGTCGACCTCGACCATGTCGCCGTCCTTGATCGCGGCGACCGGATCGCTGTCGAGTTTGTCGACCATCGGAATCTCGGCGATGATGCAGCCGATGGCGGTCACCTGTTCTACGTTGCGATTGATCATGGCGCATGGGCCGACGCCATTGCTGACCGCTTCAAAAATAAGATAGGAGCCGCCGGTCGAACCTTTGCCGGTGGGAAAGACCAGAACCTTCCCGGCGATGCACTTTCCCTTCAGCGGATGACCGACTTCGGTGATCATGCCGGTGTTGACGTCCACCCCGCCCAGAAAGCAGATTGGCTCGCTGGTGACCAGAGCCGGCCCGCGCGCCTTGCCGCCCACGACTTTTCGTCCATGAAGTTTCTTTTCCATCGTCTTACCTCGCTTCCCGCTGGTCGAAGGCGCCGCTGAGAGCGGAGTCCAGGCAGGCCCGCAGACTGCCGTAGTAGGTTGGCAGTGCCCACTGTCCCGGAGCGTAATGCGCCAGCTTGGCGGAGTTGGTCGCCATGGCGGAGTATCCTTTCTTCTTTGCGACCTCTGCCATCGGGGACAGGATCGGGCAGGTGTCGATCACGAATCGTCCGCCCGCCTCTTCGATTATTTTGGTATAGCCGCAACGCTCAGCCAAGGCGCGCATCGGAAGCGCCGTCGTAATCCACAACTCAACGCCCGGCTTGAGCTTCTTGCCGGCCAGGCCCTGCGCAATTTGCGCAATCTCAGAAATGGAAGTATGCGGGCAGCCGATGCACACCAGTGAGACCGGTTGACCCTGGTGCTTGTTCAGGCGTCGCCTGGCATCGCGCAGCTCGTCGATGCCGAATTCCAGCGCCTGCTCCGGCTTGCGTCCGCCAAAGGCCGCTTCGCGTGTCGGGGCCTCCGGAGTGATGCCCGCAATGTGGAACAGCGCCACGGCTCCCGAGGACGCCAGCGCCGCGCCCAGCGCCTTGATCTGGTCGGCGCCGATCTGCGCAATGCCGGTAAAGACCGGGACCTTGCTGCCGGCTATCGTACCCACCCAGTACCCAAGGCCGCCGAAGTCATCGACACTTTCGAGCTTCGTGTTTACGGTTACCTCGATGTGCCCGTAACGGTTCTCCTGCAGGTGATAACCGTATTCCGGCACTCGACCCGTCAGTGCCGCAGCCAGGGCGGAAGGACCGCCCTCGCGGTTGGTGTACGCTCCCATCACGGAGTTGGCGAAGGCGATCGCCGAGGACTCACCCCAGGCGAGATGCTCTCCGCGCCGCGGACAGTTGCCGATCAGATAAGGCGTGCAGGTGTGGCACGGAATCGCTCCCATGGCCGAATAAGCATCGGTAAGGCGCCGCTGCAACTTGTAGGTTTTTTCCGGATAGCCGGTCTCCTCCCAGGCGTCAAAGTTGAGCGCTCCGGTGTTCAGCGTCGTCAAGGCGCAGAACTTGCCGCCCAACCCGGCCATCTTCTCTACGAACTTGGTCCCTGCCTCCCCCGCGACCACTACGGACGATCCCGGCATGTGGACGTGGGAAACCGCGATCATCTTTTCAGCTTCGTAGATCTCTCCTAACTGCACCAGGATCTCCATGGACTTCTGGATGGGCCATCCGCGCTTGCCGGCCAGCATCTCTTCTTCTTCATGAGTGAGTCGCATAACAATGCCTCGCAACCGAAAATGAAAACATGGACGGCAGGCGGCTGCCTTGGGCCACCACCTGCCAGCTTGTTATGGTCGCCGGACTACGCCCGTGCCGCCCGGACACGCGGGAAAGCCATGTGCGCGGCGTCCTTGGGGCATACTTCCACGCACATGCCGCAACCGTCACACTTCTTCTTGTCGATGACCGCGCCCACCTTGGTCAGCGTAATGGCATCGTAGAAGCAGCTCCTGAGGCAGACGCCACAACGGTCGCACTTGGTGAAATCGACAGCGGCGTGCACGCCTTCGGCGGCGCGAACCACGTCCTTGGTGGTAAGAATGTTGGGCAGCGCCAAGCCGCGAATGTCGTCCAGCGACTTATAGCCTTTGCCGTCCATCCAGGTATTGATCTGCTCCGTCCACTTCTTGCTGATGTTGTAGCCTTGCATCATGAGGCCAACGCCGGACTGCACCAGGGTGGCGCCGCACATGATGTAGCGAACGATGTCCTGCCAATCCCACACGCCGAGGCCGGCGATGATTGGGATCTTGAGCTTCCTGGCCGCCTGAGCGACGATCTTCAATCCGTAGCCCAGCAGGTAGGGGCCGCCCCATCCGCCCTGCGATCCCGGTCCGATCGGGCTGGCAGTCTCAATGTCGATCATGAAGCCGGAGAAACGCGCTGACATGTTGACGGCCTGCCCGCCGGCCTTTTCCACCGCTTCCGCGATAGCTACCGGATCGGAAGCTTGTGGCGAAATCTTTACGCTGAAGGGTTTCTTCAGGATGCTGGCGCACTGGCTGACAATGAATGGCGCCCGGTCGACGTCACCGGCGCCCATCTTCACGCCCATATCCGCGGAGAAGGGGCAGGAGACATTTAGCTCGACCCAGTCTGCCTTGGTCTCGTTGACCATGCGGCACATCTGCAGCCACTCTTCGATGCCCACGCCCGACAGGCTGGCCATCACGATGCCATCGTCGCCTATCTTGTCCTTGGCGATGTCGAGGTCCTTCATGTAGTCCTCGTAGCCGAAGTGGGAGCACTCTTCCAGGGAGTTCAAAGTGAAGGAGTGCGGCAGCTTGTCCGGATAGCCCGGGTAGTTCTTGTAGTCATAAAGCATGAAGCGTGGGCGAGGGTAGTTGCGTCCCAGTTTGCCGGCATCCCCGAACAGGGACTTCACGATGGCTCCGCCGGCTCCTCCGTCGATGCCCTTCTTGGTTCCACGCCAGTCCATGGTCGGCGTCGCCGAGCCGACGATCACGGGATTCTTGAACTTGACTCCATTTACCTTTAAGCTTAGATCAGCCATGTCGAACTCCTTCCAGTTATTTGTAAATAGAATTTGCTAATTACTGTTCCGGCGAACCTGAGCCGGGTAACCTAAGCGGTCGCCGCCCCTTTGGTTCTCTCCTTCAAGCGCTCGTCCAGGTTGCCGACAATGAAGCCATAGCAAGCGGCTGCGAATAGTGCCACACAGGCAGTGACGATCAGTGGGACCGTAAAGCTCTTCGTCCTGGCCAGCAGAATTCCAGTTACCAGAGGAGCCAAAGCGCCACCGATATTGCCAAGGAAATTTTGCAGCGATCCCAAGGATGCGACGAAATGCGGCGGCGCGATGTCAACCATCATCGTCTGGATCGAACCGGTAGCCAGGCTGAAGCTGGCTACCGCCAACGTAAGAAAAGTGACTGCCGGCCACGTGGAGGTGGAGTATGCTCCCAGTAGTGTGAAGACCGTCGCTAGGCACAATCCACTACAGGCAAGCACCTTGCGGGCGACGGTAACACGCGCACCCTTCCTTACCATCCAATCGCTGATATAGCCTCCGGAAATGGTCGCCACCACGCCGACCAGGAAGGGGAGCATAGCCACAAAACCGCCCCTCAATACGGACATTTTCCGCTGCAGTACCAGATAGCCCGGGAGCCAGTTAGCGAACACGAAATAAACGTACAAATATCCGAAATTGCCCAGCATCGCGCCCCAAGTGTTGCGGTACCGTAGCAGCGTGATCCAGCGGATAGTGCTCTTCTCCCGAGTCGCAGGCTTTCCTTCACCTTTGTAGGTCAGCAGGAACCACGGCAACCACAGAAGGCTTAATCCACCCGCGGCGTAAAAGATCGTGGGTAATCCCCACTGGTGATAAATCGCAGCGGCGAATGGAATCCCTAATGCCAGCCCAATTTTATTGCCGGAATAGAAGGTACCTACTGCTGTTGCCCGCTTTTCCTTGGGAAATGTCTCGTAAATGACGCGGTATCCGCATCCGAGCATCGGTCCCTCGCCAAAGCCGACCAGTCCGCGGAAGAACGACAAGGGGCCAAAGCGAACTGTCGTTCCGCACAACACCGTCGCTACCGACCAGATAGACACTGCCAACGGGTAGGCAATTCGTGCCCGCACCCAATCGACAAAGGGGCCTGCAAATAGCATCGTGATGCAATAGGCCCAGTTGAACATGGACAGCATCATACCCACAGTCGCTGGAGACCACTGATAATTCCGGATCAGCACGGGCGCGGCCACGGACATATTGACACGGTCCAGGTAGGCAATTGCCTGCGAGGCGGCTAGCAAAAAGAGAATATTGATGCGATATCGCCTCGAGTATTCGGTTACCGCTTTAACAGCAGTTGACGCCATAAAGCACCTCCGGTGCTATCGGTCTCCTGGATAGCTTTCACTTCACCAATGTCGTTGCCCTAGAGCAGACACAGGCCAACATTTTCTTGATCTGCTCCATGGCGGTACCGGGAAATTCCCTCTCGGCCAAAAAGTGGGAGCCGGAATGTCAGCTTACTTCCGGCTCGCCGTTACTTCCCCGCCGGACTACGATCCTGCACATGTGCTGCGGATCGGTGTTTGGAAAATCTTCCCGATAGTGCGTGCCCCGGCTCTCTTCCCGGGTCAATGCCGCAGTGGCCAGAATCCGTCCCACCAGCAGCGCGTTGCGCTCGGCGTAGCTGGCAGGAGTCTGTTCGGCTATGAAATCGAGAACTTTCTTGAGGCCGTCAGCCCGGCGAACGATGGTCAACTCGCGCTCGTACAGGGCGGCGCGGCGGCGCACGGCTTCGGTATCCGGCGAGGACGCGGCATTGGCTGAAAGTTGTGGAGCACGTCCCGAGGGCTTTCCGCGTGCGCTGAGCGCAAAATCGGAGGCACCCCGCCCCGCGCGGCAACCGAAGACCTGCGTGTCTATGAGGTTATTTCCTCCGGGACGGTCCGCGCCGTGCGCACCACCACTTACTTCGCCTGCGGCATACAAGCCCTCGACGCCGGTCCAGCCGTCCTGGTCGATCAGCACGCCGCCGTTGAAGTTCTGCACCACCAGTCCCAGCTCGATCTTTTCTATCGCCAAATCGGCGCCCGCTTTTTTCAGGGTCTCGTAGGTGATAGGAGCCCTTCGCCTCAGCTCTTCCTCACTGACGTGCGTCACGTCAAAGTAGACTCCGCCATTTGGCCCGCCCCGTCCGGCAGCGAGCTCTTTGAAAATGGCAATGTCCAGATACTTGGCGACCGTCCTCACCGAGAACGGGTACGACAGGGTTTTGGCATCTATCACCTCTTCCGGCCGAACACCCTGCGGGCAGTAGTTAGCCAAAAACTCTTCACCGCGCCCGTTGGTTAGCTTCGGCTTCAGCTTCCACATGTGGCTGTGAATGATGAACTGGATCTTCGGCCATACCACCGCCGGGCCGACCTGGAAAAATTCCATGTTCACCATGCGCGCTCCGGTGCGATAAGCCATGGCCCAGCCATCGCCCTCGAGCGTGGGAGGGTTCACGTTTCTGCGAAAGAGACGGCCGGCGCCGCCCGTGGCCAGCACAATAGCCCCGGCGCGAATGCAGGTTTCCTCATTTCCCCTGAGCCCGATGGCGCCGATGACTCGTCCATCCTCGCTCTGCCAGAGATCAAGCAGTCGGACGTGCTCCAGTACCTCCACGCCTGCTTCGGCATTGCCCCTGGCTAATGCACGCAATATCTCCACTCCGGTTGAACCGCCGCAAGTCAGCGAACGCGGCTTGGTGCAGCCGGAGAGCCTGGTTTGTACGGGAATGCCTGCTTTACAGTCGAATGCCAGGCCCAGGGAGATGAGGTCTTGGATCCGGGCGCAAGACTCGTCGGCGATGATGCGGCAAAGGGCGGGATCGCTGAGCCCGCCGCCTGTGGCCAACATGTCTTCGTAATAAACGTCGGGAGTGTCGCCATCGCCGGCGAAGTTGAAGGGAGCGTTAATGCCCAAGCTTTCTGAGGCGATCAACTGCGTGCTGCCCGTCTTGCCCTGCCGGCCGGCGAGAGCCAGAACAACCTTGAGCTCCGGATGACGGCGCTTGGCTTCCAACGCGGCGCGGCTTCCGGCGGCACCGCCTCCAATCACCAGCACGTCACATACGAGTTCGATCATGCTTTGTGCTCGCTTCCCGGAGTCTCTGCGCGCTGGCAGGCATTCCGTCAGCGCTCTGGTCAGCTGCTTGACTTAGAGCGAAACTCTTCCTGCCAGCGCAGTCTTTGCAGCATCCTGTACTCTAGGCCGGGAAAAATCTTCCAGCAGCCGCAGGCTCTGGCTTGCTTTGTCGGCTGCCTCGCGCACTACCGGTTTCATCGCCATCGCCCAAGCCAGGTCATGGCGGGCCTGGGGGGCTGACAACACCATGGCGCCCAGCGCACGCTCATCGTGCCCGAGCACTGGAGCGCCAACGGCACAAACTTCCGCATCGATATCACCCCAAGAGATATGTGCCCGTTCCTTGCGAACCAAATCGTCTTCCTTCCGATATGGAGGCCCGCTGAAAGCACGAATTACCACCCCGCCGGCGCCGACGTCGATCGGCAGTCTGTTGCCGACGTGGAAGGTGTCGCGTATGCGGCGCATGGGATCGACGCGCAAGATGCACATGCGCATCGGCGGCCGGCTGCCGGGCAGCGGCACATAATAAGCCACGGTCTCATGGGTTGCGGCAGAAAGCTCGTCCATGATGGGGCGGAGAATCTTTTCCAGCGTCAGATCGACCACAAACAACGAGCCAACGCGCCACGCTTGCGGACCGACGCGATAGCGGCCCATGTTGTCGCGCTCAACAAAGCCCAAGCGGCGCAGTGATACCAGCAGGCGCGAAATCGTGCTCTTGTATAGACCCGTACGGGAAGCCAGCGCGGCAAGACTTAGAAATGGAGAATGCTCGTCAAAGGCGCACAGAATCGTCAGCGCACGTTCGACGGCGGCGACGCCTTCTTCGCTTTCTAGGTCTTTGCTCGCGGTTGTGCTCATACGATGCGTTCTGCCAGGCAGAACATCGTCCTGTTTTGGTGTGTGGTTGAATGTAAGAAGAAGGCCATCAACTGTCAAGGCAAATTCGTTGTCGGCGGACAACAAACTTTTGTCATAGCTGCGTCTGACTGGCGTCACGGGAGGGGAACGGGATGGGAACTACAGACGTAGCGTGCGCATGCCGGCCCCGTAGTCTTGTTCTGATTCCTTCCGAACAGCATCAGGTGATTCGCGTCACAGTCGGAGCTGGCTTTTTGTGCTAGGGTATTTAACTGAGTTATCGGTTCTTGGGTGACCTGTAGGCATGGGTCAACACCTTACCTGAGTTCAACTGAAGCATGGCCCCGGCGGAGAAGAGGAACACCATGGGGTCGGGCCATTCTGAACATGTCCCGGATGGACTGCTCTCGCTTCAAGAGCTCCGTACGTGTCCCTTTTGTTTCCGTGCACAGGTCTTACAAAGGCCAAGAAACTGAATGGAATAGTCCTGAATGTGAAAGCCGGAACCGACGCCGGGAAGGGATAAATGGTCTAGCGTGGGATCTTCCAGGTCGATCATCTTTTCGCAACGGATACAGACGAGATGGTGATGACGCTGCCGCTCAACCTCATAGCGAGCGCCCGAACCTGGATGACAGACCTTGCGGGCGATTCCGATACGAACCAGCGTTTCTAGCACTCGGTAAACCGTGGCTCGGGAAATCTCAGGCAGACGTTTCCGGACAGCGTCGAAAACCTGATCGGCGACGGGGTGGTCCCTTCTCAGCACCAGGGTATGCAGAACTTCCCGTCGCTGCACCGTGTTCGGGAGGCCATGTTGGCGGCAAATGCGTTCCAGTTCCTCAAGCATCACGGGAACCCGATGGCCCTCACTCATGGCATTATTTTACTTCATTTTGCGAAATTAATCTATTTGAAATTAATTATCATTTGATATAAAGTATCATTTCGAAATCGTAAAGGGATGAATGGCGCGCGTCAGCCAAGCACGGCTGGCGAGGGCGCGAATGGGAAAACCAGGTTGGATTCGCATTTCGTCGCATTCTTTTGGGTGAATGCGAAGGAGGATGAACACATGAAGAAAGAACTTGCCACTGCAGTGGGAGCGCCTGTCCCCAAGGATCAGGAGGAAAACTTGTCAACCGAAGCCAAGTGTCCGGTAACGGGCGGAGCCCACAGAAGGATGGCCACAATGATTGAGGACTGGTGGCCGAACAGGCTAAATCTGAACATCCTGCGCCAGCACTCCTCCCTGTCCAATCCTATGGACAAGGATTTCAACTACGCGAAAGAATTCAAGAGTCTCGATCTGAATGCCGTGACCAAGGATCTCCGTGCCTTGATGACGGACTCTCAGGACTGGTGGCCGGCGGACTTCGGCCACTACGGGCCTCTGTTTATCCGTATGGCATGGCACGCCGCTGGCACATACCGCATCGGTGACGGCCGTGGCGGCGCCGGCAGAGCCCAGCAGCGCTTTGCACCCGTCAATAGCTGGCCCGACAACGTCAGCCTCGACAAGGCGCGCAGGCTGCTGTGGCCGATCAAACAGAAATATGGCCGGAAGATTTCCTGGGGCGATCTGATGATTCTCGCGGGCAACGTCGCCTTGGAATCGATGGGGTTTAAGACTTTTGGTTTCGGCGGCGGGCGCGAGGACGTCTGGGAACCGGATCAGGACGTGAACTGGGGCCTCGAAAAAACCTGGCTGGCCCACCGGCCCGCCGAGGAACTCGCCAAGGAACTCGCAAACCCTCTCGCCGCCACCGAGATGGGCTTGATCTATGTCAATCCGGAAGGCCCGGAGCGCAATCATGATCCGCTCTCGGCAGTTAAGGGGATCCGCGAGGTGTTCGCCCGCATGGCGATGAATGACGAAGAAACCGTTGCCCTGATCGCCGGCGGCCACACCTTCGGCAAAACCCATGGTGCTGCCGATCCGATAAGTATGTCGGCCCCGAGCCCGAAG
Organism: uncultured Acidobacteriota bacterium; assembly: GCA_963791145.1. Taxonomy (GTDB): domain Bacteria; phylum Acidobacteriota; class Terriglobia; order Terriglobales; family Acidobacteriaceae; genus CAWBRT01. The sequence continues at coordinate 49 of CAWBRT010000014.1, read as the reverse complement.
CCGCGCCCATCGAGCAGCAGGGCTTCGGCTGGAAGAACACCTTCGGTAC
>CAWBRT010000013.1:0-137005 GCA_963791145.1 uncultured Acidobacteriota bacterium | reverse complement strand
GTCCGTCTACAAAATCGCCCACAGGCGATTTTTGGCAGGTCGAAAAAGGCTTGTAAGTTATTGAAAATATTGGTCGGGGAGAGAGGATTTGAACCTCCGACCCCCTGGTCCCGAACCAGGTGCTCTACCAGGCTGAGCCACTCCCCGACACAAGGTAGGTTCCCGCTTGCCGGGAACTTCTTCGATTAGCAGAAATTCTAACACAGCCAAGCATTTCACAGTCTTGCGGCCACCGGCGCAGAGCAGAGTTGTTAAGCCTCCTCACCTGATCCGCGTAAGGCGTCCCGCCGATTCATGCCTCCCTCGTCCTGCCGGATGATCCCGAGCGGGCCCGCACCGCTGCCCTTTGGTCGCAGGCCACTTCCTCGGGGGTCACCCAAATCCGGCCATGCGTGGACGTCTCAAAACCGGCCATGTTAGAGGCCCAAGACACTAAGCTCCGACTGGGGTGCAGCTAGCCTCGGTTGGCATGGGCAATGTCTTGAGCGAAGCGAAGCGACAGCAGGTGATTGCGCTGGGGCGGCTAGGGTGGTCGCTGCGGCGGATTGAGCAGGAGACCGGGGTTCGCCGCGAGACGGCGGGCGGCTACCTGAAGGCGGCCGGGATAGCGATAGCGCGGCCGGGCGGCTGGAAACGGAAGCCTGGTTCAAAACCGGCCACCAGGGTGACCACCGACTCCAGCACGGAAATCCTTTTCCTCAACCTACAAACAGAAGCCAAGTTGGCAAAACCGGCCATGGAGGTGACCACCGACCTTGGGTCGCCAATACCGCCGGTGGAGAGCGGTCGGCGGTCGGTCAGCGCCTGCGAGTTGTACCGGGAAACGATCCAGCTTGGGCTGTCGCGAGGCCGCAACGCCATGGGGATCTGGCAGGACCTAGTTGACGGTTGCGGGTTTGCGGGCGGCTACCAGAGCGTGAAGCGGTTCGTGCGCAAGCTGCGCGGGGCGCGAACGGCGGAAGCACGGGTGGTCATTGAAACCTCGCCGGGCGAAGAGGCGCAGGTGGATTATGGCAGCGGGCCGCTGGTGCGCGACCCACAGAGCGGCAAGTACCGTCGCACGCGGCTGTTCGTTCTGACGCTGGGCTACAGCCGCAAATCGGTTCGGCTGCTGAGCTTCCGTTCCAGCGCCCGCATCTGGGCCGAGCTGCATGAGAAAGCCTTTCGTCGGCTGGGCGGCTCGACGCGGATCGTGGTTCTGGACAATCTGCGCGAAGGCGTGCTGGTCCCTGACATCTACGATCCCAGCCTGAATCCCCTGTATCGCGACGTTCTGGCGCATTACGGCGTGGTGGCACTGCCATGCCGTGTGCGGGACCCGGATCGCAAAGGGAAGGTCGAGTCGGGGGTTGGACATGCCAAGAAGACGCCGCTGAAAGGCAAGCGCTTCGAGAGTCTGGAAGAGGCGCAGGCATACCTGGATCAGTGGGAACAACGTTGGGCCGACACCCGCATTCACGGCACGACCAAGCGACAAGTGGCAGCGATGTTCGCCGAAGAGAAGCCCTGGTTGCAGCTGTTGCCGCTGGAGCCCTTCCACTACTACCAGTACGGCGAGCGTACGGTTCATCTGGATGGCTGCGTTGAGGTTGAGGCGGCCTACTACGGGGCACCGCCGGGATGGATCGGTCGGCTGGTGCAGGTGCAGTGGGACGGGATGTTCGTGCGCCTGCTTGATCCGCGGACCGGACAGTTGCTGCGCGAACATCTGCGGCAGAAGCGTGGCGGCCACCGTATCCGCGATGAAGATCGGCCACGGCGCACACCACTTCGCACCCACCAACTGCTGGTGCGGGCTCACAAGGCTGGCGCCAATATCAGCGCTCTCTGCGATGTCATCTACCAACGACAAGCCGAGGCTGGAGTGCGCCGCATCCTGGGCGTGCTCTCGCTGGCCAAGAAGTACGGTTGCGCGGCCACGGAGCAAGCCTGTGCCACGGCTCTGGAACTGGGCGTGCCCGAATATCGTTTTGTTCGCCGCTGCCTGGAGCGCAGCCCGCAAGCTCCTCTGAGCCTGCGCCAGGTCGACCCTCTCATCCGCGAACTGGTGCAGTATCGCGACCTGATCCAACAACGAATCCAATCCGAGGAACCCAACTCATGAATCTGATCGAACTCAACCGCGCCTTACGGCAACTGCGCCTGGGCGGAATGGCCGGAGTGCTGGAAACGCGCCTGCTGCAAGCACAGAGCGAAGCCATGGCACCCATCGACCTGATCTCCAGCCTGGTGTCGGACGAACTGAGCTGCCGCAGTCAGCGGCTGCTGGAGCGACGCCGCAAGCAGGCGCGATTCCGCGATGCCAACAAGACTCTGGATAGTTTCGACTTCCAGTTCAATCCCAAGATGAACCGCGCCCTCGTCTTCGATCTGGCGACCGCTGGCTTCGTCGGCCGACGCGAGGACGGCCTTTTCATCGGTCCACCCGGAAGTGGAAAAAGCCATCTGGCCCAAGCCATCGGACACGCCGTCATCCAGCAGGGCTATCGCGTGCTCTATCGGGAAGCGCACGTCTTGCTGGAAGAGCTGGCCGACGCCACCTTGGACGGTACTCGCAAAGAGCACATGGAACTGCTGTCCACGGTGCCGCTGCTGATCATCGACGATCTCGGTATGCGCAAGCTGCCGCTGATCGCCGCCGAAGAGCTACTGGAGATCATCATGCGCCGCTACGAGCGCACCAGCTCTCTGCTGACCTCGAACCGCCCGGTGGAGGACTGGGGCAAGCTGCTCGGCGACAGCGCCGCCGTCACCGCCATGCTCGACCGTCTGCTGCACCATGGACACGTCCTCAAGTGCGGCCCGCGTAGCTGGCGAACCAAATCCGAAAAGCGCGGAGAAGCCCAATGACGAAAGCAAAAACAACAAGGAGGCCGGGCAAAAGCGGCCCGGCGTCGTCGCGTTCCGTGATCCAAGGGCCTCTACGGCGGAGCTTCACCCAAGGAATGCTGGCAAAAACACGAAACCCTTCGCAAAGTCAGCCATCACGGCTTACCTGCAAAGGGTCTCGATCGCCGATTCCTTCGGAGCCAGCCCCGCGTCTTCGGCCCTGGATCTTCCCGCCAGGCGCGACCCCGGCGGGAACAAAACTAACTTACCACAGCATGGAACTCAAATCCGGCCTTGCCCGAACCTACCTCGGCGGGGTAAAACAAGACTGTCTTGGGCCACTCTCCATGGCCGGTTTTGAGACGTCCACGCATGGCCGGTTTTAAGGTGACCACCGAGGGCCACTTTGCCCGGAATCGCGGGGGTGTTCGTGAAACGCATGTTCCTCAGCACTGCCGTGCTGATCGCCGTCACGCTAGCCATGTTCGCCTGCGGCGGCAGTGCCGGAGCAAACGGCGCTTCAAGTGAGGGAACGAACCCGGCATCATCTCAAGTCAGTGCGAGCCCTTCTTCCACGCCGACTGGATCTGCGAGCGCGGGATCAACGCCGTCGTCCAACCCATCCACGGGCTCGGGAACAAGCTCTTTGGGTTCAGGCACGGGCTCTTCCACGACTGGTTCGTCAACCTCGCCTCCGGCTTCGGGGATTCCCGTGCCTCCGGCCAGTGCGATCGTCTTCAGCAATCTGCAGCAGCGGTCCGGATGGCAGTCCTTGCGGCTCCTCCAGTTGCGCCGGCGGCAGCGGCACGAGCGCCTACTGGATGGCGCAGAACCAGACCACACCGTCGCTGAGCGGCAGCAGCATGCAGTTGCAGAACGCCGGGGTCTGGGCTAACGCCCTCTGGTGGAACCATCTGGGCGCGAACGACAACGTCACGAATTTCCTTTGGGATTTTTACTTTCAGGTGAATTCCGCGTCGGTGAGTGCCGCCCAGGCGCTGGAGTTTGATGCCTTTCAGTTCATCGGCGGCTACAACTACATGATCGGCAGCCAGTGCGACTACGGCGCGGGCGTGTGGGATACCTGGGATGAGCTGAACGGAAAATGGATTCACACCAGCATCGCCTGCCCCAAGTTCACTCCCGGCGTCTGGCACCACATCCAGTGGTACGTGCAAACCAATCCCGGCAATCACACCTATCACTACGTGACGCTGGTGGTGGACGGAACATCGTACTCGGTCAACCAAACCTACTCGGCGTTGCAGAACGGCTGGTCCGATAACCTCGGCGTGCAATATCAACTCGACGTAAACGCCAGCGGCGCCGCCTATCAGGAATGGGTGGACCAGGCTTCTCTCACCATCTGGTGACGCAACTACGCCGCCCGTGGCATGCCCCACCTGATCTGGAACAAGGTGGGGCAGCGCGGGCCGGGCATTCCGGCTGGCAAGAATCTGCGGAGAACGGCTTCCAGGCGTATAATTCGGAAGTTTGCGAATGTCTGCCGAAGCGCCCGCACAGTACGCTCTTGTCGCATACCTCAGAGGCGAGCTCGCCGACTTCGTCGAGAGCCTCCGGCGGGAGGTGCACCCCAAGCACGCTCACCTGCCTGCTCACATCACCATTCTTCCTCCACGGCCTCTGCTTTCCAACGAAGCCGACGGCTTATATTGGCTGGCGGAGTGCTGTAGCGTGGTTCTGCCGTTTGAGGTCGTAATGGGCGACGTGGAAAGCTTCATTCCCACCACTCCCACGGTTTTCATCAGGGTGGCGCACGCAGCCTACCGGATTCGCGAACTTCACGACCTCGTCAATGGCGGCCCCTTGGCTTTCAACGAAGATCTGCCGTTCATGCCGCACCTCACCATCGCCAAGCTGGAGACCACTGAGCGGGCCCGCCAGGTGTACGAAATTTCGCGCGACCGCTGGGACCGCTACGAGGGATCGCACCGCGCTCGCATCGAACACCTGAGCTTCGTGCGCGGCAGCAACGCCGAGTGGACCGATATCGCGCCCATCACGCTGAAGGAAAAACTGGTCACCAGCTAGCTCGCACTTGAAGCTGGAAAGTTGAAACTGTCTTTCGCTAGAATCAATTGGTGCCGCCGAAAAGCAGCGTTCACTCCCGCCCGTCGAACAGGGTATCGGATAATGGCCGTGTCCGTCGCGGGGCCGGCTACGAAATGGAGCCCGTCCGCGCCGCCTTGCAGAAGGTGTTGGCCGGCGTTCTCAACCGCTTTCCGCCCGAACAGGTTCCGCTTGAGGCCTGGCCGTTCGTGTGCGGCAAACAAGTTTCCCGCCGTACGCAGGCCGTCAGCTTCGCGGACGGCATTCTGCGGGTGGAGGTGCCGGATGCCGCCTGGCGGGCGCAGCTGCAGGAGCTGCGCGGAAGGTATCTGGCCGGCTTGAACCAATACAGTGCCAAGCCGGTCGAGAAGATCGAGTTTGTGCTGGCCGCGGCAGCCGGATCTTCCACCCCAGCAAACACAAATGCGTTTGCTGGGGGCCCCGGATCACAGCAGCAGAAACAATCTAAGCCACGAACGCCTAAGGCGGAGAGAGCGGTGAAGCAGCCGCAGGCGCGAGCTTCGAGCAACAATTCGCGCGACAGGAAGAAGAATGCCGGAAACAAAAGTAAGCGAAAGTGACGTTCTATACGTGGCCGATCTGGCCAACCTTGAGCTCACGGCGGCGGAAAAGGGCCGCATGGTGCGCGACCTGAACTCCATTCTCGAGTACGCCGAGATGCTGAATGAGCTCGACACCTCAAATGTCCCGCCGCTGGCCGAGGTGGTCAGCATGTTCGCCGGGACGCAGCTTCCCCCGGGTGAGCGTTTCGGCTATGCCATGCGGCCGGACGAAGCCCACCCCGGACTGCCGCACGAGGCCGCGCTGGCCAACTCTCCGGAAACGGACAAAACGTTTTTCAAAGTTCCCAAGGTCATCGAGAAATAAGCGATGAACACTGACCTGCTGACCATCGATTCCACGCGTGAGCTGGTGGCGCGCAAAGAGACCACTGCCGCCACTTTGGCCGAGGCGTTCTACAAGCGCATTGCTGCCGACGATGAAAAGATAGGCGCCTTCCTGACGCTGTCCCGTGAGCGTGCTCTGGCCAAGGCCGCCGAAATCGACCGCCTGGCCGAGCGGGGTGACCCGCTGCCGCCGCTGGCCGGCGTCCCGGTGGCGATGAAGGATGTTCTGATGACGCGGGGCGTGCGCACCACGGCCGCTTCCAGGATTCTCGACAACTTCATTGCGCCTTATGACTGCACGGCGGTTGCCCGCATGGAGGCTGCCGGCGCGGTGGTACTGGGCAAGCTGAACTGCGATGAGTTCGCCATGGGCTCGTCGAACGAAAATTCCGGCTACAAGCCGGTGCACAATCCGCGCGATTTGACGCGCGTCCCCGGCGGTTCTTCGGGCGGATCGGCGGCCGCGGTCGCGGCCGGCATGGCGTTGGCTACGCTCGGCTCTGATACCGGCGGGTCCATCCGGCAGCCGGCGGCATTCTGCGGCGTAGTCGGCCTGCTGCCCACCTACGGGCGCGTTTCCCGGTATGGACTGATCGCCTTCGGGTCGTCGCTTGACCACATCGGACCGCTGACCAGGAGCGTAAAAGACGCCGCTATCATTCTGGGAATCATTGCCGGGCGCGATCCGCTCGACTCGACCTCCGCCGACGTTCCGGTCGCAGATTACGTGGGCGAAATCGGCAAGCCGGTCAAAGGCCTGAAGATCGGTGTCCCGGAAGAATATTTTGGCGAGGGTCTCGACGCGGAGATCCGGCAGGCCATCGATGGCGTGCTGGAACGGCTTCGCGCCGCCGGTTGCGAACTGGTCCGCCTCTCGCTGCCGCACACCAAGTATGCCGTGCCCACCTATTACCTGGTCGCGACCGCTGAAGCCTCCTCCAACCTGGCGCGCTTCGATGGCGTACGCTACGGGCACCGGGCGCGCGGGGCTTCGACGCTTTCGGAAATGTACCGCCGCAGCCGCAACGAGGGCTTCGGCACCGAAGTCAAGCGGCGCATCATGCTCGGCACTTACGCTCTCAGCGCGGGTTACTACGATGCTTATTACTTGAAGGCTCAACAAGTGCGCACCTTACTGGCGCGCGACTTCCAGCAGGCCTTTGCGCGCGTGGATGCCCTTGTCACTCCGGTCACGCCCACGCCTGCCTTCCGGCTGGGAGAAAAGACCGATGACCCGTTGCAAATGTATCTGGGCGATATATTTACCGTCACCGCCAATCTGGTGGGTGTACCGGGCATTTCCGTTCCCTGCGGCCAGAACCGCGCCGGGCTGCCCATCGGCGTGCAGATCATGGCCCGCCATTTTGACGAAGGCACCATGTTGCGCATCGCACACGCTGTGGAAAAAGGGCGCTCGCGTTAACTGTGGAGCCATCCCCCGGAAAAGGGACTACCAAAACCTGCCTGACTTGGTAATATGTACCATCACTTTTCCTGGAGAGCTTGCCTCTTGAGTGGCAGCGTTATTCTATGCGTCGATGACGACAACGACGTCTTGGCGCTGCTGGTCTCTGCCCTGACGACCTGCGGGCATCAAGTCCTGGCCGCGGCCGATGGCCGCAAAGCGTTGGAGATCGCGGCCAGTAACCGTCTGGACGCCGTCATTCTTGACTACGTCTTGCCGGAGATGAACGGCGCCCAGATAGCAGCCGGCATTAAGCGTCTCCGCCCCCTCACGCCAGTGATCATGTTCTCCGGATCGTCCGATATACCCGCCAGCGATCTGATCAACGTGAACAGCTCCGTACACAAGCTGCAGGGCCTGAAGAAGCTGTTGGCGGTCCTGCAGCGATTGCTGCCGACCCATGGATGCCGAAAAACCGACCTGCGTAAATTCGCCCGCTTTACAGTGAATGTGCCCTTCGCGGCCGTGGTGACCCGCTCCGGCAGCACGGCTACTCTGAGCGGTGTGTCGCTCGACTTGGCAGAGGGAGGTATAGGCGGCACGATAGAAGGCGAGCTTGAAGTCGGCGAAACCGTGCACATAAGAATCACCGGACCGGAGTTGGGACTGACCCTGGCCCAGCCTGCCCAGGTTCGGCACCGTCATGGAGCCGTTTACGGCTTTGAGTTCCTGGAGATGACTCCTCCGCAACAGGCTCAGCTGCGGCGCACCTGCCTGGAGATGGCGCCTGGACTGGCATCCTAGAGCCTGTTATTGACTTATAGGGCGGCAGCGCCTGTTTATTACCTAGATTCCCCCTGCATACCGCCATTACCAAGGTTATCTCGCGCCCTCCGCTTCAAGACAATAGAGTGACTCTTCGCAGTCCAATACTCCTCAAGGACAGGCGGGCCGAACAATGCCAGGCAAGAGTCCCGAGATCAAGATTCTCTGCGTAGACGATAACCGACCGATGTTGTCACTCCACAAATCATTATTCGAAAGCGCCGGGTACCGTGTGCTGACCGCTGCCGACGCGCAGCAGGCGCTCCGGATTTTCGCTTCGGAGAAGATTGACTTGGTCATCACCGACCACTATCTTTCCGGAGAAATGACCGGCACGGCCTTGGCTGCTCAGCTCAAACGGTGCCGCCCGGAGATTCCCATCGTCTGGATGTCCGGGGCGTTGGAATTACCTTCGGCCCGGGATCAATTCGACGGCTTCGTTTGTAAGACTGCAAGAGCACAGCTCTTGTTCCGCGAGATCGAACGCGTCCTGAAAGCGGCCCGGACGAAGCTTGCCCGGCAAACGCCGCCGCCGGCCGGCAGCGCAAACCCCAAACGGGGACAGGCCGTTTCGCCGAGGCCGTTGAGAAAACGCCCCAAGGCATTTACCCCGCCCGCTTACGCCTCCAGAAGGATTTGCGGCTCCAAAGCGTAAGTGGAGCGCCGGCGTTAGCCGAGTGCATTCGGTAATGCCCACTTCATCGGCTTACAACAGAGTGGTTGCCCATCTCCTATCACCGCGATAACCAAGCTTCGACAGACTTCAGCTCGCTCGTATGCGGTCCAGGCCGGCAGAAGCGACACGTACGTTTGTGAAAATTGTTTTAAAAACCGGCGACAAGTGGGAGCCTGCGGCTCTGTGAGTTGCGGACATGCCGGGTGCAGCGATGCATCCGATCAGGTTCCGGGCGGTCAAGATCGCGGCCTATTGCCAAAATTTAAGTTGAGGCCGAAGGCGCGCCAGGCCGATCTTGGGCTGGATACTGCAACGCCTGCTCAGGCGCCGGCCAGTCCTCTTCCTGGCACTGATCTGAGCAGAGGCCTTTGCCAAGGCGCTTTTTTCGTTCGCTGTCGCGCACGCGCCGCCGTTCTCCCCAGGGCGGCATAGCAGTCGCGTCGCTTGTGAAATCATCGTTGTTCATGGGTTTCACCGTCCACAGGAAAGCCTTAGCCGACTCGGTTCCGCCAGAAGGCTGGGGGGATGAACCGTCTCCTGCCGTTCCTGCGCCTTAAAGTATTTATCGGCAACAGGCGCAGTGAACTTCAATCCTCGGCCAATGAGGGAGCCAGGAGTGAATCCCAGGGCAAGCGTGCGGACAGAAAACCCGCTATGGCAGTCCTGACCTGGCCGCCTGATGCTGGGGTGCAATCCGAATTGATTTCGTGCAGGGAAAGTGGGGCTGCTCGGCCCGCCAGCGCGGAATGCAGGGAAAAATGTTCCGCCGGGGCATGTCCCGACTGACGTAACTGGAGCTGCTCGGCACGCGGTAACCCAAGGGATTCGTTACTACTTGCGCGCGCGCGTCAGATTAATGCACTGACCGTGGACGGTGTACTTGCCGGCGCCGTCTTCCTTCCACTCCTCGGCAAAGCGGCCGGTGGAAAACCGCATGCTGAAGCTGACCAGGCTCAGCTTCTCGTTGGCATTCCTGAATTCTCTCGAAAGCGTCAACTCCTGACTGTCGGCAAAGGCTTCAAACGGTTTGGAGTTCTCTTCCCCGCTCACCTCGCGATACCACCTCTTGGTGTCACTGGGTCTGTCGGCCGGCTTGTACTGCTTATCTCTGGCGCCCCAGTCATCGTTCTGAGTTACGCCATCGCTGAAGTAGGCGTAGCGCATGAGCTCATTGTCGCCGGAAAAAGTTATGAGGAAGAACTCGTCGACGGTCGTGGGCGTGATGGTTGTTTTTGTCGCTGATCCACTCACCCACGTGCTCTCCTGGTTCATCGGAAAACAAGCCCAGGCAGCATTGCGAACCTGCTCGTCCCCCGCCTTCCACAGCTGGCGGAAGCTGGGGCAGCCCTTGGCCTTCAGCGGGCACGTAATATCTCTCACGTTTCTCTGGGATTGGGCCGGTGTGCTTCGTTTTGCCGGCGGATTGGATTGGGCTACCGCGCAGACGGAGACAGCCGCTAGCAAGAATGCCGTAAGCAAGGCTTTCATCGTGAGCTCCTGGATGGATCATTCATATCACTGACCCAAAGACCCGCCAACCAGTTTTTTTTGTAGCGATTGCAGCCGCTATCCACTGTCGATTTGCCCCCGCCAACCGCCGCCACGGCCCTGCTTCCCGCCGCCCGGGGAGGACTGCCCTACCCGGGCAATCTTTCAGCCTGGCGGTCGTTCGGGCCGCTGCGGGAAGAAAGGAGGAACTCTGCTTGAGAGAAGTTCCGACTAGGGCCGAATTTCCTACGGCTCAGGGCAGCATCACTCAGCGGCAACTCAGGGCAACTTCACTTGCGGAGCTGCCATCTCATCCTGAGCTGTGGATGAGGCATTCGCGACAGAATGCCGCGTCGCCAGAGTGAGTCAACCCGGAGTAGGGACCCCAAATGAGAAGATACGTTGCTCTGCTGCTTGCCTGCCTGTTTTCACTTTTCCTCGTCGCCTGCGGCTCGGGCGGCGCCTCCACCTCAGCTTCCGCGAACACTCCCCCCAACAACTCCGGCGACAATACCAATCCCGGCGGGACAACCGGCAGTACGACTGGGGGAGGGGGCACCGTCACCACGCCAACTCCGCCGCCTACGCCGACGGCCACCCTGCAGTCGGTCAACCACATCGTTTTCATGCTGCAGGAAAACCGCTCGTTCGATAACTACTTCGGGCAGCTCAACGCCTACCGCGCCTCGCTGGGCCTGCCGCAGGATGCCGACGATCTCATCAATCCCTCAGTGCCGCTGAATCCTAACCCGACTCACGATGGCAGCACCTGCCCCCCCAATTCGGCCACCGGCGACTGCGCGGTTTACAAGATGAAGTCGGCCTGCATCGAGGACCTTTCGCCCTCCTGGAACGAGAGCCATGTGGACCTCACCGACAACCAATCGTCAACGATACGAATGAACGGATTCGCTTTTTCGGCGGGCGGCTTTGCGGCGAATCAGGTTCCGCCCCTGATCGACATCGCCGGCATGCGCGCCATGGGCTACTACGACTCCACCCAGTTGAACTATTACTACTTCATGGCGACACAGTTCGCTACCTCCGACCGCTGGTTTTCTCCTCTGCTGGCGAAGTCGGAGCCCAACCACATCTTCGGATTGGCCGGCACCTCGCTGGGTTACATCGGCGTTCCGACGGCGCAATTGCCGGCGCCGACCATCTTTAACCTGCTGCAGAAGGCGGGCATTAGCTGGAAGATATACTACACGGACAAAGACAAGGCCGGTAACCCGGACACTTACGTCAGTTACTTCTCGCAGATGAACGCCTTAACGTCGAACGTCGTTCCCCTGACCCAGTACTTCACAGACCTGCAGAACGGCACCCTGCCTGCAGTGGCGCTGATCGATGCCGGTCGCGATACCGGCCTGGACGAGCATCCGGATGCCAGCGTCACGGTAGGCGCGCAGCAGGTGTCGACGATCATCGACGCCTTCATGAATAGCACGGCTTACAACGACTGGTCTTTATTCTGACCTGGGATGAGGGCGGCGGCCTGTATGATCACGTGCCCCCGATGGTAGCGGTGCACTCCGGACAGCATCGCCCCTAACCTGGCGACCGACACCAGCGTGTTGACCACCTTCGGCGACAACTTCACCAAGTCCGGCTTCCGTCTGCCCCTGATCGTGGTTTCACCGTGGACGAAGAAAGGCTATATTTCACACACCCCGGCGGACTACACGGCGATCCTGAAGTTCATCGAGACCCGCTTCAGCCTGCCCGCCCTTACGGCTGCGCGATGCGGCACAACCCGATATGACGGAGTTCTTCGATTTTGCCGGAGCGCCCAACGCAACTCCGCCTACTCCCCCGGTGCAGGCCAGTTTCACCTGCTACCAAAACACCTTGCCGTAAAGAATTTCGGAATTCCTTGAGGCGCGGGTTTTGCCCGCGCCTTTCTCATTGCTTAGCCGAAGGCTTACCCGCGTATACCGACTCCGCAAGAGCTACCTCCGCCAGCCGCATTCACCTTCAACTCTGCCGTGGGAAGCCGGTCATGGCGGCGTGGCCATACCTTCGTAGCTGGGCCAAGCCTTCAATTCCGCAGTATCGGTGCTTGCTGAACCGTGACGCCGCCGCCTCGAGCAGAGCTGCTACCGCGCCTTCCCGCAGCAGCTCGGGCGGGGTGCACAGCTATTCCACTCGGCTCCCGGCAACTGCTCCAGCCATTCAAGACTCTAGAAAGAAATGAGCTAGTGTCACTTGCCACGGGGGCTCGTCATGAAATCGCGCGAAGCAGTCAGGGTCGAGGTGCTGACCTATGCTCCGGTGGCGTTCTTTCATTGCCAGCACTGTGAAGTCATCGGCCAGTTGACAGGCGCGACCGCCAACGTTCGCCGCGAACAGCTGGCGTCTTCGCTTCCCGAAGATCTCTCCGAAGAATATCTGGAAGTTTCCAATTGGGTACGCGGACTCATGCTCACCTATGGCGAGCGCATCGACGTTCGCGTGGTTGACGCGGCATCGATCGAAGGCTGGTTCAAGTCCGTGCGCTACGGCATCCGCAAATACCCGGTGGTGATTGTAGACGGCAAGCACAAGATCCTCGGCCGCGATTACGACCAGGCTTCCGCACTCATTGATGAAAGGATGGCAGGTGGGCGCTCCGAACAATCAGGCCCGCAAATCCCGGAGCGTTCACCGGCCAAGGGAGGTTTGAGATGAATATCCGCTTAGCGATTCCGATCCTCGTGCTTATCCCGGTGCTGGTCGCCGGCGGCTTCGCGCTGACTCACCAGCCGATGAACGCGGCCGTCGTAGCCGTGCTCGGCGGCGTGATGATCTGGCTCGCCTATAACTTCTACGCGCGCCGGATCGACCGGAATGTCATCGAGGCCGACGCCGGTAAAGCTACCCCCGCTCGCCTCTACATGGACGGAGTGGACTTCATGCCGACCAATCGGAACGTACTCTACGGCTATCACTTCAAGTCGATTGCCGCCGCCGGTCCGATTGTGGGCGTAATTACCGCCGCCAACTTATGGGGCTGGCTGCCTTCGCTGCTCTGGCTGATCCTCGGAGTCACTTTTATCGGCTGGGCCAGCGACTACTCCGCCATCATGGTGGCCGTGCGCAACGACGGAAATTCGCTCTCCGCCATCGCCCACCGCCTGATCAGCCGGCGCACGCGACTGATCCTGTTTGTGTTCATCTTCTTTTATTTGCTGCTGATTGCCGGCGCCTTTGTCGGCATTCTAGCCGGCATTCTCGATCCGCGCGCTGATGTGCCCTTTGGAATTCTCATGCTGGCGGTAATGGGAATTTTCATGGGTCAGGCGCTTTACCGCTGGAAGATGGATCTGATAGCGGTAACCACGATCGTGGTGCTGATCACCTTGGGTTCCATGGCTATCGGAGCGATGGGCCTTATGCCGGTAAAAAGCACCACGCCGCAGGGCAAGCCCGCCGTCAGCATCGCCTTCGCCGGCCCGATCAATCATGCCGTGGAGCAACTCAGTAACGGCATCAATTCCATTACCGGCCAGAAGGCCCTCTACACCGTCACCGATCCGACCAAGGCCGATCCGCGACTGGCGGCCACCACTCTGACCCCCGATGGCAAGGTTGTACCCAAATACCTTGCCGCCAACGGCGAGATCAAGATGCTGCCGTCCTTTGTTTTCTGGTGCCTGTTCCTGTTCGGCTTCTCGTACCTGGGGACCATTCTGCCGATCTGGCGCTTCGCCCAGCCGGTGAATTACATCGGCTTCTGGGTAACATTCCTGACCATAGGCTTATCGGGATTGGGCGCGCTGCTGGGCGGATTGCTGGGAGTGTTCGGTAATTCGACGATGCTCAACGCGGTCACCTTCCAGACCAAAGTATTCGCCGCCTGGATGCCGCTGACGCAAATGAAGGATGCGGCGGGGAACATACTGCAGAGGGTGCCGGCTATCCAGCCGATCTGGCCTATGCTGTTCGTGACCATCGCCTGCGGCGCCATTTCCGGTTGGCATGCTTTGTTCGGCTCCATCGGCACGGCGCGGCAGTTGGAATATGAGACTGACGCGCTGCCTGTGGGCGGAGGCGCCATGTTCAGCGAAAACGCGCTGGGACTGCTGTCGCTGGTGGCGGTCTCCATTGTCGGCGGCGCCGGCGCAGGGGCCTTTGCCGGCGGCGTCGGCAAGCTGCTGAGTATCGTCAGCTTCGGCGCCATTCCGCTGCCCTACGGCACGGCGCTGGGCTTCGGTTCCTTTGTGGTCATTGTGCTCACCGTCGTCCAGTTGGTCTTCCGCGTGATGCGCGTGACCTTGGGCGAATGGCTGGGCGAGGCATGGGTGGGCTTCAAGAACCCGCACATAGCATCCATCGTCTCGATGTTCCTGACGCTGCTGCTGGTGATGAGCGGAACCTGGATCTACCTGTGGCAGTTGTTCGGGGCATCGAACCAGTTGATGGCGGCGCTCAGCCTCCTGATCGTTACCTTGTGGCTGCGCTCCAGCGGACGCAATCCGGCCTTTGCACTGTACCCCATGCTGTTTATGTACATCACTACCATGGCGGCGACGGTAGTCACCGCCTACAACCTCTACGCCAGCATCCTGTCGAACCCGGAGATCGCTTCGCAGCCCATCAACAGCATCGGTGCGGTGGCCATGATCATCGTCTCGGCGCTGCTGTTCGTGGCTTCGGCGGTGATCGCCTGGGATGCCTGGAAGGCTTGGCGGAAGATGCCGGCAGTACCGGCTCACGGAACAGTACCGCAGGTGGCAGCCGACTGAGGCCGGCAGTCACACTTTCATTCTTCTTTCTGGAAGCCCCACATCCAAGAGGCAGCAGATGTGGGGCGCCAGCGATCCTGACTCGATGAATCCGTCGGGTGCTTACCCATCTCCGTAAGCCGCCGCCCGACTCGGATCCTCTACAAAAACTAATCAGCAATAAGTGAAACTTTAGAGGTACACGAAGGAGGTACCGGCGACGGGAGCCGACCTTCGTAAGCCAAAGCGCATGGTCAGGTAAACGCAAAATAGTGATCCGGAACACTTCTTTAATCCTGTGACCTACGCTATACTCCCCGACCGATATCGGTTGCGCAACTGTGGTGGGTTGGTCCCGGCGGCAAACACCGGCGCGATCACGCCATGGAATGCATTGTGTGATTCGCCGATGAAAAAGGGAGGCAGAATGAGCAAATCATGGAACCGTCGTGACCTGATGAAGGTGATCGGTGGTGTAGCCGGAACCGGCGCGGCCGGCGCACTCCTGGGCTACGCCACATCAGGGCAGGCACAAACAACCCCGGTACCCAGCATGCGCAAAGTACCATGGCCTTATAGCCCTTTGGATCCTGATCCGGTGGCGCAGCGCGGCTTCGAATCCTATTACAAATTTCGCTGCATGTATGGCTCTTTTGAATCGATCGTCGGAACAGCGGCCGAAAAACTGGGGCCGCCGTACACGGACTTTCCCTTCGAGCTGTTCAAGTTTGGCGAGGGCGGCATCAATGGCTGGGGAACCGTGTGCGGCGCCATCAGCGGCTGCGCGGCGGCATTCTGCGTTCTGTCGCCCAAGCCGGATGTGTTGATTGATACCTTTTCTCATGGTACGAGACCGAAGCCGCTGCCCAATGTGCGTCCGCAGGGATCAAAGTTCCCGGAGGTACGCGTCGTCGCCGGTTCGCCGCTCTGCCATCAGTCCTTGAGCCGCTGGGCGAAAGCGTCGAAGAAAAAGATCTATTCGAACGAGCGCTCCGAGCGCTGCGCGTCTATTACAGCTTCAGCGGTGCACAAGTCGATCCTGCTCCTGAACGAACAGGCAAAAGGAACGGTGCTTCCCGCCGTTGTGCTTCCCGGGAAAACGCCGGGTTGCATGACGTGCCATGAAAAGGGCGGGGTTCTGGAGAACACGCGCGGGAAACAGGAGTGCGGCGTTTGCCATACCGCGTTGCCTGCCAGCCACCCGAAGAAGCTATAACGTACGGCCGGCTCTCTTAGTAAGTCATTCACGGCGGCTCCTCGGCATTCGCTGAGGAGCCGTTTCTGCGACTGACCGGGATTCCTATCCGCGTTCGACGGCAAGACTATTTCTGCAAGAGGATGCGGACTTCCGCTGCGGCTACATCGGTGATGGGAGGCCGTCGGCTCGCGTCTTGGTAAACAGCGTCCATAAAGAACTGGTTGGCCTTTGCATACCGCACGCGGGCCTTGGCCACGAGCGACCCCTTGCTGCCTGCCGGAATCTTAAAACTGTAAGCATACGAAGCCGATTCTCCGGGCAAGCACCGCGGGCCGGAATTGCGGCCCTACCGGATGCCACAAATCCGGCTTCATGATCATTCTCCCGGAAGTGTCGATCGCCAGCGGCTTCAGAATGTATGAGCCGGCTTCGATGTGGTTTGCGGAATCGAGCAGGCCCGAGTGAAAAACGTTATGCCCTGAATCGTCCTCCACTAGAAATTCAATCCACGCACGGGCAATATTCAGCGGACCCGTTGGAAAACCATGCCCGACTTTCCTGTTGGACATGGTCACCATTACTTTGACCTCGCCGCCGGGCTTTCCGGGTTCTTCGCTGGAAATTTTCAATTCAACCAGTGGCTCCTTCGGCCATACCTTCTCAATTTCCGGTACTGCGCGTTCTCCCCGCAACCACTCTTCCACGCGGCGCACGTGAGTCTTTGCATCCGGCACCGAAAGGGCCGAAGGCATGTACTGATTTGCCGCGGCAAACGCGTGGTCCCGGTGACGCAGTCCAAAGCCCGACTTGAGATTGTACGGATCGGCATCCTCACGCGAAGTTGCCAAAAAGCTCATGTGGCATTGCTGGCAGTAGAGACGCTTCCCGGTATCGGCATCGGTGTTCCATTTGCCGCGCTTCCAGTCATCGAACTGCGTCTCGACCTGCACCGGGCCTTCCTTCTCTTCCAGTACGTCGAATTCCTTGTGGCAGGGCGCGCAGGATTCCGGCTTGCGAATCAACACCAGGTTGTAGTCCCGATTGTGCTGCCGGGGATGGGCGCGAATCAGGAAGTGATTCAGGAACCTGCCCTTCGGTTCACTGCTCCAGTCAAACAGGTATGGCTTTGGCGAACCGAGAACATAGCTTCCGATGCCGCGCTCGTCCATTGCCCGCACGGCATGGCAGACGACGCAGCTATCGCCCTCTTTGTAGCCCGGCGCGGACCGGCCCAGTTTGGGGTCTTTATGACCGGAGAGCATGGAAACCGGATCATGACAGGCGCCGCATTTTTCCGTCTCCTGTATGCCCTTTACGCGCGTGGTCGCCGTCCGCACCTCCTGAAAGAAGTGGTCCTCGGCCGACCACCGATGCGCACTGACATTCCATTCCTTGTAAATGACGGCATGACAATCTGAAGTGCCGCAGGAATCGGAACTCCTCAGAACCTCAACGGGAATAGGCTTCTTACTCTCGGTGTTCACCAAGCTTGGACGAAAATCCGATGTGCCAAGCTGGTACCGGCTGAATACGCCTTCGTTGGAGGGCTTCGTAATACACGCACAATCCCGCAGACCCGGCGAAGAGAACCACTGTCACCAGGCCCGCTATCGTCCAGGTGCGCCGCCGAAACGCCGCGCGATCCTGCGGAGCAACATCCTGCGCCGGCAATTCGCCGCTCGCCGCCGACGGCCACAGATGATAGGCCAGAAAAGGCAGTGCCAGTACGCCGGTCCACAGGTGAACCAAGTGCCAGAAGTGACTCACGTAGCGGCCAAAGGCCGCCTGCCAGGTCACAACCAGTCCTGTCAGCGTGCTCAAGGCGAATAGCCAGAAGCCAACGTAGGCGCAGACCTTGCGCGCAGTGCGGGGCAAAGCCCGCCCTTCCAGCCAGTGGCTGAGTGACCAGGCCGCAAAGCCGCGGTTGCGATCACTCCCACAACGGTATGCAGGAAGATACAGACCTGGGTGAAAATGCTGAACGGAAGCAGCCAGGCAGCACAACCGGTAAGAACGACGAAGAGCAGCAGCCCGCCGGTCCATCCGAACCCCAGCAGGCTCCGCTCATCGATGAATCTGTGTGGGATCACCGAAGACAGATCACTGCGCGTTCTCATCCATTACTCCGCAATCCCACATCAGTCGGGCAAATTAGACACTATCTTTTTAGGAAAGGTTATGAGCATCCAGCTCCGAGCTTCAGGCGCTGTTGCTCTTTGTCGGGCGGCGGAGCAGTCTCCGCGGGCGTCTTTGCCGGTTTCGGTTGAGGTTTCGCTTGTGGCTTGGCTGCCGGTTTTGCCGCAGGTGCCGCGGTAGCTGTCTTCGGCGCTGGTTTCG
Organism: uncultured Acidobacteriota bacterium; assembly: GCA_963791145.1. Taxonomy (GTDB): domain Bacteria; phylum Acidobacteriota; class Terriglobia; order Terriglobales; family Acidobacteriaceae; genus CAWBRT01. The sequence goes on along the minus strand of CAWBRT010000013.1, from coordinate 118,563 downwards.
CAGCAGGACTTGCCGGAGCCGGAGCTGCCGGTTGGGGCAACGGTGCCACCGCGGCAGCCGGAGGCTCGCTCGAGCGCTCGCCCTTCATAAAGTATTCGCGCAACTGGCGAGCCTGCTGATACCCGGATGAAGACGGATTGGCGTTACGCAGGCTGTTTGGAGTCATTACTTCATCCCACCAGGCAATGATGCCGTCGTTGAGGGCGAATGCCCGATAGCCCTTCATCGAAAGCAGCAGCTGCACCTGCGCCGCACGCCCGGCACCGAGGCCATAAACCACGATCTTTTTGCCCTTATCAAGACGGGCGAGGTTGTCGCCGACAAAGATTTGGTCGAAAGGAATGTTAATGGCGCCCGGAATGTGAAAGTCGTCGAACTGCCAGGGCTCGCGAAGATCGATCAGCTGATAATCCTGGTTCTTACTGACGATCCATTGCGCCAGCTCGCCCGCCGTGACCTGTCCGGCATCCTTGCTCATAGACTCCACGGCCCTGGCCTCGGCGGCTCTGGCACTGTAATTCATAACGGCGGCCACAGCCAGGATAATGGCGAGAAATATAACGGCAATTACCGCCAGCCTGCTTCCGGTCAGCACGATTGTGCGCGTCATTACTGTTTCTCTCCTTCGATTTGCGTCCCCTGCGTCTGCGAAGTACTCGCCCCGGATGCCGTGGATGCTGCTGAGCCAGGCTTGTGCAGAATCTCGGCGCTGACCTGGGAGACTTCTTTCCACCACTCGAAATGGTGGCTGTAAGCGTAGAGGCGCTGCGACAGGAGATCGGCTTCAGCCCGGCTAAGCGGCCGCGGCGCATGCGCAATCGTGGGCGTTGGCATCAGCTTTCCTCCTTCTTTTCATGTTCCGATTCCCGCGTCGCCCGTTGACGGAATAGGGCGACGGCCTGGCCGAGGAAAGTAGCGCCGACGGCGGCAAGTGTCAGGAGCTTCAGGGGCTTCAGCACCCTCCTCCACAACTCGAAGGCAGCGGCCCCCTGCGGAGGATGCGGCACATAATCCCAGTCGCGCAAGCCCAGACGCTTCCAGAGAGTGACCCAGCGCTTCAGTGACAGTTCGTCCGGTGAAGCCAGCAACAGATTGAAATATTCTTTCTTGCCAAAGTAGAAGACATTGGGGCCGATGGCGGCCTGCCTGGCCTCGATTCTGCCCGCGCCTCCTCCGTTGACCATGCGGAAGACATCACTCGCGGAGTTCTCCAGGTCGCCGAAGTACTTGGCATGCGCGGTGCAGGTGGTTACGCAGGCCGGTTGCAGGCCGTGGTCCAGGCGGGCAGCGCAAAAATCGCATTTATCCGCCTGCTTGCGGGCGGGGCTGATATAGCGAGCATCGTAAGGACAGGCCAGCACGCAATAGCCGCAGCCGATGCACAGGCGACGATCGATTTCGACGATTCCATCCCGCCTTTGAAACGTGGCTCCCGGTAGGACAGGCCGCTACGCAGGAGGGCCGATCGCACTGGTTGCAATGCGCCACGCGAAAGGCGGACGTAAGCTTGGGGAATGAGCCGACGATACCAGTCGATTGGATGCGGGTACGGGCAAAGCCGAGGGGCACATCCCATTCCTTGGCGCAGGCAACGGCGCAGGCCTGGCATCCCACGCATTTCTGCAGATCGATAACCATCGCGTACCGAGCCATTGATCTACCCTTCTGCTCTCAACACGCGGACAAAGGTTACTCGCATTCCGGTGCCTCCCATGATGGGATCGACCTGCACGCGCGACATCAGCGCATTGTCGGAGGCCCCGCGACCGTAAGCGCGGCGAAGGCCTTTCGCTCCGCTGCCGAATCCGTGCGCCATGTACACGCAATCGCGGCGAATGCCCTCCGTCGCGAAGAGTTTCAGCGGCAGGCTCTTCACTCCATCCTCGTTCACCAGAACCACACGTTGCGCATCCCGCAATCCGAGATCGCGGGCTTCCCTGGCATTGATCCAGAGCTCGTTTTCCGCCTCCAGCGAGTTGAGCAGTGCGTTGTTCTGCGTGCGCGCAAAGGAATGGACGGGGCTACGTCCATAGAGAAGACGGAAGTGACCGATAGGTGGATTCGTCACGGGCGTGTACTGCGGCAGCGGGTCGAATCCGGGTGCCGGCCGTCCTGTACTCAGCTGCTTCAACAGCGAGGAATACAGCTCGATCTTGCCGCTCGGAGTGGGGAACAGCGGGACCGTCGGCCGGGAGGCGATCCTCGATGTATGGCCTGCCGTCAAATGCCACTGCCCCGCTCGCACGCAGTGAACCCGCGTTGATCCCCATCGGCTCGATCAGAGTTTGCAGGTGCTGTTCCGGAGTTTTCCACGGGAAATAGGCTTCCAACCCAAGGCGGCGAGCCAATTCCTTGGTGATCCACCAGCCCGGCTTCGATTCATAGAGAGGTTCGATTGCCGGCTGCCGCAAAGCCACAAAAGGTTTTTTTGCCGACGGAACGATGTGCGGCATATCGTAGCGCTCCAGGTAAGTCGCCTCCGGCAGAACCAGATCGGCGTAGCTTGACATGCTCCATCGGCATCACGTCGACGACCGCGATGAAGTCGAGCTTCTCCATGGCGGCCAGCGTCCTTTGCCGCTGCGGAATGCTTTCGAGCACATTCTGGCCGTAGATGACCCAGCCTTTGATGGGGTACGGTTTTTCGGTCAGAGTAGCGTCGATTAATCCATTGGTGACGCCCTGGTCTTCGGAAGCGAAGGGGAAGCGAGTGCCGGCGCCATCGGCACGGCCGCGTTTTGACTCCGGAAAGGGCGGCAGATTGAATTTTCCCGGCTTCAGCGGCGTCGGAAGAAAGATTCCCCCCTTGCGCCCCCAGCTTCCGGTCAGGGCGGTGAGAATGGCCATGGCACGTGCGCGTTGCGTATCGTCGCCGTACCAGCTCGTGTGCCGCCCCGGATGCAAGGCTACCGCCGGCTTGGCTTCGGCCATTGCCCTGGCGGTCGCACGAATATCCGCAGCCGGAAGTTCAGTGATCGCCTCGGCCCATTCGGGCGTCAGTCCGCGCAGATGCTCCTGCAGCTCGGCGAAGCCGGTCGCATGCTTCTCGATGTACTCCTTATCGTAACCGTTCTCCCAGATGAGAACGTTCATCCAGGCCAGCAGCAGAGCCATGTCGGTGCCGGGCCGGATGGGGAGCCACCAGTCGGCCTTCGCGGCCGAGGTCGAGAAGCGCGGATCGACAACGATGAGCCGGGCGCCACGCGACAGAGCCTCGGCGAAGGCTGTTACTTGCGAGGTAAAGACGTTCTCTCCGATGTGAGAGCCGATCAGTACAATAAGCTTTGCTTCTTCCAGATCGACCGGCTCGGGAGAACCGAGGTCCCTGCCGAAGGTAAGTGCGTAGCCGACATCGCGCGGGCCGCGGCATTGCGCGAAAGAAGGTTCCGCCCGGTTGGGAGAGCCGTAGGCCCTCATGAGCGTGCCGAAGAACGCCGATGAAACGCCGTGCGGCAACAAGGCCACGCTCTCGGGTCCGTACTGGGTCTTGAGGCCGGTAAGCTTCTGCGCGAAGTAATCCAGAGCTTCGTCCCAGGTGACCCGCTTGAATTTACCTTCACCGCGCTTGCCGACACGAATCTGCGGATACTTCAACCGGTCGGGATCATAAAGAAGTTCCGTGCCGGCATTGCCGCGCGCGCACAGGCGCCCTTGCGTCAAAGGGTGATCGGGATTCCCTGAGACCCTGAGCACTTTCCCATTCGCGACTTCGGCTATAACTCCGCAACGCCAGAAGCACATCTCGCAGTTGGTGGCAATCTGCTCGATTCGTTCCGAGCCGCGCCAACCCGGCCGGGGCGGCGCTTCGGCGGAAAGAGGCTGCGTCGCGCCAAGTACGCCCGCGCCGACAGACAGCTTGACGAAGTTGCGGCGCGTCACCTTCGCATCCATGAGGTCCCTTCCTTCGAGGGTTCAGGCCCGGTCGCGAACCGGGGTCCCGGCAAACGCCGCCGTTGCGTTTGCTGGGGTGCAGACCAGTGTCGCGAGAGACCAGCTTGTGACTCAATTCGCAGTCGGAGAGTACCGCCGGGCGCCTGCGAATTACGGTCTTGGCTGCCCGGCGGATTAAACAGCAGAATAGGTCCGTTATTTCTCCACGACAGTTCCAGGCGCCTGGCTCCACTCGCCAAACGATCCGTTGAAGATGCCGATGGGACGGAATCCGGCAAGCTTCAGTGTGAAATAAGCATGTGTCGCCTGCAGACCCGAGCGGCAATAGGTCACGACGTCCTGGTCCGGCTTAATCCCTGCCGCCTGGTAGAGGGCTTTGATATCGGCAGCAGACTTAAGCGTAGGGCTGTCCTTGGTGGCCAGCGTGCTCATCCAGAATACGTTCTTGGCGCCCGGAATATGTCCGCCGCGCGGGGTGTCCGGAAAAACAGTAGCTCCCGAGAAATGATCGGCCGGGCGGGCGTCAACGAACAGCACCTTCTTCTCCGCTACCATCTTCTGAGCCGTCGCCAGATCGACCGCGAGTTCCGTGCGCGGCTTGCCGGTCAACTTGCCCGGAGTCACTGTCGGGACAACCTTGTCGACCGGACGCTTTTCTGCCGTCCACTTGTCGAGACCGTCCATGAAGACGGCGTGATTCTTCTGGCCGAAGTAGTCGAGGACATAATAGATGTAGGTCGCCGGCAGAGGCACGTCGCCATAGATAATGACGCGCGAGTCGTCGCTCACTCCGACCTTCTCTAGGGCTGCGCGTAGAGCTTCAGTCGGGGGCATCTGGTTGCCTATAGGCTGGTTGGCAGCGCCGGTGCGTGTCACCGCAATATCTTTCCAGAGAACGAGCCGCGCTCCCGGAATATGAGCGCCATCATATGCTTTGCTGTTGAACCCAACTTGGAGAAGCACCAGTTTGGGATCTTTGAGACTGGCTGCCAACTGAGCCGTGGACACCAGCATTTCAGACTGCGCGGCAGCAGCCTGACTCGCCGCGACTACCAAAAGGGCGAGCAACGCAATTGCGATGCGAACAGCCTTCTTCTTCATGTGATCTCCTTATAAAAATGAATCTTTTCTCGGAACTCGCCGAACCAGTCTCGTTACAGCCTTCCGCTGCGAAGGCAGCAAAGCGGCCGCGTTCCTAACGTCACTTCGCAATGGAAGTCAAATAGAATCTGCAACTTACCATGCGCTGCAGCTCTCGTCAAGAGCACCGGAGAGCCGGGTGGTGTAAAAAACACCTATCCATTCGCTCGAAAACGACACTCATGATTTTTAGAAAAGGAAGTTAAGTCACGCCTCATCTCGGACTTAAGTCGCGACTTAACTGAGACCGGAATCTCGATTTAGCGAATTAGACCGGATTCGCGGAAGGTATACCCCGTGCTGTAGCCGGGCGATCAGCCCGGCGGTGATAGCGAAGGGTACACCCACTTTGAATCCGCTTTAGAAACTCGGCGTTGGCACTCTGCCCCAAGCGGTCTCGCGCGGCAGAGTTCTCACCTCGCGGACGCTCAGTTCGTGCACATCGACGTCGATCATGAAATCCGGCGTGCGGACGGCATTGATGGCGAACGCATCGGCCGGGCGGCCGAGCGGCACATCAACCTTGACGAAGATCAGTCTTCTGACGAAGCCGGAGTTCATGCCGGGCCCGGCATGCGCCGCTTCCATGTGCCCTGCATGATGACCGCCCTCCAGGTGCCCAAAGGGATGGATGATCCAGTCGGTAATCATGCTGATGGAATGATGTTGCTTGTAGAGCTGCCAATCGCCGCCGGTGTCGCCAATCAGGCCCTGCATGATGTAGCCGGGCGGAACCATGTAAACCAGGTAACTCTGGTCCGGCCTCAACCTTGATTTGACCTCGTCGAGCTGGAGGATGTCGCTCATGCGGTGATCGAGCATGGGCCGGTCGCCAGGGACGATCGGCAGCGCAACAATATTCGAGGCCCTCCAGAGCGGGAGATGGTTCACCGTGTTGTCGCGCAGCAGAAACGCCCCGCCCAAGGCCATCGCGGAAACCACGAAAAAGATCGCCAGCCTGCCCGCAACCGTGGAGAAGCCGATCGCTTGCTCCAAGCCTTTCGGCAGGAACATCCCCGAGGTCTCCATGTAGCGAGGGTAGGTTTCCGGGAACTGATTCCGCATGCGGCGCTCTTCGTCGCGGGCAAGCAGATAGTAGACCAGCATCATCGCGATCCAAAGCACTACTACCAGGAACCTCGGCCAAAGGATGGCCAGGCCGATACCGGATACACCCAGGAACAAATACTGCGGATGGCGTATGCGCGAGTACAGGCCCTTCAAGGCAGGCCCGGTCTTGAAGAACTTGCTGGCATAGACCTGCAGCGCGCAGAGGAGAAACACGCCGATGCCGAGCGTAAATAGCACCGAGCCGGCGACGCGAACGAACTTGAGAAAGAAATCGGGTGGAACCAGCAAGTGCACAAAGAAGAATGAGCTAAGCCAGCGCGTGGCATCGTTGCTCGCCAACCCCAGCAGGAACCGGATTGAAGGCTGAGTAGAAGAAACCCGCGAACGGACTGATCATGATCAGAATCTCAAAGCAGATCACGAAGTACAGAACGATGGCACTGCTCAAAACGGTCTTGTTTCTGGCCATGGCGGACTCCTCTTTTGCATTCTGTGCGAGGAACGGAGACATACGAGTGCTCCTTCTTCGCGGATGCTAAAAAATCGGCTGCTCCGTACCGGCAGCAGCCAAGCTGTCACTGATCGCCTTTGCTGTCTACGTCTAGATACCTCCCGGGCCTCTCTGCGGGCCGCGGCCGCGCGGTCCGCCCATTGGTCCCATTCCGCCCTGGGCGCGCAACTGCTTCCACTGCTCGACGGTCAGCACGCGGCGAATGCCGAGCAGCATCTGGGCGTGCGACTTCTCCAGGTTGGCGCGAGCCTGCGCCACGCGGTCGATCTGCGCGGTGACCTGAGCCTCGTCCGGGCGATCGGCTTCGATCAGCGGCTCCATGGCCAGCTCCTGCTTCTGCAGGGCGGCATTCAGGTCGATCAGCTTCGCGCGATGATCCTGGAAGGTCTTTTCAATCTGCTGCACCTGCGAATCGGTGATGCCGAGCTTCTTCACCAGATCGGAGTTCTTCCACCATCTCCCCATCGGCATGCCCGGGCCGTGGCCCATGTGACCACCCATCATTCCTCCGCCCATGCCGGGTCCGCCCATAACACAAGGCCCGCCTCCCATCGCCCCACCGCCCCTCGGCCCCATCCCCGGGCCCTGCGCGAAAGCCAGGCCGGCGAGAATGAGAACCACCAAGAACATCTGTACCGCCATCTTCCTGTTCATTACTGTTACTCCTTCCGGTTGTTTGATTTTTTAGAAGTACCCGTGGCGTTAGCCGCAGGCGCCTGCGTTGCTGGCGCGCTGGAGGCGGAGAGTACGCGGCTCCGCTCCTCGTCAATCAGCACGGCGGGCGCCAGCGCCGCCGGATAGCTCCGCCCGATCGAGTTCTCTACCTGCTGCAGAAGAGCGTCGTCGGACGTATCGTTTTTCGCTTGCTGCGGTGGCTCGGGCGAGCGCGTCAGCACGAGTGCGGCAGCCACCACCAGGACCATGACGGTCGTCGCCGCCCAGCGAAAATAGTGGATGAAACGGCGTTGCGGGAGAGCCGATAGGATGGCGTGTCTCTGCCTGGCCCAAAAAGCCTGCTCGCGCTCTGCCGCCTGATGAACGCCCTGCCGATAGCCCGCAATCGCCGCGCGAACGCCTTCACTGTCTGCTCGGCAGACCTCGCAGCTTTCCAGGTGCCGCGCGGTCTCCTGGTCCTCGGTCCCGAGCAGCCACTCGGTGAGTTGCTCTTGATTCAAATGAGAATTCATGGCTTCCCCCGATCCTTGGCGGGGCTGGTATTTACGCGCTCGCGAACAGCGGTGGTAGCGCGCGACAAATGCGCCTTGACCGTGCCGGGACGCAGCGACGTCGCCTCGGCAATCTCCTCGATCGACATCTCCTCCACGAAGCGCAGCACGAAGACCGACCGCTGCCGCTCCGGAAGGCTCTCGACGGCATCCCAGACGCCGGCCAGCGCCTCGCGCGCCAGCAGAGACCGCTCGGGCGTGACCTCGGAGGCGGCACTGGCAGCCAACTCCTCAGGGGCAACCGGTTCCTGGGTAAGCTTGCGCCAGAACTGCCAGCGGCGGCTCTTCAGGTGGTCGCGGGCCAGATTCATGGCGATGCGGATCAGCCAGGTGCGCAGGCTGCACTCGCCACGGAAACGCCCGCGGCTCTGGTAGGCCTTCAGAAAACACTCCTGCGTGAGCCCGTCGGCCGCATCAGGGTCGCGGAGCATGGCCAGCAGCACGCGGTAAACGCGCTGCTGTTCGGCCTTTACGAGCGCATCCAGGTCTTCCAGTTCTGCCATGGCGCTGATCGTCACCATCTCGATTTCTGCCGTCGCCGTCGCTGCTGCTGGTTGCTCCATGGCCTTTAACTACACTGACGAGTTCCCGCCGGCCAGGTTTACAGGAACCGGAAATTATTTATCTTGCACCCCGTCTCCTGCAAACTCCCCAGGCGCATCGAAGCTAAATCGCTCGCATCTATATGGATATAGACACCGTTTGACTTTCCCTAGCGGTCCACTAAGATTAGAAGTAGCTCTTTGATAGCGGTCGTCGGAGTTGCCAAAGTTCAAAGTCCGCCCCGAATCGCAACCGCGGTTCACCGGGGAGGAGGCAACTCGCCGTTCCGAGCCGGCTGCCAGGCAGCCGACGTACTTCCCAAAGATGGGGGCGTCACGGCTTCGACGGAAATGGATGCGGCCAGGAGGCATACCGGGGTGCATGCACCCGTAATCGTGTGCAAAACCATAATTGCCAACAATCAACAGCTGGCATACGCTGCCTAATTGTAGGTAGCCGTCCTCCGCGGCTTTGTCCGTGGGCTGCGGGAAGGGCGTCACACAGCGGACTGGCTCTGAACTCTACGTCTGGGAGTTGAGGGCAAGATCTACAGGCTAGCCGCTCGCGTTTCTTGTCCGTTCTTAGCGTGAGAGGCGAACGTGCGGTGAGGGTTCCGCAAGGAACTGGGGCCGCGCTGGAACCGGACTAAGTATGTAGACTCCTTGCTGGCAGCATTTTCGGACAGGGGTTCAACTCCCCTCGCCTCCACCACTCTAACAAGTGTAAAATCAAGCATTTACAATATGACTCGCAATTCGGCTTAGAACCGAATGGCGACCGTCACCGTTGTCGACAGCGAAGCTTCACCTGGGCGTGAGGTGTGGCAACGGAAAGCAGGTATATACCCGGAGAGTATGGTGGAAGAATGACGCTCACGCCTCAACAACAGGAAATGGCCTTGTTGGTAGTGCAGCGGTTCTTGTCAACTCCACGCAGTGCCACACCACGCAAGTTACTGCTGCATCAGTTTGGTAACCCAGAAGCAATAGATTGTTTAGTTCGGAGTCGCATAATCACCGAGTCACGGAGTAGCAACAACGCCGTTGTGTATCTGCCAATGGCTTTCGCCTTTGAATACTGCGGTGACCCAAAGGTGCAAACTCATGCACGACAGTGCCTGGAGCTTATGCTAGCCATTCTCCGCAACCTCTATCTTCGCGATCTCGAACGATCACAGTACACTTCTGAAGACGCTTTAAGATGCACTACTGATATGGGCATGTCCAACGAGCAGGTCGATTTAGGCATGTATCTTGCCCAGGAGTATGGTGTATTTGAATCATGGAGCCGAACGAACGACTCGCAAATTATCTCTTCCTTTACTATCGGGGAAGGAATTCTCAGGTTGAACAGCAGCACCGTATGGGATGAGCGAGTCGCTTTCTACAACGCTTCTTGCGAACAGGCTGGCTCTCCGTCGAGTCTGCTTCCGACAGCAACTTTTGCGGGGGTTGAGGCTCCCGCGAGTGCCCCAGAGTGGCACCCGGTAATAGAGCAGGCAAGCCGCCGTCTTTTTGAGGATAGCCATTTCCGCGAAGCTGTGCTGAATGCGTATATCAGTGTCATTCAGGCAGTCAAAGCTAAATTGGGTATGTACGACAAAGATGGCGACAAACTCATGAACGACTGTTTTGGATGTGATGGTCGCGTTCCGATAATTCGCTTCAATCCGTGCATCAGTCCGGCAGAGATTGACGAACAGCGCGGAATCCTATACCTCTTCAAGGGGATTGTGGGGATTAGAAACTTGCACGCCCACACTATAGGGCCATTGGACGACAAGCGACGCGCAAATGAGCATCTTGGCCTGGCGAGCCTGTTGATGTACTTACTAGACGGCGCGACCGTCGCTTCAGAGCCGGAGTCTCAGCGAGAGAGTTAGCTGCGAGTGCGTATGGAGATCATTAGAAGCCTTGCGACCGATGGGAATCTTTGCCCAGCAGCAGTAAACCTGCTCCAGGGCATCCCGCAGTCGGCGTTGTTCTTCGTCCAACAGCAACTCCGACATCCAGATTCGATCTACTCAATGTCATTGCAGAAAGTTGGCGGGGCGTTTCTCAAGGTCTACGATGCCTATATTGAAAAGACAGAGAAACACCGGACCTCTGCAGCTTCGGGCGACTTGGAGATGGCTGAACTCTTGATGCATCAAGAGGATTTTTTGCGTGCGCTACAGGAACATGTTGACGACTGTTATCTCATACTGAAGACGCTCATTGATCCTAGCCTGGCCAAGAAGACGCCACTTTTCGCGGAGAAATATGTAATCGAGAATAAGCTTCCGGGTGCAAAGACCTTTCAGAGCGCCATCGCAGACTATAAGAGAACACTACGGATTGCCAACAAGCTGAAGCACCAGCAAGGCCGTCTTCGCGGTGTGGCGATCTGGATGCCAAACGGACCCCATCTTGGCTATTTTCTGGAAGAGCCGGATGCTGAAGGCCATATCGGGCCTTCGCCGGAAATCCACCCGGACCGGCGCAATATCGTTTTCGAGAAGATTTGAGCTGGCATCTCTTCAATGTGTATCTTTGCTCCGAGAAACTTGTCAGAGCAGTGGCTACAGCGTTGGAGACCCTGCACGGCGACACCGTGAAGGCCACGACTCACGCTATGCTGCCTGACTGGGACCGAGTTGTGGCCTCGGCTTGCAAAATTCCCGCCGCTTTGTTCCGAAAGGAAATTGCCAAACACATTGCGAGCTTCAGGCTTGACCTCGGCAGCGACCGCTTCACGATCAGGTTTCCTGAATCTGTGAAACTAGTTTTCCCGGCCGCAGTAAGAATTACATGCTCAACGGTGGTGGACGGGCACAGCCCAACTTTCAAGGCTCCGTTCCCATAAAGGCTCCCGTGTGGGCAGCAGCACCGAAATCAAAAGGAGACTTGCCCAGTGGATCATTCATCGGTGATCGAGCAGGTCAAAGCCATCGCGGAAGAGATTTATCAAACGATTGGTTCCGGCCACTCTGAGCAGGTCTATCAAAAAGCTCTCGAAGTGGGCTTACGACTACAGGGAATTCTGTTTGAAGCACAAAAAGTAATCGAACTCAAGTATCGGGATCACTACATTGGGGAAGAATACCTAGACCTAATCATTTCCAGCGGTTCAGACAAGATCATTCTTGAGGTAAAGGCCGATAAGAGCCGTAGAAAGCTTGGCGCAAACGAATTCCAGCAAGTGAGAAACTACATGACCGGCCTCTCCATAAAACGGGGGATCATCATTGTTTTTCCGCCGCCCGGTTCCGAGCACCCTGTAAGCTTTCATGAAGTGCCGCTTGACGCATCAGCAACTAAAGCTGCACCGGGACGGAAGAGAGCGGTCCACGCTGCCTCGAAGAGCTAAGTGTACAAACGAACCGCCGCCATCCATTTTGTACAAGTTTTGTACATGAACCCTGCTGAAGCACCGTTTCTGCCGTTTCTCCTGTCTAATGAAGTCTGTAACTTACACATTCCATTAGTCTTTTGCTCCTTCAACTCCCCTCGCCTCCACCAACATAATCTGGACTTACACGAGCTGCATGTCTTGCATCTCTCTAGCCGGGGATGCCGGCGCCGTTCCGGCATGAATCGAAGGGCAGAGCTTGGCAATAACGTCGGCCGCGCTGTAAGTCGTGCTTCCATTGGCCGGGAAGAAGCGCGTGATTCCCGCCAGATCGTCGCCAGCCGTAACCAAGCCTTCCTCAACGTAGGTATCGTCACGCACCTGAGCATGGCCGATATTCGCCAACAGTGAATTGCAGAAACACTTCCTTCCTATAGTATTGGCCATCTTCCCGGCCTTATTGACGTAAATATCTTCCGGCTCCGCGGGACACCTGTAGCCGATCGTGCCATGGTCAGTAGCATATAGCTCCCGGAGATATCCGAGATCGCAGATACGGACTCTTGCCAGGTACACCTGTTGCTCTGACGTCGAGCCCTCCAACTGCACGGTCTTGAACGGGAAGCCTGTCGGGGAACTCGCGGGATCAGTGAACACCTTGGCTTGGCCGGAAGCGACTTTTTCTAAGATTGCCGCTTTGTAGTCGTTCCGCAATCCCGACTCGGCACAGAACGCAAACGCGGTGCCCACCTGTATTCCTGCGGCTCCTGCAGACAAAGCTTCCTGTAAGAGCCCCGGAACACCGTATCCTCCGGCAAGCCAGAACGGTACCCCGAGCGCGCGTATTCCCGCCAAGTCCACCTTATCGCGTTCTCCGTAGATGGGCTCTCCCGATTGGTCGAGTTGGAGCTTCCCCCGAGGCGGCGCATTGTGGCCGCCAGCCGTGGGGCCCTCAATGACCAGACCATTGACTACCCCGTTGGCCTTTTTCAGCATGGTTGTAGCTAGCGTATTAGAGGAGACTATCGCGAGAAACTTAGGCCGTAACAGTGGTGCAACATCGTGTTCCATAAACTCCCGCGGAGCAAAGGACACGGTTGAATCCACCCCGCCCGGCGTGCCTGCGAGTTGCAGGGTGTAGGTCACAGGCTCGAAGTTGGCCAGACGATCAAGAATACCCGGGATCTTCAGTGGAACGCCGGCACCCATGATTACGTATTCAACACCGGCCAGCATGGCGCCGAAGAGAGAAGCCAAGTGCGGGATCTGGATCTTTTCCAGGTAGTTGATGCCAACCGGATTGCTGTGTCCTTCACGGGCGAGAAAAACCTCGACAAAATTTGCCACCATGCACAGCTCGCTAAATTCCAGAGGCACATCCCTGACCGGAATTGGCGCAGCCTTATAGGACGCAGTCGCAGGCTTGCCGCCCAAAACGTGGTATTTCCGCCAAATGCGCGCGGCCATTTCCGGGAAAGGAAAATGATCGAGTCCCCAACGCATGTGGCCGCCGGGGTCACCGTCTTGTAGTCGCCTGGTGAGAATGTGGGCCAGAGCTGTTCCGGAAACGACTCCCAGTTGACCCCGTTCAGAGACGGCGCGAGCCAATCGCCAGTTGGAAATGCCCGCACCCATTCCGCCTTGGATGACTAAAGGACTGTTATTCATTGGTTCTAGATTAGCTCACTGAGAGGCTGTTACGGTCATACTTTTGTAAGACTTCGCGCCTCGGAGGCTCCCCACGAAAAACCCTGGGCCACGCGAGAGGTATTGGGCGTAACTGTAACATCAACGTGGCAAGTTTTTGGTTTTTTCGTTTCGCCAGTCACAAAACACGATTGACATATCGTGACATTAAAGTTAACATCGAGTGTGAGCGGGGGATCTTTTCTCGTTCTTTCAGATCCTCTGAAACTAAGTCAGCCCATCTGAAAATCCTTTTCCTTAGCCAAGCCAAAGCTCCCAAGAAGCCTCTTTAACGAACCTGCAGCGCTGGAGCCGCCAAAGACAAAGACTATGACGAATATTTACGTGGGCAACTTGGATTTCGCGACGACCGAAGATCAAGTCCGAGCGCTGTTCGAGCCGTATGGGAGTATCGAGACGGTTACCCTGGTCAAGGATCTCGGCACGGGCAACTCGATGGGTTTCGCATTCGTTGAAATGACCAACAAGGGCGACGCCGATACCGCGATGAAGGCGCTGGATAGAACATTTTTGGATGAGCGGCCGTTGAACATCAATGAGGCACAGCCCAGAAGATGACCGGGGGCCCGGACACAACAGCGTCGCTCGCCGGCTGTGAGCGAGTGACAGGTGAAAACGGCCACACAGGAGAGCGATGGCACAAGTAAATTGCCAGTGCGGGCACGAGAAGAGGGACCATAGATCGCAACGCTATGGAACGGTCCATGGCGAATGCAAGGTCTGTTTGTGCAATGGATTCGTGAAGCCTAAGGTTTCAATCGTGAGCAGTACGGAGTTGAGCAGCTTCTCTGTGCTGGGGTCTGATGCTCCTGCCATAGATTGGATTCTCGAGCGAATTGAACGCAAATGTTGCCCGCAAGGTCTGAACGTTATTTCCGAAGAACTGCGCTGGATGGGGCGGGACTCGATGACCTACGACAAGCTTTCGCAGGCCGTACGCCTCGAAATGCGGAAGCCTCGTCCAAGAATCCAGAGTGTGGCTGAAGGGATTTACTGGTTTGCAGATAAGAATGTACCCGCGGGCTGGTCGCTCTATGGGGATAGGCGGATGCTGCCTTGCTTCTACCGCGAGTATCCACCAGCCATTTCATGGGATGAACTCGATCAGCCTGAGAATATCCTTCCGCCTCCAGGCAAGAGCTAGGCGATTTTTATGACGAATTCGAAGCTTCAGTTGGCACTGGACGAACTTGAAAGGCTCCATCAAACGGTTCAGGAGTTCGAAACCCGAAATGGGAAACCGCCCAATCCTGATAGTGACGCAGGTCGTGCACTCTCCTCGCTTGAAAGCTTCGCCGCTGGATACAGGAAGTTAAACATTGAAAAACTGCTTCGCAGGTAGCCTCCAGCGAGCCTTGAGTCTTGTGAGACTCCGTGCGGAATAGATGCTCCCAGCAGCGCGCAAAGTGTGTTAGTCTAAAGTAGCGTTTGAATGTCCCTTTTTCTTCGACTCGCCTGGCATCGTCGACTGTCACACCTTGCCGCACTCGTCCCAGAAAACACTGACAATTAAACAGCTCATGCCTTGCCGAGGGTACTATGAAGAACATTTACGTCGGAAATTTGGATTTCCGTACCACTGAAGAGACACTGCGAAAAACCTTTGAAGTGTATGGCCAAGTCGATCGCGTCAACATCGTGACCGATAAAGACACCGGCCAGCAGCGCGGATTCGCTTTCGTTGAAATGGCCAATGACGCTGAGGGCGATAAAGCGATCGCCGGCTTGAGCGGTGCCCTGATTGACGGCCGGGCTCTGAATGTTAATGAAGCACGTCCCAAGACCCAGCGCGCCGGATCCGGTGGCGGCCGTGGCGGCCGTGGCGGCAGCGGCGGCGGCGGCGGCAGGGGCCGATGGTAGTAATAAATCGAATTAGCACCGTCATCGCGTGGACCGCTCGCTTACAAGTGAGCCAGTGATGAGGTCAAACACGCCTACCCAGCCAGGAGTACCGGCTATGCGTTCACGCAATATACTGCGGCACTTAGATACTGGGCAGAGCCGCTTCGAACTTTGTCATCAAGCTTTCAAGGCCATTCGCAAGTTACACAATCCTGCTAATCGTATTCAGGATACGACAAACGATGCACTCCAGCGGTTGGCTGGCGCAGAGCGCCAACCTCCGGCTAACGGGAGCGAAGTGGCGCCCGAAGTGGTACCAGAGGCTGCCATTGAGTCTCCGGCAGGAGTGCTGGTCCCAGGATTGAATGGCTGAGTTCCGCTTGCTGATCCTATCCGCGCCATTGGGAACCGGCAAAAGCGTGTTCCGCTGTTTGCGCTCGTCCGGCCGGGAACTGCCTGGGGCAGCAATGCAGTAATGAGTCGGTACGAAAACGCAACGGAGCTGCCGTTGGCGCCCGCGCCCTTTGTAAGCACGCTACAAGGAGATGAAGCAGATGGATCCTACGACTGTGGAAAACCCGGAGCCCAATTCGAATCTGCAGAAGCCGCCAGAGAACCCTGAACAGAATTCTTCTCCGGGACGTTCCGGTGATAAGTATTCCGACGCCAGAAGCGCCAAGAAGAAGAAAAGGCGCGTCGCGCACAGAGCTAGAATTAAGCGCGCACACGCCAACGGTTGATGAGCTAGTCGGATCGTAGCCTATAAGGCTGGGTTGCGCCCAAGAGCTTCCGGGCAGCCGCGAGTTCGAGCAGCCTGAGCCGCATTACTCAGTTTCTTGCAGATTCCCGTGCGGACCTGAACTCCTAGCTTCAATCGGAGGTCTCAGTTCTTCGATTATCTCCCGTGTCAGCCTTCATGTTTCTTCATTGTTCAGCCGCAGCTCAGTCGATGTTCTTCATCCTGTACTCACAATCATCCGCGTGGTTCTCCCACGGGAACGACGCTCTCAGTACAACGAGGCTCTGGTGCGCGTCCTCGTGGTCGAGTGTAACCACGTCTACCAACGGGGCTCGCGAGGCTGACGGGCATGTCCCCGGTAGTCGTCCCGACTGCCGCTGCGACCGCCACCGCCACGATAACCGCCGCCGCGCTCGGCCTTCGGCCTCGCTTCGTTCACGGTGAGTGAACGCCCGCCTGCATCGTGGCCGTTGAGAGCGGCGATAGCAGCATCAGCTTCGTTGTTGTTTGTCATTTCGACGAAACCAAAGCCGCGCGACCGGCCGGTATCGCGATCGGTCACAACGGTGGCGCTTTCGACAGCTCCGTGGGGTTCGAACCACTGTCGCAGATCAGTATCGGTAGTATTGAACGAGAAGTTTCCAACAAATATCTTTTTCACAAGGTTCCTTTAGTTTTGGTTATGACTGCTTTGGGGCAGCGTTTTCGGTTTGGGATTCGGGCGATAATTCGGTGGATTCGGGCGATAATTCGGATACGGCTCCTTCGTCCGCATTCGCTTCGGCGGATTCGGGACTCAGAGCAGCCGACTGGCTTTCAAGTTTCCGTTGCAGTTTGCGTTGCGCTTTGGCCCGCTGTTTTTCCTGGCGAGCTTGTTCTTTTTGACGTTTATTGAAAGTCACGCGTGGTCTTGGTGACAATGATTACCTCCTAAGGACCCCTAAAAGGCCGCGAACCTTATCACTGAATTTCTTCCGCCTCGGCATCTCTGATCTTCTGCCCGAAGTCAAAGCCGGTCGAAGCTGGCGTGCTCGGCGCTTCGGGAATGGCTGCCGGTGAAGCCGCCGGTTCCGGTTCGTGCTTATGCCTGCCCAGGGACTTGGCGATGAACAACGGGCTGCCGACGAGAAATCTCACGAGCTGGCGGGAGTTCCTGATCCTGATTTCCTGCACCAGCGACTCCGCCGCGCCGGCATTACGGCCCGGGTCCACCAGAATAAGGTTGTATGTTTCCGCCGCAAGCCGCACGCGGGCGGCAGCGACATTGGCGACGCAATCCACCCGCACACCGCGGGCCCGCATCACCTTCGCGCGCGACTCGCGGCTGGGCAGGCTGGAGTCCACGAGCAAGACTGTCTTTTTGCCCCACTCAAAGCTGTCAGGGACTGCGGCTGGGCCGATCGGCGCGTCAACCTTGGGCGCCACCGGCAGCCTCGGCGCTGTTTCATGCAACTGTTGCTGCGCCACTGCCCCAATGGGTGCCTGCGGTCTGCCGAGTATCTCATCGCTGTTCATGTCGTCGCCTCAGCGGAAACCGACGACTCTCGGATGGAGCGCGGCAGGTACTTGGGATCGCACTCCACGCCGCGGCCGGCCATCGCGAGCGCTGCTTTGACCAGCGGTTCGCGTTTTGTCTTCAGTTTTTCCAGCGCTGCTGCCCGAGTGCCTTCGGAATCGAAAGCCTCGTAGTTCTTGCAGTAGCCAATCTTTCGATCCAAGAAGCTGATCTCCTCATAGAGGTCTTTCAAAGCGTACGCGCTGTCTTGTCTTACTCGCATTCGATTACCCTCATTTCAATGGTGAAAAAGAGAAGTCATTGAGGTGTTGCAGAGCCATATCTTGGGAAAGAAAAAAGGCCTCCATGCTAGCACCAGCGCTCGTGTCCTAATGGTTTGCGCCGTCAGCCTGGTACGTGTACATAGCCGTGGCGCGGGTACGTTCGGCCGTTGCTCAACAGCGCGAGCGATCAATGGCAACCCTGACTTGCGGCTGGTCTAAGAGGAAGTGCGGATTCAGATGAACTGACTTAGCTCAGAGGATCTGAAGAAAGGACAAACTGCCTCACTTTTATGCTAAGCCGTTTGTCAGAATTTGTCAAAATAAGGCCCCGACGCTCATGCTCGCTCTGACCGGACGCTGTCGCTCTCTGCTCCGCACCTGGCCAGTGCCCGGCGGGTAGCCGCGAGTGTATTGACCAGAAGATCCTTTGGCAGACTCCGAACCATAGGTTGAATGATCCATTTGAGAACGGCGGGAATGTCGCGCGTCAAGGAAACAGCCCGGCACTCAATTAACGTGCCATCATTTCTCTGCTGGAACTTCCAGTAAGAGTAAAGCCGCCATAAGAAGCCATGCCCGGAATCTGCCGGCAGAGTACGTCTCATTAGTCTTTTCCGGCATCCTGCACCTCGGCAATCCGGGTGGTGCGCGAGACGCAGGACCAGCACGACTGCTTCAACCGTGAATAATGCACGTCGTGATCTGTTTCGAGCACAACGGTGATGACCTTCTTCTTCAGAAGCCTGAGATAGATCTTGAAGTCGTCACCGCGGCGACTGATCAGCCGTGAGTCGATGACGTCGGGCTTGTAGATATGCTTGTGATTGTCGTAATCCTGAATCAGTGCGAGCGTGGCCTCGACAGTGGCGCCCGGAATCAAGGCGGCTCCCACCCAGTCGTGGATCAACCCCTGCGGCACCTGGACGGGATCGCTGCCCGTCCATAACTGCGCGAGAACTTCTCCCTTTTTGAGCCGTTGAACTCTATCCGGGCTGCCGTCGGACCACAAAAATTCGCCGCCTTCGCGCTGCGCCGCCTGCATTCCAGCCTCGGCTTGGCGGATGTATGCATCAAAGGCGAGCATCGTCTCTGGGTGGAGGGTCACGACCTTGACTGTTGGCGTCATAACATCCCCCACGAAGAAACCCGAATCGGTTTGGGCAGTGGCCTGACTCTATGCGAAGACCTCGCCGGGCAATGCCGATATAGTACGCGAAGGTAGCGTGTTGCGCACCTTTGGAAGCGGCGAATCGCCGGGCACAAACTCTTTCCGCTTGATGTGGAGCTTAAGCGCGCGTTCGATGCTGCGCAACTCGAACACTTCGGCGCCGGAGACCAGGGTCGACGCTAGTCCGTATGCCCCCGCTCGACCTGTTCGCCCGACCCGGTGGATAAAATCCTCCGGCAAGGCTGGAAGGTCGTAGTTGATCACGTGCATGATGTCCTGAACGTGCAGGCCGCGAGCAGCCAGATCGGTCGCCACCAGCACCTTGATTCGGCCTTCCTCGAAGCTGCTGAGCGCGGCGGTACGCTGGGCCTGGCTGCGGTCGCCGTGAATCATTGCCGTCGCGAATCCGTCGCGCGCCAACTGCTTGGCCAAACGTTCCGTGCCGCGCTTGGTGCGCGCAAAAACCAGGGTTCGCCCTTTCTCCTGATAAAGGAGTTGGCGGAGCACGTCCGGCTTTTGCATGCCGGAGACCTCAAACGCCTGTAGCTCGACCGACTCGGCCGGCTTCAAGACTGAGCCCAGCGCGATGCGCACCGGATTACGCAGTGTACTGATCCACCAGGGACGCCACCGATTGTTCCAGCGTGGCGGAGAAGCACAGCGTCTGCCGCTGCTGCGGCACGACGGCGAGAATGCGCCGGATCGCCGGGATAAATCCCATATCCAACATGCGATCGGCTTCGTCCAGGATGACGATGCGTACCGCTCCCAGTTTCACCAGCTTGCGCCGCAAATAATCTTCCAGGCGTCCGGGCGTGGCGACCACCACTCGCGCTCCCGAACGGATGGCCTGCAATTGCATCTTTTCGGCGAGGCCGCCGATTACCAGCGCTGCCGGACGCAGTTCTCTGCCGCGCAACTGCTCAAATTGCTCGTGTACCTGCATCGCCAGTTCGCGAGTCGGAACCAGCACCAGCGCTTGGACGCCGGACCCGGCGCTCTGCTCCAGAAGCGTAAGCACCGGAATGAGAAATGCCAGGGTCTTTCCCGTGCCCGTCTGGGCGGTAGCCACGAGATCTTTTCCTTCCAGCGCCGGTGGAATGGCCTGCGCCTGGACAGGGGTAGGGGTGAGAAATTGTGCTGCTGCCAGCTTCTGCTGAAGCGCGGCAGACAATGGAAGTTCTGAAAAACTTGTCATGCGAATCGTATCTGCTCTTTTCCCTATTTCATGATTGAGAGGCGTCTCGCGAGACGCAGAGAGATGCGATTCGCGAAGGTGTGACTGATGCCGCTCGAATTCCGGCTTGTGCCGTTGATAGGTTGTCCTTTGATGTGAATGTCTTGCTGAAGATCGGCTGGAGGTGAGAGTGGTAGGCGTGGAACGAAACAGGCAGGCCAAACTCAAATCGCGCGTCAAACTTCGCGAGATATCAGTTAGATGATAACACAAGCCGCTGCGATTCTGAATATCTGATTTTCGTTCAATAGATTTTTAATCCGCCGTTACACGTTTCCTGCGCCTGGCGAACATGGTACCGGCTTCAGGTAGGTGCTCTCGGCGGGCACACATGGCCCGGGGGCGGAGTCGGAGAACATGAATATACCCACTGCGAAACGCGATTGCAGTACCTCCTGGAACATCGGCAAACAGAAGGCAGGGAGCAGCCGAGCTCACGCGGAAAAATTAGCAGAATACTTCCGCAATCATTCTGCTGTATACGGCAGCTGATTGAATTAGCGTTCCGCAGCCGGTTCTCGGCGAGACTTCTTCCGGGCACGCTTCCGCGCCATGGCCGATTTTAGACGACGTTTCTCTCCCGGTTTCAAGTAGTAGGAGTGACGTTTCACTTCCTTAATGATGTCTTCGGTTTGAACCTTGCGCTTGAAACGCCGCAGCGCATTGTCGATCGACTCGCCCTCGTTCACTCGAATTTCCGCCAATCCTGTCCTCCCCTAAGTTCTAAGATTCGATAGCAAAAGGTACTCAGCCGTGAGCTGCACGTGTTAGGGAACGCCCAGCCTGCTGTAATGTTAAGACGTCTCGCGCGGGCCGAATCGCACGCTGTTCAGCAACTCTTGCCATGTATTGCGGATTACGCGCCATTTGCTTTTTGTCTGCTCGTCGGTGGCATTCTCGATTTCCGTGATCGCCTCAGCGATAACCTTCCGGCATCTCTGCTCGATTTGGTTCTTCGTCATGGCCGCCGACCCTGTCATAGATCCTCTTTCGGCACAGTGGTCTATCATACACGTAATCTTCCAGGGACGTCGGAACCGCTCTCCATGTAGGCTTTGCTTTGCTGCTCGTCCGAGGGAGTTCGAGCGCCAAGTGCTCGGAGTTCGCAACCAGAGGGCCCTGCCTTCGAAGTACTAGCCAAACCCATTCCCCGGCCCCAAATGTGTGTGAGGTCCGCTGCACCTGGAACCTGGAGACGTAGGGACGCTAGCGTTTCTGCTGATCTGAAACCTGTCTATCTGCGCGCCCGGCTGTCACTGGCCGTTGTAGCAGCCTTTGCTTTCGGCGTGCGAGGAATGCTCCAGCCGTCTTTCTGCTGCATCTGCTTTATCCCGCGCAGTGCCTGGCGGGTTCGTTCCTCGTTCTCGATGAGCGAGAAGCGGACGTGGCCGTCCCCGTATTCCCCGAAGCCGATTCCGGGACTGACCGCCACTTTTGCATCGGCCAGCAGCTTCTTGGAGAAATCCAGCGATCCCATATGGCGGTAGGGCTCGGGGATCGGCGCCCAGACGAACATGCTGGCTTTGGGCAGCTCCACCGTCCAGTGCAGCTCCTGCAGCCCGCGCACCAGCAGGTCGCGCCGGCGGCGGTAGTTATCGCGTATCTGGCGCACGCAGTCCTGCGGGCCCTCGAGGGCCACGATGGAAGCGACCTGGATCGGAGTGAAGGTTCCGTAATCGAAGTAGCTCTTCAGGCGGCTCAAGGCGGCGACCAGCTTGGGGCTGCCGACCATGAAACCGACCCGCCAGCCCGGCATGTTGTAGCTCTTGGACAGCGAGAAGAACTCCACTGCCACGTCCTTGGCGCCCTTGACCTCCATCACCGAAGGAGCGCGATAGCCGTCGAAGACGATGTCGGCATAGCAGAAGTCGTGCACCAGGTAGATGCCGAACTCCTTGCACAGGGCCACCACGCGCTCGAAGAACGGCAGCTCGATGCACTGCGTCGTCGGGTTGGCCGGAAAGTTGATGATCAGCAGCTTCGGCCGCGGATACATCATGTGGACGGTGCGCTCCAATTCGGCCAGAAAGTAATCGGTATTGTTCACCGCCACGCTGCGGATATTGGCGCCCGCGATCACCGGACCATAAAGATGGATAGGATAACCGGGATTGGGAACCACGACCTCGTCGCCGCGATCGAGCATGGCCAGGCAGAGGTGGGCGATGCCTTCCTTGGAGCCGATGGTCACGATGGCTTCCGAATCCGGGTCCAGATCGACGTTGTAGCGGCTCTTATACCAGTTGCAGATGGCCAGACGCAGGCGGCGAATGCCCTTCGAGGCTGAGTAACGGTGCGTCGCCGGCTTTTGTACGGCTTCCACCATCTTGTCGACGATGTGGCTCGGCGTGGCGCCATCGGGATTCCCCATGCCGAAGTCGATGATGTCCTCGCCTCGCTTGCGGGCCGCGGCCTTCAGTTCCGCAGTGATGCTGAAGATGTAGGCCGGAAGGCGCGTGAGCCTGGAAAACTCTTCCATCTACTTTCTCCCTCAAATCGGAATCTCCACCCCATCCAAGGCAAGAACGGCGTTTGCGGGGACGCCACTGCCGGTTCTCGCGGCCGGGCTGTGCCGTTATTGTATATGCGCTTAAAGCTTCGCAGAATAGCTGGTTTGCGATAGTGCCCAGTTCTGCACCTGGGACGGAGAACGGACACTACACCGGGCCCAGTTTCCAGCAACGGCAGGTTCTTATTGCCTTCAGGAGGGCAATCTGGTATCAATTGGCTCCGTTTCCATTCTGGAATGCCACCGCGGAGTATGCCTCATGACATCTGATTGCGATCGCCGTTCCTTTTTGCGTACAGCCGGTGCCGTTTCGCTGGCGGCCGGCGCTTCGACGCCGCTGCTGGCGCAGGCGCAAAACAAACCGTCCAGCGCGTGCGGGCCTCTCGCGCCAACCGTAGCCAAGGGCGTGACCCAAACCCTGGCGCACTACGTGGTCAATGCGAAATATGAGGACCTGCCGCCGGGGGTGCGCAAGGAAGGGGTACGCACCCTGCTCAACCTGGTCGGGGTTGCCGTGGGCGGCTCGCACCACCCCACGGTGGAGAACGCCATCGCGGCTATGACGCCGTTCTCGGGGCCGGCCCAGGCCAGCCTTCTCGGCCGGCGCGAGCGCTTGGACATCCTGAATGCCGCCATGATCAACGGCATCAGCTCGCATATTTTCGATTACGACGACACTCACCTGAAGACCATCATTCATCCCGGCGGCCCGGTGGTGTGCTCGATCCTGGCGCTCTCGGAGTACCGTCCCGTCTCGGGCAAGGATTTCCTGAATGCGCTGGTGCTGGGCGTGGAGACCTCCTGCCGCATCGGCAATGCCGTCTATCCGGACCACTACGATCGCGGATGGCACATCACCGGCACGGCAGGCGTCATCGGGGCGGCGGTAGCCACCGGCAAGCTGCTCGGCCTGACGGAACAGCAGATGGTCTGGGCGCTGGGACTCGCGGCTTCGCAGCCAGTCGGCTTCCGCGAGTCGTTCGGCTCGATGAACAAGAGCTTCAATCCGGGCCGCGCGGCCAATAACGGCATGACCGCCGCCATCCTGGCATCGAAAAATTACACCAGCTCCGACGAGATGATCGAAGCCAAGCGCGGCTGGGCCAACACCATCAGCGACAAGCGCGACTTCAAGGAGATCACCGAGGGCCTGGGCCAGCGCTACGAGGCGGCCTTGAACACCTACAAGCCGTTCGCCTGCGGAATCGTGCTGCACCCGGCGATCGATGCGGCTATCCAGTTGCGGAACGAGTACAAGCTGAAGCCTGACCAGATCGACCACGTCGATCTGCGGGTGAATCCGCTGGTGCTGGAGCTGACCGGCAAGAAGACGCCGCGCGAAGGGCTGGAAGGCAAGTTCAGCATCTACCACTCGGTGGCGGTTGCGATCGTCGAGGGCGCAGGCGGCGAGAAGCAGTTCAGCGACCGCGCGGTGCGCGATCCCGATTGTGGTGGCCTTGCGCGGCAAAGTCATGCCGATCGTCGACAACTCGGTCAAACCGGAGCAGGTCGACATGACCGTCGTCTTGAAGGACGGCCGTAAGCTGAACAAGGTCGTCAAGCAGGCCATCGGCAGCGTGGAAGTTCCCATGACCGACGCTATGCTGGAAGCAAAGTTCAGCGACCTGGCTGACGGCATTCTGCCGGCGCCGCAGGTCCGCCGCCTGATGGACGCCTGCTGGAACATAGAAAAAATGCCCAGCGCAGGCGGGCTGGCACAACTCGGAGTGCTGTAGCAGGGTACATGAAAGCGAATCGCAGAGATTTTCTCAAGCTTGAGCCCCGGCATGTCCGGGGCTTTTTCTATTACCTTCTAGGTGAAGCTGGATCGTAGCGGGCCAGAGACTCACGATTCCAGGCGTAATCGTTCTCAGGTCTCTCAAATCCCTTCATTGGCGGGTATCGAGTACAGCTCTCGATTCTCACTCGCCGGTTCCCAGTTTTCACCTCTTCCTAAGTTATCCTAAGTTGTAAGTTGAATTCAGTACTCCTGCTGGCCCGGAAACGCGGAATTGAGAACTGACTTCGGCCCTTCTGCGGCAGGCCTTATATTTACTACTTAGTGAATTCCCAAAGGGGTTGCATTGGTGACAAACTGTGAAATTCCATAAACGGTTGCCCCGAACAGCGGGCGCGAGAACCATGGCGGCTGCATCCCCGAAAAGCTGGAGGTTGAGGTGACATTTCCCGAACTGTATCTGGTAACGCAGACGTTTCCTCGTCCCCGGGTGGAGGACGTCAAGGCGGCGGTGCGCGAGGAGCTGGGCAAACTTCAACTACAGAAAAAACTGCGCCAAGGGGCGCGGGTAGCGCTGACCGGCGGCAGCCGCGGGATCAACAACATCGTTCTTATTACGCGCACCGCGGTCGACTACCTGAAGGAACAGGGCTTTGAGCCGGTGCTGGTGGCGGCCATGGGCAGCCACGGCGGCGGGACGGCCGAGGGGCAGCGGGAAGTGCTGACCAGCCTGGGATTCACCCCGGAGGCGATCCAGGCTCCCGTGCTGACCGGGGCGGAAACCGTGGAAGTGGGCAAGACCGCGAGCGGGTTGAGCGCCTACATCAACAAGCTGGTGGCGAACGTCGACGGCATCGTGGTGATCAACCGGGTCAAGATTCACACCGCGCTGATCGGCGACATGCACAGCGGCATGACGAAATCGTGCGTGGTCGGCCTGGGCGGTCCCGCCGGCGCCGAACAGTTTCACAGCCTGGGCGTCCGCGAGCTGCCGGCTTGCCTGCGCGATATCGGCTCCATCCTGATCGCCAAGATGCCGATCCTGGGTGGACTGTCCATCCTCGAGAACGGCTACGAGGAGACCGCGCATATTGTCGCCGTGGAGGCCAAAGACTTTATTGAACAGGACGTGAAGCTGCTCCAGAGAGCCAACGAACTGATGCCATCGCTTCCGGCCGACAAGCTCGATTTGCTCGTCATTGAAGAGATCGGCAAGAACTACAGCGGAACCGGAATGGACACTAACGTCGTCGGGCGCTTCCGGGTGCAGGGCGAGCCCGAGCCTGAGAAGCCTTTTATTCGCCGCATCGTGGTGCTGGATATCTCGGAAGCCTCTCACGGCAATGCCAACGGCGTTGGCCTGGCCGATGTAGTCACCGATAAGCTGGCCGGCAAAATCGACCTGCACAATACGTATCTCAACATCATGACGACAGGATTCGCGCAAAGAGGATTCCTTCCGCTGCACTTCCCGACCGAACAGCAGTCGATCGAGATGGCGATCCGCAGCGCGGGGGTGACCGATCCCCGCAAGCTTCGCCTGATGATCGTTCCCAATACGCTGCACCTGAAGAAGCTGTACGCGTCGGCGGCGCTGATTCCCGAACTGAAGCAACGGAGCAACGTGGAAGTGGCGGCGCAGCCGATCGCGCTCGAATTTGACCGGGACAAGAACATGCTCCCGCGCCTGCTGGAACGGGCGGGGCATGCCTCGGCCTGAAGTCGCGGTTTTTCAATTCAGATTCAACAGGGAAAAGAAATCGTTTCTCTTCTCTAAACCTTGAACCGTTGTCTTATTGATTTCAGAATTGAACAGGCATCGGATTTTTTTGTCTTTCAATCTGAAATCAAAAATCTCAAATCTTAAATCTCCAGAGGTTCTCCGAATGCCGAATATAGGATTCCGTATCTGCAGCAAGATCAACCGTCCGCCGAAGGAGCTGATCCAGGGATTCGCCACCTTCCCGGTGCCAAACATTGCCGACAACATGGGCAGGATGTTCTGCGCTGACCCGGAGATCAAGCCCTACAACAGCGCCAAGCTGCTGGGTCCGGCTTTCACCGTCAGAGCTCCCGTGGGCGATAACCTGATGTTCCATAAGGCCATTGACATGGCTGAACCCGGCGACATCCTGGTCGTTGACGGCCAGGGCGATACAACGCGCTCGCTGGTTGGCGAGATTATGGTGCGCTGGGCCATGGCCCGCAAACTGGGCGGCATGGTCGTCGACGGCTCCATCCGCGACTGCGGCGCCATCAAGGAACTGGACTTCCCGGTCTATGCCCGCGGCGTCTGCCCGATGGGCCCTTTCAAGAACGGACCCGGTGAGATCAACGTTCCCGTCACCTGCGGCGGCGCCATCGTGTTTCCTGGCTTCATCGTTGTGGGCGACGAGGATGGCGTGGTGTTCATCGATCCGCGCGACGCTCCGGACCTCATCAAGAAGACCAAGGCGCACAATGACAAGGAAAAGCAGACCTTTGAGAAGATCAAGGCCGGAACCCTGGATCGCTCCTGGATAGATCAGGCATTGAAAGAGAAGGGCTGCGAGTTTATTTAGACCCTCATAATAATCGCTCGTTTTGCGAGCGTTTTGTCCCAATGCGCGGCAAACGAATCGTGCGCCGGAGGCGCAATGTTCGTTAGCCCCACGCTTTAGCGTGGGAAACAGTGTTATAGAAATTTGAGTCCCGTAGGGACGCTGCGACTACCCCGGTAACGGGCAGTCCGGTGCGTCCCTACGGGACTCATATTCTCAATCAACACTCTGCCAGCGCTGAAGCCTGAATTAAATTGCAGCCGATACATTTGCCGCTACGCGACCTGGCTGTTGCCAGGGCCTAGAACTGGGTGCACAAATACTGCCTTGAAAGGGCGGGGCTTCAGCCCCGCCGTTCGGACCAGCAAAAATGCGGGCTTTACAGGCTGCCGAAAAACGCGCCGAAGCAACAAGCGAGGCGCTGTGGGATGTGGGTATCACAGGATAGCCGCACAAGAACTTGTGTCCTCAACTACCCACAATCTGTTTTTCAGCAGCCCGTTTAGCCCCTGAGGGTATTATCGGTTTTACCGAAGTGCATTTATGCAACCAGCTCTAGAGATCACGCTCTCTTCAAATTAAGACTGGTCGCACACTGGCGCGTGATCATGCCCAGCTCATTGCTCAGTTTGTGGTTGTAATATTGCGGCTCAGCCGGCGAGTTCGTCGAGCAGAGCCGCCGCCCGCGTCAGGTTGTCGACTCCGAAGATCAGCAGCAGCTGCGACGATCCTGGCTCTGCCCCGCAGTAGGAATAATCTATGTTGATCTTGTTCGCGCCCAAGTGAGCGGCGGCGCGTCCCAGCTGTCCCGGCGAATGCGGCAAGCGGACGACGGCGACGTCGCCTTCCTCGAAGATCATGCGCAGGCCGCCCAGCGCCGCATTGGCCTTCACCGGATCGTCGACCACGAACCGGGCCAGGCTCTCCCCTTCCTCGACGTAGGACTGAAACGCCAGGATATTCACTCCGCTCTCGGCCAGGGCCAGGCAGCACTTGCCCAGGACGCCCGGCTTGTCCTCGATGGTCACGGTAAATTCTTTCGCCTTCGCCATGCGCTAGCTCCGAATGTTCTAGACCGGATTCGCGGAAGGTATACCCCGTGCGGTAGCCGGGCGATCAGCCCGGCGGTAATAGCGAAGGGTACACCTACTTTGAATCCGCTCTAAGAGCACGATACTGCGTTTTGTTGTCTGCTTCACTCACATTTCCTCGCGATCCCGGCGAGCGCAAACGCCACCCTCACCGGGACAGCCAAAGGAGAAACGGGACGCAGAGCCTTCAGGCCCAGAGTTTTTCTGCCGCCGCCTTCTGGCCCGCCAGCCTGCCGAAGACGACAGCCGCGGCAGTGCCATTGCCCCCTATGCGGTTGGCGCCATGCGTTCCACCCGAAACCTCTCCCGCCGCATACAGCCTTGGAATCGGATTCCCGTAGCGGTCCAGTACCTGCGCGGTGTTCGCCTTCGTTCTGAGCCCGCCCAGGGTGTGATGGGCGCCGAGCTGTGCCGGGCTGGCAAAGAAGGGTGCCTTCTCGATCGGCTTGAGATTGGCCGGCGTTTTGCGGAACTGCTTGTCTTCGCCCTTCCCGGCGGATTCGTTGTACTGCTTGACGGTGGCCAGAAACTTATCCGGAGGCACGTCCAACTTGACCTTCAGAATCTGGGCGAGTTCCTCGAGCGTATCGGCCTTGAAGCACAGGTTCTGCTTCAAAACGTCGGCCGTCATCGCTTCGTTGAGTCCCTTCTGGCAGCGGTCGTCGGCAACCCACAGCAGAACCTTCTTGGGCTGAAGAAGAATGGATTCATTCACCACCGCCGGCCGGCCGTCTTCGGCGACGAACCGTTCACCCTGCAGGTTGACGAAGATAGCACTGTCGCGCCCGCTGCTGATGACCGAGCCCATCTTCTTGGTGAAGTAGTTGCACGGGAAGGCAAGCTCGATGAAGTCCATGCCGATCACGTCGGCTCCCTCGTCCTGCGCGGCGTCGATCGCCTCGCCGGTAGCGCCGGGAGCATTCGTCGTGGGTACCTCCGCGTTCAGCAGGGGAGCATACTTCGAGCGCATCTTCACGTCGGCGCTGAAGCCGCCGGTGGCCAGCACCGTCGCCTTCTTCGCCTTGAAGTAGAGCTTCTTTCCCCGGTGCTCCACCTCGATTCCCTGCACCGTGCCCATCAGAGGCTTCTCGCGCACCACGCCGGTCAGCTTGTGCTCGAGCAGAATTGGAATCTTCCGCTTCTCCGCCTGCGCCTTGAGCGTATTGACGATGGCGGCGCCGCGTCCATTGTTGGCCGGGGCGTGGCCGCGGGTACCGATCACGTTCGGCACGAACGCTACGCCCATCGATTCCAGCCACTGCAGGCCAGCCAGGGCATTTTCCACCATGAAGCGAGCCTTCTCCGGATCGCTCAGGTACTCGCCGTTGGCCATGGTCTGCTTGTAATAAGCGTCGATGGAGTCGCTGATCTTCTGCTTCTGCTGGCGCTCCGGATCAACCGCGTTGTAAAAGCCATTGGCAGTGATGGAATTACCCCCGGCGATCGGGGCCTTCTCGATCAGGATCACTTTGTTCCCGGCGGCCTCGGCTTCGAGGGCGGCGGCAAGCCCGGCATAGCCGGTGCCGACGACTACCACGTCCGCCTCTCTATCCCACTTGGCTGGAGTGCGAACTGCATGCACCGCTTGCGGCAGCAGTAACTGCTCCGCAGCCACGGCGGCGGCCGCGGCAGCCGCTGTGGAACCTATAAACTTCCTTCTCGAAAGGGACCTTTTTTCGTCAGCCATGTGCATTCGCCTCGCTTCGATTCAAAACAGAAGATGGGAGCTACGGTCTTGACGCGCGGAAATGCGGCGCCGGCAGAAGATATAGCAATATGTCAGGCCGCGAGCATACCGCGCGAAACGCTCATCCTACTCGCAAAAAAGCCCGCGATCAACCTGCAGTGTATCAGGGCACGACGAGTCGCACCGTGATTTGCTGCTAACTTTCATTCTTGTACGAGCATCTGCGTCGTGCGCCATTTAAATCATGTCACGAACAACCTGCCGAAAGATCGGATCTACCCGCCGCTTCCCACGGCATGCGCCGAATCCAGCAGGAAGCTGGCGCCGCTGCGCTGGCAGATACCGCGGATCTTCTCGATCAGCGCGGCGGGCACGGGGATTCCCTCCTTCAGGCGGCGCTCTCGCGCCTGGTACTCGGGATCGCCCGCGACCAGTACCGGCAGCGCCGGATCGATCGCCGGAGCGTCATGCATCAGATCGATGATGTCGTCCATGTCGTCCTGGAAGCTGCCGTCAGGGCGGAAACACTTGGGATCGAGAGCCAGGCAGAAGTGGCCCAGGTTGTCGGGCTGCTTGCCGGTGATTCCGCGATGCTCCCTGAGTGCCCAGAAAGCGCCGCCGCCGAGCGTGCCGCCAAGAATCTGGGCGACCATGGCGAGCCCGTAGCCCTTATGGCTGCTCATCTCGGGCTTCCCGCCGATGGGAGTCAATCCGCCCATCTCGCGGCGGAAGATGTAGTCCATGGCGACGGAAGAATCGTTCACCGACTGGCCGTTCTCATCCACCACCCAGCCGTCCGGGACGGGCTTGCGGTGAAATTCGTAAACCCTGACTTTGTTGGCGGCGACGGTGCTGGTCGCCATGTCCAGCAGGAATGGGGGATTGCGCCGGGTGGGCACGGCGATGGCGATGGGATTGGTGCCGAACATGGCCTTGCGGGAGCGGGTCGGCACCACGCAACTGGTCTTGGCGTTGCTGGTCACCAGGCCGATCAGGCCTCGTTCAGCCGCCATTTTCGCGTAGTTGCCGGCAGCGCCGAAATGGTTGGAGTTAGTCACCGATACCACTCCGACCCCGTTGGCTTCGGCCTTTTCGATGGCCATGCGCATGGCCAGCACGCCGGCCGGGTGTCCCAGTCCTCCGCCGGCATCGATCAGGGCCGTCACCGCATTTTCGCGCACCACCCGGGGCTCTCCCTCGAGCTTCAAAGTCCCCTCCAGGTATCTCTCCTCGTACAGGATGAGCATGGACATACCGTGCGAGTCGATGCCGGCCAGATCGGTATCAACCATCACCTCGGCGGTGGTGTCGATCAGCTTCGGGTTCATCTTCCAGGAGCGCAGAATGCCGGCAATCTGCTCACGGATGCGGCTGGCGGCGAAATTCACGGTAATCCTCCTCAGGATTTAATCCTTTCGGGCAGGCTCGTCTCTCAATCGAGCGAACGCGACCGCGGCTCTGGGCGAGCGCTTGTCGCGACTAGAGCTGGTCGCATAAAGATGTTTTGAAGGGGCGGGGCTTCAGCCCCGCCGTCCAGAGCCTCCAATGATGCGGGCTTTAGCCCCTGAGGGCATTGACGGTTCTTGCCACCACTTTATGCAACCAGTTCTGGTCATGCACTGGCAGGCTACGGTTGTGCATGACCAGCTAACTCGTCCAGCGTCTTGGCGGACCCGGTTACGGCTTATCTGGGGCGGTCTCGCCCGGCTGCGCGAGCATGTCGATTACCTCTTCGACGGTAATGGCGAAGTCAGGACAAATGGTAAAGCACTTCATGCAGCCGTTGCAGAGCTCGGGCCGCTTGGAAACGATGTAGCGGTATCCGGCCTGGTTGAACAACCCTGAGTTCTCAAAGATTCCGGGTTCGCATACCTCGACGCAGTACAGGCATTCCTTGCAGAGCGCCGTGATTCACTTCCGGTTTAAACTTTTTCTTGGCAGCCACGCTCATACGCTCTGCACCTTCTTTCCCGCGGCATTGGCGGCGAGTTCCCTGCCGAAGCGAACCGCCTCCAGGTTCTTGGCCGCAGCATCACCCCGGGAGAAGGTCTGCCGCACCGCCTTCTCCATGCTCTCGAAACTAACTGGTCCTGCCAGGGTCAGGATCGAGCCCAGGGCGATCATGTTCGCTGCAAAACCGTGCTGGGCGGCCAATTCGGCAAAGGGGAAAGCGTAAAGGCCGCTGCGCTCGCCGAGGTCAGCCAGGCCGCTCTCGTAGAGCATGGCGATGCGCGGGCTGGCGTTGGCATATTTCTTGATGGCCATGTCGCCGAGCAAGAGAATTACGTCCGGCTGCTCCACCTGCTGGAAGGTGATCTCGTCCTTGTCGATCACGACTTCCGCGGTGCTGAGACCGCCGCGCTGGGCGTCGCCCAGAACCGACTGCGTCTGCGCGACGTTCTTGCCTTCCAGAATGGCGGCCAGCCCGAGGATGCGTCCGCTGAGCACCAGCCCCTGTCCACCCGATCCCGCGAGAATAATTTCGTATCGTTGCTTCATCCTATTTGCCTGCCGATCCGCTCTCAAACTTGCGCTGAATTTCGCGGTAGCGCGTGTTGAAGTCAGGAACGTTCTTGTCCACCAGCTTGCCGGTAACAAAGTAGCCGTCAGCCTCGGGATCCGTCAGCTTTTCATACTTGGCTGCCGGAACGCCCTTCTCCGCGAGCCAGCGCAGCATGTCGAGCGGCTCATCCATCTTGTTGTTAGGGCCATAGAGCGTGGTGCATGGGCTGACCACCTCGATCAGCGAGAATCCTTTCTTGCCCAGCCCTTCGCGGATGCGGTTCTTCAGCGCCAGGCCGTTGTAAATGGTCTCGCGGGCGACGTAATTCGCTCCCGCGGCCGCGGCCAGCGCGCAGATATCGAAAGCGCGCTCCGGGTTGCCGTAGCTGGTGGTGCTGGTGATGCGGTCGGCGGGCGTCATGGCCGACTGCTGTCCGCCGGTCATGCCGTAGTTGAAATTGTTGACGATGATCGCCGTCAGATCGATATTGCGGCGCGCGGAATGAATCAGGTGGTTGCCGCCGATCGTCGCCCCGTCGCCATCGCCCATCAGCACCACCACGTGCAGATCCGGGTTGGCGGCCTTGACGCCGGTGGCGTAGGCCAGGGCGCGCCCGTGCGTCACGTGCAGGGCGCTGGTCGTCAGATAATTGTCCGCCTTGCCCCAGCATCCGATTCCGGTGACGACCACCACCTGGTTGGACTGATAGTCCAGCTCTTCGAAGGCACGCAGCATCGCGCGCAGAGCCACGCCGTTTCCGCATCCCGCACACCATTGGTGAGGAAGCGCATTCTTCTTCAGGTATTTGACTCCGGTAGATACAGCCATAACCCTCGCCTCCTACTTCGCCGCCGCGGCAGCGCCGGCACGCCCAGAACCTCTAACACGGCTTGCGGGTACATGATCTCGCCGTTGAAGGTGTTTACCCGGCTCAGCTTGACGGAGTTTCCGACCACTTTGGCGACCTCGCCGGCCAGTTGGCCGCTGTAGTTCATCTCGGCGACGACAATATGCTTGGCATTACGCGCTGCCGCCATGATCTCCTTGTCCGGGAACGGCCAGATGGTGACCAGTTGCAGTACGCCTGCTTTCACTCCAGCTTGCCGCGCGCGCTCAGCAGCGGCCCGTGCCGTCCTGGTGACCGCTCCGGCGGCGATGATCAGCACCTCGCAGTCCTCAACGCCGTAGGACTTGGTGAGCACGATTTCGTCGCGGTTGGCCTCGATCTTGCGGTGCAGGTGCGCGATGCGCCGGGTGGCATTCGCCGGATCGGTACTGGCAAAGCCGTTGTGGCCGTGCATGGTGGTGGTCACGTGGAAGGCGTACTCGCTGCCGAAAGAAGCCAGCGGCGCCGTTCCGTTTCCGTCGAAGTTATAGGGCAGGTACTGATCCGGCGGGACCGTGGGCTTTACCCGGTCGATGACCGGCAGTTCGCCGGGCGCAGGGACGATGAAGTTCTCGCGCATGTGCCCGACGATCTCATCGGCCACCAAGACCACCGGAGTACGAAACTTCTCGGCCAGGTTAAACGCCTGCACGGTGAGCGCGAAGCACTCTGGAACCGTTGCCGGGCAGAGGGCAATGATGGTCTGGTCGCCGTGACGGCCCCAGCGGATCTGCATGAAGTCCGACTGTGCCGGCCTGGTGGCCAGTCCGGTGCTGGGTCCGGAGCGCTGCACGTCGATCACCACGCACGGCACCTCGCCCATGATGGCGACGCCCAGGTTCTCCTGCATCAGCGAGAAGCCCGGGCCGCTGGTGGCAGTAAACGATTTCTTGCCCGCGAGTGAAGCGCCGATCACCGCGGCGATGCTGGCGATCTCGTCTTCCATCTGCATGTAAATGCCGCCCAGCTTGGGCAACTGGCGGGAGGCTACGTCGGCGACCTCCGAGGAAGGCGTGATCGGATAGCCGGCGTAGAAGCGTGCGCCGGCGTAGAAGGCGCCTTCGGCAATCGCCTGGTTCCCTTGCATCAGTCTGGCTGTCTTCTGCACTTCGGAAACTCCTTTCGAGCACCCTATCCCTAAGCCCTAATCCCTAATCCCTGAACCCTAACTCCCTAAACCCTGAACCCTACTCCCTGGTTGCTCAGGCGCTCTGCAATGGCCGGTGCGGACGGACAAATACCCATGCTATCGCGCCGATGATTCCGGAAAGCGCAGTAACAAGGATGGCCGCCTTCCAGCCCCAGCCGGTCGCCACCCAGGCGACAACGATCGGCGCCAGGCCGCCGATGATGTTTGCCAGGAAGTTCATGAACCCCGAGACCGTTCCGGAGAACTTGCCGCCCAGATCGGAGGCGCTCGTCCAGGTCGAGTTCATGCTGAATCCCAGGAATGCCAGCGCCAGCGAAAGCCAGAAAATGGTAGCCACCTTGCCTTCGGAGATGGCGGTCATGTAAAGCCCGCAGCAGCACATGAGCTGCCCGATGCCGCCGAACCAGGCGCGCGCCTTCGAGGTCGCCAGCTTGTTGCCGATCAAGTAGTCGGTCAGCAGGCCGCAGACGATGTTGCCCAGGGCAAACGAGCCTTCCGGGATCGCCGCCGCGAAGCCCATCGCCTTCAGCGAGAAATGATGCGCCTCCAGCAGATAGACAGGAAGCCAGGCGATGAACACGTAAGAAACAAAATTCGCCGTGCCCAACTGGATGCCGAGGCACCAGAACTGCGGCGAGGACAGAAACTCGCCCCAGGGAGCCTTCTTCGGCCCGGCCGTCGGCATCGCCACCGGCTGCCCGTCGGCGATGTGTTCCAACTCCGCCTGGTTGACGAACGGGCTCTCGTGGGGATAGGTCCGGATCAATACATAGTAGGCCAGCGCAATGACCAGGCCGATGGCGCCGCATACCCAGAAGATCGAGCGCCAGCCGTAATGAATCATCAGCAAGGTGCATGCCGGGATTCCGAAGACCGGCCCGATCTTGGAGCCCAGCAGCATCATGCCCACGGCGCGGCCGCGCTCACGCTTGGGGAACCAGTTGAAGATCCCCGTGTTGAGGCCCGGATAGCAGGGCGCTTCGCCGATGCCGAACAGGGCGCGAATCATCACCCACATGCCATAGGTGCGGCAGACCGCCGTCAGCGAGGTAAAGATCGACCACCAGGCGAGCGAGAGAGGAACGATCTTGCGATGCCCGAAATACTCCGCCAGCCTGCCGGAAGGAATCTGGAAGAGAGCATAGGACAAAAAGAAGACCGTCGAAAAGAACCCGAGATCGACCTTGGTGAAGTGGAGCTCCTTCATGATCGACGGTGCGCCCACGGCCAGGTTCACCCGGTCGACATAATTCATGAAGACCATGAGCATGGCGAAGAATGCCAGCATCCAGCGATAGTTGCTCCGCCTTCCCGGCGGCGCGGACTGCGGCCGAACTTCGTTTGACGTCTGATCGGTGACAGTGCTCATCTTCCTCTGCTCCTTTGCTCGCTTCTCATCACGCAAGGCCCGTTATGAGTTCAACTGCCGGCGACCTGGCGCTTGACTGCGGTCCCGAGTTCCTCGCCTACGGCGGCAATAAGCTCACCAAACGTCTTGGTGACCCGGACTCCGGCCTTGGCCAGGGCCGAGTACTTGGACTCGGCTGAACCCCCTCCGGCGGAGACAATTGCGCCCGCGTGGCCCATCTGCTTGCCGGCCGGGGCCGTCTGTCCGGCAATGAATGCCAGCACCGGCTTGGGATAGCCGCCCTCCAGGTATTTCGCCGCCTGCTCTTCGCCCACGCCGCCGATCTCGCCGATCATGACCACGACTTTGGTTTCGTCGTCCAGGGCGAATTCCTTCAATATGTCTACGAAATCCGAACCGCGAATAGGATCGCCGCCGATTCCCACGCAGGTAGTCTGCCCGATGCCCATGCCGGTAAGGGTGGCCCCGATATCGTGGATGAGCGTTCCACTGCGGCCCACGACGCCCACCGGGCCTTCGCTGTAGATCGAGCCCGGCATGATGCCGACCTTGGTCTTGCCGGGACTGATTACGCCGATGGTGTTCGGCCCTACGATGCGGACTCCGCGCTCGCAGGCCAGCCGCTTGAGGTAACAGGTGTCGTGAACGGGAACAAACTCGGTGATGACAACCGCGAGCTTGATGCCGCTTTCGATGGCTTCGATGGCGCTGTTCTTTACCGCCAGCGACGGCACCAGAACCATGGTGGCGTCGATCGGCGTGTGCTCCAGCGCCTCCGGAATGGTGTTGAAGACCGGCACGCCAAGCACGTTGCTGCCGCCTTTGCCCGGGGAGATGCCGGCCACCAGATCGACGCCGTACTCGAGCATGTACTTGGTGTGCAGGTTGCCCATCTTGCCCGTGATTCCCTGCAGCAATACCTTGGTCTTTTTGTTGATCAGAATCGCCATCTCATGCGCCCTTTCTCGGCTGCGTAGCTCCCGGCTTCTTTTGCCCGGCCGCAAGCAGGGCCACGGTCTGCTGAACCGCCTCTTCCGTGGTTCCGAACTTCACGATGGGAATGTGCCGATCCTCCAGCAGCTTCCAGCCTTCGTCCTGCGAGTGGCCGCGCATCTTGACCAGAATCTTGACGGTGGGTTTGTCCTCGTCGATGACGTTGGCGATGCCCCGCCCCATCCATTCGCAGTTGTTGATGCCGCCAAAAGCGTTTACCAGGACTGCCTCAACGCCCGGAGTGGCCAGGCAGATGCGCAGGGCCTCGGCCATCTTGTCGCTCTGAATGCCGCCTCCGGTGTCGAGAAAGCAGGCGGGCTTGGCGCCGTAATGCTGAATGAGATCCATGGTCGCCATGGCCAGTCCCGCGCCGCTGCCCAGGACGGCGATATTGCCCTCCAGTTCGCACGTAGTTCAGGCCCGCCGCCTTGGCCCGCGCCTCCAGCGGCGTGCTGACATCGTATCGCGGCGTGATGCCTTGCCGGCCCAGCGCAGAGTCGTCGATGACCATCTTGGAGTCGATGGCCACGATCTCCTCCTGCGAAGTAACAACGAGGGGATTGATCTCCGCCGTGGTGGCGTCCTTGGCGAAGAACACTTCGATCAGCTTCTGAATGACCGGCGCCAGCTTGGGCAGCAGCTCCGAGGGCAGACCGGAGCGGCGCACAAGGTCGATGATCCGGAAAGCCCTCACCGGCTGTGTAGGCGGCAGATGCATCGTGAATAGCTTCTCCGGCGCGGTCTTGGCGACCTCTTCGATATCCATGCCGCCGCTGGTGGAGAACATCAACACCGGCAGCCCGTTTTGCGGATCGAAGGTGACGCCGGCATAGAGTTCGCGGGCGATCTCGGTCTTCTCGCTCAGCAGCACGCTCTCGGTCTTTTCGCCTTTAATGACCAACCCGAGAATTCGCCTGGTGTGCTCCGCCAACTCGACCTGATTGTTGGCGATCTTGACTCCGCCGGCCTTGCCGCGCCCGCCGCTCAGCACCTGCGCCTTGACCACCACCGGGTAGCCGAGGGTCTCGACCGCGCGCAGCGCTTCTTCGACCGACTTCACCAGCACCGCTTTAGGAACAGGTATGCCGAAGCTGGCAAAAATGTCCCTGCCTTCATGCTCGAAAAGCCGCATAGTTCTTCCTCGTCTCGATCCGCTCTAGCTAAGCTGTATGTCCTGATTATTCAGATATTAGCGGGAACTTTCCAGTGCATATGTCACAAATCCGTTGGGCCGCCGGCCTTGGCGGTGAGGCGGCGCAAGCCTCCCCCATCTCCTTTGTTCATGCTGAGTTGCATTGCATTAGGGCCGAATACCGCGCCGTGGCAGATGGGCCCGCGCTTTTCAGGAGACCGATCCACTCGGAAATCGGCGTTGAGACGCGGGCCTGTATCCTGGCTTGGCGGAAAGCGGATTATAAGACTTTGATTACGGCACCCGCCGAGTAACGAAATGATTCTGCGGGATGGGCGCCCCAGAGCTTGGTGCTGTTCCAACTCTGGGGATTTCGGAATTAAACATTGTCTTTATCCCATCCCGCTAGGCGGGACCATCCGCGGGCAATTTAGGCCACCTGGCAGGTCTTTGGGCTTCGTCGCTGGCACCGTCATTGACTGAATCTTAGGCTTACGCGGCCCGGGCGGGCGCTTTCGCCGAGTGGGTAACGTCCATTTCGCTCAAGCGCAGGGCCAGGCACTTGGCCGCTCCGCCGGCCTTCAGAAATTCCGTCAGCCGCACCTGAACGACATCGAACCCACGGGCTTGCAGCCGGCAGGAAAGATCAGCGCTGATTTCGTTCAATAAGATCAAACGGCCAACGTTGATGGCATTGCAGGCAAAGCGCAGCGCGTCTTCTTCAAGGACGGGAATGCGCCGCCCCGGCGGATAGCGCCTCTCGATTGCCGCGTTCGACTTCGCATCGAGCGCCGCCGGAAAGTACATGACATGCCCGTTCCACAGCGGACAGAAACAGGTGTCGAGGTGATAGAAGCGCGGATCGACGAGACGTAGCGAGATGACTTCGATCTCCCACAGATCCTGGAGGTGGCTATGGCTGGAGTGCAGCGTCCGCACTCCGTGCCCAGCCCACAGCCGCGAGCCATCCGCCTCAAACAGGGCATCGCCCTCGCCTTCAAATGGCGTTCCCGAAGGCATCTGGCAAACGCGAAAGCCCGCTTCATCAAACCACTTGCGGAAATGCGATTCCTCGCCTTGCCGTTCCGGATGAAAGAAACTGCTGACGGCTGCCACGCCCTGGCGTACCAGCCCGGCATTGGCGGTAAAGACCATGTCCGGCAAACCGGGCTGCGGCTCCACCAGCATCACCCGTGCTACCTGCTGGAGCGCATGGTGCAATTGCTGCCACTGCTCTGCCGCCTGCTCGCGCGAGGAGCGGCGGACGTTGCCGGCCATCCACGGATTGATCACGTAGTTCACGTCGTACAGCTTGGGAGGACACATCAGGAAAGCGGGTTCGTTGAACACAGGCTCGCGCCCATTTTGATCGAGGCAGGGATTCGGCCAGCCGATTATGGGCTCCCCTTTGGGCGGTGTGGCACTCACCTCTGAGTAGATGCTTGCAAGAATGCGTCCGGGAGTATGCAATTATTGGACACCCAGCAAGAACCGAGTGATTTGCGGCTTAGCCGTAAGTATCTGAAAACAAAACGCTGACCAGCGCAATTGCAGGTTCGGCCTCCCTACGACCGCGCGCCGACGAAATCCGTCAATTCGCCGATCAGTTGCTGCAGGGTTTGCGACTGCGCGTTCAGCTCTTCGCCGGCGGCAGCGCTCTGCTCGGCGCTAGCCGCGGTCTTCTGTGTCACCTGTTCCATCTGCGCGATCGCCTTCGCGATCTGGTCCAGGCCGCGGGATTGCTCCTGGCTGCCGACGTGAACCTCGTCGGCCATGACTTTGGCCTTCTCTGCCTTGTCGGTAATTCCGGCGATAGCCGTGGTCACTTCGTTCAGCTTGCGACCGCCATCGGCCGACTTGGCGATGGAGTCTTCAATCAGCGCAGCCGTATCCTTGGCAGCCTGGGTGCAGCGCTGGGCCAGGTTGCGAACCTCGTCGGCCACCACGGCGAATCCCATGCCGGCTTTGCCCGCGCGGGCCGCCTCGACGGCGGCGTTCAGGGCAAGAATGTTGGTCTGGAACGCAATCTCGTCGATGGTCTTGATGATGTGGGCAATCTTCTCGCTGGAGCGGCTGATCTCGCTCATCGAGGCGACCATCTCCTCCAGTTTGCGGTTTCCCTTGGCGACCTCTTCCGACATGCTCGACATCAGCTCGGCGGAGTCGCGCGAGTTGTCGGCATTCTTCTTCGTCATGGAGGTGATCTCTTCCGTGGACGATGAAGTCTGCTCAAGAGAGGTCGCCTGTTCGGAGGCGCCCTGGGCCAGAGACTGTGAGGAGGCGGAGACCTGCGCCGCGGCATTAGCCACCTCGGACGAGCCATGGGCCATCTGTGCCGCCAGCCGGTTCAAGGTTCCGCAGATCTGCCGGATCAACCACCCGATGCACATCTCCCATGCCCAACGTGAGCAAGATCACGATGCCGGCGGTCCAACTGCTGGCCGTTGACCTGCCGATGGCATTGCGCTTGTCCTCCTCCAGCATCTTCTTATTCTGCTCGGATAACTGGCGGGCGATGGCGAAAATACGGTTGTACTCGGGGGTGCTGCGCTGCACGCCCATCTGCTGTGCCTCGTCCATCTTGCCGGCCTCGTACAGTCTTACGATCTCCGGGAAATAGGTGAGGACTTTGGCGGCCGACTCCTTTGCCTCAAGAACCCGCGCTTTCCTCTCATCATTCTTCAGCAAATCCAGCAGGCTGGCGAATACCTCATTGAGTTCGGACGAAGCCTTGCTCCATGCCGCCTTGGACTTCTCCATCGAGGCATGGTCATGGGCATAGGCCTGCACCCCAATGCCGCGCTGTTGCGCCCGCAGGTCAAGAACCCGGGATTCGATGCCGCTGATGAGGCGCTGCTCAACCGCGCGATTGTCCACGATCTGAACGAAATTGGCGGTCAGCGAGTTGAAGCCGATCAGCACAACCGAGCTCAAGATGGCAATCAGGACAAAGAGCACGCAGAACGCGATTCCGAGTTTCTTGCCGACGCCCATAGCCATGCGCATTTCAGTTTCCTGTCTAACTGGATTTTCGAGCACGAGCGAGAAGCTGCCAGAGGCACAATCCCAGCTTCAGCCACGCCTTATAGTCTGTCCCTGATGGGCTATATCGGCAGGATGCAGCAGGAAGATTAAGATTTCTTGCTGACGGAAAGTGAGAGTGCCCGGGCAAACAAGTAAAAAGACGATTTATCGTCAATTAGGGCGTGAACAGCGAACGCTGGTGGCCCAGGTATGCGCCCGCCGGACAGCGCATCCCAAAACATCGTTGTGGCGCATACCTGGGATCGCAACAATCGTTGTAACAAGTTTCACGCCTTTCCCAGGTATGCGCGAGAAAATCTGCGTCAGTTCTCATCATCTCGAACGCGCATACCTGGGCCACCTGTCGGGAGTTATGAACATGGCGTCGCACATCTCACGCGCCTGACCTAAAACCGACAGCAAGGCGTGCCTTCGCTTCCGCCCTCTACTTTTTCCGGCCAAAAAGGCGCAGTAGTAAGAGGAAGAGGTTGATGAAGTCCAGATATAGGGCGAGGGCACCCAACACCGCTGCTTTCCGATCTTCTTCGCTGCCTTCCATTCCCGCTGCGTGCATCCGTTTGATCTTCTGTGCGTCATAGGCGGTCAGGCCCACGAAGATCAGGATGCCGGCATAGGTCACCACCCAGTAGAGCCCGGAGCTGTGCCAGAAGATGTTGACAACAGAGGCAAGGATGAGCCCGAAAAGCGCCATGAACAGCAAGTTCCCCATGGACGTCAGATCGCGCTTGGTGGTGGCGCCGTAAATGCACATGGCGCCGAACGTACCGGCGGTGATGAAGAAAGTCAGGCCGATGGATTCGGCGGTGTAGATCAAGAAGATCATCGAGAGAGTCAGGCCATTGAGCGCTGCGTAAAAAAGGAAGGCGCTTATGGCCATCACCGGGCTCATGTGCTTGATCGCCCAGGAGAGCGCCATCACGATGCCCAGTTCTGCCACGATCAGGACCCAGAAGAGGCCGGAGCCAAAGATCGCCCGGATGAGGGCGGGATTGGCGGCAGTGTAGGCGGCCACCAGGCCTGTGGTGACGAGCCCGCCTGCCATCCATCCATAAACACGTGTGATGAAAGTGCGCTCCTCGATGATCGACTGCGGCAGCGCATACGGCGGAGTAGCCATCGTTTCCTCCTTTACGAAGAATGCGGGAGGATTATATCCGGGTTGCCCTCTCAGAATCTGTTTCAGAGCAGCGTTCAGTTCCAACTCTGGGGATTTTGGAAATTGAGCATTGTCTTCCATCCCATCCCGCTTGGCGAGACCAACCGCGGGCAAATGCGGGCCACCCGACAAGAAGATCAACAAATCCTTTTGGCGGAAGTGAGGGTACCCGGGGAAACAAGTGAGATGGCGATATTTCGTTAACTACGCCGGAGATGTTAGCAAAGCCGACTTTTCGTCGACTTGGAGGAGTTTTCGATGGTGCACCGGTGCGAGCGTTACTGAAAACGCATGCTTCACTCGGGCAAAGTCGCGCTTATGGTTTCGACGCTTATTGCGTTTGCACTGCAATCACGTAAGGAGCCAGTATGGAATTCTCATCCGGTCCGCGCTGCGTGTTGGGAAAGATGTAATCGCGCAAAGAAAGCATAAGCCGATCAGCGTTGGGATCACTTGGGTCATAGTCCGGGAGTTGGTCCGCGGTTATTGTCCGGCAGTGTTGGCTGGCCCAAGACGGGAGCATAGTGCAGTCCCGAGCGAGATAGTAGACGAAGAACTTGCCACAGTCCGGCACCGTTGAGCAATAGAAGTTGGCAGAGCCTGCAAGGTCGGCGTCGGACACGTTATCAATGCCCACCAGGCGTTTGCTGGCGTTGATTCCCAGCCCGACATAGGTTGCATTGCCAGTCGCAGTGCTCAGAGCCCCAACGGCGGCGTAGACTCGCTGGCCACCGAACGGGAGCCTCGGGCTGAAGCTATAGGTGGTGTCCTGCGTGTCGGCCAAGCAGTTCATTCCGACCGGTATGCACTGCGGCCCGACCTCTAAGATCGGCGACATCTGCGGGATGATCGTCTGCAGGACGGGCTGGCTGAAAACGCCGTTCTGATAGGGGCAAGACAGTCCCCAGCTCTGACAAACGGCTTGTACGAGAGTGGTGAGCTCGCTCCCTAGCGCGGTTTTTTCAGTCGGATTTGTGCTGTACCTTGGGTCGAGCTGGACGAGTGGGTAAGACACGGGCTGTTGCAATCCCTGGTGATCCCGGACGCGCAGTACCACGAGCGGTAGATCTTGTCGCCAGGTGTCTCCAGCGTTCTCATCGTCCGGCATGGCATAGCGAATCAGCGTATAAAAGTCATCCGCTCCTTTTCCGAGCCCAACTTGTAAGAGCGGCGAAGAGATAGGCTCGGTGAAAATGTCCGTACTTTCGACTCCAAGATTGCTAAAGGCTTGCCGGACGGCCGTATCCATCGTTTGGTCGGGGGTGATGATGAAGTATCGCTGCTGATTAAAAGCCGCACCTGATGCCGTTTGGATTACCACGTTGTTGATGCTGTTGCCGAGGCTGGCAAGGAGCTGAATGCGCGAGGCGTCAATGGGATCATAGCCGAAAAACAGGTCGAGCATGGGGTTTAAGATTGGACTTTGACTAATAGACAGGTACTGGCTGCTGCTCCGGCTGTAGTCGCCCTGCCGGGTGAAGACATTGGTTTGCAGTCCAAAGTATTTCGCCGGTGGAGGCAGTTGACCCAGGATGACGATTGCCTCCCGTGGATCAAAGCGAAACGTGGTGCTGTAGCCGTTATACGTCAGCCCGAACACGCCGGTTAAGTTAGGATCCAGCCACTCGTCTTCCCAGGTAGGCAATACAGGCATGACATACGGGGCGGCCGGGTTATTGGCGTAGCAGCACTTCATTACGGCATAGGAATAGTCACAGTC
Organism: uncultured Acidobacteriota bacterium; assembly: GCA_963791145.1. GTDB lineage: Bacteria > Acidobacteriota > Terriglobia > Terriglobales > Acidobacteriaceae > CAWBRT01. The sequence goes on along the minus strand of CAWBRT010000013.1, from coordinate 74,860 downwards.
CCCTTTCTGGTAAAGCTTGAAGTAGCCGCGGCTGACCTCGAAGCCTTGCGTTTGCAGCGCACTCGTGAGCTGCTGAGCGGCACTCTCGATTGCTGGGGGAACGTTGTTCACCGGTCCGCTATTTTGTGAGGAGCAAGACAGCAAGCCGAGCGAAATAATGAGAGCGACACAAGATTTGATCCGCATTGCAGTTCTCCTACTGCGTCATTGTCCACTCTGCATAGCAAAGCCTGCCTGCAGGTACGTGGTGAAATTCCGCTACTCAGAACGAATCGTCATGCCGAGGGCCTTTGCCGTACTGCTGGGGCATGGTTTCTGTGGCGCCAAACAGCACTGAATTTCTTTTTACGGGGGAACGCACCGTTAGCCGCTTGGGGCCGGGGCCGCTTGATTGGGGCCGCTTGGAGCCGGGTGCCTGATGTATGTGAGAACAGCGGAAGGATACAACGGGCTATGCGGAAGTCAACTGGCGTATAGTATTCGTGTTCTGTCCGTGAACTGGAGCCAAACTCAGGCAAAATGAAGCCCAAAACGCAAGACCTAAGCTGCAGACCATCCCTCTTGCTCTCTTTCAATCGGACGGCGCACCGGCAGCTTGCTCTCGCGGGTGTTCGTTCTTAGTGCTGCCGGGTGTTCGAAATCGCTTCCTTCCCATAGTGTCGTCTCTGGAGAGGCGCCCGTTGCCGGTCTCGGATCCGGCGCTTGACGAAGCTTTACGCTGGCTCCTGCTGGAAGCCTCTGCGAAATTTGTGGCGGCATGAAGGAGGGTTTCGCTGCTAGACTTCGCGGCCAGATTCCACAGTGACGAGTGTAATCAGGGCTTATCGTACGTTACGCCAATACAACTGGGCGCCTGCCTGAATCCCTGTCAAGCCCCATCGCACCGCTGTCTGCCTGTAAGTCTCTGAGAATTCACCGAAAAAATTCTTTCAACCCATGTCACATTCCCCCTGGTCAAAGTGCCATACTGGATATAGGGAGCAACGCACGCCATCATCAGCCTTGCTTCTCTCTTGTGGTGACAAGAGAAGTGTTTGCCGGTGTGTATCGAAAATCGCATCCCCTTTGGATTGAAGAATTTACCCGCAACCCGTTTCGATTGAAGAATTTGCCTCGCTTAACCACACGTAATCACCAGAAAAGAAATAATTTGCGGCTTTATACCGGGGGGTAGGGGTATACGGGGTACAGGGGTACAGACCGGGAACATCCCTGACAGCTTGAGTCGGGCATTCGTGTGGATGCCCATAAGTCGCCGATAGCCGTTGAGCTTCAGCCTTCACTCTCTCCGGGGTCGAATCTGTACCCGACCCACGGCTCGGTGAGGATGTAGTGCGAGCTGCCGTCTCCGGCCTCGAGCTTCTTGCGCAGGTGCCCGATGAAGACGCGCAGGTATTCCGGCTGCTCGACACTGTTTTCTCCCCAGACAGCCGCCAGCAGAACGCGATGCGTCACTACCCGTCCGGGGCGCCGCGCCAGGTACAAGAGAAGGTCGAACTCCTTGGGAGTCAGGTGCACCTCCCGATTCTTGACGTGAACGCTGTGCGCCTGCGGGTCTATGCGGAAGTCTCCCACTTCGATGGCTTCCGATTCCGGCTTCGCCGGCGTGGAAGCGCGACGCAGAGCGGCGCGCACCCGCGCCAGCAGTTCGTTGACGCTAAAAGGCTTGGTGATGTAATCGTCGGCGCCGGCATCGAGCGCCTCGACCTTGATCTGCTCCTCGCCTTTGACCGATAAGACAATGATCGGGATCGCCGAGTTCTTGCGCACGTACCGGCACAGCTCCAGTCCGCCCATGTTCGGCATGCGCAGGTCGGTGATGACCATGTCCGGAGACCAGTCCTTCATCACCCGCACGGCTTCGTCTCCGTCGCTGGCGGTGCGGATCGCATAACCCTTGCTCGAGAGCGTAGTCTTCAGCACGCGCGTGATTTGCGGCTCGTCATCCACCACCAGGATGTTGCGTTTGTCGATCTGCACAGGCATCGCTTGGCTGGGCATTGTCAGCCTCATTTATTTCATTTCGTGCGTAACAATGTGAACGTCAACCGGCGGAGCATCGCGTAAAAACTTATGGATCGCTGAAAGGTACAGGTATTTCCGCCAACTGGTCTGCGCCGAACGCCCAAAGACCACCTGGGTAATGTGTTTTTCGCGCACCAGCTTGCGCCACTCCAACGGCGATATTCTTGTCTTTGGCGCGCAGGATCTCCGCCCCTAGATTTTCCGCGAAACGGATATTCTGGTTCAGCGTGCGCTGATCTTCCGGGCTCTCATCCGTTCCGATGTCGATATACGCCACGAATAATTCGGCATCGATGCGGCTTGCCATCCTGGCGCCGCGGGCGATCAGGTACTGGGCGGAAGGATTGGAGCTGATGCACACCATGATGCGCTCCCGCACGCCCAGAATGCGTCCCGGCTCTTCCTTGGAGAGTTGCGATTCCAGGTTGCGGTCGACGGCCTTGGCAACCTGCTGCAACGCCAGCTCGCGCAAGGCAATCAGGTTCGTCGGCCGGAAGAAATGTCCCAGCGCCCGGTCCGCCCGCTCCAGCGGATAGATGTCGCCGCGGCGCATGCGCTGCTGCAACGCCTCCGGCGTGAGGTCGGAGAGCACGATCTCGGTGACGCGCTGCATCACCCAATCCGGCACCGTCTCGCGAATCTGAACACCGGTCACGCTGCGGACCAGCGGGCTCACGCTTTCGATGTGCTGTACGTTCATGGTGGAAAGCACGCAGATGCCGGCGCTCAGCAACTCGATCACATCTTCATAGCGCTTGGCGTGCCTGCTGCCTTCGATGTTGGTGTGCGCCAGTTCGTCGATGAGCGCGACCAGGGGCTTGCGCGCGAGAATGGCATCGATATCCATCTCTTCGAAAGCCGTGCCCTTATACTCAATCTGACGGCGTGGAACCGATTCCAGTTTCAAGGCCAACTCGGCAATCGCCTTGCGCCCGTGGGTCTCGACCACCCCGATCACCACCTCTTCACCATAGCTGCGGCGGCGTATTCCTTCGCTGAGCATGGTGTAGGTCTTGCCGACACCGGGCGCGTAACCCAGGAAGAGCTTGAAGATCGCTTCCTTCTTCTGGGGCTCGGCTTCTTCCAGCCATTGTTCGGGCGTCTTCTGCATCGCGCTTATTGTCACGCAGAGAACAGCAATTTGTCGAATAGGCTGCTCGAATGGGCTACAATTTCGGACTGGGGCCTCCGGCAGTTGCCGCTTTTACGTCCGACTGGGTGGAAGGACATGAAGCAACGAATTGCGGTGCAGATACTGCGCTTCGGAATTGCCGCCGCCGTTGATTTCCTTATCGTCTGGCTGTATTTCAGCCTGATCCGCGTGAACCAGACGACCGTGGGATTCACCTTCCTGCTGGGGATCCTGGTGGTTGCCGCTACCTGGGGACTGTGGTGCGCCATTTGGATGTCGCTTCTTGCGACCCTCGTTTACAACTTCTTTTTCTTCCCTCCCGTCCTGCAGTTCACCATTGCCGACCCGCAGAACTGGGTGGCGCTTTTTACCTTTCTGGTGACGGCTATCATTGCCAGCCAGCTCTCCGAGCGCGTCCGCAGGGAGGCGCAACATGCCAACCAGCGCCGCCGGGAGTTGGAACGGCTCTACGCCTTCAGCCAGCAGTTGCTGGTTGCGCAAGACGTACTGGAGCTCCTGAACACCATTCCGCGGCACATCGTCGAGAGTTTTGGCACAAAGGGTGCCGCATTGTTCGTAGCCAGCAAGCAGCAAGTCTATTTTTTTGATCTTGCAAGCCGGTCGTCGTTGAGTGCGGACGAACTGAAAGCGGTGAGCGGGAGAGGGGAGCCTGTTTATCACGGCGATGTCTGCTACATGCCTTTGCGGCTCGGTGTTCGCTCGGTGGGAAGCATCGGGCTCAGCGGTTGCGAACTGTCGCCCGAGACCTTGGAGGCGATCAGCAGCCTGGCGGCCATCGCCCTCGAGCGTGCGGCGACCGTGGAGCAACTGACCAGGGCCGAAGCCGCCCGCGAAAGCGACCGGCTTCGCTCCGTACTGCTGGATGCGGTCACGCACGAATTTCGCACGCCACTGACCTCGATCAAGGCCTCCGCGGAAACGCTCCTTACCGAGGGTGAGTTGGAAGCGGCGCAACGCAAAGAGCTGCTCACGGTCATCAATGAGGAAAGCGACCGCCTGAACCACCTTATCGGAGAGGCCGCGGAGATGGCGCAACTGGACGCCCACAAGGTCGAATTGAGACCCGAGCTTCACGGCATCAGCGAGGCAGTCGAGGACGCCATAGAGGCATCGCGCCAGGCGCTCGCGCAGCATCAGGTGGAAATCAAAGTCCCGGAGAACCTGCCGCCCGTCAGGTTCGATCTGGATCGTATCGCGGAAGTATTGCAGTTACTTCTGGACAATGCCGGCAAGTATTCCCCTCCCGGCACGCCGATCCGCATCACCGCCGAGCTGCGCGATTCGGAGCTGATAACCAGCGTTGCCGACCGCGGTACCGGCATCGACGAGATGGAGCAGGCGATGATCTTTGAGAAGTTTTACCGCGGCAGGAACCAGCGAGTATCCATCCATGGAACGGGCATGGGCCTGGCGATCGCGAAAGCCATCGTGGAGCTGCATGGCGGCAAGATCGGAGTCACCAGCCAGCTCGGACGCGGATCCGTCTTCTATTTCAGCCTGCCGGCCGCCCGCTAAAGCCATCCAACCCCTGAACAATCTCTTTATTCTTTAGTGCTAATAGTGAGCATTAATCGAGAATTAATGGTGCTCTGCCCACCCGGATGCCGTACCTTTATGAACCTTTTACGAACTCTTTATCCGCGATTTATGGCACCCCGTATCGAATGAGAGTGGAGGGAATAGACGGAGCCGATCTCCGACATTCCCAGGCTGAAAGTTGCGGCCCTGAAATTCAGGAGCGAAACATGCAAGACCTTCTATTCATCTCGGCAACGATCGTCTTCTTCGCCGTGTCGCTCGGCTATGTCCACTTCTGCGATCGAACGAAGTGAGGTAAGTCATGCATCTGGAATCGACCATCATGCTTGCGGTAAGTGTTCTGACGGGCATTTACCTGCTCTATGCGCTCTTGCGCCCGGAGAAGTTCTGATATGACCGCCAATGGCTGGTTTCAAATCGCGGTCTTCTTTCTGCTGGTGCTGGCGGTTACCAAGCCGCTCGGCGTCTTCATGACCCGCGTCTTCAACCGCGAGCGCACATTCATGGACCCGGTGCTGCGGCCCGTAGAGCGGGCCCTCTATCGCGTTACCGGCGTCGATGAAGAGCACGACATGCGCTGGACGGAATACGCCTTTTCCTTGCTGCTGTTCAGCGTGGTTTCCATGCTGGTGCTCTACGGCTTGCAGCGGTTACAGGCGCACCTGCCGTTCAACCCGCAGAAGCTGCCGGGAGTAGCTCCGGACCTGGCGTTCAACACGGCCGCTTCGTTTACCACCAATACCAACTGGCAGGCCTATACGCCGGAAACCACCATGAGCTACCTGACCCAGATGGCCGGGCTGGCGTATCACAACTTTGTTTCCGCGGCCGCCGGCATCGCTCTGGCGATTGCGGTCATTCGCGGCATCGCCCGCCGGCAGACGAATGCCATCGGCAACTTCTGGGTGGACCTGGTTCGCGGCTGCCTGTGGGTGCTGCTGCCGATCTCCATCGTCGGCGCGCTGTTCCTGGTGTCGCAAGGGGTTCCGCAGAACCTGAAGCCCTACGACACGGTGAAGCTGGTCGAGCCCATGCAGGTGCCGAAGGTGGACGCCAACGGCAAACCGGTGCTCGGGCCCGACGGCAAGCAGGTCATCGACACGGTCACCGAGCAGACTATCGCGCAGGGCCCGGTGGCCTCGCAGGAGATCATCAAGGAATTCGGCACCAACGGCGGCGGCTTCTTCAACGCCAACAGCGCTCACCCTTACGAGAACCCGACGCCGCTGACCAACCTGATTGAGATGTTGGCCATCTTCGCCATCGGCGCCGGCCTCACCTACACGCTGGGCCGAATGGTTAATTCGCCAGCGCCATGGCTGGGCGGTATGGGCGGCCATGGCTGTGCTGTTCCTGGCGGGTGTGACTACCGCCTATTGGGCTGAGGCGCGCGGCAACCCGCTGCTGACGCAACAGGCCTCCGCCGGCGCGCTGCAGGGCAGCGGCAACTGGAAGGCAAAGAAGTCCGCTTCGGCATCCCGAACTCCGTACTCTGGGCGACGGTCACCACCGACACCAGTTGCGGCGCCGTCAACAGCATGCACGACTCCTTCACGCCGCTGGGCGGCATGGTGCCGCTGGCCAACATGATGCTCAGCGAGGTGGTCTTCGGCGGCGTGGGCTCGGGACTGTACGGCATGATCATCTTCATCATCCTGACGGTATTTATCGCCGGGCTGATGGTCGGCCGAACGCCGGAGTACCTGGGCAAGAAGATCGAGGCCTATGACGTGAAGATGGCCATGCTGGTGGCGCTGATCTTCCCGCTCATCATTCTGACTTTCACCAGCATCTCGGTCCTGCATCCGTTCGGCACCTCCAGCATGGCCAATGGCGGGCCGCACGGCTTTTCCGAGGTCTTATACGCCTTCACCGAAGGCGCCGCCAACAACGGTTCGGCCTTCGCCGGACTGAACGCCAACACGCCCTGGTACAACATCTCGATCGGCTTCGACACGCTGATCGGGCGCTTTCTCATGGTGATTCCGGCGCTGGCCATTGCCGGCAGCCTGGCGCGCAAGAAATACGTTCCGCCGTCGGTAGGCACCTTCCCGGTGACTACGCCGCTGTTCAGCGTTCTGCTGGTGGGCGTGATTCTGATTGTGGGCGCCTTGACCTTCTTCCCGGCGCTCAGCCTGGGACCGATTCTTGAGCACCTGCTGATGAACGCCGGCAAGACGTTTGCATAAGGAGCGCGGTTGTGGATCGACTCTCCCTGTTCGGCTTAGTCTGCAGTCGCGCTGATGCTGATCTGCTACGCGCTGGAGAATCGCAGCCGCTGGTTCATCCTGGCGTTCAGCGGCTCCTGTCTGCTGGCATCGGCGTACGGATTCCTGCAAGGGGCTTGGCCGTTCGGGTTGGTAGAGGCGATCTGGTCGTTGGTCGCACTCCGGCGCTGGCTGGTGAGTGGACAGGCCAAGCGCGTGGTCACCGAGCAGTAGAGACAGAATTATTTTTGAGGATAGCTATGGCAACACAATCGAAAAGGCCACCGGTTTCGCAGCTACCGCCGAGCATGTCCGGGCTATCCGAGAGCGAAGGCGAAAAAGGTTTGGGAATGGAAGATCGTCCGCCGCGCCATTCTGGATTCCTTTCTCAAGCTCCATCCGCGCAACATGATGGGCAATCCCGTCATGTTCGTGGTGGAGATCGGCAGCGTGGTCACCACCGTGCTGCTGTTCCGCGGCGGCACGGCCTTCTTCTTCAACCTGCAGATCACCTTGTGGCTGTGGTTCACCGTGCTGTTCGCCAACTTCGCCGAGGCCATGGCGGAAGGACGCGGCAAGGCCCAGGCGGACACGCTGCGCAAGGCGCGCGCCGAAACGATCGCCAATCGCCTGCTTGCCAGCGGGCAGATCGAACAGGTGCCCAGCTCCAAGCTGCGCGCCAACGACATCGTGGTGGTCTCGGCGGGCGAGTTCATTCCCTCCGACGGCGAGATCATCGAGGGCATCGCTTCGGTCGATGAGTCGGCGATTACCGGCGAATCGGCTCCGGTGATCCGCGAGTCCGGCGGCGACCGCTCGGCCGTTACCGGCGGCACGCGCGTGCTCTCCGATCAAATCAAGGTGCAGGATCACCTCCAACCCGGGCGAGACCTTCCTGGACCGCATGATCGCCCTGGTCGAAGGCGCCGAGCGCCAGAAGACGCCGAACGAGATCGCGCTGAATATCCTGCTGGCGGGCCTGACGATCATCTTCCTGCTGGCGGTAGTTACCCTGCAGCCGTTCGCCATCTACTCCGGCTCGCCGCAGACGGTCTTTGTGCTGGTGTCGCTGCTGGTCTGCCTGATTCCGACGACCATCGGCGGCCTGCTCTCGGCCATCGGCATCGCGGGCATGGACCGCCTGATTCAGCACAACGTGCTCGCCATGTCCGGACGCGCCGTCGAAGCCGCCGGCGACGTCAACACGCTGCTGCTGGATAAGACCGGAACCATCACCCTCGGCAACCGGCAGGCGTCGCAGTTCATTCCGGCGCCCGGGGTCACGCAACAGGAACTGGCCGACGCGGCGCAGCTTTCTTCCCTGGCGGATGAAACTCCCGAAGGCCGCTCGATCGTGGTGCTGGCCAAGGAGAAGTACGGCCTGCGCGGACGCGAGCTGTCAGAGCATGAAGCCGAGTTCGTGGCTTTCAGCGCCCAGACCCGCATGTCGGGCGTGAACCTGAACGGCTTTGAGATTCGCAAGGGCGCAGCCGACGCCATTGCCGCATACGTCAAGCAGAACGGCCACGAGTTCCCGAGTGACGTCCGTGCGATGGTCGAGCAGATCGCCCGCTCCGGCGGCACGCCGCTGGTGGTCGCCGAGAAGACGCGCGGCGCGCTCGGGGTGATCGAACTGAAGGACATCGTCAAGGGCGGCATGCGCGAGCGCTTCGATCAGCTTCGCGCCATGGGCATCCGCACGGTCATGATTACCGGCGACAATCCGCTGACCGCCGCCGCCATCGCGCAGGAAGCCGGAGTCGATGACTTCCTTGCCCAGGCGACGCCGAAAGACAAGATGGACCTCATCAAGCGCGAACAGGGCGAAGGCAAGCTGGTGGCCATGACCGGCGACGGCACCAACGACGCTCCCGCGCTGGCCCAGGCCGACGTCGGCGTGGCCATGAACACCGGCACGCAGGCCGCCAAAGAAGCCGGCAACATGGTCGATCTGGATTCCAATCCCACCAAGCTGATCGAGGTGGTCGAGATCGGCAAGCAGCTGCTGATGACCCGCGGCGCGCTGACCACGTTCTCCATCGCCAACGACGTGGCCAAGTACTTCGCCATCATTCCGGCGATGTTTGCCGGCACCTTCCCGGTGCTGAACGCGCTCAACATCATGCACCTGGAGACGCCGCAGTCGGCCATTCTTTCGGCGGTGATCTTCAACGCGCTGATCATCGTTGCCCTGATTCCGCTGGCGCTGCGTGGCGTGAAGTACCGCCCGATGGGTGCGGCCGCCCTGCTGCGCCGCAACCTGTGGATCTACGGCGTGGGCGGAATCATCATTCCGTTCATCGGCATCAAGCTGATCGACCTGGTGATCACCCGCATGGGCCTGGCATAGCGAGGAATGTTGGCTCGATAGAGGAACTGCGATGAAAAAGAATCTTCTTACCGCCTTACTGATGACGATCGCGACCACCATCCTGCTGGGGATCATGTATCCGCTGGTCGTGACCGGATTGGCGCAGATTATCTTCCCGGACAAGGCGAACGGATCGCTCATCCGGCGCAACGGGCAGGTGGTCGGCTCGCGCCTGATCGGACAGCCCTTCTCCGGACCGGGATACTTCCATTCGCGTCCGTCGGCTGCCGGTAACGGCTACGACGCAGGAAACTCCGGCGGTTCGAACCTGGGCCCGACAAATCAGAAGCTGGTCGATCGCTTCAAGCAGGACCTCGCCAAGCTGCAAGCGGAAAATCCAGGCCAGCCGGTTCCCATCGATCTGCTGACGACCTCCGCCTCTGGACTCGATCCGGACATCTCCCCCGCCGGCGCTGAATTCCAGGTACTTCGCGTGGCCAAGGAACGCGGCATGACGGAAGACGCCGTCCGGCAGCTCGTTACGAAACGCACCCAGGGACGGCAGTTCGGCTTCCTGGGCGAGCCGCGCGTCAACGTGCTGGAACTCAACCTTGACCTCGATGCCAGCCATCCGATGGCAAAGGTGGCGGCAAACAACCAGCCGTCGACAAACTAAATATTACGAGAACGAAACAGCCCCACCCTTCGCCAACGACAGGCGAAAGGGTGGGGCACCCGCCGTGCAGGAGCTCCAAGTGGATTTCCGGATTTCACACGGACTCTTGTGTCCAACCTGCTCGCCCGCTATAACCAGATGAAGCAACTCGCCAGCAACACGAGACTTTTCGTCAGAAACGTGCTCGCATTGAGTTTTGGCGAAGAAGATTGCTTCGCGAAGGTGGTCTCGATTTGACGCTGCGTGACGCTTATTCGCGGTATTCAGCCAAACACAGTAGCTGATCTTGCAACCGAAACCGTGCGGTTCGTGAAGAATGGGATACTGTTACTGCTTCCTACTTTCAACTTCATAGACTTGGACGACTGATTCCGTGATCTAACTCGCGAATGGGTGCAGCAGCCTGTCGATTCATGTCAATTTCGTACATGCTGGCAAGATCACGTTCCGAGAAAAAGTCTCTGTATTCCCGGTCAATATTCAGAATATGATGGGTTAACCACCGAACTCCGAAATTCACGATTTCGACACGAATCCTTCCGGCACCTTCCTGGCATTCCTTCAAGAACTGACTCACTTGCGCCCGTAGCGTATCGTGCTGGGCCTGGTGGGCTGCAGCGCTGGGATAGGAGAAGAAATGCATCGCCCTCTCCTCCTCGACGAAATGCTGGTTCGTGTATTCAAAAAGTTCTTCGAGGATCCGTAGCAGCACGGTTCGGCCGTACCCGGCACGCATACCATCGTGCAGTTTGTTCAGCAACTCGAACAGCCGCTGGTGTTGCCTGTCCCATCTAGCTATACCTACCGTGTACCGGGACTCCCATGAAAACAGCGCCATGAGGCACCTGCCCATCACTTTTCAGTGATTTGATTTCGAGAAATCCTTCTTATTTCTCCACTTGAACAACTTCATCCCTCTGTTACGGTGCTCCATCTATAGCAGCGGCAGCCGGGTTAAATACCTTATCGGCCAAGAGCAGAGCTATCTTCAGCGATCCGGATACTTACTTCTCGGGATATCTGGGGCGCGACTGCGAGCTGGCAGGAGACCGTGCTACTCCATTTCCTCACGGCAACTGCGGTTAGCCGCATTGTTCGTGAAGTCACAGGGCCATAGTGCCGATAGAAGAATAGATTTGTCCAGACGACAAAATACGGCGGCAGGAGTTCGGACGAATATTGCAGGAGGCCGATATGACGGTGATTATTTGGTCTGATAAATACTCTGTTGGCGTTCCCGCATTCGACGATGCGCACAAGCAGTTAGCGTCAATGATCAATGAACTTCAGGAGGTTATGTCATCGGGAGCGGGTCAGGATGTGATCGGAGGCGCACTAGAACAATTAGCAGATTATGCCGCCCGACACTTTACCGAAGAAGTGCATGTTATTAGTGAGCACAATGCTCCGGGAATCGCAAATCATAAACTCGAACATCAGAGGCTGCTCTCTCAGGTCATGAGGGTTGTAAAAGGAGTGAAAAGCGGCAATATTGGCATGTCGCTCGACATGGCTAAATTTCTAGGAGCGTGGTTAGTCAACCACATACAATATTCTGATAAGGGCTATACTCCGTATCTTAAGGACAAACCCTTGCAGCGTTTTGAGAATCTGTCGTCCGCCGAGAGAAACGCCGGGCGAGATGCCCAACCACACGTAATTGAAAGCGGACAATCAGAGAAGTCTTTGTAGGAATAACGGCTAGGCACGGCGGGTGGCCCAGAGTTGGCGCCGTTCCAACTCTGGGGCTCCGCGAGCACCTCATCAAATTCAAAAGTGTCTGGCACGAGCTGTCCATTCTGACTCGATTTCCACTCCAACATCAGCACCGTCGCAGTAATGCCGGAAGCTGCTCCCAGGCCACTGCTCGGGCGAGGAACACAGTCCACGCTTCACCGGATTGCGATGAATATATCGAAGCTTTTGCGAGAACTCATCGTAATATCTCCTGTAGCGGTCGTAGTAGCGTGCCTGCCAGAAGGGAGCGCGGCCTCCTATATCTTCCATGCGTGCGCCTCGCACCATCCGCGCCGACGCACTTTTCAGCGATTGCAGTGCCCGTGCAAGCGAGCCGCGTTTCGGCTCACTGAGCAGAAGATGAACATGCTCGGGCATCAGAACAAACCCGAACACGCGGAGTCCGTACCGTCGGCGTGTGTTCTCCAGCGCGCGCAGCACAGCAGAGCAGGCCTGACAGTTCGTCAAGTGCTTCATCCTCCGATAGCACGTAAATGTGATGAAGAGCGAGTGTCCAGTCTGCTGCAGTCGCACGAGACCTGTGGGCATCTGCTACAGGCTACTCTGTTTTCAAAATCCGTGACAATCGCAACAGTGCCTCTCGACGCTGCTAGACCAATAACAGCCCCAGAGTTGGAACTGCGCCAACTCTGGGCCGCCTGTCCACATGGTATTTGCACTCCCATTTGGAGTGGCTTAAGCTTCATACTCGTCCATCCAGATTCTCCTTTGCGTGTGCTTCGCGGCTCACGTCAGGAGTTTCTTGGATGGACTCCCGGATTTGTCAAACTTCGGGTGCCTCCCCGGCAGAGCCGGGTGAACTCCCATTTCATTAGGGAAACCGTAACTGCTGCATTCCAGGATTCCGTTTAGAACAAACTCGGAGGAGCATGAGCAAGCCAAGGCGTGTCAGCCACCCGATTTACAACCTTCTACCAACCGAAATCGAAGGGTTCGATTCGCTGGCGGAGCTGGCCCTGGATATGCGCTGGTCGTGGAATCATGCTACTGACCAAGTATGGCGGCAGCTTGACCCCGAACTGTGGGATATCACGCATAACCCTTGGGTCGTCCTGCAGACGGTCTCACGCGACCAGATCGAGCGCGTGTTAAGCGATCCCGCGTTTCGTAACGACGTTGATGGCCTGGTGCAGGCCAGGCGGCAGGCGGTGGCAGCGCCAGCGTGGTTTCAGCAGAATCATTCGCCGGGGCCCCTGACCTGCATCGCTTATTTCAGCATGGAATTCATGTTGAGCGAAGCCCTGCCCATCTACTCGGGCGGGCTTGGTAATGTGGCCGGAGATCAACTCAAAGCCGCCGGTGATCTGGGTGTACCGGTCGTCGGCGTGGGGCTGCTCTACCAGCAAGGCTACTTTCGCCAGGTGATCGACAGAAACGGAGAGCAACAGGCCCTCTTCCCGTATAACGACCCCGGACAGTTGCCGATCACGCCTTTGCGCCAATCAAACGGCGAGTGGTTTCGGCTGGAGATCGCGTTACCTGGGTACTCGGTCTGGCTGCGCGCCTGGCAGGCACAAGTCGGCAGGGTGAAGCTTTACCTGCTGGACAGCAATGACGCGGCGAACTTCCCGGTTCATCGGGGGATTACCAGCGAACTCTATGGCGGCGGGCCGGAGCTGCGCCTCAAGCAGGAACTGCTCCTTGGGATTGGCGGATGGCGACTGCTACGCGCGCGCGGACTCCAACCGGAGGTTTGTCACCTGAATGAAGGGCACGCGGCGTTCGCCGTCCTGGAACGCGCCCGCAACTTCATGGAAGAGACAGGGCAACCCTTCGAAGTCGCACTGGCGGCCACTCGGGCGGGTAATCTCTTCACCACTCACACGGCGGTGGCCGCCGGTTTTGACCGCTTTGCTCCTGCCCTCATCGAGCAATATCTTGGGGCATATGCCGAAAAGAAGCTAAGCATCACTCTTAGCGATTTGATGGCCCTTGGCCGCCAGAATCCGATTGACTCGACAGAGAGCTTCAACATGGCCTATCTGGCAATTCGCGGCAGCGGGGCGGTGAATGGCGTGAGCCGCTTGCATGGGCAAGTCAGCCGGCACCTCTTTCTGCCTCTGTTCCCGCGCTGGCCGGAGGACGAAGTCCCGATCGGATATGTGACCAACGGAGTCCACATGCCCACCTGGGACTCGGCCCCGGCCGACGATCTTTGGACAGAAGGCTGTGGAAAGGACCGCTGGCTGAGGACCACGGAGAGCCTAGAACAGGACATTCGCCTGCTCTCCGAAGCCAAGCTCTGGCAATTTCGGACTGCCGGCACGCAGTCTCTTGTTGAGTACGCGCGCGAACGATTGTCCCGGCAATTGACCGCCTCAGGAGCATCGCCAGAGGAGGTTGACGAGGCAAAACATTTGTTCGATCCCAACGCACTGACGCTAGGCTTCGCGCGCCGCTTCGCGAGCTACAAGAGACCGAACCTGCTGCTGCACGATCCGGCGCGCTTGCTGCGCATTTTGGCCAATCCTGAGCGCCCGGTGCAACTCATCATCGCCGGCAAGGCCCATCCGGACGACCGGGCGGGCCAGGCCTTGATCCATGAGTGGATCAGCTTCATTCGCCGACCGGAGGTCCGTCCCCACATCGTCTTCCTGAGCGACTATGACATGCTGTTAACGGAGCACCTGGTGCAGGGCGTGGACGTCTGGATCAACACGCCCCGGCGTCCCTGGGAGGCGAGCGGGACGAGTGGCATGAAAGTGCTCGTCAACGGCGGCATCAATCTCTCGGAACTGGACGGCTGGTGGGCGGAAGCATACACGCCGGAAGTGGGGTGGGCCTTGGGGGACGGCCAGGAGCATGGCGACGATCCCGCCTGGGACGCTGTCGAAGCCGACGCGCTCTACGACCTGCTCGAGCGGGAGGTGATTCCGGAGTTCTATGCCCGAGACGAGAGCGGCATTCCCACCGCGTGGGTCAAGCGGATGCGGGAGAGCATGGCGCACTTGACACCGCAGTTCTCCGCCAACCGCACGGTGCGCGAATACACCGAGCAATACTACCTCCCGGCTGCTGCTGCTTACCATTTGCGTAGTGCCAATAAAGGCGCGATAGGAAGGCAAATGGTCGATTGGCAGCACAATCTGGAACGGACGTGGGCCACGCTGCACTTCGGCGAAGTGAAGGTCGAGACTCGTGGCGAGCAGCACATATTCGAGGTCCAGGTCTGCCTCAATGACCTCGACCCCACGGCAGTTCGGGTAGAGCTTTATACCGAAGGCATTATGGGCGGCGCGCCCGTGCGGCAGGAGATGAATCGCGTTCGCAAACTGGCCGGTGCCACGGGCATCTATTTCTATAGCGCTCCCGTACCTGCAGACCGCCCACCGGCGGACTATACGGCGCGCGTGATTCCGTGCTGCGACGGCCTCGCAATTCCACTGGAAGACGCACGAATCCTGTGGCAGCGATAAGCCGATCGGCGATGAAAGAAAAAGACGATGAAGAAAGCGCCTGCAATTACCTGCCTGTTTGTGGATATTGGTGGTGTCCTGCTCACCAATGGATGGGATCATGATGCCCGCAGACGGGCGGCAACGAACTTCAAGCTGGATCTGGCCGAGATGGAGGAGCGGCATCGCCTGAACTTCGACACCTACGAGGAGGGCAAAGCTCACGCTGGAAGAGTACTTAGACCGGGTGAGTCTTCCACCGAAAACGACCGTTCACCCGGGCTCAGTTCCGGCGCTTCATGTTCACGCAATCGAAACCCTACTCTGAGATGATCGAGTTGATTACCCAACTCAAGGCACGGCACGGGCTGAAGATCATCGTTGTCAGCAACGAAGGACGCGAACTGAATGCGTATCGGATCCGCAAATTCAAGCTGGACGGGTTTGTGGACTCCTTCATCTCCTCCTGCTTCGTCCACGTCCGCAAGCCCGACGCGGACATCTTTCGGCTTGCGCTCGACATTGCTCAGGCGCCAGTCCGGCAGACAGTCTATATCGAAAACACCCCGATGTTCGTCCAGGTTGCAGAAGGTTTGAGGATTCGAAGCATTCTTCATACGGATTACAGTTCCACGCGCGCGAAGTTGGCTTCGCTTGGATTGCGCAGTGGCTAAGGAGTCCATGAATCCAGCCACCCCGCACATCCTGACGATCAATGGCGGCTCGTCGAGTATCAAGTTCGCGCTGTTCGAGGCTGGCGACTCGCTCCGACGGATTCTCGCGGGCGCGATCGAGCGGATCGGACAGCCAGAGGCGACTTTGCGGGTGAAAGGCGTAAACCAGGCGGAAAACTTTTCGCGGCCAGTGACAGCGCCGGATCATACGGTGGCAGTGGGCGCTCTGATGGATTGGATCGAGGAGCGCGGCGGGCGTGATCGATTGAGCGCGGTGGGGCATCGCGTGGTGCATGGCGGGCCGAAGTACAGCGAACCGCAGCGGATCACCGCGGAAATGGTCGAGGAGCTGCGCCGGCTCAGTCCATTTGATCCCGAGCATCTGCCGGAGGAGATCCTGCTGACTGAGGCGTTTCATCGCCGATTTCCCGAGCTGCCCCAAGTGGCATGCTTCGACACGGCTTTTCACCACGACCTGCCGCGCGTGGCCCGCCTATTGCCGATCCCGCGCCGCTACGAAGCGCGGGGGGTGCGGCGCTACGGATTCCACGGCTTGTCCTATGCGTTTCTAATGGAAGAGCTGGCCCGCCTGGCCGGAGCGAACGCGGCACAGGGCCGGATCATTCTCGCCCACCTCGGCAATGGTGCGAGCCTGGCGGCGGTGCGTGACGGCAAACCAGTGGACACGAGCATGAGTTTCACCCCGACAGCCGGGGTGCCGATGAGCACCCGCTCAGGCGATCTCGATCCCGGACTGCTTTGGTATCTAGCGCGCACCGAGGGCCTCGATGTAAAACGATTCAACGAGATGGTCAACTTCCAGTCCGGGCTCCTCGGCCTCTCTGAGACCAGCTCCGATATGCGCGACCTGCTGGAGCACGAGACGCAGGACGTGCGGGCGGCGGAAGCGGTCGCACTGTTTTGCTACCAGGTCAAGAAATGGATCGGCGCATTCGCGGCGGCGTTGGGCGGACTGGATACGCTGGTGTTCGCCGGCGGCATCGGAGAGAATGCGCCCACAGTCCGCGCCCGCATTTCGGAAGGGCTGGGATTCCTTGGAATCGAACTCGACGAAACCCGAAACGCGGCGAATGAGGGCATGATTTCCGCGACAGCCAGCCGGGTTGCAGTTCGCGTCATTCGCACGGACGAAGAACTCATGATCGCCAAGACGGTTTGCCGCGTTCTCGACCTTGCTGAAGAAACGAAGAATTGAACTATGAAGACAAAAACTCTTTCCCCGGAACTGCTCCACAGGATGGATGCCTACTGGCGCGCCGCCAACTATCTGTCGGTCGGCCAGATCTATCTTTACGACAATCCGCTGCTGAAGCGGCCGCTGGCGCTCGCGGACGTGAAGCACATGCTGCTCGGACACTGGGGCACGACCCCGGGGCAGAACTTCATTTACGTGCACCTGAACCGGGTAATCAAGAAATACGATCTCGACATGATTTACGTCTCCGGCCCCGGGCACGGCGGCCCGGCCGTTGTAGGCAACACTTACCTCGAGGGCACTTACAGCGAGATTTATCCCAACATCAGCCAGGATGAGGCTGGGCTGCGCAAGCTCTTCGTTCAGTTTTCGTTTCCCGGAGGAATTCCCAGCCACGCCTCGCCGGAGTGTCCGGGCTCGATTCACGAGGGCGGCGAGCTGGGCTATTCGCTCAGCCATTCGTTCGGCGCGGTGTTCGACAATCCCAATCTCGTCGTCGCCTGCGTCGTGGGCGATGGGGAGGCCGAAACCGGACCGCTGGCTACGGCGTGGCACTCCAACAAGTTTCTCAATCCGGCCACCGACGGCGCGGTGCTGCCGATTCTGCATCTCAACGGCTACAAGATTTCCAACCCGACCTTGCTCGCCCGCATCAGCCGCGAGGAATTGGAACAGTTGCTCCGCGGTTATGGATGGACGCCCTACTTCGTCGAGGGCCACGAGCCCGAGCTGATGCATGAAGCCATGGCTGCGACGCTCGACATCGCGGTCGAGCAGATCAAACAAATCCAGCAAGACGCCCGCGTCCACGGCAACCTGGCGCGTCCGCGCTGGCCGATGATCGTCCTCAATTCACCCAAGGGT
Organism: uncultured Acidobacteriota bacterium; assembly: GCA_963791145.1. Lineage (GTDB taxonomy): Bacteria > Acidobacteriota > Terriglobia > Terriglobales > Acidobacteriaceae > CAWBRT01. The sequence goes on along the minus strand of CAWBRT010000013.1, from coordinate 57,042 downwards.
TGGACGGGGCCTAAGATGGTCGATGGGGTGCAAGTTGAAGGCACCTTCCGTTCGCATCAGGTGCCGCTCTCCGACCCGGCCACCCATCCCGAACACCTCAAGCTGTTGGAAGACTGGCTGAGGAGCTACCGGCCGGAGGAACTCTTCGATGAGCAGGGCCGCCTGAAAGCGGAACTGGCCGAACTTGCCCCCAAGGGCGAACGGCGCATGGGCGCCAATCCCCATGCCAATGGCGGCATTCTGCTCCGCGACCTGCGGATGCCGGATTTCCGCGACTACGCGGTCGATGTGCCCTCGCCGGGGGTGGGAGGCATTGGCGACACGCATGTGCTCGGACGTTTCCTGCGGGATGTGGCCAAGCTGAACAGTGAGCGGCGGAATTTCCGGGTCTTTGGCCCTGACGAGACGCTCTCCAACGGCCTGGAAGCACTCTTTGAAGTGACCAAACGCCAATGGGACGCCACGACCGCGCCGAACGACGAATTTCTCGCCCCCACCGGGCGGGTGATGGAAATGCTCAGCGAGCACCAATGCGAGGGCTGGCTCGAGGGCTACCTGCTCACCGGGCGGCATGGACTCTTCAACTGCTACGAAGCGTTCATCCACATCGTCGATTCGATGTTTAACCAGCATGCCAAGTGGCTGAAGGTCACGTCGCAACTGGCGTGGCGGCGCAAGATCGCCTCGCTGAATTACCTGCTGGCCTCGCACGTCTGGCGCCAGGATCACAACGGCTTCACCCACCAGGATCCCGGTTTCATCGACCACGTCGCCAACAAGAAGGCCGAGGTCGTGCGGGTTTACCTTCCGCCGGACGCAAACTGCCTGCTGTCGGTGATGGACCACTGCCTGCGCAGCCGCCATTACGTCAATGTCGTGGTCGCGGGCAAACACCCGGCGCCGCAGTGGCTGACGATGGACGCCGCCGTCAAGCACTGCACCGAGGGTATCGGCATCTGGCAGTGGGCCAGCAATGACCAGGGCGTTGCGCCCGATGTGGTCATGGCCTGCTGTGGCGACGTGCCCACGCTGGAGACGCTTGCCGCCGTTTCCATCATGCGCGAGCATCTGCCTGAGCTGAAGATCCGGGTGGTCAACGTCGTCGACCTCATGCGGCTGCAGCCGCAAACCGAGCACCCGCACGGGTTGAGCGATATGGATTTCGACGGGCTCTTTACCAAAGACAAGCCGGTCATCTTCGCCTTCCATGCCTACCCGTGGTTGATCCACCGGCTGACTTATCGCCGCACGAACCACGACAACATCCATGTCCGCGGCTACAAGGAAGAGGGCACGATCACCACGCCCTTCGACATGACAGTGCTGAACGACCTGGACCGCTTTCACCTCGTGATGGACACCGTCGACCGCCTGCCGCAGACCGGCGCCAAGGGAATCTACCTGAAGCAGCAACTCAAGGACAAACTGATCGAGCACAAACAATACATCGATAAGTATGGCGAGGACCTGCCGGAGATACGTAACTGGCACTGGACGGAGCCGAGGGCGTAATAACGCAGACCATGCTGCCCGAGATCACGGGAGATAGGATGGAGAGTGCCGATAAAGCTGATTGTTTTTGATCTGGACGGTACGCTTGCCGAGAGCAAGTCGCCACTCGATGCAGTAATGGCGGCGCGGTTGCATGACCTTATCGGTATCGTCAAAGTCGCCGTAATTTCCGGAGGTGATTGGCCACAGTTTGAAAAACAACTGCTCTCCAATCTTCCCCAAGACCAACGCCTGGTGAATCTATCCATTCTTCCTACATGTGGAACAAAGTTTTTTCAATATGCAGGGAACTGGAAAAAGATCTATTCGGAAGATTTCACCGCGGAGGAGAAAAAGAAAATCGTCAGTTCTCTGGAAAAGGCGGTCGGCGTAGCGGGGTTCAAAGTCGAAAGAGTCTGGGGAGAGGTAATTGAAGACCGGGGAAGCCAGATAACATTTTCCGCGCTGGGTCAGCAGGCGCCTTTAGCAGAAAAGGACAAATGGGACCCTGATTTTGCCAAGCGAAAGAAGATCAAGTCGATCCTTGACACTTTTATTCCCGAGTTTTCCGTGCGACTGGGGGGTACCACATCCGTTGATGTCACAAAACATGGCATTGACAAAGCCTATGGGATCAGAAAACTACGGGACCTTCTGGGCATTTCATTGAAGGAGATGGTTTTCATTGGCGATGCCTTGTTCCCCGGGGGAAATGACTATCCGGCTATTGAGGCTGGGGTTGTCGCTATCGAAGTTCGAGGCCCCAATGAAACAAAACTGGTCGTCGAAACAATCATCGCTTGTTTAGATCGCGACCAGGAAGCGTGACACCGTGAGGGGATTTGATCTAGAGCCTGTTATTGACTTATAGGGCAGCAGCGACGGGAGCGGATTTTTCCGAGTGCGAGGAGCGAGGAGCGGCAAATACTGAAGTATTTTAGCGACGAGCGACACTGCGATCGGGAAAATCCGCCCCGTCCCGCAGGGTTGCGGCGCAAATCGGCCCAGACTTCGTTGTCGTCCTCGAACATGGAATCACCATGCCCTTCGGACTCCGCCTCGTCTGGCCCAATTTTCGCTCGCAACGCTGTCCGTCCTATACGTTAATAACAGGCTCTAGGCAGGCGCCAGCGAGATACGGCCGCAAAAAGCTCCGACGCCGAGCCGGTGCCCTCGGGCCAAGTCTTGTCCGTCACGAATGAAAGCCAACAAAATAAGTTAGTCCGCTGCAAAACGCTCCTCTCCTGAGTTGGTCCAAACGACACAGTAAGTCACTCGCTCCAGGTTCAAGCCGTAACTGAGGCAACAAAAATGAAACACGTAGGAGTTGTCACCACCGCAGCTCTGTTCTGCATCCTTGGAGGTGCTGTTTCCGGATACGCACAGCATGAGCAGCAGCACGAAAACCAGCGACAGCCTGAGAAGCAAGCCAGGCCCGCACAACAGTTGCAACCGCACGCGCAACAACCAAAACAGCAAGACCAGAGCAAGCAGCAGCACGGGCAGCCAGCACAGCAACAGCATCCGCGGCAAGCTAATAAACCTGCGCAACGTCCGCCGCAACCGGCCTACGGCGGCGTCTATCACGGCGGCGTCCGGCCCAGCGGCCCCACCCACGGCGGCGTCCACCAGAGCGGTGTCCCACAACACCAAGCACAGGTGCGCAGCGGTTTCGGTCAGTCTCGCGCCCATTCGTGGAACAATGACCACCGCACGTGGCAACAACGCGGCGGCTACAGCGGTTACCGTGTTCCTGAAGCCCGCTTCAGGCTCTACTTCGGGAGTAACCACTACTTCCGCATATCCGGCCTTCCGATGGTCTTCGTCGGCGGGTATCCACGCTTCCAGTACGATGGGTACTGGGTTATATTCGTTGATCCGTGGCCGGAAACATGGTCGAACACCTGGTACCAAACCGACGACGTATATATCGATTACGTCAACGATGGATACTACGTATACAATCGCGCGCATCCCGGAATCGGGATCGCAGTTACCATGTCGCTCTAAAGAGTCTCGAGCTGAGACGGTAGTATCCTCGCGAGCGCTCAGCCGGAGAAGAGTCAGTGGGGGGACGCTTTACGAGGACCGAGGGGAGCGCCTACATGCACGGTCGGAACGTGTCTTGCCGAGTCGCGGCGGTGTTGTTCACCGTGTGTTCCCTAGCAGGCTGCTGAAAAAGCTGTGATCCGCAATGAACTCTGTCCCAGTTTGTCTTTCGACTGTATCGGGGGGAGAGTTCGTTTTGGGCTCTGCCTGCTGGCTGGTGAACTTCTTTTCCCCAGCAGACACACTTCTTCCTTCGATTACGCCGCCTGAACCGACAGGTTCCTCAGGCGCACCAGGTTGTAGGCCGCGCAAGCAAAGGTGAACACCCAGTCCACCTTGAAGGTTCCGCGATGCCGAACTTTGCGCAGCAGAGCAATCGTTTTCAGCCAACCAAAACATTCTTCGATCCGTTTTCGCTTCCGCTGGCTGACACCGTAGCCTGCATGGCGCGTCGTTCGCTGGTCGATGGCACTTCCGCCCGGCCGGTTCTCATTCCGCGCCACGTGCGGCGTAACCTGCATATGGCGGCATTCGGCCACGAAGTTTCGCGTGTCAAAGCCCTTGTCGCCGCCCACCGTCACTGGCTGGCAGCCAGGAATCTGCTCCAGCATCAGCAGCGCGGTATCGCGCTCGGCCGTGCCGTTGGCTTCCCAGGCCATCGCATTCACAATCAGTCCGTTCCGGTTTTCCACCAACAGATTGCCGCTGTAGCTCAACTTGGACTCCTTGCCATCACCTTTCCGTGCCAGCTTCGCATCCGCATCGGTCTTCGACTCGTGCGTCTGGTTCGACCGCTTCTCCCCATGGAAGCTCACCGTCGGATTGCCGGGATCGTCATCGTCAGACAGAGGATTCTTTCCCTCTTTCCGCTGAAAGCTCTTCACCCCCGCCCAAGCTTCCAGCAACGTGCCGTCGACGGTGAAGTGCTCATCCGAGGTCAAGCCCTTCGCCCGCGCCTGCTTCACCACCTGCGCCAGAAACTGCTTGGCCACATCCGCCTCCAGCAGTCGGTCCCGGTTCTTGGTGAACGTTGTCGCATCCCAAACTTCTTCGTCCAGGTTCAGCCCCACGAACCAGCGGAACAGAATGCTGTAGTCGATCTCTTCGATCAGCAGCTGCTCGCTGCGGATTGAGTACAGCATCTGTAGCAATTGCGCCCGCAACAGCTTCTCCGGCGCAATCGACGGCCGTCCTTCGCTGGCATACATCCGGTTGAACCGCGGCGACAGCTCGTGGAGAACCTCGTCTACCATCGTCCGGACCACCCGCAGCGGATGGTCTTTCCGCACCCGTGTCTCCGGCGACAGATAACTGAACATGTCACTCTGCTGATGATCCGCTCCTCGCATACTTCTCGTTAACACAACTAGCCTGTGGATTGGGAGTAGTTTTTCAGCAGCCTGCTAGACGGCACGCGTTACTGTGACAAGAAGGACCAGAAAGCAGCGCGGAGGCCAAGGCGCTGTTTGTCGCGAGGAAGGTTCTAGATCAAAGACGGGGGCAGACCGAGATCCCGGATTGGTAAAACAATCTGGGAGAGAACGTTTTGACCAACGACGAGATCGTGTTGGGTCTGCCCCACTATCAGATTACTGCGATTCAGTGGAGAAGTGGAGAGGTGAGGATCGGGGCCCGGTATACCGGGCCCCGATCCTGCCCGCACTGCCATGGCCAGGGCTTGCACAGCAAGGGTTGGTTTTCTCGCTTGGTACGCCATGAAAACTTCGGCTTACGACATTGCCGGCTGGAGATCGCGGCCCAGAAATGGCACTGCCGGGGTTGTGGCCGCCAGTTCCGCCAGCGTTTGCCGGGGGTTCTTCCTGGCCAACATGCCAGCGAGCCGTTCCGCCAGGCCGTGTTTCGCCAGCACCTGGATGGCGTCAGCCGTCGCCGGGTGAGCCAACGCGAAGCCATTGGCGCCGCCACCGTGGAGCGCTATTTCCGCCATGGACTGCAGCGGCAGTTTTCCCAATACCACTCGCCGCAATGCCCGTCCATCCTGGGCATTGACGAGCATTTTTTCACCCGCCGCCAGGGATTCGCCACCACCCTGTGCGACCTGAAAAAGCGGCGCGTTTACGATGTGGTGCTGGGCCGCTCGCCAGCCTCTCTGGATGCCTATTTCCAACACTTGCAAGACAAACGCCGGGTGCGCCTAGTCTGCATGGACCTGTCGTCCAGCTATCGCGCTGTGGTGCGCAAGCATTTTCCCCAAGCCCGCATCGTAGCCGACCGCTTTCATGTCATTCGTCTGATCAACCACCATTTCCTGGCCTGCTGGCGGGAACTGGATCCGGTGGCCAGCAGAAACCGCGGTCTGGTATCGCTGATGCGCCGCCATCGCCACCATCTGCAACCGGAGCAGAGAAGCAAGCTGCAAGCCTATCTCCAAGCTCACCCCGTGCTCGACCGCCTGTATCGCTTCAAACAGCACCTCTGTTACCTGCTGCTGAAGAAACACCGCACCCGCAAGCAGTGCCAGGCGCTCATCCCTCGTCTGCTGCTGGCAATCGACCAACTGCGGCAGGCGCGCCTGCCGCAGTTGGTCCAGCTCGGCGAGACCTTGCAGGCTTGGCAACAAGAGATCGCCACCATGTGGCGTTTCACCCGCAACAACGGCGTCACCGAAGGATTCCATAACAAAATGGAAACCATCAGCCGACAGGCCTATGGCTTCCGCAACTTTCAAAACTATCGAATGCGGGTCAAGGTATTATGTGGTTAATCTTTCTGGGATCGGGGTTTGTCCCCCGTCTTTGGCGTAGAGCCAAGAATTGGTCGGGGCGATAGGATTTGAACCTACGACCCCCTGCGCCCAAGGCAGGTGCGCTACCAGGCTGCGCTACGCCCCGACTGGCTCAATTATAGCGGGTAGCTTCAGTGCGGCGAAAACTCGTCGCTATAAACGGCGAATTCCGGATAAGCGCCGGCGCCCAGTTCGTTCAGGTCCATACCTTGCCGCTCGCCTTCGGCGTTTACGCGTTGCGGCAGCACGCGGTCGAGCAGCAGGAAGAGGCCATAGATCAGGGGAAGCACGAAGCCAAGCAACGTTCCCACGCCTACCAGTTGGGCGAGCCATTGTGCGGAGGAATTTAGCGCGCCAGGCACGGAAGAGCCGCCGGCTTCGAGTGGCGGCAGCTCGGCGAAGATACCGACGGCCAGCAGGCTCCATAGTCCGCCCAAACCGTGGACGGAAACCGCTCCGGCGGGATCATCCACCTCGATCAGTTCCAGCCACTGCACGGAAAACGTGACCAACACGCCGGCCACCAGGCCGATGACCAGCGCAGAGACTGGAGAAATAAACGCACACGGAGCGGAGCTGGCCACCAGTCCGCCGACCCAGCCGTTGGCCACCAGCGATGCGTCAGGCTTGCCGAAACGAACGCGGGTGATCAGCAGTGCGGCCAGCGCCGAGGAAGAGGCGGCCACCAGCGTATTCATCGCAATCGGCACCGCTCGAAGCGGCGACACGCCGGCGAAAAGAATGGCGCCGGAGGAGTTCAGCCCGATCCATCCCAGCAAAGCCAGCAGGCAGCCGAAGAGCACCAGGACGGAGTTATGGCCGGGAATAGCCGCCGGCATTCCGCCGGGTGTGTACTTGCCGCGGCGAGGGCCGAGGACCCAGGTGATCGCCAGCGCCGCCAGCCCACCCACCGCCTGGATGGTTCCCGCGCCTCCGGCATCGACCAGGCCGCGGCCCAGATGGTAATTAGCTCCCAGCTGCGCCAGCCATCCTCCGCCCCAAACCCAGTGGCCGAAGAGCGGATAGATCAGGCCCGCCATCAGTGCGGTCGAGGCGGTGACTCCGGCCAGCCGCCAGCGGTCGGCGCCGCTGCCGAGCGGAATGAGCGCAGCCAGCCCGACGGCGAACATCTGCAGCAAAGCGGCAAGCGCGGCGGGCGAAGCATCAGAGTACACGCCGCGCAGAAAGAGTTTCTCGGCGCCAATCCAGTTCCATGGGCGGCCGGCGATGCTCACGACGTGCGCGGAACGTCCGGGATATCCCTCAATGGCGAATCCCACCAGGAAGTAAACGCCGGCGGCGATGGCGATCACGCACAATGCGGTCAGCATGGCGTAGGCGGCACTGCGCGCGCGGCCCAGGCCGGTGTTGATCAGGCTCAATCCGGCGGCCGCCAGCGGCACCAGCAATATAAAGACGATGCACAGCACCGTTCCAGCTTCCGAGAGCGCAGCCGGCGACGGCATCAGTGAGCCTCCCCAGGAAAGACAAAATGAGAGCGGAAGAGGAGAACCAATCCGAGAATCTCAACCGCCATTCCAGCCAGGACAAAGCCGGCGCGGGGCGCGGGCGCATCCAGCAGCACCACCGCAGCCAGGACGATGATCCATCCGGCCAGCAGCAACATGAGAGCGGCGAATTTCATGAAAACCTCAAATACAAGGGATTAGGGAATAGGGATCAGGGATTAGAGCGGGTTTCATAAATCTATTTCAGAAGGGGGCAGTCCCCTCAGGGGCTAAAGCCCGCATTCTTTCGGGCTGTAGACGGCATGGCTGAAGCCATGCCCTTTCAAGACCCATTTATGGAAGACGCTCTAGCAATCTTCGTCCCTGCCCTTCGGCTCTAGATTGGCTAACCCCTAATCCCTGTCCCCTATTCCCTTACTTATGCCGGGCGACGATGAGCAGCAAGGCAAAGACGACGACCGGGATGGCGGCCAGCATGAGATAGAACAGAATCCTGCGCCACAGGGGCGAGCGGCGGCGCGTCCACTGGGTCAGTTCCGCACGCTCGCCCACTCCCACCTGCTCCGGATGCTCGAGGTCCCGGGCGAACTCGTGAGCGCTGGCATAGCGGTTCTTCGGGTCGCGTTCCAGCGCGCGGTAGATGATCTCCTGCAACTGCGGCGAGATCGAGGGATCGACTTCGCGCGGCGGCACCGGATTGTTCAGCAGGCGCTCGTTCATGATGGCGAACGGATTCTCTCCCTTGAAGGGCACCTCGCCGGTCAGCATCTCGTACAGCATGACCCCGAGAGCGTAGATGTCGCTGCGGGCGTCACCGCGCTTCCCTTTGACCTGCTCCGGAGAGATGTAGTCGGGCGTGCCCATGGTCTGCGAGAGGCTGGTAAAGGTGATTCGCCGCGAGCCGAGATTGCCGGCGATGCCGAAGTCGATCAGCTTGATGTTGTCGTCGGCGTCGACCATGATGTTCTCCGGCTTGAGATCGCGATGCACCACGCCGTTCTTGTGAATGTATTCCAGGGCGTCGCAGATGCGCAGCGCCAGGCGCAGGGCGCGTTCGGGCGGAAGCTTGCGCTGCTCGTTCATCAGCTTGCGCAGGAGCCGCCCCTCCACCCACTCCATGACCATGTAAACCTGGCTGCGGTCGTCGTCGCTCAGGACCTTCATGACTCCGGGGTGGTCCAGTTTTTTGCCGATCTCCTCCTCGCGCTGGAATCTCTCAAAGAAAACCGGATCGCTTTCCATCTCGATGTGCGGGATCTTGATGGCCACCGGCTGTCCGGTGCGCAGGTCTTTGCCGCGGAAGATCGAGGCCATGCCGCTGCGTGCGGCGACGCTTTCCAACAAGTAGTGGTCGAGTTGCTCGCCAGGAGAGAGTTGCGACATGTGAGCGTGCGACGGCTGATTTGAACTATAAGCCCGATTACGGCAGTTTATAGGGCCGCCCCCGATACATCCCGATTCGCTCGACGCTGCGAACACGAATCAGCTGGAGGCTCACATTATCGCCGCCATCGCGATCATTCGCAAGCTTCACCAGGCGCTCCGCCGCACGGTGCAAATTTTCATCTGCGACCGCCTCGGCCAAATCGGCCGCGGATACGGCCCCGTGCAGCCCATCCGAGCAGAGCAGCAAGAGATCGCCGGGAACGACCTGGTGCTCGCTGACGTCGGCGCTGACAAACAACTCGGTTCCCAACGAGCGGCTGAGCATGTGCCGGCTGACACCTTCGGCGGCATCCGGCGAGAAACAGGCCCATCCGGAACTGCTCGTTGGCGAGCGTGTGGTCGCGGGTAAGCGGGTGGGCGCGCCCGCGGCGGATGAGATAGCAGCGCGAATCGCCGACATGGGCAACAGTAACGCGATCAAAGCGCAAGGCGCAGGCGACTATCGTGGTAGCCATGGAGCGTCCACCCGCGGAAGCCGCCAGTCCCGTGTCGTGCACATGCTCGTTGGCGGACTGCACCAGGCGCTGCAGCAGCGCCCCGTGCGCTTCGCCCGGAACGGCCTCCGGGAATCCGGCCAGCAGCGTTCCTATGGCCAGGCGCGAGGCTACCTCGCCGTCCTGGTGGCCTCCGACGCCATCGGCGAGCGCGAACAGCCAGCCGTGGCTGCGGGCCCGCGCCGCCGTGTCCGGAGCCACATAGCCCAGATAGTCCTCGTTCTGCTCGCGGACGAGTCCGCAATCGCTAAGCTGCGCGAACTCCAGTTCCATCCCAGCAGCCATGGCTTGTATCTCCGCCGCAGCCGGGGCGGTTCGTCCTCTATATATGCGGGACATCATCATTATTATTTATCATTATTTATCAAATCCCTGTCGCGGTCTGGTATTGCGAAGTACAGCGTCTTGTTGGGTTCGCCTGCAAAAGCACGGTCCTGAGTTACCTAAAAAAGGGCGGGAGAGCCGCTCCTCCAGGCCGGAGTCCCGACGCTGGCCACGGTCGTTCTCCCTGGCAAGCCCAACCTAGGCGTTGGAATCCCCGACAGACGTCTTTCTTGTGTCTGCCGGGGTGGATTGCCAGGGACCACGACACGCCGGGCCTCCAACCCGGAGGATACGGACTGCACCCGCCCGGGGGTAAACCTGCTAGAGCGGATTCACAGTGAGGGTACCCTTCGCTATCACCGCCGGGCTAATCGCCCGGCTAACACACGGGGTATACCTTCCGCGAATCCGGTCTAGCTTGCGATCGATCCCGTCGTCCGGTGTGGAACCAGCGTGGTGCGTCCGGTGCGTTTACTCATCCTGACGAAGTAAATTCCACCGTAGATTCCCCACACCAACGCCACTCCGAGCGCCAGCAGCGGCTCCATCTTGGTGCCGTAGCCGAGGAACGGACCAACCAGGTAGAAGCCCATGCAAGCCAGGTTGGCGATCAATCCAAACATCGGGATGGCCATATGCCGCATCATGCTGAACTTGGCGTGGCCGTGGTAAGCCACGATGCAGGTGATGCAACTCAAGGCATACAACAGGAACGTGCCGAAGTTCGAGGCCAGGGTGACCGTCAGCAGCGAGTTCGGCAGGGCAGCCATGTGGTCGTGGGTGGTGTAGCCGAAGCTCGACCAGAAGCCCGGCGGCAGCGCCTTGATGGCTTCGTCGGTGGGCGCTCCGGCGTCGCCGAAGGCCATGACGACGGCGATGCAGCCGATGACGGCCGAGATCACGGCCAGCGTCCAGATGGCGCGATGCGGAGTCAGGTTCTTGCCGTGCAGGAAGCCGAAGTGCTCGGGCGCTTCGCGATCCTTGCCCATGGCATAGGTGACGCGCGCGCCGGTGTTCATGCAGGAGAGCGTCGTTCCCAGGATCGCCAGGAAGACGGTAAAGGCTTCCGCCAGCATGAACAGCCTGCCGTTTCCGGAGCCGAACAGCGCGTCGCCGACCATGATCATCATGTCGCCGATGGGCGCCGCCGAGTTGGCCGCGCTCTGCATGGTATAGCCGCTATTGAGGAAGTAATTCGCCGCGAAATACTCGATGAGGTAACAGAAAGCCCCCTGCACCAGCAACGAAACAATTACGGCTATGGGAATGTCGCGCTTGGGATTCTTGGCCTCGCCGCCCAGCGCGGTGCAGGACTCGAAACCCACCAGGATCAGAATGGCTACCGTGGCCTGTACGAACATCCAGCCGATGCTATGCACGCCCACAACCGAGGATGCCTTGGGATGTGAAAGGAAATTGCCTTTGTCATCCGCCTCGGGATAACTGATGCGGAACGGCATCGGCTTGCCCGCCGCATCCATCTTGGGCTGTGGAACCCCGGAGGAGTCGCGCACGATGGATTCCGTTTCCTTGCCGTCCACCGTCTTCTTCTCGGTGGCGAACTCATAGGTATAAGCGGAGCCCGAGGTCGAATCGAACTGGTAGGCCACCGTTCCCGGCGGGTGGTTGATGCGATAACCGAAAGCCATCACCGAGAACACCAGCAAGGCCGATATCTGAATGACGTTGATGGCGATGGCCACGCCCGTGGAGCCGTTCACGCCGCGATAGGCGATATAGGCAACCAGGGCGGAGAAGACGACGCAAACCGCCATCATGAACATCGGGCCGGGATTGGAGGCGTTCATGAAGTTCGGCCAGAGCGTCCCCACCAGGTAACCGCAGAGGATACCCATGACGCCGACCATCACACCGGGGTAGATCCAATAATAAAGATGCGAGGCCCAGCCGATAATGAACTTGGCCAGCCGCGCGTAGCGCCAGACGGCGTTGTGGTTGAGGAACGACTGCTCGGCGAAATAATACGAGCTGCCCGGTCCGGGATAGAGCTTGGCGAGTTCGGCGTAACAGACGGCGGTCGCCAGGCACAACGCCAAGGCAAGCAGTATGCCGATCCACATGGAGGGAGCGGTATTGCCCGTGGTCGCTTGGATGAAGAAGGTAAGCCATAGGAAGGCTCCAGGGGCGATGAGCGCCATGGCGTTCATCGTCAGGCCTGTCAACCCCAGGGTCGGCTTCATTTCAGTTGCGGGAGTCTCCGGCACGATCAAATCTCCTTGTTAGAAGTTCGTGTTTCTAAGTTTTTTCCAAAGCCTGTTCCGGTTGCGCGTACCTGACACTTGCGGCTCGCGCCGGCCTGCAGCTACTTGCCCGGCGTCGCATCCGGTTCGAGCACGAAGATCAACCCGGCAGTCACAGTCTGCTGCGTTTTGGCCGTGCGGGTTGCTCCGCGACTGAAGAAGTTCCTGTTGGAATCGTCGTAGCGGTACTCAAAACGCGAGATCAGGTGCTGCGCGAACTTGCGCTCGAGGGTCCCGGTAAACTCGTTGACGTGCTGGCCGGTACCGGTAGTAATACCGGTATGGTCGTTGTAGAACTCATATCGCATGGCGAAAGCATAGACCGGCTTGAACTGGTACTTCGCGTATCCGGCTATGCCCGACCAATCGGCCGGACGCCCGTTGAGCCCCGACAGAAGCGGCCTCTGGCTGCGCCCGTAATCTCCGTTGGCAGTCAAGGTGAGCTTGCCGGTTGGACTATAAGTAATGACCGTGTCGCTCAGATTGCGCCAGTTGTTGCCGTCCACGGGAGTTGCACCCGGGCCGCCCAACCAGGTTTCGGTGAACGAGAGCTTCTTCGAAGGCGTCAAGGCTAGACTCAAGCCTCCCGTCATGCCGCTGTTGCTGTAGTTGTTGGTGATGACGGGAAAGATCGTCCCCGTGGCCGACTGCGGAACGCCGTTGATGGAGTTATTCAGCGGATTAGAGTCGTGCACGATGTCGTTCCAGCCGTTGACCAAGTACCCGGTGAGCGCCACCTTGTCACTGAAGGCATACTTGGCGCGCCCGCCGAAGTGATAGAACGGAATCGCATAATTAAAGAGCAAGCCGCGCGAATAGTTCACATTGGCATTGGTCTCTATAACTTCGGCGCCGGCCGGCGTGACAAACTTACCGAAGTCGAATTGCAAACCTTTGCCAATAGGAGCCATATAAGAAAGGTAGGCTTCCTTCAGGAACTGCAAGTAGTCGGGATCGGAGGCATTCACGATCTTCATGGCGTCGCCGAATCCCAGGGTGACGTTGTAGCCCAGCCTGGCGCTGGCATCGGGAGTCTTCACCAGTCCTATTTCAACCAGGTTCATGGCAAACTGGTTGGTACGCTGATCGAAGGAGCGCAGCCCCGAAATGCGCGTCGATGGCTGGTTAAAGTTGTATTCGTAGTAGCCGTCCACCAGTCCGGTCACCGTAGCGCCCTTAATTACGCTGGCAATGCCATCCAGAGGACCGGCTGGAGGCGCCGGGGTGGGAGTAGCGGCAGCAACCTGCGAGGCAGGAGCTTGCGCACCAACGGGAGCCTGGGCGCTTATCGTGAGCGCCTGTGGAGCCGGTGCAGGTTGCGCCTGCTTAAGAGTGGCGAGTTCGCCCCTGAGCTCCTGTAGCTGTTTTTCAAGATCGGCGATCCGCTGGTTAACGTCTGCCGAGGGCGCCGCTGGGGAACTTTGCGCCAGAAGAAGTACGGATGAGAAGAGGAGAACTAGAGAGACGCATAGGATGTATCGACCCGCCCGTGTATACATTCTCTAAGACCTGCTTTCTTTGTCTTAAGTCCTGGTTAGTTGTCAGGACCTGTTTTGCTGGATAGCTTGCAAACCCAGGCTAGTTCCAGCTCCGTAACCCATACTCAGGGTAGACAGGCGCACAGGCTGCGTCCAACGCATAGTTCCTTTTGCAGGAATCAATATTCCTTTCACAAATTACGCTTATAGACTGTATAAAGATGCGTTATGCGGGTTTGGCTTATAGGAGCAATAAAACTGGCTTATAGCTCCGCTACGATTCAGTGGAGCTGTCGCACTCAATGCAAAGATAGAACTTAGGATGAGTATGGTTGCCCGGTTGGCTTAACTTGGAGCTTCTAGGACAGGCTCAGGTGGGAGTTAGGTTATCTTTCGGCCAAGCTGGCTCAGGTAGACTAGCTTGGCCGAAGTTACAATCAGATTAAGAAGCGGCAACGGCAATGATTAGCCACTGCGATTCTATTTGGCGGCCGCAATCTGTTTCACGGAGACATTGGTTCCGCTGACATTGCCAGTCACGGTGACACGCTTTCCCGCCAAATCGCTGAGCTTTGCCTTGTCTCCTCCCTCGAGGATGTAAATCTTGCCATCGCTCAGCAGGGCCCACTTCGCTCCTGACTTAATGCACGCGCGAACGCACTCGGCGTCGCTCATGCCCTTCATCATGTGCTTCCCGCCCTTGGCGCAGTGCGAATCAGTCAAGGTTCCGGTAAGGCTGGTTGGCGCAGCCAAGGCCGCAACTGTGCAGAGAAGAACCACGACTAACAACATGCGACTAACAACATGGATACCATTCGCTTCATGGTTGAGCTCCTTACTTTGATAGTTTCATCTGGTTTTGGTCTTAGGTTATGTTGTTCGCGCTTAGTTCACTTCTACTCATAATTGTTTTCAGTTTCCGTACTTCGTTCCTACCTTCGGGATTTGTGTCCAACATGGCCTCGTCCAACCTGACGCCACTCGATTGCGCCCAACGCCGCCCGATAGCTAGAAGCGAGCCTCGGCGAAGACTACCAAAGCTTTACTGGGACGATCCCAATTACCCGTTTTCAATAGCTGCGCTGCGCTCACAACCGCCGGCACATAGGCCCGAGTTTCCGCTGGCAGATACATGCTGGCCGAAGCGAAGTCGGAAACCGGCGCGGTCTCCGGCAGATTCCGCTGTCGCGCCAACCTGTTCCGCGAAGCGCGCGTCAGTGCGCGAGCCAGCGCCTGCTCGCCGGCGTTGTAAGCGGCAAAAGCAAGCTGCCAGTCGCCGAATTGCGCGTGCAGGTCGCGCAAGTAGCGGGCGGCAGCGCGCGTGGACTTCTCCAGATCCAAACGGTCGTCTTGCATCGCGCTGACCACCAGTCCATAGCGGCGCGCTGTAGCGGGCATCAGCTGCCACAAGCCGCGCGCTCCCCTGGATGAGAGCGCCGCTGGAAGTCCGCCGCTTTCCACCAGCACTACAGCCGCGAACTCCTCCGGCACGCCTTCCTGGTTAAGGATAGGAGCAATGGACGGCAGCAACCGGCGCACGCGGACGGCTGCCCGGCTGAGCGCCGTGCTTCCTTCCTTTCTATACTGCTGGCGGAAATCCGGTTGCACCAGGGAACCGTAACTCGATTCCTGCGACGCAGTGTCCACCGGCGACGACATCATCTCCGTCACTCGAAGATTCAGCTCCTGATGCATGCGCTCGAATTGCTCAGTGAGCGAAGAAAACGCGGCGGAAGCGTGAGCGGGCTCGGTAGCCGCCACCCGTGCCGGGGCAACAGCGAATACCAGAACGCACGATAGGAGCACGCGCACTGCTTGCGCGAGGCGGGCCCTACCCATGCGTCACCTCTTCCAGCTCGAACTTCGGCTTGCCGCGCAGCACCGGCTTCAGCTCCCAGTTCCATTTCCAGATGGCGAAGATCGGAGGGTAGACAACCAACTCCATCACGAATGAGGTGATAATTCCGCCGATCATTGGCGCGGCGATGCGCTTCATCACGTCCGCGCCGGCGCCGACCGACCACATGATGGGCAATAAGCCGAACAGCATGCAGGCTACGGTCATAACCTTGGGACGGAGGCGTTTGACCGCGCCGTTAACGATAGCTTCGCGCAGATCGTCCCAGTTGCGCATCAGCCCCTTCTGCTGCGCCTCGTGATAGGCGAGGTCCAGGTAAAGCAGCATGAAAACGGCGGTCTCGGCGTCCACTCCGAGCAGCGCGATGAGTCCGACCCAGACGGCGATGCTCATGTTATAGCCAAGCAGGTAGAGGAACCATATCGCGCCGATCGCCGAAAACGGCACCGCCAGCAGAATGATGCAGGTTTTCACCGCCGAACCCGTGTTGAAGTACAACAACAGGAAGACGATGAACAGGGTAATGGGAACCACCAGCTTCAGCCGCTCGCGCACGCGCTCCATGTACTCGTATTGGCCGCTCCAGACGAGCTGGGTTCCGGCCGGCACTTTGACTGCCTCCGCCACGGCCCGCTTGGCGTCCTGCACGTAGCCGCCGATGTCGCGCCCGGCGACGTCGACGTACACGTAGCCGCTCAGGCGTCCGTTCTCGTCGCGAATCATACCGGGCCCGGTCTTCATGCTGATGGTGGCGATCTGGGCCAGGGGAATCTGCGCCCCCGACGGCGTATTGACCAGCACGCGCTCGAGCGCGCCGGCATCGCTGCGGAAGTCGCGCATGTAGCGAACGTTGATGGAATAGCGCTCGCGGCCTTCGATGGTGGTCGAGACCTGGTCGCCGCCGATGGCCGAGACCACGACGTTCTGCGCGTCGTCTATAGTCAAACCGTAGCGGGCGAGCTGGTCGCGTTTCAGGTCGAAGTCGAGGAAGTATCCGCCGGCGGTACGCTCGGCGAAGACGCTGGAGGTTCCCGGAATATCCTTCAGCGTCTTCTCGATCTCCGTACCGACGCGCTCGATCTCGCCAAGGTCGGAGCCCAGCACCTTGACCCCGATCGGCGTGCGGATGCCGGTGGTCAGCATGTCGATGCGCGCCTTGATGGGCATGGTCCAGGCATTGGCGACGCCCGGCATGGTCAAGGCTTCATTCAACCCGCCGGAGCCGTAGATGAGCTCCTGCGTGGTCTTATGGTCCGGCCAGAAGCGGCGGAGAAAACCGGCCACCGGAGTAGGCGCCCACTTCGAGTACCATCTCTCGCGTTTCTCCCATTGCTCGTGCGGCTTGAGCACGATGACCGTTTCCATCATGGAGAACGGAGCCGGATCGGTTGCGCTCTCGGCGCGACCGGCCTTGCCGTACACGCGCTCGACCTCGGGAAAGCTGCGGATGATTTGATCCTGTGTCTGCAGCAGGCGCGAAGCCTCGGTGACGGAAATCCCGGGCAGCGTGGTGGGCATGTAGAGCAGTGTGCCTTCGTCGAGCGGAGGCATGAACTCCGAGCCGATCTTGCTGGCCGTGCCCTTGTAGCCAAGTGCCGGGACGGCCGGAAGTCCGGTAAGAACCGGCACCGTAACAGCCATGGCCAGCACCGCCGCGGTGATGGTGAGCTTGCGGTGCTCCAGCACGAACTCGACCACCGGATGATAGAGCTTCATCAGCGGCCGGCTTATCGGATGATTGTCTTCGCCGTGAATCTTGCCGACGAGAATTCCGTTTACGATCTTCGCCACCCACCTTGGCCGGAAGTTGAAGTTGTCCATGCGGGTGAAGAGCAACCGCATCGCCGGATCAAGCGTGATGGCCAGCAGCGCGGCGATGGCCATGGAAAAGTTCTTGGTGAAGGCGAGAGGCTTGAACAGCCGCCCTTCCTGGGCTTCCAGAGCGAAGACCGGCAGGAACGATACGGCAATTACCAGCAGGGCGAAGAAGCTTGGCCCGCCTACTTCCTTCACGGCCGAGACGATTACGTCGCGATAATTGCCCGGACGTCCATCCGCATTCCAATGCTCCAGCTTCTTATGCGTCTGCTCGACGACCACCACGGCAGCGTCAACCATGGCGCCGATCGCCACCGCGATGCCGCCCAGCGACATGATGTTGGCGGTCATGCCCGACATCTGCATGGGGATGAAGGCCAGTATGACGGTGATGGGAATGGTGATGATCGGAATGATGGCGCTCGGGAAGTGCCAGAGGAAGATCAGGATCACCAGGCTCACGATGATGAGCTCTTCCATCAGCGTGTGCTTGAGATTGTCCACCGAGCGGTCGATCAGGTCTGAGCGGTCGTAGGTGTTAACGATCTTCATCCCCGGCGGCAGCGAAGGCCTGAATATCATGGATTCTGGCCTTAACGCGCTCGATGACCTTCTGCGCGTTCTCGCCGAAGCGCATGATCACCACGCCACCAACGGCTTCACCCTTGCCGTCCAGCTCGCCGACTCCGCGGCGCATGTCAGGACCGAAGGTGACAGTCGCCAGATCGCCGACCCGCACCGGCGTGCCAGTCTTAGGATTAGCGACTACAACAATGTTGCGGATATCGTCCAGAGACTTGATATAGCCTCGTCCGCGCACCATGTACTCGCGGCTGGAAAACTCGACCAGGCGCCCACCGACGTCATTGTTCGACTTCTGAATGGCGTCGGAGACCATGTTGATGGGAATCCGGTAGCCGAGCAGCTTGTTGGGATCGATATTGACCTGGTACTGGCGCACGAATCCGCCAACCGGCACCACCTCGGCCACGCCGGGAACCGACTGCAAGGCATAGCGCAGATGCCAGTCCTGGAAGCTGCGCATCTGGTCCAGGCTGTACTGCCCGCTCTCGTCCACCAGCGCGTACTGATAGACCCAGCCGACGGCCGTGGCATCCTTGGCCAGCTCGACGTTGACACCTTTGGGCAGGCGCGGGGTAACCGCGTTCAGGTACTCGAGGGTCCGCGAGCGTGCCCAGTAAATATCGGTACCTTCCTCGAAGATGAGATAGATGTAGGAGTATCCGAAGTCGGAGAAGGCACGAATATCTTTCACCTTCGGCATGCCGAGCAAGGCGGAGGTGATCGGGTAGGAGACCTGGTCCTCCATGATGTCGGGGCTGCGGTCCCACTTGGCGTAGACGATCACCTGCGTGTCGGAGAGATCGGGGATGGCATCGATCTTCGTATTCTTCATCGAATGCCAGCCGAGCACGGCGGCAACGGCGATGAAGAGAAATACGAGGAACTTGTGCCCGGCGCTGAACTCGATAATCTTGTTGATCATGGGGGCCTGTCTCCTTCACTGCATGCCGGCGGTGGCACTCTTCATGCGGCTTTCCGAATCGATCAGGAAGTTGCCCGAAGTGACGATCGTCTCTCCGGTTTTCAGACCTGAGAGGATGACGACGTTGCCGTCGACGGCCGGACCGAGCGTCACCTTGCGCGGTTCGAAGTTACCGCCCTCGCGCGCTATGAACACCGTCTGCTCGTTGCCGGAATTCAGCACGGCTTCCTGCGGGACCACGATTCGGTTGCCGTAGTCGACTCTCAGTTGCACGTCGGCGAACATCTGCGGCTTCAGATCGAAGTTCGGATTGGCAATTTCAATGCGCGCCTTGGCGGTGCGCGTGGTGGGATCGAGCGACGGATAGATGTAGGTGATGCGTCCGCTGTAGGTCTTTCCGGGGTAGTAGCTCAAGCGCAGTTGCGCCTTCTGGCCTACCTTCACGAAGGGAAGCTCATACTCGTAAATATCGGCATTCGCCCAGATCATTAGACAGGTCGCTGACGACGTAAAGGTCCATGTCGGGCGTGACGGATATCTGTGGGAATACCTTGCGGTCGACGACAAAGCCGGTGATGGGCGAATAGATGGTCAGTGTCTTGCTTACCTCGCCGGTTTCGTCGAGCTTGCGAATCTGCTCGTCGGAGATGTCCCACAGCTTGAGCCGCTCGCGGGCTGAACGCAGCAGCGATTGCGCTCCCTGGGAAACTTCCTGGTAGGGCACGCCGCCGAGCGTGCGCTCGCCGAGTTTGGCGATCAGGTACTCATGCTGGGTGGCTACCAGGTCGGGACTGTAGAGCGTGAAGACCGGCTGGCCTTTCCGCACAAGCTGGCCGACAAAATCGACGTAGACCTTGTCGACATATCCGGGAACCTTGACATGGATGTGCGCGATGCGGGTCTCGTCGGGAACGACCTGCGCGGTGGTGCGGATGTCGCGCACCAGCGGTTTCTGCTCCACCGTAGCCGTACGCACGCCCATCAACTGCTGCTTGGAGGGCGTGACGTTGACGGTTCCTTCCGCTGTCTCTTCACCGGCCTCACCCTCGTACTTGGGGACCAGGTCCATGCCGCAGTCGGGAGCCGTGCCCGGCTTGTCGGACTTGTAAGCCGGATGCATCGGGTCATACCAGTAGAGAATCTTGCGCTCGCCACCCGCGGGCTTTGCCGAAGCCGCCTTCGGGGGCGCTTGGTCGCCGTACTTGGGGACAAGGTCCATGCCATCCGGCGCCTTGCCTGGCTTGTTATAGGTATGCTGCTGATTCATGGCGTCATACCAGTACAGGACTTTGCGGCCGCTGGAGTCCACCGTCGCGGCGGTGGCGCTGGTGACTTTGGAGTGATCGTGCTGAGCCATGAGTTGGCGGCCGAAAACGAGCGCCAGCGAGATCGCTACCACTGCGACCAGAGCTAGAATCCGGAAGATATTCTTCTTTGAGTTCATTTCTTCACCGCCTGAGTATTCGCCAGAGATTGCCGTCATCGGAGTCCGCGCATCGTTCTTCGCATGCTGCGCTGGAATGGCACTGGCTGGAGAAGTTGGGTATGACTGTTGGGGCTGCGCGCCGATTGCCGGGGAGGCAAGCTCGACGCCCACCAGGCTCTCCATCATGGCCATGGCCATGTTGTAGTCGGCGACCTGCCGGTAGTAATCCATTTCGTAATTCAGCAGCGTGCTGAAGTTGCTGTATACGGTGAGGAAGTCGCTGCTGCCGACCTGGTAGGCCGACATGGAGGACTCGAGCGCGAGCGAAGCCTGCGGAACAACTGCCTTGGCATACAGGTCAGCCAGATTTTTGGCGGCCTTGGCGGAAAGGTATGACTGCTTCATCTCGAAGCGGACCTCGTTCAGCCGGTCTTCCTTCCCCTTCTGCGCGGCGATGACCTCTTCCTGGGCTCCGCGCAGAGCTTGCCGCTGCTTGCCGCGATAGAAAACGGGAACATTGATGGTGAAGGTCGCGCCTTTCATGTCGGGCATGTCGGGCCGCTGCTGGTACATGAAGCCGACGCTGAGATCGGGCCGGTACTCTTTTTCGGCCATAGCGACTGCGATCTGGTTACGCTCGATCATGCGCTGCTCGCGTTGCAGCATGGGGCTATTCTTCTCCGCCATCTCGTAGAGCTCGGGGAGCGGCTTCGGGGTGGGCGCGAGAGTCACGTCGGCTGCCGGAGGAAGCGGGGATTCGGGCGGCCTGGACATCACCGTATTCAGCCGCGCCTCGGCCATGCTGCGCTGTTGTTCCAGCACAGTAATCTTCTGCAGCAGCAGCGAGATCTCGGTCTGCGACTTGAGCACATCCTGCTGCATGGCTTTGCCGACCCGGTAGCGCGCTTCGGCGATCTGCGAGAGTTTGCCGAGCAGGTCCTTGTCTTTGCGCGCGATCTCGAGAGCTTTGTCGTAATAGAAGTAGTCGAAGTACGCCAGCTTGGCCTGGCTGGCCATTTTGCGCCGCGTAGTTCTCGTAGTCTGCCTCCGAGGCGCCCGCCTCCTTCGCGGCCATCTCTCCCTTGAGCCTCAGCTTGCCGGGGAACGGCAGCATCTGCATGGCTGCCACGCTGCGATAGCTGGAAGGATCGCCCCGCTGCACGCTGAAGGGAGTGGCATTGCCCATCCAGCCCACGGTGACGGTGGGATCGGGCAAGGCGCGGGCCTGGGAGATCTTTCGCCGCTGGGCTGCTGCGGTGTGCCCCGCGCCGGCGATCGCCGGATTATTGGCCAGCGCCTCGCGCAGCACTTCTTCCAGCGTAAGCGTTGCCGCGGCCGGGGCCGGCGAAGGAACCGCCGGTTGCGCGGGCAGCGAGGATTGGCCGCTGGCGCCACTGACAGGAACGTCTGCCCGTAGAGTCAGCCCAACAGAGGCAAATGCGGGATCTGTCAGAAGCCCTGAAACACGAGCGTCCGAGGCTTTCCGCGGCGCGGCTTTCAGTTACAGCGGGAGCGCTCTGCGCCAGGATGGAAACAGGCAAACAGCAAGCGAGGAGCAGTAAGACTGCGGGTCTCTGCATGGGACTCTCTCAGTTACACGTCGAGGGTTGACGGATGGCGGGCAGATGAATTGACGGATCAGGCCCGCAATGCCGGCCGCATGCAGCAGGAGTTAAATGAGGAAGGTACAGAGAACTGCTTGGGGCGAGATTTCTATGTCCGGCGGCTGCGTCGTCAGCTCTTGGTGTTCATACGCGACCGCCGGCAAAAGAGCCGTAACGGGGGCAGGAGCGTGCACAGCGATAACCGAAACGGGAGCCTGCAAGGACTGCGCCGGGGCCGGGTTCGCCGAGCCATCGTCGCAGCAACAGGGGTATTGAGCAGAAATCTGATGTTCGAGATCCGTTTGCTCCGCCTGCATGGGCATACGCGGACAACTCATGCCCGTCCGTTGCGGACACCCCATCACCGTCGAGAGCGCGGGGATCGCCGGAATTACGATCGCCAGCAGCAGCGCGGTCAGTTTGGGGAAGCGAAGCATAACGCAACGATTATACCCGGATGTGGCCAGTGGCGTTGTGATTCTCGTCACACAAATTTAGTAACGCCACTTTGTCCGGGCGCCGTCCCGTAGAATTCAGCAATCCAGGCCATTCATGCGGCATCCCTCACGGTTGTGCCGAGGGTTGTCGCGCCGGGGCCGCTCGTTTGCGGTTCTTGGACTTAGCCGGCGGGGCATTGTCATCCACCACTTTCTTGCTCACGGTCCCCTGCCCGGCTGCCTGCCGGCGCAGTTGCGCCAGTTCCAGGGCTTGGGTTTCAGCCACGGCCTCTACCCGCTTACCGTAGGTAGTGCGCAGGGAATTAAGTTCATTCACCTTGTCCGCCAGGCGCTCGAACTGGTCCCGCGACCCGAAAGCCCCAGCCGGCTCGGCTACCGCATTCAGCACATCGAAAAGCGCGTCGAGGTTGCGGTAGAGCCTGAAGCTGGGGGCCAGATTGGCCGGCGAGTTACGCACCGCTGCCACCAGCCCCGGCAACGCCGCCGTGAGATTGCGCTGGATGGAGTCGATATTGGTCTCCGCCTGCCGCTTAGTGGCCGAATCGGTCTTCCATCTTTCCACCCGCAATCGGCCAAGCTCTACATTCAGGGTGGAGGCGAGCTGATCTACCTGCTGCAGTAAGTTGCTCAGCTCCGGGTCCAGTGGAGGCGCGGCGGGCTGCGCCAGCGGCTGGGCAGCCTTCGAACCTGTACCTGTCGATTGGGCAAACAGCGGGCAAGCGAGGAGACAGGAAAGCAGCACGACGAGAAGGCATTGCAATTTCATGAGCGGTCTGTCAGCAGCCTCAGAATCAAGTAGAAATCAAAGCCAGAGTTCGTGCCACCGGGTAGGCAACCAGGTCCCCGATGAATAAACTCCGCTGGATGGAGTGCTGCCGCTTTTTTGATGCAGGAACCGATAGCCGGCGCAGGGTGTAAGCATTGGGAAAATAAGGACACGATTCAGCCCAACAGGCGAAGAGTCGAGTTTTCTCAAATACCTAGGAAAGAACTGGCGACTCCTGGGGGAGGACTACTGCAAGTGAATAACGAAAAAGGGAATGTAAGTACTCACATTGTGTACTTCTCTGACCCAAGTTCAGCTCGGTTTTGCACCCCAAGGGTCTTCCGTCTCCGGAATCTTGTACAGAGGAACGGGGTTGCTGGTCGTCTCTACTTTGGAGAGCTACTTGCATGTAAGTCGAGCGTACGGTCTTGAGTCTGCTCCTTCGGTTGCTGCCACAAGAGCGTAAGAATCCCTTTCCTCCCTGGTACCCCGTCCGGCACCCGTCGCCAGACGGGGTCTTTTTTTCTACCGCTGCTCGCACCCCACGCAAGCGCCGTCCTCTATTTCATTGACAGCGATAACAACATTTGATGTCATGACTTACCAGATTCAAAGCAAGCATTTTATACACCGGAGTCCCCGGCGCACCCGGTTTTTGGCGCCCTGGGATGGGAGTTACTTGGGCTCCGCTCAGCCGTTCAACCTCGCCAGATGCAAGGGCGGCCTCTGATGGGATTCCGTTGGGGTTTATCCGCCGGGCGGAGGTTACTGCGAAAGCCCGGCAGCACAATTCATGACAAACCGTAAGCAGTCGGAACCAGGAGGTCCGATGAGTCCAGCTTCACAGCCAGCAGCGGCCTACAAAGAGATCCTGTACGAAGTCCAGAACGGGGTAGCGTGGGTAACCATCAATCGTCCGGAAGTCTTGAACGCCTTCCGCGAGCAGACGCTCGATGAGCTGATCGACGCTCTCAAGTCCACCCGCAACGACCCCTCCATTGCCTGCGCCGTGATCAGCGGGGCCGGCAGGGCCTTCTCAGCCGGAGGCGATTTCTACGCCATGATGCGGCTGAACCGCGCCAACGCCTGCCACTGGAACGACCGCATGCTCGGCCTGGCCATGACGATTCGCGGGCTGGCCGTCCCGGTGATTGCCATGGTCCAGGGCGCATGCATGGGCGGCGGCAACGAACTGGCGCTATGGTGCGACCTGGTGATCGCCTCCGACGATGCCATCTTCGGCCAGAGCGGAGCGACCGTCGGCGCGTGTCCGACCGTGGGCGCCACCCAGTACCTGCCGCGGTTGATCGGCGACCGCCTGGCCAAGGAGATGATCTTCCTGGCGCGCAAGTTCCCTGCTCAGGAAGCTTTACAGATTGGCATGATCAACAAGGTGGTCCCCAAGGCGGAGCTGCGCAAGGCCACCGAGGAGTGGTGCGAGCGCATCAAGTCGCATTCCCCGCAGACGCTGCGCGCCACCAAGAAGGCTTTGAACTTCGAGTCCGACGAGCTTTACGCCGCCTGGCAGCATGGCATGGAGCTGCTGGCGGAGATCTGGGGCAGCGAGGAATCGCTCGAGGGCATGAACGCCTTCCTGGAGAAGAGGAAGCCGGACTTCAACAAGTTCCGCCAGCGCAATAAGAAGGTCGTCGAGGACTATCTGGCGGGACTGGCGGCCGACGCGAACCAGGCGCCGAGAAAGAAAAAGTAATGGACGGCAACCTCCCCAACCGCCAGGGCGCTTTGAGCGGACTGCGGGTACTCGACTTGACTCGGGTACTCGCCGGCCCGCTTTGCGCCATGACCCTGGGCGACATGGGCGCGGACGTTCTGAAGGTGGAACAGCCGGGCAAAGGCGACGACACCCGCAGCTGGGGGCCGCCCTTCCAGGGCACGGAAGCGGCGTACTACCTGGGCGTCAACCGCAACAAGCGCGGCATTACCCTGAACATGAAGGATGCGCGCGGACAAGCCATCCTGCGCGAACTCATCAAGAAATCGGATGTGGTGATCGAGAACTTCAAGTTCGGCACCATGGGCGAGTGGGGCTGCGGACCGGACTTCATGCGCGAGCAGGCGCCGCAGGTGATCCATTGCACCATCTCCGGCTACGGCTCGCGCGGCCCCAAGGGGGCGCAGCCCGGCTATGACTTCCTGCTGCAGGCCGAGAGCGGGCTGATGAGCATCAGCGGCGAGAAGGACGGCGAGCCCATGAAATTGGGCGTCGCCATCGTCGATCTCTGTACCGGAATGTACGCCACCATCGCCATCCTGGCGGCGCTCAATGCCCGCAACCACGGAATGCCCGGCCAGCACGTCGAAGTCTCGCTGTTCTCCACCGGGTTGTCGCTGCTCGCCAACGTCGCCTCTAACGCGCTCGTCTCGGGCAAGCCGGCGGGACGTTACGGAAACGGCCATCCCAACATCGTTCCCTATCGTTCCTTCCGCTGCAGCGACGCCAGCATCGCGCTGGCGGTCGGCAACGACGCGCAGTTCACGCAATTCGCCAAAGTAGTGGGACATCCGGAGTGGCCCGCCGACCCGCGCTTCGCCCGCAATCGCGACCGGGTGGTGAACCGCGCCGCATGCGATGCCATGATCGAGAAGACGCTGATCCAACGCCCGGCGGCGGAGTGGGTCGAGAAGCTGATGGCCGCCGGTGTGCCCTGCAGCCGCATCAACACCGTGCAGCAGGCATTGGCCGACCCGCAGACGGCGGCCTTGGACATGGTGGTCGACATCCAGCATCCGACCGCCGGCCTGTTCCGTTCGCTTGGGTTTCCGCTGTTCTTCTCCTGCACGCCCGGTGGGGTTCGCCAGCCACCGCCGGTGCTGGGCGAGCATACGGATGCCGTGCTGAAAGAGGTGCTCGGCTTAGGCGAGAAGGAAATTCAGGAGCTGCGCGCCGCGCAGATTATCTGATCTGCCCTAAAACAGACGCAGCATCTGTCGGGAAGCACAAAGTTTATTCAGGGAGGTTCAGGGGATGCAAGACAAAGTCATCGTAAACGTAAACGAAGCCGCGTTCTATGCGACCGATTGGGGCCGCACCAAGGGCGTGGTCGCCAAGGAATCACCCGCCTGCTCCGACAAGGTGCAGGTGCAGGATTACCGAATACTTGCCCGGCTACGTGCACAAGCTGCATGTTCATCCCGTCCAGGACGAGATCATCTTCGTGCTGGAAGGAAAAGGCGCTTCGGAAACCGCCACCGGTAAACGGGAGATCGGCCCCGGCGACGTGGTGCTGGTTCCCGCCGGAGTCCACCACGCCACTTACAACCCGAACTCTGAAGTACTGCGAGCGATCATTATCAAGTCGCCGCCCGACAGCAAGTAAATTTACGCCGGATTCGCGGCACGCTGTCCGGCTCATCAAGGAGTTAATAGGTCATGGCTGATACAAGTGTAAGCAGCACGATGGGTCCTGCCGTCACCGGGGAAGGCCAGCAGCGGAGCGGCTATCGTTGGTGGATTCTGATGATGATCGCGCTGATGGCGTTGATCACCTTCATGGATCGCACCAACATCTCCATCGCCGCGCCCAAAATGATGGTTGAGTTTGGCTTGAGCAAGGTCCAGATGGGGTTCGTCTTCAGCGCCTTCGCCTGGGCTTATGCCCTGGGACAGCTTCCCGGAGGCTGGATTACCGACAAGCTGGGCCCGCGCAAGATCCTGGCCGTTGTCGTTCTGTTCTGGTCGCTGATGACGATGGCTACCGCCCACGCCCTCGGCTTCATCTCGCTGGTGGTAATCCGGTTCATCTTCGGCTTGGGCGAGGCTGCCTCCTGGCCCGCCAGCACTCAGGCGATGCAATTCTGGTACCCCAAGTCGGAGCGTGGCATCGTCAATGGTGTCACCCACAGTTGCGGACAATTCGCGACCTCATTGGTGCCGCTGGTGGCCGTAGCTCTCATGACTGCTTGGGGCTGGCGATCCATCTTCCATGTCTTCGGCGTGGCAGGCCTCCTGTGGGCCTGGGCCTGGTGGGTGATGTATCGTGATCATCCCGAAGAACACAAACGCGTCAACCCGGCTGAGGCGGCATACATCCGGGGGGGATTGCCGTCCACCGTCGGGGCGAAGAAGAAGGACATTCCCTGGGGCCTTATCCTCGGCTGTCCTACCACCTGGATTCTGGGATTTGCCTGGAGCGCTTATACCTATAGTTTGTACTTCTTCTGGTACTGGATGCCGACCTACCTGTTGGAGTTCCGCCACATGAACCTGAAGACCATGGGGTTCCTGGCTCCTCTGCCGCTATTGGGCGGATCAGTGGGAGTAGTGGTGGGCGGCATCGTTACCGACTACCTGCTGAAAAAAACCGGCAACCTGAGATGGTCCCGCCGCGGCGTCTGCATATCGGCTATGGTGTTTTCGGCCATGTGCATTGTGCCCGCGGCATTGTTCGCCAATCCGGTAGCTGTCATTGTTAGCCTGGTCCTCTGCAATTTCTTTGTCTCGCTGTCCTCGGCCCCGACCTGGGCGGTGTCGCTGGACATCGCGGGCGGGTATGCAGGGACCGTCTCCGCGGTAATGAACATGATCGCGCAGTTGGCGGGATCGGTCTCCGCCATCGTCTTCGGAGCCCTCGTTCAGAAGGGCCATTGGATCGCGCCCTTCTTCGTCATGGCCGCGGTTCTGATCGGCTCCGCGCTGTTGTGGGCCTTTTTCATCGACCCCGAGCGGTCGGTTCTGGAGAGGGGAAAGTAATTCGTCGTACGCCGAAGGATCTGCTCTGCTTGCGGGTGGAGCGGATCCTGGCATCCGGCTACCGCACAGTTGCCTAGCCCGAAGCGGCATTGGAAAGCTCCCATCAGGAGAACCGGACTATGTTCAGCATTGATCACCTGGGAATCGCCGTGAAGTCGCTGGAGCAGGCCAAGCAGTTTTACCAGAGCATGGGTTTGGAGGTTCGCTTCGAGGAGGTCTCGGAGCGAGAGAAGGTTCGCCTGGCCATGCTGCCGATTGGTGAAAGCCGAATTGAATTATTGGAGCCGACGTCGGACGATTCGGCTGTCGCCAAGTTCCTGGCCAAGCGCGGCGAGGGATTGCACCACGTGGCGCTGCACGTCGAAAATCTGCCGGCCATGGTGGAGAAGATGAAAAAGGCCGGCACACGCTTTATCTCCGAGGAGATCAAGATCGGCGCCGGCGGCCACGCTTACGTCTTCATCCATCCGGCTTCGACCGGAGGCGTGCTGCTGGAGCTGGTATCGGAGCCGGCGAAGGGCGCTTCGCATCCGTAAGTTCTTCGACGTACCGCCCCAGGAGCGCCACGTACGGCCCCTGCGCTGCCTGTTCATGAGTTTCAAATTCCCCACCTTAGCTCCAAAAGAATGAGCGAAGGTGGGGCACCTTCAAATTTCCGAGCTTATGGTGCCCCACCCTCGTCGCCGCTTTTTGCGACTAGGGCGGGTTACTTCTCAGTTTCCCGCATTGAACCCGATGCCGCGGGCCACCTCGCGCGCGCGCGCGTCGAAGCCATCGAAGCACTTTGCACCCGGGCAAACCGGCACCTGCCAGCCAAAGCCTTCGACCGCCTGCTCCAGCGTGAATGGATGGAACGAACGCTCCAGGTGCAACTCTTCATCTTGAAAGACGAAGCGCCCTCTGCCGGTGATTACACAATGCGGGCCGCCCTTGAGGCCGCAGCGGGCGCGCTCTCCGCCGCCGCTCAGAAATCCGGGGCTGGTAATGAAATCGACGGCCGCAACGAAGCGCCTGGGATCGTGCGGCATGACGATCACCACCCGGTTAGCCATGCTGGCGATGTCGTGCGCACCGCCGCTGCCCACCATCCGCAGCTTGGGATGGCGATAGTCTCCGATGACCGTGCTGTTCAGATTGCCGTGACGGTCGACCTGCGCCGCCGAGAGCAGCCCGACGTCGATGCGTCCCGACTGCAGATCGCCGAAGACGTCCAGACAATCGCCGATCATGGCCGTGTCGGCGGCGACGCTCGGACTGCCGGTCGATAGCGGCGGGACGGGCGGATTGGCATCGATGGCGCCCGACTCGTAGATCAGCACCAGCTTCGGAGCGTGGGTACGCTTGGCGAGCATGGCCGCCAGTGAAGGCACGCCGATACCCACGAAACACGATTCTCCGTCCGCCAGTTCCAGAGCTGTTGCCAGCACCAGATTTTCCATTTCCGTTTGCGCGTTCATCGCCGTCCCTCCGCCGGTCCGGATCCGGCCGTAACAGCCGTCTCCTGCCGCAACTCCGACAGTCCGATGCGCGCGAGAACCTCGCCATCGAGCGCCCGCAGATACGCCTCGCGATCGGCAACCTTGCGCACAAACCGGTCGAGGTAGGCGGCGAGCTCATCTTCTTTCCGCGAAACGCGGTCATATAAAAAGTAGTGTTCGTCGTCGCGCGTGTAGTATCCCTGGACATACGACGGGTGAGCACCTCCGCGCGCCAGGCAGACGGCCGCGACGCGGTGCGCCGGAACCATGGTTCTTTCGGGAGTAGCGCGTATCACCTCGCGGGGAACAATTTCCTCGACGGTTGCGATCACGATGCGGCTGGCGAGAGCTCCCTCGCGGCTGTCGCCGTCGATTCCCCACATCTGGACGTTTCCGTCCTCGTCGGCCCGTTGCGCGTGGATCAGGGCGACGTCGGGCGCCAGCGCCGGAATGGCGCTCAGCGTCTCACCAGTAAACGGGCAGGTGATCTTCCTGGCGTCGGCCGACGCCTTGGGAATGTCTCCTGCCAGCAGGGCACGCGTTGGGATGAAGGGCACTCCGAGGCGGGCGGCGTGCAAGCGCAGCAGGAGAGTAAAATTGGTCCACTCCTCGACCTCTATGGAGCCGCGGTCGACGGCGCGGCGAAACGAGTGCGAGATGCCGACGCCAGGATTCCCCAGGTAGCCGAAGATCACCTTGGCCGCGCAACCGGCGGCAATGAGCTGGTCGAAAAGAATATCCGTTCCGGTGCGGCATAGTGCAAGGCGCTTGCGTCCCTGGCGAATCAGTTCGTGACCGGCGGCGAAGGGGACCGAGTGGCCGAATCCGCCTATAAAGACGAGGGCGCCGTCGGGTACGTGGCGCTGAATGGCCTCGGCGACAGTGAGCAGCTTACCCATGGTGTCCAATCCTCAATCAGAGGCTCGTCGTCCGGGAAAAGGCGAAGAGGCTTCCGCGTTATATAAGGATGCAGCCAATATACGACACACGCGGTCCCCGATAAACGCTGTTATTCCGTTTGACGCACTGGTACCCCACATCTGCGCGCCTTTCACAGATGTGGAATTCTAACCACCCACATCTGCCAAAATCAGGCAGATGTGGAGGGCACCCAGCGGATGGCAGCCTCGGGTGAAGGATCGCGCTTCAGTTTGTGAGAGTTCCTCGTGCCCGGAGAAGCATCTTAAATCTGTTTGGGGTCTGTTTGGAGAACGCCACCGTATGCCACGCGACAGAGTGCTGGGGGCTGAAAGCGCGACCTGGTACAAAGACGCCATCTTCTATGAGCTGCACGTCAAGGCGTTTTACGACAGTGTCACCGATGGGATCGGCGATTTCGGGGGGCTGGCGCAGAAGCTCGATTACCTGGAGAACCTTGGGATCACCGCCATTTGGCTGCTGCCGTTTTGCCCTTCGCCCATGCGGGACGACGGCTATGACATCTCCGACTACAATGACGTCCATCCGGCCTACGGCACACTGCGGGAGTTCCAGCGCTTTCTGCGGGAGGCGCACCGCCGTGGCCTGAGGGTAGTAACGGAGCTGGTGCTCAACCACACCTCCGATCAGCATGTCTGGTTTCAACGCTCGCGACGGGCTCCACCCAACAGCCGCTGGCGCGACTTCTACGTGTGGAGCGACTCGGCCGACCGCTACCGCGACGCGCGTATCATCTTCAAGGATTTCGAGACCTCCAACTGGACCTGGGACCCGGTCGCCAAGGCCTACTACTGGCATCGCTTCTATTCGCACCAGCCGGATCTGAACTTCGACAACCCGGAGGTGCAGCGCCGCCATGTTCGAGGCCATGGACTTCTGGCTCGACCTGGGGGTCGACGGACTCCGGCTTGATGCTGTTCCCTACCTGTTTGAGCGCGAGGGCACCAACTGCGAGAACCTGCCGGAGACGCACGCCTTTCTGAAAAAACTCAGGGCGCATGTCGACGCCAAGTACAAGGACCGGCTGCTGCTGGCCGAGGCCAACCAGTGGCCCGAAGACGCGGTGGCTTACTTCGGCAAGGGCGACGAGTGCCACATGGCTTTTCATTTCCCGCTCATGCCGCGGCTGTTCATGGCCCTGCGCATGGAGGATCGCTATCCCATCACCGACATCATGCGGCTCACGCCCGCCGATCCCGGAGAACTGCCAGTGGGCGCTGTTCCTGCGCAACCACGACGAGCTGACGCTGGAGATGGTGACCGACGAAGAGCGCGACTACATGTACCGCACCTATGCGCGCGACCGCGGGATGCGCATCAATCTCGGCATCCGGCGCCGGCTGGCGCCGCTGCTGGAAAACGACCGCCGCCGCATCGAGCTGATGAATGCCCTGCTGTTCTCGCTGCCGGGCACGCCCATCGTCTATTACGGCGACGAGATCGGCATGGGCGACAACATCTATCTCGGCGACCGCAACGGCGTGCGCACGCCCATGCAGTGGAGCGCCGACCGCAACGCCGGTTTCTCGCGGGCCAATCCGCAGCGGCTCTACCTGCCGGTCGAATATCGATCCTGAATATCACTACGAGACGGTCAACGTCGAGTCGCAATGGAACAACCCGCATTCGCTGCTCTGGTGGATGAAGCGCCTGATGGCGCAACGCAAGCAATTCCGCGCCTTTGGCCGGGGCAGCCTGGAGTTTCTCTATCCCTCCAACCGCAGGGTGCTGGCCTTCGTTCGCCAGTATGAGGACGAGATCGTTCTGGTGGTGGCAAATCTTTCGCGCTTTGCCCAGGGTTCCGAGCTGGACCTGAGCGAATTCCGGGGACTGGTCCCGGTGGAGGTCTTCGGCAGCGCCAAGTTTCTGCCGGTAACGGAGAAGCCGTATTTTCTCTCTCTGGGGCCACACGCCTTCTTCTGGCTGCACCTGGCCCCGGCGGCGGTGAGCGACGAAGTGGATGCCACGGTCTCCGATGCGGAGCTCGTGCCCACAATCGCCGTTGAGTCCTTCGAGGAGGTCTTCCAGCCGCGCACGCTGCGCCGAATGGAACGCCTTATCCCCTCCTTCGTGCGCGTTCGCCGCTGGTTTCTCGGCGGCGGACGCACGCTGCGCAGCACAGAAATCGTCACGGCGGTACCGGTGCCCAACACCCCGTCGCGATTGCTCTTCGTGAGGTGCAACTATGCCGACGGCGATCCGGACCTCTATTTGTTGCCGCTGTCGGTTGCCACCGGAGAGCGGGCGAGCAAACTGCTGAACGAGAGTCCCGACCTGGTTCTGGCGCGGCTGCAGGCGCCCGATGGCGAGGGTGTGCTGTACGGCGCGGCGGGGGACAAAGACTTCGCCGACGCCCTGCTGGGCAGCATTGTTCGCCGGAAAAAGTTCAAGGCCGCCTCCGGCGAGATTCTCGGCTCGCATACCGCTCGCATGCGCCAGGTGCTGGCCGAAGCGCGCGGCGACCTGGAACCGGGCGTGTTGAAGGCGGACCAAAGCAACTCTTCCATCGTCTTCGGAAACCGCCTGATCCTCAAACTCTTCCGCAAGCTGGAACATGGCATCAATCCCGACCGGGAGGTGCAGGAGTTCCTGACCGACAAGGCCGGCTTTCGACACATGTCGCAGTATCTCGGCTGCCTGGAGTTTCGGCACGCTGGATCCGGACGAGGAGCCGATCACGCTGGCTATCCTGGGCAAGTTCACTCGCGCCCAGATCAACGCCTGGAACTACACCATCGACAACCTGGGCTTTTTCTTCGAGCGCGTGTTTACCCTGCCGCACGACGATCCGCGTCTGCGCGACTTGTCGACGATCGCGGCCCCCGGCTTCGACGAGCAGATACTGACCAGTCCATCGCTGAACGAGGCGATTGGCCCCTACCTCGACAACATACGCCTGCTTGGCGAGCGCACGGCGGAGCTGCACCTGGCGCTGGCCAGCCGCCCCGATATACCTGAGTTTGCCCCGGAGCCGTTCACCGATTTTGATCGCTTGAGCCTATACCATGAAATGCTGGGCCGCATGACCAGATGCTTCGACCTGCTGCGCGGCCGACTGGGCGAGCTTCCCGAAGCCGCGCAGAGCGAGGCTCGCGTCCTGCTGGAGCACGAACCGGAGGTGCGCAGCCGCTTCCAGGTGCTGCGCGAGCGGCGCATCCTGGCCAGCCGCATCCGTCAACACGGAAACTACCACCTGGGCGAGGTGCTCTACACGGGCGAGGATTTTGTGATCATCGACTTCGAGGGAAATCCAAGCCGCCCGCTTGAGCGAGCGTCGCCTCAAGCGTCCCGCTTTTCGCGACGTCGCCAGCATGATCCGCTCGCTGCACTATGCCTCGCACGCGGCGCTTTACGGCAAAGTGCCGGGAGTGGTGCCCACGGGCGCCTCCCTTCCGGAGCTGGAGAAGTGGGGACGCGCCTGGTACCGGGCGGTCAGCGCCGGCTTCGTTCGCGGCTATCTCGGGCTGGCGGAGAGGGCCGATTTCCTTCCCAAGGGCCAGGAGCAAACGCGCGCCATGCTGATAGCCTTCCTGCTGGAGCGGGCGCTCCGTGACGTGGAGCACGAGGTGGAGCACCGCCCCGACTGGGCCCGCATTCCCATGCGCGCCATCATTGATCTTCTGGCGGCGACGCAATCTTCGCCAAAAATTCCGGAACAGAAAGAGAGCTGATGTTCAAACGCGCAAGCGGCGTCCTGCTCCACCCCACTTCCCTGCCCGGCCCGTTCGGCATCGGAGACCTGGGGCCGGAGGCGTACCGCTTCGCCGATTTCCTGGCGCGCGCGGGACAGGGCATCTGGCAGGTTCTGCCCTTGGGCCCTACCGGTTTCGGCGATTCTCCCTACCAGTGTTTTTCCGCATTCGCCGGCAATCCCATGCTGATCAGCCCGGAGAAGCTGGTCGAGCAGGAGCTCTTGTCGGCCGTCGACCTTGACGCGCATCCGGCCTTCCCCGTCGCAAGCGTCGAGTACGAATTGGCGAATCGCTTAAAATTTGTATTGCTGCGGCGCGCTGCGGCGAACTTTCGCCGGCAAGCGTCGCCGGAGCAAAGGCGCGCATTCGAAGACTTCACCCGCGAAAGCGCCGACTGGCTGGATGATTACGCACTCTTCATGGCCTTGAAGGAGGCGCACGGCGGAGAAGCCGTCTGGACCCGCTGGGAACCGGGTGCCGCGTTACGCGAGCCCAAGGCGCTGGCGCAGTGGAGAGCCCGCCTCGCCGATGCGATCGAGTCCTGGAAGCTGTGGCAGTTCCTGTTTACTACCCAGTGGAACGAGTTGAAGCAGTATTGCAACCGGCTGGGCATACAGCTCATGGGCGACGTTCCCATCTATGTCGCTCACGACAGCGCCGACGTCTGGGGGCATCGCGAGCTGTTCTGCCTGGACGCGAACGGTGAACCGGAGAAGCTGGCCGGAGTCCCGCCGGACTACTTCAGCGCTACCGGGCAGTTGTGGGGCAATCCGATCTATCGCTGGGAGGAGCACGCACGCGGCGGCTATCAGTGGTGGGTGGAAAGATTCAAATCAGTTTTTACCCGCATCGATATCTGCCGCATCGATCACTTCCGCGGCTTTGCCGCGCATTGGGAGGTTCCGGCGGGCGAGGCGACCGCCATTAACGGACGGTGGGTACCGGGGCCGGGAGCGGCGTTGTTCGAAGCCGTGGAGCAGAGCCTGGGAAGGCTGCCCATCATCGCCGAGAACCTCGGGGTAATCACGGAAGACGTAGAGGCGCTGCGTAACCGTTTTGGCTTTCCGGGAATGAGCATCCTGCAATTCGCCTTCGGTAACGACCCGCAGGCGCCGTATTTCAAGCCGCACAACTACCCTCGCAACCGGGTGGCTTATACCGGAACGCATGACAACGACACCACGGTCGGCTGGTGGACAAGCAGCGGCCAGGGTGACAGCACGCGCACGCCGGAGGACATTCGCCGCGAGCGTGAGTTCGCACGCAGCTATCTCGGCCTGCATGAAGGAGACGAGATCAATTGGGTCTTCATTCGCACCGTCATGGCCTCGGTTGCCGATCTCGCCATCTATCCGCTGCAGGATGTGCTGGGCCTGGGCAGCCAGGCACGCATGAACCTGCCTGGAACCTCCAGCGGCAATTGGCGCTGGCGATTCGTTTCGGAGATGCTGACCGAAGAACATAGCCGACGGTTGCGCGAACTGGCCGTAACCTACGATCGCGCGTAGATCCGCAAGATAAGAACGGAGCCCGCGCCGGAGGCGCAGTGTTCGTTAGCCCCACGCTTCAGCGTGGACAGCAGAGTTATTGGATTCGAGTCCCGTAGGGACGCTGCAACTGCGGCAAAACCAGGGATGTTATAGACCTTCAAGTTCTGCTTACCGTCGCCGCTCCCTGGTGGTCACGGCGACTGGGACGTTTCGCTTCGGTATACACCATCCCTGGTTTTTACTCTAGCCCGCAACAGTAATTCTGCACCGTCCCTACAGGACTCGAGATTATCTATCAAACGTTCCCCCAGCGCTGAAGCGCTGGGCTAACAGACATCGCCGCTGCGCGGCTCTGGCCGTTGCCGGGTCCGACGAACTAAGCCTCCCCTCGAAATAGGAACCTTTTCATGCCCGGTTGAGTTCGTTTCCGCTCATGCTCAACTCTGCTGTAAGTCGTTTGCCCGTTTCCATACCTCCATTCCCAAGCGCCGCTCATCGAATCAAGCAAACCACCCACACTGAGCAGAGGCATACATGTTCAACTCCGAGTGGGCCGCCCAATCGCAGGCATCGTCGTTCGTCGGTGCGGAAAGAAGCGCGGGAGTTCTGTCCAGCTCTGCCTTTCCGCATCTGGACTTAGCCGGCCAGCGCAGCCAGGATCCGCACTGGCTCCTGGTAGACGAAGGGTTCACGCTGGCGCGCGAGCACGAAGTAGAGTCGCAGTTCGCCATCTCGAACGGATATGTTGGAAACCGCGGCTCGCTGGCGGAAGGCAGCCCGTTGTCGGCTCCGGCCACCTTCGTCGCCGGAGTCTTCGAGATGCCGCAAAAGGAAGGCGCTGTCCCTGGGCTGTTTCTCATGCCGGACTGGACCGGGGTGCGGGCCTGGATTGCGGATCAGCCGCTCAGCATGACCGAGGGCCAGGCGCTGGAGCACCGCCGCATTCTGGATATGCACCGGGGCGTACTGTGGAGAGAGTGGCGGCATCGCGGCCCTGACGGCAGAGTAACGCATATTACCGCCCTGCGCCTGGCTTCCCTTGCCGACCGTCATCTCTTGCTGCAGTCGGTCTTCTTCACACCCGAGAATTACAGCGCTCATCTGCGTCTGGAGTGCTGCATCGCGCTTCCGCCGGAGGCACTGCCCTGGACGCCGCCGGAAGAGTGGAAGACCCGGCAGGCGGCCGCCCGGCCCAATATTCTGCCTCTCGCTCTGCATGCGCCGGGGCGCAGCGTGGTGGTGGCCGTCGCGGCCTGCAGCCAATTGCAAAGCACCACGGCACATCCGGGACGCCGTGAGATCGAACTCGACCAACGCAGCGTCACCGAACGCTTCAGCACGGAGTTGGAGATCGGGGCCGAATACAGGCTCGACAGGTTGATTTCCGTCTACACCTCGCGTGAAGAAAGCGAACCCTTGCAGGCGGCAGTGGAACACGTCAACCGCGTGATCCCCCGGGGCATTACCCCGGCGCTGGCAGCGCACTCCGCCGCCTGGGAAGAGCGCTGGCAGCGGGCCGGCATTACGGTCACCGGAGACGACGAACTGCAGCGGGCCTTGCGCTTTGCCACCTATCACCTGATCAGCGCCGCCAATCCTGAAGATGAGCGCGTCTCCATCGGCGCTCGCGCCCTCACCGGCGAGTCATACAAGGGGCATGTGTTCTGGGACACCGAGATCTACATGCTCCCCTTCTACATCTTCACCCACCCGCCGTCGGCGCGGGCGCTGCTGATGTATCGCTATCACACCCTGCCTGCCGCCCGCGGAAAGGCGCGCGCGGCCGGCTTCCACGGCGCCATGTATCCCTGGGAGTCGGCTGATACAGGAGAAGAGACCACGCCGCGCTGGGTCGTTGCGCCGGGAGGCGAGGTCATCGAAGTGCTGAACGGCGAGATGGAGAACCACATCACCGCCGACATTGCTTACGCCGTGTGGCAGTACTGGCAGATGACCGGTGACGACGAGTTCCTGCTCGTCGCCGGAGCCGAGATTCTGCTGGAGAGCGCGCGCTTCTGGGCCAGCCGCGGAAGCGTGGAAGCCGACGGCCTCTATCACATTCGTCACGTGATCGGCCCCGACGAGTATCACGAGAACGTG
Organism: uncultured Acidobacteriota bacterium; assembly: GCA_963791145.1. Lineage (GTDB taxonomy): Bacteria > Acidobacteriota > Terriglobia > Terriglobales > Acidobacteriaceae > CAWBRT01. The sequence continues at coordinate 19,437 of CAWBRT010000013.1, read as the reverse complement.
GACGACAGCGCCTATACCAACCTGATGGCCGCCTGGAACATGGCGCGTGGAGTGGAGCTGGCGCAGATTCTGGAGCGGCGGTGGCCGCAGCGCTGGCGTGAACTGGCGGAGGACTTGCAGCTTTCGCCGGTTGAGATCGCGTCCTGGAGCGAGAAAGCCAGGTTGATGCACACCGGCTTCGATCCCAGGACGAAGCTGTTCGAAACCTTTGCCGGCTACTTCCTGAAAGAGCCGGTCGACCTGAAGAAATATGAGCCGCGCTCTACGGCCATGGACGTGATCCTCGGCCATGCCCGCATTCAGCAGACGAACGTGGTCAAGCAGGCTGATGTCGTGCTGGCGATGTTCCTGCTGTGGGACCGCTTTCCTTCAGAGGTACGCAAAGCCAACTTTCACTACTACGAACCGCGCACCGGACACGGCAGTTCGCTCTCGCCCGGCAGCCATGCCCTGCTGGCCGCGCGCTTGGGCGAGATGGAGACGGCGGCGCGATATCTGCAGCAAGCCTCCGAAATCGACCTCAGCAACAACATGGGCAACGCCGCCGGAGGCGTGCACGCCGCAGCCGTCGGCGGGCTCTGGCAGGCGATGGTCTTCGGATTCGCCGGTCTGGAGGCGCGGTCCGAGGGTCTCTGTTTGAACCCGAGATTGTTGCCGCATTGGAAGGCGGTCATTGTTCCGCTGGAGTGGCGAGGGCGCAAGCTGCGCATCGAGCTCGAGCCGGCCGTGACACGTGTCACCGTCGAGGACGGGCCCGCTCCGCTGAAGCTGCAGCTCGCCGGCGGGCCGGAGCTCGATGCTTACCCACGCCGGCAGTACCTGGCTGAACGCGCGGGACGCGGTTGGAGCAATTGGAAAGAACTCAGATAGTAGTAGCGCGAGACATCCGCGACAGCGCCGATCGTAAGTGAAGGGAGTCATATGGCAGCACGTCGTGATTGGAGAGACCTGGTTGAGCTCGGCAATCCATCCCAGGGCAGCTCGGCTCCGGCAAGCGCAAATCGCGCTGAGGACACACGCGCGCCGGCGCCAGCCGAGCCGCGACCGGCAACTACCGAAGCGGCTGCCATCGACAATGTCATTGTGCCGCTGGACGGCAGCGACGGCTCCCGCACGGCCCTTCCGATCGGACGCGCGCTGGCGCAACTCTACGGCGCCACCCTGCACGTAACCTACGTTGAGCCGGACCCAGGCGAGACGCATCCAGGGCAGACTATGCAGGAGCTCGGACTGGGCCGTAGCCAGCACCGTGGCGTAGTCATGGATCATCTGCACGGGGATGTCCCAGGCGCGATTCTGAATTCCGCACGCCAGCTCCCATCCGCGCTGCTGGTCATGTGCAGCCATAGCGGCGCGCACTCCGACACCGGCCTGGGGCCGATTGCCGATGCGGTCTTGAGCGGCGCGCCCGAGCGCATCGTTCTGGTGCTGCCCGAGTACGCTTCCCAGGATTGGCAGCTTCGCCGCATCCTGATGGCGCACGATGGTTCGCGCAGCGCCGATGTGGTCATTGCGCCCACCGCCGACCTGGCCCACCGCAGTGGCGCGGAGGTCCTGGCCATGCACGTGGGAGCTCGAAGCTGCGCCGAGCCGGAGGAGCCCGGCAGCCTGCCGGCTCCGCGCTACGTTGACCAGCCACACCACGAGTGGCCCGCCTGGACCAGCGAATTCCTCGATCGCATGATGGGCGTGGGAGCATCGCCGGGGCGGGTGAATTTCAAACTGCTGGTCACCGGCGGCCAGCCCGGCTCGGAGATCGCCGAGTTCACGCGCGATAACGGGGTCAGCCTGCTGGTCGTCGCCTGGCGCGGACGCTGGGAGGAGGAGCGCTCGGAGACCCTCAAGGTCATCATCCGCCGCTCCGGTTGCCCCGTGCTGCTGGTGTACGCGGCCGGCGATAAGGAGGACAGCGAATGATGGCGGAACCGGAACATCTCGAAGCTGCGGTCTTCGACCTGGACGGCGTAATCACCTTCACGGCGCGCGTGCACGCCGCTGCCTGGAAGGAGCTGTTCGACGGCTACCTGCGCGAGCGTGCGTCCCGCTCGCCTGCCTCGGCGCAGGCAAACGCAGCGTCTGCCGGAAAACCTGTTCTCGATCCCTTCCGGCCCTTCGATGAATCCGATTACCGCGAGTACGTCGACGGCAAGCCGCGCTACGACGGCGTCGCCTCGTTTCTCGCCTCGCGCGGCATTCATCTCCCCTACGGGACGCCCGCCGATCCGCCCGACAAGGAGACTGTCTGCGGCCTGGGCAATCGCAAAGATAAGCTGTTCAACGCGAAAATCCATGCAGTGGGCGTGGATGTAGATTGGGAGGCCGTCCGTTTCGTGCGGGAATTGCGGCAGCAGGGTGTGCTGGTTGGATTGGCTTCCTCCAGCAAGAATGCACTTCCCATTCTCGAGCAGGCCGGCTTGGCGAATCTCTTCGAGGCTACCGTGGACGGCATCGACAGCGAGCACCTTAGATTGCACGGCAAGCCCGCGCCGGACATATTCCTGCTGAGCTTGAAAAGGCTCAGGAGCGATGCTGATCCGCGCAACGCCCTGGTGGCGGAGGACGCAATTGCCGGAGTGCAGGCGGGGCACCGCGGAGGCTTCGGCCTGGTGCTGGGCGTGGATCGCAACCACCAGCCCAACGCGCTGGCGGAAAACGGCGCCAATATGGTGATCAGCGACTTCCGCGAAATTTCCGCCGAGCGCGTGCGGGAGTACTTCCGCTCGCGCGCTGCATAGCGTGAACGGTTGCCGCTCCCGCCCGGTTTCACCATCATTACGCGCGCTGATCCCGCGCGGCGGCTCAGCCGGGGCTCATTTGTTGTATTCTCTCTTATCCTCTGAAGAGGGAGCCTAGAGCTATGGCAACACTCGGATTGATCGAATACAAAGATGCGAGCCCCGAGGTTCGCGCCGTTTACGACGACATCATGACGACCCGCAAGACTGACTGGATCAACAATTTCTGGAAGGCCATCGCGCACGATCCGGTTACTCTGAAACGCACCTGGGAGAGCATCAAGCAGATCATGGCGCCCGGCGCGCTCGATCCCCTCACCAAGGAGCTGATCTACGTGGCCGTGAGCGTCACCAACCAGTGCGGCTATTGCGTGGCTTCGCATACGGCTTCGGCCCGCGGCAGGGGCATGACCAACGCCATGTTCCAGGAGCTGCAGGCGGTCATCGGCATGGCCAATGAAACCAACAAGCTGGTCACCGGCTACCAGGTGGAGATTGACGAGCAGTACAAGACGCCACTACGTTGAGAATTTCAGATTGAAGATTGAAGATTTCAGATTTGATTTTGAAGCCTGAGTCGCTATTCACACAAAAATCAAATCTTCAATCTGAAATCGTAAATCTTAAATCTAAAATGAATCAGTTTGCTGTAAGGGGAGAAGAAAGATCAATGTCGCAGCAGAACGCACCTGTGTGGTTCATTACCGGTTGCTCCACCGGCTTCGGCCGGGAGCTGGCAAAACTAGTGCTCGGGCGCGGTTGGCGCGCGGTGGTGACGGCGCGCGATCCGAAATCCGTTCAGCGACCTCGTCGCGGGAAAGGAAGACCGCGCGCTTGGCCCTCAAGCTCGACGTGACGAATGCAGACGCAGGTCGCCGAGGCGGCGAAGAAGGCCGAAGCCAAATTCGGCCGCATCGACGTTCTGGTCAACAACGCCGGCTACGGCTTCCTATCGGCGGCCGAAGAGGCGCAGGAGGATGAGATTCGCGCCCAGTTCGAGACCAACTTCTTCGGGCTGGCCGCTATGACGCGCGCCGTGCTGCCGCTTATGCGGAAGCAGCGCAGCGGACATATCCTCAATATTTCCTCCATGGCCGGCTTCATCGGCTTTCCCGGCGTGGCGTATTACAACGCCAGCAAGTTCGCTGTCGAGGGACTCTCGGAGGCCCTGGCCAAGGAGGTCGAACCGCTCGGAATCAAGGTGACGATCGTCGAGCCGGGCCCGTTCCGCACCGACTGGGCCGGTCGCTCGCTCATTACGCCCCGCAAGGCAATCGCCGATTACACCGACACGGCCGGCGCGCGCCGCAAGGGCATCGCAGGCGGCAGCGGCAAGCAGGCCGGAGACCCGGTTCGGGCGGCCGCAGCCATGCTCAAGGTGGTCGAATCGCCTAATCCTCCGCTGCGTCTGCTGCTCGGCCGCATAGCGCTGAACAACGCCCGCGGCAAGCTCGACGCAGTTGCGCCACGACTTCGATACCTGGGAAGCAGTGACCGTCAGCGCCGATTACCCGGAAGCCCAGGCTGCGAAGTGAGCGAATTCGGCTCTCCCGCGCCCTCGCCCGGCGCTCCGGACCACCGGGCGAGGCAGAGCGTGCTTTCCGTGCACGAATTGCGCAAATCCTATAGCGGCACGGTCGCCGTAGACGGTGTCTCCTTCGCAGGTTCGCCGTAACGAGATCGTCGGGCTGCTGGGGCCGAACGGCGCGGGCAAGACCACCATCATCAACATGATCCTCGGCGTGCTGGAGCCGAGCTCCGGAACCATTCGCATCGAGGGCATCGACCTCGAGGCGCACCGCTCGCAGGCGCTCATGCGCACCAACTTCACCGCCGTCTATGCCCCTCTGCCCGGCAACCTGACAGTGCGGCAGAGCCTGCGCATCTTCGGCATGATCTACGGAGTCAAGCGGCTGGCGCAGCGCATCGAGGCTCCTGCTGAAGCAATTCGATTTGGAGCGTTTCCGCGACGTCAAGTGCGGCGTGCTCTCTTCCGGCGAGCAGACGCGCGTGGCTCTCGCCAAGGCCATGCTGAACGAGCCTCGCCTGTTGCTGCTGGATGAGCCTACTGCCTCGCTCGATCCCGCCAGCGCGCGCGAGATACGCACCAAGATTCGCGAGTTCGCCGCCCGGGGAACGGGAGGAGTGCTGTGGACTTCGCACAACATGTACGAGGTCGAGGAGGTCTGCGACCGCGTGCTGTTCCTCTCACGCGGGAAAATCCTGCTGGAGGGTGATCCTAAAACCTTGCCGGGCGAGCACGGCAAAGAATCGCTGGAAGACCTGTTCATCACCGTCGCCCGCGAGCCGCTCGCCTTGGGAGTTTGACATGAATCTCACCCGCATCTTGGCCGTCGTGCTGCGCCAGCTCTACCTGATGCGCGGCAGCCTCTCGCGCGTGCTGCCGATGTTCGTGTGGATCGGCCTCGACATGGTGCTCTGGGGGTTCATGACGCGGTACCTTAACAACATCACCGCTTCCCGCTTCAACTTCGTGCCCGCCCTGCTGGGAGCGGTTCTGCTGTGGGATTTTTTCGCGCGCGTCATGCAGGGAGTGACCATGGCGTTTCTCGAAGACGTGTGGTCGCGCAACTTCCTGAATTTCTTTGCCACGCCGCTGTGCATCTCCGAGTACCTGGGCGGGCTGGTGCTCTCCAGCATCACCACCAGCCTGGCGGTACTGCTGGTAATGCTGGTGCTGGCAACGACGGTTTTCGGGCTCTCGTTCACCAACTACGGCCTGCTGCTGATTCCATTCCTTCTCATCCTTTTTCTCTTCGGCATTGCCCTGGGAGTTTTCGGCGCCGGCCTGGTGTTGCGTCTGGGACCGGCGGCGGAGTGGTTCGTCTGGCCCATTCCCGCCATGCTGTCGCCCTTCGCGGGAGTGTTTTATCCGCTGGCGACGCTGCCGCCGTGGATACGCGCCATATCGCACCTGCTGCCGCCGGCGTACGTCTTCGAAGGCTTGCGCGCGATCATCGCCGGGCGAGGCTTTGCGGGAATCACGCTGTTGTGGGGCGCATGTCTGGCCGTCGGCTACATTCTGCTTACCTGCTGGTTCTTTGTGCGCATGTACCGGCGCGCGGTACGCACCGGGCTGATCGCGCGCTACAGCGCCGAAACCCTGGGCTAGGCTCTGCCCGCAACTGCTACAAGATGATCAAATGAGCACAAAGTCGGAGCCGCCATGTGGTACAAAAGAAGCAGGAATTTCCTTTCGCGATATGTTGCCTCTCGCTGAAATGGCCGACCTCGGGTCTGTTAACACTTATAGAACGGCAGCAACGGGAGCGGATTTTTCCGAGCGCGAGGAGCGAGGAGCGGCAAATACTGAAGTATTTTAGCGACGAGTGACACTGCGATCGGGAAAATCCGCCCCGTCCCGCAGGGTTGCGGCGAAAATCGCCCCAGACTTCGTTGTCGTCCTCGGACATGGAATCACCATGGCCTTCGGACTCCGCCTCGGCTGAGCCGATTTTCGCTCGCAACGCTGCTCGTCCTATAAGTGTTATCAGACCCTAGGCTGATGGGTTTCGTCCAAACTAAATTCGGCGGCAAGCTGGACCCGAAATGGTGGGTGATGGTGTCGGTTGGTGTCGGCAGCCTGCTGGGCGCCATCGACATGAGCGTGGTCAATCTGTCCCTGCCGGTCATCCGCCACGACCTCGGCAGCAGCGTGGCCATGGTGCAGTGGGTAGTCAGTATCTACCTGCTGGTGATCTGCGGACTGCTGCTGGCCTTCGGCCGCCTCGGTGACCTGTACGGGTACAAACGCCTTTATATTTTCGGCTTCGTCGTATTCACTGTGGCCTCGGCGCTCTGCGGCCTGGCCTGGAGCGTACCCCTGCTGATTGCCTTCCGCGCTCTGCAAGCCGTGGGCGCCGCCACCCTTCACACCTGTGGCCCCGCCATCCTGACCAGTAATTTTCCGCCCCACCAGCGCGGCCAGGTACTTGGCTTGCAAAGCTTCACCGTTTATTTCGGGCTCATGGCCGGACCGGTGCTCGGCGGCTGGCTGACGGATCATTTCGGCTGGCGCGCCATCTTCTACATCAACGTACCTGTGGGATTGGCGGCCCTGGTGCTGAGCAGCTACTTTATCCCGCGGCGCGACCCCAACAAGCAAGGCGAACCTTTCGATGTGGCCGGCGCCGTCCTCTTCACGGCCGCCATGGCTGCGCTCCTGATCGGTCTGAACCAGGGATACGACCGCGGCTGGACCTCGCCTTTGATCCTGGCGTTACTGGCCGCCGCGGTGTTGCTCCTGCTCTGGTTCGTGCTGTTTGAACTCCGTTTGGAACATCCTCTGGTTGACCTAAAACTTTTCCGGGATCGGGTCTTTTCCATGAGTGTGGCCAGCGCGGTGCTGAACTACACTTCCTGGTATAGCACCCTGTTTCTGTTGCCGTTCTACCTGATCCAGGGTCGTGGTTTGAGCCCAAGCCATGCCGGTTTGCTGTTCACCATCCAGCCGGCGGCCATGACACTTGCCGCGCCCATCAGCGGCACGCTTTCCGACCGCATTGGCACGCGGCGGCCTGCCATGTTCGGCATGGCGATCCTCGGCACGGGCATGCTTCTGCTCTCGCGCGTACGCCCGGATTCTTCCCTGGCCCACATAGCGGCGATGCTGGCACTCTGTGGGCTGGGCACGGGATCGTTCATCGCCCCCAACAGCAGCGCCTTGCTGGGTTCGGCTCCTAAGGATCGTCAGGGAATCGCCTCGGGCATTATGGCCACAGCCCGCTACGTCGGCATGATCCTGGGCGTGGGCATCGCCGGAGCGATCTTCACCACCATCCTCAGCCGGCATACTTCCATGGCGCTATTCGAAGGGGTCAAGGCCGGCTTTTTTGCGGCCTCCCTGGCCGCCTTTCTGGGCTGCCTGACGTCGGCGGTGCGAAAAGAAGTACGCCCCGGGAGTGCTCCCGTTCAGGCAGAATCGCTTGCGGCAGTTCCGGGTGCAAACGAAGGATCCTAGACCGAATTCGCGGAAGGTATACCCCGTGCGGTAGCCGGGCAATCAGCCCGGCGGTGATAGCGAAGGGTACGCCCACTTTGAATCCGGTCTAGAATTGGTTGCACAAATACTGCCTTGAAAGGGCGGGGCTTCAAGCCCCGCCGTTCGGACCAGCAAAAATGCGGGCTTTAGCCCCTGAGGGTATTATCGGTTTTGCCGAGGTGCATTTATGCAACCCAGCTCTAGGCAAGCAATTTCCTCTCACTCAGGGTGATCCGTAACTTGCAGAAGAATGCCGGCTGCATATGCGCAGACGAAGGCAAAGCGATGTAGTTGGTTTTGAAGCAGGGATAGTGCAAACGGGCAAATCAGCGGATGGGAATGTTGAAGTCATGGACCTGCGCGGCAGGGAATCCGTCTCCCATGATGCGCGGCAGGTTCCGCCCCCAGTGCAATTGCCCGCCGCGGGTCACTTCCACTCCGATGTGGTCCTGGGTACTGCTTCCCCGCGTGCCTACCCAGACTACCTGCACCTTTGCCTGACTTTGGCGGTGCTTCAGAGTGAGGACTGAGCCGGGCTTAACTGGACGGGTAACACCGCTCAGGCGGGCGCCTGTTCCGGTCACGTCGATAGTCGCGGCATCCAGCTCAAAAGACTTACCGTCCGTATCGACACCCGACAAACGTACCGTAAGGGCGATCCCTAAGCGCAATTCCCGGCGCGTCCCCATATCAGCTCCACTCTAGCAGTGCCCCCGTATCTGGCAAGTTACCGAAGTGACTTTCAACCTGGTGACTCAAGTATGGTCCCCGGAAAGTGCCGGAACCCCGCTTCTACCCAGGGTTTCCACCCCAGCACGCACAAGGCGCGCGTGCCGGGGCCCCGACTTCCACCCCAGCACACGAAGGCGCGTGTGCCGGGGCCCCCGGCTTGGCGTCCACGCCATGTGCTCTGTACAATATGTTTGACTCTTGGGGCAACGGGTTTGTGGGGAACCCGGGTTCACGTGCATATTCGGAAAATGGAAAGCATGAGGCGCAACTCGAGAAAGTTGCGGAGTTGGAGTCGTCTTTTGTGAGCCGAAACCGGCTTCTCCATGCATCTCATCAGGTAGCGGCTGTTAACGAAGCTCCCGGTGGGCAGCGAAAGATTTCGCGTCAAGGGAGTCCTGCCGGTGAGTTGCAGCCGACCTGAGGACTCTTACCGTGAGGTTTTTACGGTAACCATCCGTTGAGCCTCAAGGAGCTTCCAGGGCCAGCTTTCAATTTCATCGGAAGGGGACTCGGCCAGTGCTGTGGTCGCGCTTGCCGGGGCAGAACAGGCTGCTGAAAACGCGCCGAAGCAACAAGCGAGGCGCTATGGAATGCGCGTATCACAGCGCCGTCACTCAAGACCTTGTATGCCCAACGACCCGCAATTTGTTTTTCAGCAGCCCGAGAAGGCACAAGGCAAAAAGGAGCAACATGCCCGAGAACACTTTGACCTTAGTCGACAATCGGACCGGCAAGAGCTATACCGTCCCGATCACGAATGACACCATTCGCGCCATGGACCTGCGCCAGATCAAGGTCAGCGACCGACGACTTCGGAATGATGACCTACGATCCGGCCTTCATGAACACCTCCTGCTGCGAGAGCAAGATCACGCTGATCGACGGCGACAAGGGGATCCTGCGCTACCGCGGCTATGATATCGAGGATCTGGCCGAGAACTGCACCTATCTGCAGGTCGCCTACCTGCTGATCAACGGCGAACTGCCCACCCCCGAGCAGGAAAAGGTGTGGATGCACGAGATCCGCTACCGCATGTCGATCTTCGAGAACATCAAGAAGTTCATGGAAGGGTTCCGCTACGACGCGCACCCCATGGGCATGCTGGTGAGCACGGTGTCGGCGCTTTCGACCTTCTATCCCGATTCGAAAGACATTCGCAATCCCGAAGCGCGAACGGCGTCCATCTATCGCCTGATCGGCAAGATGCCCATCATCGCCGCCTATGCCTTCCGCCATCGCAAGGGCCTGCCATACATCTACCCGGAGCCCGACCTGAGCTACACGGCCAACTTCATGCACATGCTCTTCCAGCGCAGCGTGCTGAAGTACCTGGCCCATCCGGTGCTGGCCCGCGCGCTGGACATCCTGTTCATCCTGCACGCCGACCACGAGCAGAACTGCTCCACCAGCGCCATGCGCGTGGTGGGCAGCGCCGAGGCCGATCCCTTCCTGGCAACCGCCGCGGCGGCTTCCGCGCTGGCTGGTCCGCTGCACGGCGGAGCCAATGAGGCCGTGCTGAATATGCTCGCCAAGATCGGCAGCCGCGATAACATTCCCGCTTTCGTCAAGGGAGTGAAGGAAGGCAAACAGAAGCTGATGGGCTTTGGGCATCGCGTCTACAAGAACTACGATCCGCGCGCCCGCCTGATGAAGAAAGTGGCCGAGGAGGTCTTCGAGGTCACGGGACGGAATCCCAAGATCGACATCGCCTTGGAACTGGAGCAGATCGCACTCAACGACGAGTACTTCGTCTCCCGCAAGCTGTATCCGAATGTGGACTTCTACTCCGGGATCATCTACGAAGCCATGGGATTCGATTCGGAGATGTTCACCGTGCTGTTCGCCATCCCTCGCACCTCGGGCTGGCTGGCACAGTGGCAGGAGATGGTCACCGACTCCGAACAGAAGATCAGCCGCCCGCGCCAGGTCTATATCGGCGTGGAGCATCGCCAGTTGGAGAAGAGAGACGGCTTGCGGGCCGATTTCAGCATGAGCGGCACGCCGGTGCTCACTGATTCGTAGACGAAGGTTCCGCTGGACAGGATTACCGGTCCTCGCAACGGATGCGGGGACCTTTTCTTTTTGGCCGCAATCCCGCGGCCTTGCCCTGCGTTTCACAGGCGAGCATCCAGGGCGTCGTAGCCAGGCCCATCCGCGACGGCCAGACGAAACTGCACCCGTCAGCCAATGCTTATGTGACTGAGATCACTGACCTCGGTGATTACGTTTTGGCAGGATAAACGTAATGTTGGGGTGAGGCCGCGTATCTCCGATTATCTGCGCGGAGCTGTTTCATGCCCCGAACCAGTTTCCCTGCAAGCGCGTGGCCACGTTTGCTGGACTGACAAACCCGAGTCACGCTGACTCAAAAGATTGCGAGTCGGGGAAGATGGCATAATGGCAACGCGAGTGTTGTTTGTCGATGACGAACCGGCGATCCGGCAGACCCTTCACCAAATCCTGACCATGCACGGCTTCGATGTGACCTCCGCAGGGACGGTCGCCGAGGCCTTGCAGCAAATCGCCTCCGGTCCCTTCGATGTCCTGATCGCCGATCTCAACATCGGCCAGCCGGGCGACGGATTCACGGTCGTGAGCGCCATGAAGCGCACGCATCCTGATTGCCGCAATTTCATACTGACCGGCTACCCGGCCTTTGAAAGCGCCCTGCAGGCCATTCGCAGCCAGGTCGATGACTATCTTGTGAAGCCCGCCTCCGTCCCTGCGCTGATCGGGCTCATTGAGCAGAACCTGCGCACTCCCGGCAAGAAGCGAAAGCCGATGGCGTCAAAGCGCGTCTACGAGGTTATCCGGGACCAGATGCCGGCCGTCAGCGAGCGGCTGCTTCAGGCCCTGAAAACGCAACCGGAGCTGGCAGCCCTGGGGCACTCCGACCAGGATCGCGCCTCGTCCATCACCCCTATTCTCGAAGAACTGGTTCGACTCCTGGAGAAATCCGAGCTGGCTCGCGCCGGTGAAAAAATGCAGGCTGCGGCATGGCGCGGCTACGTGCAGCGGCTGCAGGGTTATTCGATCCCTCTGGTGATCACCGGCTTTCGCCTGCTGGAAGATCTGCTTTATGAGGTCGTAAACGAAAACCTGCTGTTGCTGGAAATCAGCCAGGTGATCCCCGATATCAGGCGGCTGGCCAGCGCTCTCGCCTTCCAGTTGGAAGCCACGATCAAGGCCTACCTGGAGACGCATGAGCGCCGCTTGGCCTTCGATACCAGCGACAGATGGAGCGGCTGGCTGTGCCTGCGCTGTTGCTGGAACCGTCCCGCGCCGCAATCGCCGCTGGAACGCCAAGCCATGGCGGATGCGATCCTGGCCGAGTTCGAGGCCCACGATTGCGAAACATTCGCCCGCGAGAACTGGCGTCCCTCCGGCATCTGAACCGGCGCATCCAGAAAGAGAAAGTTGGCGATACTGGCACGAAGGGATTGGTTCCACTCGCAGCCTGTCCGTGGTATGGTCAGCCTGAAACCTACCCTGCAGATGAAGGCTTGCCGGCCAAGAGACCGGCGCTGCAACTGCTCTTGCGGATCACTCCGCCTACGGAGGAAACATGGCATCGCCGACAGCGTCCAAACCTCAACCCGCTCAACAGCCGGGGGCACGACGCGCTGCGCTCATAAAATGGCTGGTGCCCATCGCCATGGGAGCGGTTGTGCTGGTGATTCCAACTCCTGCTGGCCTGACCCCGGCGGCATGGCATTACTTCGCGCTCTTCGTGGCCGTCATCGGCGGGCTCATCACCGAACCACTGCCCGGCCCAGCTGTCGGCTTCGTGGGTGTCGCCCTGGCCGTTGCCTTGCGCTTCTTCGGCAAGACCCCGGCCGAAGCCCTGCGCTGGGGGCTTGGCGGGTTTGCCAACGATACGGTATGGCTCATCTTCGCCGCCAACATGTTTGCCGTGGGCTATGAAGTGACCGGACTCGGCCGGCGGCTGGCGCTGGTGCTGGTCAAGAAACTGGGCCGCAGCACCTTGGGACTGGGCTATGCGATCAGCCTGGCGGACCTAATCCTGGCACCTTTCATGCCATCGGTGACCGCCCGCAGCGGCGGCACTCTTTACCCGATCGTGAAGAGCATTCCTCCGATTTACGGCTCTTATCCGGATGACAATCCGCGCAAGATCGGCTCCTACCTGCTGTGGACGGCGTTCGCCTCGGCGTCGGTAACCAGCGGACTGTTCATGACCTCGTTCGCTCCCAACGTGCTGGCCACCGATATCGCCCGCAAGATCACCAAGGTCGACATCACCTGGACAACCTGGGCCTGGGGCGCACTGCCCATCGGTTTGGTTCTGTTCATCGCCACTCCTCTGTTGTGCTACCTCCTGTATCCGCCGGTGCTTAAACACAGCACCGAAGTTTCCGAGTGGGCCGGCAGCGAGCTGAAGAAGATGGGCACGATCTCGCGGCGGGAAATCACCATGGCCGTTCTCGCGCTCGGCGCGCTCATCTGCTGGATCTCCGCCGGCAAGCTGATCTCGGCTACCACCGTGGCGCTGGTGGTGATCGCGCTCATGCTGCTGAGCAAGGTCATCACCTGGAACGACATCGCCGGTGCCAAGCAGGCCTGGAACGTCTTTGTCTGGTTCGCCACCCTGATCGTGCTGGCCGATGGACTCAGCACCGTCGGCTTCCTGAGCTGGTTCGCCAAGCGCACGGCCGGACTGACCACCAACATCCCGGTCATGGCCGCGATGATCGCCATCGTAGCGGCCTTCTTCGCCGTGCACTACCTGATCGCCAGTGGCACGGCACAGGCGGTGGCTTTACTGCCGGTGTTCCTGGCCGCAGCCGTTACGATTCCAGGCCTGGCGATGCGGCCCGTAGTACTGTTGCTGTTGTACTCGCTGGGAATGATGGGCTGCATCACGCCATACGCCAACGGGCCCGCTCCCATTTACTTCAGCAGCGGCTATGTACCGGCGAAGGATTTCTGGCGGCTGGGCTTCATCCTGGGATTGTTCAACCTGATTGTGTTGCTGGGAATCGGACTGCCGTGGGTGATGCACGTGCTGCGGTGAGTTTAGGGATTAGGGAATAGGGATTAGGGAATAGAAATAAAGAAGAAGAATTTTGGGGTGCCCCATCCCGGGCCGCTGTCGGCAGGGATGGGGCAATTCTTTTTGACGTTCAACAATCCGCGGGGGGCCCATTCAAGCCTTCTGTTGGTCCCGCTTTGCGGGATGGGCCAGTCTTCTAGCTTCAAACAAACTACCCCACCCTGTCGCAGAAGCGGCGACAAGGGTGGGGCACCCAAATTCCTATTCCCTAACCCCTAATCCCTAATCCCTATTTGTTATACACGGCTCCGCTTTCGATGACGTTGATGCCGGCGGCCTGCAGACGTTCGATGGCCGCGTCCGGATCGCCGAAGCGGAAGATCAGCACCGCCTTGTCGCCGCTGCCGAAGGGGAAGGCGTACATGTATTCGATATTGATGGTGGTGCCCTCGAAGATGCCGAGGATCTGCGCCAGCCCTCCCGGACGGTCCGGCACCTCGACGGCCAGCACCTCGGTCACTTTGACGAGGAAGCCATGTTTCTCCAGCAGCCGTGTGGCTTTCTCCCAGTCGGAGACGATCATGCGCAGAATGCCGTAGCGCTGGGTGTCGGCCAGCGACAGCGCCCGGATGTTGATGCCTTCCTGCGCCAGCAGGCGGCAGGGGGCTATGATCGTTCCCGGTTTGTTCTCGGCGAAGAGCGACAATTGTTGGATCTTCATGATGACCGCCGGTCAATTACGCGTTTTGCCTTGCCTTCACTGCGCTGGATCGACTGCGGTTCCACCAGCGTGACCTGGACCCGGAGCCCGAGCAGGTGATCGAGCGCCTCCACCAGCCGCTCATTGAGTTGTTCGAGCGCGCCGATCTTGTCGCTGAACGTCTGCGGCGTGACCTCGACCTGCACTTCCATCTGGTCGAGCCCGCGCTCGCGGGTAAGGATGATCTGGTAATGCGGCATCGTGCCTTCCACCTCCAGCAGAGCGGTTTCCACCTGCGAGGGGAAGACGTTGACGCCGCGGATGATGAGCATGTCGTCGCTGCGCCGGCCGATGCGCCGCATGCGCCGCAGCATGCGCCCGCAGGGGCACGGCCCGGGAATCAGCGAGGTGATGTCGCGCGTGCGGTAGCGGATCATCGGCATGGCGTGCTTGCTGAGCGTGGTCAGAACCAGTTCACCTTCCTGGCCATCGGGCAGCGGAGTTCCTGTCTCCGGATCGACGATCTCAGGATAAAAGTGATCCTCGAAGATGTGCAGCCCGTCGTGACAATGGCACTCGATGGCGACCCCGGGACCGATGATCTCCGAGAGCCCGTAAATGTCGAAGGCCTCGATCGAGCTCAGATCCTCGATGCGCTTGCGCATGGACTCCGTCCACGGCTCGGCGCCGAAGACGCCAACCCGCAGCGGAAGCTGCCTTACATCGACTCCGAGCTGGCCGGCCCGCTCCACCATATACAGGAAATAACTCGGGGTGCAGCAGATGGCCGTCACCCGAAAATCCTTCATGACCATGATCTGGCGGTCGGTGTTGCCGCCGGAGATGGGAATAACCGTGGCCCCCAGCTCCTCGGCGCCGTAATGCGCGCCCAGCCCTCCGGTGAACAGCCCGTAACCATAGGCGTTCTGGATGATGTCGCCGTGGTGCAGGCCGCAGGCGGCGAAGCTGCGCACCATGACCGAGGTCCACACGTCCAGGTCTTCCTGCGTGTAGGCCACTACGATGGGCTTGCCGGTGGTGCCGCTGGAGGCGTGCAGCCGGACCACCTCGCCCAGCGGGCTGGCAAACAGCCCGAAAGGATAGGTGTCGCGCAGGTCGCTCTTGGTGGTGAACGGCAGCTTGGCAATGTCCTGGATGGAGGAGATGCTATCGGGCGAGAGTCCCCGCTCCTCGAGGCGTGAGCGGAACAGCTCGACCCGCTCCCACGCCCGGGTCACAATCGTCCTTAATCGCCCCGACTGAAGCTCGCGCAGCAACGGTGCGGGAACG
The DNA here is from genome assembly GCA_963791145.1 of uncultured Acidobacteriota bacterium. Classification (GTDB taxonomy): domain Bacteria; phylum Acidobacteriota; class Terriglobia; order Terriglobales; family Acidobacteriaceae; genus CAWBRT01. The sequence continues at coordinate 3,963 of CAWBRT010000013.1, read as the reverse complement.
AAATCCGGCGCGCTGGCCGGATGATACATGCCGACGGTTTTGGCAACTGACATCGTGCGTCCCTTCTGATAGGAATCCCCGGCGATCCATGGAAGCATACTGCAGCCACGGTAAACTCGTCCCTCGCGCCCCAATCAACAAACACTTTGGGAGCCGGCAAACATCATCTCAGGATTGGCGACGAGAGGGCGTTCCAGACTGCGCTCCGGGGTCCCCGGCAAACGCTTTTGCGTTTGCTGGGGTGGAAGATCCGAATGTCTGAACGGTATCATGGCGGCTCAGTGAAAAGAAAGCCGTTCGGGTACTTTCATCGTGGGACGAGGAAAATCCGGCTACCAACGGAGGCGGCCGGAACATTTTCCGCCGTGCCCCGTCTCCGTCCGCTTGGCGGTTACTCGGCTGGGGCGGGCTGCTGGGGCTCTTGTGCCCTGTGTCCCACCGGGGCGGATCCGGTAACCCTAATTCCATCAGCTGATTGCGGAGATGACGACCGATATGGGACAGGCGGCCATCCGTTCCTTTCTGGTATCGGGCATTTTGCTTATTGATAATACTTGACGCCGGACAATTGAAATGGGGTAATCTTAGTCTGTCCAAATAGGGCCAGTTTGGGGGTGTAGGCGATTGGCTGAAGTTCGGTTGCAGGAGGGCGAGTCTCTGGAGAACGCCCTACGCCGCTTCAAGCGCAAGGTTCAGCAGGATGACATCATCAAGGAAGTGAAACGTCACTCCTACTATCTGAAACCTGGCGAGAAGAAACGCGTGAAGCAGGCTTTGGCGCGCAAGCGCAGCAGAAAGAAGGCACGCAAGGAACAAGAGTAAGAACAATCCGGCCGCTGCTCAGGTAGCGGCCTTTGCATTTCTTGAGGTCTTGGGCGTTGCGGGAGGAATTCAGGAGTTCTGTTCATAACGGTAGCGATCAGTTGTTGCTGTACAGTGCAGCCTTGTTCTCCGAGAGGGATGTCTTTCGTTAGGGCGGGGCTGAAAGGGGCGACAATCCAATGGAATTCCGGGACAAGGTACTCAAGTGTATCGATTGCGGTCAGGACTTTGTTTTCACGGCGGGTGAACAGCTTTTTTTCCACGACAAGCAATTCAAGAACGAGCCCAAACGTTGTAAAGGCTGCAAGGCCAAACGGGCCCAGGCACTAGGTGTAGGCCACTCAGCGGCTCCGCCGAAGGTAGAGACGCGCACGGTATGCTCCGGCTGCGGCAAGGAAACTACGGTTCCGTTTAAGCCGACGCAGGGACGGCCGGTGTTCTGCCGCGAGTGCTTCCAGCAGAAGAAGGCAGTTTCGGCAACCGCTTAAGGGTCTCGACAATCTGCTCCGGTGTGCGATTCTCGCTTCGCACGAGCGTGTATCGACTCGTTCTTGCTGTGTTCCTTTTCTGCTTCGCCTCAACTTACCCGTAATCCCGCTACCAGAGCCAATCTTCAAAGACTTCGAAATTTGTGCCGGCCGTCACACGGCTATTCGCCGAGGCATGCTCGGGCTAGTCTCCCGGCGTTACGATCCGTCCAGCGCGACCTACTCGGGGACGGCGTTGTGCTCGAGAACCGGCTTGGCTCGCCTGCCGGCCAGCAGCGCGCCGGCGTCATCGGGCAGGCGCGCGCCCGACACCGCTGAAGATATCGCGATGGCCCCCAGCAGCAGAAAGGCGGGCGGGAAATCAGCCGTGACGATCATGCGATGACCGTGCAGGTAGCTCGAAACCTGCAGCGCCAGTGCCCCCAGAGCAACACCCGACCCGAGAGACAATTGCTGCACCATGGCGTACAGGCTGGTCGCCTGGCTGACCTCAGAATCGGGCAGCTCGGCATAGGGAATGGCGTTCAAGGCCGTGAACTGCAGCGACTGGAAGCAGCCGGCAATCAACAGAACCGCGAAGATCACCGAGTGATGCGTGGTCTGCCGGAACAGCCCGAAGCAGACGATCCATAGTCCGGAAATGACGGCATTCCAGGACAGCATTTGCCTGAACCCGAACCAGGCGAGGACCGGTTTGGCCAGCGGCTTGGCGATGACCGATCCGATCGCGACCGAGCAGGTCAGCAATCCCGAGTGCACCGGACTGAGCCCGAAACCGAGCTGCAGCAACATCGGCAGCAGGAAGGCAAGCGCTCCGACGCCGATGCGGAATAGAGTTCCGCCGGTCAGCCCGACAGCGTAGGTCTGAATGCGCAGCAGGCGCAGGTCCAGCAGCGGCCGCTCGTTATGCATTGCGTGATAGACGTAGGCGGCCAGCGCCAGCAAGCCAAAGGTGATGCACGCGATCGAGACAGACATCGGCATCAGGCGGTCGGTGATGGTGGTCAGTCCGAACATCGCCAGCAACAGGCCGGCGGCCGACAAAAGAAAGCCGCGGATGTCCAGCCTGGGCACCTCCGGCTCGCGGAAGTTCTCCATGTAGCGCCCGGCCAAGTAGATTCCGAGGATGCTGACGGGAATATTGAGATAGAAAATCCAGCGCCAGCTCAGATAGGTGGTAATGAAACCGCCGAGCGGCGGACCAACCACGGGACCAAGCATTGCCGGTGTGGTCAGATAGGCGATGGCGGTTACGAACTCTTCCCTGGGAACGGTTCGCAGGATCACGATCCGCCCGACCGGAACCATCATGGCTCCGCCCATTCCCTGCAGGAAGCGGGCCGCGACGAAAAAGCCAAACGAGCGCGACACGCCGCACAGCATCGAGCTGACCATAAAGATGCCGATGGCGGCCCGGAAAACCTTGCGCCCGCCGAACCGGTCGCACACCCATCCGGAGACCGGAATGAACACGGCCAGGCTGAGCAGATAGGCGGTCAGCCCCAGTTTGAGCACGATCGGGTCTTTGCCCAGATCATGGGCGATCATCGGCAGAGAAGTGGCAATCACGGTGGAGTCCACCATCTCCATGAAGAGAGCGCAGGCGACGATCAGGGGGACTATTACCGTTGGGCGCATTGGGGCAACTGAGGTTCCGTCATGCTGATTCCGCGAAGGAGCGACGAGCGCAAGGATGACGCCGTTTCAGATTCATTCTAAACGGCCAGCTTGAATTGTGGGACCGGGGAATCGCCCTAGCTCTTGATTGCCGTCTCTGCCGGCTTCTTGGCGTAGTGAGTCTCGACGTAGCGGTCGAGAATGGCGATGAACTCCGCCACGATGTTGTCGCCGCGCAGTGTCGTCATCAGCCGGCCGTCGACGAACACCGGCGCTTTGGGCTCTTCGAATGTGCCCGGCAGGGATATGCCGATGTTGGCGTGCTTGGATTCGCCGGGTCCGTTGACCACGCAACCCATCACGGCCAGCTTCATCTCCTCGATGCCTTCGTACTGGTTGCGCCAGGCCGGCATCTGCTGCCGCAAATAGCTTTGAATCTGCTCGGCCATTTCCTGGAAGAACGTCGAAGTGGTGCGGCCGCAGCCGGGGCAGGCGGTAACCTGCGGAAAGAAGCTGCGAATCCCCATCGATTGCAGAATCTGCTGCGCCACGCGGACCTCTTCGCTGCGATCGCCGTTGGGCGCGGGCGTAAGCGAAACCCGTATGGTGTCGCCGATGCCCTCCTGCAGCAGGACCGCCAGGCCCGCCGTGCTGCTCACGATGCCCTTGGCGCCCATACCGGCCTCGGTCAGTCCCAGGTGCAGCGGGTAGCGGCAGCGCTCGGCGAGCGCGCGATAGACATCGATGAGATCCTGCACGCCGCTCACCTTGGCACTGATGATGATCTGCTCGGGCTTGAGTCCGTAATGCTCGGCACGTTCGGCCGAGTGCAAGGCGCTTACGATCATGGCCTCCATCATGACGTCGCGGGCTTCCCTGGGCTGGCTGGAGCGCGAGTTCTCGTCCATCATGCGCGTCAGCAACTGCTGGTCGAGCGAGCCCCAGTTGACGCCGATGCGCACCGGCCGCTGGTTCTCGACGGCCACCTCGATCATGGTGCGGAAGTTATCGTCGTCCTTGCGACCGATGGAGACGT
>CAWBRT010000012.1:0-121360 GCA_963791145.1 uncultured Acidobacteriota bacterium | reverse complement strand
GCACATTGGATAGCCGGCGTGCTATGGACACAGCTCGGCAGGGGCGTCAAAGACCAATCGCGCGGCGATGTTTCTACTGCCTCCCGCCATCGTGCGCCCGACATTGCTCAACCTTCTGGATGGCGAGCGGCACGCTTTGGTTCTCCAGCCAGGCGATGATGAGAGGAGTGAGCTCTTTTGGCGTGCAAGCTGGTGTCGTGCGTAAGCCAGGGAAGGTCGAAGGCTATCGCCAGCTGCGGCCAATTGGCGGTACGTCCGGCGATCACGTCATCGTTAGAAGAATAGAAAGCGAGGCGGTCGGGCATTCTTCTTTGCAATGTAACGCCGTCCGCCCACGTCGGGGAGTTTAGGCAGATCACTCGCAGATCGGCACGGCTTTCCTCCTGAAGTCTGGCGGCCAGCAGGCCGCCGAGGCTGACGCCGATCAGCACCGTTGCTACCGGCATGACGAGGGTTCGCAGCCATGCCAGCGATTGCTCGGCCAATACCACCGGATCGGCATGCGGCAGCCGCGGACGATAATAAAGATCCGCCGGAAGGTCAGGATAATGCGCACGCAGGCCAGCCTCAATGTCCCGGACGCTGCCTTCCGGACTTCCGCCTTTGCCATGCAGGAGGATTATTTTTCCGAATCGCATTTTGCACCATCGTAATCAAAATAGCAGGTACTCCGAATGGAAGTATGTACTTTACGCAACCTCAAGAAGGGCACAAAAAAGTAAACTGCTGCTTAAGTCGCTTCTTCATTCAGCTCGACCTTGTGCTTTAAGCGTAAGTAATCGCCCGGCAGAAGATAGAGCGGCGACAACAGTTCCCATCATCATTTCTACTGAAACCAAGTCGCCAATTTTCAAGAATATGATGAGATAGCTACCGTCGCCGAGGTTTCGCTGGCGTGGATGCGGAGTTGCCAGTTGTAGTCGGTATTCCGAACGACCCTGTAGCCCCGTTTCTCCAGGATCAGCTTCAGCACTCCTGGCGGTACTGGCACAAGTGGGGTCATGCACTCTGGGCCATAGGCAATTCAGTGTGATAAGGAATACTCACTTTAAATTCAAATTCGCCCTTATCGCGTATTGCTGGCGAATCGCAATGAGTTCCGCTTTCTCGTCTCGGCGCTGGTCGCGCTGTTGCTCGAGGGGGTTTTAGGCGATGCCTGAATCCACACTTTGTCGAGTACCCATTAAACTTCGCCGCTCATCAATCATCATGAAGAAGATTATGCTGTCTCGTACCGAGGGCGGTCTGTGCTGATTGGTCTCGGCCCTGCCGATGGGCCGGCTCGTTCGGCAATGTCTCTCCCAGCGCCTGCCTTACAGCATCCTCAGCAAAAGCTATTTTTAAGCTGAATTCAATTTCGAGAAGTTGACTGTGCTCGCCTCTGTCGATATAGATGCGTACAGAGTTCTCCCCGACGCTGCGGGAGAAAAAGTTAGCATTCGTCGGGGAAGGACGCAACCACAGCGTACACCATTATCGGTTCACGGGCGAATGAAACTTTAGCCGGAGGATGTTATTGCGGTAAACTCGATCCCGAAGTGGGTATCGACTTCAAAATCATTCTATCTCGAAACTATCTTGGCCTTATAAATCTCACAAAGTTGCAGACCTTTAAAGATTCTTGACAATCAATGATTCGCGGAATAGTCTTGTATTCGTACCCCATGGGAGGTCCGTATCCAAGAGCATTCGCCCAGAGTTACCAGAAAGAATCAAACAGGTCCAAAACAAACGCGAGGCCTTCCAGCGGGAATTAGCTGAATTGGAGACGATTGAGCAGGGACTGCAAATCGTTCTCCATTCCGAAAATGAACTCTGGAAACGCTTGGCACCAGCGCCCTCCCTTTTCCAGCAAAGCAGCGGTAACGGCGATGAACCCGGCATCGACGGCAGTACATTACCGGCCATCTTGTTGGAGTATCTGCGTGATGGCAAAGAGTGGAGTCTGGAAGTTTTCAAAATCGAATTACACAGTCGCGATTACCCGTTCGGCAAGAAAGCACCGGGGCGGGCGATTAACCTTGCCCTAGTCGGCCTCTTCAACCACAAAGAGGTAGTCAAATTGAATGACGGCAGGTGGCGTATAAAAAACTAGAGCGGTTGCCAATGCGGTAACGTTCTTTGCATTTGTGGGGGTGACTTGGGGTGCCAAGCGGTTTTCCATCCAATCCAGCAAGGGTTCGACTCCCTCCATCTCCACCACATGCACAGCATGCCGAAAACCAGCAGACAGGCCAGATTTCGGATCTGGTCGAACGTAAGGTCCGTGGGGGTTCGATCCCCCCTGCCCGCACCAGTCGCCTTCTTCACTGTAAAAGCGAGGTACAGAAATGTCAAGATTTTTCTTGCTCGCTCCAAGATCTACATTTTTCGTAATTTTTTACTTGACACAACTTGCGTTAAGTAGCATAATTAAAGCATGACAAAGAGAGAGCGCAATCATCAACTTTCGAAATTCGGCAATAGTCGAACAGATTCCTCGTGGCCGTGCTCCAATGAACTGGCCGCCGTAGAGTTTTTGGAGAAGCAGCGCTGGGGCAACACTCCCTGCTTGTGTCCACTGCGGTAGCGTGAACGTGTATAAGATGACTGATGCCAAGACGGGCGAGCGCAGCAAGCGGTATCTGTGGCGCTGCCGCGATTGCAAAGAGCAGTACACGGTTCGCATCGGAACGGTCTACGAAGAGATCGCGCATTGACGCTTCGTCATTGGTGCTATGCGTTCTGGAGAGCGGCAACTTCCAAGAAGGGCGTATCCGCTCTCGAAATCAAGCGGCATTGCCAGATCAGCTACAAGTCGGCTTTGTTCCTGATGAACCGCATTCGCTTTGCGATGGCTCCAGACCCGGTACCAACTTAAAATTGACGGGCACGGTTGAGTGTGATGAAACTTATGTTGGTCGCGCAAGCCCCGCCACCCCGGAACTAGCGGACGGGGGCGTGGCACAAAAAAGACCCCCGTATTCGTGTGCCGTTGAGCGGCAAGGGCAAATTCGCCGCCGTGTGATTGCGGATGTAACCAGGGCAACAATTCAAATGGCAATCAAAGAGGAAGTCGAGCAGACAAGCCCATCTGGTCACGGACGAGTTCACGGCCTATAGAGGGCTTGGCCGACTTCGCTACGCCAGTCACAACACCGTTAATCACGGAAACAAGAGAGTATGTCCGGGGCGACGTTCACACGAACACAGCAGAGAGCAGCCATGCCCTTGTAAAGAGGGGCATCGCTGGCATCTACCACAACGTAAGCCGCGAATACCTGCATCGGTATCTCTGGCAGTTCGATTTCCTCTGGAACCACCGGAAGCTCAATGATGGCGAACGGACAGTTCTTGCGATGAAATCAGCCGAGGGCAGGCGCTTGATGTATCGTGAGCCCGAATCAGAAGGAGTAAACTGACGCTCAGAACTGCATGAAGAAAAAGCAACCAAAGAAAAAGGCCAAAGCCACTCCCGGCCCCAAGCCAGATCGCTTAAAGCTGGAGGGGAACTGGCGGGACGTGGTTAAAAAGTCTTTACAGAAGAAGAAACCACCGGACGGCTGGCCGAGTTAGGCCGCTATCTCCCGTGGCTTCCCGCAATCTCCCGCCAATCGGAGGCGAGTTGCGTGAAGTACATACTTCCGCTCCGAATTGCCTGAGGCACAATAATTTGGGGGCAATTTACCAAGATGCAGTAATGAGAAGCGCCGCTTTGCCGGTAAGAGCAGTATTCGCGCAGAGATAGGAATTGCATTTACTAATCTGCTAACATTCCGGCCTAAAAGCGGGCAAAAGGCCACTGGCCCAAAAAAGCCCTTGTGCTGGCTGGCAGTGATGCAACACAATTTCACTGACGGGGTTTGAACCAAGGTGGGCTGAACGTCCGAGCAAGGTCAAAGCTAAGAGAGATTACCGATGACCAAAACGCAACAAAAGCTCGCGGAACAGGCAACCGTCTTCGTTAACAGCGGTGGGAAGGCCCTGACGGCCATAGTACAGATGCTACTCCTGTCGTTGGCTGTGCTGTTTGAAGCTGTGAGTCTGCTGTTCAGCCATCTGGATGAAGTCATCGCGAGCGACTTCGGCGTAGCGGAGCGTCCCAAGGAGCGCAGTGAAACCCTTACCCTGGCGCCGCTCTCGGAGCAGCGCGATATTGCTCCGCGCCAAGGCGGTTTTGCCACTGAGCCTGCCACCCTCATGACCGGAACCACCGGCGGCCTGACGCGCCGCCAGTAGCCCAGCCGGCTGCTGCAGCGGGCCGCGTACTCCACCGTATTGCTCCGTTACAAGAAAGAGGCCGCCTTCGCCTGGCGGCCGCTTTACGCTGGGATGTTGACGAACCTCATCCATCCCTATACAGAAGCTCGATTATTAACTCTATTGATAAGGTAATCAGTCTCAGAACCGCAGAGGACTTCAGTATTTTGGAACGGATGGATCTACCCTATCCGCCCAGGCAAGAATTCCTCCGGCTAGATTGTTTACCTTACGAAAACCTGCCTTGCGCAGGAAATCGACAGCTTTGGCGCTGCGCACTCCACTGCGGCAGTGGGCGACAATTTCCCGGCTGGAATCCAGTTCATGGACCCGCTTGGGCAGATCGTTGAGCGGAATCAGATGTCCGCCAAGGTTACATATTTGATACTCATGCGGCTCGCGCACATCCAGCACATACACATCTTCGCCGGCCTGAAATTTGCGCTTAAGCTCCTCGGGCTGAATCTCCGGTACGCCTGCCGGAGCGGCCGTGGCATCCTCTCCGCGGATGCCGCAGAACTCGTTGTAATCGACCAGTTCGCGCACCGTGGGATGGGCGCCGCAGACGGGGCAGTTGGGATCCTTGCGCAGGCGTAGCTCACGGAAGCGCATAGCCAAGGCATCCACCAGCAGCAGGCGGCCGATGAGCGAATCGCCGGTGCCTAAAATCAACTTGATCACCTCGGTCGCCTGAATCACGCCGAGCAAGCCGGGCAGAATACCGAGCACTCCGCCTTCAGCGCAGGAGGGCACCAGACCGGGCGGAGGAGGCTCCGGGTAGAGGCAGCGATAGCAGGGTCCTTCCTCGGTGGCGAAGACGCTGGCTTGTCCTTCGAAGCGGAAGATGGAAGCGTAGACATTAGGCTTGCCGCTGAGGACGCAGGCATCGTTGACCAGGTAGCGTGTCGCGAAATTATCGGTGCCGTCGGCGACGATGTCGAAATCGCGAAAGATTTCGAGAGCATTGGCGCTGCTGAGACGGGTCTCAAAGGTACGGAGCTGGATCAGCGGATTGATAGCCGCCAGCTTCTCGGCCGCCGACTGCAGCTTGGGGCGGCCTACGTCTTGCGTGGTGTGCAGCACCTGGCGCTGCAGATTGGTGTAATCCACCACGTCGAAATCGACCATGCCGAGGGTTCCCACGCCGGCGGCGGCGAGGTAGAGCGCCAGCGGCGAGCCGAGTCCGCCCGCTCCGATGCAGAGCACGTGCGCCGCCTTCAGCTTCTGCTGGCCGATCATGCCGACCTCGGGCATGATCAGGTGGCGCGAGTAGCGCAGGATTTCGTCGTTGCTCAAAGGAGCAGTAGGTGGATTTTGTAAAACTGTTGCCATGAGAACCTCTTACCCCAGCCGTGCCACAAAAGCACGCCAAGGACCTGCGGGTTGAACTGCGGACTATTCGCCGCGCGATACGGATTTAGCGAGCGCCGCCGGCGATCGAAGGCACAATGGAAAGCGTGTCGTTCTCGGCCAGACGGGTGTTTTCCCGCTGGAGATAGCGAATGTCTTCGTCATTCACGTAGACATTGACGAAGGCCCGCAGCTTGCCGTCATCGGTGAACAGGTGCTTGCGCAACTCCGGATTGCGCTCAACCAGGCCGCTGAGAGCCTCTCCCACGGTGCCGGCTGGCACATCGACACTGGCTTGTTTTCCTGCGTACTGCCGCAAAGGAGTCGGAATAATCACTTTCATGCTGATTTATTGATGCAAGAAGCGGGCAGGCGGTTTCAGGCGGGAGAACAGGGCCGGAGCTCAGGCCTCCGCCGGGGATGGCGGCACTGTCTTTGCGCCGCTATCCACCTTGATCTCCTCGTCCAGGAACTGTTTGGTCTCCTCCTCGCCTGTCAGCTCGAAGGAGTTTGTCTCGGTTGCCCGGCCGTGCTCGACGCTGGTAATCACATAGGAGCAGCCGATCCAATGGGCTTCGGCTAAGTCGGTGGCTGACCAGCGCGCAGGATGGTCCGGGTGGGAGTGATAAAAGCCGATGATGTCCAACTCGCGCTCGCGGGCCTCCCGCTGGATGCGCACGAGTTCACGAGGGTCTATGTGGTAGCGGTTCTGGGGCGAGTCGATACGCGTGTTCTGGCAGGGAACCGTGTCGCGCACCACGCGCACACCATCGTCGTCGGCCTCGCCCAGCAGCACCCCGCAACACTCGTGAGGATAGGTCTTCTCGCCGTGGCGGCGAAGTTGGTCGAAGGCGGTACGGGGAATGGTCAGCATACGTACAGTTTCAAGTTTCCAGTTTCGAGTTTCAAGTAGGCTCTTTTGTGGGCGTGAGCGGCGCGATAATTCGCAAGCGAACTCCCGCGTCTGGTTTTGCTTTGTTTCTCAAGTCTCGAAACGTGAAACTTGAAACTCGAAACTGCTTTACAGTTCGTCCCAGAATCGCTCGCTCAGATACTTATCGGCGGCGTCGGGAAAGATGGTAACGATAACCGCATCGCGCCCTGCGCCTTCGGCGACCCGCAGGCTGCCGGCCATGGCAGCGCCAGCGGAGATACCGACCAGCAGGCCCTCCTCGCGGGCCAGGCGCTTGACTGCCGCGTACGCCTCCTCGGTGCTGATCTCCAGGTTGCAGTCGGCCAGGTCCGGATCGTAAATCTTGGGCACGATAGACGAAGGCATATATTTGGCGCCCTCTATGCCGTGGAAGGGCGAATCCGGTTGCAGGGAGATGCAGCAAATCTTCGGATTCAGCTCCTTGAGGCGGCGCGCCGTGCCGACGAAAGTTCCACTGGTGCCAAGCATGGCGACGAAATGGGTGACGCGGTGCTCGGTTTCCTCCCATATCTCCTTCGCCGTGCCGTAGTAGTGCGCCCGCCAGTTGGCCGGGTTGGAGTACTGGTCTGCGTAGAAGTAGTGATGCGGCTCGGCAGCGGCGAGCTCGCGCGCCTTACGGATGGCGCCATCGGAGCCCTCGCCGGCATCGGTGAAGATCATGCGCGTTCCGTAAGCATGAAGAATGCGCTTGCGCTCGGGAGAAACGTTCGCGGGAAGACAGAGCGTAACAGGGAAGTCGTAGATGGCGCCGAGCATGGCATAGGCGATGCCGGTGTTGCCGCTAGTGGAATCCAGCAGGCTCTTACCAGTCAGCGTTCCCTCCCGCATCGCTTCGGCGACGATGCGGGAAGCGGCACGGTCTTTTACCGAACCGCCGGGGTTGACCCACTCCGCTTTGGCGAGCACCTGCACGTCCCCGAGATCGCGGGTGATGCGCCGGAAGCGCAGCAGCGGCGTGTTGCCGATGAGTTCCAGCGTGCTCTCTCCGAGCACGCGTGGAACCACGGCCAGCCTGGGGTTCTCTCGCGCCATTCCTATTGGATGAAGAAGGCGAACTGACTGGAGCAGGGTTGCGCCGGGTTTCTACGCGAACTTACGGAAAGCTGTCCAGCTACTCGGGTGAGCTCTGCTCTCTGGCTCGCCCTGAGCAAGAAGATGCCCCATGTCTCAGCCCTAACAGCGGGGCGGGACATGGGGCACCTTGCATCGCCATCCTTAACAGGCGAAATTCGCGATAGACAGCTACGCCACCATCTCCGTCTCGCTCTCGCCGCGCTCCATCTGCAGGATCAAGCCATAGGCCGGAATCGTCAGGAACTCGATGAAGGTCGGCGAAGCGTATAGCTCCCGCATCAGCTTCGCGGCTTTCTGATAGGCGGCGAAGTGCTTGGGCGGAACCGAGGCTTTGGCTTTCTGCAGCTCGCCGTTCAGGATCGAGTCGCAGAGCTTGAGGTCGATCTTGCGGCCGTCCTTCAGGCGGGCAGCGTGATGGATCCACTGCCAGAGCTGTGCGCGGCTGATCTCGGCGGTGGCGGCGTCTTCCATCAGGTTGAACAGGGGCACGCATCCGATACCGCGAATCCAGGACTCGAGATAGCCGAGCCCGACGGCGATGTTCTGCGTGAGTCCGGCCTCGGTGATGTCGCCCGGGGGGACACTTCAGCAGATCGGCGGCGCTGGCCTGGTACTCAGGGTGCTTCTTGTCGATCTGGTTCGGCTGCGGCATCAGGCGGTCGAAGGGTTCTTTGGCGACTCCCACCAGGCCGGGATGAGCTACCCAGGTGCCATCGTGGCCGTCGGTTGCTTCGCGCTCCTTGTCGGCGCGCACCTGGGCCATGGCTTTCTCGTTGACCTCGGGATCGCTCTTGACCGGGATGAAGGCCGACATGCCGCCCATGGCATGGATGTTGCGGCGATGGCACTGGCGGATGAGCAGCTTGGCATAGTGACGCATGAAGTGTGTGGTCATGGTCACCTGCCCGCGGTCGGGCAGAATCACCTTGGGATCGTTGGAGAACTTCTTGATGAAGCTGAAGATGTAATCCCAGCGCCCGGCGTTCAGGCCGGCTGAGTGGTCGCGCAGCTCGTAGAGAATCTCGTCCATCTCGAAGGCGGCAAAGATGGTTTCGATCAGCACGGTGGCGCGGATGGTGCCGTGCGGGATGCCGAGCTTCTTCTGCGCGTAGGTGAAGATATCGTTCCAGAGACGAGCTTCAAGATGGCTCTCCATCTTCGGCAGATAGAAGTACGGTCCGGTTCCGGCTGCCATCTGGGCCTTGGCGTTGCGGAAGAAGAAGAGGCCGAAATCGAAGATGCCGCCGGCCATCGGCTGGTCGTCGACTTCGACGTGCGCTTCGTCCAGGTGCCATCCGCGAGGACGCACCAGCAGCACGGCCGTCTTCTCATTCAATTTGTAATTCTTGCCCGAGGTAGGGTCGGTATAGGAGATGGTGCGGCGGACGGCGTCGCTGAGGTTGATCTGCCCGTCGATCATGTTCATCCAGGTGGGCGTGATCGAGTCCTCGAAGTCGGCCATGAAGACGTTGGAGCCCGAGTTGAGAGCGTTGATGATCATCTTGCGCTCGGCCGGGCCGGTAATTTCAATGCGGCGATCCTGAAGATCGGCGGGAATGGGAGCGACGGTCCACTCGGATTCGCGGATGTGTTTGGTCTCCGGCAGGAAATCGGGACGCTCGCCGGCGTCGGTCCGCTTCTGACGTTCGGCGCGGGCGGCCAGCAGCTCCAGGCGGCGCGGATTGAATCGCCGATGCAGGTCCGCCAGAAACTCAACCGCTTCGGGCGTGAGGACTTGATCCTGTCCGGGGTGATGGGGCCCGTCGATTCTGACTCCACTGACAGAAGTGGAATGTACGCTCATAGCTTTTCCTTTCATTCTCGTGTTCGCAGGAAACCCACCCGGAAAAAGCCGCCACGGGCGTTTGCCGCGAATCCAGTCTGGAGTGTGACTTGCTTGCCCTGAGGCACGTGAACAGCAATGTGAGGGTTCCGCCTGTGTCCACCCCATTTAGCCCGGAACCCAGCACTTTTTAGATGCAGCTCCCGAGGAGGAAGGAGCGGTTTTTCGGTGGGCAGAAAAATGACAGGCGGATGAACAATTGGATACTGGGTATGGCAACATCGGGTGAACGCGGCCGTACCTGGTCGGTTGCTTAAGCTTGTTTAGGTCTACGCCGCGAGCAAAGAGGGAAGATAATCTCCCCACCCCGATCAATTGGCGGTCAGGGTGGGTGTTGTTCGCCTGCTACTTCTTAGTGACCGGCGAAGGGACGTTCCCTTTGTCCAACGGCTTGCTGGTTTTAGGCGCGGGGTGGAATTCGCTGGTCTTCACTCCGACCATGCTCGGCTTTGATCCTGTGCTGCCTCGCACTGTGCTCGTGCTTTTGGCGGGAGTATCAAATCCGACACCCGATTGCTGCTTAGCTTTGTTTAAATTGCCCGCCCTAGCCGCTGCAGCAGCTTGCTGAGAGTTCTTGTTTACGGCGTTAGCTTGCTTCTTGGGGCTTTTGTCGTCCGCCCCCGCGAAAACGGATAGCAGACAGGTTACGGCCAATATGCAGAGGGCTGCCTTGAATTTCATTACTCCTCCAATTCTTGTGGTTTACCCTCACCCCTGAGGGAGTCGAGCCGATAGTACAACAACTCTGCTTTTATTTAACAAACTTCGGCGGTGAAAGACTCAAGTTATAGGTAATTAGAATAGGACCCCACCGTGGCGCCGTTTATTCGGCACTAAGGTGAGGTAGTTAACAACCGAAAAAAGCGACTATTACTGCGGCGACAACTTCGGCAGGTGCCCCATTCAAGCGCTGCAGTTACGCTTGAGTGGGGTAGTTTCCTACATGCAAAAAGCAACAACTCCACTCAAGCAACAGAAGCTTGAGTGGGCCACCCTGAATACTTTGGGTTCCTACTTCTTCTTCCCAAACAATCCGCTGAGACCGCCGAGAGCATTTGGCAGCGTCTGCTTTGTCGGGGCGCCCTGCTTGGTTGCCGTTCCGGTTCCAGGGAGGCCGGGGAGTCCAGGAGCGCAACCCAGTTGAGACTTGAGCATGCTCGCTGCCAGTCCTTTGACGTCCGGGATGAACTTTGGTTCCGAGGTAGTGCCTTCGATCAGGAAGGGAACGGTTGTGCCTTTGCAGCCGCCACCGGCGCCGCCGGCGAGTTTACCCAACAGTCCGGCTTTCCCGGAGACGGGGGCCATGGCGGGAGCCGACATATGGGTAAGAGTCGCGACCATCTTGAAATCGAGATTGTTCTTGGCGTCGATGGTGCCGCCACCCGCGAGATTGCCGACCGCCGGAAGCACGGCGAGGAGATTGTCAGCCTTCACGCCGTCTGGAGCTATGCGCACGTTGCTGGTGAGCTTCTCGATCTCGAGGTCTTTGCCGCTCTGAATGCCGGCCAGGGAGGAAATCGAAGACATCTTCGAGCCGAGATCGAAGCCGGCGAGCTTGGCTCGGAACAGGCCCACATTGCCGGTGGTAACAACGGCGTTGGTCGGGCCGGAGAGGTTGAGGTTGGTGTTGACCGTTCCTGAAGTAAGCGTAGCGCCTTTGGGAATATGAACGCCGACGGCAGGAACAAAAGATGCCAGGTCCTTGGCCGGCATATTCTGGCCGTCGACATTAACCTTGATGACAGTGTTATCCCCGCCGGTCTGATAGGTGCCATTGAGACGCGCCGCGGCGCTGCCAATCTTAAGGGTGGAAGGATTGAGGACGCCCGCGCTCTTGCGCAGATCATACCGGGTGCTGAGGTCAAGCGTAAGAGGTACTGAGGCCGGAGAGCCGCCAGCGACAAGCAGCGCCTTGGACAGCGTAGCATTGCCCTTGGTTTCGGCGATCCCGTCTTGCGAGCGCATAGTGGCGTCGAGGTCGAGCAGTCCGCCCAGTCCGGCGGAAGGATCGAGAATGCCGGTCGAAGCCAGGTTGAGCGAGCTGACTTTGAGCTTGGCGTCGAGCGGGGTGAGCGCCGTGTCGGCTTGCGCGATGGGGCCGGCCTTGCCCTCCAGGCTGAACTTGCCTCCGCCCGGCAGATCGGCGCTGACGCTAACCGGAAAAACCGTTGTCATCGAGAAGTCGGAGACGGCGACATTCACGTGGTCGTAGGTACTCCGCTTCTTGGAGGTCGTGGAGCCGATCACGATCGTACCGTCCTTGAGTTCGAGCTTGCCGACCGAGAATTCCCCGGGCGCGCCAGAGGTCCCGGAGGCAGCCGCCGGCTGCTGAGACTGCGGCTTGCCGGCAGGCGCGCCGGAAGTTCCCGGCTGCTTGGGCGGCGGAGTGCCTGCAGACGCACCGAGGGAAGAGAAGTTCCAGCGGCCCTCGGCGTCGCGCAGCAGCGTGAGCTGCGGACTATCGATGGTTATTCCGGTGACGTTCAGCTTCCGGGAAAAGATCAGGGGAAGTAGTTCGACGCCCACCTTGAGAGATTTGGCGGTGAAGAATTGCGTCTGGCCAAACTTGGGGTCTTCGGCGATGGAAGGATTCTCGGCGGAGAGCGAGCCGCCAAGAATGGAAAAGCTGAGATTGCCAACCGCAACCTTGCGCCCTAGCGCGGCTGAAGCCTTTTCCTCGATCGTCGGACGGAACTGATTCACCGGGATCAGGAACGGCAGGATGATCAGTACGACGATCAGGGCGCCGACAATGCCTAAGATGATGGAGAGTTTGCGGCTCATTCTGGCCTCCGCTTAGTCTGATGTCAGCTACGGGGCCCGGGATTGTCCCTGGCCGGGGAGAGCCCAGTCCAGATGAACTGTCCTGAGGGGCTCCGCGTCTCCTGATACTTTAAGGCCTGCGAATGACGGTCCGGTAATAATCCGGCATAACTGGTTATCTCTGAAACAGGCCCTGTTGGTCAACTCGGCTCAGCGGCCGGCGGCGGTGGCAGCCGGACCCTCGGAGCCGTTTGCCCGCGGCCGATTCATCGCCCGCCGGCACTGCACCAGAATAGAGAGCGCCTCAAAGGGCTGCTCGATCTCCGGAAAGGCCGGCACGCCTTGCGGCTCGAGAAAGGCGGTGCACTCCTGCACGCACTCCCGGTCGCCGCTGAAGCTGATGAGAATCGGCTTCTCGGGATACATCTTCGCCAGATCGAGTACCCAATCGTAAGACTTCGGAAGCCCGCTCTCCCGCGCCAGCATCAGGACGGAGACTACCGCATCGATGTTCGCATCCTTCAGCACCGCCTCCATTCCCTGGCCGTAAGCGAATTCCACACCGCTAACACTGGCCGATCCCCAGATGTCCACCGGGTTGCGCATGGGCAGATAGGCGGGGCTGATCTCGCGCAGCCGCTTGACGGTCGCCGGAGTGACCGCCGGGACGGTGAGCCCTTGCGCAGTGCAGAAATCAGTGAGTGTGACGAGCATGGCTCCGGAAGGCGCTAGAAAACTAACGCGATTGCCTTGCGGCAGCGGCAGCATGGAAAGCGCCTTGACCGCCAGAATCAGGTGCGTGTACTTCCAGATGCGCACGATGCCGGCCTGCCGCAGCATGCCGTCCACCAGCCTGTCCTGCGAGGCCATGGCCGCGGTGTGCGCCACCGCCGCCTGCTTGCCGGCTTCCGAGGTCGCGCCCTTGAGCATTACCACCGGCTTGCGGCGGGTAACGGCGCTGGCGATCTCCAGGAAGCGCCGCGGGCGTTTGAAGCTCTCCAGGTACATCACGATGGCCTTGGTTTCCGGGTCGTCGCCCAGAAACTCCAACGCGTCGCTCTCGTCGATATCGATCTTGTTGCCGATGCCGAGCACGCGGCAGACGCCGAAATGCTCGTGCGTCTGGATGTGCTTCATGGTGTGGGTGGCGAAATTGCCGGTCTGCGCGACGACCGAGACGGAGCCGCGGCGAATCTTGCCGAGCGGGAAGAAGGCCGAGGTGAACGAGTGCGGCGTGGAGGTATGTCCCGAGGTATTCGGCCCGAGCACGCGGATTCCGGTCTCGCGGATGATGTCGACCAGCTCCTGCTGGATGCGGGCGCCGGATTCGTCGAGCTCCGCGAATCCGCCGGCCAGCAGCACAACATTGCGAACGCCTCTGGCCGCCAGTTCGCGCACCGCTCCGGCGGTTCCTTCAGCGGGAAGAATTACGATGCCGAGATCGACCGCCTCCGGCAGCGCGGCGACGGTGGGATAAACACGCAGGCCGAGGATTTCGCTGGCCTTGGGATTGACCGGATAAATCTTGCCTCGATACTCGTTCGCCAGCAGGTTGCGAAGCAGCTCGTTACCTGCCTTGCCCGCCGCCGCCGAGGCGCCAACAATGGCTACGCTGCGCGGTTCGACAAAGGGAACGAGCGGATGCTTGTCCGAGGTTTGCATAAGATCCTTCCGGTACCCGAAAACGGCTCTTCAAGCAAGGCGGCTACGAGACAACCTGTTTCTGCAAAGTAATCAGCGCATCCACCACGACCGGTGTGCCGTCATTGCGGATCTTCACCGGATTGATGTCGATTGCCTCAACGGCCTGGTGCCGCAGGCCTATGTCGCCCAGTCCCACCAGGATCGCGGCCAGGGTTTTGCGGTCGACTGGCGTCTGTCCGCGAAAGGCGCCCAGGACCTTCGCACTGCGAATCTCGTTCATCATTTCTGCGGCATCGGCGGCGGTGAGCGGGGCAACACGGAAGACGGCATCGTCGAGCAGCTCGGTGAAGATTCCGCCCAGGCCGAACATCACGCAGGGTCCGAGCTGGCGGTCGCGGACGAGACCGCAAACCAGTTCGCGATCGCCTTTGACCATCTCCTCGACCAACAAGCCCTCGCAGCCCGGGATTTGCAGCAGTCGCCGCGCCTCGTCCCGCACCTCCTGCTCGCTGCGCAGATTCAGCGCCACGCCCCCTACCTCGGTCTTGTGCGCGAGCGTGGCTCCGGATACCTTCAGCACAACCGGAAAGCCGATGCTCGCCGCCGCCGGCCACCGCCGACTCAACATCGGTAACGAGGGTCTCCCGGCAGACGTTGATTCCGAAGCCGGAGAGGAAGAGCTTGGCTTGATGCTCGCTGAGAGTGGATTGGCCGCTGCTCAGGCACTGTTCGATGACATTCATGGACAATTCCTCGGCGTTCACCTGGCGGAAGCGGCGGCGGATCCATCCTGTCTGGTTGTTGCCTTTCAATCCCAAAATTGCGCGCGCCTCGTCGGGAGTGGCGATCTCGAGGCTGAGCTGATTGGCCATGGTTACCACTCTCACTACCTGGTCGGCGCTGCTCTTAGCCAACTGGCCCGGCCCGACGTAGAGGTTGTCCTCTAGGCCCACGCGGGTGTTCCCGCCCATGGCCATGGCAACCGCCATCAGGGGAAGCTGCGCCTTGCCGGCAGCACAGGCCGACCACACGAAGTTTTTCTCCCCGATCGCGCGGACGGCGGTTTCATATAAGAAGACGAGGTTCTGCACCGTCGCCGGAATAGCGCCCAGGATGCCCAGCACGAACTGCAGGTAGATGGGGGGCTTCATCACGCCCAGGTCGATGAGGTGCTTGATGTTGTTGATCATGCCGGTGTCGTAGATCTCGAGTTCCGGCTTGGTCCCGGCGTCCTGCATCGCCCTGGCGTAGTACTTGAGGGTCTTGAAGGTGTTGGGGAAGATCAGGTCCTCGGTCATGTTCAGGTAAGGAAGTTCCCAGTCGAAGCGCGGCTCCTTGATCTTGTTCGCCAGATGATAGATGGCGAAATTGATCGAACCGGCGTTCAGCGAAGCCAGTTCCGGCTTGAGAAGGCCGATGGGCCGCACTCGCTCTTCCGGAGTCATGCCGAGGCCGCCGCCGGTGGTAACGCAGACCACCACATCGCAGCGGGCGGAGATCTTGCTGGCGATCTCGCGGAAGAGATTGAGATCGCTGCTGGGTTTGCCGGTCTTCGGATCGCGCGCATGAATGTGCACCACCGCGGCGCCGGCGGCGTTGGCTTTAACTGCGTCTTCCACGATCTGGTCAGGCGTCAGTGGCAGGTAGGGAGAAAGGCTGGGCACATGAATGGCCCCGGTCACAGCCGCCGTCACGATGAGCTTGGGCATTTCTGATCTCCTCACGAGAAGTCTGTCAGCCTTACTGGGAGCATTGCATACTTTATACGCAAGATGCCGCCGTGACCAGCATGTCATGACGCAATTGCAGGCCTGACAATCAGACCTGGGCCCAGCAGTTCTGATGTCCTCCGATCCTGTCCCTGCCACAAATCCAGGCCTGCCGGAGCAATCATCTACTGCCATGCTTGATGTTTATGAAATTGGCAATTCGTCCGGCTCCAGATGAGGCAGATATGTTTTTGATCGAGAAATGAAAACGTTGCCAGTAAGTGCGATACAAGTAATCAATAAAGTTATTCTCTAAGATTTCATTGGAATCGTTTCTTTCAGGGAAGCAGCAGTTGTTTTAAATGTATTTATCAGTGCGTCAATAAGGCAATCTTTGACGGCTGGTCGGCATCGTCTGCAGAAGGAGTCCGAATATGCCAACGAGATCAACTATCGAAAAGGCCAAAAGGAACCTGCGCGAAGGCAAGTCGCCAAGTACCGCCGCGGGAGAATTCATTCACGAGGAAATTGAGCATGTTCGCCGCGGCAAGCATGGGGTGCGCTCTCCCAAGCAGGCAATCGCAATCGGGTTGAGCGAGGCTCGCCGGGCCGGCGTCCCGCTGCCTCCTCCCGCGCCGGGCAGGGCTAAGGAGAAGACGCGGAAAAGTGCCGAGCGCGACTATCGCAGGGGGCAGAACGATCCTGGCAAGAAGCCGGCGGCCCGGTATTCGCGGGCACGCGAGGAAGTGCTCCAGTGCGAACCGAAGAACACGGTGTCGCATGCCGCTCTTTCCAGACAGGCCCGCGAGGCGGCGCGTCAGCGCAAGACGACCGCTTCCAGCCAGGGCTCGCGGAAGCGTCAGGGCAGTATAAGCAGACAGACCCGGCAGAAGGCCGCTTAGGATTACGTTTTCCGGCCGTCTAGTGAGGTTACAGATGGAGTCGACCGCTCGTCTCGTTTCGAGGTTACACATCCCGCCAAACGAGCCAGACCCGGAGCCACTGCCGGCCCCGGACCCGGAACCGGAGCCCGGTTCAGACCCGGACGTCTTTCCTCCAGTCCCGCAGCCCGAGCCACTGCCGATGTAAATGTTCACCGCAGTCGCAATACAGCCTTTGCTTCCGATCTGAGACCTTCAAAATCGGCACTGGCCACCACGGCCTCTGCCGGTGCTTCCGCCAGCACACAGTCCGCTTCACAGCATTCAGATAGAATTTGTAGATTGAGCGCCAGGTTTCACCATGGCAAACAAAAGTGAAGATAGTACGGGCGGATGGCAGCCTTCTAGTTCCGGAGAGACCGATGTTCCGGTTGTGCAGTGGGCTGCATTTCTGGAGAAGTTCAGTCGCGAGCACCAAGGAGATCGGGTCGCCATCTCGCTGGTTTCCGGCGACCGGAAGTCAACGGAAACGGTCAACTGCCGACTGCAGCGCATCGCCGCCGAGCCGACCAGCACCACACCGGAGCTGCGGGTTTCCGCAGAGTGCGATGAAGGAAAGCAAGTCGAGCACACGGTCATCGACCCTGTGCGGTTGATTTCCCGCCGGGATGCAAATGGCGCGGACCAAGGTCTCGAGATCATCGCCTCGGACGGTTCGGTGACCCGCGTGCGTTTGTGGGTAACCATCCGTCAAGGTAAATCACGCGCGGCCTGAAGACCATGGCAACGCTGGCAGAGTATGCAGGCGTATGCTCGATCTGTCAGCACTACTACCAATCCTGAGTGAGGCCGTCTTGACTAAGATTTAGAAGGGAACCTTACCGGGGCCTACCTGACAACGAAGTACATCACAAGCGAAACGACTGCCAGCACGACCAAGCCCATCAGGACCTTATCTCCTCCCGTAACTTGAGACATCGGTAACCTCCTTCGGCTGAAGCCATCTGTGCTATGGGGCTGTAATCTAGCGCCGCCGTGGAAAAAGGGAAATGGCAACTTAGCGCTAATCGCCGGCAAATCACGTTGCACCGGGCCGGGGAACCCTGCCAGACGGGAGGGCGCTGCCCACAGCCGGCAGGGAGTAGATCGGCCTCGAAGCGCGGATTCCTGTAAAAGACACTCTAGGTCGGTTCGTTTAGAGCCCGTAAGTTGTTGAATTCGATAGGCGTGCTCAAGCTGGGGCTTCGGCCTTTAGTTATCAGGCACTGCCTGATCCTTATTCTTGCCGAATGCCCCTGCGCATTCTATGCTCCTGCCGTAAAGTTTCCGTCGGTTACACGCGGCCATGGCTGGAAGGTGACCCGCGTGAATGGGGCTGCCGGTTAAGGCAGCAAAAAGGGGGAGAAATGATCAGCCGCAGAGCGTTTTTGGAGAATGGCGTTAAGGCGGTCGCTGCCGTCAACTTGATCGGGACCACAATGGCTTCCGGGAGGAATCTCACGCAGCGTGTGGCGGCGCTGAAGGGGCGGGCGAATCAGGCGGTAGTACCGACGCACGAGCACTTCGGCGACATAGAGGAACGACTGGACTTCCCCGCCAACTGGGAAGTTACGCTCCGCAACATGGCTGGTCATAATGCGCCGACCGTGGGAGGAAAGGAGATCCTCCGCGCCCTGCGGAACCCAATCGGCACGCGCCCGCTGCGCGAGATAGCCGCCGGGAAGAAATCGGCGGTGATCACCTTCGACGATCTGACGCGCCCGACGCCCACCTACGCCATTGCTCCGATCGTCATCGACGAACTTCTGGCTGCCGGAGTGCCGGAAGACCGCATCATCTTTGTGGGATCGTACGGCACGCACCGCAACCTGGAGCAGGATGAAGTGGTGCGCAAGCTCGGCGCCGAGCTGCTGCGGCGCTTTGCCTGGGTCAATCACAACACCTTCGACAACCTGAAAGACGTCGGCACGACCGCGCACGGCAACGTGGTGAAGATCAACCGCACCTTTGCCGCTGCCGACATTCGCGTGGTCATCAGCGGAGTCAAGGCGCACGCCTTTGCCGGATACGGCGGCGGAGCGAAAGCGATTCTGCCAGGCGTCGCCGGCTTCAATACCGTGGCTTACAACCACGAAGATGTGATGAAGAGGCTAGTGCCGCCGCCGGCCGATGTCATCTCGATGTTCCGCAACGAAGTCCGCGCCGACATGGACGAAGCGGCCCGACTGTCCAATGCCGATTTCAGCGTTCAGGTCCTTTATAACGGGAAACGCCAGGCCACACACATCTTCGCCGGCGATATCATCGAAGCCCACCGCGCCGCCTGCCGCGCGGCCATCAAGCACTATTACACGGAGGCTGTGCCGAATCCGGACATCGTGATTTGCAACACCTACCCGCAGAGCACCCAGGGCGGACGGTACAAGTGGGCCTCCACGCTGCGCGAGGGCGGAACATTGCTGCTGATTCTGCAACATCCGCAGGGGCTCAGCGCTATGCACTACTGGGAGGCGCGCCGGGCGGGCGTGGGAGGCAAAACCTACCTGGACGCGGTGGCAGCGCCACGGCAGCCGTTGCGGGGCAATACGCAGGTGATCGTCTACTCGCAGTACATGGATAAACGGCAGATGCTGAAGTTTCCGGCGAACACCATCGCTCTCTCAACCTGGGAGGACGTGGTGAAGCAAATGCAGGCGCGGCACAAGGGCGACGCCCGCGTCGCGGTTTATCCGTACGCTGCCATCCAGCACATGGAGAGCAAGCTGGACGAACCCAGCGCATAGGCGGTTGCGGGAAAGTGAGCACGCCTTGACTGAATCGAAGCGCATAGCCTAGCAGGCTGCTGAAAAAGCTGTGATCCGCAATGAACTCTGTCCCAGTTTGTCTTTCGACTGTATCGGGGGGAGAGTTCGTTTTGGGCTCTGCCTGCTGGCTGGTGAACTTCTTTTCCCCAGCAGACACACTTCTTCCTTCGATTACGCCGCCTGAACCGACAGGTTCCTCAGGCGCACCAGGTTGTAGGCCGCGCAAGCAAAGGTGAACACCCAGTCCACCTTGAAGGTTCCGCGATGCCGAACTTTGCGCAGCAGAGCAATCGTTTTCAGCCAACCAAAACATTCTTCGATCCGTTTTCGCTTCCGCTGGCTGACACCGTAGCCTGCATGGCGCGTCGTTCGCTGGTCGATGGCACTTCCGCCCGGCCGGTTCTCATTCCGCGCCACGTGCGGCGTAACCTGCATATGGCGGCATTCGGCCACGAAGTTTCGCGTGTCAAAGCCCTTGTCGCCGCCCACCGTCACTGGCTGGCAGCCAGGAATCTGCTCCAGCATCAGCAGCGCGGTATCGCGCTCGGCCGTGCCGTTGGCTTCCCAGGCCATCGCATTCACGATCAGTCCGTTCCGGTTTTCCACCAACAGATTGCCGCTGTAGCTCAACTTGGACTCCTTGCCATCCCCTTTCCGTGCCAGCTTCGCATCCGCATCGGTCTTCGACTCGTGCGTCTGGTTCGACCGCTTCTCCCCATGGAAGTTCACCGTCGGATTGCCGGGATCGTCATCGTCAGACAGAGGATTCTTTCCCTCTTTCCGCTGAAAGCTCTTCACCCCCGCCCAAGCTTCCAGCAACGTGCCGTCGACGGTGAAGTGCTCATCCGAGGTCAAGCCCTTCGCCCGCGCCTGCTTCACCACCTGCGCCAGAAACTGCTTGGCCACATCCGCCTCCAGCAGTCGGTCCCGGTTCTTGGTGAACGTTGTCGCATCCCAAACTTCTTCGTCCAGGTTCAGCCCCACGAACCAGCGGAACAGAATGCTGTAGTCGATCTCTTCGATCAGCAGCCGCTCGCTGCGGATTGAGTACAGCATCTGCAGCAATTGCGCCCGCAACAGCTTCTCCGGCGCAATCGACGGCCGTCCTTCGCTGGCATACATCCGGTTGAACCGCGGCGACAGCTCGTGGAGAACCGCGTCTACCATCGTCCGGACCACCCGCAGCGGATGGTCTTTCCGCACCCGCGTCTCCGGCGACAGATAACTGAACATGTCACTCTGCTGATGATCCGCTCCTCGCATACTTCTCGTTAACACAACTAGCCTGTGGATTGGGAGTAGTTTTTCAGCAGCCTGCTAGGGCTTACTCGACTTCAGCGTGATGATCCTGCCATCAACCGCAAATTTGCCATAGCCGCGATGGTGGATGGTCTTCGGATTCTTTCGCGCCGGATCGGTCCATGCCTTGACTACTTCCAGGATGAAGAGGTTGTGACTGTTCACAAGGCGAGTGTTGACGACCCTGCATTCCAGATTGGCGTAACACTCGGCAACCAGCGGCGGCGCTACTCGCGCGGACGGCAGCGGGGTCAGACCGCAGCGCGCGAACTTGTCGACGTCACGGCCCGAGCAGTTGCCGACCTTTACCACTTTGGACGCCAGCTCCACCGTCGGAATGGCGATGACGCACTCCTTGGCCGCCCGCAATGCCGCAAAGCTGTAATTGGCGTTGCTCACGATGCAGGCCAGCAAGGGCGGCTCGAACTCGACCATCATGTGCCAGGACATTGACATGACGTTGGCACGTCCTTTGCGGGAGGTCGTCAGCAGAACCACCGGACCTGGCTCGAGCAATTGATAGACCTTCGAGAGAGAAAAAGCTTTCATCATCGCTGTAACTCCTCAATCCGGTCTGCAAGATGATGGCATTGTAGCTGCGCGGATTCGCGCGAGCCAGCGCCGGCGTACGCTCACTTGACGGCGATCATCAAGTTCGCGGGGCCGGGCAGACGCACACGCTTACTTTCGCGGAAACCGGCCTCGCGCAGCCAGGCCTCGTACTCGGGTTCGCTGTAGCTGGCTCCGCCCTGGGTGTTCACCAGCATATTCAAAGAGAACAGTACGGCAAAGTTGGGCGAGGTCTTGTCAGCTTCCAGGATGAAATCCTGCAGAACCAGCCGGCCATTCGGCGCCAGCGCCTGATAGGCGCGACGCAGCAGATCACGGTTTTCCTGGGGTGAAAACATGTGAGCGATAGCCGACAGCAGCACCAGGTCGTATCCCTGGCCGAAGGTATCGGTGCGCATGTCGCCCGCGCGCGTCTTGATGCGCTCCGCCAAGCCGGCTCGGCGAATGTACTCCTCGGTCAGCGGCAATACCGCAGGAACATCGAGCAGGTCGACACGGAGCTTCGGATTCGCCTGGGCGAAGGCAATCGAGTAAGCGGCTGAACCACCGCCCAGGTCGAGCATCTTCTGGAAACCATCGCCCACCGCGCGCACCACCTGGGCGGCGCGTTCCTTGGCGTTGCGATCCATGGCGGCGATGAAGGCGCGCGTGGACTCTGGGTCGCGCTCGCCCGAGGGACTCTTAGCGACGGGACGGCCCTGGCGTACGCACTCGGTCAACGTGGACCACGAGTCCCAGAGGTGGACGTTGTGCATCAGCCCCAGGCGGGCATTGTCCGGCGAATCGGAGCTGAGGAAGCGGGCGGTGACTGGAGTGTTGCTGAAGGTGCCGTCCTTCTTGGCCAGCAAGCCGAGGCTGACGAGCACGTTCAGCAGCATCTCGGTGGCGCGCGTGTCAGTGTGCAGTTTGGTGGCCAATTGCGCGGCATTCACGCCTTTGCCCACGGCGGTGAATATGTCCAGCTCGAGGGCGGTCAGCAGGGCGCGACTGGACATGAAACCACGCAAGATTTCGTGCAAGCTGATGTTGTCGGGCAGAATTCCGGCCTTATCCTTGGCGGCCAAGGCGGCGAAATATTTCTTCCGGTGATCGAGAATCTCGGCGCGCACCGTGCTCTCATCAGTGATCGCCAGCCTGGCGACCGGGCGGCCATCCTTGAGGTGCGAAGTGACGATCTCGGCGACATCAGCGGGCTTCACCGGGCCGTACCAGGTGGCATCGGGATAGACGATCATCACTGGGCCGTGATCGCATGCGCCGAGGCAGCCGGTGGTGCTGACGATTACGTCGTCGGCCAATCCTTGTTTGCCGAGCTGTTCATGCAGCGCGCCGACCACCATTGCCGCGCCGACAGCCGCGGAAGCAGGAATGTTCTCCGTCTTCTGCTGCGTGCATACGAGTACGTGATAACGGAAAGGCTGCATCGCTGTCCTCCCTGGTGCTCCTTTCTATTTTTGCACCCAGCCGGGCGGCTGAACAGGGCTGATTGCGGCGGAGAGCTAACGGCTGAGCAACTCGCGGTTGACCACGTTGTTCGGATTCAAGTCCCGGCCGGTAAGCACCGCGACGATATTCTCCGCGGCGGCAATTCCCATCCGCACGACCGCAGCGATGGTCTGGCCTGAGATATGCGGGGTAATCAGGATATTGGGAGCAGAAAGCAGAGGATTGCCCGGTAGTGGCGGCTCTTCAGCTAGCGTATCGAGAGCGGCGCCGGCCAGGTGGCCGCTCGCCAGAGCCTCGGCCAGGGCGGCTTCATCGACCAGGGCGCCGCGGGCGGTATTGATGAACAGGGCTCCGCGCTTCATGGAGGCAAATGCCCGGCGGCTCATCATGCCGCGCGTCTCGGCCGTAAGCGGGCAGTGCAAGCTGACCACGTCGGATTGGGACAGCAACGATTCGAGGCTTGG
Organism: uncultured Acidobacteriota bacterium; assembly: GCA_963791145.1. Classification (GTDB taxonomy): domain Bacteria; phylum Acidobacteriota; class Terriglobia; order Terriglobales; family Acidobacteriaceae; genus CAWBRT01. Next base: position 98,340 of record CAWBRT010000012.1, on the reverse strand, counting down.
TGCAGCTTCCGCCAGAGCCGGATCGGGGCGTGAGCGGGTGAAGGCAATGACGCGCATACCAAGCGAGTGCGACAGTTCGGCGACGCGCCGCCCGATCCGCCCGAAACCGACAAGGCCGATGGTTCGCCCACGCAATTCGGTTCCGTGATAACTTCCGCGGTCCCACTGCCCGGATTTAACGCGGTCGCTGAGTTTCTCCAGGTCCCGGCCCAGCGCCAGCATGAAAGCGATCGTCATCTCGGCGACGGCCGGAGAATTAGCATCTCCCGCCACCATCACAAAAATTCCTTTTTCCGTTGCCGTGGCCACATCGACTGAATCTACGCCTACTCCGTGTTTGGCGATGACTCGCAGAGCAGGCGCCGCGTCGAGCGCCGCGCGCGTAATCGGCGGATTGCCGCGCATCAGAATGGCCTGCACGGGCTGCCGCGCAAGCTCCTCCAGAAGCCGCTGTTCGGTGATCTTCCCAGGCATCGTGGACAGAGTTGCGCTGATGGCGGAGAGCTTTGCAACGGCGGCGCTGGTCAGCTCCGCTCCGGTAACAAGCACGTGGATTTTGTCGTCCATCAGAACTCCGCCGGATTCACCTGCTCACGGGTGCGCGCAAGTCAGTACCCTTGGTTTCGCGCAAGAGGTAGGCCGACACCAATGCTAGGGCATAGGAAGCGAGTCCACACATTCCCATAGCTTTGCCCAGCGGCAGGGTAGCCGCTAAAACGCCGACGGTGCCAGGGACAACGGCGGCGAAGCCGCGGCCCACGCTGAGAGTAAAGCCCTGCCCGGTACCGCGAATCCTAGTCGGATACAACTCGGAAAACGCCGGCAGCATGCCGGAAGCCAACCCTCCCTGCAGCGCGCCGAGGAAGAAGCCGAGGATCAACGTGGTGGTCGCGTTGATAGGGGCAAACATGTAAATAGCGACGTTGGTCGCCTGGCAGCAGAGGAAGATCATGAAGCTCTTGCGGCGTCCAATCCAGTCACTGAGATAGCCGTAGAGGAAGGGGCCTACGAACGATCCCAAGATGTTCAGGGAGAGATAACCTGCCGTCGAGGTAACCTTCAGGTTCAGCACCGTCCGCATGTAGGTGGGCAGCCACGTGATCAATACATAGGCGCCGCCGAAAATACCGAACGACAGCAGCGTGGCCGTGATGGTGTTCTTCAAGTGCGGCGGAACGAAGATCTCCCACAATTGGTTGTCAGCCGCCTTGTTTTCCTTCTTTTGCTTGGTGGCCTCCACAAAAATATCGGAGTCGGGAACGAAGCGGCGGACGAACATCACGAAAATGGCCGGCAAGAATCCAATGACGAAGAACACTCTCCAAGCCATGCCCGGGGAGAAATGGGCAAAGATAAAGGGCATCATCGCGGTAGACATGGCATATCCGACGGCATAGCCGCTCTGAACGGACGACGCCACGCGCCCACGGAGGCGCGGGGCTATGGTCTCACTGATCAGCACGCCGCCGACCGCCGCTTCGCCACCGTAGCCGAGGCCCTGTATGGCGCGCGTACACAGGAGCTGCCAGAAAGAGTTGGTGAAGGCGGAGAGACAGGTGAAGGCGGCGACCATCAGGATGGTGATCTGCAAAACACGAATCCGTCCGATGCGATCCGCCGCAATGCCGCCCAGCGCACCGCCCACTGCCGTGGCGATCAGGAAAGCTGAAGCAATGATACCGGCCTGCGGCTTGGTGATGCCCACGACGGCGATCAGCGTTGGCATCACCAGGGCATAGATCGTGGAGTCCATCGCATCCAGGCCCAAGCCGCCGAAGCACGCCCAATAGGTAAGCTTCTCGCGCTTGTTCAGTTCGGAATACCAGCCGAACTGACCGCCCTTCTGGGATGGCGTTCCCCCAGCCGGAGTGCCGGGAGCCTTCTCTTCTTTTGTTTCCGCCATACTGCGTTTCTCCGTTAAGCCAAATCAGCTCGGTCTCGACGTGAACATCCGGCAGCCAAGCTTTAGAGTTCCCGCACGGTTGTGGGGAAAATCCTCTGGTAGGCCTCAGCGTGCGTAATCTTGCGCTCGGTGCGCCGCCGCGCGATGTTACCGCGCTGCTCGGCCACGTTTTTGTAGTAGGGCCACATGGCGGTCTGCGAGGGAACGCACTGCATGGCCTTCCATTTCAGGTCCCAAACTTCGGTGATGTCGAGAAGGGTGTCGGGCTTGAAGCTGCACATCTCGGTCTGATGCGGCTCGAAGCAATAAACCTGCGGAGCGGCGATGTGTTTTCCGCCAGGCCGCCCCGGGGCCTGCGCGACCATGCGCGCCTCGAGCGCCAAACGGCAGGTCGTAACATGATCAAAATTGGCGGCATCGATTTCCGGATGGGTCAGGACGAACAGCGGCCGAACTTCACGATAGATGTCGACCAGCTTTTCCAGAACTTCCGGCGTCGGGCGGAAGAGATAATCCTGCTGATCGAGGAAGCGCACTTCGGCCCCGAGAACCTCGGCCGCTTTGACGGCCTCGGCTTTGCGGCGCTCACGAACGGCGGCGGCGGTGATTCCGGGTTCGGCGGAGTAGACCTCGTTGGACTCGCCGCGCTCGCCACCGGTCAGGCAGACCACAACCGCGCGATAGCCATGAACCTTGGCATGGAGAGCAATTGCTCCCCCGGCGCGCCATACGAAATCAGCGGCATGGGCGCTGACGACAAGCAATGATTTAGCTTCTGAATTCATCTGATCCTCGTGCTCAAAAGGAAAGAATGCGTCGTTGGTAAACAAGATTCCGCCCGCCGAACGCACAGGCGGCAGAACGAAAATGCCGCACCTATGCAATCCTCGGGAGAAGCGGTTATGCCGCTCATCATAGCATGTATGTGTCTGGGTCCCAGGATTCAGGCCGGAAGGTCAGAGAGACATGGTTTCGCCGTTCTATTGGGCAGAATGCGGGCCATTCTCTAACTGTTCATTTGTGGCAGCGATGTCTTCAGGCGTGGGCCTCCACTTAGTCCGGCAGCGATTTTCCGCGGGTCTCCAGGCCGAAGGGGATCAGCAGCAGTCCGATGCCGAAGACTACGGCAGTCAGCGCGACCGGCTTGCCCAGGGTTCCCATATTGCGTACCAGCGCTCCCAGCGCGAAATTTACTCCTGCGCCGATGAAGCGGCCGAACGAAGTAGCGAAAGCAAAGGCTGTGGCGCGGACCGAGGTGCCGTATTGCTCGGGCAGCCACAGGCTGAACATGGTGAAGTTTCCGCCAAAGAATCCGAGCAGGAACAGCAGCGCGATAAACGGATACAGTCCCTGCGGCAGATAGAAGGCCCAGCCAAAGGTAAGCAATATGGCGGTTCCCATCCCCGCGAAATAGATCGCCAGAGTAGGCTTTCGTCCCAGACGCTCCGCCAGCGGCGGCAATGCCAGGCATCCGAGAATGGTGCCGATCGATAGCAGGCCCGTGCCTAGAGAAACCAGCCGCACGGCATGGGGCAGCGAGGAGCCCGCCTTGCGCGCCAGGGTGATGATAGCGGTCGGCTCGTAGACGGCGGCCGCCCACAGGCCGACAATGGCTACTGTCAGCAGCGCCGTATTCACCAAGGTGCGACGCAGATAGCGCTCGCGGAAGATATCGCCTAAAGGAGAGCGTCGCTGTAGCGGCTCAACCTTGACGGAGCGCTCCCAGCGTTCGGGTTCCTTCACGCGCCGGAGGATCAGCAACGAGAGCGCCACGGGCGCCAAGCCGCAGAGGAACATGGCACGCCAGCCAAAACGGGCGCCGACGGTGTAGTTCAGCGCGGCGGCGAGAAAGAATCCCGCGTAGTAGCCGGTTTGCAGATAACCGGCTCCCATCTTGCGGCGATCCTCCGGCCAGGCTTCGGCGACGTAGGTTCCCGCCAGTGCCCACTCGCCGCCTATGCCAATTCCGGCCAGCAGACGGAAGATGGCCAACTGCCATACGTTCTGCGAGAGCGCTGCAGCGCCGGTGAAGACCGCATAGACGAAGATGGTGGCGGCCAGCACCCATGTGCGTCCGAACCTGTCGGCGATCGGTCCCCAGATGAATGAGAGTCCCCAACCGATCAGGAACAGCCCAAAGAGGGTCGAGCCGACCAGGGCGACATTGGGCGCGCTATTGGACATTCCCGACTTAGGCAGAAGCTCGGTGAGAGCCGGACTAAGCACGAGGGCGTAGATGACGGAATCCATGCCGTCCAATGTCCACCCTGTCCAGGCTGCCCAGAAGCCTGTGATCTGTTGGCGCGTGAGCTTGGTAGAAACCGGCTGCGAAGGGAACGGGAGTGCTCGTTCTGCCACAAAGCCTCCTAAAGAAAAACTGCTGGGATGCCTTGCGAGATGCCGGGGTTCCGGTTGGTGTTGCTCCTTTTGCGCAGAAGCAAAAGGGTGAGCTTTGGCGAGTTCTGAAGAAAGCTGCGGCCCACCAAGAAGTGGCGGAGTTCCAGCTTGCACCGAATCTTCCGAATCAAGCTGGCCGATGGCCGCTGACAATGGAGCCTGCGTTGCGGTCGAGCTTGAAGAAATCGAGTACAGCCGTCAACGCAATGGCCGCGATGAGGAAGAAAGCCAGATGAAAATCGCCGACCTGCAGAGCCGTCGTGTCCCGGCCATGGACCAGGGCAGCCATGTGCAGCGCCACTGCGCCGACGCCGATTCCCATGCCCATGGTCATCTGCATCATCGTGCTGGCGAAGGTGTTGGCCCCGGTCATTCTTTCGGCGGGGACGTCGGCAAAGGCGAGGCTGTTGAGACTGGTGAACTGCATCGAACGGCAGAGGCCGCTGAAGAAGAGCACGGCGGCCATCAGCGCCTTGGGCATGGCAGGAACCAGCAATCCACAGACGAAGATGGAAACCGCCGCCAGCATTCCGTTGGTGATCAGCACGGGACGGAAGCCGAAGCGCCGTAGCACGGGAGTGGTCACAGTTTTCATGCCGAGGTTGCCGGCGAAGAGCGCCAGCATCAGCAAGCCGGAGGCAAAGGCGTTCATGCCGAATCCGACCTGAAACAGCATGGGCAACAGAAAGGGCGCCGTGCCGATGGCGATGCGGAACAACGAGCCGCCGAAGATCATCACCGCGAAACTGGGAATGCGCAGCGCCGAGAGATCGATGATCGGATGAGGATGACGCCGGGCCTGCAATACGGCCAGCACCGCGCACAGCGCGCTGAAGCCCCACAGCAGGCTGACATCCCTCCAGGGAATCTGCCGCTGCCCCATGAAATCCAAGCCGTACATCAGGGAGAAGCAGGAGAGGCCGCTCAACAGGAATCCCAGCCAATCCAGCGGCTGCTGCTCGCCGGCACGATGGTTGGGCACTAGCGCGACGGCGGCCAGAATGCCGAGCACGCCGAGCGGCACATTGAGAAAGAAGATCCAGCGCCAGGAGGCGTAGGTGGTGATGAAGCCGCCGAGCGGCGGACCCAGAATCGGCGCCACCAGTCCCGGCCAGGTGATGTAGGCGATGGAGTCGTATGAGGTCCTTCTTTTCCGTGTTACGCAGCACCACCAGGCGGCCGACCGGCACCATCATCGAGCCGCCAATTCCCTGCAGGACGCGGGCCGCCGTGAACTGCCACAGGCGCGAGCTGAAGCCGCAGAGCATGGAGGAAAGCGTGAATATGGCGATGGCGAGACAAAATATCGTTCGCGCGCCGAAGCGGTCGGCAATCCACCCGCTCATGGGAATGAAGACCGCCAGCGTCAGCATGTAAGCGCTCATGCCCGTGCTGAGGGCAATGGCGGTGGTGCGGAGCGACGGCGCCATCTGCGGCAGGGCAGTGGCAATCACTGTGCCGTCGAGATTCTCCATGAAAAAGGCGCTGGCTACGAGCAGGGCGATGAGAACGAAATTCGGGCGTCGGAGCTCCGTCATCGGGTGATCATGCCGTTCTTTGGGGTGTCCGAGCACAATTCTACATTGAACGGCTACTCTCGCTCAGTGGCTGGGCGCTCAGTCCCTCAGGATTTGCCCCCGCCGTTATAAACTCGCGCCGCAGACTGATCAGGTTTCCGCTGCGCCAGTCTAAAGCAGTGGTCGTTTGCCATGTCCACTCGACGGCAGCGGCCGACTGGGAGCGGATCTAGGGCGTACCTTAGAAGTCGGGTCAGGTGAACTGCGCATGCCACTGCACCGATACAGCAGCTATCCTCACCGTTAATGTCGTGACACAATAGATGGCCGCAAGGCGTGGTCCGCTGACAGCGGCTCGCTTGCGTCCGACGGGGTGCAAGCAAGGCGGACTCTCTGATCAGATGAAGTCGAAACCCAGGGAATCAGGTACTCAAAGCGCCGGCGAAGGCGAGACCGTCTCTCCCATTACCGCCGAGGGTGTGGGCGATATGGCTGAGGCCGGGGTGTCACCGCGGAACCAGCGGCGGGCGTCGATTCAATTCAGGCTCGCCTGGCTTGTCTTCGCCTGTGTATTGCCTATTTGGATTGCCGCTGGATTCCTCGTCTACTACGGCTATCAGAGCAAGCGCCGCCTGACCGAACAGCGCATGCTGGAAACAGCGCGGGCGCTCACGCTGGTGGTTGACCGCGAGCTATCTAATGCGCAAGCCAGCCTGACCGTTCTGGTAGCTTCGCCGGCACTTGCCTCAGGGGATCTGGCCTCTGTTTACAGCGGGGCGCGAGCAATCATGGAGGCTTCTTCCGGAAGCCGTATCTTCCTTGCCGACGCGACCGGCCGGGAACTCTTCAATACCTTCTTTCCATTTGGCACCCAACTGCCTAAGCACACCCTCCCGGATTCGGTTTACCGAGTCTTTGCCACCGGCAGGCCGTTCATTAGCGGCGTTTTCACCGGAGTATTTGACGGACGGCTTCTGGTTACCGTCCACGTTCCGGTGTTTCGCGATGGCCGGGTCGTCTATGACCTCGCCATGAATATACCCGCCGACCGTTTCGGTGCGGTCCTGCGGCAGCAACAGCTCCCGCCGGAGTGGCTTGGAGGAATCGTCGACGCCGATCAAGTGCTTGTCGCGCGGACCCATTTGGCAGATGAGTTTATCGGGAAACCAATCAATGCCACCCTGGGAAGGCGGATGAGAGATGCCGTTGAGGCGACGACAGAGGCTGTCAACCTTGAAGGCGTCCGCATGGTCAGCAGCTTCAGCCGCTCGGCGACATCCGGCTGGACGGTATCGATCGGCGTACCCAGGTCCGTCATGATGGCGGATATCTGGCGCTGGTTGTGGTGGACCATTGCTGGCACGGCCCTGCTGTCGCTGATAGGAATCGTGACAGCTCTGCGCATGGCGCGGCGCATCGCTGTTTCCATACAGGCTTTGGTGCCTCCAGCTCTTGCCTTGGGGCGCGGAGAACCGATAGCGGTCGGGCACCTCGACCTGGCGGAAACCAGTGAAGTCGGCGAATCGCTGGTAAAGGCATCGCGGCTCATTCAGCAACGCGCCGCCGAACGCGAGCGCACGGAAGCGGCGCGTCGCGAAACCGAAGAAGTGAAGCGGTTCAACGCCGAGCTGGAGCGCAGCGAAGCCGAAGCGCGCGCCCGAGCCATGGAACTGTCCGCCATTATGGAAGCCGTGCCGGCAATCATGTTCATTGCCCATGATCCCGAGTGCCGTCGAATGACCAGCAACCGCACCGGGTACAAGCTCCTGCGTCTGCCTCCGGGAACTAACACCTCCAAATCGGCGCCGGAAGGCGAGCGGCCGACGAACTACCGTTTGATTAGAGACGGACGGGAGCTTGCCCCCGAGGAGCTGCCGGTGCAGTGTGCTGCCGCGGGACACGAGGTGCGCGATTGCGAGTATACGGTTACTTTTGCAGAGGGAGGTGCACGAAGCATCTTCGGCAACGCCGTGCCATTGACCGATGAGACGGGCAAGGTCCAGGGCGCGGTGGGAGCGTTCATCGATATCACCGAGCGGAAGCAGGCCGAGGCGGCCCTGGAGGAACGCGAACAGCATTTGCGGACGATTTTGCAGACGACACAGGAAGCGTTCTACCTCGTGGATGCGCAGGGCAAGATTCTCGACGTCAACGACGCTTACTGCGTCCTGTCCGGCTACACCCGCGAGGAACTTCTGCGGCTGGGTGTGCGGGACCTGGAGTGCGCGGAAAGCGAACAAGATGTCGCGGAGCACATGCAGCGGATCATTCGCCAGGGACGTGACCGCTTCGAAACGCGCCACCGCCGCAAAGACGGCCAGGTTCTCGATATCGAGTCCAGCGTAACGTTCCAGAACCTCGGCGGCGGACGATTTGTCTGTTTCCTGCGGGATATCACCGGGCGCAAGCGCGCCGAGGAGCAGCGGGAGAAGCTCGAGCAGCAGCTTCGCCAGGCGCAGAAGCTGGAAGCCGTAGGCAGCCTGGCAGGCGGGGTGGCGCACGACTTCAACAACCTGCTGATGGTGATCAGCAGCTACGCCGAGATGCTGCAGGAGCAGCTCGGGCCGGGCGACAATTCGCAGCGGTACACGCAGCAGATATTGAAGGCGTCACAGCGGGCCGCCAGCCTGACACAACAGATGCTGGCCTTCAGCCGCAAGCAGGTGCTGGAACCTCGCGTCATCGATCTGAATGCGACGATCGAGGATACCGCCAACATGATCAAGCGGCTGATCGGCGACGATATCGAAATGGTGTTCCGGCCGGGAAAGCCGCTCTCCTGGATGGAGGCTGATCCCGGTCAGATCACGCAAGTCCTGTTGAACCTATGCGTGAATGCCCGCGATGCCATGCCGCGCGGTGGAGAGATCAGGATTGCGACGATGAATGCCGAGGTGGACCCGCCGATGGCCTCCCTGCATCCAGGATTGGCCCCGGGCAAGTACGTGGCGCTGACGGTAGAGGATACCGGGGTCGGAATCACGAAGGAGGTTCAGGAGCGTATCTTCGAGCCGTTCTTCACCACCAAGCCCGCCGGGCAGGGAACAGGGCTGGGGTTGTCCACGGTTTACGGCGTCGTGAAGCAAAGCAACGGATACATCTGGGTGGAAAGCGAACCTGGCCAGGGAACCTCATTCAAGCTCTTATTTCCGGCAACCGAAAAGCAGCTCGGCCAGGCGAAGACGACCTTCACCCAGACCGCGGGCCGAGGAGAGACGATTCTGCTGGTCGAGGACCAGGATGGGTTGCGGGCCGCCATCTGTGAACACCTGCGGCAGATCGGCTATGCCGTGCTTGAGGCGGCAAACGGCGAAAGGGCGCTCCAGGCCGCAGAAGCGCACGCCGGGCCCATCCATGTTTTGCTAACCGACGTAGTCATGCCCAAAATGAGCGGAGCGGAGTTGGCCGCCAAACTGGGCAGCATGCCCAACCGGCAAAATGTGCTGACCATCTACATGACCGGCTATACGGATGACGGCATCGTCAGTCACGGAGTTTTGCAGCCTGGGAAGGTGCTGATCCAGAAGCCATTCTCGCTGGCAACGCTGGCGCAGAAATTGCGCGAAGTGCTGGACGGCGGGGCGGCGACTGCGCAAGCCACCACCGCCGACTGACGTCCCGGCGCCCTTCAGCCTTTATCGCCGCATCTATGTTGTTGGTCATGGTGCCAATTGGACTGATGGGACCATATTCATAATATCGCCTTCAGCGCCCCGCAAAAGCCAAACGGCTTACAGATTCGGGATCTGTAAGCCGTTTGGCTTGAATCAGTGAGCGACCCGACTCACTGGTATGATTTCTCTCATAACCGAGGAACTCGGTGAGTGTAGCTAGGAAAGGGACTGAACCTAAATGGAATACCGGGAACTCATCGCAACGGCTGAAGCGAATCTCAAGGCCAAGGGCATCATCAAGAGTTATTCGGTGGATGAAGGATTTAACGTACGCTCTGGGACAGAGACCAATTTTGTCAATCTGTCCATCCGCCAATGTTTTGACCAGTTCGCGTTCAAATTCAGGCTGATCGACTCCGGGGAAGCGTCCACTGAGACGACCCTGTTCAACCGACAATTCAAGACCCCCATCGTGAGCGCAGCGGTCTCAGGCATGAACGACATTACCGACAAGCCTTTGGTGAAAATCGCCTCAGGCATAAAAGATGCCGGTTCAATGATGTGGCTTGGAGTCGTCTCCTTCGAACAATTCAAAGATGTGGCTGAAACTGGAGTTCCTACAGTCAGAATCGTAAAACCCTTCCGCGATACCCAAGCGATGATTAAAGAGTTGAAAGAGGCAGAGCGAGGGGGAGCGATTGCGGTCGGCACCGACATTGACTTTTTCTACGGGGCAAAGCGAGGGGATAAACCGGCTGCTCCGAAGACCATGGGGGCGAAGACTCTTGACGAACTGAAGATGTTGGTTGGCGTTACGAAACTCCCGTTCATCCTGAAGGGCGTATTGAGCGGCGAGGATGCAGAGAAAGCCTTGGCCATCGGCGCTGGGGGAATCGTCGTTTCCAACCACGCGGGCGTGATAATCGATTATGCCGCCCATCCCCTTGAGGTCTTGCCGGAGATTAAGAAGGTGATCGAAAATCGGATGCCCATTTTTGCGGACAGCGGATTCCGGCGCGGCTCTGACGTGATGAAGGCTTTGGCTTTGGGGGCGGATGCTGTCCTTGTCGGCTGGCCTCTGGTGATGGGCTTGGCCGCAAACGGCAGCCAAGGCGTGGCAGAAATGGTCGATATCATGACCGCCGAACTTCAGCGGATCATGAGCGTGACAGGATGCAGACGGGTGTCAGATATCGACAATCGAGTTCTGGTGGCACGGCACCATTTCATCGGGCGCTGACGGGCGGTGCGACGTTTGCCTTTATTCGTTGGGTCGGTCAACACGGGAGGGGTGGGACTGGAAGTCAATTTTGGGGCAAACAACCCCAAAACCAGCCCTCCCGGACTCCCCCAGAACCCCGCAGCAGCCGATTACAGCCGCCGCGCCGGTCGAATGGTGCCGTCGCCTAGTCCGGGGTTCCAGAACCTGTCGTTAAGTCTATTGATGTCGGCGGGAAGAGTTGAGGTCTTCAGTAGTTCCTCGTAATCAATCTCCTGCGAGTCGGAGTTGAGTTTGTCAGGCTTCATGCACGAGTCTTACCTCGAGGTTCCAGCATAATTAAGGATGCCGAGCAAATAGCAGAATCCCAGCCTTCGATCTCGTTGACCGCCTTGCTCGAAGGCTCTCCACTCGTCCTTTTATCCAGAACGACCTCCCCTCGACCGCTTAGGACGAAGTACGCTTCTTCGTTATCATGCCGATGGTGGACTATCTGTTCCCTGGGATTCAGATAGCAGATCGACGTACCCAGGGACGAGTCGCGTCTTCACGACCCAGAAAACTGTTGCTTGCGGCGGTGTCGAGGTCAGCCCGGACGAAGTTGTTTTCGGCGACCTCGATGGTGTGATCGTTCTCTCCGACAGCGAACTTCGCTCTCTCGTTCCTAAGGCAGAAGAGATTCAGGGTAAAGAAGAGAAGGCATTGGTGAGGATGGCAAACAGAGAGTCACTGTTGACGATGCTTAATTTCGCAGAGCACCATGAGAATCGCAAGGCCGGACGTGATTCGGCTCTTCAGTTCAAGATTAGGTAATCCAGAAGGGCAGCAGAGCATGCGGGCCCGGATTTGAAATAAGGTTAGAGTTCACTGGCCCAGCCGCAGCACGGTTAGAGGATGCCCGAACGATAGACAAACCACCAACTCACCAATAGTAACAAGAACATCTCCGCCACGCCCCAGCCAAAAGGCAAGAACCAGCCGCCAAGGCTCAACACTGTGAACAGAAGCCAGAACAGTTTACGGTCTGAAGAGTCAGCGCCCACGTCCAACCATGATACAAGACCTCAGGCACCACAGCTTGCGCTTTTGCCCCGCAGCGACTCGTCTAAACAGCGGCGATGGCAGCGGTTTGACTTAACACTCTTAGAGCATTCCTCCCGTCCTGAGGGTTAAGTCATTTAGCGCCAACTCTAGCTTTTCTATGGCTTGCTCCAATTCTGGGTGTTTGTCCAGCCTCTCACTAAGTCGTTTCAGCAGGCTGTGGGCTTCCGTCAGATGTTGGACGGCGGGTATTGGCGGCTGCTTTTGAGTTGATTCTGGATTTTCTCGGGCCATAAAACCTCCTTGCAGCAGAGTCCGCTACTGACAATCGGCGGATCATTGCGCACTGAAAGTAGTGGGGCTGAATTATTTCTCCGAAGCTGGCTCCCTGCGAAGCTTCTTCCTGGCACGCTTACGTGCTAAGACCGATTTCAGTCGGCGTTTCTCCCCCGGCTTCAAATAGTAGGAGTGACGCTTCACTTCCTTGATGATGTCTTCCGTCTGAACCTTACGCTTAAAACGGCGCAGGGCGTTTTCTATCGATTCGCCCTCCTGCACTCTGATTTCCGCCCAAGTTCACCCCCTAAGCGCCCCAAGCTTACCGCATCACGAAATGGGAGTAAAATGAAGCAGACTCAGGGGCGCAATCTGGGGGTGCCATGTCCAAACTAAACGGGGATAAAGCTCGGTTCAACCGTGTACGAAAGCAGAACATTCGTCGCCGCGAACGGATTCGGAAATTTCACGAAGCGTTAGGGAAAAGAGACAATGGGATCAAAAGCGGCACAGGAGTGTAAGCCCACAAGCTCTCCGGGGGCCTTTCGCCGACACCTAATCAGCTCTAACAGGCCGCTGAAAAGCAATGCTCCCGCGGACGCCTATGCTCCCGCAGCCTTGGACGCGCCCAGATCCACCCGCTCGGCGGTGAGCGCGGCTTGAATTGTCGCCACCGGCACCTCGCGCAGTTGCACGTCGTGCTTGACCGCGTAGGCGGCGGCCAGGGCCGCGGCTTCGGCGGTGATGGCGCAAACCGGAAGGTTCCTGGTCGAGCCGAAAGCTATCTCGTCGACGGAGATGCATCTGCCGGCCAGCAGAAGAGCGTCCACGCCCTTCGGTATCAGGCAGCGGAAAGGCACCCCGTAGCCGGCGCCGACGCTATCCATGATAGCCCGCTCGCCGCCCGGCTCATGCACGTCTACCGGACAGTTAGACAACCCGATGGCATCGGCGAAGCGCGTCTCGCCTCTTACATCTTTTTCGGTGAGAATGTACTCGCCGACGATTCTCCGCGTCTCCCGTATGCCAAGCTTGGGAGCGACCTCAAGGAAGATAGCGTTTTCGAATCCGCGAACGTATTTCTTCAGGAAGTCGAAGACGTTATAGGCCTGCTTGCGGATTTCCATGGTCGCCTTGGTCAGCGTGCGTTCGTCCAGCGCATTGCCGTGGAAGCGGGTGACGTTCAGGCTCACCTCGCCGGGAATCAGGCCGGCTTTGAAGGTGATGTGGTTCTTGGGAATGATCCACTTGAACCCGTCCTTCTTGGCCTGCTCGATGCGCTTGGTGAGGCCGGTGGCGAAGAACACGAGGGCATGATCTTCGTTGGTGGCGTTCTCTTTCTTGGGGACGTTCAGCTCCCACATGTCGTCCTTGTGTTCCTGGAAATCTTTGGCCACCGCGGGAAAATCGACGTTGACGAGGCGGACGTAGGAGGTAATGGGCTGCGTCAGCCCGTCGCCTTTCCGCCCGACCATGTACTCTGCTCCGGCCAGGCAGGCCAGATCGCCGTCGCCCGAGCAATCGATGAACGCCTTTCCCAGGATGAGCTTGGGCCCCGATTTTACCTGGACCTTGATGGCCGTGAGGCGATTGCCCTCCTTGATCGCCTCGGTCACGGGAGCATAGAGCAGCAGCTCCACGCCGCTTTCCTCGACGGCTTCGACAATAACCCGCTGCATGACTTCAGCGTCGAACTGGCCGGTGTACTTGCCCCAGTACGAGCTTCGGATCTCGGGGTCGGCGCCCTTGTATTGCACGCAACGATTCAGCAGCTCCTGGAAGACGCCGCCGTTGACCAGTCCCGTCGACTTGGTCTGCCGGCCGCCGGTGATGAGGCCGCCGAGAACGCCGCTGCCTTCGACCAGCAGGGTCTTGGCTCCCTCGCGCTTGGCCTTGATGGCGGCGCACACTCCCGAAATGCCCGCCCCTACCACTACGACATCGTAAGTGCCGAATATCTGCATTGAATCCTCCTTGCGTCGATGCTTCTGCCCACCCATGTCATGCGTTCAGCCTCAGTGCATGAGGCCGATAGCTTGCCAATAAGGGACGCTGACCATGAATCCGACCAGGGCAACTAGCGTATAAGCAGCCGAAAGCTTGATCATCTGGCGATGCTCAACCATTTCTCCGCCGACAGCATAGAAAGCCAGCAGGTAAAACGAGTTTTGGAAAAAGAAAAACCAGATGTTGGAAGCCGCAAAAGATACAAAGGCAATGATCCATGGGTGCATGCCGTGAGTTACCACCAGCGGGCTCAGGACAATGGTAAATATAACCGACGTAGCCAGCATGGATATGATGACCAGGCGGCACACCAGGACGGCCAGGACAAGGGCAATCACGAAGAGATAGCCGTTCGACAAAAATGAAGCAACTATGGGTTGCAGCGCGTGCCCGAGCCACAAATTGATTTTCAAGGCCGCGAATACGGCGCCGATGTTCAGAATGCAGCCGACATAGACGATGGCGGCCCAGTCGATGCCTTTACGGAAATCCTCGCGGTTCATGACATTCAGGCCCAGCAGTACGCATATGCTGAGGACAGCAACCTCGCCCGAGGAAATCTTGTGCAGGGATTCTGTCATCCACAGCAGCAGGGTGACGACCAGGACAATGGCGGTAGCCTTCTCGTCGCGCTTCATCGGCCCCAACCGCGCCAATTCGGCGGAAACAACATCTCTGGACAATCCTGACTTCTGCTTCGGCTTGTAGAGAAAATAAGTGACCGCGCCTGTACCGATGAATGCCACCGCCAGCCAGGGAAGGGCATAGATCAGCCACGAAGTCCAGGTGACATTCTGGTATCCCGCCGGAAATAGTCCCAGGGTCGCATAGTTGGTAAACGATCCGCTGAGGAAGGCGGGCGAGCCCAGGACGCAAAAGCCGATAAACATCGCCCCGAAAAGACCGCCGGCCCCGTCGCTTTTGCGCTCATACTTCAGCGAATCGCTGATCGCCAAGGCCACCGGCGCGGCTATGGCTCCCCTGGCGTTGGCGCTCGGGATCAGGGGAGAGACAATAGTTCCGGCCCCTAGCAGCCCGAGAGTCTGGCCGAGGAAAGTCGGCGGGAACAATTTCAGCACGAACAGCGAAATACGCCGCAGAAGGCCGCACTTGGTGGCGGCCACGCCGAGACCGAAGGCACCCACCATGATCCACCAACTGGAGGTGGAGAAGCTCGCGAAAGCCTTGCCAAACGGCACCACCCTGATCATCGCCCAGAGGGTGCACATCACCAGGCCGGTGATGTACTCGGGGAAGACTTCCAGGATCCAGAAAGAGACCGCCCAGACCAGAATTCCGGAAGCGCGCATGGCCGCTACCGTCAAGCCTTCAGGCGGCTGGTGAAAAGCAACATAGAAGCTCAGGGCGATACTGAATATTGCTCCTACCAGGGTTATTGACTTGCGGAGTCGGGATTTTTCCGTCTTTGGCGGCGCCTTGGCTACAACCGGTCCCTGAGACATTGAGATAGACCTCCTTTTGAATACATAATGCTAGCGCGCACCGGCGGCTTCTGCTGGCACGCCCAATGCCACGCCTGCCGCGCGCAGCCGCTGCTGGATAAACTCCACCGAAGCCTTTGGCGTGGGCACCTCGTGCTTGGCGCAATAGGCCGCCGCCACTCCGGCAGCATCGCCTGTCATGGCGCATGCCGGCAGGTTCCGGGTGGAACCGAAAGCGGTGGTATCCACGGAAATGCAGCGGCCGGCCACAAACAGGCCTTCGACCTTCTCCGGGACGATGCAGCGCAAGGGCAGGGCATAGCCGGTGCCGACATTTTCCATAGTGGCCCGGACTCCGCCCGGTTCATGAATATCGACCGGCGAGTTGCACAGGCCGATGGCATCCTCGAAGCGGGCCCGGCCGCGAACGTCCGCCCCGGTGAGAACGTAGCGGCACTTGATCCGCCGCGTCTCACGTACCCCGAGCTTGGGAGCAACTTCCAGGAACACCGCCTTCTCGAACCCCTTCACATAGCGCTTCAAAAACTCGAAGGCGCAGTAAGCCTGCTTCCTCACCTCGAATTCGGCCCGGCTGACGGTGCGGAAGTCGAGAGCGTTGCCGTGAACCCGGGTGACATTCACAATTACCTCGCCGGGAATGACGCCGGCCTTCAGGCTCATGTGGTCCTTGGGCACGGTCCAGTTGAAGCCCTCTTTTTTCGCTTCCTGTATGCGCTTGGTGAAGCCGGTGGTGAAGAACACCAGGATGTAGTCTTCGTTGCACTTTCCGTTTTCCGGGATTGTCAGCTCCCACATGTCGTCCATGTGGGTCTTGCAGTCCTCAACCAGCGCGGGGATGTTGACGTTGAGCACGCGGAGATAGGAGGTAATCGGCTGGGTGAGCCCGTCGCGCTCCCTGCCAAGCATGAACTCGGCGCCGGCCAGCGCCGCCAGGTCGCCATCTCCGGTGGCGTCGACGAAAACCTTGCCCAGGATGAGCTTCCTCCCGCTCTTGGTCTGCACCTCGACCGCTCGGAGCGTGTTGCCATCCTTGATGGCTTCGACCACCGGGGCATGCAGCAAGACCTCTACTCCAGCCTTCTCGACGGCCTCCATCATGACCCGCTCCATGGTCTGGGCGTCGAACGCCCCGGTGTATGCACCCCAGAACGACTCCCGCGGAACAGGGTCTGCGCCTTCGTAGGCGATGCAGCGATCCAGCAACTCCCGGAAGATCCCGCCATTGATAACGCCGGTCGGTTTCGTCTGCCGGCCGCCGGTGACCAGGCCTCCGAGGAATCCGCTGGCTTCCAGCAGCATGGTCTTGGCCCCTTCACGGGCAGACCGCAGTGTAGCCACCACCCCGGCAATTCCGGCGCCGGCTACAACCACGTCATAACTGCCGACTAATTCCATAACATCCTCCTCATATATAACGGAGATAAGTTTGTCCGTTCCGCTCAGTAGTCGTTCCCGGAGCTGATCAAGCGTTGGTCAGGTCTGGCGGCAGGAGCGGAACAAAATCTGGGGCTGGCAGGTCCCCCAATATGCACGCCTTCGCGGATATAAGTGCCGCCCGATATCTACGCGCTTTTCGCTGATGTGGAACTCTAGAAGCTATATACAGGAATCTCCTTTTTCCAGCTCTGAATGGCTGAAATTGTACTGCTCGGGAGTGAGGTTGCCAAAACTGCATCAGCCAACGCAAAACGGCGCGATGCCGCGCCATTCTGGGCTTGGCCGCATAATCAACCTTGTTGCGCGTCGATTTCTCGGACACCGCGCCATACTCCTTCATTTCAGCGATTTGGTTCCCACAACTCCCCAAGATCTTCATAACCCGCCAAGCGGCTGTAGATCGACTGGCGCAACAGATTCGGCAGAGGCAGTTGCGTGTTCTTGCCATGACGAGCGTCGGTCAGGTTGTCGGAGATGAGCTGGCTCAGCCCAAGACGTTCATCCAACTCTCGGACTACCAGCAGGCCGGCGTCGGAAGTGACTCGTGATCCTTGGAAATCAACTTTCAGGGAGGTACTAAAAGAGAACCGAAACGGCCGATTCTTTGTCTCACCCACTGGGTATTGGCCTCCGGAGTACATGTCGTGGTCTTCAGGGCCGCATAAAAACCGGGTGTTTACGACATCATAAGCGCAACTGTTCCAAGTTCACAAAGGAAATGCGGGGTAAGCTCAAATCCCTCGGGACGCATGTTGAAGACTCAGTATTAAATCTGGCAAACCGAAGAACTACCAGCAGCCTGACAAGCGCCAGCGTGTCCTGCCCACAATAATCCAGCAGGGACTTCCGAATCTTTTCCCTTTCAGCTTCACTTAGCCGACCGCCGACCAACGACTGCCATGCCAACCCGGCAGCCTGCCCATCTGCCACTCCCATCCCCTCGTACGTCATTTCCGGCACCAGCGCGTGTCGATCAGTGGATCGAAAGCGAGGCTTTCGAGTTGCTGGGGGTGGCTCCGAAATGCACGTCGGAAGAACTGGCGAGCGCCTAACCCTTGCGGTTGGCGACCACTCTGCTTGCATCTGTTGAGAATAATGCGGGGCGGTACTGTCATTTTTTTATCGTTGCGCGATTCTTGTCATTGAGAGATACTGCGCTGCTCATCCCAACCGGGATATTAAGGAGGGGCCAATGAGAGTGGGCGCTCGGAACCGCATCGTAGGCAAGGTAACCGAAATCGAGAAAGGCAAGCTAATGTGCCTTGTGAAACTCGACATTCCAGCGAAATCGACTATGGGTTCGGTCATGACTCGGGAGTCTCTGAATCTCATGAGCCTTGGATCGACCCTCGGGGAGGTAAAGGAAGGGGCGAAGGTGTTTCATTTTTGTCCTCTCATACAAGTACGCGTCTAAGTCCCACGGGCGGATTGTCGGATTGCTGAATTTCTCGCGAACCACCCTACTAGCTCATTGTTCGGCACAAGATGCAGCAAGTCCTCTAATTCTTCGATATGCCAAATTTGATAAGAGAAATTGCTAATGCCTGAACCTCGCAACTCAGATTGAAGCAGATTGCCCAAGACCGAATCGGCATTGGCGAATTGAATCTGGTCATATAGCAGAATAACGGGGAAGAAATGCTGAACGCCGTCGTAGCGTGCAGACAACGCTGGAGGGAGTCGCCCATCTTTTATAGCCTGCAATTTGTCATAAAGCTGAAACAGCCCAGTCCGTTCAGCGCTGTTTGCAAGATTCTTGCGGACATCCTCCTGTACTGCGTGAAAACTCATCGTCCAAGCTGGTCAGCGTGGAGGCGAAGGCATCACGGTCGGGACGAAACAAATCCAGGTCACGGAGGGCCCTGGTTCCGCCCTTGGTCAACGTGCAGGTGCCGAGACCGTGAGCCAGTAGCACTTCGAGCGCCTGCCTGGTGAGAGTTGTATCGCCGGGGTGATACGGATCGGTGGTGGAGCTGAGCATCACCTGCTCGGTAATGCCCGCCTTCTGGTATTTCCGTGCGTCTTTGGTGAGGTCCTGAATGTAGTTTTCGCGCGGAGTCGCACCAGCATCGAATTCCGGGCGCGTTATCTTCAGAACAGCGGGAACGTAGCAATAAGCGCACCCGTGGCCGCAGCCTTTGTACAGCCTTTGTACGGATTGGCGGCAAGCGGGGAGTACTCCCCTGCTTGCCCGGCGGGCGGGTAGATGATTTGGCAATTCTTAACGATAGTCTCGCCACTCATTTTATCTGCTCCTTCTGAGAGCGGGCACACTTATCCCAGCAGCCGAAAAGCGCTGCAGGTTGTGCCCGGAAAACGCAGATAAATGGTGCAGAAGCAGTTAGAAGATGACTTCCGCTGGCGACCCGCGAAGGTTCTGGGTTGATGGCCGATCAATTCGGCCGAATATTCAATTGTTATCGCAATTGGATGCGACTTCCCCGTGAAAAGAATTCAGATTTCTGTTCGACCTACACGAAGTTTCCCACCTGTTGCTGCAACGCTTCAAACTTCGCCATCTGCTGCAGCAGTTCAGTGCTGTTGCTCTCAATCTGTTCGGCGGCCCGGTGTATAGCCCCGTGTGAAATGTGCGTGTAATGCGCCACCATCGCGGCAGAAAGGTGGCCGACCTGCGCCTCGATAACGGGAATTGGCACGCCAGCTTCGGCGGCCCTTTGCTGTTGCGCCGTTTGTAGACGCCGTTGCGGCTGCGGCTCATTTGGCCACCTCCGGTGTGAGGTGGTCAGCGATATATTGGTCGAGATCGGCGGGGCAGTAACGAATGATTGCGCCGTCACGGAAATATCTCGGCCCCGTGCCTGCACGTCGGCGGCGACGTAAAGTCGACAGGGACACACCAAGCCTGATGGCGGCTTGGCGCTCGGTGAATTTCAATAGAAATGTATCTGGGTGGATGTCGGGCATCCCGGTTGCCTCGCGAAAGACGGCCCAGACCGCGCGTTCATGACGCGTGCCAATAGGCCCGAATTTCGCACGGCAGGAGGCCTTGATCTGCCGGAGGAGCAAATTGCTTCCGGGAGACCCGCTAAGTGCCCGCCTAACTTCGAGGCCTCCGCAATCCCTTCGGCCACCACAATGGCACCCAAAATCGCGAACCTCAATGCTCGGCAGCCCGCGTGTGACCGAGCGTGGTGCCCGGTCGCACGTTCGTGCTTGAAAGATTTGATGACCATCGCCAAGCCCGCGATGCAGCCGTTTGCAGGCAGAGGCCAGCGGCTGTGCCTGCAGGCAGTTTGGGGAAGTTTTTGGGGAAATAGAACGAGCGCCGTCTGGACGGCGCTCGTAAGTAGTTGAATCAGATGGTTGCGGGGGGAGGATTTGAACCTCCGACCTTTGGGTTATGAGCCCAACGAGCTACCAGACTGCTCCACCCCGCGTCACGATATTAACAATCGGGGTGGGCGGCGTCAAATCAGCTCTGCTGCCGCTCAATTTCCTTCCCTAGAGCCCTAATTCCCCCCAAGACTTTCCGCGCGATCTCAACTCTTTTCTTCCGCGTTCCAACTCTTTTCCGTGCGCGTCACTCGAATCTTCTACAGGCCTCTTTTGTATAGTTGGGAACGCGCCGGCAGCATAACCGCTCGTGCCGGCTGTTATCCGTCGCCGGCCGGGTGCGCGGGTTCGTAGATGAATGCCGGGACAATTTCGGAAGCTGAATTTGACGCCACGGGCTAGGGCTTTTAGATTGAACTAAGGCGATCGCCCAGGAAAGGCTAGACAAAGAACGCATGGCTCCGACAAAGCAGCAGGACCTGGAGTTGCTTGCCATTAACACCATCCGCACCCTCTCCATGGATGCGGTACAGAAGGCCAAGAGCGGTCATCCGGGTACTCCGATGGCCCTGGCGCCGCTGGCCTATCTTTTATATAGAGAATACCTGCGGTATAACCCCGGAAACCCCGACTGGCCCAACCGCGACCGCTTCGTGCTCTCCAACGGTCATGCCTGCATGCTGCTCTATTCGGTGCTGTTTCTGACCGGCTACGGCTTGACCCTGGAGGACATCAAGCAATTCCGCCAGTGGGGATCGAAGACTCCCGGCCATCCTGAGCATGAGTCGACTCGCGGCGTGGAGACCACGACCGGCCCTCTGGGGCAGGGCGTCGGGAACGCCATCGGCATGGCCATCGCGGAGCGCTGGCTGGCAGCTCACTTCAACCGCCCAGGACATGAGATCGTCAACTATCGCATCTGGGCCATCTGCGGCGACGGCGACATGATGGAGGGAGTCGCGTCGGAGGCAGCGTCTCTGGCCGGGCATCTGCGGCTCTCCAACCTGACGATGTTCTACGACAACAACTCCATCACCATCGAAGGCAAGACCAGCCTGGCCTTCTCCGAGGATGTCGGGAAGCGCTTTGAGGCCTACGGCTGGAACGTGAGGCATGTCGAGGACGTCAACAACCTGGACGCCTTGCGTGTGGCCATCGCCAAGACGCACAGCCAGCAGGAGCGGCCCAACCTGATCATTGTCAACAGCCATATCGGGTACGGCGCGCCGCACAAACAGGATACGGCGGCTGCGCACGGTGAGCCGCTCGGCGAAGACGAAGTAAAGGGAGCGAAGCGCTTCTACGGCTGGCCGGAGGATAAGACGTTCTACGTTCCTCCCGAAGTCGAGAGCATGATGCGCGAGGCCATAGGGCGCGGAGCGAAGCTGGAAGAGGAGTGGAAACGGCAATACGAGTCCTATCGCCAGGTGTTTCCTGATCTGGGACGGCAGTGGGAGACGATGCAGGCGGGGCGGCTGCCGGAGAACTGGGACAGCCAGATATCGGTGTTTCCGCCGGATCCGAAGGGCATGGCTACGCGCGAGTCGGCGGGCAAGGTAGAGAACGCAATCGCCAAGAACCTGCCGTGGCTGATGGGCGGAGCGGCCGATCTGGCTCCCTCGACCAAGACGCTGATCGCCGACGAGCTTGCGTTCGAGGCCGGCAGCTTCGGGCGCAACATGCACTTCGGTATCCGCGAGCACGGCATGGGCGCTATTCTGAACGGCATGGCGCTCTCCAAGCTGCGCGTCTTCGGCGCGACCTTCCTGGTGTTTTCCGATTACATGCGGGGTTCCATACGCCTGGCGGCGCTCATGCGCCTTCCGGTGACTTATGTCTTCACGCACGACTCGATCGGGTTGGGCGAAGACGGGCCGACGCATCAGCCCATCTCGCAGTTACTCTCTCTGCGCTCCATTCCACGGCTGACCGTAATCCGTCCGGGCGATGCCAACGAGGCGGCGGAGGCTTGGCGCTATGCGCTCGGCTTCGCAAAAAGTCCGACAGCCCTTGCCCTCAGCCGGCAGCCGGTTCCGACCCTCGACCGCTCGGCCATGGCTCCGGCCAGCGGCTTGCTTCGCGGCGCCTACGTGTTGCTGGACAGTAAAGATGCGGAGGTCATTCTGATCGGCACCGGTTCGGAGCTGATACTCTGTGTCTCCGCCTTTGAGAAGCTCAAGGCTCAAGGCGTGCGGGCGCGGGTGGTCAGCATGCCTTCCTGGGAGATCTTCGAGCGGCAGGAGGAGAGTTACAAGGAATCGGTTCTGCCGCCTTCGCTCACCGCGCGCGTTTCGGTGGAAGCCGGCGTCACTCTGGGCTGGATTCGCTACGTGGGCGCGGAAGGCATAGCCATCGGGCGCGACGATTTTGGCGCGTCGGCCCCCTATACGGAGGTTTTTCGCCATATGGGCTTTACCACCGAGCACGTGGTGGAGGCGGCGCTGACCGTACTGCAGCGTGTCAGCCCGGCAAAGACGCGAGTATGAAGATAGCGTTGGGCGCTGATCATGCCGGCTTTCCGCTCAACAAGCTGCTGGCGACAAGCATGCAGGCCGCCGGGCACGAGGTGACGGATTTCGGCACCGACCGCGGCGACCTCCCGGATGATTATCCGGATTACGCCAAGCTGGTGGCCGAAGCGGTGCAAGCCGGCAAAGCGGAGCGAGGCGTGCTGGTCTGCGGCAGTGGTGTTGGGGTGACGGCGGCGGCCAACAAGTTTCGCGGCATTCGCGCCTGCATGTGTCACGACACGTACAGCGCGCATCAGGGAGTGGAGCACGACAACATGAACGTGCTCTGCCTGGGAGCCAGGGTAATCGGGCCGGAGCTGGCGCTCGAGCTGCTGCACGCGTTTCTGAATGCCCGCTTTACGGGCGAGCCGCGGCATGTGCGGCGGTTGGGCAAGATTAAACAAATTGAAGAGAGCTGGTGTGAGAAAAAGTCATGAGCAACCGGGCGAATGAGCTGAAGAAGCTGGGGCAGAGCTTGTGGTTCGATCAGATCGAGCGCAGCCTGATCAACTCCGGGGAGTTGCGCCGGATGATCCAGGCGAGCGAGGTCTTCGGGCTGACCTCCAATCCAACAATCTTTCAAAAGGCGATTACCGGCAGCGACGATTACGACGAGACGATGCGGCGGCTGGCGCGGGTAGGGAAGAACGCGGGAGAAATATTTGAGGCCCTGGCCATCGAAGACATCGGCGCGGCGGCGGACCTGTTCCTGCCGGTTTATCAGCAGGCGCAGGGCGGCGACGGCTTCGTCAGCATCGAAGTCTCGCCGGAGCTGGCATTCGAGGCCGAGGCCACCATGGACGAAGCCCGCCGGCTGCATGGCAAACTCCAGCGCGCCAACGTGCTGGTAAAAGTGCCGGCGACGAAGGAAGGGCTGCAGGCCATCGAGCAGCTCACGTCGGAAGGCATCAACGTAAACGTCACGCTGATTTTTTCCGTCGAGCGCTATCGCGAGGTGACCGAGGCCTACATTCGCGGCCTGGAGCGGCGCCGCGCCGCCGGACAGCCGATCGCCAACGCGGCTTCCGTCGCCAGCTTCTTCGTCAGCCGCATCGATACCGCCACAGACAAGCGACTGCAGAAAGTGCTGGACGATCCCAAGCGGGCAGCACAGCACGACGCTGCGCAGGAGCTGCTGGGCAAAGCCGCCATCGCCAATGCCAAGCTGGCGTATGCAGCCTTCAGGGAAATCTTCCATGGCGCGCGCTTTGCCGAACTGCGCAAGGCCGGGGCGCGGGTGCAGCGCCCTTTGTGGGCTTCGACAGGAACAAAGAATCCCAAGTACAGCGATGTCTACTACGTCGACACGCTGATCGGCACGGAGACGGTGAACACCGTTCCTCCGCAGACGTTGAAGGCGTTCCTCGATCACGGCCGTCCGGCGCTTACCCTGGACCAGGGCCTAGACGAGGCAAAGCGGGTCTTCGAACAATTGAAGGCCCTGGGAATCGACTTCAAGCAGATCACCGATGAACTTACGCAGGAAGGCGTCAAGGCCTTTGCCGATTCCTTCCGCGCGCTGTTGGTTGCAGTCGAGGAAGAGCGAGTAAAGTTTGCCGAAACCGGCTCGCGGCGCTCCGGCACGCACGGCGACGTGAAGGCCTCGGTCGACAAGGCGCTGGAGAGGGTGGTCGCGACAGATCTTCCCAAACGCATTTGGAACAAGGATGCGAGCGCCTGGAAATCGGAGCCGGAGCACCAGAAGATCATCAGGAATGCGCTCGGCTGGCTCGATGTCACCAAACTGATGCTGAAACACGCCGGTGAACTTGAAGGGTTTGCCGAAGAGATTCGCGGCGAAGGCTTTGCGGACGCGGTCGTGCTTGGTATGGGCGGATCGAGCCTCTGCCCGCTGGTATTTGCCTCCAGTTTCGGCACGATCGGCGCTTATCCCCGGCTGCACGTTCTGGACTCCACGGTGCCGGGCGCGGTGCGTGCCCTGGAGAGCAAGATCGCGGTGGAGAAGACGCTGTTCATCGTGGCTTCGAAATCGGGCACCACGACCGAGCCGACCATCTTCCATCAGTACTTCTACCAACGGGTCAAGGCGAAGCTGGGAGACAAGGCCGGGAGAAACTTCATCGCCATCACTGATCCGGACACGCAATTGGTGCGGGACGCGAAGCGCGACAACTTCCGGCGGGTGTTTCTCAACCCAGCCGACATCGGCGGCCGCTACTCGGCGTTGTCATTCTTCGGCATGGTGCCGCTGGCGGTGATGGGTGGAGATGTGGCCGGCATATTGGATCGGGCCGACCGCATGGGGCAGGTATGCGGCCCCACCGTTCGTGCCGAGGACAATCCCGGGGCGCGCCTTGGCGCTATGCTGGCCGGCTGTGCGCTGGCCGGCCGCGACAAGCTGACGCTTATCGCCTCCGAGCCTGTTTCCTCCGTCGGCCTCTGGATCGAGCAGCTTATCGCCGAGAGCACCGGCAAAGAGGGAAAAGGCATTCTGCCAGTGGCTGGCGAGCCCCTGGGCTTGCCGGAGAACTACGACTCGGACCGTGTTTTCGCCTACATTCACGTCGAATCGGACCCGGCCATCGAGGGCAAGCTGAAGCGGTTGGAGAGTCACGGCTTCCCGGTAATCCGGCACAAGCTGGAGTCGCCGCTGGATTTGGGGGCGGAATTCTACGTCTGGGAGTTCGCCACGGCAGTAGCGGGTGCACTGCTTGGTATCGATGCCTTCGATCAGCCCAACGTGCAGGAGTCCAAGGACAATACCAAACGTTTGCTCGGGCAGTTTGAAAAAGACGGAGCCCTGCCACGGAGCGCGGCCGGAATGATGCAGTTTTCCCTGGTGGAAGGCGTAGGCGGCAGCCAGGAAAGGGCGCTGGAAGCCTTCGTGCAGCAGGTGCGGCCGCGGGATTACATCGCCATCCAACAGTATCTGCCCGAGGACGCGGTAACCAATGGGCTCATTGCCCGCCTGCAGGTGGCGTTGCGCAACGCCTTGCGTGTGGCTGTCACCACCGGCTATGGGCCCCGCTTCCTGCATTCGACGGGGCAGTTCCACAAAGGAGGCCCGAACATCGGCGTCTTCCTGCAACTGACGACGGAAGACCAGCCGGATGTGCAGATTCCGGGCGAGAAGTTCACCTTCGGTGTGCTGGCGGAGGCGCAGGCGCTGGGCGATCTGGAGTCGCTGGCGGCGCATAAGCGCAGGGCCTTTGCCGTGCGGCTGGGACACAACATTCACCATGATCTGGACACACTGATCCGAAATCTGCAGCGGCTGGTTGAGGCCAAAGCGGTTTCGATCTGAGTTGTCATTCTGCGAATGCACTAAGTGCGTTCGATAGGTACTCCGACTCCCCCGGGCAACGTCATAGCGGCATTTCCCGGGTACCCCGCGAGGTAAGAGCACGTGAACGATTTCGGCGTGATTGGGCTGGCGGTAATGGGGCAGAACCTCGCCCTCAATGTGGAAGAGCACGGATTCAGCGTTGCCGTCTGGAACCTGGAGACGGATTGGACGGAGCGCTTTGCGCGAGAGAACACCGGCAAGAAAATTACCGGCACGCGCTCGCTCGAGCAGTTCGTCAAGGCGCTCAAAAAGCCGCGCCGCATGCTGATGATGATCAAGGCCGGCGAGCCCGTCGACAGCATGATCACGCAACTGGCGCCGCTGCTGGAACCGGGCGACATCCTCATCGACGGCGGCAACTCCTGGTTTAAGGACACGCAGCGCCGGGAGAAGACGATATCGCGGAGCGGGCATCGCTTCTTTGGCATGGGCGTCTCCGGCGGCGAAGAGGGCGCGCGGTATGGTCCGTCGCTGATGCCGGGAGGCGAGCGCGAAGCCTATCGCGAGCTGGAGCCGATACTGGCGGCCATCGCCGCCAAGAGTGACTCCGGCCCGTGCGTCACCTATGTCGGTCCCGACGGCGCCGGCCACTTTGTCAAGATGGTTCACAACGGCATCGAGTACGGCGACATGCAGCTCATCGCCGAAGCCTATGACATGCTGCACAGAGCCGTCGGATTCCAGGCCGCCGAACTGGAAGAGATATTCGCGAAGTGGAATGAGACTTCCTTAAAGTCCTACCTGATCGAGATCACCTCGGAGATTTTCCGCGTGAAGGATCCCGATACGGGCAAGCCGCTGGTCGATATGGTGCTCGACAAGGCGGGGCAAAAAGGCACGGGCAAGTGGACGGCGCAGACGGCGCTCGATCTGGCCGTTCCGGTCGGAACAATCGCAGCCGCCATAGAGGCCCGGGTGCTTTCCAGCCTCAAGGACGAGCGCGAGGCGGCATCGCGGGTGCTACAGGGTCCGGAAACAAAGTTCACGGGAGACCGGCGGCAGGCGGCGGATGCCATTCGCGATGCACTGTACGCCTCTAAAGTATGTTCCTATGCGCAGGGCATGAACCTGATTCGGGCCGGGTCGGAGTTCTTTCACTGGAACATCGACCTGCGGGAGATGGCGCGCATCTGGAAGGCGGGCTGCATCATCCGCGCCGAACTCCTGAACGAAATCATGCGCGCTTACGAGCGCAATCCGAATCTGGCAGACCTGCTGCTTGACCAGGCCTTTTGCGCCGAGGTGCAGCGGGCACAGCGCAATTGGCGGTGGACGCTCCAGCTTGCCATCGAGCACGGCATACCGGTTCCGGCCATGACCGCCTCGCTGGCTTACTACGACAGCTACCGCACTGGACGGTTGCCGCAGAATCTCACTCAGGCGCAGCGCGATTACTTCGGTGCGCACACCTACCAGCGCGCCGACCATCCGGAAAAGGGATTCGTACACACCGACTGGCACAAGCTGGGCTTGTCGGCAGCGGATTGAGGGTTCCCGGCGCGGCCGCCTCTTTGGCGCGCCGGCATAAAAACACATGGGCACTGTAGAAATTACTGTTGACCAGTTTCCCGTATCTCCGGCGCCGAGGGCGGTCGAACCATGCATAATCGTGGTCTTCGGCGTCACCGGCGATCTGAGCCGGCGAAAACTGCTGCCGGCATTGTTCGATCTGGTGGCGGATGGCTTGCTTTCCGGCCCCGTCGAGGTGCTCGGCGTGGGCCGTTCGCAAATTGATACCGAACAGCTTCGCGGCACGCTGCGCGACGCCACCGAGCGCTCCAAGGATTCGCATCACTTTACCCCGACCCGCTGGGGGGAGTTCGCCCAGCATTTGCATTATCTGGCCGGCGTTTATGAATCCCCGGAGTTTTACCAGACCTTGCGCAGCCGGCTGGAGGAACTGGGAGCGGGCGGAGCCAAGCCGAACGTGCTCTTCTACCTTTCCGTTCCCGCCTCGGCGGCGCCGCTGATCATCCAGCACCTGGGCGAGTCAGGGCTTTCCCGCTCAGAAAAGGGCTGGACACGGATTATCGTAGAGAAGCCGTTCGGGCGCGATCTCGATTCGGCACGCGCACTGAATCATATTCTGCTCGGCGCCTTTGACGAGGAGCAGATCTACCGCATCGACCATTATCTCGGCAAGCAGACGGTGCAGAATATCCTGGTCTTCCGTTTCGCCAACTCGCTGCTGGAGCCAATCTGGAACCGCAACTATGTGGATTTTGTGGAAATCACCGGCAGCGAGACCCTGGGAGTGGAATCGCGAGGCGGGTTCTACGAGGAAACCGGCGCGCTGCGCGACATGGTGGCCAACCATATGCTCCAACTGCTAACACTGACGGCAATGGAGCCGCCGGTGGCCTTCGACGCGCAGAATGTTCGCGAACAGAAGGTGCAGGCCCTGAAAGCGATGCTGCCGATGAGCCCGGCAGAAGTGGCCCGCCGGACGGTACGCGCCCAGTATGTGGGCGGCGCCATGGGCAGCCAGCGGGTCAAGGCCTATCGCGAGGAAAGCGGGGTAGCGCCCGATTCGCAGGTCGAGACCTACGCTGCCATCGAGTTTCGCGTGGAGAACTGGCGTTGGGCGGGCGTTCCGTTCTATGTCCGTACCGGCAAGCGCCTGGCACGCTCGCTGACGGAGATAGCCGTTCACCTGAAGCCCACGCCGCAGGCACTCTTCGCCGGAACCGCCAAGAGCAACATCCAGCCCAACGTGGTGATGCTGCGCATCCAGCCCGACGAGGGAATCTCAATCGAGTTTGAAGCCAAGGTGCCCGGAACTTCGATGGAGACGGCGACGGTGCACATGGATTTCTGCTACCAGCGGGAGTTCCGTACGACCGCTCCGGCCGCCTATGAGACCCTGCTGCTGGACGCCATGCGCGGCGACGCTACCCTGTTTACCCGCGACGACGAGGTCGAGGCCGAGTGGCGGCTGATCACACCTATCCTTCAGGCCTGGGCCGACAATGTCAACCAGCTGTACTTCTATGCTGCCGGCAGCGAAGGCCCGGCTGCTGCCAACGAGCTGCTACGGGCCAAGGGGCACGCCTGGCGCTCGCTTGCCAGCAAATACCTGGGTTCGTGCGCCGCCCTGGAAGTGCCCGCCTGAGGCATTGCAAAACGAAGAGGATCGGGAAGGATCGCGGATGGCAGTGCACGTGAAGGTTTTTCCCGATATGGAATCCTTGAACACCGGCGCGGCGGAGTGGCTCTTGGCCGCCTGCGGAGAAGCCATCAGTAGCCACGGCAGATGTGCCCTGGCGCTTTCCGGAGGTTCCACGCCGCGGGGGCTTTACCGCCTGCTGGCCGGCGAGGGCTGGTGCGGACGATTCGACTGGGAACGCATTCGGATCTTTCAAGTCGATGAGCGGGTCGTGCCGCCGGACCATCCGGACAGCAACTTTGGCATGCTGCAGCGTGAATTGCTCAATCCGGCAGCGATCCCGGAAAGAAATGTGCATCGCATTCGGACGGAGCTGGGGGCGGAGGCGGCGGCCGCGGAGTACGAACTACAGCTGAAACAGAACCTCTCTGTCCCGGCAAGCAATTCCATGGACTCAGCCGGAACCCCGGAAGCGGCCGAAGACATTCCCGCTTTCGACATAGTGCTGCTGGGCATGGGCCCCGACGGCCATACTGCTTCTTTGTTTCCCGGGACGGAGGTCTTGCAGGAGCAGCACCGGCTGGTGCTCGGATACAGGGTGGAGAAGCTGGACGCCTGGCGCATCACCCTGACCCTTCCCGTCCTGAACGAGGCCCGTAAAGTGTTGTTTTTCGTGGCTGGCGGCAACAAAGCGGCAACCGTGCGGGAGGTCTTTGAGTCCGACTGGACAGAGGAGCGGCTTCCGGCCGCCATGGTGAACCCCCGCTCCGGGTTGCTGTACTGGCACTTGGATCGCGAGGCGGCGTCGGCCATCCATACCGGCGTCAGCGAATAGCAGCCCTCTCCCCCGGCATGCCTTCGGACGGTGGCGTCAGCATGACCTCAGATCATTAGCTCCCAACCCAGCCAATACAGCATCTCAGTAAAGGAACGCGCCCCGGGCCGGGGTGCGGGCGGGCTCTTATGCGGCGGCCGATACGTGAGCTGGCGGCCGATGGAGTAGGGCGATGGAAAATCCGCTGAAGCTGAAGAATATCCATCACATAGAGTTCTACGTGGGCAATGCCAAGCAGGCGGCTTACTTCTACCGTCACGCCATGGGTTTTTCGCAGGTGGCCTACAGCGGCCTGGAGACCGGCAACCGCAAGTTCAGCTCATATCTGCTGCGCCAGGGCAAGGCCAGCCTCCTGCTTACTACACCCCTGGACCCGAACAGCGCGGCCAGCGAGCACATTCGCCGCCATGGCGATGGCGTGCGCGACCTCTCCATACAGGTGGACGACGCCGATTTCGCTTTCCAGGAGGCGGTCAGGCGCGGCGCCAAGGCGGTCGAAGAGCCGCACGAGCTGAAAGACGAGCACGGTGCTATGCGGCGCGCCGCCATCCAGACCTACGGCGATACCATTCACTCGCTGATCTCGTACGTGAATTACTCCGGGCCGTTCCTGCCCGGCTTCAGGGCCGTGAACCTGAACGGGCACGACGCCGGAATCCTGCGCGTGGACCACGTTGTCGGGAATGTCGAGCTGGGAAAGATGCTGTACTGGGCCGAGCACTACCAGCGCGTCTTCGGCTTTCACCGGTTTATCAGCTTCGACGACAAGGATATTTCGACCGAATACAGCGCGCTGATGTCGATCGTGATGTCGGACGACTCCTACGCGGTCAAGTTCCCCATCAACGAGCCCGCTCCTGGCAAGCGCAAGAGCCAGATCGATGAATACCTGGAAGCCTACTGCGGACCGGGCGTGCAGCACATTGCGCTGGAAACCAGGGACATCGTGACTACGGTGCAGAGGCTGAGCGGGCAGGGAATAGAGTTTCTGCGCGTTCCGGGCAATTACTACGAAGTGCTGCCGTCGCGCGTGGGCCAGATTCGGGAGAACCTCGACACCATCCGCGAGCTCGGCATCCTGGTGGATCGCGATGAGGACGGCTACCTGCTGCAGATCTTCACCAAGCCGGTGGTCGACCGTCCAACCGTGTTTTACGAGATCATTCAGCGCCGGGGCAGCCGCGGATTCGGCAAGGGAAACTTCAAGGCACTTTTCGAAGCCATAGAAGCCGAGCAGGCGCGAAGAGGTAACTTGTAACCGCATTTCAGATTTGTTGATTTTAGATTTCAGATTGAGAGGCGATGTGTTTAGAACGCTTTTCAATCTCAAATCAGAAATCGTAGATCGAAAATATCTTATGGCGACTACGGAAACTACCAGCAAGCCAAACCTGAGCGCAGAACAGAGAGTGCTCTCGCCGAACGCGGAGCTCGTGTATCAGAGTGGTTTCGGCAACGAGTTTGCCAGCGAGGCCATCGCCGGAGCGCTGCCGTGCGGGCAGAATGCGCCGCAGCGGGCGCCCATGGGGCTCTACACCGAGCAGGTAAGCGGCACACCGTTCACCGCACCGCGGGCAGCGAATCGCCGAAGCTGGCTCTACCGCATACGGCCGTCGGTGATGCACAAGCCGTACCGGCAGATCGCCAACGGCCTCGTGCGCGGCACTCCCTTCGACGAAGTGATGACCAGCCCGAACCAGCTGCGCTGGGACCCTCCGCCGATTCCGTCGCAACCAACCGATTTCATCGACGGCCTGATTACCATGGCGGGCAACGGCGATGCCGCCGCCCATAGCGGCATCGCCATTCACCTCTACGCCGCCAATCGCTCGATGCGGGACCGCTGCTTTTACAACGCCGATGGCGAGATGCTGATCGTTCCGCAGTCGGGGGCTTTGCTGTTCCACACAGAATTCGGCAAGATGCAGGTCTCCCCGGGCGAGTTCTGCGTCATCCAGCGCGGCATCAAGTTCCGGGTCGAGCTGCTGGTGTCGCCGGCCCGCGGTTACGTCTGCGAGAACTATGGGGCGTTGCTTCGCCTGCCGGAGCTGGGACCCATCGGGGCAAACGGCTTGGCCAACGCGCGCGATTTCCAGACGCCGGTGGCGGCCTACGAAGATCGTGAAGGTGATTTCCGGGTCGTGGCAAAGTTCCTAGGCAATCTGTGGGAGGCCGAATACGATCACTCGCCGCTCGATGTTGTGGCCTGGCATGGCAACTACGCGCCTTACAAGTACGACTTGGCAAACTTCAACTGCATAAACTCGGTAAGCTTCGATCATCCCGACCCGTCCATCTACACGGTAATGAGCTCGCCCTCGGAGATTCCGGGGACTTCGAACTTCGATTTTGCGGTCTTTCCGCCGCGCTGGCTGGTGGCCGAGCATACGTTCCGTCCGCCGTGGTTCCACCGCAACTTCATGAACGAGTTCATGGGCCTGGTTCGCGGCGTCTACGATGCCAAGGCCGAGGGCTTTCTGCCGGGCGGCGCCAGCCTGCACAACTGCATGGCCGGGCACGGTCCGGACGCGGCTACTTACGAAGCAGCCAGCCGCGCGGAGCTGAAGCCGCAGTATCTGGACGACACGCTGGCCTTCATGTTCGAGGCGCGGTTTGTCTGCCGCCCGACCAAGTACGCCATGGAGACCGCGCAACTGCAGCCTGAGTACTACCGCTGCTGGCAGGACCTGAAGAAGCACTTCAACCCATCAAGAAAATGAGTACTCACAGAGTCAAACTGCAACCCGAAGCCGCAGTGCTGGAGCCGGTGCGCACTCTACTGGCCGGCGCCATTGACTATGCCGGACTGTTTCCTCCGGCGTCGTTGGGTATGGCCGATGCCGCCAACAGCTTTGCCCGCTATCGAAAAAGCGAGAGTCACTGGATGCTGGGGAGATTCGTGACTCCTGCCAGCCGGCTCCTGGAACTCGAGCCGCTGCTCAAAACGCAACGTGCTAATGGATGGCAATTAAGCGTCATATTAAGTGAGAATTACAAGGAAGACTTAAAGTTTATTGTGCAGTTTCATTTGCTTGCCGGCGAACGTGCGCACGTGGATTCGGTGGAGTTCAAGATCGCCACCCGCGACGAGTTACAGCCGATCGCGGAGCTGCTGCCGCACAACACGCAGGCGTTCGCCGAGCTTTCCTTGACGAGCAAGGTGACGGAGCAGATTGAGGCCCTCAGCATGGCGCGCATCTGCGCCAAGATTCGAACCGGAGGCGCCACCGCAAGCGGCTTCCCCAGGCTGCAGCAGGTGGCCCGCTTTATCTCGGCGTGCGTCCAGGCCGGGGTGCCGTTCAAAGCCACGGCCGGCCTGCATCATCCGATGCGCGGCATCTATTCGCTCAACGGGAAACAGCGCGCTCCGCATGTCCCCATGCACGGATTCCTCAATGTCTTGATCGCGGCAGCGGCGGCGAAAGCGGGAGCCATGGAGCTGCAGCTCCCGGAAATACTGGCCGAGCGCGGCGAGGAGGCGTTTGCTTTCCAGAAAAGTGGGGTCAGCTGGCGCGGGCTGAAGATCAGCAACCGGCAACTGCGCGAGACGCGCGAGCAGGCCGTCGCCAGCTTCGGCTCCTGCTCCTTCGAGCAGCCCATTTACGAATTGCGCTCCCTGCACCTGCTATGATCCACCGCTTGAACGAGACGCACGATACGCAGGCGCGGTCGTGGGTCGAGAGCGCAAACCAGAGCGGATGCGATTTCCCCATTCAAAACCTGCCGTTTGGCGTTTTTGCTCCGCGGGATGGCGGGGAGGCGCGGATCGGCGTCGCCATTGGCGATCAGGTAGTAGACATTGCCGCCTGCGCCGAATGCGGACTCCTCAGCGGCGATGCGACCGTCGGGGCGAACGCGTGCTCCGATGACGCACTCAATGCCTTGATGGAACTCGGTCCGCGATATTGGGCGGCTCTGCGGAAACAGCTCTTCCAGGCGCTCCGGCACGACGCGGCTTCCGAATTACAACAGCGCGTGCGCCTGCTGCCGATGCGCGATGCCGAGATGCGGCTCCCGGCGCGCGTCGGCGACTACACTGATTTCTACGCTTCCATCCACCATGCAACCAATGTCGGCAGCATGCTGCGACCGGAAAATCCGCTGCTGCCGAATTACAAGTGGCTGCCGGTCGGATACCACGGGCGGACATCGTCGCTGGTTCCCAGCGGCTCGCCGGTGCGCCGGCCTAAGGGTCAGACTTCGCGAGGCAGCAAACGACCCGCCGGTATTCGGGCCAAGCCACCGCTTGGACTACGAGGCTGAAGTCGGATTCTTTATTGGTCCGGGAAACTGTCTCGGGGAACCCGTTCCGATCGGCAGGGCAGAGGAACACATCTTCGGACTCTGCCTGGTGAACGACTGGTCGGCGCGCGATCTGCAGACCTGGGAATACCAGCCTCTGGGACCGTTTCTGGCTAAGAATTTTGCCACTACGCTTTCCCCCTGGGTTGTGACCCTGGAGGCGCTGGCGCCATTTCGCGTCGCAGGCGGCACCTCGCGGACAAGGCGATCCGCAGCCGTTGCCGCATCTTTTCGACGATCACGATCAGCGGCTGGGCGGCGTTGCGCTTACCGTGGAGGTCTGGCTCTCTTCCGCCCAGATGCGGCAGCGCGGCATGTCGCCCTTGCGGTTGAGCTGCGGCAGCCTGCGCGAGATGTACTGGACGATGGCGCAGATGCTTGCGCACCACACCAGCGGCGGTTGCAATCTGCGCCCGGGGGACCTGCTGGCCAGCGGCACGATCTCCGGTCCCACGAAGAGTGAACGTGGCTGCCTGCTGGAGCTGACTTGGCGTGGTGCCGAGCCAGTTATCTTGCCCACGGGAGAGCAGCGCCGGTTCCTGGAGGACGGCGACGAGGTCACACTGCGCGGCTTCTGCCAGCGCGAAGGCACGGCGAGCATAGGCTTCGGGGAGTGCAGGGGAGTAGTACTGCCTGCGCTTTGAGCGGCATCCTGCACGATCCACGCTCGGCCTGGCTGCGGCGGTCGCATTACTGACTGCGCAGCATAACCGCTGGGCCAGCCTCCTCTTTACCCCGCTGAGATCGGTCTACCTATAAAATTGCCGCTTTTAAGGTCTTCTGCACCCGTTTGCCCGTTCGCGTTATCATGAAGGGTTCTTTACCTGTCAGAGGAATACCTGAGTGAACAACAAAGAGAATCCAGAGGCGCTCGGTTTGGAAGTCGTTGAAACCAGGGAGTGGCTTGACTCCCTTGACTACATACTCGAGAACCAGGGTCCGGAGCGCGCCGGCCGATTGCTGCAGCAACTGGAGTTGCACACTGCCCGGAGCGGCTACCGGATGCCGTTCTCGGCCACTACTCCGTACCAGAACACGATTCCGGTGGAGATGCAGCCGCCGTTTCCCGGCAGCCAGGAACTCGAGCGGCGAATCAAGAGCCTGGTCCGCTGGAACGCGCTGGCAATGGTGATGCGGGCCAACAAGATGGAAGAGGGAATTGGCGGGCATATTTCCACCTTTGCCTCCGCTGCCACCTTGTACGAAGTCGGCTTCAATCATTTTTTCCGCGCGCAGAGCGAAGACGGTGACCGCGACCTGATCTACTTTCAGGGGCACGCCGCGCCCGGAATCTATTCGCGAGCCTTTCTGGAAGGACGGCTTTCGCGGGAGCGCCTGGAGAATTTCCGGCGCGAGATGAAGCCCGGCGGGCTCAGCTCGTATCCGCACCCCTGGCTGATGCCGAACTTCTGGGAGTTCCCCACGGTTTCGATGGGCCTGGGCCCGATCCAGGCTATCTACCAGGCGCGCTTCAACCGCTATCTGGAGAATCGCGGGCTGAAGAAGGCGACCAGCGGCACGAGTGTGGGCCTTCCTCGGCGACGGCGAAACGGACGAGCCGGAGACGCTGGGCGCCATTGCGCTGGCGGCGCGCGAGAAGCTGGATAACCTCATCTTCGTCATCAATTGCAACCTGCAGCGGCTGGACGGCCCGGTGCGCGGCAACGGCAAGATCATCCAGGAGCTGGAGGCCGATTTCCGCGGCACCGGCTGGAACGTCATCAAGGTGATCTGGGGCGGCGACTGGGATCCGCTGCTGGCCAAGGACCGCGACGGCCTGCTGGTGAAGCGCATGGGCGAGATCAGCGACGGCCAATACCAGAAATACTTTGTCTCCAGCGGAGCGTATTTCCGGCAGAACTTCTTCGGCACCGATCCGCGGCTGCTGAAGATGGTCGAGCACCTGAGCGATGAGCAGTTGGCCAAAATGCGGCTCGGCGGCCACGACCCCATTAAGGTTTATGCGGCTTATCAGCGCTGCCGTCGAGCACAAGGGCTCGCCGACGGTAATCCTGGCCAAGACGATCAAGGGCTACGGGCTGGGCGAGAGCGGAGAAGGCAAAAACATCACCCATCAGCAGAAGAAGATCAACGATGAGGAGCTGATGAAGTTCCGCTCGCGCTTCGGCGTGCCCATTCCCGACGAGCAACTGCATGACGCGCCTTTCTATCGTCCTCCGGACGATAGCGCCGAAATTCGTTATCTACAGGAGAAGCGTAAAGCGCTGGGCGGCTACCTGCCCGAGCGCAAGGTCCGCGCACCCAAGCTGAAGCCGGTGAAGGAAGATTTGTTCGACGAGTTCTATAAGGGCACGGAAGGGCGCGCCGTCTCCACCACGATGGTCATCGTGAGGATGCTGGCCAAGATGGTACGCGACCCGGAGTTCGGCAAGCTCGTTGTACCTATCGTGCCCGACGAGGCGCGCACCTTCGGCATGGAGGCGCTCTTCCGCCAGATCGGAATCTACTCCAGCGTCGGCCAGCTCTACGAGCCGGTGGATATGGACACGCTGCTTTACTACAAGGAAGCCAAAGACGGACAGATTCTGGAAGAGGGCATCACCGAGAGCGGCTCGCTGTCGTCGTTCATCGCCGCGGGAACTTCGTATGCAAACCACGGAATCAACACTATTCCGTTCTTTATTTTCTATTCGATGTTCGGCCTGCAGCGCTGCGGCGACCTGGTATGGGCCGCCGGCGATCAGCGCACGCACGGCTTCCTGGTTGGCGGTACGGCGGGACGCACCACCCTGGCGGGAGAGGGCCTGCAACACCAGGACGGCCACAGCCAACTGCTGGCCTATCCCGTACCCAACCTGGTGGCCTACGACCCGGCCTTCGCCTACGAACTGGCGGTCATCATCCAGGACGGTATACGGCGAATGTACGTCGAGCAGGAGGACATCTTCTACTACATCACGGTGATGAACGAGCCCTGGGCGCAGCCGCCCATGCCGGAATCCACCCCAGCGGACGCAAAGGCGTCGTCCGCCGGGGGCCCCGGTAAAGCAGGCGTACGCGAGGGAATCCTGAAGGGAATGTACCGCTTCCGCCAATCGCAGAAGACCGATGCCAAGCTGCGCGCGCAACTGCTGGGTAGCGGCGCCATCCTACTGGAGGTGCTGAAGGCGCAGGCGATCCTGGAGAGCAAGTTCGGTGTCGCCGCCGACGTATGGAGTGTGACCAGTTACAAGGAACTCTACAAGGACGGCATTGCCTGCGCGCGCTGGAACATGCTGCATCCGGGCGAAACACAGCGCCTGCCCTACGTGACGCTGGCGACTAAGGATTCGCCGGGCGTG
Source organism: uncultured Acidobacteriota bacterium (assembly GCA_963791145.1). Classification (GTDB taxonomy): domain Bacteria; phylum Acidobacteriota; class Terriglobia; order Terriglobales; family Acidobacteriaceae; genus CAWBRT01. The sequence goes on along the minus strand of CAWBRT010000012.1, from coordinate 60,810 downwards.
TTCGTGGCCGCCTCCGATTATGTCAAGACGCTGCCCGAATCAGTGGCGCAGTGGTTCCCGCGGCCTTTGGTGGCGCTGGGAACAGACGGCTTCGGACGCAGCGAGGGCCGGGCCTCGCTGCGCGACTGGTTCGAAGTGGACGCCAAGCATATCGTGCTGGCTACACTCTCGGCGCTGCTGCGCGAAGGGCAGGTCACCGCCGATTGCGTAAAGCATGCAGCGAAGGAACTCGGCATAAATCCTGACAAACCAAATCCAGCCGTTTCGTAGCTCGACCGGGCGAACGCCAAGACGTTCGCCGGGGTTTCGTGGAAAGGACAGATCGTGGCGATCGAATTCAAGCTGCCGGAGCTGGGGGAGAATATCGAATCGGGAGACCTGGTGCGGGTGATGATCTCGCCCGGCGCGCAGGTCACCGAAGGCGAACCGGTCATAGAACTGGAAACCGACAAGGCAGTCATAGAGGTTCCTTCGACTGTTTCTGGCACGGTCGGCGAAGTCAAGGTCAAGCAAGGCGAGAAGCTTAAAGTCGGCCAGGTGATCTTCACCATCGCCGACGCTAAGGGCGGGGCGACAAAGCCTGCCGAAGTCGCCGCCGCTGCCGAGCCGGCCAAGGCTGCCCCGCCTCCGAAGACTCCAGAGGAGCAGCCCAAACCTGTTGAAGCCGGTCGAGCAGCGGAGGACTTCCGCACCCAGGACGCGGCGCGCGAGAGCTTTGCCCGCGCCCGCCAGATGGAAGGCAAAAGCGAGCATGAGGCTCTGCCTCCCGATGTGCGGCCGGAAGAGCCGCAGCCGGTGGTGCCGCCGCAGTTGACAAAGACGGCCGGACCGGAGCATCGGCCGCCGGTTGCCGCTTCGCCGGCGGTGCGCCGCTTGGCGCGCGAACTCGCTGTCGACGTCTACAACGTGCGCGGCAGCGGTCCCGGAGGACGCATCCTGGAAGATGATGTCAAGGCTTATGCCAAGGCGGTGATCAGCAGCGCGGCGGAGGCCGTGGCGGGAGCGGCCATGGGAGCTGGTTTCGTCCGACCGGCGCCGCAACTTCCGGACTTCAGCAAGTGGGGACCGGTCGAGAAGGTCTCCATGCGAGCCGTGCGGCGCAAGACCGCCGAGCATCTGGCCGAGGCGTGGAACACGGTTCCGCATGTCACGCAGCATGACCTGGCCGATATCACGGAGCTGGAAGAGCTGCGTAAGCGCTTCTCGGCCAAGGCGGAAATCGCCGGCGGCAAGATGACTATTACAGCCATCGCGCTTAAGGTAGTGGCCTCGGCCGTTAAGGTCTTTCCGCAATTTAACGCCAGCATCGACGTCAAAGGCGAGCAGATCATCTACAAGCGCTATATCAACATCGGCGTGGCAGTCGATACCGATCGCGGATTGCTGGTGCCGGTCATCCGCAACGTCGACCGCAAGAACATCATCGACCTGGCGGTGGAGTTGAGCCAGATTTCGGTCAAGGCTCGCGACAAGAAGCTCACGCCGGAGGACATGGAAGGCGGAACGTTCACTATCACCAACCTGGGCGGCATCGGCGGCACGGACTTCACGCCGATCGTCAACTATCCCGAGGTGGCGATCCTGGGGCTGTCGCGCTCGCGCATGGAGCCGGTGTGGATGAAAGACCAGTTTGTGCCGCGGCTGATGCTGCCGGTTTCGCTGTCATACGATCATCGCCTCATCGATGGCGCCGACGCGGCGCGCTTCGTGCGCTGGGTGGTCGAGGCCCTGGAACAGCCGTTCCTGTTGTCAGTGCAAGGATAGGAAATCAAAGAGATGGCAGAGAACAATGCAATCAACCTAGCCGTCATCGGCGGCGGGCCGGGCGGCTATGCCGCGGCTTTCCTGGCCAACGACCTCGGCATGAAGGTCACGCTGATCGACCTGGAGAAGAATCCCGGCGGCGTCTGCCTTTACCGGGGCTGCATTCCTTCCAAGGCGCTGCTGCACGTCGCCCAGGTGATCAACGAGGCGCGCCATTCGACAGTCTGGGGAGTGGAGTTCGGCGAGCCGAAGATCGACGTCAACAAGCTGCGCGCGTTCAAAGAAGGCGTCGTAGCGAAGCTGACCGGCGGCCTCGGGATGATCAGCAAGCAGCGCAAGATCACCTACATCCAGGGCCGGGCGAGCTTCGTCAACTCCAATACCTTGCGGGTGGAAAAGCTTGGGGGCGGGGAAGATACCTTGACGCTTCGACCGCATCCTGATCGCTACCGGTTCGCGTCCGGCGACCATTCCGGCGCTTTCGATTTCGAGCCGCCGGGTGATGGATTCAACCGGTGCGCTGAACCTGGAAGAGGTGCCGAAGAGCCTGCTGGTGGTCGGCGGCGGTTACATCGGCCTGGAGATGGGAACGGTTTACTCCACCCTGGGAAGCCGGGTCAGCGTAGTGGAGATGCTCGATGGCCTGCTGCCCGGAGCCGATCGCGACCTGGTACTCCCGCTGCACAAGCGCCTGGAGAAGACGTTTGAGAGCATCATGCTGAAGACCTCGGTCTCGGCGCTCAAGGAGGAAAGTGGCGGCGTCCGGGTGAGCTTTACCGGCGAGGCGAAAGAGAAGGAAAAGGTCTACGAGAAGGTGCTTGTCTCCGTGGGCCGCCGTCCGAATTCGCAGATTCCGGGATTGGACAAGACCAAGGTCGTGGTAGGGCCGAAGGGCTTCATAGAGGTCAACAAGCAACTGCAAACCGCCGATCCGTCAATCTACGCCATTGGCGACGTGGTGGGTGAACCCATGCTCGCCCACAAGGCTTCGCACGAAGGGCGCACAGCGGTCGAGCACATGCACGGCCAGAAGGTCTCGTTCGAGCCGTACGCCATCCCGGCGGTCGTCTTTACCGATCCGGAGATTGCCTGGGCGGGACTCACCGAGACGCAGGCGAACAACGAAGTCCGCGAGGTCAAGATCGCGAAATTTCCCTGGGGCGCTTCCGGCAGGGCCGTCACCCTGGACCGCACGGAAGGCGTGACCAAGCTGGTGATCGATCCCAAGTCGGAGCGCATTCTCGGGATAGGGCTGTGCGGGCCATCGGCTGGCGAGATGATCGCCGAAGGCGTACTGGCGATCGAGATGGGCGCAACGGCCATGGACCTGGAACTGACGATCCATCCGCACCCGACGCTGTCGGAGACCATCATGGAGGCCGCCGAGGTCTTCTACGGCACCAGTACGGATATGTATAGGCCGAAAAGATAGTTCTTCGTTGTTAGTGTCCCCATCGGGGATGGTTGAAACCCCTCGCCTTCAGGCGAAGCAAGTTTTGGTGTAACGTGATCACGTGCGACATTACCGGCTGGGAGCGCACACGAAGACCGATCTTAAGGTACACCTCGTGTGGGTCCCGAAATATCGCAAAGCGGTACTGACGGGCGAGGTGGCAGTTCGTGTGCGCGACCTGCTGCGGCAAATTGCCGCAGAACACGAGCTGGAGATCGTGTCCGGGAAGGTCGCACGTGACCACGTACACATGTTTGTGTCGTATCGGCCCAACCAGCTGGTGAGCCAGATCATGCAATGGCTAAAGGGGATCAGCTCGCGGGTGCTGCTGCCGGAATTCCCCCATCTACGCAAGAAGTTCTGGGGGAGGCATTTCTGGGCCAGGGGATACTTGGCCGTCAGCTCCGGCACGATCACCGACGAAATGATTCGCGAATACATTGACGAACAAGAAGGCGAGGAGGTCATTGATGATAGTCGATTTCCAATCGACAGCCCTTAAACCCCTCGGCTTCGAGCCGAGGGTCGTTTAGTTATTCGTTCTCCGTTGGCCCCGTTCGCGGGGCCTTGTTTTCATGGGATTGGAGAAGCGGGGTATTCGTATGGAAGCGCTTGTGAAGGAAGATAGATGCGCTATGAAGGAACTCCGCACACCGAGGACGGAAAACGAAGAACTAAGAACGAGCAACAAAGAACTGTTTTACGATCCATGCACCAGGATGTGCAGGAGCCAGTAGGTAGCTGCGGCCACGGCCGCTGAGGCCGGGATGGTCAACACCCAGGCCCAGACGATCCGCTGAGCGACTCCCCAGCGCACGGCCGAAAGGCGGTTCGTGGTCCCCACGCCGATGATGGCGCCGGTGATGGTGTGCGTGGTGCTCACCGGAATTCCCGCCATGGCCGTTCCGAATAGAGTGATGGCGCCGGCGGTTTCGGCGCAGAATCCGCCCACGGGCTTCAGCTTGGTGATCTTTGAGCCCATGGTGTGGACAATCCTCCAGCCTCCGAAGTAAGTTCCCAGAGCGATAGCGGCGTTTGCGCCCGAGGACGATGGGCCAGTGGTACTTGCCCCAGTCGTGGGCGACATCGTAGTGGTTCATCAGACCGCCGGCGTAGAGCGCGCCGGCAACGATTCCCATGGTCTTCTGTGCGTCGTTTCCGCCATGGCCGAGACTGTAGCAGGCGGCGGACAGCAGTTGCAGCTTGCGAAACAAGGTGTCTACCTGGCGGGGAGCCTTGTGCTGGAAGATCCAGTAGATGGCGACCATGAAGCCGAAACCAAGCACCAGGCCCATGATGGGCGCGACGAAGATGAAGATCAGGGTCTTGATCCAGCCGCCGGCGATGATGACGCCGAAGGCCTGTCCCCAGCCGCGCACGCTGGCTGCCCGCGCGATGGCCGCTCCGCCATAGGCGCCGATCAGAGCGTGCGAGGACGAAGTCGGCAGCCCCCACACCCACGTCAGCAGATCCCAGATGCAGGCGCCCATCAGCCCTGCCACTACCACGTACTGCGTCACGATGGCCAGATCGATCATGCCGCTGCCAATGGTCTTGGCGACGGCGGTGCCGAAGAAGAATGCGGCGGCAAAATTGAAAAAAGCCGCCCAGACTACCGCCAGCTTGGGCGACAAGACACGCGTGGAGACCACCGTGGCGATACTGTTGGCGGCGTCGTGAAAGCCGTTCAGGAAATCGAATGTGAGCGCCACCAGGATGGTGAGCGCCACCAGCACGAGGTCGAGGTTCACCGGCAGCCTTTCTCAAGGCGGGGGCAGTTGGAGATCATGGGCGGATCCTCGAAGTGTGTTGAGTTCGCGTTTATTAAAACAACGGCCTAAGGCTAATCTCCGGGAGACCTTGCCTCAGGCATGTTTCAGTACGACGGTTTCCAGCACATTGGCGGCGTCTTCGGCTTTATCCGTGGCTGACTCCAGCACTTCCATCAGTTCCTTGAGCTTGATCAGGCGAACAGGATCTCTCTCTTCTTCGAAAACTTTACCGATGGCGCCGCGGGCGATCGTGTCCGCCATATTCTCCAGCCGGTTGATCTCCACGCAGTGCGGCAGGATGCCGTCGTGCTTGCCGAGCATGGATACCGCCTTGGCCAGCTCTTCGGCTTGGCGGACGATCACTGCCGCTACTTCGGCGGCCGCCGCCGGCGGGTCGTCGATCTTGTAGGTAACCAGGCGGTCGCTGGCGCCGTTGACGAAGTCAAGAATGTCGTCCAGGCGCGAAGCGAGTTCGTGGATGTCTTCCCGGTCAAACGGGGTGATGAAAGTCTGATTCAGCTTGACGTAAACCTGGTGGGTCATTTCATCGCCGCGGCGCTCCAGTTCCTTGATGCGGTTGGCGGCGGGCTGGGCTTGTCCCTGCTGGTAATTGAGCAGCAGGTCGCGCAGAATGGTCGCGCCCTGCATGACGTTGTTCACGATCTCTTCGAACATGCCGAAGAATTGCGTTTCTTTGGGGATTAAGCGCACCATCGCGGTCTATGAGTCCTGCTGGCCCTTCTTGTTGGGGCGTTAGAGCATATCGGCATTAACAAAACAGATTACAGCGGGGTAAAACTCCCGCTAATCTTCTCATCCGCAGGAGAGTGCGTCAAACTGATTCAGGGACGCTCCTCCGCCTGGCAAGCGCAACCGTGGTGCTGGAATGAGTTCCGGGTATTAGTCCCGAATGTTGCGCAGATTCGTTGCACTTACTGCCGCAGATTTGTTCGCAGTTTCCCCGCGCCGGGGCTCCATGCAAGTGCCGTGGTCGGTCTGATGGGGTGGAAAACGGACGGAAAAAAGGCGCCTACCAAGGAAAGTTCCGAAAGAAGCCGGTCTAAAAATGGCAAAGGCCGCACAAGGCGGCCTGGAGTCCATTCTGAGGAGTACTTAAAGCGTCGATTCGATCTCGAAACCCCATGCTTCCAGAAGCGGTTCGGGGATATACTTCGAGTTCTTGTTGCGACGGGCCCACTCGCGAAGGCGAGTTGAGCGGATGTACTGATCGGGTTGCAGCTTGAATTCGCGCACTACCTGCTCGAATTCAGTAATGGTCGGGGTCACCGGTCCAATCGGCTCCGGCTTGCCCCAGTTAGGATTGCCGCGTCGTTTTGCCATAAATCGGTTCACTCTCTGCGATGAGTTGATTTAGTCCCCGGATTCGGTTTTTTGGGGTCTCTATCTCTTAGACTTTCGGAGCCCGAAAAAAGTTTCGGCTGACCATCCGGAAACTGCTTGCTACTAGCGGGAAAGCTCTCTGGCTCGGAAACAACTCATTTTACGACGGTTTTTAGGGCTAAGGCAACAGTTTTGTCGCTTTTATCGCCACCAAAGAGCTAGTTTCGGCCCATTTTGACCCAAGAGGTGGGGCTCCTGCTTCAGCCCGACGGAGCCCTGCGCGCTGGGCTGGGGCAAGGCCAGACACCCTGCCAAACAGAGATGCGGGCCACTAGGAATGCAGTAAGATGTTTCTTACCAGATGATTAGCCTGCCCGGGCCGGGATGGCGAAACTGGCAGACGCAGCGGACTTAAAATCCGCAGGCTCGAAAGAGCTGTGGGGGTTCGATTCCCCCTCCCGGCACCAAATCCAGAGATCCTTCGGCTTCGTCCTCGAGGTGCCTTATGTCTTAGTTCCTCTTGAGGAACCCGGCCAGACGTTCAAGCCCGAGTCGCAGCCTCTCCAGGCTGGCCGAGTAGCACCAGCGCAACCATCCCTCGCCCTCCGGGCCAAAAGCCCTGCCAGGAGCCAGTCCAAGGCCGGCTTCTTCGACGAGCCGTTTAGCCAACTGCAATGAGTCGGTGTGGCCCTGCATGCGCAAGAAGGCATACATCGCACCCTCTGAATCCGGAACCTCTATGCCGGGTAGAGCCCGCAGGCCGCCGATCAGGTATCTTCGGGCCTCGATCAACTCGGCGCGCAGGCGGGCCACGTCGGCTTCGCCGTCGCGCAAGGCTGCGGCAGCGGCGCGCTGCACGAATTCGGGAATGCAGGAGGTGTTGTATTCGATCAGCGGTGCCAGGTACCGCACGACGCCCGGCGGAACGACCATCCAGCCAATGCGCCATCCGGTCATGCGCCAAGCCTTGGAGAAGCTGTTCACCCCGATCAACCGGTCGCCTTCGTCAGCCAGGGCGAGGAAAGAAGGCGCCGCCTGGAGCCCATCGCGATAGATCAGCCTCTCATAGACATCATCGGCGACGATCCAGATGCCGTGTCGGCGGCAGTGCTCCAAGAGCACGCGCTGCTCGTCGCGGGTGATAGTCCAGCCGGTCGGGTTGTTGGGAGAGTTGACGTACAACATGCGCGTCTCGGAGGTCAGGGTGGCAAGCAGCTTCTCCAGCGGCAGCGCCCAGCGCCCTGCATGCACTTCCAGGGGGACGCAGGTGACCTCGGCACTCAGGATTTGGGGAATCTGAACGAGATTGGGCCAGAGTGGGGTTACTAGCACGACGTGGTCGCCGGGCTCGACTACTAACTGGCTGGCCAACATCAGGGCTGAGTCGCCCGACGAAGTCATGGCAATGCGTTCGCTCGCAATGCGTATCTGGTGCAGGCCGGAAAGATAGGTGGCGACTTGCTCGCGCAAATAAGGGCGCCCAAGGTTCTCGCTGTAGAAAGTTTCCCCGTTGCGCAGGGAAGCGATGGCGGCTTCGCGGATGAACGTAGGCGTCGGCTGGTCCGATTCGCCGAACCAGAACGGCATCACATCCTGGCGGCCCATAGCCGAATTGGCGACTTCACGGATCAGCGATGCGGAAAGTGTCTGCACACGGGGACGCGGCACGGGCTCACTGCGCGGAGATAATACAGATTGTCTCTTGTCCAATGGATGGCCTCTGTGCTGATTTCTAGCACATCCGGCGGCTTTTCCGCGAGCACAATGAACGCAAGCCCGTCTTCGGGCGAGATGCCGTCGGGATCGATGCCGTTGTACTGCCGGCGCTCGCCGAGCCCGGTCGTTATACGTGGGGCTGTTCGCGGGAGTCGCCCGCAACGTCAGGCACAGAGAGTTCGCAGACCGCTTCGCCGGTGGCGGCCTCGAGGGCGGTTGGGCTGGGATCCATGGCGCGTGCTGGGATCGCGACCGTTGCGGCGGCCGCACGCGCCCGTGTTGTCTGGCGTCCGTTGTGTCTCTCGCCTTCCATACGCAAATCGCAAAGTTCCCCGATCAAGCTTCCGGCCCAGCGGTAGATATTCTGCTGCTTGACTGTTTGCCGCATGCACGCCATGCGGGAGCGGCGTTCTCCGGGCTCCATCTCGAGGGCCGCGAAGATGGCGTCGGCGATCGACTCGATATCGTAGGGATTGACGATCAGTGCATCGCGCAGCTCGCGGGCCGCGCCAGTGAACTCGCTGAGCATGAGCATGCCTTCCAGGTCATGACGCGAGGCAACGTACTCCTTGGCGACCAGGTTCATGCCGTCATGCAGCGAAGTGACCAGGCACAGATCGGCAGCACGATAGAAGCGGTCTACCTCGGCGTGGGTGTGGTGGCGGTTGCGAAAGACGATGGGCTTCCACTTGCCGGCCTGGAAGCGGGCGTTGATGCGATCGGCCTCGGCCTCGACCTCGTCCAGGAAGTCGCTGTAACGCTTGATGCGCGTGCGGCTGGGCGCGCCGATCTGCACGAAGCTGAACTTGCGTTGATACTGCGGGTACTTGTCCAGGAAGCGCTCCACGCCCTGCAATCGTTCCAGGATTCCCTTGGTGTAGTCGACGCGGTCGACGCCGATCCCGAGGTAGAGCGCCTCCAGGCCGATTTCGTCGAGCAGCGCCGCCTGATGCTGGTGAAAAGGCTTTTCGCTTCCCGCCGGCGGCGCTTCCGGACAGGCCACGCTGATCGGGAATGGGCGAACCAGGGTGACATGACTGCCGCGGTTCACCGCGAAACGCTCCCACTCGACGCGAGCCTCCAGGGCGCGGTTTACTGTCTCGAGGAAGTTGTCACAGTGATACTGCACGTGAAAACCAACCAGGTCAGCGCCGAGAAGCCCGTCGAGGAGTTCGCGTTGCCACGGGCAGATGCCGAATACCTCCGCATTCGGCCAGGGAATGTGCCAGAAGATGCCGACGCGCGCATCCGGTCTGCGCTGTTTCAGCATTTTCGGCAACAGCGCAAAGTGATAGTCCTGCACAATTACGACCGGCTGCTCAGTCTCCGCCATCTCCTCCAGAACGGCGTCGGCGAATCTGGCGTTGGCGCGCTGGTACTGTTCCCAGTCGGCGGCGCGAAAAGTCGGCCTGGTATGCGCAATGTGACAGAGCGGCCATAACCCTTCGTTGGAGAACCCGGAGTAATAGCCGTCTTCCTCCTCTCGTGTGAGCCAGACGCGGCGCAGGGTATAACGCGGCTCCTCGGGCGGCACGCGCAGGCAGTCGCGCTCATCGACAGTCGCCCGATCAGCATCGCCGCTGCCGTGGGCGACCCACGTTCCGTCGCAGGCACGCAGAATGGGTTCCAGGGCCGTGACTAGTCCACTGGCGGGAACGATGGCGTTGATCGTCCGGCCGTCGTAGACGTGCGAGTAGGGCTCGCGATTGGAGACCACAAAGAGGCGGCTGCCCTTCAGCTTAGTGCGCAGGCAGACGGTCAGGCGCTGGGCGGTCCAGGAATTTTCCGCCGCATCGCGCAACCTCGCCTCCTGCTCGGCGGCGGCGCGCGCGGCCGTAAGGCTCACGGCAAAGCTGTTAGCCTCCAGCGCCAGCGGGTGGAACATATCTGTTTCCGGCAGAAGGGCGTCGGTCGCCTGGCCATGACGTAAGGCGCGCATCCAGGCGGCGGTCCGCGCCATAGGCTTGAGGACGCTCTGCCGGAACATGAGCACGATGATGAGCGCGATCAGGCAGACCTGCACCAGGACGCGGACGGACATGTCTTTCCAGGCACGCCAGGTGGCTTGCGCGATGTATCCGGCTTCGTGGACAACCACCAGCGCGCCGATCACGCGGGTGCCATCGTGCAGCGGGATGGCGTAGTAATGCAGCGGAACGGAAGCAATGCGGACGAACTGGCCGCGCCCGCTCGCTTCGGTCATGGCCTGCTCGGCGATGGCGGGCCGGTGATTCAACTGATCGGTCAGCGACGAGGTGGCCGCGATGGCGGCGCCATCCTCGCCATATACCGCCACACCCAATAGGCGTTCCTTGTTGCGGAAACGCTCGGCCAGGCGCTCCAGATCAGAGCGTGCATTGGCCCGGAGCAAGGCCTCGACACTCTGCCCCAGACCTTCGGCCATGGTTTCGGCACGCTTGCTGAGATCGTTGCGCAACCTGCGCTTTTCACGCTGGACCTGGTAATACGAGCCGGCTACGGAGACGAGCAGGATCGCCATGATGACGCAGCATACGAGCCGGATCAGCAGTCGCATAAACTCCTCGGCAATCGACAATCCCGGATAGCCGGCATACGTCGCGTCTGATAGGGCGAACTCCAGCCGCACGCGCCGGAAAAAGGTTAAGCTCGCTGCGAGAGAGATTAGAGGAAACTGCAGAGGCGCGATTTCCGATAAATCACGTACGCGAGCCCGGCCTTTAACCCTATGTTCTACAACCGCCTGTTGAAATCTGCGAGGGTCGAAAGAATCGGGTAATTAGTCCCGATCGGAACCGGCTTTGCTGGCGCAAGCAGAACAGAAAAGAAAAGCGCCGGAGAATCCCGGCGCATTCCTGTTTCAACTCGGAGCCTATTCCGTGTGGTGCTTTGCGTCCTCGATGATTCGTTTAGCGCGAGCCGTGTTGAAGATGCCGCAGGAGCAGAAGCGCGCCAGGTAGGTCACGGCCTGCTCGGGTGTGCGGCGTCCTTCTTTGACCCAGTCGATCATCTTCTTGGCCATGCTGGCGCTCACCATGCCATGACCGCACATGGTGGTAAGGGTCAGCACCTGCGAGTTGGGCAACTTTTCCAGATCGCCCTCGAAGCCCAGCGAGTAGCCGAGGCTGTGCCGCGGCTGCTTGGCCGCGCAGCAGCACTGCTTGGCGCCTTCGATCGAGGTGGAGATGTTGATGCTGATCCCCAGGTCCGCGGCTTTCACGGCCGTAAGAAAATCCTGCGCGGCCTGCAGGTTGTCGAAGGTGGCCGAGACGGGATTCGCCTGATCTACCGACTCGATCACGCCGCGGAAGTCAGGCGTGAAGTCCCGCTCCCAGTGCGCGCGCGGGGTGAGCTTGTCAGAGGAACGATGGACGCCGCCATGACGCGAATCGCCCAGGCCGATGGGCTTGAACTGCATCGCCATCTCCAGGAAGCGCTTGAGCTTGGGGATGCAGTTCTGCTCGTTCTTGCCGCGGGCGGGCACGGCGAAGATGATGTAGTCGTCGTGAAAGCTTTCGGCGGTGCCGTAGCGGTGTAGTGTGTTTGTCATACGCGCGCTCCTATCGGGCCCCAACGGGCGAGTTCGCTGCGGGCGCTGGTGTCACGTTGGTCACGCGTCCCAGGCCGGTGTTGGTCTTGGCGCGAACCGGGCTGTAGCCGAGCCGCTGCAGAACGGGCAGCACCAGCGTTTCCTCGCCATCGTCGTCGCAGCGAGTCTGCACGCCAAGGACGATAACAGTCCTGAGCTGCCGGCGGGCCTCGCGCACCGTGGCGACAACTTTCTCGACCATGTCGAAGGGGACCTTGATCTCGACAATGGCTGAAAGGATCTTTTCGTTCAGGATTTCCTCGGGCAGCATGCCTTTGGAGACGTCGCTCATCAACGAGGTGACTGGGTTCTTCTTCTCAAACGCGACGCCGGCGGCGGCCAGCGCCATGGTCATGGTCTGGATGTCGCGCAGGCGCACGCCCACGCCGGGGCGGCCGAACTCGACGGTAAAGCCGACCTCGCCGCGCTTGACGCGTCCGCTGACGTCGTTGGTCTTGACCTCTTCGGTGCCGCGGCCGCTGACGCCGGTGGACTCGTGCGGAACCCTGGGATCGGAGAATGCGCGGCGCACGATGCGCGGCCAGGTCAGTTCTTCGGGCTCGATGGCGGAGGTGGGGCAGACGTCCGGCTCGGGCTCGAAGCGCAGGCGCATCATCTTGAAGAATCCGCGAATGGCGCGAATGAGCGTGGGGTTCAACTGCTCCTTGCTCATGCCGTTGTAGCAGGCATAGCACTCGACGCATTCGTCGCGATCGACGGTGGCGCGATGAATCGCCGGGTCGACGTAGATCGCGCCCATGGGGCAGACGTACGTGCAGTTGCCGCAGGCAACGCATTTTTGTGGATTGATGTTCACACGGTCCTCGCAAACGACAGGACGTTCTTGGCTTCTACCCATCCAACGCAACAGCGCATTCGCTGGGGGTTATGGCGGTAAATCGCAGGTGAAGAACGCCGGAATAAGACCTTGTCAAATGATTACTATGGATGTGAGCTCAAAGTAAAGCTGAAACTGTAGTCCTTCCGCAAGACGGCGGGTAGCAGCGCGAAGGCCACTCACCGCTATGCGAGTTCACAAAGTGCGGTGATGTTGGTCACCGCTGTTGGTTTGCGCCGGATGCTAAAGTCACGGACCACTCGGTCCGTCCAGCTTGGTTCTACGCCGGAACGGGGCAGGGTAAAATCTGGGTCGCGTTTCCAGCCGCCGATACACCGATTCAGCGCGAGCGCGACGACGGGAGTTTCTCGTGTCATCTGCTTCGGCATCTCCTGCGTTTGCCTCTCCTGCCAAGCCACCAGAAACAGCAAAAGGATTCTCGATAGACATCTGGCGCCGTCGCGCCGGCATTCCTCTTACCGTCTTAGTGGTAACGGTGCTGCTGCTGATGCCGACTCCCGCCGGGTTGACGGTGCTGGGGCAGAAGGCGATTGCCGTGCTCGCCGGGCTGGTGGTGCTGTTTCTCACCGAACCCATGGAATTGCCCGTCGCGAGCATGGCCGTGCCGCCGGCGGTAGTGCTGCTGGGGATCACAAACATCAAGGGAGCGCTGGAGGGCTTTGCCACCCCGGCGATCTTTTTGCTCGTCGGCGCGGTCATCATGTCGGCAGCCATGGAAAAGACGCGGCTGGCGGAGCGATTCACCTATTGGCTGCTGGCCACCATCGGCTGCTCGGCCAGGAACATCACCCTGGGGATCGTGGTCTCCAACATCGTGCTGGCCTTCATGGTCCCGTCCACTACGGCGCGAACCGCCATTATGCTGCCGATGTGCCTGAGCATCATCGCCATTTACCGCCAAGGCGACGACCAGACTGTTACCCGGTCGAAGTTCGCGACCGGATTGCTGCTGACTCTGGCGTTTACCAACTCCACCATCAGCGCCGGTATCCTCACGGCCAGCACCCCCAACCCCGTCACCATGGAATACATTCTGAAAATCAGCGGCAAGCCGGTCACCTACTTCCAGTGGCTGTGCGTGGGCTTTCCGCCCGCCCTGCTGATGACCTTTCTCACCTGGTGGTATCTGCGCCGTGTGTATAAACCGGAGCGAGAGGGAATTCCGGGCGGCGTGGAGTACATGCGCGAACAACTGCGGAAAATGGGGACGATCAGTTGGGCAGAGTGGCGCGCTCTTTTCGTTTTCCTGCTCGTAGTTGGGCTGTGGATGACCGGTGGGCTGACTGGCATCGACGTCACGGTAGCCTGTCTGTTTGGCTTGGCGCTGCTGTTCCTGCCCTGGTTCGGGGTGATCGATTGGAAGGACATTAATAGGAACTCGGCTTTCTACATCCTGATGATCAACGGCGGTGGACTTACGGCCGGCGAACTGCTCTTGAAGACCGGGGCGGCGAAATGGCTGGCCAATCAGGTATTCAATGGTCTCGGCCTGGTCGGCGCATCGGCTTTGATAGTGGTCATCGTGGTGATGGTGGTGGTGCAATTTGCACGCATCGGCTTCATGGGGACGACGCCGATGGCGGTGATCTTCATGCCACTGATCGTTTCCCTGGCGGCAGCAGCCAAATTGCCTGTGGCGGCCGTAGCCCTGCCGGCGGGCATGATCATTGCCGGATACCCCTTGCTGATGTTCTACAACACCCTTCCCAACATCCTGGTCTACGGAACTGGCTTTCTGAAAATGCCGGATTTCCCCCGGGTTGGATTCCTGCTGTGCGTGGTCGCCATCATCGTTTATGCGATTTTCGCGGCGACCTACTGGCGCTGGCTGGGACTGTTCTGATTGTCGCTTGCGGAAACACGCGCTACCGGATGAACCAGATCAGGGCCAGCAGGTAGAGCCATAGCAGTCCCATGAAGTGCCAGTACCATGCGGTGACGTCGACGGTGATACGGCGGCTTTCAAAAGAACGACGCTGCCGCGGGTTGAATCCGGCGTAGAGCAGGACAAGGACGCCCCCTACGAGATGGATAGCGTGAGCGCCGGTGACCAGGAAGACGAAGCTGCTGGCCGGCCCGCTGTCGATAAAGTTTCCTGCCGCCCGCATCGTTGACCACGCGTAGCACTGGCTTCCCAGGAACAGAATGCCCAGCACGCTGGCCAGGCGCACCCAGGTAATGGAGCGTTCGGGAATGCGCTTGATGCCGGGCAGGGTGGTTGCCGGAAGCAGAATTGTCTCCATGGCAGCCGCGCGGCGGGCAATTTCAATGGTGAGGCAACTGAGCAGCAGAATGCCGGTATTCACCAGCAGAATTTTGTTCGGTAAAACTATCGGGATCCAGTCGCTCAGGAATTTTCCGGATATGGGATCGAAATGGCCGGCCGTTCGGCGCGCCAGGAACAGCGTGCTGAAAGCCAGGAACACCATGGAAATGGATGCCACTCCGAGACTGAGCCCTAGACGATAACGGCGAAGCCGTTCGCTTGGATTAGGAATATGGTCGCCATCGCCGCGTCCGCCGCCTTCTCCGCCTCCATAAGGTTCAGGAGGGTAAGGAGTACGGCCGTTACCGCCGATGGACGGCCTGGGAGTCCGGGTTCGAAAAATGGGATTGATCATCGCCATAGCGCGGGCAGAAGTGAGCTTCCTGTCAGATCAGCAGATGCAATGCCTGGAGCGGTAGACTCATTTCCCGGCCTGTGGGTTTTCCGCCGGGCACGCGGAAATATGCTTTTCAACCGCTAAGCCAGCTCTGGTTCCGGGCCTGCCGGCCCGACTGCGCCCGGGCAGGAGGCCCGTAAACCGGGATGGCCGCTCCTGCGAGGTAATGTTCGCGCTACAATAGAGTGTTCCAGCCGGAGTTACTTTTTTCTCGTCATGCGCGGACTTCGGCAGATACTTTGGAGTTGAGAGGCGTTTATGTCGGATAGCAATGGGAGCTCCGGTCTGCGGCTGAAGACCGGGCTGGCTGAGATGCTGAAGGGCGGCGTCATCATGGACGTGATGAACGCCGAGCAGGCCGAGGTCGCCGAGAAGGCCGGGGCCGTCGCGGTTATGGCGCTGGAGAAGGTTCCGGCGATGCTGCGCGCCGAAGGCGGAGTAGCGCGCATGGCTTCGCCGAAGATCATCAAGCAAATCATGGCGATCGTCTCCATTCCGGTCATGGCGAAATGCCGCATCGGCCACTTTGCCGAGGCCCAGATCCTGCAGGAACTGGGAGTCGATTACATCGACGAATCCGAGGTGCTGACCCCCGCCGACGAAGAACACCACGTCGACAAGCACGCCTTCACCACGCCATTCGTCTGCGGCGCGCGCAACCTGGGCGAAGCCCTGCGGCGCATTGCCGAAGGCGCAGCCATGATCCGCACCAAAGGCGAGGCCGGCACCGGTGACGTGATCCACGCCGTCAAGCACATGCGGCAGATCGTCAAGGAGATGCGGCAGCTCACCGTGATGAGCGACGAGGAGCTTTTCGCGGCGGCCAAGAACCACCAGGCCCCGTACGAACTGGTTCGCATGGTGGCCAAGGCAGGGAAGTTGCCGGTCCCGAACTTCTCCGCCGGCGGTATCGCCACCCCGGCCGATGCTTCGCTGATGATGCAACTGGGCGCCGAGGCGATCTTCGTCGGTAGCGGCATCTTCATGAAGGATCGCGCCACCCCGCTGGAAATCGCGGGCAATCCCAAGGAGCGCGAAGAGGCCGAAAGCCGGGCCCGGGCCATCGTGATCGCCACCACCCACTACGCCGACGCCAAGGTGCTGGCCGAGGTCAGCGAACAGGTTACGGGAACGATGAAGGGTTTGGCCGTGGGCGCGATCCCGCAAAACGAGATGCTGCAGACCCGCGGCTGGTAAGAACGGCAGTTTCCAGTTTCAGGTTTCGAGATTCAAGCCTGGTTTCCGAGCGGGTAGTTGCAGATCGAAGCCGGAAACTTGAAACTCGAAACGGCTTTTATCACACGTCCCAGCGACATTGGTCACTGTGTCCTGGTATGTCCCTGCAGTAAACACTTGACCCAGGAGGACACATGATCGCAACCCTTCAAGCGCTCTTTTCCTTTCTTTTGCCCGCCGCAGTGGTCGCCGGAGCCAGTAAGACCTCCGGTGCCGACCCCTCGCGTACGCTCTTCAATCTTCAGATGGCCTTCAGCGGCGAGAGTAACGCCAAATGCCGGTATCTGGCTTATGCCAAGAAGGCCGACGAGGAAGGCTTCGGCGAAGTGGCCAGCCTGTTCCGCGCCGCCGCCAAGGCGGAAGAGATACATGCCGCCAGCCATGCAGCGGTGATTCTCAAGCTCGGGGACGAGCCGAAGGCCGACATCGTGGAACCCGAGGTTAAAACCACCCTGGAAAACCTGCAGGATGCCCTAGCCGGCGAGGTCCACGAGCGCGACGTAATGTACCCGGAGTTCATCGATGAAGCCAAGTCGGTTGGCAACACGGAAGCCCTGCGCACATTCCGCTACGCCATCAAGGCTGAATCCGAGCACGCGCGCATGTGCCAGGAGGCGCTGGAGAAGCTGCCGAAACTGACGAAGCCGAGCAGGAAATACTACGTTTGCATGGCTTGCGGCTACACGACAGAGACTATGAACTTCCAGCACTGCATGGTTTGCGGCGTGGCCAAAGAAAAATACGTTGCCGTGTCGTGAGAAGCCGTTACAAAGGGTTGCAGAAGGGGTTGCGCGAGATCCTGTAGGTAAGAAATTCACGGAGCGCGGCCAGAAGTACCTGCTTGGTCAAGCAGTGAAGGTCTAAGCCGCGTGTTTTCAATTGCCCTGGCGTGGCAATTGGAATGCTTTAAGGATTTATACAAGACGAAGTGGCGCGCGAAAGGGTTTGCGGAATCCCATCCCGGGGTGAGCAGGCCCTTTCGCTTTTGCGGCCGAGGCCACCTGCCGGAACTCAGGCGGGCGTAAGTTTTCCGGTGATCTCCAGGCCCGCGCGACGCAGCAGAGCTGCTACGGTTTCTTCGTTCAGGCGCGTGGCATCATACTCGACCCGCAGCGTGCGCTCTGCCTCCTGGAAGCGGAGACGGCGGATGCCGTAGACCTCGCGCACGTAATCCAGTGCCCGCATCGTGGCCGCGTCAGGCGGCATCCTGTAACTGAAGCAAACATCCACGGCGGTCATAGCTTCGGCGTTCCCCCCCAGGCGCACCGGTGAAAACCGGCGGCGAACAACTTAGCTCTACTATATCGCAAGCAAGGAAAAACTTGGGTGGAGACGGCCGCAGGTGTAGTCTGTCTAGACTCGTAAACGACATGGAACCGAACACCGGCAACAGTGGCGCAGCTCAGAATGAGGGCCAACCCCGGGTCAAAGATCCTGTCTGCGGAATGATGGTCGATCCTGCCAATCCCAAAGGCGGAAGCCACACCTACAAGGATCAGCAGTATTTCTTCTGTAATCCGCGCTGCCGCGAGCGCTTTGCTGCCGATCCTGAAAAGTACCTTGACTCCAGCTACAAGCCCATGGGAATGGGGCCGGTGCTGGGCACGATCGCGCCCGCACCGCAGCACGCTAAGGCCGGGCATGCTGGAGCCCATGCCCCGGCGCCCCAAGAGTCAGTTGCGCCCGCAAAGACCGCTGCGGCGGCAAGCGAAGAAATTTACATCTGCCCGATGTGTCCCGAGGTTCGGCAGAGCGGTTCCGGCGCATGTCCATCGTGCGGCATGGCCCTGGAGCCGGAGACGATTCAACTCCCGGTTTCCAAGACCGACTACGTCTGCCCCATGCATCCCGAGGTCGTTCGCGACAGCCCGGGGTCGTGTCCGGTCTGCGGCATGGCTTTGGAGCCGCGGACGGTCGCCGCCGAGCCGGAAAATCCGGAGATGCGCGAGATGAGCCGGCGGCTGAAGATCGCGCTCCTGCTGGGGGTACCGCTGCTGGCGCTGGCCATGGCGCACATGGTCACGCCTCTTGCTCGCGTCCTGGAAGCGGACATGACCGCCTATATCGAACTGGCGCTGGCCACCCCGGTTGTGCTCTGGTGCGGGTTCCCATTTTTCCAGCGCGCGCTGGACTCGCTGCGTCACCGCAGTCCGAATATGTTCACCCTGATAGGCATCGGCGTAGGCGCGGCCTACGGATACAGCGTCGTCGCGACCGTGCTGCCGGAGATTTTTCCCGAATCGTTACGCACCGAGCACGGCTACCCGCCGGTGTATTTCGAGGCGGCGGCAGCGATCACCATCCTGGTGCTGGTGGGGCAGGTTCTGGAGTTACGCGCCCGCGGACAGACCAGCAGCGCCATCCGCGCCCTGCTGGACCTCTCGCCGCGCATGGCGCACCTGGTGGATGAAAAGGGAAACGAGAGCGACGTCCCTCTCGATCAGGTACAGGTCGGCAACAGTCTGCGCGTGCGCCCAGGAGAGAAGATTCCGGTGGACGGCGCCGTGTTCGAGGGACACAGCACGGTCGACGAGTCCATGCTCACCGGGGAGCCCATCCCGGTGGAAAAGACTGCCGGCAACCGCGTAGTCGGCGGCACGGTAAACGGTACGGGGAGCCTGCTGATGCGCGCCGAGCGCGTGGGTAACGAAACTGTTCTCGCCCAGATCGTGCGCATGGTGAGCGAAGCGCAGCGTAGCCGCGCTCCCATTCAGCGTCTGGCCGATAAGGTATCGGGGTACTTTGTGCCGTCGGTGATCGGCATTGCGGTGCTGACCTTCGCCGCCTGGATGGCTTGGGGACCGGAGCCCAGCTTCGCTTACGCGCTGGTGAATGCCGTGGCGGTATTGATCATCGCCTGCCCCTGCGCGCTCGGCTTGGCGACGCCGATGGCCATCATGGTGGGAACCGGCCGCGGCGCGCGCGCCGGATTGCTGTTCAAAAACGCCGAGGCGCTGGAGCGGCTGGAGAAGGTCGATACTTTGCTGATCGACAAGACCGGCACCCTGACCCAGGGCAAGCCGGTGCTGGAAACGGTGGTGGCAGCACCGGGCCTCACCGAGGAAGAGGTGGTGGGCTGGGCGGCTAGCCTGGAGGCGGTTAGCGAGCATCCGCTGGCACAGGCCATCGTGCAGGCCGCCAAGGCGAACGATCTAGAGATTCGACCTCACGTGGACTTCCAGTCCGTCACCGGAAAAGGAGTGGAGGGTGACGTCGAGTACCGGCGGGTGATGGTGGGTACGGCTGACTTCCTGGCTGAGAATCATATCGCCACGGACGCCTTGCAGGCCGAGGCGGAAACGTTGCGCGCGGATGGCCAGTCTGTCGTCTTCGTCGCGGTCGATGGCATGCCCGCCGGCGTATTGGGCATTGCCGACCCCATCCGCCCGACAGCAGCCGAGGCGATTCGCGCAGTGATGGAAGAAGGGATTCGCGTCGCCATGGTCACCGGGGACAACAAGACCACCGCGCAGGCCGTAGCCCGCCAACTGGGCCTGAGCGAGTTCTATGCCGAAGTGCTGCCTGAACAAAAAATCGAGGTCGTCAGGCGGCAACAGCAGCAGGGAAGAATCGTGGCGATGGCGGGTGACGGCATCAACGATGCCCCCGCGCTGGCGCAGGGCGACGTCGGCATCGCCATGGCCACCGGAACCGACGTGGCAATTCAGTCGGCGGGAGTAACGATTGTCGGAGGTGATTTGCGCGGCCTGGTACGCGCCCGCCGGCTGAGCAAGGCGGTGATGCGGAATATCCGCCAGAACCTGTTCTTCGCCTTCATCTACAACGCCGTCGGCGTGCCGATTGCGGCGGGTATCCTGTATCCCTTGACCGGTATGCTGCTGAGTCCAATCTTCGCCGCGGCGGCCATGAGTTTCAGCTCGGTATCGGTGATCTCGAATTCGCTGCGGCTGCGGGGAGAGCGGCTGTAGAGACGCGCTGCTGCGCGCCATCGGCGCTTACATCTTCCGCAGATAATCCAGGATCTCCGGTGATGTCCAGTTCACGGCGCCGATAAACTTGCGGCGGATAACGCCTTCGCGGTCGATGATGTACGTCTCGGGAAAGGCGAAAGTGCCGTAGAGGGCATTGGAGTAATTCTTGCCATCGCGGACGGTCAGCACTCCCTGCATGTTTTTCTGGGTGAATTTCCTGTAGGCCTCCGCGTCCTGGTCAGTGCTGACGGCCAGAACGACCACCGAATCGCCAAGCCGTTTCTGCATCGCCACCAAGGATGGTATTTCCTCGACGCAGGGGGCGCACCAGGTGGCCCAGAAATTGAGTACCACAGGCTTGCCGCGGAACTGGCTGAGCTTGACCGTGCGGTCTGAGTCGGTGACCGAGAAGTCCGGGGCAGAGGTCCCAATGCGGGCCGGCTGCGATCCGCGGCGGCAGGCACCGATCAGGGAAATCAAAACTATAGCGAATACCAGACTGTAACGATTGCGGCCGCTCACCCCTCTATAATACTTGAGAGCAGGCGGCCCGCGATGAACGGCAATCCACCCATTCCCGCAAGCGTAACCCGCGCCTCTCAGTTTATGTCGGAGGAGCTGTCCGGTCCGGTTCCACTAGTCTCCGTACTCGTGCCGGCGCGGAACGAAGAAACCAACCTCGCACGCTGTCTTCGTTCGCTGGTGACGCAGCAGGGAATCGCTTTCGAGATCATCGTCATCGACGACCATTCGGTTGACGGCACGCGCGCCATCGCGCAGCAGTTCGCGGCTCGGCCCAACGGCGGCGCCGGCGATGCAACTTGTGGTGCTCTGGCGCGAGTGATTGTGATCGAAGCGCGTTCGCCTCTTCCCGAAGGTTGGACCGGAAAGGCCAATGCCCTGTGGACCGGAGCGCGCCTGGCACGGGGCGAATGGTTGCTCTTCACCGACGCCGACACGGAACACACTGCCGGCTCGCTGGCGTCCGTCGTACGAGAGGCCGAGGAACTCCGGGCGGGTCTACTTTCGCTTTCTCCGGAGCAGGAGGTCGAAGGCTTCTGCGAGCGCGCGCTGATGCCGGTGGTTTTCTCGGAGCTTGCGGCAACCTACAAACCGAGCGAGGTGAGCGATCCGGCAAAGCCGGCGGCCGCCGCCAATGGACAGTACATGCTGATCCGGAGGACCGTATACGACGAAGTCGGTGGGCACGCGGCAGTAGCCTGCGATCTGCTGGAGGATGTTGCCCTGGCGCGCAAGGTGAAGAGTGCCGGCCATAAACTGGTCTTCCGCATGGGCAAGGGAATCGTCCGCACCCGCATGTATCGCGGCTGGGAGCAGATGCGCGAAGGCTGGACGAAGAACCTCGCCCTGTTGTTTCCTGAAGCGCGCCGGCTGGCCTGTCGCCGCATGGGTGAATTCGCGGCCCTGACCGTGCTGCCCCTGGCTGCAGCCGCGCTCGACAAGCGCGCCCGCGGGCCGGCGCTGCTGGCAGCGGGCTTTTTCTGGGCAAGATTTATCGCCCGCGTGCGGCGCGCGCATTTCGATCCGCTTTCCACGTCCCTTTCTGTCTTCGGCCTGCCGCTGTTCGCGGCCTTGCTGCTGCGCTCCGAGTGCGCGCATCAATCGGGCAGAGTACCATGGAAAGGGCGCAACTATTGCAGCCCGGAAGCATCTCGAAAGAAGGACCCCGTGTCGCCTCAGCACGCCGAACACGGGTGACGAGAGCACGATGATCTACCTGACGCGCAAATGCGAATTCTCGGCATCGCACTACTACTACAATCCCGCGTTGAGTGAAGAACAGAACCGCAAGCTGTTCGGCAAGTGCGCCAACCGCAACGGGCATGGGCACAACTACACGCTGGAGGTTACGGTTCGTGGCGGCGTTGATCCGGTAACCGGATTCCTGATCGACCTGAAAGAGCTGAAGGAGATCATGAACCGCGAGGTGATGGAAACGCTCGACCACCGCCACCTCAACAAGGAGATTGCGGAATTTGCCGGCCAGAACCCGACGACCGAGAACATCGCGGTCTACATCTGGCGGCGCCTGGAAGTGAAGCTGGCCGTTGCCAAGCTGCATCGGGTACGCGTCTATGAGAGCCACGACCTGTTCGTGGATTTCTACGGTGAAGCATGAAAGCTTATCTGGGCAGACGCTATTGGCTGGCGGCATCGCATCGCCTGCATTCGGAGCGGCTCAGCAAAGATGAGAATCGCGTTATCTATGGCAAGTGCAACAACCCGCACGGCCACGGGCACAATTATCTGCTCGAGGTCATCGTTGGCGGGCGGATCGATCCGGCTACCGGGATGATATGCGATCTTGTCGAGCTGGATCGCGTAGTAACCCGCCAGGTGCTGGAGCGTTTCGATCATCAGAACCTGAACTGCCTGCCGGAGTTTCGCGAGATGGTGCCGACCAGCGAGAATCTGTGCCGCGTGATTTACACGATCCTGCGGCGAACTTTTGCCGCGGCACGCCTGGAGCGGGTGACGGCTCGAAGAGACGTCGATGAACAGCTTTGAATATGCGGCGAGGAAGATTCGGACGCTACCGACGCGCTCGTTTCCGTGGGAATGAAGGAGAAAGTCGAGTGAAACGCAACCGCAATGAAACGGAGTTTCTAGGAGCCGCTAAGCCGGCTATTGTGGAGGCCTCCGCGCTGAGCAACGCCAGCATGGAAGAGCTGGTGCGGGAGATGATCTCCCGCCTCGGCGAGGACCCGGAGCGCGAAGGGCTTTCGCAGACTCCCGTGCGTGTGCACAAGGCGCTGGAGTACCTGACGAAGGGCTACCACGAGGACCCGCACATATTACTCAACGGCGCCCTGTTCACGGTGGAATACGACGAGATGGTGATCGTCAAAGATATCGAGATGTTCAGTCTTTGCGAGCACCACATGCTGCCATTCTTCGGCAAGGTCCACGTGGCCTACATTCCCAACGGAAAGGTGATCGGGCTCAGCAAGATTTCCCGCCTGGTGGAGGTCTTTGCCCGCCGCCTGCAGGTGCAGGAGCGGCTGACAACGCAGATTGCAGAGACGATACAGGACGTAATTCAACCGCAGGGCGTGGGTGTGGTGATCGAGGCCCGGCACCTGTGCATGATGATGCGCGGCGTGGAGAAGCAGCACTCGGCGGCGGTGACCTCCGCCATGCTGGGCGTTTTTCGCGATCTCGACACCCGCAGTGAATTTCTTTCCCTGATCCGCCAGAAGGCGCCGGAGAACTTCTGAGTCCCAGGCCCCCGACTTCATAGCGGCGCAACCCAGCTTAGCGGTTGCGCCAGCTGAGGCTGAGATTGGCGCGAAAGACTGACAAGACAAAGGCCGGCAAAGTTAAGACAGGCACAAAATCTGTCCAGACGGCGGCACGGCGCGGCGGCGCGGCCAGCCGCAAGCGCCGCCGGCGCCAGCACGATGCTCGCCGGGTATCGCAACCGCTTGAAGGCAAGGTCGCCCTGATCACCGGCGGGAACCGCGGTATCGGCTTGGCCATAGCGCGGGCACTCGCGTTGCGAGGCGCTTCGGTGCTTATCACCGGTCGCGACCAGAAGGCGCTGGAAAGCGCAGCCAGGCAGCTTCGCAAGATATCCGAACGGGTCCGGGCGGCGCACTGCAATATTCGCGATCCGCACTCAGTCGAGCGGCTGCTTAAGCTTTTCGCCGAAGAATTCGGCCGACTGGATATTCTTGTCAACAACGCCGGCCTGGCTCACCCGAGCAGGCAGATCGCCGACCTCTCTCTGGCCGAGTGGCAGGAGGTGCTGGAGACGAATCTGACCGGAATGTTTCTGGTGACGCGGGCGGCTCTGCCGCTGATGGGCGCCGGTGGCGTAATTGTCAACAACCTCTCGGTGGCGGCGACCCAGGTTTTCCCGGGTATGGCGGCCTACACGGCTTCCAAGCACGGTGCGCTGGGCTTGACCAAGACCCTTCGCGAAGAGCTGCGGCCGCGGCAGATTCGCGTTATTGCCCTGCAGGCCGGCGCCACCGATACCGCCATCTGGCAACAGTTCTGGCCGGAGGCGCCGCGGCACAGGATGATCTCACCGGAAACGGTCGCCGAGGCACTCGTCTCGGCCCTGGCTCTGCCGGAGAACGCTACCGTCTCCGACCTGATCATCACCCCGACGGGCGGACCACTGTAGCGGCGCAGCCCGAAGACGGTGTAGCCGTTATCGGTGTTTACTCACAACACAAACGTCATCCTGAGCGAGCGCCGGGCTTGGTGCCTTTGCTGCCAAAATCTGCCGCCACGGAGTCGGCGACTTACGGGCCGGCAACTGGCGCGAGCCGAGGGATCTTGTGTTTCGCGCACGAACGCAGTATCCCTCCACAGCGCTCGCCGTCCCGGCTCACTCCTGTCGGGAAGACGTCCAGGTGAAAACAACTGTGCTTCTCAGGAAGCTCAAGCCCGTTTACGGTCCTGCTTGCGATAGAGTTCCTCGGCCTCTTCGATGTCCCTTTCGATCTGTTCAGGATCGGGAATCTCGAACTCCGGGTCGCGCGTGAGGTCGTTTCGCACTGGGTCGCGCCGGATGGATTCAACCTTCTTCTTCGGATCTTTAGCCTTAGCCATGGATCACCTCGCGCTGGATTTTTGGAGAGATCAGCGGAGTTTGAGGGGACCAGGGAAGCAATGGATGCCCGAGGAAATCGTCACAATTAGCAGTAACCCGGAAATGTTTTCTGCAATGCTCCGGAGCGCTCAGCCGAGCACCAACCCGAAGATGCCGCCGGCGATCAGGACGGAGGCGACCATGCGGCGAAGCAGGTGGCCCTCGTCGAGCACCTTGCTGCCGAAGTAGGCGCCGATCATCATTGACATCTCGCGCGCCGGCGCGATGTGACTGACAGGCGCGATCTTCATGGCGAATAACACCAGGATGTAGCCCATTGGAGTCAGGACGGCGATACCCAGAGCGTACTTCCAGTAGGTGCGAAATTCCGTCCGCACCCTCGGCCAATCCATCCACGCGGCGGGGGTGAGCACGGCCGCGCGGAAGAGTGTCTCGGCAAAGTCCACCAGGATGGGAGAGAGCAGCAAGACCTTTACCGAATAGCCGTCCACGATGGTGTAACAGGCGATAAGGACTCCCGTCAGGGCGCCCCAGAAGACCCCCACGCGGGCATTGCCGGCGCGCAACAGGCTGCGGACGCCCGAGAGCATCATGATGCCGGCGACCACCAGCAGGGCGCCGATTACTGCCAGCACTGTCGGATGCTCATGCAGAACCAGGACCGCCCCGCCAAAGGACAGCAGAGGACCGGTGCCGCGAGCCAGCGGATATACCACGGAGAGATCGCCGGTCTGGTATCCCTTCTGCAAGCTGGCAAAGTAAAAGAGGTGCAAGATGCCGGTAGCCAGCAGGAAGGCGGCGGCCTTCCACCCAAGTTTGTGCCAGTCGCTCTGGAGAATCCAAACAGTTGGTGCCAGCAGGATAAAGAAGCCGGCGGAACAAGCGAACCAGATGAGATGCCGGCACGCCGCCGCTTGCTTGGCCAGCAGATTCCAGGTGGAGTGAGCGAAGGCGGCGGTGATGATCAAGGCTAGGGCTGTGAGTGACACCTAGAACTCCCCCGGAGTCGCTATCCCCAGCAGTTCCTTCGTGGGGGCGTCAAGAAGCGTCCTCGGACGATGAATTGTTAAAGGACTGTTACAACCGTAAGAACGGAATCCGCGGGTGTCAAGCATCATCTCGGGGTCAGCCGTAACGGAGAAAGCGCCGCCTGGAAGGGAAGAGCCGGATCAGCAGCACCCCGCTCAGAAATCCGCCGACATGAGCCCAGAAAGCCACTCCGCCGCCGGTGTTGTGGGTGGAGGCGATGGCGGTCGCCGCGCCGCTCAGGAACTGCACGATGAACCAGTAGCCCAAGACGACCCAGGCGGGCAACCAGAGAAAGAAAACGAAGAGGAAAGGCACCAGGGTCAAAACGCGAGCCGAGGGAAACAGCACCAGGTAAGCTCCCATGATGCCGGCAATGGCGCCGCTGGCGCCGACGCTCGGCACGGTCGAGTCAAAGTTAAATACCGTGTGCACAATCCCGCCCGCCAGCCCGCACAGCAGGTACATCAGCAGGTACATGGCGTGGCCCATGTGGTCTTCCACGTTGTCGCCGAAGATCCACAAGGCCCACATGTTAGCGATCACGTGCAGCCAGGAAGCGTGCAGGAACATGGAGGTCAGAAAGGGAAGCAGCGCGGCTTCCGGCGTGATGACGTAGCTCCCAATCTGCGACACCACCTCGTGAGGAACGTACCCGCCTTGCAGCAGGATGGCGATGCGCGCGGGGATGAGCCCGAAAAGACGGATAAGGGCCTGCAGTGCGCTCTGGCCGTAGGAGCGAGAGACGATCCACTCGCAGAGGAAGATGCCGATGTTGATGACGAGCAAAAACCACGTCACGTAGGGCGTGCCGTAGCGAGGCGCGTCATCGCGGAGCGGAATCATGGGTCTGGCGGTTCTCTTAACTCGGCGGCGCGGGCAGTACGGACCCCGCGAGCGCGATATCGGCTTGCCGGTGGTGAACGACTCTGCTGTACGGCGATCCGTGGAACCATAGCTATCTACGGCACACTCCTGCGACTTATTGCGGCGACAGCGGGACAGTTTGGCCGAAGCGGAGCGCAGAACGGGCTAGCACGGCGGATAGCGGGCAATCCGCGCCGGGCGCGCAAGTCGACTAGCTTGGGCCCGACGGGCCTGGCAGCCGTCGACCGATCCAGCGAGGGCCTCGGTCGTTGCGGTTGCCGAATGGAATAGGCGTGACAATGGACGGGATTCTGGTAGTGGACAAAGCGGCAGGCATGACCTCGCATGACGTCGTCGCCCGCCTGCGGCGCATCTCGGGCGAGCGCTCGATCGGACACCTGGGAACGCTCGATCCCATGGCGACGGGCGTGCTCCCGCTGTTACTCGGACGCATGACGCGCCTGGCCCAGTTCTATCTGCCATCCCAACCTCCGCAAGAACGGCCTTCGCCTGAGGAAGAGCAAGTGTTGCCGGAAAGCCCGCCGCTGGCCACGAAACAAGGCTTTCGGTCCGGCGCCCGGAACAGCAAGGCCTATGAGGGGGAGATTCGGCTGGGGGTGGTGACCGATACCTACGACGCAGATGGCGAACCCATCGCTGGCGAGTGCCGGTGCCAACCAGCCGCACTATCGCTGGAGGCAGTACGGCAGGCTGCGGCCGCCTTTCGCGGGGCTATTTGGCAGACGCCGCCACCATTCTCGGCCAAGAAGATTCAGGGGGTGCCGGCATACAAACTGGCTCGCAAGGGGCAGAAGGTTAAGCTACGTCCGGTGCAGGTGGAGGTCGAGGAATTCGAGATTGCGGTGCTCGAGGGTGAGACGGCGCGGTTTCGTGCAGTGGTGTCGCCGGGGACCTATGTGCGCTCGTTGGCCCACGAACTGGGGCAGGCCCTCGGCTGCGGCGCCCACCTGGCCAGCCTGCGACGTACCCGCTCAGGCGAGTTCGGGCTGGAAGAAGCACACACGCTGGAAGAGATCGAGGAGGCTTTTACGTGCGGCAGCCCGGATGCAGTCAGCAAAGTGATGATTCACCCGCGGAGAATCCTGCCCGAGATGCCTGCGGTGACGGCCCCACCGGAGGCCTTGGGGCGGCTGCGGAATGGCGGAGCGGTGAACCTCCCGGAGATGTCAGATGCGCCTTTGGTCAAGGTATTCGCGAACCGGGATGAGTTGATGGCAGTCGCCAGGCGTATTGCAGGTACGCTGTTCCAGCCAACGGTGGTCCTGGCAGCAGCAGCCGAGGCGCCCAGAAGCAATGTCCGATAACAGATATTCTGTTAAATACTATTCGCGCCCGCCAGAGATGCGCGGTCAAGACAGGATCGGATATCTTCTCAAGCCCGTGGAATCAGCAGTTTTTCTAATTCCCTGCGGAAGCGTTCCAGTTCGGCCAGTCGCTCCGGGGTCGCCTCGACGATGTTGGTCTTGTTCTGGAAGACCCGCTTGCCGTCCTTCTCTACCAGGACGCCTATTACGTCGCCCATGCGCCAACCGGGCGTCCCTATAACTTTAAGTCCTTCCGGCGTGGTCTCCAGCAGCGCAATGCAGTTTCCCCGGATAACACCCACGGCATTGGGAAAGCGCCAGAGCTTTTCGACCTCGAAGCCGGCCTCGTAGATTCTTCGCAGTTGTTCGGCGGGATCAGGCATGGCATGCGGGAAAAATTAGAATTGAGACCATCCTCGAAGATTACTGGGGTAAGTCTATAAATTTGCATTGTTTATGGCTAGGATTTGGGTCCAGACAGATACTGCAATCGGTTGCGAGGCATCCGTCTGACACGTAGTAGGCAAATCAAATCTCTTACTTTTGGATATCTACGTAGACTGCTGACCTGTCACATCTTATAGCGCCCGATGTCATCATCATTGAGGCCTTCCAGCCATTTCCGCAGCTCCTCGTTGGTAGCCTTGTCGGAGCTGGCGTTGGCCACCTTGGAATTACGTAGCACGGTCTCATCGACAAAAATTGGGCAATCCATGCGGAGCGCCAGGGCCAGGGCGTCGGAGGGGCGTGAGTCTATGCTTATGATCTGCCCGTCGCGCTCCGCCCAGATGACGGCATAAAAGGTGTCCTCGCGCAGGTCGGTCACCACCACCTTGCGCAGGTGGGCGCCCAGTCCCATCAGGACATTCTTCAGCAGGTCATGTGTCATGGGCCGGGGCGTGCTCACCTTCTCGATCTCCAGGGCGATGGCGTTGGCTTCGTAGACGCCGACCCAGATGGGCAGCACGGTGTCACTGGCGACGTCCTTGAGAACCACGATCGGCATGTTGGTCGTAGGGTCCATCATCAAACCGCGTATTCTCATTTCGACTTCCATCATGCCCTCCTGATCGAGTATCGGCCGTTCGTTGGATGCCTCAAGTCATCCTCAGGACTGACCAAGACTAGGGTGCTTGCGCCCGGGGTGCCTCGGCTTGAAATCGATTCTAGTTCTTCTTCGACTTCCGCCATGGGTCGTTCGTTAGCAGCGGCAGGACGCTCAGACGACCATCTCGCCGGCCAGACTGTTCGGAAAAGTGCGGGTGACCAGCACCCGGGCATACTCGCCCAGGGCCGGCGGCGGCACCTTCTCCGGGACCGTAAAATTAAGCGTCTTGTTCTGCGTCGTGCGCCCGATGTGCTGACCCCGCAGCCTATTTATGCCCTCAACCATAACCTCTAATACTTCTCCTAAGTGACTGCTGTATCTGATAGTTTGAATTTCCTGTTGCTTTCTATTCAACGCCTGGAGCCGTTGCCACTTTTCTTCCTCACCGACGCTGTCGGCGTAGCGCAGCGATGGCGTATTCGGCCGCGCGGAATATTTGAACGAGAAGATTCCGTCGTAGCCGACCTCGTCCAGCAGCGAAAGCGTCTCCTGAAAATCCTGTTCGCTTTCGCCGGGGAATCCGACTATGACGTCGGTTGTAATGGAAATACGTTTTTTCCTGGCCTGCCGGATCCAGGCGATTCGTTCCAGGTATTCCGCGCGAGTATACTCGCGCGCCATGGCGGCCAGCACGCGGGCAGAGCCGCTCTGTACCGGCAGGTGAACATGGTCGCAAAGTGCGGGCACTGAGTCGATAGCCTGGACGATATCGCGGGTAAAGTCGCGCGGATGCGAGGTGGTGAAGCGCACGCGGCGGATCCCCGGAATTCCCCCGACGGCAGCGAGCAGATCGGCAAAGCTCATCTTTCCAGAGGGGTCGCGGTAAGAGTTCACGTTCTGCCCGAGCAGTTGCACCTCGCTGAAGCCGGTCTCGGCCATGCGGCGAGCCTCGCGCAGAACAGAGTCGGAGGTGCGGCTGCGCTCCTTGCCGCGGGTATACGGGACGACGCAGTAGGCGCAGAACTTGTCGCAGCCTTCGATGATGGTGATGTAGCCGCGATAGGGATTGGAGCGGGCGGTGAACTCGGTCTCGAAGGTCTCGTCGGTCTGGCGGTCGTCCAGCCCGGTAGCGCGCTGCCCTGCTTCGATCTGCACCAGCATCTCGGGCAGCTTGCGGTAGCTGGCCGAGCCGGCGACAAGTGAGACATGCGGCGCGCGCTGGAAGATTCTCTCGCCCTCCTGCTGGGCCACGCAGCCCAGGACCGCAAATTTCTTGCCCTGTTCCCGCAGTTTTTTGAAATCGGCCAGGCGGTGGAAGACCTTCTGCTCCGCCTTATCGCGGATGGAGCAGGTGTTGTAGAAAATCAAATCCGCCTGCTCGACTGTCTCGACCTGCCGATACCCTTGGGAGATGAGCGTGCCGATTACCTTCTCGGAATCGTGCACGTTCATCTGGCACCCGAAGGTTTCGATAAAGAATGTTTTCTGCCCGGAACTCACTACGCTTCAACTCCCTGAAAAAGCGATTCGGCCAGTATATGCCAGAGCGTTACTTAAGTTCGCCGTTCCGCACCAGTTTCAGGAACTCCCGATGCACGCGCTGATCGTCGGACAGCTCGGGGTGGAAGGTGGCGGCCATCTTCCTTCCCTGCCGCACCAGGACTGGGTGACCATCGCGTTCGGCCAGGACCTCCACTCCAGGGCCGGCCCGTTCGATGCGCGGCGCGCGGATGTAGACCTGCTCCAGCGGTCCGCCTTCAAGTTTGCTGAGAGCGGTGACGATGGCGGAATCGATCTGCCGTCCGTAGGCATTGCGGCGGACCGTGATGTCCAGCGCGCCCAGCCCTTTTTGCGCGGGGTTCACGACTTCGGAGGCCAGCAGGATGGCGCCGGCGCAGGTTCCGAAAACCGGCTTGGCGCGCACGAAGTCGGCCAGTTGCTGAAACCCCTGAGCGCCCAGCAGGCGCATGATCGTAGAGGACTCGCCCCCCGGGATCACCAGGCCATCAAGTTTCTGCAATTGTTCAGGCTTGCGCACCAACACAACCTCGGCGCCGAGCTCCTCAAGCCGTTTGCGGTGAGCGTCAAAATCGCCCTGCAGCGCCAGCACGCCAATCTTCATGGCTCTATTTTACGCTGAGAGGATCAACGCGGCCTACCGGCGGATTGAACCCGAGGAGCACATCGATGGCCCAAAAACAGGATCGTCGAGAGCAGGGTTTCCTTCTTGCCGGGAACCCGCCATCAGCGCGAGAAGCTTCGCGTTAACGCTGGGATTGCCAACGCAGTCCCGGCAGACGCCGCTTTCGCATCTGCCGGGGGGCGGGGCCGGGGAGAAAGCTGCAGGTTAGCTCGGCTGCTGTGCTTTCTGCTTTGCCTGACGGCGCTCTTGCCTGTCCTTCTTCAATTGCGCCCGTTGTTCAGGAGTAAGCACGCCCATCATCTGCTTATGCGTGTCGCGACGGAGGCTCCTGAGCTTCGCCTTCTTCTGCGCGTCGGTCGTCGTGGTGTCACTCATGACGGCCTTGCGCTGCTGGAAGGCGTTCTCCCGAATCGACTTCATCTGCGCCTTCTGATCGTCAGTCAGATTCAGTTTGGCAAATTCGCTGCGCATCGCCTTGGCGCGCTTGCCCTTGGCAGGAGCTCCCGGAGCAGTGGCGCTGGGAGGTTGGTTGGTGTCTTGCGCCGGGGTTGGCGCGGTTTGCGCGGCGCTGGTAGCCAACATCGCCAAACTCAGGGCGCCGGCTGCCGATATCGCCTTCATTTGTTTCCAGTTCATCTTTCGCCTCACTTAGCGCTATTTCTAGCGCCTACTTCTGTTCTACTAGTCGTTTGAACACATGATCATAGCAAGAGTTTCGCAGCTCCATTGCCGATCGTGGAACGTCACGACATGACCAGTGCGGCGCGTGCGGATTTCTCGCGCACTGTGCAGGCGCGCGCATTAGCCGGAGCTCAGCATGCGCCCGCACCGTCGGACGGCGACAAAACCGCGTACTGCGCCGGCCGAATTCGCAATTCTCCGTCGCAAAATAAGCTGAATACTATCGGCGCTTCCGTTAGAGTGAAAGCTGATGAAGGTGCTGATCGCGTCGTCGAATCCGGGCAAGCTGAGGGACTTTGCGGCTGCGGCCGCGCTGCACGACGTGCAAGCGGAGCTGCTTCCGCGATTCCGCGAGTTGCCGGAAGCAATCGAAGACGGCCAGAACTTCGCCGAGAATGCGCGTAAAAAATCCGAGCACTACAGCCGCTACGCTGCCGGAGAGCTCGTTCTGGCGGATGATTCCGGATTAGCGGTAGACGCCCTCGGCGGTGCTCCCGGCATCTACTCTGCCCGCTACGCCGCCATGCGAGGGAAAGGTGTTGGGAATCCACGCCATGAGCGGAATCTGCACCTGGAACCAAATAGCACAACATCTGTCGATGCCGCCAACAATGCCGCCCTGCTGCGCGAGCTGGCGCAGGTTAGCGACGATCGGCGGAAGGCTCGATTCGTTTGCGTGATTTCGGCGGCCAAGGACGGCCAGGAAGTGGCCAGTTTCACAGGTGAGGCGGAAGGCGTTTTACTGCATGCCCCTCGGGGGAGCAGCGGATTCGGCTACGACCCTTTGTTCTTTTTTCCGCCGCTGGCCAAGACTTTCGCGGAACTTTCTCCGGAGCGGAAGGCCGCCGTCAGCCACCGGGGGCAGGCGCTGCGGGCATTTCTGGAATGGTGCGCCGCCTGCCGAGGCTGAGGAGGCGCGTCCAGACCCCGTTCTCGCCTGCGGGCCGGCCGTTGTGACGGGCGGCACACAGCTATGTCTCTCCCGGCACTTGCGTTAGGCGCAATAGGAGTAAAATTTGTCAACATCAGGATTCCTGGGACCAGATTTATTTCGAGCATCTGACGCTCGGACTGAAGGTGTCCCGCAGTGCGGTGCTTGACTAAAGTGGGAGGGTGCCGCCATAATCTGTGGCAACTCTGCTGCGCCTTACCCAACAGCATTCTGCATAGTCCAAGTGCTCTCGCGTCGATCGATTGGTCGTCAGCCGGAAGCGCGGGTTGGTGCTGAATTCTTCAATGCGCACTGTCAAGCAATTATGGAGCGTCACTCGCACAAATCGTTTTCGAACGAGACAATGTCGCAGAGAATGCAATCTTTGTGTCGGCTAGCAAAATCAGTGTAGGAAGGAAAGCGTCATGCAATTCCTGTCGAGCAGTGTGGGACGTAAGGTGCTGATGGCGATCACGGGCTTCTTCATGTTGTTCTTCGTCACAGTGCACCTGATGGGGAACTCCGCGATCTTTATCGGCCCAAGCGCATTGAACACCTACGCCGAGAAGTTGCACAGCCTGGGCATACTGGTCTGGATCTTTCGCGGCTTCATGTTCCTGATGTTGGCGGTGCATGTTTATTTCGGCATCACCCTGACCCTGGAGAACAGCGCGGCGACCCCGTCGAAGTACGCCGAGAGTAGAAAGCTCAAGGCCACTTTCGCGGGTCGGACAATGATCTGGACGGGAGTCCTGATCCTCGCTTTCCTTGTCTACCACCTCCTGCAGTTTACGTTCCGCATCACGCCGGACATTCTGCCGGCGGCGGTCGCCAACCGCCCCGGCGACGTTTACGCGATGGTGGTCGGCAGCTTCCGGAGCGCCACTATCTCTTTGGTTTACGTGGCAGCCATGGTGACCTTATTCTTTCATTCGAGCCACGGGATCCAGAGTCTTTTCCAGACCGTCGGGTGCAGCAATGACAATACGCTTCCAAAGGTGACGCTGGTCGGCAAGCTGATCAGCGTGCTTTTCCTGGTGGGTTACAGCGCCATTCCGGCGTTCATCCTCGCCGGCATTTTGAAAAAATAGGGGGTGCCAGTTGATACTCGATGGAAAATGTCCGACAGGACCGATTGAAAAAACATGGGACAAGCACCGGTTCGACATGAAGCTGGTAAACCCGTCGAACAAGCGGAAGTACAAGATCCTGGTGGTGGGTACGGGGCTTGCCGGCGCCTCCGCCGCTGCATCGTTGGGCGAGCTTGGATACAACGTGGAGTCTTTCTGCTACCAGGATAGCCCTCGACGCGCGCACAGCATCGCCGCGCAGGGGGGTATCAACGCCGCCAAGAACTATCCCAACGACGGCGACAGCATTCTGCGTCTTTATTACGACACCATCAAGGGAGGCGACTTCCGCTCCCGTGAGGCCGACGTGTGGCGGCTCGCCCAAGTCAGCAACGAGATCATCGACCAGTGCGTGGCTCAGGGAGTTCCTTTCGCCCGTGATTACGCCGGGTACCTGGAAACCCGATCTTTCGGCGGCGCCCAGGTGTCCCGCACTTTTTTCGCGCGCGGGCAGACGGGGCAGCAGCTATTGCTCGGCGCCTACTCGGCGCTCTCCCGCCAGATCAGGCTGAAGACGGTGAAGTTGTTCCCCCGGACCGAGATGCTCGACCTGATCCTCATCGACGGGGAGGCCAAGGGGATCACGATTCGCGACCTGGTCACCGGAGAAATCCGAGTCCACGTAGGAGATGCCGTCCTACTTTGCACCGGCGGGTACGCGAACATATTCAACCTTTCCACGAACGCCAGGGGCTGCAGCGCCACCGCAATCTGGAAGGCCTACCGGAAGGGCGCCTTCTTCGCCAACCCCTGCTTCACGCAGATCCACCCGACCTGCATCCCGCAGGCTGGCGACTACCAGTCCAAGCTGACGCTCATGTCGGAATCTCTCCGCAACGACGGCAGAATCTGGGTCCCGAAGAACAAGGGAGATAAACGGGGCCCCAACGACATACCAGAAGGCGATCGCGACTACTACCTCGAGAGGAAGTACCCGAGCTTCGGGAATCTCGCACCCCGTGACATCTCGTCGCGGGCGGCCAAGGAAGTTTGCGACGAGGGCCGCGGCGTCGGTCCCGGCGGAAGAGGCGTCTACCTCGATTTCCGCGATTCTCTTAAACGTCTTGGTGATCACGTGATTCGGGAAAGGTACGGCAACCTCTTCGAGATGTACGAACGGATCACCGGGGAAGACGGCTACAAGGTGCCGATGAGGATCTACCCGGCATCCCACTACACGATGGGGGGGCTCTGGGTTGACTACAATCTCATGAGCAATATCCCGGGCCTCTTCGTCTTAGGAGAGGCGAACTTCTCCGTACACGGCGCCAATCGTCTCGGTGCGAGCGCCCTGATGCAGGGTCTGGCCGACGGTTACTTCGTCATACCATACACTGTGGCTCCTTACCTGGCATCCAGCAAGCCGGGGAAGGCGAAGGAAGACCAGGCTGAGTGTAAAAAATCGATCGAGGACGTAAAGGCGTATACCAAGAAGCTCCTCTTGATCAACGGGAAGGAGACTCCCGCCGAATTCATGCGGAAGTTGGGAAACGTTACGTGGAACAACATCGGCATGGCGCGCAGCAAAGAGAGCCTCACCGAGGCGCTCGCCAAGATCCCGGAAATCCGGGAGGAATTTTGGAAAAACCTTAAGGTCTCCGGAACCGAACTTGAGGTCAACCAGCAGCTTGAGAATGCCGGTCGAACGATCGACTTCATTGAGCTCGCTGAGCTGCTTTGCCGCGACGCCTTGAACCGCGACGAGTCGTGCGGCGCGCACTTCCGCGTGGAACACCAGCTCCCTGACGGGGAGGCGAAGCGGAACGATGAGAACTTCTCCTACGTAGCCGCCTGGGGGTTCAAGGGGGACGGCGTTCCGCCCGAGCTCCACAAGGAGCCGCTCGAGTTCAACCTGATCAAGCCTGCGGTAAGGAGCTATAAATAATGAGTGGACACAGCGAAGAAAAGACGAAAACTCTGAAGCTGATCGTCTGGAGACAGGCGGGACCGGACAAACCTGGCCGCTTCGAAACCTATATCGCGAAGAACATAACCGACCACCATTCTTTCCTTGAGATGCTCGACGTGGTAAACGAGGAACTGATAAAGGAAGGCAAGGAGCCGATCGTCTTCGACCATGATTGCCGGGAAGGAATCTGCGGGGTCTGTTCGCAGGTCATCAACGGCGTCGCCCACGGCGGGCACGAACGGACCACTGTCTGCCAGCTCCACATGCGGCTGTTCAAGGACGGCGACACGATCTACATCGAGCCATGGCGCGCCAGAGCGTTCCCTATCATTAAAGACCTGATGGTGGACCGCGGCGCACTCGACAGGATCATCCAGGCCGGCGGTTACACTTCCGTGCATACAGGCGGGACCCCCGACGGCAACGCGATCCTCATCCCCAGGCCTGACGCCGAATACGCAATGGATGCGGCCGAATGCATCGGATGCGGGGCGTGCGTGGCGGCCTGCCCGAACGGCTCGGCAATGCTGTTCACGGGGGCCAAAGTCTCCCAGTTCGCGGCTCTGCCGCAGGGGCAGGTCGAGGCGGCCGAACGGGTCGCCAACATGCTCAAGGAGATGCAAGACTGCGGCTTCGGAAACTGCTCCAACCACTACGAGTGCCAGGCAGCGTGCCCCAAGGGGATCAGTGTAAAGTTCATCGCCCGTCTTAACAGGGAGTACCTGAAGTCCCTATTTTAAAAGGATAGGTAGCATAAACTGCCGGCCGGTTATCAATTCTCTGACGCAGAATCCCGATAATCTGCTGCGGTGTGTATTTTCCCCTGGCCATTTTCCAGCTCCTTTCGTAACAGTGTCTCTCTTGTAATCGCCGGTGCAAAAATGAGTTCAGGGCTGATCCAGGCGGCGGCCATCTCGCAGGTGCGGCTGTTCAATCTCCATCCCACCGGAAGGGCTTTGGCGGCCGAGCGGCTCTCGGCTTTGATGGGTGATGGCGGAATTCAGGAATGCGGTTACGCCCAGAACTGCGTCGAGATCTGCCCCAAGGATATTCCGCTGACCACCACCTCCATCGCCGACGTCGGCCGGCAGGTGATGAAGAAGGCGATTCTGGACTTCTTCCGGACGTAGTTCTCTGTAGAACCCGGCAAATGTTGCCTAGTACATTTGCCCCATCCGTAATTTAGGGTTTAGACCGCGGGTGCCTTCGGGCACTCGCTTTATTTTTGGGGCGCAGCCGATGCACTTTCTTCCCTATGGGTCCCGGTTCGGCGTGCTGCCGCTGGAAGGTGTTAAATTTTCCGGTACTCGACGCAGAATTCAGCTCTAAAAAGCGGGCATTCTGGGTTACACTGGCGGCAAATCTTACTTCTAAGAAGAAGTTGATATTTCTGGGACTCAGGGTAAGCCCTTGCGCACTTCGTCTGGATTATTAAAGGTCATTGCGGTCCTGGTTTTTCTGCAAGTTGCTTGCACCGGTCTCTTTGCGCTGCACACCCGCGCGCCTTACCGGCGGCCAAAGACAAAACGCCACGTCCGCTATGTGCATTGGAGCCCGGTGCTGCGGGGCTCGCATGAGTCGATGCTGCGGCAGAACGAGCTGATCGATCGCCTGCAACTGCCCCGCATCACCAATGACGACGAGTTAGTCAGCCTGGAGCTGCAGGAGATGCTGGTTCCGGTGACTGAGACCCCTGCCCTGCGCCTGGCGCAGCATCTGGACGCTACTCGCCGCTACTGCCGCTCCTGGACACGCCAGTTCCTTAGCGATATCTCCGAAGCCTATTACCAGGAGTTTGGGAAGCCTCTCTGGGTTACTTCGCTGGTGCGCACCGTAGAGCAGCAGCACCGGCTGCGCCGCCATAACCGCAATGCCGCGCCGGCCGAAGGCGATATAACGTCCTCACACCTGGCCGGAGTCGCCGTGGACATCGGTAAGGCTCCCATGACTCTGCGCGAACGGCAATGGTTCAATCGCTACGTGCTTCCCCTGCAGCAGGAGGGACTGGTGGAAGCCGCCGAAGAGCGACGCCAGGCCTGCTATCACATAATGGTTTCGGACCGCTACGAGCAGTGGTCGGCCGAGAAGCGCAATGCGGCGGTCACTTCCCTGCTGGCGCCCGAACCCGCTCACCCAAAGACGCTTTCCGACGTTCCGCCACCCCAAGTGTTGCCGGAGCCGGCACAGCTCCCGGCGACTCAGGAAGCGCCAAAGTCTGACGGCCAATAAAAGAGAAACGCGAACGAGTAATCCCGCCTGTCACCGCGACTCCATACTCATGCCTAAGCGGGCAACGCCCCGATCGCCTGCAGTGCGCGCTTGACCTCGGCGATGCCCTCCGGCGACAGCGGCTCTTGTGGTGCCAGCGGCTTTCCTACCGGATAGCCCTGCAGCTCCAATCCGCCTTTGATGCAGGCCGCCAAATTGTACTTGGCGAAGGCCTCATTGAGGCTCCACAGCGGCCGTTGAGCGGCCATGGCGGCCGTCCAATCACCTTTCCGGCAAAGCTCGTAGAGGGCGACGCTCTGCCGTGGCGCGACGCAAGCCGGACCGGCCATCCAACCGACCCCGCCAATCAGCATCACCGCCGTCGGGATGTGCGCCGAAGCGGAAAAGACCTGCATGCGCCCCTGCACCCGGTTGATGATCGAGAGCAGCCGCCCGGTATTCGAGGATGCGTCCTTGATGTACTTGATATTCGGGACGTGGCTCAAGCGGTCGATGACCGGCAGGCTCAGATCGGAGCGCTGGAAATTGGGGTTGGTGTAGAGCACTACGGGGATGGAAACGGCGTCGGCTATGGACTTGAAGTAGGCGTAGACGCCTTCGTCGCGGATCGGGAAATAGGCTTCCATGATGGCGAGAATAGCGTTGGCGCCCAGCCGCTCGTATTCGCGTGCCTGCATGACGGCATCGGCGATGGTGGTCGATGCCACTCCGGCTACCACCGGGACGCGGCCCTTCGCCGCCTGGATCACGACCTCGATCACGCGCCGCCGCTGCGGCCAGGTGAG
The DNA here is from genome assembly GCA_963791145.1 of uncultured Acidobacteriota bacterium. Taxonomy (GTDB): domain Bacteria; phylum Acidobacteriota; class Terriglobia; order Terriglobales; family Acidobacteriaceae; genus CAWBRT01. The sequence continues at coordinate 21,847 of CAWBRT010000012.1, read as the reverse complement.
ATAGGCGAACTCGCCGGTCGAGCCCAGCGGCGTCAAGCCATGGACGCCGGCCTTGATGAGATCATCGCACAGCCGGGCCAGCACATCCGCGCTCACCTCGCCGGATGCATCGACCGGCGAAACCAAATACGGAAACACGCCGCGAAACTCGGTCATCGATTTCCCTCCACTCTTCTGCTCGTCGCCTGCCTTGCCCTTCCCGCCGGTCTGCGGCGTGCCACTTGCCAACGCCGACTGTGATGACAGCCAAGGCGTGGCGACGGCGACCCCGCCAGTCGCCATGCCGGCCGCTTTCAGAAACTGTCGGCGGCTCTTCTGATTGCGCGCAACCTGAGGCTTGCTCCCGCCGGGATTGTGCGCGGAATCTCCGCCATCGCCGGACGGCGGCACGGGATTCTCCTGAATAGCCATTTCCCTCTTTCGTCAGGCAGGTATTCTCAACGGAAAGGCCGATTCTAGTGCAAGGCGGGTCGGCGAATCCAGCCTTTTCCGCTGCTCTCGGCGTGCTCGCGCTGGAGGGCGTGCCTGTATACTGACACGGTGGGAATCACCCATTTGGCCATCAGGAGGAACGATTACAATGCAAGCCGGAAAAGCCCTGCTGCTGGGTGTCGCTCTCTGCTTCGCTGTTTCTCTTTGCGCGCAGAATCCAGCGGCTTCGCAGCCGCGCGCCACGATTGAAACCAGCATGGGCAACATCAACTGTGTGCTGTTCCCGGACAAGGCTCCCGAGGGAGTCGCAAACTTCATCGGCCTGGCAACCGGCAAAAAGGACTGGACCGATCCCCGAACCGGAGCGAAGCGGCAAGGCGTGCCGCTTTACGATGGCGTTATCTTTCACCGCGTGATCCCCAATTTCATGATCCAGGGCGGCGATCCGACCGGAACCGGAATGGGCGACCCGGGATACCGGTTCAAGAACGAAACCAGCCCCGATCTTAAGTTCGACCGACCCGGTCGCCTGGCCTACGCCAACGCCGGACCGAACACCAACGGCTCGCAGTTCTTCATCACCGAAGTTCCCTATCCCAGCCTGAACGGGGGCTACACCATCTTCGGCCAGTGCGAGAACGGCGATATCGTGCAGAAGATCGCCCGCGTGCCTACCGGCGCCAACAACAAGCCGATCACGCCGGTCACCATCAAGCGCATCGCAATCACGCAACCAGGAGCGAAGGGGAAATAGGCTCCGGAGCCTGAACCGTCCCCAGGAATTCGAACCTCATCCGGAATGGAGCCAGCATGGCAAGAGAACCAGGACTGTACGCCACTCTGAAAACCAGTGAAGGCACGATGCTGTGCCGCTTATTCGAAAAGGAAGCCCCGAAGACCGTGGCCAACTTCGTCGAGCTCGCCGAGGGTAAACGCGAGTGGACGCATCCGAGCACGGGAAAGAAATCGACTGACAAGCTGTACGACGGAACGATCTTCCACCGCGTGATCCCGAATTTCATGATCCAGGGCGGCGACCCGCTCGGCGCCGGATACGGCGGCCCGGGATACAAGTTTGAGGACGAGACCAAGGGCTCGCCCCACAAGTTCGACAAGCCCGGCAAGATGGCCATGGCGAACGCCGGCCCGAACACCAACGGCAGCCAGTTCTTCGTGACCGTCGCGCCCACGCCGTGGCTTACCGGTAATCACACCATCTTCGGCGAAGTGATCGAAGGGCAGGACGTGGCCGACAAGATCGCCAACCTTCCGCGCGGCCCGCAGAATAAGCCGAAAAAGGATATCGTGCTGGAGTCGGTGACGATCGAGCGCAGTTGAGCCCGGTAGAGTTAGCGTTCGCGCAACTTTGGCGCGCACGGTTCCATTATCGACGGGAAACGTACGGTAGCGCTTGCGGGTCATCCTGAACGAGCCGGGGCCCCCGGCAGACGCTTCGTTTGCGTCTGCTGGGGTGGTGAGGCGAAATATCTGCTGTTCTTCTCGCTCGGCAACTTTAGCAGCGGCGCTCACCAGAACCTGGATGAAAAAAGCAGATCCTTCGGCCGCGCAGATGCGGCGCGACCTCAGGATGACCCTTCCTGGTAATGGGCTCTTCTTGTGAGGATGAGGTGCTTCTGTTTGCCGTTTTAACGCTGCTCGACGCGCCTTCCTGGCTGGGAGGCGAGCATGGCAAGCTGCTGCTGATGGCTGCCGTACTGGTCGGGCTGCTGCTGCTCGGCCGCTGGATCGCCGCCCGCAGCGAGACGAGCGCACACGACCCGATGGTCATGACTCGTCCGACTGCGCCAACCATGCAAAGTGCGGTAGTGACGCGGCCCGGCGAAGACTCCTCCGAAGTGATGTCACTGAACGCTGCACCTGCCTCGAAAGGCTCCGGGAATGACATCCACCCCGAGATGGATTTCGGTCCGGTACGCCTTCGTAAGCTCTACTTCCACAACTTCGACGCCCTCAGCGGGCCGGCGGCCCCGGCGAATTTTGTCGACGAGCTGACGGTCGAGGTGCTTTTCAAAGCCACCGGCGCCGTGGTCGAGAACACTTACACGGTGGCTACCCCTCTGGGCTTGAGCGAGCTGATGGCGGCCAAACAGTGGGGCATCCTGTACAGTCCCGAAGTATTTATCGTGACCCGCTTCGACCTGGAGGATATCCGGCAGGCGGTAATAGACCACGTACTCGAGCACTCAGAGACTCGTTCCTTAGAAGCCAACAGTCCCGGCGAGCCGCATCTGCTATAGTGCGGAAAGACCTTGACTCTCCTGCGGCAGAATAACGCAAGGTTCCTTAGCTCGCGACAGACAACGCCGCTCGCTCGGAATTACGTTGGCTTTCAGGGATACAGCATCTCTGGAACTGGCCAGAGAATGAAAAATCCCGCCCCAACGACGAAGCGGGATTTACCTTTACTACGAAGAGTCGCTCTTTCCTACAGTCCGATGACCGCCACCAACTCCTTGACGGCCCCGGCGCTCTTCTTCAGGGCGGCGCTTTCTTCCTCGCTGAGTTTGATCTCAATCACCTGCTCGATGCCGCCGGCCCCTAACTTGGCCGGCACGCCTACGAACAAGCCCTTGATGCCGTACTCGCCTTCCAGGTAGACGGCGCAGGGCAGGATCTTCTTCTTGTCCAGCAGGATGGCTTTCACCATCTCCATAGTGGCCCGCCCCGGCGCGTAGAAGGCGCTGCCGGTCTTGAGCAGTTTTACGATCTCGGCTCCGCCGTCGCGGGTGCGCTGCACCAGGCGGTCGAGGGTCGGCTTGTCGATCAGCTCGGTGACCGGAATGCCCGCCACGGTGGAGTAGCGGGTCAACGGAACCATGGTGTCGCCGTGGCCGCCGAGCACGAAGGCGGTCACGTTCTCCACGCTGACCTTCAGCTCCTGGGCGATGAAGGTGCAGAAGCGGGCGCTGTCGAGCACACCGGCCATGCCGATGACGCGATTGCGCGGGAAGCCGGCGAGCTTGTAGGCCGCCTGCGCCATCGCATCCAGCGGGTTGGAAACTATGATCAGGATCGAATTGGGCGAGTACTTGACGACGTTGCCAATTACGTCCTGCATGATCTTGTAATTGATATTGAGCAGGTCATCACGGCTCATTCCCGGTTTGCGCGGCATGCCGGCGGTGACCACGACGATATCGGAGTTGGCCGTATCGGCGTAGTCGTTCGTGCCCAGCACGGCGGAATCGCTGCCCTCGCACGGGCATGGCCTCGAACAGATCCAGGCCCTTGCCCTGCGGAACGCCTTCGATGATGTCGATCAGCACCACGTCAGCCAGTTCGGCCGCCGCAATCCAATGAGCAGTAGTGGCCCCAACATTGCCAGCGCCAACGATCGATACTTTTTTGCGCATGCCATTCCTTTCCACTTCGCTCTTATTGAGATGTATTTAACAGCAGAAGTTTGCGAGCCTGCCCGCGGAAACACCGGCCATCGCCGTCTAAACGACTGCACGGCGAGAGCACAGAGGAATCCCGGGAAACGAAGCATCAATCGGATTCCGGCGGAGACCCCACTCTCCACCGGTCCGGGTACGGTTTGAGTTACCTGCCTGCCGAGGAACCGAGAGCCGCCATGTTCTCAATCATGTAAGTGGCGAACTCGCTGGTCTTCACCTTGGTTGCGCCTGGCATCAGCCGGGCGAAGTCGTAGGTGACCTTCTTCTGGCAGATGGTGCGCTCCATGCTGTCTTCGATGAGCCTGGCGGCTTCCTGCCAGCCCATGTGGTCCAGCATCATCACACCTGAAAGCATAACAGAACCGGGGTTGATAACGTCTTTGTCGGCGTACTTCGGGGCGGTGCCGTGCGTGGCCTCGAAGATCGCGTATTCGGGACTGACGTTGGCGCCCGGAGCGATGCCGAGCCCACCGACCTGGGCGGCGCAGGCGTCGGAGATGTAATCGCCATTCAGGTTCGGACAGGCCAGCACGGAGTATTCGTCGGCCCGCGTCACCACCTGCTGGAAGATGGAGTCGGCGATGCGGTCGTTGACCAGGACCTTCGACTTCCAGGCGCCCTTGCCATGGCTGCCATAGATGGCGTCAAGGACTGCCTTCACTTCGGCGTAAACGCCGCGGCGGAACTCCTCGGGCGCAAACTCCAGGCCCGGCTCAACCAGTACGGCATTCTGCTCGACGGTGAGCGCGGGATTTTTGTCCTTGTTGTCCAGGATCCAGCTCTCGCGTTCGGTAATCGTGGCTGGCACGGAACTCCTGAGTGGCCACTTCGTAGCCCCACTCGCGGAATGCGCCCTCGGTGAACTTCTGAATGTTGCCCTTGTGAACCAGGGTCACGGTCTTCCGCTTGCTGTCGATGGCGTACTGAATAGCCATGCGCACCAGCCGCTTGGTGCCGGTGATGGAGATCGGCTTGATGCCGACACCCGAGTCCTCGCGGATGCGCTTGTTGGTGCTGCCCAGCATCTCCGTGTTGAGGAAGTTGATGAGCTTTTTGACCTCGGGCGTACCCTCGCGCCACTCGATGCCGGCGTAGACGTCTTCCGTGTTTTCGCGGTAGATCACTACGTTCATGCGTTCCGGGTTTTTCACCGGGGACGGAATCCCCTGGTAGTACTTCACCGGGCGAATGCAGGCATAGAGGTCGAGCACCTGGCGCAGAGCCACGTTCAGCGAGCGGATGCCGCCACCCACGGGTGTCGTCAGCGGGCCCTTGATGCCGACGCGGAGGTCGCGGAACGCCTCGACCGTATCGGTGGGCAACCAGGTCTTGAACTTCTCCATTGCCTTTTCGCCGGCAAAGACTTCATACCAGACGATCTTGCGCTTGCCGCGGTAAGCCTTCTCGACCGCCGCATCGATTACACGCGCGGAGGCCTTCCAGATGTCCCGCCCGGTTCCGTCGCCTTCGATATAAGGGATGATCGGCTGGTCGGGAATCACCAGCTTGCCGTTTGCATAGGTGACTTTCTGGCCCGTCGAGGGCAACGAAAGCCCGTTGTACGAAGACTTGGACATCACCTTCCTCCAGAGGAAAGGAATTTCAACTCCATACCAATCTCGCTCCGGCCGCCTGACATGTTTCAGGCTCCAGCACGCGCTTGCTGTTCAGGAATTCAGTTGCCCACGCGGTAGTTCCCACAAAAACGAGGAGTAAGCCGTGCGTTCTCGGATTCTTGTAACTGTATCACCTGGAGAAGGTAAGTTACACCCTGAAAATGTGTTGAAAGGCGGTTCGTATGGTAGTCAGGGCCACCGCCAGGGCATCCGGCAGCTTGCCTGGCAATTCGCGCCCGAGGCTCGACTCCATGAGCCGCGTGATGGCCCGCAGGTCGGGTTCCGAGCTCGGCAGGCTACCTCGCGCCGAGCCGTGCACCAGGCGCAGCGAATGTTCCAAGGCGCGCAGGAACTCGGCGTAGTAGCACAAGCAGCCGCAATCGTCCTCGGAAAGCAAGCCGGCGTCTCTGAGGGCGTGCAAACGGGTCACGATACTGGAGGCGGAGGAGGAGACCCCGTGCTCGACCGCCAGCCCCGAGGCAATGAAGTCGATATCGTAAAAGCCGCCCCAGCCCTTCTTGAAGTTCCGTTCCCTGCCCACGCTCTCTTCCAGTCGCTGCCGCATCTCCCAAAGCTGCCGGCGAAAGGAAGCATCGCCGCCAAAAAGATCTGCAGCAAAGCGGCGATGGAAGCGGCGAACGGACTTGTCCACCACGGCGGCTAACTCGGCCGATCCGGCAATCAGTCGCAGTTTGGTGTAAGAGAGCGCCTCCCAAGGCTGGCCCTCGTTCTGCAGATAGCGAGCCAGCTCCGACGCGCTGGTCGCCAGCTCTCCCTGTGTCCCGTGCGGGCGCAATCGCATGTCCACCGTGAAGACAATGCCGTCGCCGGTGTAGGAACCCAGCAACCGGAGCAGGCCCGCAGCCGCGGCAGCGGCCTTATCGCTAGGCACGCTGTCGCCATGTACAAGCATCAGATCGGCGTCGGAAAGCACGTCGAATTCAGCCGTTCCAAGACGGCCCAGAGCGAAGACGGCGCAATCCGCGGGTGCATCCACCGCCTGGAAAGCGTTGCGAATCGCCGCTTCCGCGGCCGCCGTAAGCTCTGCCAGGGAATCCCACACCGGACGTGAGCGGAGGCAGTCGCGCATGCAGGACCGCACCATACGCCGCCGGAAACTCGTGCGCAGATCGGCCATCACCTCCGACTGGCTGCGTCCCTCACCGAGAGCTGCCGGATCACCAGCACGCGCCGCGATTCCTCCGGCTGCGCCGGTAGCAGTCTCGTGGGCCGCCGGCGACAACCCGGCATTTGCCAGCTCGCAGAGATCTTCCGGATGCCGCACCAGAATATCGGTGATCAGGCTGCTGCTCGCCAGGCTGGGGATAGCCCGACGCAGCAACTCGGCATTTTTCAGCAGGGCCTGATAGCGATCGTCCTCGCCGGCGGTGGCGCTCAGTACGCGAAACAGGTTGCGCCGGGTCATCGAACCGAGCGGTAAAGCCGAGGCGGCGGCGTACAGCTCCGGACAATCCACTGCCAGCCGGTTAAGGATCTGGGAATCGGTCTGCTCGGCCCAATGCCGTACCACCTGGACGTGGACCTCGGGCGGAGCGGCCGACACCCTTTCCTGGACCGACTGCTGTTGGTGGATGATGCGTTCGTAGATGGCGGCCACGCTGTCCATGTGCTCCCGCACCACCCTGACCAGAGCCAATGGATCGGTGTCAAGGGTTCCGGGCGAGAGCGAACGATATATGGAGCGAAGCCGCTGCGGGTCGGCGGGCAGCGTATGGGTCTGTTGGCCGAGCCAAATCTGCAGGCGATGCTCAACCTGGCGCAGAAAGGTGTAGCTGGCGCTCAGGACATGGAAGTCGGCGCCGCTGAGGTGTCCCTTGTCGTGCAGCTTCTGCATGGAGAACAGGGTCCCGCCGGAGCGCAGCCAAGGTTCGGCGCCGCCGTAGACTCGCTGCAGGCACTGCACCAGAAACTCGATGTCACGGATGCCGCCACGATCGATCTTCACATCCACGGCGGTATCGGCGATGCGTCCGGCCAGGCCGCGCCGCGAGCGCTTCTTCATCTTGTCCAGTGAGTTCAGCGCGGTTTCGATGGCCGGGAAATTGATCTCTCCGCGGTAGACGAACGGCTGCACCCGGCGAATGAACTGCCGCGCCAGGGCCTGATCTCCAGCCGAATGGCGGACCTTGATGAGCGCCTGCAGCTCCCAGTCGTGGGCCACCTCGCCGTAGTAGTACAGGCCGCGCTCGAACTGCACGGCGAGCTCGCCCTCGGTGCCGCGCGGCCGAAGCCGCAGATCGATGCGAAACACGGGGCCCTCGCTGGTGACCCGTCCCAACATGTCCGTCAGTTCTTGCGCCAGCCGGACAAAGAACTCGCGCCCGGCGATGGGCATCGCCTCCGCATCGCGGCCGCCCTCGAAGATGAACAACAGGTCGATGTCCGAGCTGTAGTTCAACTCACTGCCGCCCAACTTGCCCAACGAGAGCACCGCAAAACGGGCCGTGACCAGCCGGCCCTCGGCGTCGTAATGTTCGGCAATGCCGTAGCGCCGGTGCAGACTTGATTCAGAGATGCGCAGCGCCTCTTCGATCAGCACATCCGTAAGGGCGGAAATCTCTGCCGCGGTCTCCGCCAGGGTGGCGATGCCCAGGATGTCGCGCAGCACGATGCGCACGTATTCCCGTCGCTTGAAGCGGGCCAGCAGGCGCGAGGTGTCAGTCTCGAAGGAGCGCGAGCTGAAGCGGGCAAAAGAGCCGGCGAACTCCTCGGCCGACTGCATGCGCCCGAGCGCGCCTTCACGGACGAAGCCCTGCAGCAGGTCGGGGTTCTGGATCAGAGTTTCGCCCAGGTACTGGCTGTTGCCGAACAGCGCGAGAGCGTAATGTAGAAGTTGCGGATGCCGCTCCAAGGACCGGACCAGGTCATAGTGGTCCAGGCTTACGAAGCGTTCCAACATGTTCAGCGCGGCATCCGGATTGGGCGAGTCCGCCAGCAGGCGCAACGTCGCCTGGAATACGGACAAAGGCAGCCGCGCGGCAACTCGCCCGAGATTGGCCCGCGCCTGCTCGGGCGCCTGAAAGCCGATGGCGGCAAAACTCGCTTCATCGAACGCGCCGGCTACGGGCGCAATCTCGCCTCTTGCGCCCTCCGCCGCCGCTGACTGTGGTCGGTCTGCCAAGCTCTTCCCTGTTGGAAAGTTGATTGCTTCGGTTCGAGGATAGCATGCTGACAAGAGGCAAAGAAAAAGCCTGGCGGCCATGCGCCAGGCTTGAGAAACTAAGCGCCCTGTCTCCGGGCCAACACGGACGCCGAAAGCCGTTAGCCCACGGTGGCCGCTCTCTGTCCCACGTGCCAATCCAGTAGCTGCTCTCCCTTCCAGAACAGCACATCCTTGTGCCCGCGAATGTAGTCCAGTCCTTGTTCGAAGTACTTGATGCGGTGGGCGGCGCCACTGAGGTACGGATGGACGGCAATGGCCATGACGCGCGGCTGGTCAGCTCCTTCTTCGTAGAGCCGGTCGAAGGTATCGCGCATGCGGCGCAGGAATTCCTCCGGGCTCTGGAACTGAACAGCCATGGCGGCGACATCATTGATCTCCAAAGAGTAAGGCATGGCGACCATGGTGCCGTGCGCGGTCGCGATATCACAGGGCTGATCGTCAACCGGCCAATCGCAGATGTAACGGATTCCGGCCTCCGCCAGGTAGTCAACCGTGGCCATGGTCTCGCCCAGACCCGGGCCCAGCCATCCTTTCGGCTTGCTCCCGGTGAAGCGTTCGATGGCTTCGACCGTCTGGCGAATGGCAGCGGGCTGGTCCCAAACCTGGTGTAACGGAATCTGGATGTAGTTGTGGCCCAGGAAGTCCCACTTGGCATCCAGGGCGGCCTTGGCCACGCGCGGATAACTCTCGCAGACCCGTCCGTTGATGGACAGAGATGCTGGAAGCCCGCGGCTGTCCAGCGCCTGTTTCATACGCCAGAAACCGACGCGCATGCCGTATTCATGCCAGCCCCAGTTGCCGATATCCGGCAGCACCGCAACCCCCGTCGGCGCAGGAATACATTGACGGGGCATGGGGCGATTAATGTCCCAATCTTCAACGTTCACGATGACCCAGGCAATCACCCTTGCGCCGCCGGGCAGTTTACGCTTGGGCCGATCGACAATAGCTGAAAAAGGCAAACGGTCCCGCGGGATCATGGGGCTGCCTATGCTGGAACTCATAGATATACCTCCGCCGCTTCAGTGTGAAAGGCGCGGAATTCTACCATTGCCGGCGGGGTTAGTCGATGGCCGTGCGTTCCGGGGGCGCTCATTGGGCTCCCTATCGACGGGCGCGATACGCGTAAGCGAAACAAAGGCCCAGCTTGCGCTGGGCCGGAGTTCACTGCATGGAGAGAGGTGCTGACTTAAATGTCGTAGTACAGCGCGAACTCGTAAGGATGCGGACGCAGACGGATGGCGTCCACTTCCTTGGCCCGCTTGTAATCGATGTAGGTGGCGAGCAGGTCTTCGGTGAAGACGTCGCCCTTGAGCAGGAACTGGTGATCGGCTTCCAGAGCATCCAGTGCCTGTTCGAGCGAGCCCGGCATCGAAGGAACCTTCTTCAATTCCTCCGGACCGAGATCGTAAATGTCCTTGTCGAGCGGCTGGCCCGGATCGATTTTGTTCTCGACGCCGTCGAGGCCGGCCATCAGCATGGCCGCAAACGCCAGGTACGGGTTGCAGCTCGGGTCGGGAGGACGGAACTCCACGCGCTTCGACTTGGGCGAGGCCGAGTACATCGGGATACGGCAGGCTGCCGAGCGATTGCGGCGCGAGTAAGCCAGGTTCACCGGAGCCTCAAAGCCCGGCACCAGTCGCTTGTAGGAGTTGGTGGTCGGGGCGATGATCGCCGACAGCGCCGGTCCGTGCTTGATCAGGCCGCCGATGTACCACAGGCCCATCTGCGAGAATCCGGCATAGCCGTCGCCGGCGAACAGCGGCTTGCCGCCCTTCCACAGCGACTGGTGGCTGTGCATGCCGCTGCCGTTGTCCTGGAACAGCGGCTTGGGCATGAAGGTCACGGTCTTGCCGTACTGGTTGGCGACGTTGCGGACGATGTACTTGTACAGCATCGTGTTGTCCGCGCACTCCAGCAGCGAGTCGAACTTCATGTCGATTTCGGTCTGGCCGCCGGTGGCCACTTCGTGGTGGTGGCACTCCACCTCGATGCCGCAGCTCTGCATGGTCAGTGACCATCTCGGAGCGCAGGTCCTGATAGTGATCGGTGGGCGGCACCGGGAAATAGCCTTCCTTGTAGCGCGGACGATAGCCGAGGTTGTTTTCCTTGCGGCCGGAGTTCCAGCGGCCCTCTTCGGCGTCGATGAAGTAGAAGCCCTAGTTCTCGCGCTGATCGAAGCGCACGTTGTCGAAGATGAAGAACTCGACTTCGGGGCCGAAGTAAACGGTATCGGCGATGCCGGTCGAGTTCAGATACATCTCCGACTTCTTGGCGATGTAACGCGGATCGCGGTCGTAGCGCTGCTTGGTGACCGGATCTGAACGTCGGCGATCATCACCAGCGTGGGTACTTCGGTGAACGGGTCGAGCCGATAGGTCGTGGCATCCGGAATCAGCAGCATGTCGCTCTCGTGGATGGCGGCCCATCCGCGGATCGAGGAGCCATCCATGCCGAAGCCTTCCTCGAAAGAAGCTTCGGTCAACTCACCGATCGCGTAGGAAACGTGGTGCCAAAGTCCGGGAATATCGGTAAAACGGAGGTCCAGAATCTGAACATTATTTTTTTTGATGAAGTCCAGAACGGCTTTTGGATCACCCTTGATGTCTGCCATCTATGCTCCTTTTGAGCGGGTTAGCGCCTCGCGAACTCAGTAGATGCACTACCGGCTTCCCCTCGGGGGTTCCGGCGGCACGTTCGTCGCCCCGCGCAGGCCTGAAACCCTGTCACAAGGCTCTTAACCCTTTGTGTTATTGAATGCAGAGACTAGGAACCAGCCTGGGGCTCCCTGCAACGAGCATACGGCCCAGCGTTGCGGGACTGGAAATCGATACTTTTTATCGATCCCATAACTTGGGATTATAGTATTGCTGCTGGAAAAGCACTAGACTGAGAGCAGACAGGCGCTTACAGCCTCATCTATGGCGCCGGCGAACTGGAACGATGGACTTCGATCAACTGGAAACCTTTCTGGAGGTAGCACGCCTGCTGAGCTTCTCCCGGGCAGCCGAGAAACGCTTCCGCACGCAGCCGGCAATTTCCGCCCAGATTCGCGCCATGGAAGAGGAGATAGGAACCAAGGTGCTGGACCGCGCCGGCGGCAAGGTCTCGCTCACGGCGCCGGGCAAGGTTTTCCTGAAATATGTCGAGGACACTCTCGAGGCGCGCCGCCAGATCATAGCCGCCATGGCCGAAATGGAACGGGTGCCACGCGGCGAGCTGGTGGTGGCGGCCAACGAGGGCACCTGGCTGCACATCCTGCCCGAGGTCTTCGCCGAGTTCAAAAAGCTCTACCCGGACGTGGCGGTCAACGTGAAGCGCGCCGAGAGCCCCAAAATCCTGGAGTCGATCATCGACAACAGCATCGACTTCGGGGTGGTTTCCATGCCGGTCAACGACAAGCGCCTGACCACCGTGATGATTCATCGCGACGAGCTGGTAGTGATAACCCCGCCGCGGCATCCGCTGGCCAAGTGCAAACAGTTCTCTCTGGCGCAGGTGGCGGAGTTTCCCCTGCTGCTGCCCAAGCACGGGCGCACCCGCGACCTGATCGAGACTCTGTTCGCCGAGCGCGGGGTGAAGGTCGACTGCTCGATGGAGCTCGACTCCAGCGAGCTGACCAAGCGCTTCGTGGCCGCCAACGTAGGGATTGCCTTTATCTCCTACTCCAACGTCGAGCGCGAAGTTCGGTCCGGGCAGCTCGCCGCCTCGAAGCCGTCTGACGTGCAAATGGCCCGCGACCTGGCCTTGGTCTTCCGCAAGGACAAGGCCCTGAGCCGGGCCGCCCTGGCCTTCATCGAGATTGCCGTCAAACACAAGGCGCCGCAGACGGTCAGCGTCCTCAAGTGAGGCATTGCCGTTTCGCAGGCCGCTGCTCTCAATATCGCAACTTGGCTTGCGACCACTACATCATCCCCAAAAAGTTGCGGTCTGAGATTCGGCCGGGAGCCGGGCGACTCCAGACCGCGCACAGAAGAGCCGCGGCAACCAGGAATGGATGAAAAATCACGGGCAGGCGCAGGTTTTAACAAAAACCGGATTGCGCCGCCGCGCGCTTTCGTTTACTGTTCAACCAACTGGTAGGCTTTAGTTTCGCATCCCGCCGAGCCCGCGGGCTGGTCGGGAACCCCGGAGCGGAGGACTTTTAAGAATTGTCCAAAGACATGGTCCCCAAGCGGATCTTCCTTACCAAGGGGGTTGGCAAACACAGGGAGCGGCTCACGTCGTTTGAGCTGGCGTTGCGCGACGCCGGCATCGCAGCTCACAACCTGGTGCGGGTTTCATCCATTTTCCCGCCTAATTGCAAGCTGATCGGACGCAAGGACGGCTTGAAGTATCTCAGCCCGGGCGAAGTCGTGTTTGCCGTGGTCGCCGAGAACTCCACCCGCGAGCCCCACCGTCTGGTGGCCTCCAGCATCGGCTTGGCCATGCCCGCCGATCGCAGCACCTACGGATACCTCAGTGAGCACCATTCGTTTGGCGAGACCGAGCACGCTGCCGGCGACTACGCCGAAGAGCTGGCGGCCGAGATGCTCGCCACCACTCTCGACGTCGACTTCGACCCCGACAAGTCCTGGGACGAGAAGAAGGAAGTCTACCGCATGTCCAACAAGATCGTGCGTACGGCTAACATTACGCAGTCGGCGGTGGGCGACAAAAAAGGCCTGTGGACGACGGTCATCGCGGCGGCCATTCTGATTTTTGAATAGGGATTCGGGGTTAGGGATTAGGGATTAGAGAAGATCGAAAAGGCACCCCGAGCAATGGGAACTCGATTGACATGTCTTCGCACATGTTCTTCCTAGCCCCTAACCCCTATTCCCTAATCTCTATCTCGATCCCTCGTGCGTCCCGCGCACAGAAATCGACTCAACAACTTCCGTACCGACATGGGGATTCTTGTCCAGCCGTTCCAGCACCGCCGCCACGATCAGCGGCAGTCCTACCGTTGCATCCAGGAAGACCTCGCCGAACTTGCCGCCTTCACCCGGCGGAACAAACTTGCCCCAGGAGATAGCTTCTCTGTAAGGCGAACCGGAGAGCCCGCCCCAGAAGACCGGCTCCGGGCAGATGCGCAGGCCGTAGTGATAGCGCTTCAAGGGCAGCTCTTCCCCGCCCCGTCGATGGCGCAGCTCGATGTACGGCCCGAACTGCTGCGACCAGTTGCGCGGCACTCCGCCGCCGATGGTGAAGATCCCCAGCCGTTTCTGCGCCAGCAGCGTCTCGGCAAAGTGATTCAGGTCCAGGAACGAGTCGAAGCGCAGCGCTGGCCGTCCCTGCTTGGCTCGCTTGCGGTTGTGCAGGGCGAAGTCGAGCCCGAGTTCGGAGTCACTAAAAGCCGGCACAAAGACCGGCACGTTCTTCTCGTAGGCCGACTTCAGAATGCCACGGCCGGCCACCTTCTCATGCAGGTAGCGGCCGATCTCGCGGTTGAGCTGGTAGGAGCAGAGGGTCTCGGCAGCGTCCCAATTGTCCAGCAGCGGGGCGACGATTCCCTCCACGAAGTTCAGATTCGTCTCCGGCTCCAGCGTGTCATAGACGCGGTTGTAGCCGGCTTCGTAGAGCTCCACATCGTTGAGCTTTTCGTCGTAAACGAAGTGCGACTTGCCGGCGGCTTCCACCAGTCCATGCGCCATGAGGGCGCCGGTCGAGACCAGCGCCTTGACGATGCCGCGGTCGATCAGCTCGGCAATGATCAGTCCCTGCTTGGCTACGGTCATGGCGCCGGCCAGGGTCATTACCACGAAGCAATCCTTGTCACGGGCCATGGTTTCAAGCACGTTGGCCGCCTGCCCGACCTGCCGTCCGGTGAAGGCGGTCTTGGCCATGGCACGCACCAGGTCGTCGACGCTACGAATCTTTGCAAGATCGAGCGGCTCCAGCGCAGTCAGTTGATCGCTGATGGGATCATGCAGCTCGCGCTCAATACCCGTGCCGTCGGAAGAATTTTTATGATTGCCATGAGTCAAGGGGACACCTCGTGTCGCAACGCTAGCCTAATTGCACGAGGCCTCGGATCAAGGTTAATTGCTTGTCGATTATCGCGCCAGCTTCAAGTCGCAACAATCCGCGTGGAGGCTCGTCGGGAACTTGCAATCAATGCGAGCCAGTTCCTTTAAATCTAGTCTCTTGTGTATCTCCGGATCACCACGTACTATGCTCAACGAAGTCGGCGATCACGATATGACGTTCCGCTCAATTGCAACTGCCGTCGGCTATGTCCTATTAGCGGCTTGCGGAGTACAAGCATGCCTTTGCGCAACCATGCAACAGTCTTCGCCTCTGGATTTCCGGCAGCTCTTGCAGAAGCTCGCAGACTTCTCGCCTCACCCATGCGGTCCTGCGAATGGAAAGGAAAACAACTGGCGTTCCGGAGACGTTGAGTCCATACTTTTTCAGCAGGCGGCAGATATTGTCACTCAAGGACTGAACGCTACTCCAGCCGAGCCAGCGTTGCCAAGAGACCGTGCAGCAGCAGCTTTGAGGAAGCTGGAACGAATGAGCACGGAGATCAACGCCGCGTGGCCTGATGAGAACCGCTTCCATTTCCAGGTACTCGATCTCCCACCAGCTTTAGTCGTCAAGATGACAATTCGGGCACATGAAAGATTTTTCGTCTTAGGTATGCCCGAGGAAGATGACTTCGGAAAGCCCAAGCGGCGGTGGCTCTTGGTTGGTTCGGATGTGGAATCTGTTGAGCACGAGGTGCCCCAATCCTCGGTCGCTCTCTATCCGCTGCAACGAGGGCCTTCCGGGAATGCGAGATTCCTTGCCGAGTTCAATCGCAGCGGTTGTGCGGGCAGTCTCGGGGTCGCCTACGATGTCCGCGAGTGGGATCCGAAGGGCAGAGGAAGCCTTGAACAAATCATTAAGCAACCAGGCGCTTTCGGGTTGGATGAGGAGGGCCCCGGATTCCCACAAATTGGCGAGCTTCGCACAAAAGGCGCGCTGATCACGCTGCCGTACTGCTGGTTTTCAAGCATAGACACGTGGGACAACCCGAGCTTATGTGCGGTCGACAGCTACGATATCAGTGGCGACGACGTCAGGTTCCGCTCTCGTGCTTATAACCGGCCGGACCTTTTGCCCATTGCGAAAACCATTGAATATGCCCAGAAGCGCGACTACCGAGCGGTTCTCGGATACTGCGCTTCCCGTGACATAGCGCGTAGGATGGTACGCGATATTCCAGTCTACATATTTGCCGACGATCTTCGGGTAACACGTACGGGACATGCGAAGAAACATGTCGAATTGGGCTTCCCCTCCGTATATCGCTTTGACGTGGAGAAGCGCAATGGTCACTGGCTGGTGGTTGCCTTCAACATAGAGTGACAGTACTCACCTAGCGTGTCTTCTCCGAGGCCGTTCCTTTATTCGTTTGTTATGCTAGAGGCGCGAATTGCTTGATCCTTATCAGGAGGCCGGCAAGTGGCGCGTCGCAAGTTCCAGGTCGGACTGGTACAGATGGCCTGCGGCCCGGAGCCGGAGGAGAATCTCGAACGCGGCTTAGCGCACGTTCGCGAAGCTGCCAGGCTGGGATCGGAAGTGATCTGTCTTCCCGAGCTCTTCAAGACCCAGTACTTCTGCCAGCGTGAAGACGCGGCGCTGTTCGACCTGGCCGAACCTGTTCCGGGACCGACGACGGCACGCTTTAGTGATCTTTGCCGCGAACTTCGGGTTACGTGCGTCGTTTCCATCTTCGAGCGCCCCGCGCCGGGACTCTACCACAACACCGCGGCGGTGATCGGCTCCGATGGCGGCTTGCGCGGCATCTACCGCAAAATGCACATTCCCGACGACCCGCTCTACTACGAAAAGTATTACTTCACCCCGGGCGATCTCGGATACAAGGTTTTTGAAATCGAGTACGGCCGCATTGGCACCCTGGTTTGCTGGGACCAGTGGTATCCGGAGGCCGCGCGCCTCACGGCCATGCAGGGTGCGGACGTGATCTTCTACCCAACCGCCATCGGCTGGCATCCGGCGGAGAAGGCCGAGTTCGGCGAAGCGCAACATGATGCCTGGAGAACCATCCAGCGCTCGCATGCCATCGCCAACGGCGTTTATGTGGCGGCCGTGAACCGGGTCGGGCATGAGCACGGAGACATACGCGGTAACCGCGCATCGGGAGCCGGACTTGAATTCTGGGGCGGATCGTTTCTGTGCGATCCCTTTGGGCGCGTGCTGACCGAAGCGCCGTGCGATCGCGAAGATATTCTTCTCGGCGAGATCGATACGGCCAAGCTGGAGGACGTGCGGCGCAACTGGCCGTTCCTGCGCGACCGCCGCATCGACAGTTATGGCAAGATCACCGAGCGCATGATCGACTAGCATTTTTGATTTCAGATTTAAGATTTCAGATTGAAGATTGCAGTTTGGGCCGCACTGCGCTGCGAGCTTGAAACTTGAAACTGGAAACACGGAACTCGCAAGGCCCCGCCGCGCTCGGCTATCGCATGCCGGCCGAGTGGGAGCCGATGGCCGCCGTCTGGCTCGCCTGGCCGCACAACCGCAGCGACTGGCCGGGAAAGTTCGAGCCTATTCCCTTCGTCTATGCTGAGATCGTGCGGCATCTGTCGCGCGCGGGACGCGTCGAGATCATCGTGCAAGATGAAGCTGCCGAAGAACGCGCCCGCGCCGTGCTCGCCTTTGCGCAGGTGAAGACCGGACGCAATCTGCGCTTCCATCGCTGGCCCACCAATCGCGGATGGATGCGCGATACGGGCGGCATCTTCCTTCGCCATTCGAGCGGCAAGCTGGCCATTACCAATTGGCGCTTCAACGGCTGGGCCAAGTATCGCAACTGGCGGCTCGACGACCAGCTTCCGCAACGCATGGCCGACTTGCTAAAGCTACCGGTCTTTGAGCCTGAGTTTGCTCCTGCTTCCGGCAAGCCTCGTCGGGTGGTACTCGAAGGCGGCAGCGTCGACACGAACGGCCGGGGGCTGCTGCTGACAACCGATGAATGCCTGCTCGGCGAAACGCAGCCGCGCAACCCGGGAATGACCCGCGTCGATGTGGAAGACGTGCTGAGGCGCTTTCTGGGAATTCGGAAGATACTGTGGCTGGAGCGCGGCATTGCCGGCGATGACACGCATGGCCACGTTGACGATATCGCGCGCTTCGTGGGGCCGCGGACGGTGGTCGCCGCCAGCGAAGCTGATCGCACCGATCCCAATTACGAACCGCTGCGCGAGAACCTGAAGCGGCTTCGCGCCATGACGGATGTCAGGGGGAAGCGCCTGCGCGTGGTGCCGCTGCCTATGCCGTCGCCGCTGATGATGCGCGGCCAGCGCGTGCCCGCCAGCTACGCCAATTTCTTCATCTTCAACGGCCTCGTTCTGGTGCCAACCTTCAATCAACCCAGCGACCGTCTGGCCCTGAGCACGCTGGCCGAGGTCATGCCCAGGCACACCATCGTTCCCGTCTACTGCGGCGATCTGATCTGGGGACTCGGCGCCATCCACTGCCTGACGCAGCAACAGCCAAGATAGGCTGCCAGACGAGCTTACAACAGCGCGATCCGCAAAAAACATAGTCGCCCGCTGGCCACTGCGATAACAGCCTTGTTGGCTCCGGCCTGCTACACTCAGCGAAGTATGAATCAGCGCAACATTGCCGCCAACTCCGACGAATTCTGGATGGAAAAAGCTCTGCGATTGGCGGCACACTCGGCAAGCTTGGGCGAGGTACCGGTAGGTGCGCTGCTCGTACGCGACAACGTACTGCTGGGGCGGGGATGGAACCAGACCATCGCGGCGCGCGACCCCAGCGCTCACGCTGAGATCGTAGCCCTGCGCGACGCCGGCGGGCGGGTCGGCAACTATCGCCTCACCGGATGTGACTTGTACGTGACACTGGAGCCCTGCGCCATGTGCGCCGGGGCGCTGGTGCAGGCGCGCATTCAGAGGCTCATCATCGGGGCGCTTGACCCAAAGGCGGGAGCCGCCGGGTCGGTGCTCCAGGTCATCAATCATCCTGCACTGAACCACCAGATAGAGGTCACGTCCGGCGTACTTGCCGGGCATTGCGCGGAAGTGTTGCAGGAGTTTTTCCGCGAACGCCGGGCGCACAATGCGTCCGCTTCCGCCGACAATCCTGAACGATAGCCCTACACGTAATGCTCCGGTTTCAATCACGCGCCGCTGGTTTGCCGTCTGTCTTTATTACACTTAAAGGCAGAGCAGGACTTAAAGGCAGAGAAGCTGTCCGAAGCTGCCGGTGAACTCTTTGGCTTTTGCCCCAGTGTTACACTGGTTGGGCAACCGAGAAGTCCTCACGGCGCGGAGAGGTGCGTGAGTGGTTGAAACGAGCCGCCTCGAAAGCGGCCATACCTTGACGGGTATCGGGGGTTCGAATCCCTCCCTCTCCGCCAGCTTCCTGAAGCGCGTTCTTGCGTAGATCCTTCTCCCGCTTCGCGGGATCAGGATTTCCCGCAAAAGAAGTGTGAGTGGGCCAACACGCCCAAGCGAGTGAGGCAGCTGGCAGAGCCCCAGAGTTGGAACTGCGCCAACTCTGGGCCACCTACCAGATGTTCGGTGTTCAAAACAAAGAAGTGACACCCACCAAATCCGCACACCACTCTCTCTTTTGAACAACTTCCTCACCCGCTCGGCCACGGCTACCGGGTAGGAATCTGGCCGGCTCGATCTGTCAGGGATGTCCCCGGTCTGTACCCCCGGTAGCCTGGATACCCTACCCCCCGGTATTCTGGCGCAAGTTCTTTGATTTCTGTCGATTGCGTGTAGTTAACTGCGGCAAGTTCTTCAATCAAAATGGCTTGCGGGTAAATTCTTCCATCGAAAGAGGATAGGCAATCCACAAGGGCTTTGCCCCATAACGCCGATTAGTTAACAACTTGTGGGGCAGGAGCCGATTCTGCCCAAAAAGTCGGGTCGATACCGAGTTCGTACATTTCGTGAATCAGGACGACAAGGTTGTGACAGAGAATCTTACAAAGCGCCTCGTTCACCATAGATACATCGGTCTTGCTGCGCAGGGAGTCGCCAAACTTGCGCTTCATCATCGAAAAGGTGGACTCCACATTCGACCGCTTGTGGTAGTGCGCCAGAAACTCGTCACGCCGGAACATGAAGTAGTGGTACATGTGCGCCCACATTCCCCCGCCCTGCCCCTTGTGATGGTCGGAAAACGCAATGTAGGGTGTCGCCCCCAAGATCGCCACGGCGTTCAGGTTGGTGCGGCTGGCATAGCCCTTGTCGGCAGAAACCTCCGCAATGCGAAAATTCTTCGCTGTCGCGTTCAGAAGTGGAGGCAGGAGCTTGGAATCTGCCGCGTGTTGACCGTGAATCTCAACTGCCGTCACGATGTTGGTTTTAACCCCGCACATCAAGTGGCACTTGACCCAATCGTGCTGCTCCCTGACATCCCCGTACTTGATGTCAAACCAACGGGTGAAACGGGACGTGGAGAAGCCGCTGGAATCCACGGCGAAATCAACCTCGACAGACTTCAACGGCAAGCTGCTCTCGGTTATCAGGCCACGGAGAATTGGAGTCAGGTCGGGATTCTCCAGATAGCGAAAGATCGAATTGTAGTGCGGCATCTTGGAGATGTAACCGCGCACTTGGGCCTCGCGCAGATCGGACATGAATCGCCGTCCGCTGACAGTCGAATAGACCTTGAAGGCCGCGCTGAAAATGGCATCGGACAATGGGAGCTTGGGTCGGCCCATCTTCTGCTCTTGTGGCTCCGCGATGCCGCCGCAAAGGTCACGCAACAGGACTTGGAACCTGTCTTTCTCGTTGGTCTGCGCTGCATTGTAGGCCCCCCATCCCTGTGGATAGGTTTTGCGCTCCGTGACGGAGAATGTCGCAGTTTCCGTAACAGTGACAGCGCCGTTCACGTGTCGCTCTCGCTTCATCACCAATGTAGCCGCGAAGATGTGCTTGCATTTGACTCCACGACTACCGAAGTCGGGGCACTCACAGGTTGCAAACTTCGGGTTGAGTTGGACGCGGTACATTCCTTGCCCAGTTTGCGACGGAACAAACCACCATCCATCACGCTTGCGAATCGTTCTTGTAGCAGCAAGTTCAAGGCCCCGTTGTTCCCGTGCGTCCATAATCCGCATCTCCTATCACTTCTTACTGCTCTGTATATTACCCCAAGGTATATATCCTGTCAAGATAATAATTGCGATAATTTACTTGACAGTAGACCTCTTGAGTATATTCTTTATAGGTATATGGCGACGATCACATTACAGGGCTACAGGTGCGAACGCTGAGACCACGAATGGGCTCCTCGGCAGGATAGTCGAGAAAAGCCGAAGGTCTGCCCCAAATGCAAGAGTCCCTATTGGGATTCCCCTCGGCGTGAACCAAAGAAGCAACGTGCTCCCCGTAAGCGCGGAAAGAGTGTTGCCTAATGAGTGCGCCCAAGCACAAGAAGGCGGCGGTATCCAAACATCCCCTTTTGCCTCTGGTAAAGGACACGGAACGAAGCCTACGAATTTATACGGCGCGGCCTCCGCGACTTGGGATGGATTGTAAAAAATCCAAGCCTGAATACTGGCGGACAGGTATGGACACAGAACCAGTGCTTATCCCATCTCGAAATTAAGCTCGCACTCGATAAAAAGAGACCAGAGAACATCGTCAAAATTTCCGAGTCTAGCGTCTGGGTCATTGAGGCCAAAGCGTCCAGAAATCAACTGGCTTTGGCGGTTGATGAGGCGGTCAATTACTACTCAGATCGCATTAACGCTTGTGCACCGAAACTGCGCGCTGTTCTTGCGTCTGGCGTAGCAGGTACGGAAGATTCCGGATATTTAATCAGGACAAAGATACTTATTGATGGAACGTGGAAACCAGTCACGATCAATCAGCAGGAGGCAACGGGCCTACTCTCACCCCAAGACGTACAGATCCTTTTACAGCAAAAAACCTCCGATATTCACGAATTCTCCCCCCCAATGGCTGTTCCTTCAGGCTGCCGAGCGGATTAACGAAATCCTCCACGTGGGCGGCATTAATAAGAATGACCGCGCCAAGACAATAGCGGCTTTGTTGCTGTCGGTCGTGGAACAACCACCTAATCTGGAAACGAAGCTCCCCGTGTTCCTCGGGGGTCACCCAAATCCGGCCATGCGTGGACGTCTCAAAACCGGCCATGTTAGAGGCCCAAGACACTAGCTCCGACTGGGGTGCAGCTAGCCTCGGTTGGCATGG
>CAWBRT010000011.1:0-922340 GCA_963791145.1 uncultured Acidobacteriota bacterium | reverse complement strand
TTCTGTCTGGTACACATTCATCGTATTGCTGGAGTTCAACGGCTCGCAGTCCGGCGGAAAAAAGGTCTCGTTGGCCGACCTGATCGTACTGGGCGGCTGCGCGGCCGTCGAAGAAGCTGCGAAAAAGGCCGGCTTTGGCGTGAAAGTTCCTTTTTCGCCGGGGCGCACGGACGCCTCGCAGCAACAAACCGATGTGCAGTCATTCGCCGTATTGGAGCCGACTGCAGACGGGTTCCGCAACTACATCCAGAAGAATGGGGACCCGCGAACCGCAGAGGAGAGACTGGAGGACCGGTCGCAGTTGTTGACGCTGACTGCTCCCGAGATGACGGTTCTCGTCGGCGGAATGCGCGCCCTGAATGCTAACTTCGGGCAGTCCAAGCACGGCGTCTTCACCAACCGGCCCGAGACGCTGACGAATGATTTCTTCGTCAACCTGCTCGATATGAGCACGCAATGGCAGCCGTGCGATGGCGTGTACGAGGGGCGCGACCGCAAGACGAACAAACTCAAGTGGACTGCCAGCCGTGTCGACCTGATTTTCGGTGCGCACTCCGAACTCCGGGCAATTGCGGAAGTTTACGCAAGTGGCGACGCGAAGGAGAAATTTGTGAAGGACTTCGTGGCTGCCTGGAACAAGGTGATGAACCTTGATCGCTTCGACCTTGCCTAAGCTCGGCGGAACAGAGAGCCGTCAACTTGGTACTCAGACCGGATTCGCGGAAGGTATACCCCGTGCAGTAGCCGGGCGATCAGCCCGGCGGTGATAGCGAAGGGTACACCCACTTTGAATCCGCTTTACTCCCCCGTTCCTGTTGTTTGGATCGGCAGAACTGAGAGTTGTTGCTTTTCTTGCGCGCGCGATCCGAATCGCGCGCGCCTTCTTTACTTGACGGGAACTTCGGAAATGCCGCCATGCTCTGCCGACCAGGAGATCGGATCGTGCAGAAATTTCTCCACTTCGTCCAACGCGGAAGCAGGCAGGTAACTTCCTCCTTTGGCCACGCGCAGGATGTCCCGCCAGGTCGCCAGTTCATGAAGGCTTACGCCTATCTCCGCCATGGTTTTCGCGCTGTTGGGATAGATTCCGTAATGGAAGACTACAAAGGCATGTTCCACTACCGCACCTGCGTCCCGCAAGCCTTTGCAGAAGATGACCTTGCTGCGGGCATCCGTGGTCAAGTCCTCTACCAGCAAGGTGCGTGCGCCCTCCCGCAGATCGCCCTCGATTTGCGCGTTACGGCCGAAGCCCTGGGGTTTCTTCCGGATGTATTGCATCGGCAATGCCAGCCGGTCCGCGATCCAGGCGGCGAAAGGAATCCCCGCTGTCTCCCCCCGGCGACGCCGTCAATGCACTCGACTCCAATCTCCCTGCGGATCGTCGCCGTTGCGAAATCAATGACCGTCTGCCGTAACAATGGATAGGAGATAAGTTTGCGGCAATCGATGTAAACGGGGCTCGCCCACCCGGAGGTGAAGAAAAAAGGATTCGCCACGCTGAATTGAACGGCCTTCACGTCAAGCAGCATTTTCGCCGTGCGTTCGGCGATCACTTCGCGATCCAGAGAGAGACTCGAAGCCGGCATTCGATAATACCTCCTTGGGTTATGTCGCCCTCGCACTACTGCAACGGAACCACAGACCAGCCAAGTTCCTCTCCCGTGCGGAAGGGATGAATCACATCGTCATCAACGGCAATTCTGCCTTCGACCACCCGGCGGCCACGACGCAGCGTTAGCATCGTTTCATTCACGGGGAGCCCGTAGAACCGTGGCCCGTACACCGAGGCAAAGCACTCGAGTTTGTCGAGGGCGCCCTCTTCCTCAAAGACCTGTGCATAGCATTCGAGAGCAGCCGGCGCGTTGAAGACGCCGGCGCAGCCGCATTCCGCCTCTTTGGTCCTGACGCGGTGAGGCGCGCTGTCGGTACCCAGGAAGAAACTGGGCGAACCGGATACCGCCGCCCGGCGTATGGCTTGCCGATGCTCCTCGCGCTTGGCGATCGGCAGGCAATACATATGGGGCCGTATGCCGCCGGAGAAAATCGCGTTCCGGTTGATCATGAGGTGATGCGGGGTAATCGTCGCGGCCATTCTGCCGGCATTGGCGGGCACGTACTGGGCGGCGTCCGCCGTGGTGATGTGCTCCAGCACGACCTTCAGGGCGGGAAAGGATTTAAGCAGCGGATCCAAGACTCGATCCAGGAACACCCGCTCGCGGTCGAAGATATCCACCCGGGGATCGGCCACTTCGCCATGGACTAGCAGAGGCAGGCCGATTCGCTGCATCCTTTCGAGCACCGGGTAGATGCGTTTCACCTCAGTGACGCCGAATTGAGAATTCGTGGTGGCATTCGCCGGGTAGAGCTTGGCGGCCGTAAGCAGGCCTTCGGCATGACCCCGCTCCAACTCATCCGCTTCTGTCTGGTCCGTCAGATAAATCGTCATGAGCGGCTGAAAATCCATGTCGGGCGGCAAAGCCTCGAGGATTCGCCGCCGGTATGCCCGAGCCGCCTCGTGGGAGGCAATGGGCGGCACCAGGTTGGGCATGATAATGGCTCTGGCGAACTGTCGCGCCGTATAAGGAAGAACGGTTCGCAGCATCGCGCCATCACGCAGATGACAATGCCAATCGTCCGGGCGTCGCAGGGTGAGCGTGTCGAAGCTCATTTCTTCTCCAAAAGTGCGTGGTACAGCAATTCGGCGCCTTTCATGAAATCGTCCAGGTCCATCGCTTCTTTAGGATTATGGGATCCGTTTTCGTTGCGTATAAAAATCATCGCCGAGGGAATTCCCATGTTGGAGAAAATAGAGGCATCATGGCCGGCGCCGCTCGGAATGGTTTCCGTCGGCAGCCCCAGTTGCTTGGACAAGGTCCGGAGGCGCTCAACCAGCGTCCCATCCATTCGCGCCGGCGCGGAGTCGATCCGGCGGTCGAAACGAAACTCGACCTTGCGCGCGCTGCTGATATTGCGGCATTCGGTGCGCATGAGGTGGTAAAAAGCCTCCAGCGTCTCCAGGCTCTGGCTGCGGACCTCGAAGCTGAACTCGACCTCGCCGGGGATGCGGGACATGGTATGCTCGGCGGCATTGGTGGCAATGATGCCCGTGGTCACCACCAAATCCAGACCGCGCTCCAGCAGTACCCGCCAGTGCTCGTCCAGGCGGGAGATCAAGTCCGCCGCCGCAAACACGGCGTCGCGACGCAGCCAGCGCGGCACGGCGCCGGAATGGCCGGCCTCGCCTACGCAGAGTATTGAGCGGTGGCGAATGTTACCGCGAATTCCGGTTACCACGGCAACCGGGAACCCGCGCGCCACCATCACGGGACCCTGTTCGATGTGCAGCTCGAAGTACGCCGCGATAGCGCCGGGGTCGCACAGTTTCTCACGCCGCGAGATACGATCGACGTCGGCGCCGTACTCGCGCATGCACTCCGCCAACGCCTGGCCATTGGAGTGGCTTTTCAAGGCCAAGTCCTCTTCGGCGAGCTGGCCGAAAAGCGCACTCGATCCCAGATATGGCTTGCCAAACCAGGCGCTCTCCTCCCCTCGCAGTACGAGCACCTTGAGAGTGCGCGGCGGAATTACTCCTTCGGCTCGTATACGCGCCAGGCAAACGAGGCCGGCGATGACGCCCGCCGAGCCGTCGTAATTACCGCCCTGCGGCACGGCATCAAGATGGGAACCACAAACCACATACGGGAGATCGGGCTGAAGTCCGTCAAGCGTAATGACGAGGTTGGCGGCCCCGTCCCAAGCGGTTGCCAGGCCATGTTGCTCGGCAATGCCCTTGACGTATTCCATGGCAACCTGCTCGCCCGGGCCGTAGCTCTGGCGCAGGATGCCGACCCGATCCGCCGTGGCTTGGCGCAAGTGCGCGAACGAAGTCGCCGCTAGCCCGCGCGCATCGAAGCTGATGGCAGGTGCTGGAGTGCGGCCGGCAACTGGCGAGCTGTCACTGGGCAAGAAACCACCTCCCTGAGGCGTTGGCCGTTTTTGCCTGCGTTCGGCGTCTCACGCAGCTAACACGCTGTAAGCTATTCTAGCCATGAATTCGGAAAAACGGGCGATGACCTTTTCATTGAAATCGAAATAGAACTGGTGATGATCGGCGCTGATATCGGCGCCAATCTGGACATACGTTCCCTTGCCGCCTTTTCTTTGTACGCTCGTCATCAGATGAGAAAAGTCTTCGGTGGCCCCGAAACTTACGATGCCGGCGATGTTGGTAAAGCATCCCATTTCTCGGGCGATGGTTCCCGCCAATTCTGCCATCTCCGGACTGCTCTCGCCACTCTGGGTGGCGCCGGCAAGCTTCAACTTTGTAGTCCACGCCGTACATGAGGGCGGCGGCCTGAATCATTCGGCGGGCCTCTTCGTCCATGAATTCGTTTATCTTGCTCGTTACCCCGCGGGTCTCCAACTGCAAAACGGCATTGGGCGGGATGACGTTCCGTCCCTGGCCGGCATGCAGCGATCCGACGTTGATCCTCGAAGCGCCTTGTCCGTGGCGGGAAATAGCATGCAGATTCAAAGCACAGGCAGCCGCGGCCAGCAACGCGTTTCGTCCTTCTTCCGGGGCCGAACCGGCATGGGCTGGTTTTCCCGTGAATGTGACATCCAGTTTGGTGGTCGCCAAAAACTCGCGGGTTCCGCAGATCAAGTCGCCTGGCCGACGGGCCTGGAAGCCGATATGCCCACCAACGATATAGTCCACCCCCTCCAGAATGCCGGCAGCCTCCATGGCGGCTGCGCCTCGGCTACCCTCTTCCGCCGGGCTGAAAAATCAACTTCACCGTCCCCGAAAGTTGCTTTTTGATTTCATTAAGGATGATCGCCGTGCCCAGCCCTGCGGCGGCATGTCCGTCGTGCCCGCAAGCGTGCATCGCTCCGGGATTGACCGAAGCAAATCCCTCACGATAAGGACGGTGCTTTTCCTCCTGCGCTTCCTGGATGTCATTGGCATCGATGTCAAAACGCAAGGCGACCGTGGGGCCTTCACCGTGCCTGAGCGTAGCAACCAGCCCCGTCATTCCCCCCGTCATCTGCGCTACCAAGGCCGGGTCTGCCCCCTCCGCTAGCGCCCACTCTGTTTGCCGTTTCAGAATGTCTGCTTTCGGCAGCCCCATCATGGAATCTTTGCGGATGACTTTCTCCCCAAGCTCAACTTCATATCCCAACGACATGAGTTTCTTCGCCAGCAAAGCCGTTGTATAAAACTCCGTCCAGGCAGGCTCGGCGTGTTTGTGCAAGTCTCGCCTGAGCGCAATAAGCTGCGGTTCAATCGCCGCCGCAAGCTCCTTTATCTTTGTTCCCTGCATTTTTGCTGCCTGCTCTCTCAAGGTCCTCTCCATTCGAATTTTGTCCGCTCACAATCAGAGCGCCAAGTCTTTGGGATATCACGTCACCACTGGTAGAAGCCGCTGCGGGCCAAATCTACCACCAGCGGAGTCAGTCCTTTTTCCTGTACATAGCCGGCCCCGGCGGCTGTAGTTATAATTCGTCCCCCTTTGCCGCAGACAAAACCTTTGTGCATGATTACCTGGCCGTTGGCAATGGCCATGATGGGTTGCTGGCCGGCTAAATCAAGCACGGTCACATCTGCGTCGGCGCCTTCTCGGAAATGCCCTTTGTTATGCAGACCGAGTATTCGGGCGGGGTTATAGCTGGCTTTGATTACGAATTCCTGCATCGTAAGCGCCTGCAGTTTGACCAGCGCCAGTCCCATCGCGACGATGACATTGCGGGGAATGCCGCCGCCGTCCGTGCTGATGCAATCGACCACAAAGCTGCCGGAAGGCCGCTTTGCCGTGACCAGCCGGAGCCGCGGTTCGGGAGGATTGACCATGAACCCTACGGTGGTATCCGTTCCTTTTTGGCGCCAGTAGGCGACGGCGTCCGGCCCGGTGGCCAAAACCATTTGCCCGCTGGACTCCACGTTGATCTGCGCCCAGCCGGCGAGGATGGCCGCCTCCAGGCCGGCTTCGCTCAAGGCAAAGCCCCCGATCGCCAGGCAATTTTGCGTCACAAGACTCTCGGGTACGCCGCCCCTGCATTTGGCGCTGGTGCCGTTCACCGGCGACAGATAGGACTCGGTCCGGATCCTGGGATTCTCCACCAGGGCGGCAATCGCTTGCTCGACCTCGGTCATATAAGGCCGGCACAAACCTCTACAGTAGCTGTTGATATGAGCGATATGCAGCGAATGGCCCTGCGCCAGGGCCACGGCTTCCAGAAAGCCTTCCATGTTGGACCCGGTTTTCTTGCTGCCCGCATGAAAGGCGATGTACGCTTTGGCGCCGTTCGCCACCTCGATTGCCCGAGCCGTGGCGTCCGGGGTCAGCGGATAGTGCCCGCCCAAAACCTTAAGGCCAAGCGCTCCCCGGGCAAGGCACTTTTCGAGAAGGTTCTGCAACTCACTCTCACCGGGGTCTTCGCCGGCTACAGTATCCCCGGGACGCACGTAATGAATGCATGCGAGGTTGAGGCCCACGCCATAGTCCCTGGCCATATCCAAAACGCTGTCCACCGGGCCCGACATATCCAGCGCCGTGGTGACCCCGGCCAGAGCCAGCATCTTATGGGCAAATCTGCCGCCCAGCCAGGTGGACGCGTGAACATGAAGATCGACGATTCCCGGCACAACGTAAAGGCCTGTTGCATCGAACAACTCTATGGCCTGAGTAGGATCGAGATCCGGAGCCACTTCTACGATCCGGCTGTCCCGGACCGCCAGATCCATGATTCCTTCCCGCTGGGTAGTTGGGTCCACCACCACCCCGTTCTTCAGCAATAAGTCATAGCGATACGCCATCTCGGCTTCCTTTTTCCCCAATAAGAATCCCATCCCGGCAGTCGCCTGCCGCTTATAGAAGAAGCATGAACGCGGTGACAATGCCGGCAGGTACTTGTCGCATTCGGTGTATCTCATGACAAACGCAAAGCCCATAACCGAGCATATAGACTCGATCAGGCCTGCGGTAGTCATGCTCTTGGTGAAAGCGTTAAGACCGGCGAGAGGATTGCCCGCCAGAGTCGCCATCAGGACTCCGGCAGTGAACAAAATCATTCTCGTTTCGTAACGTTTGACCAGCAGGTAGATGGCGGCAAACACGACGACAATACCGAGGAAAACCATGCTCAATATCTCCGTCAGACAGCGCCTCTCTACGAGTCTGCGCTGCAGGGCGCAACATCCGCCCATTGACGGCAGAGGTAAGAGCGGATTTGGGCCCCGCTTGCGTATCAACGGCAGTTAAGGCGCTTGGGACCCATAATTACATGAATAACTGTTGAGTAAAATAAGAAATGTTACCGAATCCTGACCCGCTTGGTCGCTCAAAAGACAATCCTTTCTCGGGCACGCCTAATTCTGCGCATTCGGCTGCGGTTTCCTTCCGCATCAAGTTTGCGGGCCAGTCATTCGTAAGTACCAAATTCGCTTGGGAATGGCCGCGGCAGCCTCTTGCGGATGTCGGGGCCTGGTCCGCTCTGCGGTATTTCTGGCGGAATAAGCGGGATCACGGTATCATTTCGCGAACAACTGCAGAGATAGCTCGGCCAAGACAAAGCCTGGCCACACTTGCGAAGCTATCGTGTTGCTGGCTCTACGCGGTCACCTTAATCTGATCTGAAGGCATTCGTATGCTCTATCCGAATCTGATAAGACCAATTTTGTTCACCGTCCCTCCCGAACCGGCCCACAGAAATACCTTCCGCTTCGCCAGCTGGCTCTCGCGCTACGACATGGCACATCGTTTCTTGAGGGAAAGGTACGATGTCCAGTTCGAGGAGTTGAAGGTAACAGCTTTCGGGCTGGAGTTTCGTAATCCAGTTGGCCTGGCTGCTGGCTTCGATAAGCACGCGGAGATTCATTCGCTGTTTCCAGATCTTGGGTTTGGACATATCGAGATAGGGTCTGTCAGCTTGCGGCCCTGGCCCGGCAATCCTTCGCCCAGAGTGCTTCGGCTGCCGCAGGACTATGCCCTGATCAACCGGTACGGCCTGAACAGCGTGGGCGCAGACGTTGTATATGCGCGCCTGAAAGACGCCCGCTTGCGCATTCCTGTGGGATTGAACTTGGTCAAGACCGCGGACCCTGCTATCAGCGGCGATGATGCCATGGAAGATTTTGTGCAGAGCTTCGCCAGGCTCTACGAGCTGGCGGATTTCATCACCCTGAATGTGAGCTGCCCGAACACACCGGAAGGTAAGACATTTGAGCATCCGGAAACGCTGGCACCGTTTCTCGCGCGATTGAAGGCCACCGAGGCCGAGCTGTGTAAGGGTTGCCGCAAGACACCTGTACTCGTGAAGCTGTCTCCCGACTTGGATCAGGAAACCTTGAGTCGCATTCTGGCCATTACCGAGGAGAACGATATCAGCGGATACGTAGTTGCGAACACGACATCGCGACGGCAAGGACTGCAAACACCGGCGTCCGTCCTGCAGGAATTTGGGCGAGGAGGCCTGAGCGGAGCACCCGTAGTGCAATTTACGCTACCGATGGTGAGAGCAGTGTACGAAAAGACAGGCGGCAGGAAACCGATCATAGCGGTTGGAGGAATCGGCTGCGATCCCCGCAACGATCCCGCGGAAATAGTCTGGGACTACTTCCGGGCGGGCGCAACACTGGTGCAATTGAATACCGGCTTGATCTACAGCGGCCCGGCAGTCGTAAAGCGAATTAACCGGGGACTGATAGAGATCTTGCGCAGAAACAGGCTATCGACTCTCAGCGAATTCTTGGCTCGAAGAGAAGAATTCGTGACTGGAAGAGAAGAAAAAGAGCTCTGTTCTTAGCGGCGGGTATCGGGATCGCGAACCTTATTAATGGATGGAAATCAGGATGACAATTGTTAAGTCGAGCGCCGAGGAGTATGTGCTTGTTCTGAAAGCAGCCAGTTTGTGGCGGATCGGATATTTTCAAGGGCTCTCTTTAGACCGGAAAAAATTCGGCGATCTGATGAGCATGCTTGGCGAAGCAGAGTTCAGGAGACGGGCGGACGTAGAGACCGATCCGGCTTACAAGCAAATTATTCCATACGTGATTTTGGCTCATCTCGCCGATGTATTCTCGTACCGCCGCGGCAAATTGTTAAATGAGGCAAGACTGTTGGGCAGCTATTCCATCGGAGTTGGCGGCCACATCTCGATAAACGATTCCAGTTTGTTCAGCCTGCCCTATATAGAGGCTATGCGGCGGGAGATTGCTGAAGAAGTCGAGCTCTCCTGTGACCACGATGATCGGATCGTCGGCCTGATCAACGATGATACGAATGATGTCGGCAAAGTTCACCTTGGAATAGTGCACGTCTTTAAACTTCGGGAGCGTCAGGTCAAAGCGAAAGAGAAGTCAATCAACGAAGCACAATTCTGTTCGATGGATAAACTGTTGAAGGACCGCGACAAATACGAGAATTGGTCGCAAATCTGCATCGGCAATATTCAGGAGATAATTACCACGGGTACCGAGTAGGCGGAATTGATGCCGACGGGCCGTCTCTGTGGACCGTTAGTGCACACCCTGAGTTCCCGCCGCTCGCCGCTTCGCTGCGCGTTGCACATTGATACGCGCCTGGCAAAATAGCCGGTTCAAGCGCGGTTCTTCGCTTGCTCGACAGCTTGCAAGAACTTGCCGGCCAGGGTTGTAAGCCCGCGGAAATCTTTAAGGGAAATGAGGTCGGCGCGAACCAGGCTGCCTCCAACTCCGATGGCATCAGCCCCAGCTTTTATGAAGGCGCCGGCATTACTCAAATCCACTCCACCAACCGGCACAAGCCTGAGAGAGTTGTAAGGGCCTTTGAGGTCCTTAATGTATTGGGGACCGACGGACGAAACGGGAAACACTTTGATCATATCCGCGCCATAAGCCTCGCAGCGCAAAATTTCCGTCGCAGTAAATGCTCCTGGAATCATGATCTTTCCATGCTTTTTAACGGCGGTGATTACTTCCGGGTCGGTGTTAGGCGACACGACAAACTCGGCGCCGCTGTCGATAGCTTGCACGGCGGCTTCCGCGTTGAGGACCGTTCCTGCGCCGACATGTAGTTCGCTGTTGTATTCCCGCGCGATCTGCCGGATCATTTCGCAGGCGCCCGCCGTGTTGAACGTCACTTCGAGCGCCCTGATTCCGCCGGCGTGAAGAGCCGCTACCGTCTCCATCAGCGGGTCGCGGGCAACTCCGCGCAGGATTGCGATCACGCCGGTTTCGAGAATCGTGTTTATGACCCCTTCGGCAAGCATCACTCATTCCTCCCTGATTACGAGTAGCAAAGACTGATTCGCAGAAGAAACAGCCGCCCCGTGCTATGCTGCATTTTACCGTGACATCGAAACATACGACGGGGCATTCAACTTATTGTGCGGAAGACTGCGGCCACGACCTCGCCTGAACTTAGCGGACTGACGTCCCTTAGGGGAAGAGTAAATGAAAATCACGAGCATTGACACGTTCATCGCCGGCAATCCGTGGAAGAACTGGCTGTTTGTGAAGGTGAACACCGATGAAGGCGTTCATGGCATCGGCGAAGGAACGCTGAATGGTTTTGCTAAGACCGTAGAGGCAGCCGTTCATGAGCTCAGCCATTTGGTCATCGGTCACGACCCGTTTGATACCGAAACGTTGACGTTGAAATTGTTCCGCGATGTTTACTCCGACGGCGGCCAGATACAGGGCTCGGCGCTGGCCGCTGTCGAAACGGCATGCTGGGACATCGTCGGGAAAGTTTGTGGCAAACCGCTATACAAGCTGATTGGCGGGCGCAACCATGAGAAGTTGAGGGCATACGCCAACGGCTGGTATCGTGGGCCTCGTACGCCGGAAAGCTACTACGAGAAAGCCAAGCTGGTGAAGGCGAAAGGATACACGGCTCTTAAGTTCGACCCATTCGGCAACGCCTGGCGTACCGTCGAGCTGGCCGATTTCGATTTAGCGATCGAGATCATCAAGGCCGTACGCGAGGCCGTCGGGGCTACCGTCGACATCATGGTGGAGGGTCATAATCGCTTCAGTGTCCACACTGCATTACAGTTTGCCGAGGCAATGGCTTGCTATCGGCCCGCATGGTTTGAAGCCCCGGTGCCTCCGCAGAGAATATCCTCCATCGTAGAGGTCGCCAAACGCAGCCCTGTTCCGATAGCTTGTGGCGAGGACTATTACTGCCGGGAACAGTTCTTGGAGCTGCTGAGCCACGACGCTGTTCACATTATTCAACTCGAGCCGCAGTTCCTGGGTCTTTCCGCGGCCAAACAAATTGCCGGCATGGTGCACGCCGCCAATGGAGTCATAGCGCCACACAGCGCTCAAGGTCCCATTTGCTCCATCGTTTGCGCTCATCTCAATATGGCTACGCCGAACTTCTATATCCACGAGATTTTCGACGAGTTTAATGAGTCCTGGGAAGGTCGGCTATTGACCAATCCCATGCGGGTGGAGAACGGCTTCATCCAGCCTCCGGAATCACCTGGGTTGGGCACCGACTTGAACTTCGAAGAAATTTCCAGACACCCGTATCGCGTGGGAAACTGGCTGCCATTGTTCCGGCAGGGCTGGGAGAAGAGAAAGTCGAATGACTGACTGCGCCTCGGAGCGTACTCTTACGCTCAGGTCATCGCTCATCTGCCTTGCTGTGCCTTAGAAGCGGATGCACGTTCTAATCATGGAAAGATGCCTCGCTCGCGCGCGATCGCCATGGCTCCAATAGCGGCCATATCCTCCCTCAAGCGATCGTCAAATTCTATAATCTTTCCCTGAAAAGCGACGCTGGAACTTGCGTTCAGGGCGCTTGCGGAATGCGAGTATTGCGGTCCAGAAGGCCGTTCCGGACGTGGCGGATTTGAGGGACGCTTCGCCGCGGTAACCAGCGTAGGGATTACCGGGGCTATATCAAGCGAAGCCGCGTGCGATAGAGATATCCTCTGCTGCCGGGTTGCCTTAGGCATCGCCGAGCGGTATGTTATTGAGGCGGCTATATCATAATCACCAAGACATGAACATCGGCTCGAAAGTCAAAGCCGCTTAATGGGGCGGCTGAACGGAATCGCCATGAATTCCGGGCGATGAACATCTGAAATGGATTCAAAGCGAAGATCAAAATTGGATTCTCGAATTCTCTTCTGCTCGTTTTACCTGAAAGGTTTGGACTGATGTCCAGCGTGATCCTGAAGGACGTTGTTAAACGGTTCGGCTCGGTGACGGCGGTCGAGAATCTGTCGATCGCGATTCAGGACAAGGAATTCGCCGTTCTGGTTGGCCCATCTGGCTGCGGAAAAACAACGGCTTTGCGCATGGTTGCCGGTCTTGAAACGGCGACTTCGGGCGAGATTTACATCGGCGATACACGGGTCAACGAACTGGCGCCCAAGGATCGTGATATCGCCATGGTCTTTCAGAACTATGCGCTTTACCCGCACATGAATGTCCGGGAAAACATGGGTTTTGGACTCAAGATCCGTAAATTTACCGAGAAGGAGATCGATTCGCGGGTGCAGGAGGCTGCGGACATCCTTAATATCCACGAGTTGCTGGACAGGAAACCCAAGGAGCTTTCCGGCGGGCAGCGGCAGCGCGTCGCGGTTGGGCGAGCCATCGTCCGCAAACCCAAGGTGTTCCTTTTCGACGAACCGCTCTCCAATCTCGATGCCAAGCTGCGAGTAGCGATGCGGGCCGAAATCAGCAAACTGCACAGGCGGCTCGGCACCACGATCATCTATGTGACTCACGATCAGGTTGAGGCGATGACAATGGCCGATCGGATCTTCATCATGAACAAAGGCGTCCTGCAGCAAAGCGGCGCCCCGATGGAGGTTTACTCGCAGCCGGCCAACCGTTTTGTCGCAGGTTTCATAGGTTCGCCGGCGATGAATTTCATCGATGCGACACTGGTTGCGCAAGAGGGCGCGCTGATGGTTGATGCCGGCAGCTTCCGGCTCAGAGTGCCTGAAACATTTTGCTCCCGCCTTGAGTCTTACGCCGGTAAACAGGTTCTTTTTGGAATACGCCCCGAGGATATGGCTTTGCACGATTCCGCAACGGATGCCGGCGAAGAAAGAACCATGACAGCGCGGGCAGAAGTTGTTGAAACCCTGGGATCGGAGATTTTTGTCCATCTTGCTTGCGGCTCACATTCGCTGGTTGCCCGGATGGAGGTTCCCGAACAGCCAGTGAGTGTAGGGCAGACTCTGCAACTGGACCTGAAGATGCTGAAGAGTCATGTTTTTGACAAGGAGACCATGTTAGCCGTCGTTTAGGCTCGAGAAGGCAGTAGTTTCAGCCGGAAAAGGTTCTTAGCGGTGCCCGGAACAGGTTGTCCGGACAAGTCTTTGCCTGCAATCGGCAGATATTTCCGGTATGTATTTCATCGATACATGGAGGAATGAATGAAAAAGATACTGGTTTCAACACTGGTTTTTCTGTTTTTGCTCTGCCTGTCTACGGGCGCTCTGGCTCAGGCCAAGGAGATTCGCGTCCTGCTGGCTAACCATCCTTATGGCGATCTGCTGAAGAGCGCTATCCCCGAGTTTGAAAAATCTACCGGCATCCGGGTCAGGATCGAGCAATTGCAGGAAGCGCAGCTCACCACCAAACTGACGACCGAGTTTGCCACCCGCTCTTCATCGGTCGACGTGTTCATGACGCGTCCGCTGCAGGAAGGGAAGCTGTTCTAAAAGAACGGCTGGTACGAGCCGCTCTCCATGAGCTTCGCCGATTATCCGAAGAATGTCATGAGCGTCGCTACCTTCGCGTCCAAAACCTACATTGTTCCGCTGGTGACGGAATGGCAGGTGCTTTATTACCGGAAAGATCTTTTCCAGAAAGCCGGCCTCAAGGTTCCCGCGAACTTTACCGAACTTGAAGCCGCTGCCAGGAAACTCAATTCGGAGAGCGTTGCAGGAATTGCCTCGCGCGGGAAGGGCGCAGCCGCGGTGACCCAGTCGTCCAGCTACATCTACAACTACGGCGGACTTTATCTTAACAAGGGTGTTGCTGTCTTCGATTCCAAGCCCGCGGTTGACGCCATCCGCTTCTACGGCAAGCTGCTGGGCAACTACGGTCCTAAAGGCGTGACGTCGATGTCGTGGGAAAACATCATGCCGCTGTTCCAGGCCGGCAAGATCGCAATGTGGACTGATGCTTCCGTGTTCTACGGTGAGATCGTCGACCCGGCCAAGACGCAAGTCGCAGCCGGCAATGTCGGCATTGCCAACTTTCCCGGCCGGTCCGAAGATGAACTCGCCGTTTATCGTGGTCTCGTGGGGTATGGCGATCGCCAGCCAATCGAAGAACAAGGATCAGGCAAGGCGTTTCCTGGAGTGGGCGACGAGCAAGGAACTGGCTACCAAGGGGATGCTTGCCAACATCACCATGGCGCGCTCCTCCGTTTGGGAAGACAAGGCGGTATTGGCCAAGGTCAATCGGGGACTCGTCGAGACACGCGCCTATGCCGCCAAGTACGGCAATCCGCTGGATCGCCCGTACATGAGTGCAGTCGGTGAAGCGCGTGATCTGATCGGCGAACTGATTATCGAATCGATCAATACCAAGGGCGCGTCGCCGAATCTTGAAAAGATGGCGAAAGAAAAAGCCGCCAAGGTGAACGAAATCCTTAAGGAATCCGGAGAATTCGGCAAGTAGCGGCTTGGCAGGATATATCGTGACTGATTTTGCTTGGCAATGGAATTCCGGCCACCCGGTTGGCGTTTAACCGGTGGCCGGTATTCATTGAATGATTCTTTCGTCCGGGATGTTTGAAATCAGGGGCGCCTTATGATTCGGTCGAGCTCTGCAGAACGGAACCTGCGGATACTGTTCCCGCTTCCGGCAATCATTTTCGTCGCCTTGCTGATGATCTTTCCCGTTCTTTACACATTGTTCCTGAGTTTTACTAACTGGAATCTCACGTCTGGAATGCCGTTGTCTTTTAACGGCATCGATAGTTACCTGCGGGTGCTTGTTGAGCCGCGGTTTCGGCTGGCTGTCGGCAGAACGTTTACATTTACATTTTTGGCGGTAGTGATCGAGAGCTTTCTTGGCGTGGCCATCGCGCTCATTCTCCACCGGGCATTTGTCGGTAAGAGCATTGCCAAGCTGCTGCTTCTTATGCCGCTTGTCGCTACGCCGGTCGCTGTCGGCATCGTTTTCAATCTCTTTTACGACCCGACCATTGGGCTGGCCAATTTTGTTCTCAAGTCGCTTGGGTTGCCGCAGGGGCTCTGGATTTCCGAGCGCCGGATCGGTCATTCCGTCGCTCGTTCTCGTCGATGTCTGGCAGTGGACGCCGATGATTACGCTGATCGTGCTGGCAGGTCTGGCGGCTCTCTCTGAGGAACCTGTCGAGGCGGCGCGTGTTGATGGCGCAAGCGAATGGCAGATCCTCAGGTATGTCATTATTCCGATGGTGATGCCGGTCATTCTGACTGCCGTGATTCTTCGGCTCATCGATGCGCTGAAGACTTTCGACATCATCTTTGCCATGACCGGCGGCGGCCCGGGCTATGCCTCGGAAACGCTCAATATCATGGGCTTCAAGTACAGCTTCGAATATTTCCGCATGGGGCAATCCTCGGTCATTCTCGTCGCCCTCTTTCTGGTTGTTTTTTTGTGCAGCCTCGGAATCATGAAGCTGCGCAGCTCTTCCGAGATTTGATCCGGATGAATCGCTTCTGGAGTCCCCGATGAACAAGAAAGTCATAACGAATATCTGCTTTTACTTTCTGGTCATCGCGATTGCCCTGGTCGTCCTTTTTCCATTCCTCTGGATGCTGGCCTCATCCTTCAAGACGCAGGTCGACATCATTTCCTGGCCGCCGAAAATCATCTTTTCTCCGACGCTGCAACAATTACCGAAAGTCTTTGGCGAGCAGGATTTCCTGAAATATTTTCTGAACTCGACCATCGTCGGCTCGCTTGCCGTCGGCCTGTCGCTCGTCCTCGGGCTGCCGGCGGCGTATTCCATCTCGCGCTATGCCCAGAAGAAACTGGCGGTGTTCATCCTGCTGGCGCGCCTGATGCCGGGGATCTCCTTTCTCATGCCGTGGTACATCATCTTTTCCCGCCTGAACCTGATGGACAGCTACGTCGCTCTGGTTCTCAGTCACATACTCATCGCCTTGCCCATCGTGGTGTGGATCATGTCAGCCTACTTCAATTCCATTCCGCGTGAGATGGAGGAGTCGGCGATGGTTGACGGCGCAACCCGGCAGTATGCCTTCTGGGCAATCATCCTGCCGTTGTCCGGACCGGGTATCATTACCGCGACAACGCTGTCCTTCATCTTTTCCTGGAACAACTTCATGTTCTCGCAGGTACTTAGTATGGAGAAGACGAAGACGCTGCCCATCGCGGTGTATAACTTCGTTTCCTATGCCGAGGTCGATTGGGGCGGGGTGATGGCGGCTGCGGTGGCGATCATGGCGCCGGCTATTATCCTGACCATGATTTTCCAGAAATACGTCGTCAAGGGACTGACGATGGGGGCGGTTAAGGGATGAAGCCGTGGCGTTCGTTGTACCTCACCAGCGGCCGGCTCAGATGAACATCCGCGTCGGCATGTGAAGGCTATGCTCTTTCGTAGTTCATTCGCCGTAAAACCGCAGCTTGTTAAGTGCGGCGATCGGTC
This sequence comes from uncultured Acidobacteriota bacterium, assembly GCA_963791145.1. Classification (GTDB taxonomy): domain Bacteria; phylum Acidobacteriota; class Terriglobia; order Terriglobales; family Acidobacteriaceae; genus CAWBRT01. The sequence continues at coordinate 905,721 of CAWBRT010000011.1, read as the reverse complement.
CGCACTGAGATAAAAAAACAGCCCCGGTGCTTTAACACAGGGGCTGATGAGTTGCAAACGGGCTGCAAAAAAACGAGCAACCGGTTAATCGTGTCCGGCTGCTACGGAAGCGCCGACTTCATCTACGGAGTAATACTCGCCGGGCAGTCCGCAGACGATCAGGTCGTGTTTCGGCGCACGGTAGAAGACCTCGAACCCATTGTCTGTGACCACGCCGCAGTGCTCGATCTTCACCCCATCCTTGGCCCATTTGTTGCCAAGCCAGGTGAAGCAGCCTACTTCGACCGCGAAGCACATATTCTTCAAGATCGTCACGGGAGGCATCATGTAGCCCGTATTCGAACTGTACCCCGCAACAGTAGGTCCGCCATCGCCGGAGCGGAGACCGATCGAATGCATGACCGAGCCGGCGAAACGCCTGCCCGGCTCAGGCCACTTGGGGGAGTGTCCCCAGCCGCCCGGGAAGTCTCCCTTCTTCTGCCATTCTCTCGCTATGTCCGCGGTGGTAATGCCGGGCTTGATGCACTCCGTCATGGCGTAAAGGCCGTCGCGACAGACTTTGTAAACGTCCTTCTGGAATTGCGTGGGCTTGTCACCTACCAGGTAGGTGCGGTAGAAGCAGCTCCGGTAGCCCTGGAAGCTGACGCCGTTGATATCGATAACGACAAAGTCGCCCGGCCGGATGATTCTGTCGGTGGGCATGTTGGGCACGACGTGGCCCGACCTTTCGCCGGAGCAAACCACGAAGCTGGGCCCTTCCAACTCTTCAGCTCCTAACTTGAAGAGGGCATTGGCGGCAATGCCGGCAACCTGGAACTCGGTCAAGCCCGGCCGCAAAGCCTTGCACACCTCCCAATGGGCGGCTTCCGTAATCACGCCGGACATGCGCAGGCAGTGAATCTCATCCTCGGTCTTAACCTGGCTTGCTTCGGTCAGGGCCAGAAGTCCGTTGCAAATCTTAACCCCGGCGCGATCGAATGCCCTGATTAAGTCATAGTTGGAGATGTCTATGCCTACGGGCATATCGGCCTTGCCGTGCTTCTGCAGCAGGCCTTTGACTTCGGCAACCATTTTGTCCATCTGGATGGGCACATAGTCCGGGTGCTCGGGCAGAGCCTGCTGTATGGCGAATGTCCTGGCTGTCTCCAGAATCGACTTGCCCTTGAACCAGGGCATGCGTGACTCATCCCATGTACCACCAAAATGGTCCTTGGGAACGTATGGAAAGCCATCACCCTCCACCAGGAGAGCGAAGTGTCCAAGGCGACGACGGTTGTATTGGTGGGATGAATAATAGCCCAGGTAACGCTGGTAGTCGTAATCGAATACCATCACTGCTCCCAGGCCGTGCTTTTTGAGCGCAGCCTGCGCTCTGGCTATCCTTGCGTTGCGCATCCGCTCCGGATTGTAAGGACGCTGCTCGTAATCCACCGCATAAGGTCCGTACTGCATTTCAATCCTCCTGTTCGATTAAACTGAATCGAAACCTGTGTTTCACAGAAATCAGTGCAGGGGGAAATTTTCCCCGCTCCAATCACCTGTTGCCGTGCAATTTCGCCCCAGCTAATGTCCTGCGAAGCTTGCTGAAGACCACGCGCGGGCCAGCTTCAGTGAAAGTGTGGCTACAGAACCCAGCCTACCTTGTATTGGCTCCCGTCTTATTCCTCAACTGTTTGTCCACAATGTGAAATTGGGGGTGTTCCGCGGTCAGGCGGTTGCTGATAATTGGAAGCCTTTAGACCTTAGACCGGAAAATCCGGACCGAGCGGTGTTCTCCGCAAAAGGACAGGGCCCATGACGAGTGCTCGCACGGGCGCGGCGGTTGACGTCAATAGCGTGGAGGAGCGGACCCTAAACAAGATCAGGTGGCGCCTGCTGCCCTCCATCCTGTTTCTCTTCATAATCTGTTACGTCGATCGCGCCAATATCGGCTACACGGCGCTCGACATGAACAAAGCGCTGCACATCAGCGGCACCGCTTTTGGAGTTCTCGCCGGTCTTTTCTTCCTCGGCTACAGTCCCTTCGAAATTCCCAGCAACATCATGCTGCACCGCCTGGGCGCCAGGCGGTGGCTCAGCCGCATCATGGTGACTTGGGGACTGGTGGTCGTGCTGACCGGATTCGTCGGCAGTCTCTTCCAGTTGTACTCGCTTCGCTTCCTGCTTGGAGTGGCCGAAGCCGGGTTCTATCCCGGAATTCTCCTGTACTTCACCTTCTGGTTCCCGCAGCGGCTCCGCAGCCAGGCGATTGCGGTGCTGCAGATGGGGATTCCCATTTCCAACTTCATCGGCGCGCCGGTTGCCACCCTGATCATGGATAACGTCCGTTGGGCTGGAATCGAGGGTTGGAGATGGGTATTCATTCTGGAAGGAATACCGGCCGTTATCTTCGGTGTAGTCGTCTACCGTTGTCTGACCGACCGGCCCGAGCAAGCTAAGTGGCTCACGGAAGAAGAAAGAAACTGGCTGGTAGCCAATCAGGAGAAAGAGCACCGGGCCAAGGTTCAGGTCAAAAAGTACACCAAGCTGCAGGCCTTCATGAGCCCCAGAGTGTGGCGCCTTACGCTGATTTACTTCACCCTGCAGGCGGTTCAGATCAGCATTCCCTTGTGGCTGCCGACCATTCTCAAAGGCCTTTCCCGCGGTTTGACCAACACGCAGATAGGGCTGCTCACCATGGGCCCCTATATCGTGGCTACCATCGCCATGCTGCTGTGGTCGCGCCATTCCGACAAAACCGGCGAAAGAAAATTTCACGCGGCCGCCGGGCCGTTCATTTCCATCTTCGGGCTGATCCTGTTCGGAGTGCTGGACGGCCTCGGCCCGAAAATGATCGCCATGACCATCGCCCTGGTCGGCCTGTATTGCTTCTATGGCCCGTTCTGGTCGCTGCCCTCGCAGTTCCTGTCGGAGGAATCAGCGGCTGTTGGACTGGCGACCATTAACTCCATTGCCATGATCGGCGGATTTGTCGGTCCCGCGGTGCTCGGTTACCTGATCCGATGGCGCGCGGGAAACCTGGGCGCGGCGCTCGCATTTCTCTGCGTAATGCTGGTTGTGAACTGCCTGCTGGTGGCAACCATGAATATTCCGGTCGATAAGAAGCAAAGCGCCGCATAGCCGCCAGGAACCTGGATTCGAGTCCCCGTTGGGAGAGAGCCGGATGAGAGTAGTGAAAGTAGGAAGCCTGCCCACTGTGGTCCCGCCGAGACATTATGAGGTGTTTTCCCGCGAAATTTTCGGGCCGGGCGTGGGAGGCAACAACGTAAAGGTGTCTTACACCGTCATGCTCGCCAACGGCGGCGCTGAAATGCATGTTCACCCCGGAGCGGAGCATATCTTCTATGTTCTGCGGGGTGAACTGAAGGTCCGGGGTGATAAGGAAACTTTAGTCGTGCGCGCCGGCGAGGGACTGGTAGTCGATCCCGGCGAAGCGCACCAGGTGACCGGCACCGGGCAAATGGACTGCGAATACATTTCCATTACCAGTCCTCCTGCTAAGCCGAAATAGCCACAGGAATCAAACGGGAAACAGATTGGCCATCAGGGAGGCATAATGGCTGGATCTCAGATACACGCAGCACCGGAACAATCCACCCTAAAGCGTTTATCGACACCGGTAGCGATCTCCTGCCTGGCATTGCTGGCGACGGCTTATGTCACCAATGCCATGGACCGGTCGATCTTTCCGACCTTGCTTCCGCAGATCAGGCAGCACTACGGATACGGCCTGACCTCAGGCGGGTTCCTGGCAACGGTGTTCAATCTGGGCATCGCCTTTACAGGAATACCGGCGGGATACCTGATCGACCGCTGGACGCGGAAAAACGTCATTCTCTCCGGCATGGCCATCTACTCGCTGTTCACGCTGGTGACCATATACGCCACCGGCATGTACGACATGATGGCCTACCGCTTCCTGACCGGTGTCGGCGAAGCCATGCAGATAGCTGGCCTGTATGTTGCCGCCGGCAGTTTCTTCTACCGGAACAGGGCCTTCGTCGTAGGGTGCGTCAACATCGGCTTCGGTGTTGGGGGCGTCCTGGGCCCCTATCTCGGAACCCGCATTACCCTTGCCTCCGGAAGTTGGAAGCCCGCCTTCGTGGTCTTCTTCCTGCTGGGGTTCTTCATGGTGGCGTTGGTTTGGCTCTTCATTCCCAAGGCCTTCACCGAGCAGAAGAGCGCCGGCCATCTCAGCACGATCGACAAGTCCCTGTTCGCGAACGTGCCGGAGAAGTTATGGAACCGGAATACCATCCTGATCGCCTGCACCAACGTCATGCTGGGCACGATTCAGAATGGTTATACGGGACTGTATCCGACCTTCGCCCGGACTCATCTGCACTTCACCCCGATGCAGGCGGGCACGGCCTTCAGCTTCTTTGGCTTCGGCTGCATGTTCGGCTGGCTGGGCGGTTTCATCGGAGACAAAGCCGGCACCCGCAAGTGGATCATCACCTCCTATTTAGCGTTGAGCGTTATCGACTATTTCCTCTATCAGGTGGCCACCGAGCCTTGGCAGCATAATCTCCTGAGCTTCCTGATGGCTTTCTTCGTCAGCAGCAGCCTGCATCCGAATACCCTGGCGCTGATTCAGAAGAGCGTTCGTCCGGACCGGACCGGCGGAGCGACCGGTATCTTTACCAGCTTGCACTTCCTGGGATCGGGACTGGCCGGCTACTGGTTCGGAATGCTTGTAACCCACTTCGGCTGGCTCAAGGCGGGCTTGGTCCAGGAGACGGTTCTTCCGCTGATCGCCTGTGCGGTGATATTTGCCATCGATCCGAAGACGCAGTGGAAATCAACCGGCGGCGGCCACTAAGCCGGATTCGCGGAAGGTCACCCCTCAGTACCCCGTGGCCGACTGAGCAGCCGGCCGCTGATGTTCGGAATGGAGATTCGCCGCGACTCCTCAGGCCGGCTCGAACTCAATGCCGTAGCGTTTTCCGACCTGTTGCAAATCCTGGAACACGCCAAGGCTGAGTGGAATACCCAGTCGGCGCCTCTCCTGCAATAGGAGATGCTCGCGTTCTCCGGGAAGGAAAATCCGTTCCACCCCGGGTGCTCTTTTCACGTTCTGCACATCTTCGATTGCCTTCCCAATGCGCTGCTTGTAATGCGCAATGTCCTCGAAGGAAGAGATCGGAAGCACCCCAAACAGATGCCCCACATTCGCAGTTTTCTCGGTCTGCCAATGCAATTGACCAATCTCCGATCCGAAATTCGCTCCCGACAACATGGTGGAAAGCAGGCCTATAGCCACCGCCAGGGCATATCCCTTCGGTCCGCCCACCGGCAGCAAAAAGCCTTTCAATGCCTCGGCGGGATCGCTAGTGGGCAGGCCGTCCGGGCCGGTCGCCCAATCTGCCGGAATGCTGGTCCCTCTCTTGGCGGCTGCCAGAATCTTGCCGCGCGCCACGGTGCATGCCATATCGAGCACGATAGGGAACTCTCGGTCGGTGGGGAAGGCCACCGCCATGGGATTGTTCCCAATCATTGCTTCCGCTCCGCCCCAGGGAGGCATCAGGAGCAGCGCGCTTATGGTGAAACTCAACCCGATCATGTCCCGTCGGGCGGCCATTTCGGCATAATAGGCCGCCGCGCCATAGTGGTTGCTGTTGCGGACCGCTACAAATGCGCAGTCTCCGTCTGCCGCCTTTGCCATGGCCAGCTCCATGGCGCGCACCCCAACCAGATGCCCCAAGCCGTTGTCCCCATCCAGAACCGCGGTCGTACGGCTCTCGCGCTCCGTCCGCATGGCCGGCTTAGGGTTGGCGCCTCCGGCAGCGATTCGCTCCACGTACATCGGGAGACGCAAGACCCCATGGGATTCCACCCCGCGCAGGTCCGCTTCCACCAGAACATTCGATACCAGCGCGGCTTCTTCGGCAGGAACTCCGAGTCGCTGCAGCACGGCGGCACAGAAGGATTTCAACGCTGCTTTGCGGATATAAACCGGTTTTTGCTGGGGGCTAGCCATTCGCTTTCCTCAATTCGGTTGTGTTCGCAGTCGGGCTGACCGATAAGATGACTAAGAGTATCAGTTATGAGCAAAAGACAGGCCATGTTGGACAGAATTAGCCTGGTGCTACCTGCGGTGGAGGAAGGTCAAAGCATCGTTCTGGCCGCCCGCGCACAGGTAGAAGCAAGGGCTTATCGCCAACAATCGCATTGAAACGAAATTTATTATGAGCAACGGTCGTAGCGAAGGACCCGCTATTTCAACATGTGGACAAAGGAGAAGTGTTCGGGCTTAGGACACAGGTCCTATTCCTGGGCGACAATATAAGCAAGTCAATAGGGTAGTTGCAGGCAGCGAATGCCGCGATAAGGTGGCTGGGAGGCCTATGAAAGCAATCTTACTACGCGGGGTCGGGGATCCTTCCGTACTGGAATATTCCGACGTGCCCACTCCGGTTCCCGGTGACAATGAGGTTCTAGTCCAGGCCCATACTATCGGCGTAGGCATGCCGGAGGTCCTGGTTCGCAAAGGTTCGTATGAATGGATGCCTCCGCTACCCTTCATCCCCGGCATCGAGATGAGTGGCACTGTCATTGAAAGGGGGCGCAACGTCCAGTGCGTGGCGACGGGCCAGGCGGTGTTTCTCAGCGCCCGGGATCTGCCGGTACGCGCGGGCTGCTACGCGGAATACATTGCGGTACCCGAGAATGCAGTGCACCCGCTGCCGCCAAACTGTCAACTCGAGGCTGCGGCATGTCTGTCGAACTATCAGGTGGCGTATCACCTGCTTCACACAGCCGCGCGTGGCGTGGAGGCGAATAGCGTATTGATCCACATGGCGGCGGGCGGAGTCGGCACCGCCGCCGTCGATCTCGCAACTCTGGCTGGCATGACGGTAATTGGAGCGGTCGACACGGAAGAACAAATGCGGGCAGTCGAGCGTCTGGGAGCCCATCACGTGGTCAGCTATGCCGAAGACATTGTCGGCCGTGTGCGCGAGCTGACCAATGGTCGCGGCGTGGACCTTATTCTTGACTCGATTGGCGGAAGAGGCTTCGGCAAGAATTTCTTGATGGCTGCGGAGATGGGGATGGTGATTTCTTATGGTTTCCGCGAAGGATGGCCAGACGCCAATCTGGTGGCCGCAATGCGCTCTAATTTTCCCGTTAGTCCCGCGCTTCGATTCTTTACCATGCACAGCTTCGATAAGCGGCCTGACATCAGGAAGGCGACCATGAAGGCGCTGTTTGCCTCTCTCGCCGAAGGCAAGCTGCATCCTTTGATTTATGAACGCCTGCCGCTGGCGGAGGCGCGGCGTGCCCACGAGCTGCTCGAGTCCGGAAAGGTTATTGGAAAATTAGTGCTAAAACCGTAAGGCTAGAACTGGTTGCACAAATACTGCCTTGAAAGGGCGGGGCTTCAGCCCCGCCGTTCGGACCAGCAAAAATGCGGGCTTTAGCCCCTGAGGGTATTATCGGTTTTACCAAAGTGCATTTATACAACCCGCTCTGACCGGATTCGCGGAAGGTATACCCCGTGCCGTAGCCGGGCGATCAGCCCGGCGGTGATAGCGAAGGGTATGCCCACTTTGAATCCGCTCTAGTTATTTTTTCTAACCAGTTCCCGGAACTGTTCCAGAGGCACGATTCCCCGGTTCTTAATTCCCTGTTTCTTGACTGCGGCCAGCAGGTCGTCCATCTTTTCCGCCGCCACACTGGCGCCGATCTTGCTCAATGCCCATTCAACGGACTTCTTTCCGCTCTTCTTGCTCAGGTATATCTCTCGTCGCCGCCCCACCAATTCAGGAGAGTATGGCTCTACCGACGGCGGGAAGGTCACTACCTGGGCAACGGTAGAACCGGTTTCCCTGCCATAGACGGTTTCACCAACCACGGCCTTGAGCGGGGAGACGGGAATCCTGGTAACCTCCTGCACCAGCTTGCTCAGCGGGTACAGGTGATCCAGCTTGAGATTGGTCTGTACGCCATAGAGGCCGGTCAGCGCCAGCGCCATGTCGGCGATATCGGCGTTACCGCTTTTTTCTCCTAATCCATTGACGGTGAGATGCACGGAATCTGCCCCGGCTCGCAAGGCCGCCAGGCTGCACGCGCTGGCCAGGCCAAAGTCGTTATGGCAATGGACTGCCAAGGGAACTTTGAACCAGTCTTTGACTTGGGCTGTAAGGTAGTACATGGCTTCGGGGGTCGCGACCCCTATGGTATCGACGAGCACCAGCTCGTCGGCGCCGGAATCGATAGCGGCGCTGTAGGCCTGCTTGAGGAATTCCAGCTTGGCGCGGGTGGCGTCCACCGGGAAGTAGGCGCAATAGAGACCCTGCTCCTTGGCGAATTTGACAGCGCTGCGGATGCGGGAAAGCACTGTGGCCTCGTCCAGCTCCCAGGCCTTCATTTTCAGTTCACTGACGAGAATCTCGCATACCAGAGCCTTCACTCCCGTGTCCACGCATGCCTTCACATCGTTCACATTGCAGCGGGAGAAGCCCCAAATCTCCGCATTTTTCACGCGTTTGACGATCTCGGTTACGGCCTGCTTATCATCGTCCGTGCTGGCGGGGAAGCCGGCTTCTATGCGGTCGACGCCGGCGTCTGCCAGGGCCTGGGCGATCCGCAATTTGTCCTCGGCAGCCATGCTGACGCCGGTGGATTGCTCGCCGTCCCGCAGCGTCGTGTCGTAGATCTTGACTCTCTTCGGCAGTTTGGTAAGTTGCGATTGGACCTCGGGAATACTGTTATAAGGACTGAGCCACCATTGTTGAGACATGATTCACATACTCCTGGTTATTTTGTAGAAAGCAACTTCCACCACATTTCGTTGTAATGCCTGATTTAAGTCAGGATAATTTAGCAGCAGGTGCACAGGGAACCCGGTTCTGAGAAGCAGTTCGCAACAGCTCGAAAGGCGTACTCAGGGCAGAAACAGGCTGCTGTTGAGTGACAGGCGAAAAAGGCTTGCCTCCCCGGCCATAAAGGTTTTTCCGAATTTCAGATCCTATATCGCTGACGGCGCGCCCCAGAATGGAAACGAATTGATCTCTCGCCGGCCCGGTCAAACGGGAAGTCAATCCTCGGATGCTGACTGCACCGACGGATTCGTTTCCCTCACCCGGGATGGCAAGGCCGATGGCGCTGATCGCCGGATCCTCAGTGAGCGTCCTTGTCGCGAATCCTTTATCCCGAGTTTCCATGATCTGCCGCCGCAGTTGCGTGAGGGACCCCTTGGCAAAGACTTGGCGCTGCTGATTGACCGCGATAATCCTGTCGACGAGTTCATCAGGAAGGGCGCTGAGAATTGCCATGCACCCGGTTCCTATGCCAAGAGGCCTGTGCTGTCCAATATCAAAATCCAGAACAAAAACCTTGACCTTTATGGGCGGAGTTCCGTCCTTGCGATCGAGGCAGACTCCATCGAACCCGGAACGAACAGTCAAAAAAACTGTAACGCCGGTGTTTGCGGCAACCCATTGAAGGTATGGGTGGCAAACGTCGCGCAGATGATTCTTAGGCGATGCAGCCAGCCCCATTTCGTAGATTGCCGGGCCAAGGAAATATCTTTTTGTCGTCTGGTCCTGAACCACCAGGTTCTCATCGATCAGTCCGTGCAGCATGCGGTGCACCGTGGGCCGTTCCAGGTTCGACAATGCCGCCAGATCGACGAGCCGCAGGCCCGATCGGTTGTAATAGGTTAACAGTCGCAGCAAAAGAACCGCGCGCTGAATCGTCTGCGTGCCGTATGCGAAGGAAGCCCGAGCTGCGTCCTTTGCCGAGTTAGCCCCCATACATGCCTCTATGTCCACACGCTTGACGCTGGCAAGCCGGTCCTGAGTTTCCGCGCGATGGGCCGAACTCGATCGGCCTTACACTGTCGCCGCTTCCGGAGGAACCTTGTGGTCAGTTATACCCCAGGAGTTGGCGTTTGTTATAACAGTTCATTGTGGTCGCGCAGTGAGCAGTGTCACAACTGAATGTGACTGAAAATAATGGGTCAAAATGCTCCTGTCGACGTATTTTCCTTCGTCCGCCTCGCCTTTGCAATCCTAATTCTGAGATCATCCTGCTTGCTTCGCCTGCGGATGAATTTTCCAGATAGTGGACTATTCGGTCGCCGCTTCATCAGATTAATTCTATTAAAATCGCAAGCATTACCACTATGCCTGCGGGATGTACTTTGGCGAAATAGGCACCGGGAACACTCCGGGAAAATTCCCGGAACTGCCGTTCAGCGCAGGGAAGCCCAGCCGTTCAATCGCGAGAAGGACGAAGTGAATAACATTCTAATTACTTCGCCTGCTTTCGCCAAGTATAGTCCGCCCGCCCTCCAACTGCTCCGCGATGGAGATTTGGAGATTGTACGCACCCAGTCGCCCGCTGCTCAGGAAGCAGATCTGCTGCCGTGCGCCAGGCCGGGCACGAAGTGAATAACAAACGCGAAAAGCCACTTTGCAAGGGGGGAGATATGAGAGCCAGTGTTATGGTGGCACCCGAAATATTGGAGCTCCAGGACATACCCGATGTGAAGCCGTCTCCGCGCGAGATAGTGATCAAGGTGAAGTGCGTGGGGATTTGCGGGACCGATGTCCAGGTGTACCGGGGAACCATACCGGCAAGATCAAATCTGGTCTTGGGACATGAGCATTGCGGGGAAGTGGCGGAAATCGGGGCGGAGGTCGTCAACTGCAAGCCTGGAGACTTTGTCTCTTCCGGCGGCTCCTGGGGATGCGGAAAGTGCGCATACTGCAAACAGGGGGAATCGTCGTATTGCCAGTCGCCCAACTCACTGGCACGGACAACCAACGGCTCTCTCGCCGAATACGTGCTCGTTCCCGCCGATATTGTTTATCCCTTGGACAAAGGCGTAAGTCCGATACAGGGCCAGGGGTTGATTGGGGTGGGAACCGGCTTGCGGGCAATTTCGCGGGCCGGAGTCAAGGTAGGTGATCGCGTCCTGCTGATAGGTCCAGGCTATGGTGGTTTGATTATGCTGCAACTCTGCAAGCTGAACGGGGCGCGAGCCGGAATCGTGGGCACGCGGGCGGAGCGGCTGGCGTTGGCGAAGAAAGTCGGGGCAGATTTTACGGGCAATATCAAGGATAATCCCGATTGGGAGCAGGAGTTGCTATCGCGAGAAGCGCCGACGGGCTTCGATGTGGTGATCGAGGCTTCGGGAACAGTTGCCGGACTCCTTTCCGCGACAAGAATGGTAAAGAAAGGCGGCACGGTTCTGGAATTCGGGACATCGTTCGACACAGTGAGTGGAATACCGCAAAAGGATTTTTATTATCGCGAAATATCGATTGTTGGTTCCAAAGGCGGATGGGGATTCTATAATACCGCGGCTGAGCTATTGAACAGGCACGCTATAAATATTGATCCGCTGATTACTCACTGTTATCCACTGGCAAAGACAGCGGAAGCCTTTGCTGTAATGAGCAGAAGATTGGACGGAGTGTTGAGGGCTGCTGTCTTGCCTTAAGCAACCCCGGCACTGTCCATGAAGTAAACCTAATCATTTACAACTGCTGGAGTCCGCTCTATCGGCGCCAGCGGAGTTGAAGCTGCCGGCGCTCATTTTGTCGTTTCGAAACTTATTTCGGAATTGATGACGAATATCTTTTCGGAAATCGAACCGCCGAATTTTCCGAACTTCTGATGTTCCGGGTGGTTAAAGTAAAGGCACATATCCGCCGTAGTCTTGAACGTCAGATAGTGCATGGAGGAATACGCGGGTAAGTCCCCATTGGCATTGGGGACGCACAAGCCGCCGCGGTAGGAGGCAATGCCAGGCACTATATCCGGCAGCTTACGGAAGCGTTCCAGGTGTAGATCTATGTCTTGCTGAGATGTGTCGGGTTTGTACTTGAAGCAAACGACTCTCTGAATCATGTCCTTCCTCTCCCTTCAAATGCCATGCAGTTCCAGCGTTCTCATTGCCGGAATTAAAAACCTTTTCCCGTTGGCCCGGCGTTGCTTTCCTCTAGTGCATCCTTGATCCGCCGTCGATGATGATGGTTTGCCCAGTCACCAGAGCCGCTGAGAGCAGCAACGGAACTATCACTTCAGCCACGTTTTCCGCCTTGCAGACCTTGCCGAGCGGGGTTCCTTCGGCGATCTTCTTTACCGCTTCCTCGCGCCCTGCCATCCAGCGCGTCATGACCGGTCCAGGGGCAACACCATTGACGCGCACGTTAGGCGCAAGAACCACGGCCAGTGATTTAGTCACGCTGATGGCCGCCGCTTTGGCAGCAGCATAGGCAATGGAGCTGGCCCTGCCGTTGTATCCGCCCAGCGAGGTGATATTCACGATGCTGCCGTGGGTCTTCTTGAGATGTTCGGCGGCCGCCCGGCTGACGAAAAACAGCCCCTTGACATTGACTGCCATGGCCCGGTCCCAATGCTCCTCTTTGAGCCCCTCGAGATCGGCCATATCAACAAAGTCGGTCATCCCCGCGCCGTTGACGAGGTAATCGAGGCGGCCAAATTCCTGGATGATGTTTTTCATCATCGCACGCACCTGCTGGTCGTTGGCAACATCGGCCTTCTGCAGCAGGCAAGATACTCCGGCGGCCTTAACCAGGGCTGCCGTTTCCAGAGCATCTTTTTCCGAGCGGGAATAATTGATGACTATGTTTATCCCCTTGGCGGCCAGCCTCAGGGCAACTTCCTTGCCGCTGCCTGTCGCTCCGCCGGTGATTAGCGCAACTTTCTTTCCGTCCATGCAATCCCTCAGCTTCCCTATAAATTTGTGTACCGATGATATGCCCGTCCTGATTCAGCGGGACAGCTTTGATTCAAATCGGTGTACATCGCTTGTTCGAGTTGCGATGGCCGGGTGAACTCCACTGCCATCGCGGCGAAGAGCAGAAACCAGGGCTACTCGTGGTGTCTTGCCGGGTATGGGCCCATGCGGATATCAGAGCTCGGCGGGCAGTGAGAATCAACCTCCAGAACACACACCTGCCCCGCCGATACTCTGATTTGCCGCAATCGACGAACAACCAGCCACTTACCCGGCGATTCATCCGTCTGGGCTCAAAAGCTACACAGCCCTGTCAATCTGTCGCTGCCTCAAACTCTGCCGGCCGCCGCAGCCTCTTCCGGTGCGGGAACCCGGCGCACCATGGCGTCGATTTCCTCGATTGACTTATTGCGGGTCTCAATACCGAAGTAGCAGCATATCGCTACTGTAAGGGCTGCTGCCGCCCAGAGTCCGACTGCCGGTCCCAGTGCGGCTAATGTGGCTTTTGGCGTAACCAGATTACTGCTACCCGCAAACAGCCCCAGGGCCACGGGACCAAGCATTTTTCCTACCCCGCCGAATCCATAGCCGGCGCCCATGCCCATCGTCCGCAGATGTTTCGGCCATACCTCCGAAGCGTAGGGACCAATTACGGCCATGCCGCCATTCACGAAGAAATAGGCGCCGATATACGCCAGCCAGAAAACGGATGTTCCGCCCACGAAGGACCGGTTAAACACGGCTGCGATAACCAGCAGAGTAGCAGCACCACCCCCGAGGAGCATCCCAGCTCGCCGGCGTCCTACCCCCTCTGACATGTAAGCCCAAAACCATCTGCCCGCAAAACCGGCCATGGCCACGGGGAAGAACAGGTTTGCCGCATGCGCGGGGCTGACCTGCATCACCAGGACAAAAAGAGTTGCCCCCCACAAGGTCATGCCGTAGTCGCCGGTTTGCAGGCAAAAATTGGTCATGCAAGCGACGATCAAACTCCGTGGGTATTTAAACAGCTCCTTCCAGGATACTTTCCTTTCCGGCTCCGCCGCGGCGCTGCCCAGTTGCAAGTCTTCGGCGCGAAATACTTCCTTGCTGCCGGTCACCCAGTTGATTGATTTCACCGCGTCCGCATACCGCCCTTTGGAGATCAGCCAGCGCGGCGACTCCGGAATCCAAGCCCGAATGAGCAGGGTCAGGAAAGCCGGTAGCAGGGCGATAAGGAACAGCCCTCTCCAGCCAATCAGAGGAGTCAGGTTTCCGGCAATGGCGCTCGCGATCATGACGCCGATCGGAATAAAAGCGGTCAGCAGGCCGCTGATAACGCCGCGATACCGCGAGGGGACAAATTCCTGGACCAACGCCAGGTCAATCGTGTACAAGCCGCCGACGCCGAAGCCGACGATGAAACGCATAGCGGACAGATATATCCAGCCTCCGTCCGGCGTCAGGTACATGAGGCCGCTAGGTATAGAGAACGTCAGGACGGTGATTATGAAGATCGGTCGCCGGCCGATCTTTTCCGCGGCATAGCCGAATAGCGGCGCCCCCAGCAAGGCGCCCACTCCGGCAATCAACAGGACAACCGTTGCCTGGATAAAAGTCAGCTTCCAGGGGACAACGATGAACGCCAGGACAAATCCAATCAGGAAATAGTCAAAGAATTCGAGCATGCAGCCAAGTATTCCGGCGACAATAACTTTATAGTGATTCGCCTTAAGGCTGCTGTTATCCAATCTGCTCAACAGTTGCTCGCAAGTTATCATCGGGGCTTCTCCTTGGCGGCCATTCACATGACCCGGTCTTTCTCCTGCGTCTTCAATAGGTTCCGGTCAAATACAATCGCACCTCGCCTTTCGGTCGCAAGTTGGGCTTGGTGCACATATCCATGTTTAGCTGGTGGGCGAAGAATCACACTATAACCAGCCAATGTCAAGCACGGAATAGCCCGTTTGCCTTAGGCCGGAGCAGCAGAAAATTAAGGGACTAAGTCCAGAGTCGGGATGAAGAACCCAATCTGGAGCGGCAGCCGGCACGGCCCAATTGCCTTTGCATCAGGGCGTGGTTTGGAGAAAAGGCGACCCCAACCGCTCCGCGGTAACTTCGTCGCGGTAGCGGAGAAATCGTTTCCACGCGGCCGAAAACCTCTCTGAGCGAATGAACGCGGCCAACAAGTCGCGAGCCTGAGCGCGCAACTACTCCGTTCGGGGCTGGTCGTGTTGAAATCGAAGCGATTACGCGCTCGAGTAAAAACAGTGGCATGCACATTTTGAGGTAGTTCAACAGGGGGCCTCGCTACCCTCCCCGACGGACTGGTGAAGTATAATGAGCCGCTTCAGGAGCCGGTATTCTGAGGTGGATGCTGCTATCCTGGAAAGCGCATCATCCGCAGGAGGAGAGCAATGTCAGGGAAAGGACCATCCGCCCAAGGCGTGATCGCCATCATCATCGGGAACATGCTCGAGTGGTTCGACTTCGGCATTTTTGCCTTCATGACGCCGATCATCAGCAGCGTCTTTTTCCCCGTGGATCCCAAGATTCCGGGGAGCGAAATCAATTCGATTCTGGCGACCACGGCGATCTTTGGCGCCGGGTTCCTCATGCGTCCCATCGGCGCGGTTGTGCTGGGCCTCTACGGAGACAGGAAGGGCAGGAAGTCTGCGCTGATGCTCGTGATGGCGCTGATGGGGGTCTCGATCGCCCTGATGACCTTTGCGCCGACGTATCGAGCGGTGGGCCTGTTCGCTCCGCTGGTCGTACTGATCTCGCGCTTGTTGCAGGGCTTTTCGATAGGCGGCGAATTCGGGCCCTCGACGGCGCTCTTGGTGGAGGTCGCGCCCGCCAACGCCAAAGGAATTTACGGTTCGTGGCAAATGACCGGACAAGTGGGCGCGAATCTGTTGAGCGCCGGAGTGGGGGTGTTGCTGACGACGTTCTTCACCAGAGAGCAACTCGTGGCAGGAGCGTGGCGCCTGGCCTTTGCGGTCGGGCTCATCATCGCACCCATTGCCGTCTACATCCGAAAGCGATTGGTCGAAGCAGAGGAGTTTCAAGCCCTGGTACGCGCCCGGGCAGCCTCGTCCAGCAAGAGTATTGGTATCGCCAGTGACCTGCGGCAGAACATTCGCCGCTTATTGCTGGCGGCCGGTATGGTCACCGCCAGCACCGTTTCCTTCTGGGTGGCTTTCGCCTATCTGCAGACGTTTGCTTCCAAGACGCTCGGTCTGCCGATTCGCCAGGCGTTCGTGGTACAGACTGTAAGCGCCTTGATGATGCTCGGGCTGGTCCCGCTCTCGGGGCTCCTGTCGGATCGGTTCAACCGCAAGACCATCCTGGTGCTGTCGCTCTTTGGGTACATGGTCGCGATCTATCCCCTGTACGCCTGGCTCACGGCCGCCCCGAGCGTGGCCAAACTGTGGGTCGTCGAGTTGACGGTGTGCTTCTTCGCGGCGATGTTCATCGGCACATACTGCACGGTCTTCGCTCTGTTGTTCCCGACGCGCAGCCGCTCCACCAGTTTGTCGCTGGTGAATAATCTCACGGTCCTGGTGGTAGGCGGATTTGCCCAGTTCATCGTGACTTGGCTGATCAAGGTGACCGGGTCTCCCATGGCGCCCGCCTATTACATGCTCGTCGGCGTAGTCCTGGGGTTCATTGCCACGCTGTTCCTGAACAAGGAGATGATTGCCGCTACTCCGTCGGCATCAGCCCATGCGGGTTGAGGATCGGCGCAGCGCCACTCAAATAGATATGTAGGTTGCCCGCGCCGGAACAAGGCATACTTCGTGTGTCTGCGCATCGCAGCCTGACCTGCGGGCGAAGCTGAGGCCGCGCAAAGGAGAAGATCTATGAACAAGCGCGAGCGAATACAGGCCGTGCTTTACGGGAAGCCCGTGGATCGCACCGCGCTGAGCTTCTGGTGGCATTATCCGGCGATCGACGATCGCGCCGAACTCCTCGCCGAGGCCATCGTTCGCGACTACCGCGCCTACGATCTCGATTTCATCAAGATGATGCCCAGCGGCATGTACGGCGTGGAGGATTGGGGCTGCCAGGTAGGGGACCCGGACCCGGTCCTTGGCTTCAAGCGGCTGCTGGACGGTCCCATCCATGTCCTCGAGGATTGGCGAAAGATCACCCCTCGGTCTCCTGACCAGGGAGCCCGGGGACGCGAGCTCCGCTGTCTCGAACTCGTGCGCCAGGCCGAGCCCGAGGCGCTCATTCTCCAAACCATCTTCAGCCCTCTCACTTCTGCCGCCAAGCTGGCCGGCAGGGACCTGCTCCTCAAGCATCTTCGCAGCAGCGAGCCCGCGGTTATGGCAGCACTGGAGGCCATCACCCGCAGCGAAGAAGCCTACATCGACGCCTGCCTGGAGCGGGGAGTCACCGGCATCTTCCTCGCCACCCAGTTCGCTGGAGAGAACTTGCTCACCGAGGCCGAGCACCACCGCTGGTGTGCGCCGTTCGAGGCGCGTCTCCTCGCGCGTCTCCCTGGGCGCTCGGAGTTCTCGCTCTTGCACCTGCACGGCCAGAACATCTTCCTCGATCGATTCCTCCGATACTCCGTCCCTGCCTTGAGCTGGGAAGATGAGTCGTTAACCATGGCCGAGGGACGCCGCCGTTTCCCGGGCATCGTCGTCGGTGGTTTGGATCGGACCGGGTGGGTGGTAGCAGAGCAGCCGGAGGTCGTCCGGACAAAGACTCGTGCCCTCTTGCAGGAAATGGGAGCGGAGCGGTTCATTCTCGCACCCGGCTGTGTCATGGCGCTTCAGACGCCCCCGGCAAACCTCCGCGCCGTGCGCGAGCTGGTGGGCTGATCGGACAATGGCTCGTCTGCTCTCTCCGTCAGCCCATCGCTTCGGTCCCCCGCATCTCACTCGCCTGTAAATCGGCTGTTTTCCAGAAGAACGGACCGACCGTGCACGGACAAGCCGTGATACGTATCACTGACTCGACACCACGCTTCCGTCAGATTAGGAGAGCCAGCCATAATCGAAAGCTTGAATGAAAGTATGCCGTCCTTTGATAGGGCATCTAGGCATCACTAATGGGCCATTTATGAGGAATCTCAAGGGACAGGGAGCTGATAGCGATGGATAAGCGCATAGCCAACGCCGACGCGGCGATTGAGAAACTGTTTGATGGGGCGACAATTCTGATGGGCGGGTTCGGGACTTGCGGTAATGCCGAAAACCTCGTTCAGGCCGTCATTCGCAAGGGCACGAAAAATCTTACCTGTGTTTCGAACAACGTGGGCACGCCCGATTTCGGCCTGGGTTTGCTGGTATCGGAGCGCCGGGTTCGCAAGCTGATCTGCAGCTTTCCCGGCCAGAACAAAGCTTGCCGAGCAACAGGTGTTGGACGGCGAGATCGAAATCGAGCTCAATCCGCAGGGAACTCTGGTTGAGCGCGTGCGGGCGGCCGGAGCGGGGATTCCCGCGTTCTATACGCCGACCGGTGTGGGCACGATCATCGGCGGAAGGGAAAGAGGTTCGCGAGTTCGACGGCAAGAAGTATCATTATGGAGCGCGCCCTGCGCGGCGATTTTGCTTTCATCAAGGCGTGGAAAGGCGACCGCTGGGGAAACCTTGTCTATCGCAAGACAGCGCGGAATTTCAATCCCATGTTGGCGACCGCGGCCGATTACGTCATTGCGGAAGTGGAAGAGTTGGTCGAGCTGGGTGCGCTGGATCCCGATCACATTCATACGCCGGGAATTTTCGTGAACGCTATTTTTCAGGGATCGAACTACGAAAAGAGGATCGAAAAGATGGTCGTGCGCAAGCGCGCGTAACGCTCAGCCGCCACACGTGGAAGGGGAGAAGATGGCACAGAACCGAAGATGGCACAAGTAATGGATACTAAGGAAAAGATCGCCCGCCGCGTCGCCCAGGAGATGCGTGACGGCTACTACGTGAACCTCGGTGTCGGCATACCTGTCATGGTCGCGAACTATATTCCGGAGGGAATGGAGGTTGTCCTGGAAGCGGAGAACGGCATGCTTGGGATCGGACCATATCCATTTGAGGATCAAGTAGATCCGGACTTGATCAACGCCGCCAAGGAGCCCGTTACCGAGATTCCTGGAACGACCTATTTTTCGACAGCGCGGACTCGTTCGCCATGATCCGCGGCGGCCATATGGACATAACCGTGCTGGGCGGGATGGAGGTAGATGAGAAAGGCAACCTCGCGAATTGGACGATTCCCGGCAAGAAGCTGAAGGGCATGGGCGGAGCCATGGACCTGGTTGCCGGCGCCCGGCGCGTCATCATCGCCATGGAACATACAACCAAGGATGGGAAGCCCAAGATCCTCAAGAAATGCACTCTGCCTCTCACCGGTGTCGAAGTCGTGGACCTGATCGTAACCGAGCTGGCGGTCATCGAGGTCACGCCCGAGGGGCTGGTGCTGCGCGAGGTGGCGCCGGGCGTCACTGCGGAGGAGGTGCAGAAAGTCACCGAGGCGAAATTGCGGGTCGCCGAAGATTTGAAAACCATATCGATCTGAGCTCTCGGAAGAGTCCCCAACGACCCTGGGAAACTAACGCCTGCGCAGGGTAAGTTGGCAGCCGCCGACACGTGACCCATGTCCGGATGAAATGCTTCAATCATCCCGAGAGCGGGGAAGCACGCCGTCGGTGCTGGTCCAAATCTAAACTTACTAAGACAAAAGGGAGCATCATGGCAATTAAAGAAGGTTGGCAAGGCCGGTACTACGAAGATTTCGAGGTCGGAGATATTTATCGTCATCGACTGGGCCGCACTGTGACCGCTACAGACAATATTTGGTTCACTATCTCACAATGAATACCAATCCCGTCCACTATCGACCATGCCATTGCAGCAAAATCGAGCATTCGGACGGCCGATAGTTGTTGCTACATTCACGCTCGCGTTAGTGACAGGCCAGTCAGTCAGCGACATCTCTCTGAACTCGATGACAATTTGGGCTGGGATGAGGTGCGCCTGCCGAATCCTTTGTTCGAGGGCGAAACCGTTTATTCGCAGAGTGAAGTTCTCGAGAAGCGAGACTCGAAATCCAAGCCCGAGGTGGGTATCGTGACCTTCAAGACGACGGGTTTCACGCAGGACGGGAAAGTGGTTATCGAATTTCAAGCGGATTGTCCTGGTCTACAAGCGGGGGTGTATGCCCGAAGCGATGCATGGGCCCGCAGATCGGACCCAATGAACAGGGAGGAAAATAATGGGCTCACCGAAGATTGCACTCATCACCGGAGCAGGTAGCGGCATCGGCAAGGTGGTCTCTATTGCTCTCGCTAAAGAAGGATACTCGCTGGTTCTTGCCGGCCGCCGCATGGAGCGGTTGGAAACGACCGTGGCTGAAATCAAGCAGGCCAGCCCCGTTACCGAAGTGCTCGCCGTAGCTGCCAATGTCACCGAGCCTGAGTCCGTCGCTGCGCTTTTTGCCAAAACGAAAGAGAAGTTCGGCCGCCTCGACTTGCTGTTCAATAACGCCGGCTTTGGCGGCAAAGGCGTGCTGCTCGAGGATCTGGAGTTCGAGCACTGGAAGGCCGTTCTCGATACCAACATGACCGGAACGTTCCTTTGCACGCAGCAGGCATTCAAAATCATGAAGGCCCAGGAGCCGCAGGGCGGGCGCATCATCAACAATGGTTCGGTTGGGGCGCACAGCCCTCGGCCAAACTCCGCCCCCTACACCTCCACCAAACACGGCATCACCGGTCTTACCAAAGCGACCTCCCTCGACGGCCGGAAGTACAACATTGCCTGTGGTCAGATCGACATTGGCAATGCAGCGACCGAAATGACAGGGAATATGGAAAAAGGCGTTCCCCAGGCGAACGGCACGAGGATGCCCGAACCCACGATGGATCCCGAGGACGTTGCCCGCGCCGTCGTGTATATGGCGTCTCTTCCTCTGGAAGCCAATGTTCAGTTCATGCTGGTCATGGCGACTAAGATGCCCTTGATCGGCCGGGGCTAGTGCCCGCACCTGCAGAACCCGTGCCGGAAGTGAGGCGTGACCTTTCGTTTGGTACGGGGCAGAGCCAGATGGAAAGAAGTTTCTCGCCAAGACGGTGCCGGGTTTTCCCCAAGAAGAAGGCGGCGCCGAGGTCTCGACGAGCTTCACCATCTGGCAATTTTTTTCTTCGCCTTACGGATGCCGGAAGAATTTGGGTTCCGCTCATCCGCCGCTGTGTTTAGCCGGCCCGGTCGCGAATATGGAAACACCTTCTCAGCCGGCAGGAACGAGCTTATACTTCGACAGATCATCAGGGAAGGCTCTGTGGGCGAAGAGGCATAAGCCTGTTTACCGGTGAGCGATGAGGAGAATGACATGGACCAGGTCAGCGAACAGCGAATCATGCGAAAGCTTTTCGTGCGGCTAGTACCCTTTTTAATGATGCTCTTCATCATCGCCTACGTTGATCGCGTGAATGTCAGCTTCGCCGCCCTGACGATGAACAAGGATCTCGGGCTCAACGCGTACACCTATGGACTCGGGGCGGGAATCTTCTTTATCGGCTATTTCCTTTTTGAGGTTCCCAGCAATCTGATGCTGGTCCGCGTTGGCGCTCGCCGCTGGATTGCCCGAATTCTCTTCTCCTGGGGTTTAGTCGCCTGCGCCATGATGTGGGTCCAGGGGCCTAAGAGCTTTTTGGCGCTGCGCTTTATTCTGGGGGTGGCGGAGGCAGGCTTCGCGCCAGGAGTGATTTTGTACCTGACCTGCTGGTTTCCGGCTCGCTACCGGGCACGCGTTATTTCCCAGTGGCATTTGGCCATCCCGCTGGCCCTGGCTGTCGGCGCTCCCGTTTCGACCGGGATCATGCAGCTCAATGGAGCGCTTGGCCTCAAGGGCTGGCAGTGGCTGTTCCTGCTGGAGGGGCTGCCGGCGCTCCTGTTGCCCCTGGTTGTTCTGTTCGTTCTGCCGGACAGGCCGTCACAAGCATCCTGGCTCACGGAGAGCGAGAAACGCTGGCTGGAACGCGAACTGGAAACCGATCGCGAAAAGATCGCCGTGAAGAAGACCGAGAGTGGCGTCGGGAAAATGTTCACCAACCCGCTCATCTGGGCTTTCGGTTTCATCTACTTTGCCAATGTCGGCTCCAATTACGGCCTCTCCATGTTCATGCCGCAGATCATCAAGCAACTGGGCTTCTCGACGATGCAGACCGGTTTGATCATGTTCGTCCCTTATTTATTCGGCTGCGTAGGAATGCTGACGATCGGCTACTTCTCCGACCGCTTCAAAGAGCGTAAATGGCATCTGATTGCCAGCCTGCTGATTACCAGCCTGGGATTGGGCGTCGCCGGCTTGCTCGGACCCACCCTCGGCGCCATTGTCATGCTGTGTGTCGCCACCATCGGCATCATGGGAGTCAAGGGACCATTCTGGCCGATACCCGCGGCTTACCTGAGCGGAGCCGGAGCCGCCGCTGGAATTGCCTTTATCAACTCGGTGGGAAACCTTGGCGGTTGGGCAGGGCCGTACATGGTGGGCTGGTTCAAATACTTCACGAACAGTTTCAAGGGCGGCCTTTGCGGGTTGTCGCTGCTGGCTTTCTCCGGAGCGCTGATGACATTGTTCACCGTGAAAGTCAGCAAGTCTGTGCCAAGTACGCAGGAAGCGGCGGCCAGCACCGCGGAGGCCAGCGGAAAGCGCTAGCCGCCACTCGTTGCAAACACTGTAATCACAAACACATCTCTCGGAGGGTGCCCCACGTCCGGGGTCCCCAGCAGCCGCTTTGTTCGTCTGCTGGGGTGGAGGTCCCGCCCTGCTGTTGGGCTGACGTGGGGCTGTTCGTCTCCAGGTAACACTGAACAGCATGGAGTCAGGACAGCAGGAACGGCGCCCCGCAACGCCCGCAGATGCTGCGAATCTGTTCCACCAGGGCTGCGGATATCGGAATCCCTTCCTTAGATCTTTGTTGCCGCGACAGCAATTCGGGATCACCGGGAACCAGTACCGGCTCTTCCGGATCGACCGGCGGTTGCGCGTGCAGGTAGTCGATCATGTTATCCAGGTCGCTCTCGAAGGCGCCGGCGGGCCTGAAAGCACTTGGGATCGATGGCCAGGAAGAAGTGCCCGATGTTGTCGCCTTTTTCCATGGCGCCGCGCGGTGCATCGATAGGGGCGAACGAACCCCCGACCAGCGTGCTTCCGAGAATCTGCACCATCATTCCCAGCCCGTATCCTTTGTGGCTTCGCATCTCTGCCGTGCCGCCGAGCGGGCTCAGGCCGCCTTTTCCTGTATTGAAAATGTTGTCGGTGGCGACTGCTCCATCGCAGACCGGCTTACCGTTTTCATCCAGCACCCATCCCGCCGGCAAGGGAATTCCTTTGTATCCGTAGACCTTCACTTTTTGGGCGGCAACCGTGGTAGTCGCCATATCGAGGAGGAATGGGGGATTACGGCGCGCCGGCGCGGCGCAGGCAATCGGATTGGTGCCGAAGACGCGCGTTTTGGAGCGTGTCGGCAGCATAGCAAGCGTGCGCGACTGGCACATGCCCATGCCGATGAAGCCGCGATCGCTGATGAGCTTGACGTAATATCCCGCGGGACCGAAGTGATGCGAGTTGGTGACGCCCACGCTCCCCACCCCGTAGATACCTGCCTTGTCCGCCGCCATACGCGCAGCCATGGCTGCCGCCGGATGGCCCAATCCACCGCCTGCATCGATCAGAGCGGTCGCCGCGTTGTCGCGAATCACCCGCGGATCCACCTGCAGCTGCAAGGTTCCGTTCAGCACCTTTCCTTCGTACCAGGTGAGCATCGAGATGCCATGCGAGTCGATGCCGGCCAAGTCGGTGTCCGTCATGATTTCGGCCGTGATCTCGATCAGCTCCGGCTTCATCTTCCAGGCGCTGAGGATGCTGGTGATCTGTTCTCGAATGACGCTGGCGGAAAAATTCATTGTGGGTTCCTTCCTTCGAATAAATGCCGTGCAAATGGGCGCATAGTCTACTTTATATCCAAAGTCTCATCTCCGACAGCCTGGCGGTGTTCAGCACTCTCCCTTTGAGAAATCGTGCAGTCACATTGGTATAGTGACTCCGGTCACGGCTTGATCACCATGCCAGGATGGATCATCAAAGTGGGAGTGTGTCTAACTTACATTCCATACCCGTAAGTGGCGCAAGTTCGGCGATTGATTCCTCGCGTTAATTCTCGAGTGCGGTTGTTGCTTCGCTGCGGCACGGGTGGATCAGGCTGCCTGAACACCAAAAGCGAACTTTTGAAGCATTGAGGAGAGAGGTACTGTTTTGTTCGACCGACCCGACCTGAAGGAAGCACGGGAGCTGATCGAGTCTCAGGGGTTGCGCTTTGAGCCTGAGTTCGACGATCTGGTCGGTCTGTTCGAGAACGGCAAGCTGGTCGCCTGTGGCGCCCGCGCCGGATATGTCCTTAAGATGCTGGCCATCGCCCCCTCTCATCAAGGCACGGATACGCTGGGTGAATTGGTCACGCAGCTCATGGTCTCGGCGATGTCCGCGGGGCACGACACCGTCTTCGTCTTTACCTTGCCCCAGAACGTGGCCACTTTTGAGTCCCTGAATTTTCGATTGCTCGTCACCCACGGCCAGGCTGCGCTGCTGGAGCACGGTCCCGGGCTGGAGGCGTATCTGGCCGGCCATGTCTCAGGAGGTAAGTGAGGGACATAACGGGGCCGTTGTCGTGAATGGCAATCCGTTCACCCTCGGGCATCTTTACCTGGTGGAATGCGCGGCCCGGCAGGTAGATCGACTCTACCTGTTCGTGGTGCGCGAAGAGCGCTCGGTGTTTCCCTTTGCCGCGAGATTCCGCCTGGCGCAGGAAGCGACGGCGCATCTGCGGAATGTAACTGTTCTGGACACGTCGCGTTATGCCGTGAGTGCGGGCACCTTTCCGGCGTACTTCTTGAAGCGGCTGGACGAAGTCGCGGCGGCCCAGATGCAGATAGACCTGCTGCTGTTCGCCCAGCGCATAGCCCCGCCTTTCCACATCGTGCGCCGGTTTGTCGGCCAGGAGCCGCTATGCCCGGTTACGGCAGCCTATAACAAGATGATGGCCGAGATACTCAAGGCAAATGGCATAGACTGGGTAGAATTGCCTCGCATTCTGGAAGGGGGACTGCCCATCAGCGCGACGCGAGTGCGCAAAGCCTTCGCCGCGGGCGATATAGAGGCGCTGAAGCCTCTGGTTCCGGATGCCACGCTGAAATTTCTGCAGTCGCCGGCATCGCACGCCATTGCCGAGCGGCTGCGAAACGA
This sequence comes from uncultured Acidobacteriota bacterium, assembly GCA_963791145.1. GTDB lineage: Bacteria > Acidobacteriota > Terriglobia > Terriglobales > Acidobacteriaceae > CAWBRT01. The sequence goes on along the minus strand of CAWBRT010000011.1, from coordinate 880,775 downwards.
GATGAAGGAGGCCTAGCTTATGCAAATCAGGCGTAAGGCCAGCGCGGGTACCATGCAGTCCAGCGATCTCATGGTGGTGGTAGAGCCCAGCGACAAGCTGCAGGTCGAAATCGAATCGACCGTGAAGAAACAATTCGAACACCTGATTCGCGCCCGGATCTCCGAAACGTTGAAAGAGCTTCAAGTCAGCGCGGGCCGCATACAGGTCTCGGACCGGGGCGCGCTCGATTATGCCATTGTGGCGAGGATCGAAACCGCAATCCGCCGGGCGGCAGAGGAGTGATTATGCAAAAACTCTGGTACCGGGAGTGCACCACGGGAAGGCGATTCATTATCAAGCTCAATTCGGGCGCCAAGATCACCGAGGCACTGGTCGATTTCGCACACTCCAAGGAGCTTCCCTTCGCCTCCCTCGTTTCGGCGGTCGGCTCGGTTCGCGACGTGGAGTTTACCGGCATACTGGCGGGCGCCCACCTGCCAATGACCGAAGCCCGCTTCAAGACCACGCGCCTGGAGGGGCCGCTGGAACTGATGGCCCTGGAAGGCAACATCGCTCCTAATGCCGAAAAGCAGCTTGCCGGCCAATTCTATATCCTCGGCTCCAAGTCGAACGGCGACGTAGTGGGTGGACGCCTGGTAGAGGCGGAGGTATTTACCACCTGCGAAATCGTACTGGCCGAGTACCTCGTGCAGGGCATACAAGTTCACCGCTCCGCTAGCAGCGGAGTGGACACCATTTACATCGATGAACAATGGTGAGCTGCCATGAACGCCAGCATTAAACTACGTCGCTCGCTGCTCTACGTGCCGGGTAACATGCCGGGCATGCTGCAGAACATTCCCGGTCTTCGAAGCCGATGTCGTCATGATCGACCTGGAAGACGCGGTGCCCTTGGTGGAAAAGGATGCTGCCCGGGTGCTGACTCGAAACTTCCTGCGCTTCTACCAGGACCGGAACAAGGAAATGTTCGTGCGCATCAATCCACTCGACACGGCTTACGGCGCCGCCGATCTCGACGAGATCCTGCCCGCGCTACCCGATGGCATCCGCCTGCCCAAAGCCGACAGTCCCGAGTTGGTGGAGAGACTCGACACCCTGCTCACCGAACACGAGGAGAAGCTGGGCATCGATATCGGGCATTTCAAGATCATTCCGTCCATCGAGAGCGCCCAGGGCGTGCTCAATTGCGTCGAGACCGCCCGGGCATCTTCACGCCTCGTGGCGCTCGCCTTCGGCGCGGAGGACTACACCGCCTCGATGGAGATCAACCGCACCAAGTCGGGAGAGGAACTATTTTCCGCCCGCAACCAGGTGGTCTGGGCCGCCAAGGCCGCCGGGGTGCAGGCCATCGATTCTATCTTCTCGGATGTGAGCGACATGGACGCCTTGCGGGCTGAGACCATGCTGGTCAAGCGCCTGGGTTTCACCGGCAAGTCGCTGGTCAATCCCCGGCAGATCGAAGTTGTGCATGACGTCTTCCGTCCGACGGAGGAAGAAATCCGCCACGCTCTAGAGGTGATGGAGGCCATCAAGCGGGCGCGGGAGATGGGAACGGGCGTCATTTCCATGAAAGGAAAGATGGTCGACGCGCCGGTGGTTACGCGTGCCGCCAGAACGATTCGGGAAGGCATCGCCTTCGGCCTGCTGGAATACGATCTTTCCGATGAGGTGATCTATGGCGAAAAATAGCCTCGGACGCGAGATTCCGGCGAATTGGCGGGGGCGCTCTCTGGACCCGTACCTGGATCCCTGGAGCCGCGAGCCGGAGGTGCTGCGGGCCACCCGTCAACTGGTTCGTTCCCGTCCCGGTGAAAGCAAGCTGCTGCCTTCATTGCGAGCCGCTATCGAGAAATGCGAATTGAGGAGCGGCATGAACATCTCCACTCATCATGCCCTGCGCAACGGCGACGTGCTGCTGAACACGCTGGTCAAGGAGCTGGATGCCATGGGGATGCGCGACATGGGCATCGCCTCCAGCTCGGTTCACCCCGTAAATGCGGAGATCATTCCCTACATCCGCAAGGGGGTGATTACCCGCATTGAGACCGGGGTCAACGGCCTCATCGCCGAAATGGTCAGCAAGGGCCAACTCGACTGCCCCATCGTGGTGCGCAGCCATGGCGGACGAGCCCGCTCCCTGGCGACCGGAGAAGTCCAGGTCGATGCCGCTTTCATCGCGGCGCCATGCTGTGATATCACCGGCAACCTGAACGGGGTTCACGGACCGTCGGCTTGCGGCTCGCTGGGCTATGCCTGCGTCGACGCGCGTTATGCCCACAAGGTCGTCGCCGTCACCGACAATCTGGTGCCGTTTCCAGCCGCTCCCATCAGCATTGGCCAGAGTGAAGTGGATTACGTCGTCAAGATCGATTCTCTGGGAGATCCGAACAAGATCGTCTCCAGCACCACGCGATTAGCCCGCGACCCGGCGGCTTTGCTGATCGCAAGATACGCAGCCGAAGTCATTGAGGCTTCCGGGCTGCTCAAGGACGGTTTCTCGTTCCAGACAGGAGCAGGCGGCACCTCGCTCGCCGTGGCCGATCTCGTCCACCAGAAGATGGCCGCGCAAAAGATCAAGGGCAGTTTCGGCTGTGGAGGAATTACCGGATATTTCGTGGACATGCTGGAAGAGGGATACTTCGAGACCCTCTTCGATGTCCAGTGCTTCGACCTGAAAGCGGTGGAATCTCTGCGCCGCAACCCCGGGCACCGGGAGATCAGCGCCAGTCTCTACGCCAATCCCTACAATCGCGGGGAAGTGGTGAACATGCTCGACTGCGTGATCCTCGGCGCTACGGAGGTGGACGTGGACTTCAATGTCAACGTCAACACGGAATCCAACGGCTATCTCCTGCACAATACCGGAGGCCATTGCGACGCCGCCGCGGGCGCAAAACTGGCTATCATCGTGGCGCCTTCGATGCGCGGGACGACTGCCCATCATTCGCGATGCCGTGACCACCGTCACTACGCCCGGCGAAACCGTGGACGTCATCGTCACCGAGCGCGGCATCTGCGTCGCCGATAAGCATGTCGATTTGAAGAAGGAATTGCTGCGGCGCCGACCTGCCCCTCAAGGACATCCGCCAGTTCCATGATGAGATTACCCGGATCACCGGTGAGCCAAGGCCCGTCGAGTTCACCGACGAGGTAGTAGCCCTAATCGAGTACCGCGACGGTTCCATCATCGACGTGGTCCGCCGCGTCTGCGAATGAGCAGGGAAGCGGATTTTCTGGAGGCGCGGGATGGGCGCCAGCAGGAGCTTGATCGCATCCTTGCCCAATACGGATCGGAACATGCCTCGTTTCTTTTGCTCAGCGCCAATGTTCCGGGAGCCGACAAACATCGCCCCGGCATAGCTCGCCTGCTCGGAGGGGCGCTGGATTCTCTGCGCCAGGAGCATCGGGCTGAAGGTGCTGCTCAGCCGAAGAGATGTACTCGGCCCATTCCACGTAGCGGCTTCCAACCTGCCGCCCATCGAGGCCAAAAGAGCTGCCATCGCAGTTGAGAGCGACAGCCCCTCCGCACGCCTGCTGGATGTGGATGTTTACGGTCCGAATGGTTCGTCGGTCGACCGCAGCGGGCTCGGGCTTGCGCCGCGATTGTGCCTGGTATGTTCGGAGACGGCACGCGAGTGCATCCTGCTGCGGCGCCATTCCACCTCGGAACTGCTGAAGCGTGTGGATTCTCTCCTCCGGCCTTTCGTGCCATCCCCGCGCCTTATTCGAGTGGAATCCCTCGCAACCAATCTGCGATTGGGGGTTCTGCGCGAGCTTGACCTTACCCCCAAGCCGGGTCTCGTGGACCGTGAAGATAACGGATCGCACCCGGATCTCTCCTACGCCGGCATGAAGGCTTCGGCAGACTTGCTGCCGCTCTACTTCGAGGACATTCTCGAGTGTCATCGGCGGCAACGTCCGCTCGAGGATTTCGTGCGGGCCGGTATCGCTGCCGAGAACCGCATGGCACGGGAAATCCGGGCAAATGCCCACAAAGGTTTTATCTTCCTCTCCGGCCTCGTGCTCATGGCTGCCTGCCAATGCGGCGGACAGTTCTCCAGGCTCAGCCAGGAGATTGCGAAGGCCGCCGGTAGTTTTTTCGCCCGCTTCGGATCGCAGGATTCTCATGGCGCCCTCATACGGAGCCGTCACAGTGTGGGCGGTCTCCGGGCTGAGGCCGAGCAAGGCCTGCCCGCCGTCTTCGATCATGCTTGGCCGAGATACCGGGAGGCTCTGGAGGCGAATTGGACTGCTGAACATGCCAGCTTCTATCTGATGGCGGTTCTCATGCAACAGGTGGAAGATACGACCGCCGTGCACCGTTGTGGGCCCGAGGGCCTCGCCCGCCTTCGCAGTGACGGCGCGTCTCTGCAGAGAGTTTTGGAGCGGGAGCAGGCGCCGGAACCCATGCTGGCCGCGCTCAACCGGGAATACCGCCGGTCGGGGCTAACGATGGGAGGAGTAGCGGACTGCATGGCCCTGACCTTCGCATTGCATGAAAGTGCCAGTTACTAGCTCTTGGCCGAACCACAGAAGTGCTGTGCTTTCCTGCCATGCACGAATGGACGGAGCGTAAGCAGGCTGCTGCCGCTTGAAGTTGAGGGCAAGAAGTGTTACCGTCGCCACCATCACCCAGGAGAACGAATCATGTTGACGAAAGGTATGGTTGTCCTCATTACCGGAGCAGGACAAGGAATCGGACGGGCTATTGCCCTGGCCTTTGCCCGTGAGGGCGCTTCCGTCGTGGTTGCCGCGGATCTCAACGAAACTACGGCTAAGGCCACAGCCGAGCTTGTAGCTGGCTGCCCGGGGACCACCGGCCTCGGCCTGCGACTGGATGTCACCGATCGCAAAGCCGTCATCGCAGCGGCGAAATCGATTGCCGAGCGCTTTTCCCGCATTGACGTGCTGGTGAACAATGCCGGCATTTGCCAGGCCAAGGCCGACTACGAAAACATCAGTGTCGATGACTATCACAAGGTCTACGACGTCAACTTGGTTGGGGCGGCCAACTGCATCACCGCCGTAACGCCTTACATGAAGGCCAACAAGTCAGGGCGAATCATAAGTTTGGCATCCCTGGCCGCACATATCGGAGGTTTGGCGGTGGCGCCGACGTATTCCTGCGCCAAAGCTGCCGTGATCTGCCTGACCAAGAGCGCGGCCCGGCAATTCGCCCCCTTCGGCATCCGGGTAAACGCCGTCGCGCCCGGCTTTATCCGTACCGCTATGACTACCGGATTCGGTCAAACTCACGATGCCTCGACCGTGCCGCTGGGCCGGCTCGGCGAACCTGAAGACGTAGCCGACGTCATCGTATTCCTGGCCTCCGACTATGCCCGTTACGTGACCGGCGCCACTATCGATATCAACGGCGGCCTGTTCATGAATTGAGCTTTTGCCTTTACTTCCCGCGGAACCTTTGATACTTTGCTCTCGCAATTCAAAGAGTTATCAACTCAGCCAAGGGGGAGATCATGCGCAAGTGGTTCACTATTATTTTGCTTGGGGTCGCTGCCGGGATGATGACCCTCGGCGCATTGAACTTGCAAGCAGCCGATCCCATCAGGATTGGTTTTACCCCGCCTGTCACCGGCGCTTCGGCCGACGAGGGTGCTTTGCAGCTCAAAGCCATCAAGCTCGCCGTCAAGCAGATCAATGCGGCCGGCGGGATCAACGGAAGGCCCATTGACCTCAGAATCGTGGACAATCAGTCCACCAACCCCGGTGCTCTAGCCGCGCTGCAGAAGGCGGTCGAGCAGGAGAAGGTCGTGGCCCTGGTCAGCTCCGTCAAGAGCACCCAGATTCTGGCCATGTCCGATGCCGTCAAGAGCTACGGCATCCCGACCATCATGGGCGGGACCAACGCCACCCTGACCAGGCAGGGGAACCCCTGGCTTTTCCGGGTGCGGCCGGATGACTCAATCGCCGCGGCTGCCATGGTCAAGTACATCAAGGAAGACACTAAGTTCACCAAAGTCGGCTTACTGCATGACACGGATGCCTTCGGGACCGGCGGCGCCGACCTGGTCGAAAAGGGTCTCAAGGAAGCCGGCCTGACACTGGTGAAGCGGGAGAAGTACACCACCAAGGATAAAGATTTCACCGCCCAGATCCTCTCGCTCAGGAACGCCGGCGCCCAGATCATGGTCCTGTACGGCACGAATCCCGCGGACGTGGCCATCATTCAGCGGCAGTACCGCCAGTTGGGAGCGCCCTTCAAGTACATCGGTTCTCCTTCCAGCCAGATGCGCGATACCCTCAGCCTTTCGCGCGACGCCTCCGAGGGAATTCTGGCCGTTGCCGACTTCGTGCCCGGCCAGAGTGCGGTGAACAGGAAATACGCCGAGGACTACAAGAAGGAATACAACGAAGTGTACGACTCCACCAGTGCCTGGACCTATGACGGCCTGAAAATTCTGGCGGACGCCATCAAGAAGAGCGGCGAGGATCGCGCCAAGATCCGCCAGTCCATTCTGTCCCTCAAGGGATACCAGGGCGTCCTGGGCACGTTCTCCTTCACCCCTAATGGTGACGGGCTGAGCGAGGTAAGCGTCGTGCAGATCGAGAAGGGATCGCCCAAGCTCCTCAAGATCGTCAAGATAGGAGCCAAGTAGTTCACTCCGCCCGTCTACGAGGTGAAGGTGCGGGTCCCGGGCGCTCCGGGGCTCGCACCTGGAGACTTCCGCATGGACCTTGCTACCAATCTGCAAATGGCGACCGCGGGGCTCGCCATGGGCTCAATTTATGCCCTCGCCGCGCTGGGGTTTGTCTTGATCTTCAATGCGGTCGGGGTGGTGAACTTCGCCCAAGGCGAGTTTGTCATGGTCCCGGCCTTCGTGGCCGTGTGGCTGATGGACCTGCTGCACGTCCCGTTCGGCTGGGCGTACCTGATCACCGTCATCTTCATGGGGGTATTCGGCATCGTCTTCCAGCGCATTGCCTACTACCCCTTGCGACACCGCACATTTCTTCCGGTGATCATCGCCACCATCGGTGTCTCCATATTCCTGAAGAACGCGGCGCAGTTGATCTTCGGCGCCGAGCCCTTGCTGATGCAGCGGCCGACCCCGCCCGACACCTTGAATCTGGCCGGCGTCTTCGTCGATCCGCAGTACATCGTTATCATTCTTGCCACCGCGGCGCTGCTTATCTTGCAGCATTTCTTCTTTGAGAAAACCGCCTTAGGCAAACAGATGCAGGCGACGGCCCAGGACAAGGAAATGGCGCGTCTGCTCGGAATCCGGGTCGCCAGAACGATCGCCATCACCTTTGCTTACAGCTCCATTCTGGGAGCGGCAGCGGGCATTCTGATCGGTCCGATCTTTTATGTGACGAAAGATATGGGCGCCATGCTGGGACTCAAGGCCTTCTGCTCCACTATCGTTGGCGGATTCGGGAGCGTTCCCGGAGCGATCCTCGGCGGGATATTTCTCGGAGTGATCGAGGTTTTCGCGTCCTACTACATCTCCAGCGCCTACCGTGACGCCTTCGCCTTTATCCTCCTGATACTGGTTCTGCTGTTCCGGCCGCAGGGATTCTTCGGTGAGAAGGTCGCCGAAAAGGCATAGGAGGCGGTCATGAGTCCACGCACGCTCAAGCCGCTTCTGATTGCAATCCTCGCCTTGGCGGTGGTGGTGTTTCCCTGGGCGGTGGGCAGCAGCTACTGGCTCAACCTGGTGAACCTGGCAATCAGCTTTTCCATCGCCTGCCTCGGGCTGAACATCGTGCTCGGTTACGGGGGGCAGCTTTCACTGGCCCAGGCGGCCTTCTGGGGTGTGGGGGCTTACACCAGCGCCGTGCTCACCGTCACCCTGGGAGTGTCGGTCTGGGTGGGTATGATCGCCGCGTTCTTGGTCGCGGCACTCTTCGGTGTGCTGCTGGGCATACCCACTCTGAAGCTCTCCGGTCACTACCTGGCGATGGCCACCATCGGCTTCGGCATCATCCTGCAGCTCATCCTGGTCAACGCCATTTGGTTGACCGGCGGATCGGATGGCATTCCCAAGATTCCCTCGCCGAGCATCGGCCCATATGAGTTAAAAGATCCCGGAACGTTTTTCTACGTAGCAGCCGTTTCTCTGATCCTGCTCACCTGGGCCTCGATACGCCTGAAGAACTCCCGCGTGGGACGCGCCTTCATGGCTATCCGCGAGAATGAAATGGCGGCGGAAACCGCGGGCGTGGATTCCACGTATTTCAAGATCATGGCCTTCGCCCTGTCCGCTGGTTATGGCGGCTTCGGGGGATGGGTGTTCGCCCACAGCGGTTCGCATTACATCAGTCCCGATACGTTCTCCTTCGATCAGTCGGTCATGTTGCTGGCGATGGCTGTCCTGGGCGGCAACGGTTCAGCCGTAGGTGCCATCGTGGGCGCCACCCTGCTGACGCTGGTGCCGGAGGTCCTGCGATTCCTGAAGGACTACTACATGATGGTGTACGCAGCCGGCATCGTTGCGGTCATGATCTTTATGCCGAGCGGGATCGCCGGACTGGTGCGGGGATGGGCTGTCAGCCAGCGGCTGCGAAACTGGTGGGCCTCCGGGTCGGCCGCCGCGCGCCAGGTGGCAGCGACTACGCAGGAAGCTGATCCCATCGGAGGATCGCTTGCGCCAAGTGTCAGCGGAGGCGGGAGCGATGGGACGCTCCTTGCCGTTCGCGGGCTGGCCAAGCACTTTGGCGGATTGAAAGCGGTTGATGGCGTGGACATGGAGGTTCGCCTGGGCGCGATTCAGGCGCTGATCGGGCCCAACGGTTCGGGCAAGACGACCATCCTGAACATGCTGAGCGGCCTGTACATTCCCACCGCCGGCGAGATTCTGCTGAATGGCATGCGCATCACCGGCCGTAAGCCGCATGTCATCACCAAGCACGGAGTGGCGCGCACCTTCCAGAATATCCGCCTCTTTGGCGAAATGACCGTGCTGGAAAATGTCCTGATTGGCCAGCACAGCCGCTCGCGCGCGGGGCTGCTGGGGAGCGTTCTGCAGCCCTCCTCGCAGCAGGCGGAAGAGGCGGCCATGCGCCGGAAAGCCCTGGCGATGCTGGCCTTCGTCGGCTTGCGCGGTAAAGAATTTGCCGAAGCCAAGAGCCTGCCGTATGGCCGGCAGCGACTGCTGGAGCTGGCGCGCGCGCTGGTTTCCGATCCCAAGCTCCTCCTGCTGGACGAACCCGCCGCCGGCCTCAACTCGGCCGAGACCGAGACGCTGGTGGAGCTGCTCTTCCAGATCAGGGATCGTGGCATTACCATCCTGCTGGTCGAGCATGACATGAGCCTGGTGATGAATGTCTCCGATCACATCACGGTCCTGAATTTCGGCAAGAAAATCGCCGAAGGGCCCGTCGAAACCATCGAAAAGAACCAAGAGGTGATTGACGCCTACCTGGGAACGGAGATGAGCAATGCTTAAGCTCACGGAAATTGAAACCTGGTACGGCGCCATCCAGGCTCTGAAGGGCGTTTCGCTGGAGGTGCAGCAGGGAGAGATCGTCGCCCTGCTTGGAGCCAATGGCGCCGGCAAGAGCACTACCATCAAGACGATCACCGGGATGCTGAAAGCAGCCAAGGGCAGGATCGAATTTTTGGGGCGGGACATCACCGGGATGGAAGCCGAAGACATCGCCGAGGCTGGAATCGCCTGTGTCCCCGAGGGGCGGCGCATCTTTCCCGGCCTCACCGTCCTGGACAACCTGATGCTGGGAGCCACGCCGCGCAAGAAACCGTCCAAAGCCGAGTTGAGTCGCGACCTGGAATACATCTTTCAACTCTTTCCTATCCTGAAAGAATTCAAGGATCGTCTGGGCTGGCAGCTCTCCGGAGGCCAGCAGCAGATGCTGGCTATCGGCCGCGGCCTCATGTCGGGTGCGAAACTTCTGCTGCTGGACGAGCCATCTTTGGGTCTGGCGCCGGTGCTGGTGCAAGAGGTCTTCCGCATCATCAAGGAGATCAATGCGGCCGGGACTACCATCCTGCTGGTGGAGCAGAACGCCCGCATGGCGCTGCTCATCGCCCATCGCGGATACGTGCTTGAAACCGGGCGTATGACCTTGACCGATACCTCAGCTCGCCTGCTGGCCAACGAGGATATGAAGGCGCACTACCTGGGCGCGCATAGCCATATCAAGGAGGCCCGCCAGCGCCGCAGCGCGGCAGCCAGAGCGACCGCTGTTCCTCCGCAGCCATAATCCCGCGTTTCCCGGAACTCCAGCTCCGCTACCTTTATCAGCTCGGATTTGGGAGACTAATTGCCAAACCGTGCTACAGAGTTTCAAAATAGAGGGGGAGAGGTGTGATGACCATCGGAAAAGGATTCGCTGACCAGTACTTGAGCACGGAAGAGATGAGGGAGATCGCAGCCGAGTCGCTGGCTACCTTGCCTGTGGACGGCAAACGCGTGTTGATCCTGATCCCCGACGGCACCCGGACCATGCCCATGCCGCAGATGTTCGGGATCTTTCAGGAACTCCTCGGCCCGCGCGTGAAGGCGCTCGATTATCTCGTGGCATTGGGAACCCACACGCCGATGACCGACGCGCAATTGAGCAAGCTCATCGGCGGGAAGGTCGTCGGGGGCAAGGTCGAGCGATCGCATATCTTCAATCACCACTGGGAAGACCCGGCTTCCTTTGTCAAGCTCGGCGCGATTCCCGCAGCGGAAATCTCCGAGATCACCTCGGGCCTGATGTCGCAGGAAGTGCCCGTAACTCTCAACAAGCTGATCCTCGATTACGACCACATTGTGGTCTGCGGCCCGGTGTTTCCTCACGAGGTAGTTGGTTTTTCCGGCGGGAACAAGTACTTCTTCCCCGGCATCGCCGGCGCGGAAATCATCAATTTCACCCATTGGCTGGGAGCGGTCATCACCAACTTTCGCGTGATCGGCGCCGGTTACACGCCGGTGCGGGCGGTGATCGACCGGGCCGCCGCGCTCATTCCGCGCCCGACCTCATGCTTCGCCCTGGTTGTCACGCATGAAGGCCTGGCCGGCATGTACTTCGGCTCACCGCAGGATGCATGGACGGCTGCCTCGGCGCTTTCGGCCCAGAAGCATATCGTCTATGTCGACAAGCCCTTTCGGCGCGTGCTGTCCGTGATGCCCGAACTGTACGATGATCTGTGGACCGGGGCCAAGGGCATGTACAAGATGGAACCCGCCATGGCAGACGGCAGCGAAGTCGTTATCTACAGCCCACGCATTACCGAGGTCAGCTATACGCACGGCAAGATCCTCGACGAAATCGGCTATCACTGCCGCGACTACTTCATGAAGCAGTGGGAGCGCTTCCGGAACTACCCGGGCGGAGTCGTGGCGCATTCCACGCATGTCAAAGGCCTGGGTACCTACGATGCTTCCACCCGCGTCGAATGCCCGCGCGTCCAGGTGACGCTCGCCACCGGAATTCCCGAGGAGCGCTGCCGGCGGATCAATCTCGGCTACCTGGATCCGTCATCCATCCGGCTGGACGAATGGCGAGGCCGCGAGAGCGAAGGCATTCTGCTGGTGCCCGCGCGCCGGGGAGACGCTGTTTCGGCTCAAGCAGGCGAGCACGGCGACATCATCGTAAGGCCGTACTCTGGCGTGAGGTTTTGCATTACCAGCGCCCCGGCGCGCAGTTCCGTGCGTGCTGGGGTGGAAATCCCGCCGACATCAAACTTCCGCCCGTGCCGGAAACTCCCTCTGGAACGTTTAGGCGCGCCGAGATAGACTTCCGTCGTGACCACATAGGTAGAGGAGCCGTGGATGGAGAGACCGGTCTGGATCGGCGTCGACATCGGAACCACCGGAGTCCGAGCGGTGGCCTACGAAGCGGACGGCCGCTCTCAGGGTTCGGCCTCGCGCGAATATCGCTTGCTTACTCCCAAGCCCGGCTGGGCGGAGCAGGAGCCCGCTGAAATCGTATCGGCCATCGAGGATGCGCTGCGGGAGCTTGTCTCCGTTTTGGCGCAAGCAAATCGGCGTCCGGACGGACTGGCCCTGAGTTCCGTCTTCCACAGTTTCGTGGCGCTGGATCGGCAAATGCGTCCCGCTTCGCAACCTGATGACCTGGGCGGACCTGCGCAGCCAGCAACTCCTGCCCGAGATGAAGCAGCGCGGTCTGGAATTCTTGCCGGTCTATCGGCGCGTCGGCTGCCCGGTTCATCCGATGTATCCCTTTGTCAAGATCGCATGGCTGCTGAAGCAACATCCCGAATTCGCCGGGAACTCAACCCGGTTCGGCTCCATCAAGGACTACGTCTTCATGCTGCTGACAGGCGAATGGGTGGTGGACCGCTCGATCGCCAGCGGCTCAGGACTCTACAACCTGTGGAAGCTGGAGTGGGACCAGGAGCTTGTTCGACTTCCTGGGAATCGCGGAAGACTCTCTGCCTGCGGGTTGTCCCCACCACCTACAGCCGTGCCTTGAGCAAAGAGGCGGCGCAGCGAACCGGGCTTGCCGCAGGGAATACCGGTGGTCATCGGCGCCGGAGACGGCGTGCTGGTGAATGTCGGCATCGGGGCGGTGCAGCCCGGGTATATGAGCGCCACCATCGGAACCAGCGGCGCGGTGCGCATGCTCTCCGATCGTCCGCAGAACCGACGAAAAAGGCCGGACCTGGTGTTACAACCTCACCGACAAGGTCTGGGTTCTGGGAGGCGCCATCAACAATGGCGGCATCATCCTGCGCTGGATGCGCGACAACTTCGGCGAGGCGGAGCGCCTCGAGGCAGCGAAACTCGGTATAGATCCTTACGACCTGCTGATCCAGGCCGCCGCCAAGGTGTCGCCAGGCAGCGATGGCCTCATCATGCTGCCATTCCTTTTGGGTGAGCGGGCGCCGAACTGGAATGCCGATGCGCGCGGCGTGCTCTTCGGACTGACTCTGCGACACGGCCGGGACCATATTCTGCGGGCGGCGCTGGAAGGGGTTTGCTTCCGCATGAACAGCATCCTGCTCGCCCTCGAGCAGGTGGCCGGAGCGGCGCGCGAAATCAGGGTCAGCGGGAGCTTCACCCGCAGTGAATTCTGGCTGCAGATGCTGGCTGATGTCTTCGGCAGGTCCGTGAATCTTCCGCAGATCAACGAGGGAGCCGCTTTCGGCGCCGCCGTGCTGGGCTTCATTTCGGCAGGCGTATTGCATGATATCTCCGATACCGCTGAGCTGATCGGCGTCGCGAGGTCGTTTTGCCCGCAGCCGGCGGCGATGGCGAGCTATCAGCGGCTCTACCCGATCTACGAGCAGGTCTACGGGAGCTTGCAGCAGGCATTCACCGCAATCTCCGCCTATCAGAGCGAGCAGCCCGAGTAGTCGGCAAGGGCCTGCTTTGGAGGTCGATCTTGGCAAAGGTATTGATCACCGCCCGTTCGATGGCGGCCAACAAGCAGGGAATCAGGATCCTTGAGGCGGCGGGCCATGAAATCGTGGTTGCCGCCGCCGCCAAGCCTTTGAGCGAAGCCGAGATGCTGCGCGTCATTGTGGGGATGGATGCGGCTATCGTCGGCCTCGACCCGGTAACGGCCGGCGTGCTTGCGGCCGGCCGTCCGCAACTGCGCATCGTGGCCAGAAACGGCGCCGGCTATAGCAATGTTGACGTGAAGGCTGCCGCCGAGATGGGCGTCGCGGTAACGCTTGCGCCGGGAGCCAATTCGATCTCTGTGGCCGAGCTGGTCCTGGGGCTGATGCTTTCGCTGGCCCGCCACATTCCGGAGCAGGACGCGAATATCCGCCGGGGCGCCTGGACTCGCCCTGCCGGACACGAGCTGCACGGAAAGGTTCTGGGAGTGATCGGCACCGGGCAGATCGGCGTCGAGGTCATTCGGCGCGCCCATGCCTTTGGCATGAGTACCATCGCCTTCGACATTCAGCAAAGGCGCGAGCTATGCGAGCACTACCAGGTGAACTACGTCCCGCTGGAAGAGGTGTTCCGTTCGGCCGACTTCCTGAGCTTGCATGTGCCGGCCACGCCGGAGACGAACGGCATGATCAACTCCCGCACGCTCTCGCTGATGAAGAAGACCGCGGTTCTCATCAATGCCGCCAGAGGCGAGTTGATCAACGAACTCGATCTGTATGAGGCTTTGAAGAGCGGAGCAATCGCGGGCTTTGCCGCCGACACGTTGATGGAAGAGCCGCCGCCTGCTACCCACCCATTGTTATCGTTGCCGAACGTCGTACTGACGCCGCACTGCGGAGCCTATACCGAGGAGGCCGTGAACCGCACCAGCATAGTCGCGGCGGAAGAAGTGGTAAGGGTTCTCAGCGGGCAGGCTCCGTTGTATCCGGCTCCGGGCATGCGAATCCCCGCACGCGCATCGGGCGATCGGTAACTGCGTAAGTTACGCGAAGACTATTTTGCGTCAATCACGATAGCAAGTGGGTGCCCCACCTTCGCGAAGCGAAGCGGAGCTAAGGTGGGGTAGTTCGCTTAAAGCCTGCAGAAACTGCCCCACGTTAGCCAACTGCGGGCGAACGTGGGCCACCTGCCCGCTCCTGGCATGCGAATCCCCGCACGCGCATCGGGCGATCGGTAACTCTGTAAGTTACGCGAAGGCGGTTTCACGGCAAGAACCTCAGTTCAGAGAAAACGAATTGAGAAATTTGCCTCCATTTTCGATCTGCGGCTGCGACCGCGGACTGACCACCCAGAGCGAGTAAATGCGCGGACCGACTCTAATAAAGCGATTCAGGACCATGAACTCCTTTGAGTACAGTAGAACGTCTCGGGCAGGGTATCCCTCGACCGTGAGCGCTTTCTCAAATGCAACGCTTCCGTGAAATGCGTTGACGTCACACTCGCGAAGGTAAGCAAACAGCTCGTCTGTCGTTTTATTCTTTTCGACGGGATGTTCCCACCAGCTTAGGGCGTAGATGACTCTACGAACGGGAGAAGCCGTAAGCTTGTTCATTACGTACTTGGTGCCGTCCGAAGCCGTACCCTGTTCTTGTGAGGTCGTCGCAGGTCCTGGAAAGTTAACGCGGAAGTGGCCATCGGACGACTCAACCTGCTGCCAAGCATAGTTCGGAACGCTCGTCCACTTCGTCACCATCCAGGCGCACACCGAGATTGCCACGACCGCGAAAGCGACCCACCACTTCCTGCGACTCATAAGCTTTCTCCAGGCGCTCTGCTTCATTGTACGAAAGGTGATTGTTGTGAACAGGGCATTTCGTACCCTGGCCCAAACGGGAACCCGACAACTCAATCTGTCAGGGATGTTCCCGGTCCGTACCGCCGTATACCCTACCCCCGGTATAAAAGCCGCAAATTATTTCTTTTCTGGTGATTACGTGTGGGTAAGCGCGGCAAATTCTTCAATCAAAAGAGTTTGCGGGTAAATTCTTCAATCCAATAGGGATAGGGTTTTCGATCCGCTTCGGCAAACACTTCTCTTTGTCACTACAACGAGAAGCCAGGGCGGTGATGGCGTGCGTTGCTCCCTACTTCCAGTATGACACTTTGACCAGGAGGAATGTGACATGGCTGGAAAGAAAATAATTGCTGGATTCTCAGAGACTTACAGGAAGACAGCGGTGCTATGGGGCTTGACAAGAAATTCAGGCGCTCAGGTTATCCTCGGCGTCTTGCGATCTGCAAGTGTAGGGATCTTGGGAATCGAAAATTGTCTTCCATCCCATCCCGCTTGGCGGAACCAACTGCAGGCAAATGTGGGCCACCGCCCATTCTTACGCCCCTTCGGGGCTCATTTTCAAAATCTTACATTACCCCAGGCTTGCGCCGTGGGGCTACCGTCTTATGCCCGCTACGCGGGCTCGGGCCGAGAACTGACTCCCGGCGGGCAAATGTAGGCCACCCGACGGCTGGTTGAGGCCATAGGGGTCCCTCGACTTCCGCCGCTACAAAGAACTCGTTTGAGAATTCGCAGCAACTTCGGCCAGAAGGAAATCTACTAGCAAATGCTCTTCCGGTGCGGAGTCGCTCGGGATGACAGCAGGAAATGACAATTGGCCATCGTTGGCAGCCTTACCCCAAAGTATGCGCTGCAGCATCCCGGTCGTCCGCAACAGCGCGAACGCGCATGCCTGGGCCAGCCCGCGCGCTATCGACAAGAATCAGGCCCAAACGAGTGAGGCAGCTCGCAGATCCCCCAGAGTTGGAACTGCGCCAACTCTGAGCCACCTGTCGATAATACCCTCAGGGGCTAAAGCCCGCATTTTTGCTAGTCCGAACGGCGGGGCTGAAGTGTGTGCGTGAGAACTAGTTTCGTACGCCATATAGTGAGCTTTATTGCCGCGCTGACCCCAATATGATGGGGTCGGACCGGTAAAAAATGGGGTTCTCACGCACACACTGAAGCCCCGCCCTTTCAAGGCAGTATTTGTGCAACCAGTTCTACACTCCGCTGAAGGCGGCGAAGCCTCCATCGATTGCCACCACCGACCCGGTTACAAAGGACGATGCCGGGGACAACAGCCAAAGCACGGCGCCGAGCAGCTCTTCCGGCTCTCCCAGCCTTGCCATTGGCGTATGGGCGATGATCGCCTTGCCGCGCGCCGTATACTCGCCGGTTTCGCGTTCCGTCACCAGGAACCGGTTCTGCTCGGTCAAAAAGAACCCTGGGGCGAGGGCATTGACACGAATGCGCGGCGAATACTCCTGCGCCATGTGCACGGCAAGCCACTGGGTGAAGTTGCTGATTCCGGCTTTGGCAGCCGAGTAGGAAAGGACTCGCGTCAGCGGGCGGAAAGCGGCCATCGAAGAGACATTCAGAATTATGCCTTCGCCGCGCTCGGCCATCATCTTGCCGAAGACCTGGCAGGGAAGCACTGTCCCCAGCAGGTTCAGGTCGAACACCCAGCGCACGGCATCAACCGGCAGGTCGAAGAAACGCTGTTGCGGGCCGGTCGTGGCCTGCGGCTTGTTTCCGCCGGCGGCGTTGATCAGGCAGTCGATCTTGCCGAAGCGGGCGACAACTTCGCCGGCGGCCTTGGCCAGGCTGGCGGGGTTCAGGACATCGCATTGGAAGAGCTCCGCCTGCGATGCGCGCTTGCCCATTCTCTCCAGCAGCGCCTTGCCCGGGTTGAGGTTGATGTCGAGAATGGCAACGTTGGCCCCGCAGCCTACCAACGCACAGGCGAATTCGCTGCCAAGAATCCCGACCCCGCCGGTAATCGCCACGGTCTTCCCCGTGAAGTCGTACATCCGCATCAGATCATCAAGCGTTAGCGTGTTCTTCTTTTCGTTCTGTGGAACTACGGGCATTTCTCCTCCTAGGGGCCCCGGCGAACGCCGTAGCGGCTCTTACTGTGCTGGAGTTGCAGGCATTGGCGACATACGTTACGCGTAACCGTCGCTCTGATGGCCTTCGCCGATCCGTAAAACAAAATACGCGGGCTGCTACACAGTGTCCAGAAGTTTTGCTTGCGGGAGCGCGGGCGGCCTGAAAGAATACTGCGCGATTCATAACCTGCCAGTTGGCGCAGGAGAATCGAAACACTGCCGCACCGCTCGCCGTCTCGCGATGTGAGACGAGGCAGTTAGGCAGGGAGGGATGGAACCAGATGACCACGAATGCCAAAAAGGTCGCACTTGTTACCGGCGCTGGTAGCGGGGTCGGACGCGGAGTCAGTCTCGGCCTGCAGGGTGCGGGGTTCTCCGTTGTGCTCACCGGCCGGCGCAAGGAGGAGTTGGAAAAGACCGCCGCCATGGGAAATCCTTCGGGTCCCCAGATGCTGGTTGTGCCGGCCGATGTTACCAAGCCCGACCAGGTCAAGGCCCTGTTTGCCAAAACCAAAGAGGCCTTCGGCAGACTGGATGTTCTGTTCAACAATGCCGGTAAGAATGCCCGCACGGCTTTTGAGGACGTTACCTACGAGGAGTGGACGTCGATCGTCGATGTCAATCTTACGGGAGCGTTCCTGTGCGCGCAGGAGGCGTACAGGATGATGATGTCGCAGGAACCGCGCGGCGGGCGCATCATCAACAACGCCTCGACCGCGATTCACGCTCCTCGCCCGAATGGCGCCCCTTACGGCGCAAGCAAGAGCGGAGTGCTCGGGTTGACCAAAAGCATTTCCATCGACGGCCGCAAGCACAACATCGCCTGCAGCCAGATTGATCTCGGAAATGTCGCGACCGAATTGTCTTTTCAGCTGACGATCGGCGTTCTGCAGCCGGATGGGTCGGTGAGGCCCGAGCCGCGGATGGAGATCAAGCACGCGGTGGATGCGGTGGTTTGGATGGCCAGTCTGCCGCTGGACGTGAACTGTCAATACATCACCCTGATGCCGACCGCCAAGCCGTTGATCGCCAGAGGCTGAGGGTTATGCCCGTGCCGCCCGTGCTTTCGTAGATCTGCCGCACGGCTGTAAGCTATCGAACCCCGGGCTCCGCAATCGCGCTTGCGCTCCGGCCTGCGGTGAACCGGCACGCTGGCCGAGGGCGCCAGAACAATCGCCGCTTTCTTTACCCCGCCTCAGGCGAACGGGAACGACCGGATATTCGTAGCCGCCAAATAACCCGGCGCGAAAGGCGGCGGACCTCCCAGGCCGCCGCCTTTGAAACTGGCAGGCCCTGGCGCGTATCAGCTTTGTCTGTTCCAGTGTGCTCTTGAATTTTTCTTTCATTGTTGTACTATTTAGCGACTCTAAAGCGAGTTTTCCGGGAGAGTGGACCGAGTAAGGCTGTTTGCAAAAGCAGCAATCGGGTCGGCCGAGCCTCGCTGAACTGCCGGCGCTGCTTCACCCGGGATCGTCTTGGAGCATTGGATTGAGTCGTTCTTTACCGTCCCTAGTAGCGGGAGTGGCGGCATTGGCTAAGCATACTGAGGATCAATTTTCCGGAGTGATCGGCAATCTGGCGCGGGCGGCCGAGTCGATCATGATTGTGCTTACCATCGGCATGGTCTGCCTGGTGACCTATCAGGTCTTCCAGCGCTATGTCCTGCACTACACTCCGCCATGGTCTGAAGAACTGTCGGTCTATCTGATGATCTGGTTTGGATTGCTCGGCATAGCAGCAGGGGTGCGGCGCGGCTCGCACATGTCGCTGCATTTCTTCGCCGATAAAATACCCAAGAAGGTACAACGGCCCCTGCAAGTGCTCACGTACCTGATGATGATCGTCTATGTGTTCGTGCTGATATGGCAGGGAATCTTGCTGGTAGACCTTACCAGGACACAGCGCTCGGCTGCCATGGGCATTCCCGTATGTTATGTCTATCTCGCGTTGCCGGTCAGTGCTTGTCTCATCATCATCTTTATGATGGAAAAGCTTTATCGCCTGCTCGCAACCAAGAAGGCCGGATAACATGGGACTGGGAGCTTGGATCCTGCTGGGTTCGTTCTTGTCCCTGATGATCATCAGGGTGCCGATAGCGTTCAGCCTGGGAATATCTTCGCTGATCACGTGCCTGTATGGCGGCATCCCGCTGCTGCCGCTCGGACAACGAATGGTGGCTTCGCTTGATTCTTTTCCGCTGATGACCATTCCATTCTTCGTGCTCGCCGGTCACATTATGGCCGAGGGTGGCATCGCCAGACGAATCGTCGATTTTGCCAATATTCTGGTCGGCAGGATGCGTGGCGGGCTGGCTATGGTCAACATCGTAGCCAGCATGTTCTTCGGCGGGACTACCGGCTCCTCGGTGGCGGATGTCGCATCCGTCGGCCCTGTGCTCATTCCCATGATGGAGCGCAAGGGCTACGAAAAAGATTTCGCAGTATCGGTAACGGTCTGCGCGTCCACCACCGGCATCATTCTGCCTCCCAGCCACAATGCCATCATTTACGCGGTCGCCGCCGGAGGCGTGGTTTCGATTGGGTCGATGTTCCTCGCCGGATATGTGCCCGGCCTGTTGATCGGCATGGGATTGATGGCGGTGAGTTATGTCCTGGCCGTGCGGCGGGGCTATGAAAAGGAACAGGCCCGGGGATTCAAGCAGGGATGGGAAGCCCTCAAGGGCGGATTTCTCAGCCTGATGGCCGCAGTCATCATAGTAGGTGGAATCGTTACCGGCATATTTACGGCCACGGAGTCGGGAGCTATCGCCTGCCTTTATGCGCTGATACTTACTACTCTGTACTATCGCGAATTGAAGTTCTCGCAACTGCCTGAGATCATTCGAAAAGTCGCGATCACATGCGGGATGGTATTCTTTTTGATCGCCACTTCCTCCGCCTTCGGATGGATCATGGCCTATGAGCACATCCCGCAGACTGTCGCCGCCGGCATCTCCTCCGTCACGCGTAATCCGATGTATGTGCTGCTGATCATCAATGTCTTTATTCTGGTCATCGGCTTCTTTATGGACATGGCGGCCTCCATCCTGATTCTGACGCCGATCTTCCTTCCCATCGCGCAAAGCATCGGGATGAACCCGGTGCAGTTTGGGATCATGCTGCTGTTGAATCTGGCGATCGGCTTGATTCACCCGCCGGTGGGTACGGCTTTGTTTGTCGGCTGTGCCATCGCCAAGTGTACCTTGGAAAGCACCGTCAAGGCGATTCTGATGTTCATTCCAGTCCTTATTGTTGTTCTGTTGCTGGTTACCTATTTTCCTGCGGTGACAATGACGCTGCCCAGGCTCTTCATGCAATGAATCCGACGGCCGGCTGCCGATTTGAAAAGCGGAGGAACAAGTCAACCGTAGATTGGCGTTTTGCTCCAAAGGAGATGAATCATGAAAGCTAACAAATGGATCGTTCTCATAAGTCTGATCGCTCTTGCAGCGGTGCTCGTCGCCGGCGGCTGTAGTTCGAGCCCGAATGCTCCCGCCGCGCCGCAGGGAATTGTTTTGAAAGCTGCCGACGTTCAGCCCGAGGATTATCCGACCACCCAGGCGCTCAAATACATGGCGAAGCAGCTCGAGGAGCGCACAAAGGGAAACATTAAGATGCAGGTTTACGGCGGGGCGCAACTGGGCCAGGAGAAGGAAACGATCGAGATGACCCAGGCGGGCACGATCGCCATCAACCGGATAAATGCAGCACCCCTCGTGAGCTTTTCTTCCAACATGGGCATTTTCTCGATGCCTTTCCTGTTCCGTGACAGCGACCATCTGTGGAAGGTGCTGGACGGCCAGATTGGCAAAGACATGCTGAAAGGCATGGAAAAAAATAATCTCGTAGGGTTGGCGTACTACGATTCCGGCGCCCGCAGCTTTTATACCAAAGGCAAGGCGGTGAAGACCGTTGCCGACATGAAGGGCATGAAGATCAGGGTTCAGCAGAGCAAAATCTTTATCGATACGATTAACGCTCTGGGGGCCTCCGCCACGCCAATGAGTTTCGGCGAGGTGTACAGTGGCCTGCAATCCGGGATTATCGATGGCGCCGAGAACAACCCTCCCAGCCTGTGGACCACGAAGCACTATGAGGTAGCCAAGTTCTACTCGCTTGACGAGCACTCCATGGTGCCTGAAGTGGTAGTCATAAGCAAGAAGGTGTGGGATACATTGTCGCCGGAGAACCAGAAGATCGTGGCTCAGGCCGCGCAGGATTCGGTGGCTTACGAAAGAAAACTCTGGGCCGACCTGACCAAAAAGTGCATGGACGACCTGAAGGCAAAGGGCGTAGTCATCGTCAAGCCTGAAAAAGCCCAGTTTCAGCGGGCGGTACAGAGCGTTTACGCAAAGTACCCCGAATACAATGATCTTATCAAGCAGATTAGCGCGGTCAAATGAGCCAGCGGCCAACTTCCGCGGCGCGCCAAAGTATTGGGGCGTCCGGATGCGTAGTGCTCGGCTCATTTCTCTTAGCCAAAGACGAGCCCCGGCCGGTGTGCCGGGGCTCTTTATGGCAAAATCACGGATGTCATAGACGCTTCAAGTTCTGCTTACCGTCGCCGCTGCCTGGTGGTCGCGGCGACGGGAACGTTTCGCTTCGCTATACACCATCCCTGGTTTTGCTCTAGTCGGAGGTAGAACTCGCCGCCGCGACCGGCTCCAGGGCCAAGTACTGTTTTACATTGCCGTAGCAGATGTTTTGCACCATGCCGCCGATCAAAGCCTCGTCGTTGGGCAGTTCGCCGTTTTCGACATCGGTCCCCAGCAGATCGCACAAGACGCGCCGAAAGTATTCGTGTCGCGGGTAAGCCATGAAAGAGCGCGAGTCGGTCAGCATGCCAACGAAACGTGACAGCAGGCCGACATTGGAAAGCGCATTGAGCTGCCACTGCATGGCTTCTTTCTGATCGAGAAACCACCATCCGCTGCCGAACTGGATCTTTCCCACAACCGATCCATCCTGGAAATTGCCGGCCATCGTAGCGAGCACGTAATTGTCAGCCGGGTTCAGGTTGTAAATGATGATCTTGGGCAGCGCGCTCTCGCGGTCGAGCCGATCGAGATACCGGCTTAGAGCCTCGGCCTGCGGCCAGTCGCCGGTGGAATCAAAGCCCGTATCCGGCCCAAGCTGTCGCATGCCGCGGCTATTGGCATTGCGCAGCGCGCCCAGGTGCAGTTGTTTGGTCCAGCCTTTTTTGGCGTCGAGATGGCCGAAGTACAGCATCATGAAGGATGCAAACTGCAAGTGCTCTTCCGCCGAAGCCGCTTGCCCCGCTCTTGTTTTGGCAAAAATCGCCGCTGCCTCGGAGTCGGAGCAGAAATCCGCATAGCAGTGGTTCAGGCCGTGATCGGAAAGGCGGCATCCCATCTGGTGGAAGTAGTCATGCCGCCGGCGCAAGGCGTCGAGGAAATCGCCGAAGCGCGTGATCTCAAGATTGCCGGCGACGCCGAGACGATCGACCCAGGGATTGAACGCTTCAGGCTGGCGCACGTTCAGCGCCTTATCCGGCCGGAATGCCGGATAGACCCGAGTCGGCAAGCCGCTTGCCATCATCTGCCTGTGAAACGCGAGATCATCGGTAGGGTCGTCGGTTGTACAGAGTGCTTTCACGTTGAACCGCTTCAAGATGCCTTGTGTGCGCAACTCGTCGCCGGCGAGCAAGGTGTTGGCGGTTTCCCAGATGGCGGGTCCGCTGCGCTCATCCAGCAACTGGTCGATGCCGAAATAGCGCTTCAACTCGAGATGGGTCCAGTGATAAAGCGGATTGCGCAGGGTATGGGGAACCGTGCGCGCCCAAGCCATAAACTTCTCGCGCGGCTCGGCGTCGCCGGTGCAATACCGCTCGGACACACCGTTGGCACGCATCGCCCGCCATTTGTAGTGATCGCCCTCCAGCCATATTTCAAACAAATTGTTAAAGCGCCGGTTCTCAGCAATGTCCCTGGGGGAAAGGTGACAGTGATAATCAATGATCGGTTGCCTGGCGGCGTACTGGTGGTAGAGCCGCCTGGCGGTGTTGGAGCGCAGCAGAAAATCTTCGTGGATGAACGCCATGATCCGTCCTCTGTGGCACGTTAGCGAATCGAGGTAGAAATTTTCTCCGCCAGAAAAAGCGGTTTCAGGTGCCGCTCATATAAGTTGGCGGTGACATTGGGCGCTATGGATTCCTCGCAGGCGTCCACCATATCCAGATAACGCCGGCCGAGCTTGGCGGCAACCTTGAATCCCACGTGCATCAACTGCCGGAGGCTGGAGTTATATTGGGGACACCGCGGATCATGACGCAGCGCACTGGTATATCGCTCCGAGTTCCACCCGTTCACCTCCGCCGGTTGGGGCAGTTTCGCGGCGTCGATGTCGATGACCGCAGCGTAAGGCGCGCAGAGCTCTTCCCGATGCGCGAAGGCCTGAGCATAGATCTCCTTGGCCAGCGCAAGGCCCGCGCCGCCTGCTTCCGCTAACCCAATCACTTCTTCCAGCCAGGTGGTCCCCGCGGTCTTTACATGTACGCCCACGCCGAAATCGCGCATAGCGCGGCGAATGGCCGGATAAATGGAGAACTTGTCGCTTCCCGTATGGACGCTCAGCTTCAACTCCGGCGTGAGCGCGTAGTTACGCACGGCATAGGCGATCACGGCGACGTCGCTGCGGAACTCCTTCTCGAATTGTTCCGGATCGCCCACGTAGTCGATACCCTTATTGAAGCGGCCGCTGAATTTTGGGGCGAGCGTCTGAACCGGTATCCCCTCATCCGCCAGGGCTACCAGGATTACGAGCAATTCTTCCGGCGTCTGTGAGCAATCGGTCTCATCCATCGAGACTTCGGTGATGAAGCATCCCCTGGCCTTTGGCGGCTGCCACGTGGCGGTAGATACGGCCTGCCGCCTGCGCGGCAAACAGGTACTTCTGCGCGATCCCGGTGGCCTTGGAGCGGGAGATGTGCAGCGGAAGCTCCCGGCCGGTGAGATCTATCGGCCGCAGCAGCTCAGGATGGCGGGAAACGAAGCGCTCCACGTCGGCCGCCGCGGCCGGGGTACCGATCGCACTGGCAACATCGATAGTAAAAAAGTCGCTGGGCGCGAGGAAGCGATCCACCGTTTCCATGGTGACGTGGTCGGCATCGATGTGGAAAGGCTTTGTCCAGCCGAGTTCACGCACTGCGGCCTCGGCAGCGGTACGGACGCTGTCCGGCTCGGAGCCGACGATGAGATGCTCCCGGTTGGACTTGTTCCACACCGGAATGACTTCCAGGCCGTGCTGGGCGGCGAGCATGCAGGCGCGGAGTTGCGCTTTAGCCTGGTGGGCAAAGCGGTCACCGACGCCAAAGGAGTACTTGGCCAGGGAAAGGCGCGGCCCTGCAGGCGGAAAGTGACTTGATTTCATCATGTGTTGTCCCACCCCATCGGGAAGAGCTCATTTAGTGCCGGCGGAGCCTATATTTGCCGCGGCAGTCGATAATGGCGATTCTCCGGCGCGCAGATCCGGGCTGGATGCTGGGCGATATCCGCACTCGTTGGAGAGTGCCCGGGCGGTATCGCACACCAGTTGCGCTATCGACGCAGCCTTCTCCATGGGTAAACGGAATGATGGCGAAGAAACGCTGATGGCCGCCGCCGGTCGCCCGGCGAAGTCTTTGACGGCTGCGGCGACGCAGCGCACGCCATCCTCGTTCTCCTCGTCATCGATCGCGTATTCGCGCTCCCGGATCAGCTTCAACTCGGCTTTCAGGTCTCCCGGCGTAGTCAGTGTTTTGGGCGTGAAGCGTCGCATTCCATGCTGGCGGATGATGACATCGACCTCGCTTTCGGTCAGGTACGCCAAAACCGCTTTGCCGACGGCGGTACAGTGCGCGGGATTGCGGCGCCCTATGGTAGACGACATTCGCACGCTTCGATTCGGCTCCACTTTGTCGAGGTAGAGCATTTCGCCGTTGTCCAGGACGCACAGGTGAACCGTCTCGTCGGAGTTGTACATCAGGTTTTGAAGAATGGATGTGCCAGGTGGCGGATGTTGATGTGCGCAACCGCAAGCGTCCCGAGCTGGAACAGGCGCATGCCGAGCCGATAGCGGCCCGTCCGGCCGTCGCGATCGACCAGCCGGTGCTTTTCCAGGCTCATGAGCAGCCGATGGACGGTGCTCTTGTGCACGTTGACGGCGTCCACGAGTTCAGCCAGGCTGGCATCGCCGTGCAGGTTCGCCAGTGCATCGAGAATCAACAACGCTCTGTCCAGCACTTGGATCCGGTAGGGCGAAGACTTCGCCGCCTTACCGGTTTTCGTCCCTGTTCCCGTTTTCGGCATCGTTATTCCTCTACCTCGAATTGTACCGTGGGCGCAAGATACGCGCTCTCTGCCGCCGGGCCACAGCACCTCCAGGCACTCCGGACAAGGGGGAGCTATTGACGCGTTGCGGGTTTCACGCACAATTGAGACGTACTGCCGCGCGGCTTCCGTGATCTCGGAGGTATTGCCCGAATCCAATGCAGCCGCCGAGATCAGTTCGCCACCGACACCAACCGCCGCGGCGCCGGCGCGAATGAAGTCGGCGATCGTGCTCAGGTTGACGCCGCCGGTCGGAACCATCGGCACCTGCGGCAGAGGGCCCCGCAAGGCCTTGATGTACTTGGGACCTCCCACATTGCCGCAGGGAAAGATCTTTACGAAATCCGAGCCGGCTTTCCAGGCGGTGATCACCTCGGTAGGCGTTAGCGCACCGGCCATCATAAGCACGCCTTTACGGCACGCGAGCTTCACCGTCTCCATGTCAAACCCTGGGCTCACCAGGAACTGTGCTCCCGCATCCAGGCAACGGGCAGCCGTTTCGGCGTCCAAGACGGTGCCCGCACCGATGAGAACCTGCTTTCCGATGCTTCGGGAAAGCTCCTCGATGACCTGCACCGCGCCCGGGACCGTCATGGTCACTTCCACCACCGAGATTCCGCCGGCACAAACGGCTTCGGCGGCGGCGATGGCCTGTTTGGCTGAGCGCGCCCGAACCACCGGAACAACGCCGATCTCCAGGATCCTTTTGCTTGCTTCCGCTTTTGTCACGGTGCTTTTCCTCCCCAATCTAGAGCGAAATCAATGTGGGCGTACCCTTTGTTATCACCGCCGGGCTTATCGCCCGGCTATTGCACGGGGGCTAGCGCGCGATTCGCGCGCCGACGCCTCGCATAACCTGGGTCACTTCCTTGAGGGTCGCCATGGTCGTATCGCCGGGCGTGGTCATGGCCAGGGCGCCGTGCGCAGCGCCGCACTCCACCGCCCATTGCGGATCCTGCCCCGACAGCAAACCATAGATCAACCCTGAAGCGAATGAGTCGCCCCCGCCCACGCGGTCATAGATCTCCAGATCCTGCCGCATTACAGCCTCATAGAAACGCCCATCGGCGTAACAGATGGCTCCCCAGTCGTTCCGGCTCGCCGTTTTCGCCTTGCGCAGGGTAGTGGCCACGACCTGGAAGGGAAATTCCTTCACCACCTGCTGAATCATTTTCTTGAAGGATTCCACCGGGAGATTGGAGATGTGCTCGTCCACGCCGGGAACTTCAAAGCCGAGCGCCGCCGAGAAGTCCTCCTCGTTCCCGAGCATGACATCGACCAGCGGAGCCAGTTCGCGGTTGACCTTCTGCGCCCGCGCTTTTCCGCCGATCCCCTTCCAAAGAGACTCGCGATAATTCAGGTCGTAGGAGACGATCACGCCGTGACGCCGCGCAGACTGCATCGCCTCCTTGGCTACCTCCGGCGTCGTGTCGGAGAGAGCCGCGAAGATGCCCCCGGTATGAAACCAGCGGGCTCCCCGCTGGCCGAAAATATCGTCCCAGGCAATGTCGCCGGCCTTCAGTTGGGAAGCCGCCGTGTGGCCTCTGTCGGAACATCCCAGCGCTGCGCGCACCCCAAAGCCGCGTTCGGTAAAGTTCAAGCCGTTGCGAACCCCGCGCCCAACGCCGTCGAAGGGGACCCAGTGCACCAGCGACTGGTCCACGCCGCCCTGGTAAATGAGGTCCTGCAGCAAGCGGCCGACTGGATTGTCCGCGAACGCCGTGACCAGCGCCGTATCAAGTTCGAAACAGCGCTTCAAGCCTCGCGCCACGTTGTACTCGCCGCCGCCTTCGCAAACCTCGAAGCTGCGGGTGGTCCATATGCGCCTGTCGCACGGGTCAAGGCGCAACATTACCTCGCCCAAGGCAACCATATCCCAGCGGCATTCCTGCTTGGGGCGTACTTGCAAAGCCATTTCCAGTCTCCTGCTTGCGGTAACGGAGGCCCGGATGGATCAAATCAGTTCTTTGTCTCGTCGAGACTTTGTTGCGCCGGCTGTGCCAGCGATCGTTTTGCCCGCTGCTTGCTGCAGTTTCTATGCCGCTGGCATGCAACCATGTGGAATTTCATCCATCCCGTTATGTGGGACGACAGTATCGAAATACGGAAAAGTTGTCAACAACGTTCCTTGTCTCATTCCATCGCAGCACGATGGTGCTGGCGCAGCCTGAGACCGCTTATTCCACAGAAAATTGCATTTTTTAGTTTCGAATTGCGCTTGACAACCAAGCTGACGTGTCTCAGACTTTCAGATGCTATTTGAGACTACATCTCACGTAATGGGACAAACCGGGAGGCGGAAGCATGCAGACACAATTTCCCCCGGAGGGAATGGTCTTTCGCAAGACCAACAGCAAAACCGGGCGCAACATCACCGTGACCCCTGCCAACAGCACCAACAAACATCTGGCGTACGGCCGCATCATCCTGGACTCCTCCGTTCCTTCGGTGCAGTTTGCTAACGGCGACCGCGAGACCGGGCTGATCTGTATGTCCGGCGCGGCGACTGTAACGGTGGATGGCAAGCCCTTCCAGTTGGTGCAGTACGATGCCATCTATATTCCGCGAGACAGCCAGGTGGGGGTATCGACCAAAGCCAGTGTCGACTTGGTGGAGCTCTCCTGCGACGTCGAGAACCGTTATCCGCTGCAGTTCATTTCCTATGCGGAAATCTCCAAGGATCCGTCTCTGAAGTTCGACGCGGGCACTCCCGGCCAGCAGCGTCACCTCCATATTCTGCTGGGAAAGAACGTTGAGTGCGGGCGCCTGGTCGCCGGCTTTACCTATTCGGAGCCGGGCAACTGGACGAGCTGGCCGCCGCATGAGCACACCGCGATCCTGGAAGAAATGTATATCTACTTCTACATGCCGGAGCCCGCATTCGGGCTGCAGTTGGTTTACAACAACACCCAGTATCCGGAGATGGTGATTCCGGTACGCGAAGGCGATGCGGTGCTGATGCCCAGCGGTTATCACCCTAATGTCTCCATCCCCGGTCACAGAATTGGCTTTGTGTGGGCCATGGCGGCCCATAGGGAAAAAGTCGACCGGCAGTTCGGGCTGGTCAATGTGCAGCCGGAGTTCAGCCAGGGCGGTTCAGGGCTGGAAGCCAGCCGGAAATAGCGAGGATCGGAATGATTCTGGATACGCTGAAACTGACGGGTAAGAACGCGCTCGTCACCGGTTCGCAGCAGGGGCTGGGAGCCGGTATTGCCATAGGCTTCGCCGAGGCGGGTGCGAACGTGATGGTGCACGGGATCGAGGCGGCCAAGGCCGAGGCGGTCCGCGAGGCCGCCTGCAAGGTGGGTGTGCAGGCTCTCACCGTGGTGGGCGATGTTTGCGACCCGAAGTTCTGCGAGGAGATGGTCGCACGCACCGTGGCAGGCCTGGGCTCGATCGACATACTGGTCAACAATGCCGGGATCATTCGCCGCGCTCCAGCCGCCGAGCACCCATACTCCGATTGGCAGGACGTAATCGAAACCAACCTGAACAGTATCTTCCGGCTCTGCCAGTCGGCTGGGCGGCGGATGCTGGCCCAGGGACACGGCAAGATCGTCAACATCGCCTCGCTGCTTTCCTTCCAGGGAGGTGTAACCGTTCCGGGCTATGCGGCGGCGAAGGGCGGGGTGGCGCAGTTGACCAAGGCTTTGGCGAACGAGTGGGCGTCCAAAGGGGTGAACGTGAACGCCATCGCTCCCGGTTACATGGCGACCGACAACACCGCGGCGCTTCGCGCCGACCAGCAGCGCAGCCGGCAGATTCTCGAACGCATCCCCGCCGGACGGTGGGGGACGCCTCAGGATGTGGCGGGCGCGGCAGTATTTCTGGCCTCGGCCGCCAGCGATTACGTGAACGGCCATGTGCTCGTTGTGGACGGCGGATGGATGGGGCGCTGAACAGGGTTCCAATTGGGTCGTTGAAAGAAGAGGTGCTTAAGCAGTCCAGGCCAAGTGTACAGGCAGTTGTTTGTCATACATCTACGGAAAGAACTTGAGGAGATGGCATGCTACACACTGACTCGAATTTCATCTGGCATACAGCCGCGGTTCTGCTGGGTGCGCTGCTGATAGCGACCACCCTGGCTGCGCCCGTCGCCGCCCAGACCGGCGACGTCGCCAAGGTCGAAGCCGCAGTGGAAGCGTTGCGGGTCGCCATGGTCGCGGGCAATGAGAAGGAGTTGAACGCCCTCACGGACGCTCACCTCACCTACGGGCACTCCAAGGGCTTGGTGCAGAACCAGGCGGAGTTCATCAAGCCGCTGCTGGGCCCGAATGCCCCCGGCAAATTCAACTGGATCAAACTCTCCGACCAGAAGGTCGACGTGGCCGGCAAGGTCGCCTGGGTTCGCCACATATTTGACTGTGAAAACCAGCTTCCTGACGGCAAGACCGCCAAGGCCCACATCATGGTTCTCCAGGTCTGGAAGAAAGACGCGGGCAAGTGGAAGCTGTTTGCCCGCCAGGCCGTCATTCCGGGGTAGACATAACCCCGCGTCCGTCGGCGGACGCGCGGAAACAACCAAATGTAGCAACACGCTTTGCGGCCGGCATCCGACGAGGGCCGGCCGTGAAGCGGTGAATTTGAGTGTCGATCTAGAGCTTTCGTAGAGGAGGAAACAAGCAATGCCGGATCCCAAGTCCAAGTACCATTACCGCTTGGCGGACGTCCCCCTGGTCCCGCTGACCGACAAGGTCGGAACCCGTTTTATCGCGGGTCAGAACATTCTGTGCAGCTTCATCGAGCAGCCCCCCGGGGCCACCTTTGCCGTCCACAGCCATCCGGCGGAGCAGATCCTGGTAATCCTGGAGGGCGCCGAGGAGCACATCTGCGGCGACGAGAAGTTTACCCTCAAGGCCGGCGAAGTTTGCGTCCATCCGCCGAACGTTCCACATGGCGGCGCCACCCCGACCGGATTCAAGGGCATCGACATCTTCGCCCCGCCCCGGGAGGATTACCTGGAGATGATGCGAAAACATGGCCTGTTGAAGAAGTAAGGGACCCAGGGCAGTTGCCTGTTGGGCCTGAAACCTGAAGCCCTCGACCGTTGTGGGGATAGGGCGGCGGGTTTGCCATGCGGGCATCCAGGGGGAAGGCGCGTGGTGACTGAAATGGTTGTGGAGAAGGATGCAACCGCGGCGAAAGAGGCAAGCGCCGCTATCCCGGCGCCGGTGTCAAAGGCGCAGGGGAGCGGCATCCTCCGGGTGATCGACGCCTGCGCCGACGGTATTCTGGTCGCGGCTCTGCTGGGCGAGTTGGTGATCGTCTTCGCCAACGTGCTGGCGCGCATCTTCTTCAATACCTCGTTTTTGTGGGCGGA
The DNA here is from genome assembly GCA_963791145.1 of uncultured Acidobacteriota bacterium. Lineage (GTDB taxonomy): Bacteria > Acidobacteriota > Terriglobia > Terriglobales > Acidobacteriaceae > CAWBRT01. The sequence continues at coordinate 849,909 of CAWBRT010000011.1, read as the reverse complement.
CGAGGTGGCGCGCTTCGTGCTGACCATTATCGCCTTCATCGGCGGCGCCGTAGCCTACCGCCGCCGTGAGCACGCCAACGTGCGCGTGGTGTTGAACCGACTGCCGGAATCGGTGCGGCGTGTCTGCCTGACGCTGGCCGACGTCATGGCGATGTTCATCTCGCTGATCGCTGGAATCACGTCCTTCGAGTTCATCGAAGCCAGTTGGGACGAACTCACTCCGGTTTTTCAAATCCCGGTAGCGATCTTCTCCATTCCGCTCCTCGTAGGCCTGGCGCTCATTGTTCTGTACGCGTTCAATCACTTGCGCAAAGAGCACGGGAAGCGCGCCCTGGTGGTGGGGGGCAGCTTTGTCGCGTGTTGCGGCCGTCGCGTGGTTGAGCCGCGGCGTGTGGATGAGCTGGTTCTCGGGCGACAGGGCGATCATCGCCACCATCACCTTCTTCCTGGTCGCCATCCTGGCCGGCGTCCCGGTTGGTTTTGTGCTGCTGATCTCGACGGCGGGCTATCTGACGCTGATCAATGCTCCGTCGCTGGTCTCGCTGCCGCAGAGCATGGTGAACGGGACTGGGAACTACATTCTGCTGGCAGTGCCGTTCTTCATCTTTGCCGGACTCATCATGGAGCGTGGAGGCATCAGCCTGCGCTTGGTCCGCTTCATCTCAACGTTGGTGGGCCACTTCCGGGGCGGACTGCTGCAGGTATCGGTGGTCAGCATGTACATCGTCTCCGGACTCTCCGGCTCCAAGCCCGCTGACGTGGCCGCGGTCGGCACGGTCATGCGCGACCAGTTGAGCGAGCGTCATGGCGCGGGCGAGGGTGCGGCCGTACTGGCCGCCTCGGCCATCATGGGCGAAACCGTACCGCCCAGCATCGCCATGCTCATCGTCGGCTCGATCACGCAGGTATCGATCGCCAGCATGTTCATCGGCGGCATCGTCCCCGCGGCCGTGATGGCGATCTGCCTGATGATTCTCATCTATATCCGGTCGCGGCGGGCGAACACCCCGTGCACTCCGCGCGCCCCGGTGAAGATGATGCTGACGACAGGACTCGGCGCAGTCCCGGCGCTGTTGATGCCTTTCATTCTGCTGGTGGGCATCCTGGCCGGAATCGCCACGCCGACCGAGGTCGCGAGCTTTGCGGTACTTTACGGCCTCGGACTGGCTGTCTTCGGCTATCGCGCCATCGGCTGGAAGGCATTCTTCCAGACGATGGTCGATACCGCCTCGCTCACCGGCCTGCTGCTGTTCATCTTTGCCGCCTCGGGAGGCTTCTCCTGGACGCTGACCGTGGCCTATGTGCCGCAGCGCCTGGTGAACCTGCTCCACGGCATGCACAACAGCACGAACATTTTCATGGCGGCGTCCATCGTGTTGCTGATCGTAGCCGGGGTGCTGCTGGAGGGCTTGCCTTCCCTCAACGTGCTGGCGCCGCTGCTGCTGCCCATCGCCGGTAAGATGGGTGTCAATGAAATGCACTACGCGCTGGTGTTGATCATTTCCATGGGGATCGGCGGCTTCATGCCGCTGGCCGGAATTGGCTTCTACGTCTGTTGCGCCATCATGAAGACTGGCATCGAGGACGCTTCGCGCGCCATGGTGCCCTATTTGATCGTCATTGTTATCGGTGTGCTTCTCGTAGCATTCGTGCCGTGGTTCACACTTCTGCTTCCACAGTACTTTGGCTTCGGGACAAGATAAGCCGCGGTGCGGCGAAGTTCAGTTCTTCAAGGGACCCGGATTTAGTAACAGCGGCGCTGGACCACCAGAAAGTCTGGCCAGCGGCGCAAGCTGGATGTGCGGCAGTCTGATCATCGCAAAGGAGATGCGCATGAATCGCAGAAAATTTATCAAGAACAGCATCGGGGTCGCCGGACTGGCCCTGGCGGCCCCTTACGTGACGCGCGCGGCAGCGGCTCCCATGACGCTCCGCTTCGCCCACTTTGGCGCCGAGGACCATCCTTCCAATATCGCGGCCAAGCAGTTCGCCAGCCGTGTTGAGGCCCGCACGGGCGGCGCCATCAAGATACAGATCTTTCCCAACAATCAACTAGGCGGCCCACCCGAGCAAGCCCAGCAGGTCAAGCTCGGCACCGTCGACATGGGGCTGCCGACGCAGGGGCAGTTGCAGAACTTCGAGAAAGCCTTCGGAGTGGTAATGCTGCCCTTCATCTTCGACAATTCCGCCCATGTCTTCCGGGTCTTGGATGGCCCGGCCATGCAGTGGCTGGCTCCGCTCGCCGAGAAGCAGGGCTTTATCATCTTGCGGAACTGGGAGTATGGCTTCCGCAATCTCACCAACAGCACGCGCCCCGTCAACACGCCGGACGACGTTAAGGGATTGAAGATCCGCACCCCGCCTGAGCTGCAAATCCAGGCAGCGGTGGAAGCGATGGGCGGCGTCGTACAGGCCATCGCCTTCCCCGAGCTCTATCTCGCTCTCGCTCAGAAGGTCGTGAACGGCCAGGAGAATCCCGTCGCAGTCATTTACTACAACAAGTACTATGAGGTACAGAAGTACCTCGCCATCACGCAGCACGTCTACAACAACATGATCCACACGGTCAGCGCCATTACCTGGAAGAAGCTGAGCCCCGAGCAGCAGAAGATCATGCGCGAGGAAAGCACTTCCGCGGGTAACCTCATGCGCAAACTGATCGCTGACGAAGAAGTGGATCAGCTCAAGAAAATGCAAGCCGCCGGAATGGCGATCACTCACCCGAACCTCGCCCCGTTCCGCGCCAGAATGGAGCCGGCGTACAAGCGGGTTGCCTCTTTGGCGGGTGAGGAGAATGTGAAGAAGTTCAGAGAAATAGTAGACAAGGAGCGCAAGGGCTGACCGATCAGTAATCGGATCGGAGTCGGCCGGCTACTGGGATGAAGTTGACGCCTGGTGAAGGCGGCAGTAGCCGGCCTTTTTTCAATAAGCTGTCAGCAAAGGCCCGCGCCAACACTCTGCAGGGTTCTTCGCCCCAAACCTGTCTGCGAGAAAACCTTTCTTTCCGGAATGCCAGACCGGATTCGCGGAAGGTATACCCCGTGCGGTAGCCGGGCGGTCAGCCCGGCGGTGATAGCGAAGGGTACGCCCACTTTGAATCCGCCCTAGGAAGACGAACAGGAACTCTTGCTGGCGTCACGAAGACAAGCGTCGTCAGGTGCTTTGCAGGAGATCATTGCCGTCTCCGGCAGCAGCACCAGAATTGCGAGGCCTAAGACGAATGTAGAGCTGGCGACGGTGAGTCCCACTCTCAACCCGTACATTTGGCCCAGTACTCCAACCGTGAAAGGCGCGATAACTGCCCCAATCCGTCCTACGTTGAAACAGAAGCCGCCGGCCAGGGCCCGTATGTTCTCCGGAAACAGTTCCGCGAAATAGGCTCCCATCACGCCGAACACGCCGCCAAAGCCGAATCCAACCACCGTTCCCCACCAGAACATGACCAGCCCGTTGGCGATGACGATGTAGATCGGGATGGCGACCGCGCAAGTGATGGACGACCACATGATCGACCTCTTCCTGCCGATTTGATCGCCCAGGTAGCCGAAGAACTGGTACCCGATGAACATTCCCACGTAGATCACCAGCGAGAAATTGGCCATGGTCCCCAGGCTCAGCCCGCGCTCCCGGGTGAGAAAGCTCGGTATCCACGTAGCCGCCCCCCAATATCCGCCCATGCTAAAGGCGTTGAGGATGGTGGCCAGTACCGTCCGCCTGCCGACATCCCCGTGGAAGATGTCGGACAGACCGACTCTCTCTTTCTCTTTGACCTCGGCCTTGCCGGCCTGCACCGCGCCGGATACCTTTTTCGGATTGTCGTCAGGAACCGCCCACCACACGCAGGCGGCTGCCAGCATCGCGGTAGAACCCACCAGGAACAACAGTCGCCAGTCGTACGACAAAACGAGCCGCCCTACGAGGGATGCCGCTATGGCGCCAATTGCGAACGTGCTGAGCATGGAAGCCCCGGCGCGAGCCCTGTATCTGGGCGCCCAGTGTTTTGAAATCAGCGCGACGCATGGTCCCCAGACGCCGCCAATCGCCATCCCGTTGACCAACCGCAGTACCATCCACTGTCCCCAGGAACCAATCAGGAACACGAATAAGTCCCCGATGCCAAAGGCACAGAGGCTGAGCACAAGGGCAAACTTGCGGCCGCGATTTTCGGCGATCATTCCAATCACGATGCTGCCGATGGCCGCGCCGACCATGGTCACGGAGGCCAGCAGCCCTCCCTGTGCCATGGTGATATGCAATACCCTGATCAGCACAGGCATGGAGATCGCCAGAATTACCAGGTCGAAACTGTCATACAGGTATGACAAAAAAGTCGCTGCCAGAACCCGCCAACGCTCCGGGGTGCCGCCGGATTCCATTCCTACGAGAGCCGCTTGCTCGCTCACAAGAATTCCTCTTAAGAACGCTGATGATTCCCGGGGATGTTTCGGCCGGACCTGTGCCTCAAGCCGTAACCTGGGTCTGCGGCAAAACCAGGGATGTTAGACCTTCAAGTTCTGCTTACCGTCGCTGCTCCCTGGTGGTCGCGGCGACTGGAACATTTCGCTTCGGTATACACCATCCCTGGTTTTGCTCTAAGCGCCTTTCTGATGATCAAAAATTTCCAGAATTTCGTTCACGCCGGTGGGCTTCACATCTTAGGAAGTTCGGCGGTATATCACTTTGCCGCCGGCGGTGATGGAGTACACACGGGAAACGTCCCGGCTCGGCGCAAACTCCTCCAAGGGCTTGAAGGAGCCTGGTGAGCCGGGACAACGACTGCCCTATGCTGGACTTGGATTTCCAGGCTGGAGCCGGCGTAGCACTTACCCCGCCTTCGCCACTTTTGCCTTGGCTTCCTCCTTCAGGATTCCGCTTTCTTCCAGCGCCGGGTTATGTCCCAGAATCAGGGTTCCGATAGCGGAGAGTACTATGCCGGCCGCCAGGGCCAGCAAGCCGTAGGTGTAACTTTTTGTGAGATCCCTGAGATAACCCATCACTGAGGGACCGAAGTACGCCAGCATATTGCCGATCGCGCTGATCAGTGCAATGCCGCCGGCGGCCGCCCGGCCGCTCAGTAAGGCGGTGGGCAATGTCCAGAATGTCGGATACATCGACATGATGCCGATAGAGGCGAGACTCAGCGCCGCCAAGCCGAGAGCCGGCGAGCCGCCGAGGAATCCACTGCAGGCCAGGCCGACACCGCCGCAGAGGCCCGCCAGAGCGACATGCCAGGTCCGTTCGCCGGTACGATCCGAATGCCGGCCCCATAGAACCATCGCCGCCGCGCCGCAGGCATAAGGAATCATGGCGAGGAAACCGACCTGCAGGTTGGTCAGCAGGCCGCCCCCGCCCAGACTCTTGACGATGGTCGGCACCCAGAAGTTAAAGCCATAGAGGGCGACTTGCATGCCGGCATGAATCACGCCCAGAGCTATAACCCGCGGATAGGTAAGCGCTTCGCGCAACGTGAAGTGATGGACCGATTCGCGGGTCTTGCGTTCATTGTCGAGCACGCGAATCAGCCAGTCCTTCTCGTCCTCCGTCAGCCAGGCGGCTTTTTGCGGTTTGTCGGTCATGCGGAAATACACAAATATCCCGACGATCACGGACGGCACGCCTTCCAGGATAAACATCCACTGCCAGCCGGTTATGCCCCATCCGGTAACTCCCAACAACCACCCGGAAATGGGCGCCCCGATCACGCTCGACATGGGGATGGCGGTCATGAATGCGCCGATGATCTTGCCCTTATAGGAGGCCGGGAACCAGTAGGTAAGGTAGAGAATCAGTCCCGGGAAAAGGCCTGCTTCCGCCATCCCGAGCAGGAAGCGCAGCGCGTAGAAACTTTTCGGGCCCTGGGCGAAAGCCATGCACGCCGAGATCAAGCCCCAGGTGACCATGATGCGTGCCAGCCACTTGCGCGCGCCAAGCTTGTCCAGGATGACATTGCTCGGTACTTCGAAGAGGCAATATCCGACGAAGAAAATGCCTGCGCCGGTGCCGAATATGGAGGCCGAAAGCCCCAGATCCTTGTTCATGGTGAGCGCGGCGAAGCCGACGTTCACGCGATCGACGAAGGCGAGAAAGAACAGAAGCATCATGAGCGGAATCAACCGCCACGACACCTTCCGCATGACTTCCTGGCCGAACTCCTTTGTCCCCACCGCCCTGGCTGTCATTGAGTCCATTATGCAATCTCCTTCTTGACCTTGCGGTGCTGCTCGGTTCAATACGAAGAGCCCGGATACTCCATGGTCGGACGACCGAATAGAGCCGTCGTGTCGAGACCATTGACCAATCTGGATGTCTGGATTGGCCTAGATTGCCCTAAGCGATGACGTTCTGCAACAACAATCGCTAAAAAAACAGGACCCCAAACAGGCCGATATGGCGTCTGCTGAGGTGAATGCCGGAGTAAATGCTCCATTAGCGCTAGCGAGCGCTTGCTTACTTCGAAGTCGAGGGCGGAAGCTTCTGTTTATCCCAACTGAAATCCTGCCGTGGCGGAGCGAACACGTCGATATACTCGGCGTCCTCCAGCACCTCGCCGCCATGCGCCACCCCGGCGGGCATGAGCATAACGTTGCCTGCCTCCACGATGCATGTCGGCTCACCCTCGATGTACCAGCGCATCTTGCCGTCGATCACATTTGTGATCTGATCGAAATCATGGCGATGCATGTTCATCATGTTTCCTTTAGGTGCGCGGATGCGGGCGATCATGGCATTGGGTACCTTGAGGACCTTGCCGTAGATCAGCGGATTGAGTTCGACTTCCTGCAGATTCTCCCAGCGATAGACGGGCATCGTCGCTCCTCGAGTTTGTTCTTCCGGCTTGCCATGCGGCGCGAGACCGCGCTCTGGCCTCGGCCGCCTGTTCAGCATGAGTTAGTGATAATGACCTTCATGCGCTCGTCGGAATCCGAGTCGAGCAGCGCGAGGGCCTTTCCCAACTCCGGCAGCGGCACAACGTGTGTAATCAGCGCTTCCAGGTTCAGCACGCCACGGGCCACCAGGTCGATGGTTACCGGATAATCCTCGCTCTTGGCAGCGCGCGCGTTTACCAGAGTGAGTTCCTTGAAATAGAACTGGTAGAAGGGCAGGCTGGCTTCGGTCATGGTGCTGATGCCGAACAGCAGCACGCTCCCCGCCCGGCGCGCCATGCGAACCGCGCTGGCTATAGCCGCCGGCTTGCCGGTGGTCTCGATGACCAGGTCGGCGCCGTGGCCGTGGGTAATCTCCTGCACGGCGCGCTCTGCCTCGTCCCCGGCGGGCAGGGTGACGTCGGCGCCGAGCTTTTCCGCGAGCTTTCGTTTCCAGGCGCTGCGCGTTACCCCGATGACCGGACTGGCGCCTCGGCTCTTGGCCATCTGCATCTCGATCTGGCCGCTTACGCCGAGTCCCATGATCACCACCGATTGCCCGGGGAAAATTCCTACCCGGCGTTGCGCATGCAGGCAGGTTGTAGCCACTTGAATCATGGGAGCTTCGCGGCTGCTGACGGCGGGCGGCAGCGCGTAAATCCAGCGGCGCGGGACCTTGACGTACTCGGCAAAGCCTCCGTTCGCGTCGCGTCCCAGCAGGCGGCCATGCGGGCAGATCTGGGTATTGCCGGCGCGGCAGCACGGGCAGACGTTGCAGTACCCAACCGGATCGATCATCACCCGGTCGCCGGGGCGCAGATCATCCACCTCGCCCTCGACCAGCTCGCCGCACATTTCGTGCCCCATGATCAGCGGGTAACGAACGGGAATGGCGCCGGTGTAAATTTTCAGGTCCGTGCCGCAAATGCCGCTATTCTGGACGCGGACCAATACCTCGTCCGGCCCTGGCACGGGCTGTTCCACTCGTCTGGTGCTGAAGTTCCCGCGGGGCCCTCAATACCATTGCTTCCATAGTCCACTCTCTTCGAGAGCCCGTAGATACGAACGTGCGCCCGACCCAATAAGACTTGACCCTGTTGGCAACAACGGTGCGGCACGCTGGTTCAGCCTCAACCCATGCAACAACAGCATTGGTCGAGGAATACTTTGGCGTACCGCACCGCGAATGCGTTACTGCGGCGAACAATCAGTCGTGCGCGGCGGCGGCAACCGCTGCGCCCACATCAACGGAGTAATACTCGCCGGGCAACCCGCAGACGATCAGGTCATGCTTCGGCGCCCGGTAGAAGGGCTCGAACCCGGTGTCTGTAACCACGCCACAGTGCTCGATCTTTACGCCATCCTTGGCCCAGCGATCGCCAAGCCAGGTGAAACATCCCACTTCGACCGCGAAGCACATGTTCTTCACGATCTTGACCGGAGGGACTTTGTAGCCCATGGCCGCGCTGGCTCCGGCAATGGTGGGTCCCGCATCGCCGGACCGCAGGCCGATCGAGTGTCCGACCGAACCGAAGAAGTGCCGGCCCGCCTCGGGCCACTTGGGCAGGCGTCCCCATCCGCCGGGGAAGTCTCCCTTCTTCTTCCAATCGTTGGTCACGTCGTCGGTGGTGATACCGGGCTTCACGCACTCGGTCAACGCATACAGGCCGTCGCGGGCAACTTTGTAAACGTCCTTCTGGAATTGCGTGGGCTTATCCCCCACCAGGTACGTGCGGTAGAAACAGGTCCGGTAGCCCTGGAAGCTGACTCCATTGATATCGATAATCACGAAGTCTCCCGGCCTAACTCTTCTGTCGGTAGGCATGTTCGGCACGCCATAGCCCGACCGTTCGCCGGAGCAGACCACAAAGCTGGGACCTTCCAGCTCTTCAGCTCCCAGCTTGTAGAGTGCATTGGCCGCGATGCCCGCGATCTCAAACTCAGTCAGCCCCGGCCGCAAAGCCCTGGCCACTTCCCAGTGGGCGCTTTCCGTAATCACGCCGGCCATCTTCAGGCAGTGGATTTCATCCTCTGTCTTGACCTGAGTGGCATCGATCATGGCGGTAAGCCCGTCGCAAATCTTGAGCCCCGCGCGCTCGAATGACTTAATCAGGTGATAGTTCGAGATGTCGATCCCGATGGGCATGTCAGCCTTGCCGTGCTTTTGCAGCAAGGCCTTGACTTCGGCGACGATCTTGTCCATTTCGCCAGGCACGTAATCCGGGAAGTCGGGCAGTCCCTGCTGCAGCGTGAATGCCTTAGCGTTCTCCAGGACCATCTTGCCCTCGAACCAGGGCATGCGGGCCTGGTCCCATGTGCCGTGATAGTGATCGTGCGGAACGTAGGGGAAGCCCTGACCCTCGACCAGCAAGACATAATGACCGAGGCGGCGTCTGCAATACTGGTGGAAGGAATAGTAGCCAAGGTAGCGGTGATAGTCGAAGTCGAAGAGAATTACCGCTCCCAGGCCGTGTTTCTTGAGTGAAGCTTGCGCCCTTGCCACCCTTTCGTTGCGCATGCGCTCGGGATTGTAAGGACGGTATTCGTAATCCACCGCATAAGGTCCATACTGCATTGCGATCCTCCTGTTTTGCTATTTGTCCCGTATAATGGGACTATCGTCTCTTATATCGGGTCAGCAAGTGAACGAAAAAATATCACATCGACAAACAAAGTCAACCCCTATTGCATTTCGCTCCGCATGGTGCTGCTTTGGTGTGGGCCTGTGGTATAGTGACCTGAACTTTGCCCTCTAGCAGGCTGCTGAAAAACGCGCCGAAGCAACAAGCGAGGCGCTATTGGATGTGGGCATCACAGGATTGCCGCACAAGAACTTGTATCCTCAACTGCCCGCAATCTGTTTTTCAGCAGCCCGCTAGCCCAGGGTTTTGCTCCCGATGGCCGCAAGAAAACTCATTCCGCGAGGTTCCAGCAAGGATGGCGCCGACTCCGGCGTGCAAGTGATCGCCAGAGCGGGAGCTATTCTGCGGGCTCTCGGGCAACACCCCGACGGCCTGACTATTCGCCAGATCAGCCAGGTGGTTTCCGTTCCCCGCTCGACCGTCCAGCGCATCGTCGAAGCGCTCGATAACGAGAACCTCGTCATTTCGGCTTCGGCCACCAGCGGCGTACGGCTGGGTCCGGCCCTGAGCGCGCTGGCGGCCTTGACCAAGCAATTCGATATTGCCAAGATCGCTCATCCCATCATGCGGCAGTTGGCGCGCGAGTTGGGCGAAACCGTTTCCCTCGCCGTGCTCGACAACGGCAAAGCCGTGGTGGTGGAGCAGGTGCCGGGAATCCATGCCCTGCGCGCCTTTACCGCGGTCGGCAATTCGTTGCCGCTGCACTGCAGCGCCAGCGGTAAAGCCCTGCTCGCGGCCCTTCCCGAAGAACGGCTCGACCGCTTCCGCAGCCGGGTGAACTTCGCGCCCCTGACCAGGAACACCCTTCGCACCTGGAACGAACTGGAACGCGAGCTCCAGTGGGTTCGCCGGCACGGTTTCGCCTTCGACCGCGAGGAGCATCAGGACGGTATCTGCGCGGTCGGCACCGTCATCTATGGCCCCAGCGGCGAAATGGCCGCCATGACCATTCCGGCGCCCAAGGAACGCTTTACCGCCACGGAAAAGAAGCTGACCAGAACGCTGCTGGAACGCTGTCATACCCTTCAGAAACGCCTGCGCCGCTAGGAGTAGTAACGAAGTCGAGGGCCGAAGGTGTTCCCAGGGAATGTCTTAACCCGCCACCCACACTCGACAAATAAGTGTCCTGCGATGTGGGACTTGAGTCTCGTATATCGGTGTAGTACGGTTGGGTCAGCGAAAAATATCGATTCAGCGAAGGAAAGTCAAGGACTATTTCCGGCAAACGCACGCCCGCCTCTTTCCGCAACACGCACGCCAGGTGGATTGCGCTTGCCACCGCATCAGATTTTGGAGGACACTGAGGCGCATATTCGCAGCGCCGGCATAGTTGAGACAATTGTCACGGCCCGCAGCGGCGCGCCCACAGAAAACACGCAACCCTCCGCGTTGCGCAAGCATGTTTTCAGCAGGAAGCTGCGGCGTCGGCGCCGCGGTGAGGCGCGCAAAGAGGAGTAAGCGAAAGCAATGGATGTACTTGGCACCAGGAAACTGCCGGCCGGCAACCCGGGCTACTCGGTTAACGACACCTACGTCCGCTTCAACCAGAAGAACAACATGATCTTTCAGGGCGAGTGGAACAGCCGGCGTGCTCACCTCTGCGATCAGGAATGGTATCTGTCGCGAGCGGACAAGGTGCGTCGGAACGTACCCGGTTTTGCCAGGATCGATTGGGCGTATTACTCCGCCATGGTGGCAAACCTTGCTTCTTCCGACTACGTCATCAACCGTGCCAATACCGGAGGAACGTCGTGGAGTCCCCTGGCCAGGGGCGGTCTGTACAAGAGCATCGAGGATCTGCCGCAGTGGACGTGCGAACCCGCGCAGGCGACGGCCGTGTTGAAAAGCCTGGCTCGTACTTTGGGCGCACAGGATGCCGGCGTCTGCCTGCTCGACCGCCGCTGGGTGTATTCGCACTATTACGATGCGACAGCGCGCGAAGCTTTTCCTATCCGCTTCAACGACGAGAGCGGTTACGAGAAATATGACAGGCCCGGACTCGTGGAAGACCGTTCGCTGGTCATTCCCGCGGCTATGAAATATGTGCTGGTGATCATCCATGAGATGGAAGGGGAGGGAATCGCCACCGCTCCCACGCTGACTCACATGGCCACCACCTGGCACTCGTATTCGAACATCGCCTTTACCACGCAGGCAGTGGCGGAGTTCATACGGGCACTCGGCTACCATGCGATACCGAGCGCCAATGACACCGCGTTGAACATTCCTTTGGCAATCGACGCCGGATTAGGGGAACTCGGACGCAATGCCAAGCTGATTCATCCCGTATTCGGACCGCGGTGCCGAATCTCGAAGGTCATTACCGATCTTCCGCTTTCGCCCGATGCGCCCATCAGCTTCGGCGTGACCGCTTTCTGTGACGCCTGCAAGAAGTGCGCGAAGAAGTGCCCGGTCGACGCAATTCCCCATGGCGAGCGTTCCTATGAGCCGGCGGGGGATTTCAACAGCCGGGGCGTTCTTTGCTGGCAGATGGACCATGCCCGCTGCCGGGAGTTCTGGGTGAAGGCCGGCACCAACTGCGGGCTGTGCATTCAGAGCTGTGCTTACAACAAACCGAAAGGGCCGCTGCACTGGCTGGTAAAGTCCACCATCTCTACCTTGCCTGTTCTTAATTCCGTCATCGTGCAGGCGGATGACCTGCTCGGATACGGGAAGCCTGTGCCCTCTACGCTCTTCTGGCAGGAATTTTCGGGACGGCACGAACGGTAAATTCGTTTTTTATCTGGATACGATTTTAGAGAAGCTTGCTCTTAGCTGCGGTCGTTTGTTGACGGGTCATCCTGAGGCGCAGGATGACCCCTCTGAAAGTTGTCGCGGCTACATGAAATCCTAGGTTGCTCTACTGTATCTATAGCTGCACCGGAAGGCGTGATCGTACATCGCCACCACGTTTTCCGGCGGAACATCAAACTGCACGTTGTGGACCGGGCTGAAGACGAACCCGCCTCCGGGAGCAAGATCGCTCATGCGCCGTTCCACTTCCGCTTTCACCTCCTCCGCGGTTCCGTTGGGCAGTACGTGCTGACTGTCGCATCCTCCTCCCCAGAAGGTAAGTCGATCGCCGAATTCCTGCTTGAGCTCGCGCGTGTCCATTCCGGCGGCTGAGACCTGAACGGGCTGGATGGCTTCGATCCCGATTTCGATGAAATCCGGCAGCAGTGGCCGGATCGCGCCGCAGGAATGCATGAGGATCTTGGCCTCGGTCAGGTTCTTGATATGGTCGATGAGCTCTTTCTGGTAGGGCTTGATCAGCTCCCTGTACGAAGCCGGAGAGAGAAACAGCGACTTCTGTGTGGCAAAGTCATCCACGATCATCACCGCATCGATATACTCTCCGACCTCGCGGAGATACGCGTCGTACTTGGCCTTTTGCACATCCAGTATCTTTCGCATCAAGCCGTGCATGAACTCCTGGTTGATAGCCAGGTCCAGAAGGGAGTTTTCATAGCCGCGCAGGAACCAGCAGGTTTCGAACATATCAACTCCGCCGACGCAGCCCACGAGGGAATATCGGGTGTGGTTGTACAGATACTGCGCCTCTTCGCGCAGCCCTTCGATGCGTCCCGGATCATCTCCCACCGGCCAGCGGTACTTTTCCAGATCGTCGAGGGAAGTGGTGTCGGAAAGCGGATGGCCGACAACGTCGTAGTAGTGGTATTTGCCATCTCCCGACCTTCTCCGCATCACTCCCCATTCATCGACGAAACTGTCCAGCTTCTCGTAATTGAGATCGCGCCAGTATTTCGGAGGCCGGGAATAAATCGGCCTTGTGTCGATACGCAGCCTCTGCAACATGGCCTCGCTCGGACGGACCGTTTGTCCCCACCTCAAAACAAACCGCGGTGGCTCACGGTGGCTCGATCCCTCCGTCTCCTCCAGATAGGCTGCCAGGCGGTCGTATGCGCCCAGAGTCAGCGTGGAAACGAAAGTCCCGCCCAAATCCAGTGGAACGCGGTCCGGTTCTTTATGCGCAAGCGCCAGGCGCACTCGCTCCCGTGAAGTAAGTTCGTCTTTCATGCTGGCGAACTCATTATGGTCGAATCTCAGGAATTTATCCATCGGCAGTTTCTTCAGTTTGCTGGAAGCGTCCTCCAAGACTGTCTTCATGCCGCTGATCGCCGCCTCGATCTTGCAGACGCCGATGCAGTTCTATATCTTGCGAGTTCTGCTCGTCTTGGCCGAAGCCGGGTTCTTCCCGGGCATCATTTTGTATCTTACCTATTGCTTCCCGGCGCATCGGCGCGCCAAGATGGTGGACATGTTTATGATGGCGATTCCGATGTCGGGAATTGTTGGCGGCTCGCTTGCGGGCTTCGTGATGCAGTATTTCGCAGGGATAGCGGGCTGGGCCGGATGGAAGTGGATGTTTGTGATCGGGCCGTGCCGGCTCTGATCATAGGCGTTGCTGTTCTTCTATACCTCGACAATGGAATACAGTAGGCGAAGTGGCTGAGCGCGGAAGAAGCCGCAAAAGCCAGCATGGGCGGTCTCAACTGACCTTATGGAAATGGGCACAGCTATGACGAATCGAAATGCAATGGCAGTACGGCTTGACTCCAACGTGGAGCGCGGCCGTCCGGTGCACATCACCGTGGACGGCGAGAGCGTGCAAGCGTACGAGGGCGAGTCCTTGGCGGCGGCGATGCTGGCCGCTGGACGGCACATCTTTCGGCATACGCATCCCGAGGGCCAGCCTCGGGGCATCTTCTGCGGCATGGGAGTGTGCTACGAGTGCCTGGTCACAGTCGAGGGCCGGGAGCGGGTTCGCGCCTGCATCTATCCCGTACAGGATGGCATGCGCATAACCACGGTTGTCGAATAGGAGGCACTCCGTGCGCGAAGTCGAAATATTGATCATAGGCGGTGGCCCGGCGGGCCTGAGCGCCGCGCTGACGGCTTCCGAGGCAGGCGCTGAAGTTCTCCTGATTGACGAGTACTCCACCCTCGGCGGGCAGTTCTACAAGCAGCTTCCCGATTCTTTTCGGCTGAGAAATCTTAAAGCCGAGGACAAGCAGTTCATGGAAGGCGTGGAACTGATCGAGAAGGTCAGAAAATCCGGGATTGAGTTTCTTCCGAACACGCTGGTCTGGTCGGTATTTCCGGACCGGACCATTGGACTGTACCGTGAGGATCGCACCGAGGAAGTGCGCGCCAGGAGGCTGATCCTCGCGCCGGGGGCGCAGGAAGTGCCGGTGCCTTTTCCGGGATGGACCCTGCCCGGCGTCATGATGGGCGGGGCAGCGCAGTCTCTGCTGGTGCGGCAGCGCCTGTTGCCGGGGCGGAGATTCGTGCTGGCCGGCGTCGGTCCGCTGCAACTGAAGGTTGCCAGTCAACTCTTCGAAGCCGGCGCCACCGTTGCGGCCATTCTCGAGGCTTCGAGTAATCCGCCGGTTTCGATGGAGAACGCCCTGCGTTCGATGGGGCATTGGGGGAAGATGCGCGAAGGCATGCGCTACTGGATGACGATCAAGAAAGCGCGCATTCCCTACCATCACAGCCACGTTCCGGTCCGCGCCCTGGGAAGCGACCGGGTCGAAGCCGTCGTGGTTGCCCAAGTAGACGAGGATTGGCATGTACTGCCCGGGACCGAGCGCACGCTTGCAGCCGATACGCTATGTCTTTCCTATGGATTCTTGCCGTCCTTGCAGTTGAGCCGCAACCTCGGTTGCCGGCTTGAATTCAATGCCACGGCCGGAGGATGGGCGACATGGCACGATTCCGATCAGCAGACGAGCGTTGAAGGCGTATATGTGGCCGGCGAAGCAGGTGGAATCGGGGGCGCCGACGTCGCCATCGAGGAAGGCCTCATCGCGGCCATGGCCGCCGCTCGGGCATGCGGCAAAGCCGCGGCGAATGGCGCCTCCGGCAAGGAGCACGATTCTCGTAAACGGCTGGTGCGCGCCAGGAAGTTCGCCGAGATCGCCGGCGACATGATGCAACTGAAGCCCGGGCTTCTGGATTTGATAACCGAAGACACCATCGTTTGCCGCTGCGAGAGCGTGCCGGCCGGCAGGATCAAGAGTGCTATCGGCGGGGAAGGTGACTTCACCGTGCGGGGCGTAAAGACCCAGACTCGTGCTGGAATGGGGCCATGCCAGGGGCGGATGTGTGGATGTGTGATTTCCCGCCTGATCGCCGCGCAGTCCGGCATGCCGCTGGATTCGGTCCAACTCGACACCCCCAGGATTCCGGTGAAACCGATACCGCTGTCGGCGCTGGCAAATACCGGCGCTCAGAAATGAGCGGCCGTTAGGGTGAATCGAAATCCAGCTTGCAACGTTTTATGAGGGATTTTTAGATCAATCGCGTCTCTTTGACATTGCACGCACAGCCTTCACCATCGCGGCGATGTGATCGGGAGTGGTTCCGCAGCAACCGCCGATGATATTGGCGCCGGCTTCAACCAATTCTCTTATCTGCGAGGCCATGTACTCCGGTGTTTCGCCGAACACGGTTTTGCCATCTTCAATCTTTGGCAATCCCGCATTGGCTTGGATGAGAATAGGGATTTCAGGCACGGCCGCTCGCATCTGCTTCGTAATCTGGATCATATTAATGATACCGTTGCCGCAGTTGGCGCCCACGATATCGGCTCCGGCCCGAGCGGCCTCCAGCGCTGCCCGCTCGGGAGTCACGCCCATGATGGTGAAAAAACCTCTCGGCTTCTGGTCGAAGGTGAAGGTGCACATGACCGGCAGCTTCGTATTTTCCCTGGCGGCCGTGACGGCCTGAACGGCCTCGGCCAGGGAAGTCATGGTTTCCACGCAGATCGCATCGGCTCCGCCTTCAGCCAGCGCGATTACCTGCTCCTTGAAGGCTTCGTACAACTGTTCTGCCGTTGCATCTCCGAACTCTTCGGTCGCAAGATGGCCAGTCGGGCCGACAGATGCAACGACGTAACCTTTACCGGCCATCGCCTGGCGCGCCAGCGCCGCCGCGGCGCGATTAAATTCCTTTACTTTGTCCGCCAGGCCATAGGGTTGTAGTTTAAGCGAGCTGCCTCCGAACGAATTGGTTTCCACCATGTCGGAACCGGCGGCAATATAGGCATCGGCAATTCCCTTTACCACGTCCGGATGGGAGATGCACCAGGACTCCGGGCACTCGCCTGGAGCCAGTCCTTTAGCATAGAGAAACGTGCCCATCGCTCCGTCGGAGATGAGGATCTCCCGTTGCGCGAGTCGCTGCATGAGACTTTTCATGATGAGTTCCTCCCGGACGAATCCATCGACGCGGGCGATTCAATCCGCCGCGCAAAGTCGAGCCGCTCGACAAACAGGTCCGCGAAATCACGCCTTCCGGCAAGCTCGACGTAACGGATTTTCGCGGCCGTGTGAGCAGCCAGGCGGCGGCTTCCAGCGGATATCAGCGCATTCTGCGCTCCCGCCCCTGCGGCATTGCCCACCGCTACAACTTTGCCGCACAGCTCCTCCGGTATCAAGCCGATGGTGCGTATGCTCTCGAGGGTGAGATACACGCCGAAGGCTCCGGCCAGAATCACGCGCGCGACATCCTGTAACGATACTTGCGCCTCCTGCAGCAGCATGAAGAGACCGGTAGCGATAGCCGCCTTTGCCAATTGCAACTGGCGGACATCGTTTTGCGTAATCATGATGTCTCTTCCGCTCTCGGCTGTACCGCCGGGAACGAGCACCAACGCTGCCGCACCTGCATGCGTGACAAAGCTGCCAGCGAGCGGATGGCCGTCATCAGGGTGCATCAATCTGCCCGATTCGGTAATCAGCCCTTGGTTGAGCAGCGCGGCGACTGCATCCACCACCCCGGAGCCGCAAATTCCGTGCGGGCGGACCCCGTCAATAACGTGGTATTGCCAGCCTTGTTTCCCAATCCACACCCGGTCGATTGCTCCCGATTGCGCACGCAGGCCGCTCGTCATGGCCGTGCCTTCGAAAGCAGGTCCCGCGGCGGTGGAACAGGCCCAGAGTTCTCCCCTGCTTGCCAGCACGATTTCTCCATTGGTGCCGATGTCCAGAGCCAGTGTGGTATCGGCGGATTCCGCCAGAGGATGAGCCAGCAGCATTCCGACCGTGTCGGCTCCGACGAAGCCCGCGACCGCGGGCAGCCAGCCGAGCCGCGCGAACTCGTTTGCCCGCACACCGACATCGGTTGCAGCGAAGGTTACCTGTTCTCGCAAGACCGGCTGGTACGGCGCCTTCCCCAACCCCGCGGGCTGAATGCCCAGAAAGAGGTGTTGCATGCACGGGTTGCCGACGAAAACGAAGTCGTAGATATCTTCGCGCCGTATGCCGGCTTGTGCGGTCGCTTCTCCGATCAGCTCATTGGCGCATGCCAGGATACAGTCCTGAAGTTGCTGCAATCCATGCGGTTCGCGTTCCGCCATGGTGATCCGGGTGATTACATCCGCGCCGTAGCGGACCTGAGGGTTCAAGGCGGAGACGATGGCAAGACATTTTCCGTTGATCAGGTCTGACAAGTAGCCAACGACGGTAGTTGTGCCCACGTCGAACGCCATGCCGTAAAGAGCGGCGCAGGTGTCGCCTTCTTCGAGCCCGATGACCTTGCCGCCGACGAGAATCGCGGTAAAAGATTTTTTCGCGGCTACGAGGCGAGCCAGTTCCTGCACCAGCCGCACGCTTTCGGGAGATGCCGATTCAGGCGGAAACCCCGCGGCAGCGCAGAGTTCTTCCCAGGCCAGCGCCATCTCTCCGGGCAAAGACTTGACGAAGAGCTTACGCACTGCCGGTTCCGGCGCCACCTGTATTCCCGATCCTTTACATACGGCCACAAAATTTCTCAGCCGCTCCGGATCGGGCATGTCGATTTCTAGGTCCGAGACCACGGGAGTCTGGCAGGCCAGAACTTCCGTCCAGACTTCCATTCGGCGCCGATCTGGTTCGGACGAGACATTTTGCGCAGACGCCCTGACGGCCACAGGAAGCGTCTTCGACAGCCAGTCCGGCCTCGGCCAGTGCCTCTATCAGAAGCACGCCGGGGGTGACCTGAATCAGTTGGCTGCCGGAAGCGTTCTTGACGATGAACAATGTTAAGAGATCCTCTGGCCGACAGGCTTCCGCTAGCTCACGAGCGGGAGCTCTTGCCATGTTACTTCGTGAGCCGCGCCATTGCCTCGCGGAACCGCTCCTCCGAGATCTCCTCGCCAGAATTGATGACCAGGCAACGGTCCCATTTGCCCGCTAATATCTCGCGGAAGAAGTCGAGTGAACCCGCTAGCTTTTCCAGTTTCAGGCCGAAGAAAGACGCAAATGTCTGGGCGTACTCGTAATACTCGCTGATCTCGTAGCAGTGGGTATCCACATAAGCGGCGCGACGATAGTTCTTCATCATCTCCCGCGCGATCCAGTCAGCCTCTTCCGGGCCCCAGCGTTCGCAGCTTCTCAGATACTCCTGATACGGATCCTTGCAAGCAACGACCCAGCCCTTGGTGAAGTAATAGGTGGCGGGCTCATGGTTGAACTGGTCGAGATAGGCAGCGGCCGAACCCAGGAAAAGACCGATGCAATCCTCGACCAGAGGCAGAACCAGTGTCTTGTTCCCGGCCTGAATTCCTTTCAGCGCATTGGAACAGATGCCGTAACCAAGCAGCACGACATCGCCATCGTCCATCTTGTCGAGGGCTGATTGCAGTTCCTGGTGGAGTTTTTCCGGACGGCGATGCAGACCTTGCTCGAGGAACGTCGTTTCTATCCCGGCCGCGTTCACCGCTGACCACTCGTCGCGCATGACCTCGCAGGCTATTGCTCTGATTGCCATCCGGCCCCTAACCTCAAACTTACGCCTATACCCAAACGGGCAACTTGCCGTATTTCTCGATCAAATCGACGACGCGCCCGACCCGGTTAATATCGCCATCGAAGGGCAGGTTATCGGCCATGCCGACGATGAATCCTTTTCCGGGAGCCATTTCCTTGATGAGCGAGATTACGTGCTCGTCAAACTCCTGGTTGCTGTAGTTGGGCTCGAACATGATGGAGGAAATTCCGCCCCAGATGGCGACTTTTTCGCCATAGCCTTTCTTGAATTCCGTCATGCTGAGGCTGGTCTGCGGTTTCGGCGTCACCGCCTCGCCCACGTCGTTCTCGGTCTCGGGGAAGAACCGCAACAGCCGGCGCATCTCGCCGTCCGTGTGAACCATGGACAGCTTGCCGGCGGCGTGGATCATCTCGTTGGCCTTTTTGAAATAGGGCGTAAAGAAACGCTGGAACACCGGCGTGTGTATATCGTCGCTCCAGTTGGCGCAGAGGTTGATCAACTCCAGTGGAGAGTCAATGGCAATTTTCAGCTTCTTCAATTCGAGCTCGGCCATAACGTCAATGAGCTCGGCTACCCGGTCCTCGTTGTCCATCATCTCCTGATAAAAGAGCTCATAGCCCATGATTTCACGCATGATGCGCTGGGGCGGGCACCACAGTCCGGTGCCGGTCATCACGATGCCCCGCTCTCCCATGTCGGCGCGTTCCTGGGTGTAGTCATCATTGAAGTAGGGCTCGGTATGCTCGAGGATGTATTTGACGACGGGATAGTCTTTGGCGCTCTTGAACAGCTTCTCGTGCTCATAGGCGAGCCAGGGACCTTCATTGGTCGACCATAGCAGCTTGATGGATGCGGTACCGGCAGGGGTGATGTATTCCCTGGTCTCCCAATCGCCATCTTTCTGGATGACCACTTCCATGTCACGGAAGCGTTCTTTGCAGATGCTGAAAAACCTTTTCTGCGCGCCGGCGCCCTGGTCAGCCATGATGTCGGTCTGAGACCAGCCTTTGTACTTGTCCGGCAAAGTGCCATGGGCGCTGTGGAAGTTGTACCAGGTATCGATGCGCGCTCCAAAGGGGAGCTTGTCTACCATTTCTCCGCGAGCAACCGCCAAAATCCGCTGCTTATGGGTCATTTCCATCATCGATTCTCCTGGGCGGGGTGATTATCTGCCGACAAGCCTCTTGGCCACGCGCACCGCTTCTCCGCCATCCCGGGCGTAGGCATCGGCGCCCATCTGCAGCGCAAAGCGTTCGGTGACGGGTGCTCCGCCCGCCATGACCTTCACCTGGCCGCGCAACCCCTCGGACTCCAGCTTCTTTACCACTGTTCCGATTTCATACATCGTGGTGGTGAGCAGAGCGGATAGCCCGACGATATCCGGCTTCTGGCTCCTCACGGTTTCCGCAAACTTGTCTTCGGAGACATTACAGCCCAGATCGATTACGTCGAACCCGACCCCCCGCAGGAAGGAACAGACGATGTTCTTGCCAATGTCGTGCATATCGTTTTTGACCGTGGCCAGCGCGACCTTGCCCAGCTTGGTCACCGCGGTGTCGGCGATGAAGGGCTTGAGTGTTTCCATGGCCATGTTAATCGCGCGTGAAGCCTTCAGCATGTCGGGAAGATAGTATTCCCCGGAGGAATACTTCTCGCCAACCACTTCCATGCCGGGCTGCAGTGCGTTGAAGATAATGTCGACCGGCTTGGCTCCGGCCGAGAGAAGCGCTTGCGTAAGTTCCGGGGTTCTCTTCCACTCGCCATTGGTTACGGCTTGGGAAAGTTGTGAGTAATCGATCATGAGTGCAGCTCCGCTGAGAAGTTTACTTGGAAGCGGGACCTTGCTCAACCACGCTCCACACGTCTACCGGGAGCCCGAGCCAAGCGCGTTCCGGCCTGTGAAGAAGCGCCGCTTTCGCGGCGCCTAATCACTCCAGAGTACGCGGCAGACGGCTCAGGCTGAAGCGCCGGCCTTTTCGGTGCGCCGCGTCTGTGGAGCGCTGGTGGGCGCGGTTGTCTTAATAAAGAAGGCCGCCACGATTCCAGCAACGGCACAGGCAGCGATGAAAACCCATCCGAGCTTGTAGTCTTTCGCCCCGCTCGCCTGCACGACGACCAGCATGCCGAAAATCTTGGCGGCGAACGCCGCGACGAAATAGCCAACACCGTTGACGAACCCCATGGCTTTGCCGTAGACCTCCGGTGTAAAGATCTCGGCCGGAACGGCCAGGAAGGGGCCCCAGGCCATGTTGGCGAAAAAACCCATCCCGCATAGCGCAACCGCGAGCAGCACGGGATCGGCGGTCTTCAACGAGGCGAGCATCAGGATCAGAGGAATCAGCCCGATGAAGCAGACAAGGATCATGATCTTGCGGTTATTGCGGAAGAGCCGGTCAGAGAGATACGAAGAGGTGAAGCTGCCAATCGCTCCGGCGGCAAAATACAGCGCGCTCCACATCCCCATTCTGGCCAGGCTGAACTTGAAAGTATCCGAAAGATAAAGAGGTATCCAGACCAGGGTTCCCCAGAAGGCGATCTGCATGACCACGTCGACGACGATCACGGCCACGTAGCTGCGATGCTTGAACAGGTCAAAGAAGCTGAAGGATTTCTGCGCCAGAATCTTTGCCTGCGAGTTCTGAAAGTCACCTTTTTGCAGCGTGCCTTCCTGCAGTTCATCGTGGTAGGAGTACTCCAGTTCCTCCTGCGTGATTCCTTTGTATTGTTCGGGGCGGTCAAAGACGTAGACCAGCACGGTGAAGAACGGAACGATTCCCATGGCCGCGGTCAGGAAGAACACGGGGCGCCATCCGCCGAAATAGACGGCCAACTGGGTGGCCACAATGCTGGCCCAGGCCGGTGTCAGAATCCAGGCCCAGGACAGCAGTGCTTGCGCTTTCGCCCGGCCCTCCTTGGGGAACCACCGCATCAACACGCGCGCGGAGGGCACGTATTCGGTGCCGATCAGGAGGCCGAACAGGGCCATCCGGACGAAGTACTCCATCGGCGTGCGGATCAGCCCCATCCATACGGTCATGATGGACCAGGCAACAATCGAGAACACCAGGATCTTCTTGGCGCCGAATTTGTCGGTCAGAACGCCCGAAATGAGCTGCGACGGCCCGTAGAAGATCATCATCAGGAAGGCGCCTGTGCCGATGTCGGAGGTCGTCAACCCGATATCCTTCATCAACGCCGGATTCAAGACCGTGGACTTGACCCGGTCCAGATACTGAATGCTGTAAGCAAAGAAGAGGATGAAAGCCACCACCCAGCGGTACGGTATCCGTCTGACAGCTGCACTCATACGATTGCCTCCTCTTCGCGATCTTCCCGCGCGTTTAGCGTTTCCTTGGGTACTCGCTCCGCCACCGTCTTCAGGGCAGGCATCGCGGCAGCTCTATATTTCCGCCCGGTGTTTCCAGAGCTTGCCAGAACCGTAGAACCATCAAAGACGGCCCGCAGGGCCTGGCAGCACACGAAAACGTAGCGCGGAATATACCTGAACCAATGCTCGAATTCAACGAGATAAAAGGTCTTGCATGCCGTAGGGCAATCACCTTAATGCCCTTGAACTCAGTTGGTGCGCGACCACTGTTGTTCTGTTGATGGATAAATCAGAGTGGACGCAGCATACAATACGAGCTTGAGTACAGCCGGCAGCCGGGGTCCGTTCAGAAGCCGCCATACAGAGAGTCTGAGGGAGGTTGTAGTGAGTGCGACATTGGAGCAGATAAAGCAAGCGGTCATCAGCGGCAAGCACAAAGAGATCGAAGGTCTGGTCCAAAGCGCCGTCGATGGAAAGATCGATCTCAACCAGATCATCAACAATGCCCTCATCGAGGCCATGGATGACATCGGCAAGAAATTCGGGTGCGGAGAAGTGTTCGTTCCGGAGATGCTCGTTTCCGCGCTCACCATGAAGAAGGCATTGGCCATCATCAAGCCGTTGCTCAAGGCGGAGGACTCCAAAGCAAAGGCAACAGTGCTCATGGGTACGGTTAAGGGCGATCTCCACGATATCGGAAAGAATCTTGTATGCATCATGCTGGAAGGCGCTGGCTTTGAAGTCGTAGATCTTGGCGTCGATTTGAACGCGGAAAAACTGGTCGAGAAGGTGGTGGAGATCAAGCCTGATATCGTCGGCCTTTCCGCTCTGCTGACGACCACCATGCCCGAGATGCAGAAGGTCATCTCCGCCATGCAGGAAAGAGGCCTGAGGAGCAAGGTGAAGGTCATGGTGGGAGGCGCACCGCTGGATGCGAAATTTGCCGAAAAGATCGGCGCCGATGGCTACGGCAAGGATGCCGGCGAAGCGGTTCAACTGGCGAGAAGACTTGTCGCCGGCGATTGAGCTCATCGCGGGGAGGCGAGGGCTGCGATGGAGATAAGGACACCGTGAAGACAACCCCATACAACTTGGTGATGTCGGCTCTGTACCAGGGAAAGAAAGGAATCCGCCCGCCCGCTGTCAGCGTAACTTCCGTTGCCTGTCACGATCTCATGGATGCCGCCGGAGTATCTTTCCCGCAGGCTCACGTCAATGCCGGCGCCATGGCCGAGCTTGCCCTCGCGGGGCATTCCGTCATTGGGTTTGACACCGTGATGCCGGAATACAGCGTCCACCAGGAGGCGGCTGCTCTGGGATGCGAAGTTGACTGGGGCTCCCGGGACCAGATGCCTGACAGCCGCAACTTTCCTTACGCGGACTTCTCCGATGTCGTTGTCCCGGAAAATATTCTGGAAAAACCTTCCCTGCGCGTGGTGCTGGACGCCATCTCTATCCTCCGCCGCCATGCCGGCGGGAAGGTGGCAATCGTAGGCAAAGTCATGGGACCATGGACGCTCGCCTACCATATGGCCGGCACGCAGAATCTGCTGCTTCAGGTCGGCCTGGAGGAAAAAGACAAAATCACCAGGATGCTCCGGCAGTTGATGTCCATACCGATCGTCTTTGCCCGGGCGCAATTCCAGGCGGGAGCTGACATCGTTGTCCTGGCGGACCATGCTACGGGGAGCCTCATCGGAGCGCATCATTACCGGGAGTACCTGCTGCCGATACATCGGGAAATTACCGCGGAAATTGAGGGACCCCTAATCCTGCACGTTTGCGGGAACTGCATGGACCGGCTGGAACTTTTCGCCGATGCCGGATTCGACGGTTACCACTTCGAATGGCAGGTGGACTCCAAAGTGGCCGTCAAGAAGGTAGGGCATCGGATCTGCCTGGTTGGCAACGTAAACAATCCCCAGACGCTTTTTCAAGGCAAACCGGAAGACGTCCGCAAACAGGTTCGCTATGCCATAGAAGCCGGAGTGAACATGATCGCTCCGGAATGCGCAATTCCGCTGGCTACACCGATCGAAAACCTGAAAGCGCTCGTCGCCGCCGTTCACGAAGGTTATTAAGCAGCCAGTCTTTTCAGTTATATTCTGCCTGCCCGATGTTGCTGATTGATCTAGTCCGCATTGAAGTTTATACATAAAAGATACGCCGAGGTGCGGAGAAGGGCGTCGGCTTGCCTGCCCGGACACGGTGATCGTCTATTTGTTACTTTCAGGGATGCATGCCAACAGTTGTCATCGTGTCAATTATTATCGGCGCCTGCCTCGGTGGATTTGTCTCCGGGATAGCGGGTTTTGCCTTCGGCCTGGTGTCGCTGGCGTTCTGGGTGTGGTGGATTGAGCCGCAGTTTCTTGCCCCGATGGTGGTTTTCGGGTCGCTTGTGGCCCAGATGCTCTCCATCAACACCGTGCTCCACAAGTTCGATTTGAAGCGGGTGATGCCCTTCGTGATCGGCGGCGCCCTGGGGGTTCCCGTTGGCGTGTCTTTGCTGGGTGTCGTCAACGTCCACATGTTCCGCCTGGCAGTGGGCATCATTCTTATTGTCTATTGTTCTTCCATGCTGCTGATCGCCAATGCCAAACCGGTGGCTGCCGGGGGGCGGCTGGCGGATGGCGTGGCGGGCGCGATCGGAGGGGCCATGGGCGGACTGGCCGGGCTGACCGGACCGGCGCCCACGCTGTGGTGTACGATTCGCGGCTGGGATAAGGATACGCAGCGCTGCGTCTTTCAGATTTTCAATATCGCCATGCAGGTCATTGCCATGGTGATGTACTGGGCCAACGGAGTTCTTAACCCTGCCCTCGGCAGGATCTTCGGGCTGATGCTTCCCACCATTGTTATTCCTGCCCTCATTGGTGCTCATCTTTACCGGCGTATCAATGAAAGAGTCTTCCGCCGCATCGTGCTGGCGCTGCTGCTGCTCTCAGGGGTGGTGTTGCTGGTATCTACGCTGAGCAAGCGCTGAAGCCAAGAGGATGGAGATAAGATTGCCGGCACATTTTCTGTGGCTGGACGGATGCTATTGGGCTGAACTTCAAGAACGGGAAGATAGCGCGCCGGCGTTTGCATCTGCGCAGTCAAGCAACTCCCAGGAAAAGCTGCTGCGCAGCGGCAACTTCTTCATGGATAAACCGCCGCACAGCTCGTACCCGCGCTATGTCGGCCCTGTCGGCGGGCATCACCAGGTGGTAAGTGCGGCGAAGAGATATTTCCCGAGGCAGTACCGGTACGAGTGCGTGGTTCTTTCTGGCGATAAATGTTGGCAGCACGCAAAGACCATATCCGGCGGCTGAGGCCTCCATCTGGGCGTGCAGGCTGGAACTCTGAAGCTGCGGCCGGCGAGCGCCGATCTCATCCAGATAGTCCAGGCCGCGCACGAAAATAAGGTCATCGATATATCCCGTGAACGGATGGTTCTGAAGGTCATCGCGCGAGCGGATCGGCGGAGCCTCCGCCAGATACGACTTGGGACCGTAGACGAACAAGACGTAATCGGTCAGCCGTTCGACGATGAAGCGGCCCGTTTCCGGCGCCTGCAGGGTGATGGCGATGTCGGCCTCGCGCCGGGAGAGCGCCACAATCTGCTGGATGGCAATCATTTCCAGCGAAACGTTCGGGTTCGCCGCGGCAAAGCGCGGCAGCTTGGCCGCAAGGAAGAAGTTGGCGAAGCCTTCCAGCGAGCTGATGCGCACCACACCTGAAATGGCAAGGTCCGTGGCGGCGACGTCGCGCTCCGCCTTCTGCATTTCGGCTTCGACAACCTGCGCCGATGTCAGCAGCCGCTCCCCCCTCTTGGTGAGGTTGTAGCCGCGCAGATTCCGCTCGAACAACTTGGCGCCCAGCGTCTTCTCCAGGTTGTCGAGCCGGCGCATCACGGTTGCATGGTCTACGCCCATCCTGTGGCTTGCCTTTGATACGGTCCCGGCGTGCGCCACGGCCAGAAAAAACTGGAGGTCATCCCAATCGAAGCCCTTCGACATGGTCCCCTCCTTGATTCATGCACAAAATATCCGCGAAAATACCGGCCTATTTGCGCATGGAATGACTGCGGGAACACCTGCCTATTTACGCACGGAATGGCTGCGATAATACCCCTTCCTTTTCGGAACTTGCAAGGCTAGAGTGGCGCGACTTCAATTCGAGCAGCCGATGGGCCGGCAGCCTAACGGGGAAACGCGACCTCGCGCCGATCGGCGGCTTTATGGGAGCAGACATGATTGCCTCTATCGCTATGCCGCGCCTGATGCGAATCGGGGCGGGTGCATCCGCTGAGCTGGGAAACATTCTTTCGCAACTGGGCCTTTCACGGCCTCTGATCATGACGGATCGTCACCTGGTGGAAATAGGCAAGCTCGATAAGTTATTGAGCACCCTTGACAGGTCCAAAATCTCCGCCCGGGTATTCAGCGACGTCGTTCTCGATCCCACGGTCGCTTCCATCGACGTCGGCGTGGAATATCTCAAGGCGGGTAATCACGATTGCGTGGTTGGCTTTGGTGGCGGAAGCTCGATGGATACTGCCAAGGCGGTGGCCGTGCTCTCCGTCCATGGCGGCCCCATGAGCAAGTACAAGGCGCCGCATATGCAGGACGCGCCGGGCCTGCCGATCATTGCCATTCCGACGACCGCCGGTACGGGTTCGGAGGCGACTCGCTTCACCATCATCAGCGACGAGAAGACCAACGAGAAGATGCTGTGCATCGGCTTGGGCTTCCTGCCAACGGCCTCGCTGGTCGACTACGAACAGAGCTTCACCATGCCCAAGGACCTCACGGCAGCCACGGGCCTGGATGCGCTGTGCCACGCGCTGGAAGGCTACGTTTCCAAGAAGAGTCATCCTTTCTCGCAGAACATAGCATTCCAGTCGATGCGCGCCATTGCGCCCAATCTGCGGCGCGCCTATGCCGATCCCAACGACCGTTTTGCCCGCGAAGCCGTGATGCTGGGCGCGAGCCTGGCCGGCATCGCGTTTTCCAACAGCTCGGTTGCCCTCATCCATGGAATGGCCCGTCCCATCGGCGCTTTCTTCCATGTGCCGCACGGGCTCTCCATCGCGATGCTCATGCCGGCGGTAATCGAGTTCACCGCTCCGGCCGATCTCGTGCTGTTTGCCCACGCCTCGCGTGCCATGGGACTCGCCGATGACAATGAGAGCTGCGAATCCGCGGTCAGCAAGCTCATCAGTGAGTTCATTGCATTTAACCAGGACCTCCAGGTCCCGACGCCAAAGTCTCATGGCATTAATCCTGAGCGCTGGACGCAACTGTTGCCGACCATGGCGGAACAGTCGATCGCGTCGGGTTCGCCGGCCAACAACCCGCGTCCCGCCAGTAAGGAGGAAATGGTGCAGCTTTACAAGGCGGCTTGGGCTGGGGAAGAAACCCGGAAGCTGTACAAGCAGGCCGGGGCCTGATCCGGCCCTGGGTAGTATCGGGCAGCCACAACTGCCCTCCGGTTCCGGAATTCGGGCCAATGGAAGCAAGCGGCGGCGCCTGCACGGGCGCCGCCGCTCCGTATCACAAAAAAACTTCAACGGAGACTTGAATATGGCGCAAGCAGCGGCAACGGCCTATTCCATGGAATTCGGCTCTCCCCAGCATGTGAAGGTGGCGTTTGCGAGTCTCATCGGAACCGCTATCGAGTGGTACGACTTCTTCATGTACAACACTGCGGCAGCGCTGGTTTTCAACAAGCTGTACTTTCCGCAGTTCGATCCCCTGGTAGGCACGTTGCTGGCCTTTATGACCTACTCGATGGGGTTCGTCGCCCGCCCGGTCGGGGGAATAATCTTCGGACACTTCGGCGACCGCATCGGCCGCAAAAAGATGCTGTATATCACCCTGCTTTTCATGGGCCTGTCATCCACCATCATCGGCATGTTGCCCACCTACGAGCAGATCGGGGTCTGGGCCGCCGTCCTGCTGACCTTGATGCGCATCTGCCAGGGCATCGGCCTCGGCGGCGAATGGGGCGGGGCCGTGCTGATGGCCGTCGAACATGCTCCCGCAAACCGCCGCGGCTTGTATGGTTCCTTTCCCCAGACCGGCCTTGCGGTGGGCGGCGTGCTGTCGTTCTTCGCCTTTTGGATGGTCGCCAGATTGCCCCAAGAGCAGTTGCTTTCCTGGGGCTGGCGTCTGCCGTTTCTCTTCAGCATTGTCCTGGTGGCAATCGGAATATGGATTCGGATGACCATCGCCGAATCTCCCGCCTTCCAGAAGATCAAGGAAATGAAGCAAGAGGAGAAGATGCCCCTCCTGGTGGCCGTCAAGAATCACCCCAAGAATATCCTGCTCGCGATGGGCATGCGCTATGCGGAAAATGGCCTGTACTACGTCATTACCGTGTTCACACTGACCTACACCGTCACCGCGCTGAAAATGCAAGGGGAGACCTGCTCCCGGGCATGATCTTGAGTTCCGTCGTCGGATTGGCCGCCCTGCCGTTCTACGGCTGGCTTTCCGACAAGATCGGAAGGCGGAAGGTCTACCTGTGGGGCGCATTTTTCTGCGGCGTCATGGGTTTCCCGCTCTTCTGGATGCTGGACAAGGCGCCGGGGAACATCGTGTGGGGCTGGGCCGCCATCATCATTTTCATGCAAGTTGGGCACTCGGCGATGTACGGACCGCAGGCAACCTTTTTGGCTGAGATGTTCCCGGCGAAGATCCGCTACAGCGGCGCATCGCTCGGATACCAGCTCGCTTCGGTCTTTGCCGGCGGCATGTCGCTTCCGGTTTCGACCGCCTTGCTGGCATGGGCGCACAACAAAGCCTGGCCCGTTTCGCTGTACATTATTTCCTTCTGCCTGGTCACCATTGTTGCGACCCTGCTTGCCGAGGAGACGTACAAGAAGCAAGTTGATTAGGGCAGATCAGGAAGCCGGTGTTGGCATTCGGCGCGCAGCGAATCGCCAGCGCATCCGTCGCTGGATTTGTCTTCCGACCGGCGAGCCGATGCGATAGAGTATGAAGCTTAATTCAAGCTGACAACGAAACAGAGGCTCTGGAGCAGGAAGCGTGGAGAATCTTGTTTCCGAAGGCTAGATTCGCGGATTTCTTACAGCGCCGGACGCAGTGCGGCCGGCAAGCGGTAACAGCTATGATCCATAGAACGATGAAAGGACCCTTATGACTACTTCGAGCGCAGCATCCGTCACTGCAGGCAGTGACCGGTATTATTTTCTCTCGAACGACGTGGCTCCCGATCCCATCAGCGGCGCGCGTCCGAAAAAGCTCAAGTACGGAGTCGGAGGCGTCTGGAAAGAATCCAAGACCAGCAAGTACATGCCTTGTTACGACCCCTCCACAGGCGCCGTGATCGCCTATGCGCCGCAGTGCACGGCAGCGGAGGTCGAAGAGGCCATTCAGGCCGCCGTGAAGGCCTTTCCCGCATGGCGCGACACTCCGGTGACCAAGCGTACCCAGGTGCTCTTCAAGATGAAGCAGTTGCTCGACGAGCATCTCGAAGAACTCACGTACCTCTGCGCCCAGGAGAACGGCAAGAAGTGGGATGAGGCCATGGGCGACATGCTCAAGGTCATCGAGGTCGTCGAGTTCGCCTGCGGCGCGCCCCAGATGATGAAGGGCGAGTCGCTGATGAACGTCTCCGCCGGCTACGACACCGTCCAGTTCCGCGAACCGCTGGGCGTCTTCGCCGGCATCGCGCCCTGGAACTTCCCGGCCATGATCCCGCAGGGCTGGATGGTTCCCATCTGTGTCGCCACCGGAAACTGCATGGTGCTGAAAGCGGCCAGCTTCGCTCCGCAGTCCGCCATGCGCATCACGGAACTCTGGAAGGAAGCGGGCCTGCCCGACGGCGTTCTCAACATCGTCACCACGAGCCGGAACGAGGCCGAAATCCTCCTCAAGCATCCCGCCATCAAGGGCGTAACCTTCGTCGGCTCCACCAGCGTCGGTCTGCACGTCTACTCCACCGCCGCCGCCAACGGCAAGCGTGTACAGGCGCTCACCGAAGCCAAGAACCACGCGCTGGTGATGAGCGACGCGGTCATCGAGCGCGCCGCACAAGGAATCATCAACTCCTTCTGCGGATGCGCCGGCGAACGCTGCATGGCGCTGCCGGTCGTGGTGGTCGAGAACTCCATCGCCGACAAGTTGGTCGAAGCCGTCGTGCGTCTCGGCGAAACAGGTCAACCTCGGTCCGGCTTACGACAAGAACACCGGCATGGGCCCGGTAGTTAACCAGGGCCACAAGGAGTTCGTCCTCAACTGGATTGAGACCGCAATCAAAGAGGGCGCCAAGCTCCTTCTCGACGGACGCAATCCGAAAGTGCCGCAGGGGTGCGAGAAGGGCTTCTTCATCGGCCCCACCATCTTCGACCATGTCACCGAAGACATGTCATGTGGCCGTGAAGAGATCTTCGGTCCCGTGCTCTGCGTCAAGCGCGTGGACACCTTCGAAGAAGGGCTGCAGATCATGAACAACAGCCGCTTCGCCAATGGCTCCGTGATCTACACCGAAAGCGGCCACTTCGCACGCGAGTTCGCGAAGCGCACCGATGGCGGCATGGTAGGCATCAACGTCGGCATCCCGGTTCCGCTCGGCATCTTCGGCTTCACCGGGCACAAGCAGTCGTTCTTCGGCGACCTGCATTGCATGGGACGCGATGGCTTTCATCTTCTACACCGAAACCAAGAACGTAACCTCCACCTGGTTCACCGGCAAGGAAATCCCTGCCAAGGTCAGCACCTGGGACGGAACCATGACCCGCGGATGATGTCGAGATAGTGCTGACCACAACCGTAGGGCGCCATGCGCGCACCGGTCGCCGGCAACTGCTCATGCGTTTGCCGGCTGGAAGGTGCTCACATTGGCGCCTTTTGTCTTAAGGCTATTCATTCGAATAAGAAGAGGGTACTTGCGGATCATCTTCGTTTCACGAGCTCAAGAGAATCCAAGCCGCTTCAAAAGCGATTTCTTGCCGAAGCCGGCGGGCTCGTTCGCGGACTCCAACTGCCGAATCAGTTCTGAGACATACAGGCGCGACTTCTGCAGCCGTTGGCCAAAATGATTTTCCAGCTTTTTCTGCACCATGTCTCTCAGCTCAGGCACGTTCTCATATCCCGTATATTTGTTGCGCCACTGCTGCTGAGGGAAGTGATAGCGTATGACACAGTTCTTAAGGGCATGCCTGTTGGTCGGGTGACGGAAGAAATCCGGATTCTTGAGCACGAAATCGACCAGCGGAATCCGCAGCCAGGCCAGCATGATCTCAGGGGTGCTGAAGAAGAAGAAAGGCTCATGCTGCAAGCCCTTTCTCCGGCACCATTCGACGGGAGTCGTATACGTTATATCCTCCGTCAAATATGGATCAGCCGCCGTTAAGATCTTGTTGGACGCGTCGACGTTGTAGAGTTGCTCCCCGCCCGCTAGAATCGCAAATCCGCCCATCTCCTCTACGATCGACATGTGCTTGACCATCATGTAGCGGAAGAGTTCGCCTGCGATATAACCATCTCGGATGTACTCGTCCAATTCATTGTTCACAAAGTCCTGAAGGTCGAGCACCTGTATCTTCTGCTCAACCTTGTTCTGCTGGCACCATCTTTTGGCATAAACGGCGTCATGAGCATTCTTGCCGCCGACCAATTCAACAGTCAGGACCTTGAAGGGCAGCTTAAGCTTCAAGAAGATTTCGCATACCGTTTCGCTGTCGACGCCGCCGCTGGAGCAAATCCAGATGGGCTTGGTGGTGGACTCGACTATGGAGACGGCAGCCTTTTCAAGCTCTTCCATCCAGGAGAGCGGTGTCCGCGTGCAATGCGAAAAACTGAAACGCGAAGTGGCTGGAGACCCTGCGGGATAATCCGGGTCATTCCACGGATACCGCATGTTATCTATGGTCGCCATGTGCGGATTATATATCCAGCTCCTGTTACGAAGGTGGGGCGTACACTCGGTGAACATTGTCAGGTTTTGCTTGAAAGCACAAGGAATCGATTTAGAATAGGTGTGTAGAACATTTATTCTCTCCTATTCATGATGAAGTAGATTTTGGTTTGATCGGCATGATTTAAACGGGACTGACATATGAGCATATTGAAGAAGTTGCACAGCAGTGTTTTCTTGTTCGTGGTCTTCCTTTTGACCGGCAGCCGGCCGGCAGTAGGAAACGCCTTGCCTTCTGCCCAGGAAGGGCAAAAGTCTGATGCCAATGTTTCCGCGTCCGTGGCTGATTCCTTGGAACTGCGCGCTACCGATCAGGGAGGCGACACCAAGGGTGGCGATGACAAGGGCAGCAAGAGCGGCGACGATAAAGGCAGCAAGGATGGTGATAGCGGGAGCAAGGGCGGTGATGACAGCAGCAAGGGCGGTGGTGGCGGCGGACAAGGAGGCGGTGACGGGGATTACGGCGGCGGCGGCGGTTAGCCCTATCGTTACATTCGTTCTGGGATGTACCGCTAAGAGGTGGCTCAGGAAGGCTCGCGCAACCGGTTATTCCGGTGACGCGAGCCTTTCAACTTTTTAGCTGGAAACTACCTGGGAATAGTACTGCTGGAGAATTTGAGCGACCGTCTGGTAGAAGCTGGTCCGTGCATGCTTCGCGAGCTTCTCCGCGATGTTAAGCGCGAACGGCTTCAGATGCTTATTGAGGGCCGCATCCTGTAACTCCCTCGCATAATCGACGACTTCATTCTTCCTACTCTCCAATCCTTCTATCTCCTTGAACAGCAGGAAAGAAAAGAATTCCAGCTCCACCGCAATGTGATCCGGCGGCAGCCGGAAATCTTCGCTCAGCACCAACCCGGCGTCGCGGTAAAGACCTGCGATTTCGAAGGTCGATTCCTGCAGCAGTTTGCCTTCGCGATAAACAGATTCGAACAGGTAGGCAAGACGAGGCTTCGAGGCGAAGAACATCCGGGTGTAGTCCCGCTCGAGGTCTAGAAGGATCGCCGCTCCATCCGCCGGCGCATTCTTTCGATATCCTTCGGCGCAGCTATCGATCGTGCTCGTCAAGGATGCATCGCCCAGTGCCGCAAAGCTCTCACGCAAGGCAGTCATAAACGTGCCGTCTTGCAGGGACTCGACGAGCGTCGCAGTGGGGTAATTCATGGCCTGCGCCAGCAGGGAATTCAGGGCCGCTTCCGCCCTCAGTGCTGTCATTTCCTCGACTGAGGTTTTCATTTGTACATCCTCATTGGTGGTGGGTATCTGGAAAATGTAAGAATTTCGACGGGCCGGGGCTTCCGGCCCGCCGAATCAGTGAAAAGAAGGACTACTTCTTGGCGGCTCCGCTCTCGGTCTGGGCAGCGGCAACGGCCGTGCGTCTGTCGTTGTATTTCTTCAGGCCTGCATACACTGCTCCGGCAACTAAGGGAGCAGCACTTAGGCTTTCGGTCAACCCGGCCCGCAGCCCCTTCTTGGCGACATTGGGATAGCCCAAAGCGGCCGGGCTGGCCTGGGTGAGGATGAGCACTCGCGTGCCGCCGTTTTCGCGCAGGCCGTAGATGTGGAGCTTCCGCTTGGCCGCCAGTTCCTTGGCCTTCGCGACCATCTCCTCATACGGACCCGCCTGCAGGGCTCCGGTCAGGCAGGCATCGACGCAAGCCGGCTTCTGCCCGGCAACCTGCCGGTGAGCGCACAGGTTGCAGTTGACGACCTTGCCGGAAGCCACGTCCTGCTGCACGGCGTGGAACGGACAGGCGGCGGCGACCTTCTTGCCGTCCTTCAACTTCTCCCCATCCACCACCACGGACCCGTACGGCGTCTTGGAGAAGGCGCCCTGCGAGGCCTCGACGCACTGGGGCTCTTTGCACTGCATGCACTGTTTCTTCTGGACGCCATCGTCCTTGATCAGCGCAATCGTGCGGAAGATGCCCTTGGCCGCCAGGGCGTGTTCGCTGAACTCCTGAATGCATTTGTAGGCGCAGGAGTTACAGCCTGTGCAATAACTGGAATCATATAACAGCGCTTGATCTTTCATTCCTGCCTCCCTTACGCCTTCCTGATGCTGATGTAGACATCTTCAACCCATCCCATGCCGAGAGGATCGTGCTTCTTGCTCATCAGCGGATCCTTCTGCGGGATGAGGTCGCCGTCACGGTATCCGTAGTCTTTGGCCACGCGCAGGTTCTTGGCGCGATGCCCGATGCCGTGGAACGCCAGCACGCAGTCGTCTCGCGTAATGCGCTTGGTCAAATGGCACCTTGGCTTTCACCGGCCGCCGCAACTGAGGCATGTACTTCGGGTTGGCTTCGAGAATGACCTCATCACCATCCTTGAGGCTGAGTTTCGCTCCCGCCGTGGGGCTGATCCACACGGCATCCATGTGGTTCAGGTTGTTGATCTGCTTGATGGCGGCATTGTTGATGAAGTTCGGATCGGCGTGCATGTACCACGGCGCACGGGTCACCAGCAGGGAGAACTTGTAGTCACCCTCCGGCTCCTGCCACCGCGGTGCCCAGATCGGCAGCGGAGAGTGGTCAACCTTGGCGAACTCGTCGATGTACATCCGGACGCGTCCGTCGGGCCGGCCCCATCCCTGCTCGCGGATCTGCTTGTAGTTCTGGTAGGGCTTCTTGTCGATCCAGAAGGCGCCCTTCTGCATGAACTCCCGGGCATTGGCGGCCGCGCCGACTTCTTTCACGGCGACGTCGCCGGTGTTCATCGGGATCAGCTTCTTGGGATCGCCGCTGCCGTCCGTCGTCCAGTACTTGGGAGCGAGAGCCATACCGATCTTCGCGGTCACGGTACCCCAGCCGATCTGATCGCCGTGCGGATTCTGCACCGGAGCGCCGCCTATCAGGCAGGCCCACTTCGGGTAATAGGTGCGGACGTCCAGCTTCGGCTCCTCGAACTGGTGCGGCGCGGGCAGAACATAGTCGCACCAATAGCCCAGGTCATCCAGATAGAGGTTCCAGTCAACCACCAGTTCTTTCTTGGCCAGGGCGGCTTCCAGCATCTGGGGCTGAATGGTCGCGAACAGGCCACGGTGCGGGTTGCCGTAGATGACGACCTTCACGTTGTCGTTCGTATAGAGACCGTATCCCACCATGCCGTAATGGCCGGGCGCGGAAAAGTCCTTCTGCCGGTAGATGTCGTTGGTGACCGGGAACTCGTGACGGAAGTCCGGCCCCTTCGGCGGCAGCGGCGGATACGGCTGCACCGGCT
This sequence comes from uncultured Acidobacteriota bacterium, assembly GCA_963791145.1. GTDB lineage: Bacteria > Acidobacteriota > Terriglobia > Terriglobales > Acidobacteriaceae > CAWBRT01. The sequence goes on along the minus strand of CAWBRT010000011.1, from coordinate 814,156 downwards.
TGGCGAGATCCTCCAGCCACGGGATCTTCACGTCGTGCAGCAGCAGCAGACCGCCTTCATGATCGATGCCGCCCACCAGCGTGTTGACAATGGCCAACGCGTGACGCAGCCGCCAGCTATTGGCATAGTTGGGACCGGCGGCATCGCGCTTGTTCGTCGGAACCACGGCGTAGGGAGCCGCCGCCGCGAATTCAAGCGCGATCTTGCGGATCACGCTCGCCTTGACCTCGGCGATCGGGGCCGCCCATTCCGGGGTGAAGGAAGCAGTAGCCTCGGCCAGCAACTGCATCACCGGCTTGGCGGTGATCTCCTTGCCCTCCAGCGTGAACTTGAAGGTTCCGTTCAGCGCGGGATCGTGGCAGGTGGTGGAGAGTTCGACCTGCTTGTGCGTCTTGCACCAGGTGTAGAAAATCCCTTCCTTCGTCTTCAGTGCCTGCTTGGTATTCAGATCGACCAGCGCCGGGGCGTCGGAGTACTTCGTCAGGAAGTCGAGGTTGTACTTCTTGTTGCTGACGATGGTCTGGATAATCGCCAGCGCGACCGCCAGATCGGTGCCCGGCTTAATCGAGTAGTAGTGATCGGCAAAACCGTCAGCGATCGGGGTGCGCAGCGGGTTGAACATCACAACCTTAGCGCCGTTCTTCCTGGCCTCGATCCAGTGCGGAATCATGCCGGCCTTGGCGGACTTGGAGAACGAATCGAAGCCGAACCAGATCTGATACTTCGACATGTCGTAGTCGTAGCCCGGCAGGTGATGCGATGGCGTGTAGGTGCTGGAGTAGACGCTGTTCGGAGGATTAGTAATTGTAAGGCAGTTGATGTAGTAATGAGTTCCGAAGCACTCGGTCCGTTGGTCGCTGCGGATGACGCCCAGCGACTTGCACAGCTTGTTGGTGAACGGGTTCCCCGGCGAGGCGATCAGGATCTGGTCCGGAGAATGCTTCTTCATGACGGCGATGATGTCGTTGACGGCATCGGCCGACTTGACCGTAACCCAGCCGGGATCCGAATCGGTTCCCTTCTTGGGGTTGGTGCGCTTCAGGGCGACCATCAGGCGGTCCGGGTCGTACAGCGAGTCGACATAGCCCATCGCCTTGATGCAGTACTTGCCCCTGGAAACCGGGTCTTCCGGCCAGCCCTCGATGGTGATGGCGCGCTCCATGCCGGTCTTCGCGTCTTTGCCGACCACCACGTTGACGGCGCAGTTGATTTCGCAGGCCCGCGAACAGATCTGCGGTACCTTCCTGGTGACCGTGAACTTCGGCTGCTCCTGCGGATGCTTGCCGAACGGTTCCGCAGCCATCAGGTTTTGAAAGGGAAATGCGGTCATTGCAGGGACAGCGCCCGCAATTCCCGCGGCTTTGAGAAAGCTTCTGCGAGATACTTTGCTCGCCTCGTCCATTTCGCCTCCTAGCCAGATGCTCTTCACATCTTCGACACCCGAATGTGTAATCGCCGGCGTGGCACTGACCGGTCAGGCGCCGAGCGGTGGAATTACATCTCACCGCTGCAACGGCCTGGGCGGTCAGCCTCCGATCTGGGCCATGCAGAACGACGCATGCGCCTGGGAGGAAGATTCCAGGTGATGCTGCGCCGGCTTGCTGGTCACGATCTCACGCAGGGCCTCTCGCAGAATGTCGTCGCTGGCTCGCAGGTAGGGCTTCATATCCACCCCGCTGTCGGCAAACAGACATCCCTTCGCTAGACCCGTGGAGGTAATGCGAATGCGATTACATTGAGTGCAGAAATGACCTGACATTGGCGAAATGACGCCTACCGTCCCGTCAGTTCCGGCGATGCGGAAACTCCTGGCAGGCCCGGCACGGTCGGCGAGATCGAGGGGTTGGAGTTTGTAGCGGCGCTCGATTCGCTCCAGGATTTCTTTCCCGGATACCCATAATTTGGTCCAATTAGGCCCGTTGATCGTGGGCATGTACTCGATAAAGCGCACGGTTAGCGCCTTATTGAGCGCCAACGCGACAAAATCCAGGATTTCGTCATCGTTCATGCCACGCAGGACGACTACATTTAACTTCAGCGGGGAGAAGCCGGCCTGTTCGGCCGCTTCCAGTCCGTCTAACACCTGCTTCAGGTCCCCTCCACGCGTAATGCGCGCAAAGGTTTCCGGATTCAACGAATCAAGGCTCACATTGAGGCGTTGCACGCCAGCCTGGCGCAGCTCCGCCGCCATCTCACGCAGCAGCAAACCGTTGGTGGTCAGCACCAGTTCCGACAGGCCGGGGATAGTCGCCAGCTTCTGCAAAAAGCCGACGACGCCCTTCCTGACCAGTGGTTCTCCGCCGGTAATCCGGATCTTCTCGAAACCGAGGGCTATGGCCTGGGAGGCAATTCGGTGGAGGTCTTCGTAGCTGAGGATGTCTTCGTGGAGGAGCCTGGGAATGCCTTCAGGAGGCATGCAATAGCTACATCGCAGATTGCAACGATCCGTAACGGAAAGCCGAAGGTAATTGATCCGTCGCCCCTGTGGGTCGGTCAGAATCATTGAAACCCGCCATCTCAAGTGCGGCAAACAGCAAAGATACCGCGGTTTCCACGTTCGTGGTGTGCGCGAATGCAGATGGAAACTGCAACCTACCATGGGCAGTAACTCTCGTCAAGACCACATAGGCGCAAACACCTCCAGCCTCATCAAGACTAGGCGAGCATAGGCAAATAGCTGGAGGGAGAGGAGGCGCGTTCCTCCGGCGCGACAGCATCGCTCTGCTGCGAATACCCGCGGCTGACGCCTTCGGGCACAATTCAGTGGGGTACGCTGCGGCAAAGTAGTACACTTGGCCCCGCTTCGAAACGGAAAGAACTGGACGGAAGAATGCGAGTTTGGCATCAGAGCATCCTCGATCTCAACATGACACCTATCTACCGCAAGAGCCTGGAAAAGCATGCTTCGATGCTCGCGCCCGGGACGACGGTTGTCGTGCATGGGCTCAGGCCAGGCACTTATGGCCGCGACTTTGTGCCAATCGACGCGATCAGGCATAGGTATCTCGAATTCCTCAACGAGATTCAGATCTGCGAGGCGGCTCTGGCAGCCGAGCGGGAAGGCTATGACGCGGTAGCTATCGGCTGCTTCTATGATCCGGCAATTCGTCAGGCTCGCAGCCTCGTGCGAATTCCGGTGGTGGGGCTTTCCGAAACTTGCATGCTGGTCGCCTGCTCCCTGGGCTATAAGTTCGCGTTAATCGCGTTGAACCGTGATCAGCAGGCGCAGCATGCTGAGCTTGCCCACACCTATGGGTTAGAGCATCGCCTGGCTGCAGTCCTGCCGATGGATCCGCCCATTGATGAATACGTGCTCGAGGGTGAACAGGATAAGTTGCGTCCGGTGATCGAAGGGTTCGAGCGTGTCTGCCATCGGGCGCTGGAAGCCGGAGCGGAGGTGATCATCCCCGGGGATGGCGTGCTGAATGAGTTCATCTGGCGGCAGGGAATCCGGCGGGTTGCGGATGCGCCAGTGATGGACGCCTTGGGAGTCCTCTTCCGCTATGCTGCGTTCATGGCGCTGCTCGGGCTCGAAGTCAGTCGAACCCAGCATTACGCGCACCCGTCGCCGGCGATGCTCGAGCATGCCCGCAAGTTCGCAGGCATGAGCTGCGTAGAAGAGAAGGACTTTTCCGGCGGTGGAGCATTGCGCGATAAGTGATTCTGAGCGATCTTTGCAGCCGTGGAAGTTTATTTAGCCCTAAAGTGCGACTGTTCGGCTCTCCAGGACTGCGCGCCAAGACAGCCATCCTGCTTTCGTGTGTACTTTCATTTCATTTCTTGATGCTGAGCATAGCTCTTCTCAATGAATACTGCGTTTCGAGAGCTGTTTTTGAGGCTTTTGTGCGCGTATCACCGGCCATGGTGACCTTCATCACATCACCATTGGCCACCTGTTTATATCATTCGCCAACCTTTAGTTTTCTGTTTCCCGCGCTGGGAGTCCGGACCGGGCGAGCAGAAGCTTACCTCGCTAGGGGATAGCGCAATCGCAAGTCCCTGAGACCATCTGAACTTTCAGCTTGCAGCGGAGCTCTGTCCACGGAAATACGGCCGGAAACGCCGCTTCTCCCGGGGCCGTTCCGCTGCAGAGGGATTCGTCCGAGCGTTGCGTGCATAGGAGTTGGAAAATGATCCACACATACGAGCTCTACGCCATCCGCTATGCCACCAACGGAAGGCGGCAGCCGCACGAGAATTTCATGTACCCGGCCCCGCCCGATCTTCACGACGGTCCGATGCCGATGGACTTCTTCGTCTGGCTGGCGGTGGGAGAAAGGCGGACGGTCCTCATCGACAGCGGCGCCGGCGCCGATACCTGCAAGGCGCGAGGGCACGACTTCCTAAGATGCCCAACCGAGGGCCTGGCTCAACTCAATGTCGATCCGGCCGCCATTCAGGATGTCATCACCACCCACCTGCACTGGGACCACGCCGGCAATTTCGAAAAGTTTCCCAACGCGCGCTTTCATCTGCAAACGCGGGAAGCCCAGCATGCGGTCGGTCCGTGCATCTGCAGCCCATTCCTGCGGCGGCCGTTTGATGTCGAGCAGGTTTGCTCGTTCGTGCGGACGCTGTATAAGGGCAGGGTCGCTTTTCATGACGGCGAAGCGGAAATAGCTCCCGGAATTACCGTGCACCACGTGGGAGGGCATACGCAGGGATTGCAGATCGTTCGCGTGATGACGCGTCGTGGCTGGGTGGTCGTGGCCTCTGACGCCATGCACTACTACGCGAACGACGAGATGGGAACGCCCTTTCCCGTTCTGGTAAATGTGCCGGAGTATTTCAACGGGCTGTCGCTGTGCCACCGGCTGGCTGACAGCTCCGACCACGTCGTCGCGGGGCATGATCCCGCGGTTATGGCGATGTATCCGGCTGTCTCGCCGCAGACGGAAAGCATCGCGCTGCGATTGGACGTGATGCCGAATAACAATAAACGGACAGCGAGGATGTCGGGATGAAGATTCGCGCCGCAGTCATGTACGAGCAAGGCAAGCCGGCTCCCTATGCGCAGAGCCGTCCACTGGTAGTGGAGGACGTGGAGCTGGACGGGCCCGGGCCGGGTGAGGTTCTGGTGCAGATCGCCGCAGCCGGACTGTGTCACTCGGATCTTTCCGCCATAGCCGGGTTGCGTCCCCGCGCCGTGCCGGCGGTTGTGGGGCACGAAGCTTCAGCAGTCGTTCGCGAAGTCGGCGCCGGCGTCACGGATCTCAAGCCCGGGGACCACGTGATCATGGTATTTGTGGCCAGCTGCGGGCATTGCGCCCATTGTTACGGCGGCCGACCGAATCTGTGCGAATCGTCGTGGGGAGCGCGGGCGAAGGGCACGCTGCCAAGCGGCGCGCGCCGCCTGCATATCGGCGACAAAGTGCTCAACCACTACACCGGGCTTTCGGTGTTTGCCGAATACGCAGTGGTCTCGCGCAATTCGCTGGTTCCCATCGAGCCGGATATTCCCCTGGAGGATGCCGCCATATTCGGTTGCGCGGTCATCACCGGCGTGGGTGCGGTAGTGAATACCGCGAAGGTTCCATTCGGTTCCACGGTCGCCGTCCTGGGCTTGGGCGGGGTGGGCCTGAGCGCGCTGTTGGGAGCGCATATCTGCGGGGCTGGTCGAGTCATAGCCATCGACATCAGCGAGGAGAAGCTGCGTCTGGCTCGAAAGCTTGGCGCTACCGATACTTTTAACGCCAGTGATCCCAAGTGCGCCGAAGCCGTTCGCGACGCCACCTCCGGCGGAGTCGCCTTCGCCTTCGAGATGTCGGGTGCTCCTCCCGCGCTTTCGACGGCCTATGCCATCCTTCGCCGCGGCGGCCTGGTGATTGTGGCTGGCTTGCCGGATTCCAAGTTTGCGTTCAGCTTGCCCGTCTCCGCCATGGTTTCCGACGAGCGCGGCATCAAGGGCAGCTACATGGGAAGTTGCGTTCCGCACAGGGACATTCCCATCTTGCTGGATCTGTACCGCCGCGGCCGCCTGCCGGTGAACCGGCTGCGTTCGGGCACGGTCACTCTGGACAACATCAACGAAGGCTTTGACCGTCTTGCCCGGGGCGAAACCGTACGTGACGTCCTGGTCTTTAACGGGAAGAAGGGCTGAGAGGTCGTTTCGATCTTCCTTCGTCTTCAAGACGAAAGCGCGCGTTTCGTGGGGACCCGCTTTCCTGAGTGGTTGAAGTTGAAGTTGCAAGTCACGCTGTGGTTGTTGCCGATCCGCGGGTTTTTCGCGCAGTCGTGGGGACTGCGTGGGGCATGATGTTTCCCTTGGTCATGGGCTCTCCGGTCATGGGTTCTCCTTTGGAGGAAAAGAGAATATGAAACGTTTCCATCTTGCTGCGGCAATTCTTATCGCAGTTTTAGGTGCACAATTCTTTGTCAGCTCTCCCGCTTTTGCGCAGTGCGAAGTAAAGCTGGGAGTGGTCGCTCCGATGTCGGGCGGGGCGGCGCAATGGGGCATCGCCATGCGCGGTGCGGCGGAGTTGGTCGCGGCTGAGTATGCCGAGAAGGGCGGGCTGCCGGTCGGAAATCAAAAATGCAAGATTTCGGTCGTCACCCTGGACGGCAAGTACACTCCCGAAGGCGCGGCCGCCGCGGCGAATAACCTGGCCAGCCAGGGGATCAAGCTCATCATCGGACCCATCGGGGCCCCCGAGATGACCGGCATCAAGCCGGTTGCCCATCGCAATGGCATGCTGGTGATGGGGAATAGCTTCGCCAAGGATGCTATCGGTCCGCAATGGCCGCTGGTCTTCCATCTGGGACCCGGTCCGAGCGCCTGGGCCGAGCCCATCGTGAAGGTTGCCAAGCAGAAGTTCAATCTCAAAAAAGTGGTCCTGGTTGCCACCAACGACCAGGGTGGAACCGACATCGCCAGCGTCGACGCCGTGGCTTACAGGAAGAACGGAATCGAAGCCATCGAGGAGTACTATCAGCGCGGCACAACCAATTTCGCTCCGCTCGTCACTCGCGTCATGAATATGAAGCCGGATGGGATCGATACGACCTCGTCGCCTCCGGGAGAAGCCGGCATCATGGTGAAGCAGTTGCGCCAGGCCGGTTTCAATGGCCCCATCGGCCGCCTTGGCGGACCGGGAGACGCGGAGATCTTGCGGGTTGCCGGTGGAGCGGACGTCGTCAAGAACTTCTACTGGTACGAATCGGTTTATATCGACAGCAAGGCGCAGGGCATTGCGGAAGAGTACAAGCGCCTGATGAAAGCAAATCCGCCGGAGAACAACTTCTTCTATCAGTATGTGCCGGCCACGCGCATGGTGACCAAGGCCATTTCCAAGGCGGGCACGGCTGACGATACGAAGAAGATCGCAGCGGCATTGCGCTCTTTGCCGGTCGAAGACCCGAACCTCGGCAAGGGACTCTGGATCGGCCAGGAGTTCTTCAAGATCAACCAGGAGCTCTCGTTCCCGTTCGGCATTGGCCTGATCGTGAACGGCAAAGCACAGCCCTCTGTGCGGGTTGATGCCCCCACCGGCAAGTAGCAGGGAGGCCTCGTGGAAAGCTTTGTTTCTACCGGCTTGATCGGCGTGAGCCTCGGCGTCCAGTACGCGCTGCTGGCGCTGGGGTTCACGTTGATTTTCGGCATTCTCGGGGTAGTGAACTTCTCGCACGGCGGCTTTTATGTTTTAGGCGGGTACGTGGCCTATGCCTCGGTGCATTATCTCGGTGCTCCATATCCAGTGGCCGTGCTATTGGCCGTGCTGGCAAGTGGACTGCTGGGCTACCTCTTCGAAGTGTTCCTGCTGGAGCGCGTGGTCGAGGATCATCTGGCGACGCTGATGCTGACGCTCGGGCTGTTCCTGGTGATGTCCACCGGTGTGCTCGTCACGTTTGGCCCGGAATCGCCGGAGTTCGCGTTTCCGGTCCGGGGAACCTGGCGCCACGGAAACTATTACTTCCCGAAAGAAAACATGATCGTACTGCTGGTTTGCGTGCTCACCATCGGTACGGTCTACCTGCTGATGTACCGGACGAATTTCGGACGGGCTCTACGGGCGCTGGCCAGTGACAGGCAGGTGGCGGCGGCCCAGGGGATACGTCCGCGGTTGCTGTTTCCTCTCGCCTTCGCGCTGGCGACCGCTCTGGCGGGTCTCACCGGAGCACTGGTTACTCCTATCCTGTGTCTGGCTCCGAATCTGGCGGATCCGGTGTTGGCGACGTCGTTCCTCATCGTCATTCTCGGTGGACTGGGCAGTGTCGGCGGAGCGACTTTGGCAGCCTTCATCGTAGGCATGGTGGAGGCCTACTCCAGCGTGTATCTGGGCGGATCGAAGGGAGCTCTCGCTCTCTTCGTGTTCGTGTTGATCATGCTCGTGGTTCGCCCCTCCGGTCTGTTTGGCCAGGAAGTGCACGGAGCGTGACAATGACTGGCAGATTCAGATCGATTGTCCGCGTCTGTGGCGCCGGGGAGCTTGTCAGCATCGGCGTTCTCGTGCTCGCCGTCTTCATCCCCATGCTGTCCAGCAGTCCCTTAATGGTTTCGGTGGCTACTCAGATCATGATTGCCATCCCGGCCGCGTTCAGCGTGTACGTGATGCTGCGCATGGACCTGATGACCTTCGCCGTCCCTGCTTTCATGGCGATGGGCGCCTACAGCGCGGCTATCGCGGGCCTGCGTGCCGGCATTACCGATACCCTCCTACTGACCGCGCTGAGCTTTGTCGCGCCGACCCTGGTGGCGCTCCCCTTGGGCGCCCTTGTGCTGCGCCTGCGCGGCGTTTACTTCGTTCTTGTTACCTTTCTGCTTTCACAGATCATGCAGTTGTTGTTGTTCGAGACACCGAAGTTGACCGGCGGCTCCAACGGTCTGGCGGGAATGCCGGCGACCACGCTCTTCGGCATGGCCTTGGAAGATAATCAGTCCGTATTATTCCTCGCCGTAGGCTTGGCCTTGCTGGCTGCCTTGATCACTACCGCGTTCACCCGCTATTACCGTCAACACTTCGCGGCCATCAAGGAGAATCAGGTTCTTGCCGAGAGCCTTGGGCTGGTGGTCTGGCGCTATAAGATGATCGGATTCACCGTGGCGGCCGGGTTGGCGGGAATCGCCGGATTCTCGCTGCTGAACATGTTGCTCACGGCGCATCCCTCCTCGTTCAGCGCGATGTCCTCGGTCGACTACATCGCCTACACCATCGTCGGCGGCGCCACTTCGATGCTTGGACCAATCGTGGGGAGCACGCTGCTGGTCACCGCGACCAACTTGTTCAGCAACCGGGGAGAGTATTCGCCGGGCTTCTTCGGGCTGCTGATCCTCATCGTCGTCCTTGCCATGAAAGACGGCATTGTCGGGACGGCAATCAGACTCGCGCAACGCTACCTTGAGCGGCGGCGCGGGCTGATCCTTACAACGAAGCAGACGCCATTGCAGCGGACGCCGCTGGCGGAGCAAGAGGCGGCCGCGGAACAGAAGTTGGAGCGTTAATTATGGCCACAGCGAGAATGAGTGTCGGTGATCCCGGCGCGCAACACCGGGGCGAGCTCAACGTCGACACCGTCGGCAAGAGCTTCGGAGGGCTCAAGGTCTTCGAGCAGATCAGCTTCCGCTTATTGCCTGGGGATATTCTCGGCGTAGTCGGTCCGAACGGAGCAGGCAAGACGACACTGATCAACATTATCTCCGGGTTGCTGTTCCCAACCCGCGGCCATATTACTCTTGGCGGTCACGATGTTACGCGCACAGCTTTTCACGGGCGCAGTCGTCTGGGGATCATTCGGAGTTTCCAGCAGACCAGCACGTTTCGCCCGGCTACGGTACGGGAAAACATCGCTCGTGCCATGCGCTTCAGTCACGGCTCGGACGAGCCGCCAGAAGGTATGGAGGCGCTGATGAAGCGATTCGATCTCGCTGACCGGCTTGACGAGCAGAGCGATAAGCTTCCCTACGGGTTGCAGAAGATGCTGGGGCTGCTGCTAGCCTATGTCACCAAACCCAAAGTTCTCCTGCTCGACGAGCCGGCCGCCGGTCTCGAGGTGCGGGAGCGAGCGCGCGTCGACGACTTCGTGCATCACGTGCGGGAGGAACTGGGGTGCGGCATCCTCATCGTCGAGCACGACATGGATCTCATACGGCGCCTTTGCCCGCAGATCATGGTGCTCGACGCCGGCCACGTCCTCGCCGAGGGGCCCCCGGCGGAAGTGCTGGCCCGGCCGGAGGTGATCACCGCCTACATGGGATCATCCGAGGAGGCCGGGTAATGCTGACCATTGAGAACCTGGAGGTCCGCTACGGAGGAATCACCGCCCTTCGGCGCGTCTCCATCGAGGTCAAAAAAGGCGAGACGGTACTGCTGGTCGGGGCCAACGGGGCGGGGAAGTCCAGCCTCATTAACGCCGTGATTGGCCTGGTGCACACCGCCGGCGGACGAATCATTTTTCAGGACAAAGACCTCGGACCGCTTTCCTGCGATCGCCGCGCCCGCACGGGAATCGGCTACGCACCCGAAGGGCGGCGCGTTTTTGCTTCGATGTCGGTGAAGGACAACGTGCTCTCCGGAGCCTTTGGACTTGGCCGCGCCAAGCAGAAGCAATCTTTCGAGTGGCTATGCCACATGTTCCCCTTGCTGGCGGAACGGGCAAATCAGCTCGCCGGTCAGTTGAGCGGCGGGCAGCAGCAGATGGTCGCCATTGCCCGGGCCATGAGCTCGTCGCCGGCTCTTCTGCTGCTCGATGAACCGTTCCTGGGACTCGCGCCCGTCTGGATCGGGCAGCTCTCGCAGGCCATCCGCCAGATGCAGAGCCACGGCACGACCATCCTCATGACCGAGCAGATGGCTGTTCCTGCGCTGAAGATCGCCACGCGGGGTTACGTCATGCGCGGTGGTGAGATCAGGAGAAGCGGAACGGTCGCTGAAATTCGCGATGTAGCCCTCGAGGAAGAATATCTCTGAGCGGTTGTGGACGGTTCCTTGAAAGGGCCCGGCTTCAGCCGGGCCGTTCAAAGATAAAAAACGATGCGGGCTTTAGCCCCTGAGGGACCAGAGCTTTCCCTGCGAAGAGTTTTTTAGAAAAGCTCCAGTAGCTGGTACGGTGGCGAGGAATACGATGAAGAAAGAATATCCCGCGGTTTTTTCACCCCTCACGATCAAGAACCTGGTTCTCAAGAATCGTATTGTCCTGCCGCCCATGGCTACCTGGTATGCGACCAGCTTTGGCGGAGTGACCGAGCGGTTGATCGCTTATCACCGTGAGCGCGCGGCCGGGGGTATCGGCCTGAACATGGTGGAGTTCACGGTAGTCGAGGCTCACGGAAAACTGGATCCCCACCAGTTGGGTTGCTATGACGATGCGCAGATTCCCGGACTGGCGGCTTTGGCGCAAGCGATGCACCAGGCCGGCGGTAAGATCGCGATTCAGCTCGGCCATGCAGGCCGACGGGCCCGCAGCTCCAATAACCGCGGCCGCCGCCCCTGGGGACCGTCCACCATTGCGGAACTGGGGGGAGAGATTCCCACCGAAATGACTCTGGCCCAAATTGACTATGTCCAGGACTGCTTTCAGCAGGCGGCCCGGCGCGCCAAGCAGGCAGGGGCAGATGCCGTGGAAGTGCATTGCGCGCACGGCTATCTGATTCAGCAGTTTCTTTCTCCGTTGAGCAACCGGCGCACGGACCAGTATGGAGGCAATCTTGAGAACAGGGCCCGCTTCGCCCTGGAAACCGTAGCTCGCGTGCGGCAGGAGGTGGGAGGTGAATTCCCTGTCTTCTGCCGTATCAGTGGAGATGAGTTCCTGGATGGCGGGTCACGTCTCGACGAGGCAACGGTCTTCGCGCAGTGGCTTGAGCGAGTGGGAGCGGATTGCATAAACGTATCGGCCGGAGTGTATGAAAGCGGCGAGAGAACAATTCCTCCAATGGCGATGGAGCGCGGCTGTAATATCGGCCTGGCCCGCGAGGTCAAACGGCACATCAAGGTGCCGGTCATCGGAGCCGGGCGGATCAAGACGCTCGACCAGGCGGAAGCGATACTGCAGGAGAAGTCCGCTGATCTGGTAGCCATGGGACGTGCCAATATCGCCGACCCGGAGCTTCTCAAGAAATCGCTCTCGGGAGGCAATATCCGCCCGTGCATCGCGTGCAATCAAGGCTGCATTGAGCGCCTCTATCAAGGTGTTGCCATCACGTGCCTCGTCAATGCGCGGGTGGGACGCGAGTATCAGATTCCCTCTCTACCAAAAGCCGCGAAGTCCAAGCGCATTGCGGTTATCGGCGGCGGTCCCGCGGGCCTGGAATTCGCGAGAGTCGCTGCCGGGCGAGGGCACAAGGTTACGGTCTTCGAGAAGGAAGCGGAACTGGGCGGCAGGCTGCGGATAGCTTCGACCCCGCCGAAAAAGGAAGAGATCAAGGAATTCGTCGACTACCTGGCGCGTGCCGTCTCCGAACTGGGCGTGGAGATCAAGACAGGCGTCTCCGTCAAGCCGGAGGACCTGGCGGCGATGCAGGGCTTCGACGAGGTCGTGATTGCCGCCGGCGGCGAGCCCATTTCTTTTCCGGAGATGCCGGCCAACGTCGTGATCGCCGAAGATGTGCTGCGGAACAAGGCCAGCGTCGGTGCGACGGCAGTTGTCATCGGCGGCGGAATGGTGGGCTGCGAGACCGCGGAATGGCTCGCGGCAGCCGGTAAGAAGATCACGATCATAGAGCAATTGCCCCGGCTCGCCACCGACGTTGAGGAGCGCACTCGCAAACTGCTGTTGAACCGCTTGGAGGCGCACAGGGTCGAGACGATGTGCAACACCCGGGTCGAATCGGTTGCGGCAGGTAAGGTCGTCTGCTCGCAAGCGGGAATACGATTTGAAATCGCGGGTGATGCAACGGTCATACTTGCATTGGGATACAAAGCCAACAGTCCTGCGGCACAGCTTCGATCCAAGGCGTTACGCCAGATCGGAGATTGCGCGCGGCCCGGAAAGGCGCTGGCGGCGGTGCATGAGGGCTTTCTGTTGGGTATCGAAATTTGAAATCGGCCAGGAGACATGGGCATCAAGCACCTGCGCCGCACTGAGATCCAGCTGTGAAGCAGGTACCCTGAAGTAGCAGGGAACTCTTGCGGGGACATCGGCGAACCGCATCAACTCCGCATTGCGCCTCCTCCTATTCTGGGCTAGACTCCTCAGAACTACCGAGTCATCTAGGACCGCGCTGCGGCGCTCGCTCGTGCCTGTATGGCGGAAAAGGCCTAGCACTCGGTTCCCGGCAGTGTTTTTGGACAATCGGTCCGGTCGGGCCCCTAAGCCAGGAGGAGAACGTGAAAGTCGAAACCGTCCAGAATCCCGAGAGCACAGTCAGTGAGATTGAACGCACCACGATGAAGCGGGTAGCGCTGCGCATCGTGCCCTACCTGATGCTGTGCTTTCTGATCAACTTCATCGATCGGATCAATGTCGGCATGGCGGCCCTGACCATGAACCGGGATATCGGCCTGATGCCAACCGAGCTGGCTTTTGGCATCACCCTGTTTTTCGCCGCCTATGTGACCTTCGGAGTCCCCAGCAATCTGGCGCTGGAGCGCGTTGGCGCGCGGCGCTGGATAGCGATCATCATGGTGGGCTGGGGCCTGGTCTCGATGGCGACGGGATTCATCGTCGGCCCCAAGTCGTATTACATCAATCGTTTTCTGCTGGGCCTCACCGAGGCGGGCTTCCTTCCTGGTTCCATCCTGTTCATGAGCTACTGGTTTCCCTCCGCCTACCGCGCCAAGATGATCAGCATCTTCGCCATGGCGATGCCCATCTCCGGCTTTGTCGGGTCGCCGATCTCCGGGCTGCTTCTCGGGATGCATGGAGTTCTCGGTCTCAAGGGCTGGCAGTGGCTCTTCGTGCTGGAAGCGTTTCCGGCGGTGCTGATGGGTGTGGTGACGCTATTTTATCTTTCCGATGGGCCATCCCAGGCGAAATGGCTGAAAGCGGAGGAGCGCGACTGGATTTTGAACCGCCTGGAAGCGGAGCGCCATGCCCAGACAGAGCGTCGCGCTCAGGCCTCCTCCAAGCCCGAGATGAGTTCGTTCCGCTCCCTGCTCAACCCGCGTGTCTTCATGCTCTCCTTTGTTTACACCGGCAGCGCCGGCACCAGCGCCGCCCTGTATATCTGGCAGCCGACGATCATCAAAGGGTTTGGCCTGACGAACTTTGAGACCGGCCTGATCACCGCCATTCCCTTCGGCATAGGCTGCATCGGCATGGTGCTATGGGGACGCCACTCGGACCGCGCCGGCGAGCGGGTATGGCATACGGCCATTCCGCTGCTGGCTGTCTCCGCCGGACTGGCCACCAGCTTCTTCTTTCATTCGTTGCTTCCGGTCGTTATTGGACTCTGCATTGCCATCGTCGGGACCTATTCGATCAAGGGACCTTTCTTTGCGCTGTGCACCGAATGGCTGCCGGCCGGCGTGGCTGCCGGCGGAATCGGCCTGATCAACGGCATCGGCAACATCGCTGGCGGTGTCTGTCCCTATGTCCTTGGCTGGTTCAAGCAGCACACCGGCAGTTTCCCCTCAGGCCTGCTTGCACTTTCCTGCCTGGGATTCGTCTGCGGCATTCTGACTGTGCTTACGATTCGAGACAAAAAATCCGGCGCCCGCACCGCCGAAGCAGGACGCTAGAGCAAAACCAGGGATGGTGTATACCGAAGCGAAACGTTCCAGTCGCCGCGACCACCAGGGAGCGGCGACGGTAAGCAGAACTTGAAGGTCTATAACATCCCTGGTTTTGCCGTAAGGAATTAAAAAGTAGTGATGAGAAAAGGCCCGGAGCCGAAGGCTCTTGGGCCTTCTTCATTACGGAGGTGGTTACGCGCCGTTCTCGATGGCGATAACGCGCAGCGGGAAAGCCTCCAGCCCGCGCACCGCGATGGGCAGGGCAAATACCTCCACGCGGGATTGTTTGAGGCTGTTGAGATTGGCCAGATTCTCAATCAGCGGAACGTTGTTCTCGAACAGCGCGCGATGGTTCACGTGCTCCTCGCTGCCGGGAACTTCGACGCCGGTCGCATCCACGCCCATCATCTTCATTCCCTGAGCTACCAGCCAGGCAATTGCCTCGGGCGCGAAATACGGCGTGAGGCGGTATTGATCGCTTCCATAGAAAGCCGCGCCGCCGAGATTGCAGAAGACGATGTCGCCCTTGCGGATGCCCCCGGCCTTTTCGGCTGCGCTCTTAACCTGTGCCAGGCTGACGGCGCTGCCGCGCGGCGACTCGCGCAGGTCGAGAATCACCGCCGCGCCCAGCAGCAGCTCAAGCGGCATCTGCGCCAGATCATCGCGGTCCTTCAGCAGATGATAGGGAGCCTCGATATGCGTCCCAATGTGGCTCACCATGTTCACGTTGTGCATGATGTACCACTGGTTCTCCAGGCGAACCACGTTAGGGTTCACCGTTTCCGCCCCGATCATCTCAAGAGCAAATTTTCGCCCGGCTTTCCCGGGGTCGAGCACGTGCGAAAGATCTACGATTCGTCTCACTTGGGCATCCTCTCCGTCTGCCAAAAATTCTCGCCTACCGCGCCTCTTCCGGGTACACTTCCCTCGGCATCGGCCATTCGATGCTGCCCTATCAAAGGCAGCCATGGCGCTCGTCACGGGTGCCGCTGGGCATCGGCAAGCCGGGAATTGGCGGATGAATAAGATGAATACGCATGAAGCTGCTCCGGGTCAAGGCAAATCGGCCAGGCAGGAATCGGTCGCGGTGAAGTGGTCGAGCGGGACAGAGCCGCCGAAGCACAAAGCCCCGAGATACGCGACGGACTGCCATCATCACATCTACGGGGCGCAGTATCCGCTGGCTCCGAATCCCAGCATGGTTTTGGGCGGTGACGGCAACGCGACGGTGGACGATTACCGTGCTTTGCAGCGCCGCATCGGAATTGAGCGCAACGTCGTGGTCGGCGCGGCAGCTTACGGTACCGACAACCGTTGCCTGCTGGACGCGCTATCAGCCTTTGGTGAACAAGCGCGGGGGATTGCGCTCGTCGATACGAGTATCTCCGATGCCGAGCTGCAGCGCATGTCGGATGCGGGAGTGCGCGGCATCCGCGTGAACCTGGTTTATCTCAGCGGCGCCACGCTGGAAATGATCGAGCCGCTGGCGCAGCGCATCAACCAGCTCGGATGGCATCTGCAGCTAAGCATGCCGGCCGATGTCACCGCGCAGCTCAGGGATGTGCTGCCCAAGCTGCCCACGCGACTCGTGTTTGATCACATTGCCCGCATCCCGCCCGATCCCGGCATATCGCATCCGGCGTTCAAGGTTATCCGTGACCTGATCGACAGAGGGCGGACGTGGGTCAAATTGTCGGGTGCATATCTGATGAGCAAAGTCGGTCCGCCTACTTATGCCGATACCGGCGCGGTGGCGCGCGCCTTCGCCCAAGCCGCTCCCGAGCGCATGCTGTGGGCCAGCAATTGGCCGCATCCGCCGGAAAAAGGAAAGAAGCCGGACGACGCCACGCTCTTCGACTTGCTGGCCGAGTGGGTACCGGAGGAATCGCTGCGCAGGCGCATCCTGGTGCAGAACCCGGAGGAGGTCTACGGCTTCCCCAAGTCGAGTTGAATTCGTGTGCTCCGCGGGCTGGGCTTGCCGCATACGGTCGGTTCAATAGACTACTCCGGCCTGGGTTTTCGAGCCGCAGGGCTTGAATTTGCGCCAAAAGGAAGCTGCTCGAATTCCTCGCCTCCTCTTTGATTTCAATGAGTTACGTCGTGCTGCTTGTCGCCGGCCCGCTTGCTTTCGTGGCCAACGCTGCGAACGCAAGTTCCCAGGTGTCAGTTCACGCCTCCTGCAATTATCATTGTCCGCATCGCGAATCGTCAGATTAGAAGCGCAAGGCGATTGCCACTGCGGCGAGTTCGCGCTATTGGTGCCGGAATAATTCCGAGGACGCGATACTCCGATACCAGCGGTTCGTTCTCATTCACCGGCACAAGATCGATTAGAAGCCGGTGCATTCTGCTGCCGCACCTTTGACCTGTATCGGCCCGCAACGCTGCAGTGCAGTCACAGGAGGAACCAAGAGTGGGGCTCTACGAAACTGTTAGCAGTCTTGCCAGTCGCCTCCGGCCGGAAGCGGTCGCATTGGCGCAGCGTCTCGTACGGTGTCCCTCTCTGGGTGGACAAGAAAAAGAAGTGGCTGATGCTTGTATCGCCGAGATGCAAGCGATTGGCTACGATCAGGTCTTCCGTGACGACTGGGGAAACGTGGTCGGTGTCATCAACGGGCAGGAACCCGGCCCGACCATCCTCTACAACGGCCATCTCGATCATGTCCCTCCCGGAGATCTCTCGCTGTGGGAGGGATACGATCCTTATGGCGGAGCCGTGGACGTGGTGGAGGTGGACGATCGAACCGCGACTAAAAAAGAGCGGGTCGAGGTGATTCACGGGCGCGCCGTTGCTGATTTGAAAGGCAACCTCGCGTGCGCAATCTACGCCGGAAAGCTCCTGCTGGAACTCCGCAAACAGGGAGTCGTCATCAAAGGCAAGTACGTTATTACGGCCGTGTGCCTGGAAGAGCCTGGCGATCAGGTCGGCACGATTCAACTGATCGACGACACCTTCAAGAAGCTGGGCTGGGATTACGATGCTGTCATATCCTGCGAGCCCACTTCTTTGGATATTGCCCTCGGACACCGTGGCAGGGTCGAGCCGGTAGTCAGCGTCTTCGGCAAGATCAGTCACGGCAGCGCGCCGTGGCTCGGCATCAATGCGGTTTACAAGGCCAGCAAAATTATCGACAAGATCGCCAACGAATTGCCCGGTAAATTCTTGTCAGATCCTGATCTCGGCAAATCAAGCATTGCATTGACCATCATCAAAGCCAGTCCGGGAGAGTTGTGCATTGTTCCCGAGCGCTGCGATATGAATTTTGATCGCAGGTTCGTGCCCGGCGAAACTCCCGAAAGCTGTATTCAGCAACTGCAGGACATCATCGATGAGTTATCCAGGGAAGATCCGCAATTCAAGGCCGAAGTGAAAATAGCCGAGGTGGTTCAGAAGTTCTACACGGGCAAGTCGGTCAAAATCGCCAACAAGAAGAAAGCGTGGAAGACTCCCAGGGATCATCCGTTTGTCCGCGCCATGGCTGCCGGTTTGCGGGCTGTCGGTCAGGAGGTCAGGTACAAGCACTGGTACTTCGGCACCGATCTGTCCAAGGTGGTCGCGGAAGACCGCAAGCCTGCAATCGGCTACTCGGCCGGGCAGGAACAGTTGATTCACACACCGTTCGAGAAGCTGCGGACCGACTACATGGAACAGAGCATTGCAGGCTATGCGGCGGGATATTTGAATATAATGGAGCTTCCCAAAGACGCATTCCAGCTTGAAGCAGCAGCAGTGTTCGAGCCCTCTCGCTAGCAACTTGGCTATTTTGCCTGTGAAGCAGCCTCAGGGCACAAGGTATGAAGGCGTGCCTTCAAATTTAAGCGAGAATCTGAAATGGGCAGACAGGTAGCTGTCGTGCTTTACGTGGTGGCGATGGCAGCCGTCATAGTCGGTTTAGATTTCGTGTTCTTCAGAAACCGATTCTGGGGACGGCTGACAGTGAATATTGGCATTGTCTTGGTGTTCGCAGCTTTCTACTTGAGATTTCTCAGGCGTCCATGAACAAGGCGCGATAGCGTTTAGTGGAAACTGCCACAAATAGTTAGGACACTCTCGCAGTGGGATTCAAAGCAGCCTGATAACTGAGGTGAGATTATGAATTTAATAAGGGTCATACTAACCCTGTTTCCATTTTTATGGATCGCAGGCATGATCCCCTTCGTCAACCGGGTCAAACCGATTGTTTTTGGCCTTCCTTTCCTGGCCTTTTGGTTGGTTGCCGGCATCCCTGTCACCTTTATCTGTCTGTCGATACTCTACAAGATCGATTCGAAGCGTAACGCCGACTCAGCAGGGAAGGATTAAGACTATGACGAGCCAAATGACTGCTCTTGGGGTGATTCTTCTCTTTGTACTCGGCGCCACTATCGTTGGCATGATCCCAGGCATGAAGCAGAAGATGACGCTCGAACAATGGGCCGTAGGCGGCCGCAACTTCGGTCGCGGGCTGAACTGGTTCATTCTCGCGGGTGAGATCTATACTGCCTTCGCTTTTCTTGGCGGCAGCGGCTGGGCGTACGCCCGGGGCGGCCCGACCTTCTATATATTAGGATACTGTTGCCTCGCCTACGTGGTCGGCTACTACCTTTTGCCGGCAATGTCTCCCGTCGGCCGTCGCCACAGCTTGATGACTCAACCCGATCTGGTTGAGCTTCTCTATGCGAGTCCCGGACTTGGCATCCTCACCGCCTTTGTTGGCGTAACCTTTCTTGTGCCGTACTTGCAGCTTCAGCTCACGGGCCTGGGCCTGATTATCGAGACCTGCTCCTATGGAATTATCACCAGGGTGCCGGCCATGCTCATCGCCTTCACCATGGTTGCATTGTTTGTTTATTTGAGCGGCCTCAAGGGAGTTGCCGCCACCGCCGTAATCAAAGACATTGTTATGATCCTGGCGGTGGCTTTCTTCGGCCTCTATCTGCCTATCCATTACTTCGGTAGTGTGGGCGGCATGTTTGAAGCGCTGGACGCCGCTAAACCCGGATTCCTGGCTCTCCCCGGAGGAACCAAGACTCTCGATGTAACCTGGGTGATATCCACCCTCCTTCTAACCGGTCTTGGCTTCTATATGTGGCCCCACTTTTATGCGAATAGCTTCAGTGCTAAGAACCCGGACGTGCTGCGGCACAATGCCGTGTTTTTGCCTCTTTACCAGATTTGCATGTTGTTCCCGATGCTGATCGGGTTCACTGCCTTGCTGGTTCTTACTCCGGCGCTGAAAGTTCCCGACATGGCGTTCATGACCATCGTCCGCCAGCTGCTTCCCGGCTGGGCACTGGGGCTTGTGGGCGGCGCCGGCGCGCTGGCCTGTATGATCCCCGCCGCCGACCTTATCTTGTCTACATCGATGATCTTCACTCGCAACATCGTTTGCAGGACGATAGGCAAGAACATGCCGCAACAGTCTCAGGCACAGCTTGCCAAGCTCGTTGTTCTCGTCTTGACAGGTACTGCACTGGCATCGGCCATCTATCTCCCCAACATGCTGGTCAACTTGCTGCTCACCGGTTACTCGGGCGTGACCCAGTTCTTCCCCATGATTGTCCTGGGCTTGTTCTGGAAGAGGGCTACCAAGATCGCCTCTTTCGCCGGGCTGATCGTGGGCGAGTTTCTGGTCTTCTATCTCATTCTCAGCAAACTTGATCCTGTCGGCTTCCTGGGAGTTCACTTCAACGCCGGCTTTGTCGCTCTGGTCGTCAACACGGTGGTATTTGTGGCGCTTAGTCTGGCTACCAATACGCCCGCCAGCATGGAACGGAAGACCCGCGTCATACAGGGAGGAAGCTCGTCCGCAGTAGCATGAGGAACATTGTGCTGTCGTGATTTAAATGAATGTCCGGTATTGAGGAGGGAACTGCCCGCTGGCCCCTCCTCGGAGGTGCACTTCGCCGTCCTGCCCTGGCAGAACCGGGATCGTCAGCAGCGGCCGAATCCGGCGTCTGCGAATCTCTGGGCGACCTGCCGTTGCCGGACCCCGGTAAGGCAAAGGAGAGTTGCGGTAACCAGATCCCTTGTGTGCTGCCAGTTCCCGGGCACGAGCGGGACTTTAGCCTAAACCTTGCCTCGCAATGGAATCGTGAGCGGAAGGGTCAGCAGGGCGACTGCCGCGACCAGCGCCACCGTGACGAGCACGCCCACAACGTCGCTGAGCAGTCCGAAGATGAAGGGCGAGACAGCGCCCGCGCCAATCGTGCAGGTGTAGAAGACGGCAAAGGCTTCGTTCCTGATTTCCACCGGGACCATCTCCGGAACCGAGCCATAAAGTACGGAAGAGGTTCCATTCAGAGCAATGCCCAGCAGCGGGCAGAGTATGAGGGCTCCCTTGAGATTGAGGCCAATCACGCCGCAGATGAAAGCACTGGTCGCCACTTCGGTAACGATCACGGAAGTCAGGATTCCAAGGCGGGTAGCCAGCACTCCGCATACGAACTTGCCGATTGCGCCGCCGGCAAAGATCAGGCTGAGGGCTAGTCCTATGGTAGGGATCCCAGCACCTTTGTCGCGCAGAACAAACGGCATAAATGTCAGGAAGCCCATGCGCGTGGCGCTATCCAGTATCCCGATGGAGGCCAGCGCTCCAAATGGCCGCAGGTTCTGAAAGCTCCGCAGGGAGAACTTCTTCAGCGGGTCCTTTTCCCGTACTGGCTGCAACGGTATGTTGAGCAAACCCGCGACCACCAGGGCCGCAGCCAGCAACCCGCAGAGCCCGAGCGTGGTGATCGCCGGACGCCATCCCGCAAACGAAATCAGCACGGCGGCGCTGGCGGGAAGAATCAGTTTCCCGATGTCGCCGGAAAAGTTATAGGTGCTCAGCGCGACACGGGAGGCGCTGCCTTCATTGGTGTTGGAGATGGCGGAGGAAGAGAGTGGATGCTGAGTGCTGGATCCCAGTCCTCCCAAAAACAAAAGCGCACCCAGCACGGCCGCGGAGGGAGCAAAGCCGACAGCGGCCAAGGCAATAGAAGTCAATACCGTGCCCAGGCCCAGGACCATCGCCGTCCCCGCTCTGCGGGCCAGTATGCCTGCCGGCAGTTGAAATCCGGAGACCGCCCCGGAAAACAGGGCCTTCAGCAGACCCACACCGGCGAAGCTCAACTGGAACGTCTGCTGCCAGATGGGGAAGAACACGTAAAGCATATCGGTGAAGCCGTCGTGGGTGATATGCGCCAGACATGCGGCGGCAAAGACTCGCCAGCGCTTGCTCGAGGAAAGCGGCACGACTTGGGCATTGATACTGACTTGTTCGGTCATGAGATCGCTATAAGTTTCTGGAGCCTAACTTAGAATAGTTATTTTAGCGTGTATCGCGCCAGTTTCTCGTCTGAGACATCTACGCCCACGCCTGGTTTCTCAAATGGCCGGATACGCCCCTATGCCGGAAGGAGAGGTTCTTCCATAACGTCATCGGCTAGGAAATGATTGGTTGTGCCGCGGTCGTAATCTACCTGAGCGCTTCCGTGGCCGATATTTCCACCGCGCAGAAGCTCCGCCAGGCCGTATTGAATGCCCAATCGCTCGTCTACTCCGATCCTAAGTCAGGCGCCGCCAGCGGCGTCGCATTTGCTCAGTTGCTGGAGAAACTCGGCATCGCCGGGCAGGTTAAGAGCAAGACCACGCTGATTACGTCATCCGTAGGAGAGCCGATCGCCCAGGGGAAGTTTGAGTTGGGTGCGCGACAGATGAGCGAGCTGCTGCCCGTGAAGGGAATTGTTGTCCGGCCATTACCGGCTGAGTTGCAGACGGTCACTGTTTACCGCGCCGCCATACTCGCCCAAAGCGGCAAACGGCAGAGCGCGGCCAAGTTCATTCGCTTCATCACCAGCCCCGAAGCGGTAAAGGTTTTCAGCGAAGCTGGATTTGGCAAGAACTGAACTGCGTATGTCTACAGCCTCGCGTCGACCCTGAAGTTCCAGGCCCGAAGAAGAGCTTCGGGAACGTATTTCTCGTCCTTGTTTTCATGCACCCAGTCGCGAAGGCGGGCTGAGCGGACGTACTCATCAGGCGTCAGTTTGAATTCGCTGACAACGCGTTCGAATTCGGTGGTGGCCGGAGTTGGCGGTACGGTCGGTTTCCGCTGAACCCATTGACGATTGGCATCTCTCATCTTCTTCTTCATAAGCTTGTCCTCCCCGCAGTGCTCGGGCCGCGAATATTGAAAAAGGGCAGGTTGGTTGGCCTGCCCTCTTTCTGGGACCCAAGTACCCTTCAAACTGCGGCACGGTGTATCAATCGTGTACAAGAATCATCGGCACAAACGATGAGAACTTTAGACAGGATTCGCGGAAGGTATTCCCCGTGCCGTAGCCGGGCGATCAGCCCGGCGATGATAGCGAAGGGTACAGCCACTTTGAATCCGCTGTAGCCGTCCGCTTCATGTCGGAAAGGTCATGTCGCGCTCAAGTCGATTGCCTCCCAGCGTGTTTATACGAAGCATTGAACGAATTGCGGCAAGGACAATAGTTTTCTCGAAAATATAATGGCCGCGAATTCCGAGGGAGTTTGGGACTACGTTTTTCCAGGGCTTTCGTCTCGATGTCCCTTGGTTCTATGTCTCCGGTCCGGAACAAACGCTCTGGCGCCGCTGATGCTGACCACCTTCCATCCCAGGTCTTCCGACCGATTGCCGACGACAGGGAAGAGTTCCTGCAGGATATTGTCGATGCGGTCCACACCGGCAAGCACCGCCTTCCTGGTGTCCTCGGATCGCGGCAGGTACTCGTTGTAAACGATGGCTTGCAGCGCATTGCGGACATGATGGTTGACTTCAGCTATCCGGCGGAGATCCTCCAGCACCCTGCGGTGCCGTTCCCGCACGACCAGCAGAACCAGGAGAGGAGCAAACGCCGCTGCCACGCCTACGATCGCGGCGTCCAGCAGTGATTGCGTCGCTGGCGAAGCGCCCGTTCGCAGCACAAGCGAATGAATGAGGAATTCAAAGAGTCCGGCAGAAACGGCGAACAGAGCGACAACCCCGGCAATCCACAGCGGAGAATTCGCAAGCCAGGCTACGCTCTTCCCAAATGCATAGCGCATCATAGCGGCTCCTCGGACTGGGTTCTAAGATGCTGTTCATGGCGGGTTGCGATGTTCCGGGGCGTTCGCGAACCAACCGGCTACTTTGCTGCAAGCCCATTGTTCTTAATGGATTAGGCGGAGTCCGCCGGCTTTTTCTTGCTCACTTGGTTAGGTGACCCAGCGCAACGCCGAACGGCTGCACCTCTGGTCTATAATTCTGTGCTGTCGTCTCGACAAAATTAGTAACTAACATTCGCCTCGCAACAGGTGGCTGGGAAGGCCTCTGACTGCCGCGGTCAACCGGTTAAGCTGGCGGTCGGGGGCGGGAACGAAGGATCTACCTGACTTCCGAAAGCAAAGTATTTCCCTGCTCGCTTGAGAAATCTGTAGCTGTTGTGCGCGACTGGCAAGAGCATCCAACTCCGGCGAATGAGAAGCGGAAGTGCCGGGGTGATTTACTGCGTCTGCGGCGCAGCCTGAAGGAGTAGTCAACATGCTTTCCAGAGAAGTGGTCATCGTAAGTGGGGCCAGGACCGCGATCGGTACCATGGGCGGCAGTCTGAAGGACGTCCATCAGCACGATCTTGGCGGGTTGGTGATCAAGGAAGCCGTGAAGCGCGCCGGCATCGAAGGCAAGCTGGTGGACGAGGTCATTGTCGGCAACGTCGGCCAGATCGCGGAGAGTGGATTCATCGGCCGCGTTTGCATGCTGAAGGCGGGATTGCCGCTGGAGACGACGGCGTACTCGGTGAACCGCCAATGCGGTTCGGCGCTGCAGGCAATCAACTCGGCCGTGCAGGCGATCCAGACGGAAGAGGCGGAGATCGTCGTGGCCTGTGGAACCGAGAACATGAACCAGTTGCCGTACTACATCCGCAAGCATCGTTTCGGCAACAAGTTCGGCCACGAAACGCTGGAAGACGGTTTGCTCACGATCCTGACTTGGCCGATGGGACCGTATCCGAACGGGGTCACGGCGGAGAACGTCGCCGCGCAATACCACATTTCGCGGCAGTGCCAGGATGAGTTCGCGCTCTCCAGCCAGCAGAAGACTGAGGCGGCGATCAAGGCCGGCAAGTTCGTGGACGAGATTCTGCCCGTCGAGATCAAGGCGGGCAGGGAAACCAAGCTCTTCGGCCAGGACGAGCATCCGCGCTTCGGCCTCACCATGGAACAACTGAGCAAAATGAAGCCGGCTTTCAAGGAGGGCGGCTCGGTGACTGCGGCCAACTCGTCGGGCATCAATGATGGCGCCTCCGCCGTGGTGGTAATGAGCCGGGAGAAGGCTAAGGCCCTCGGCGTAAAGCCGCTGCTCTTGATCAAGAGCCAGGCCGTGGTCGGCAATCATCCCGATGTCATGGGCTTTGCCCCCGCGCCGGCGACCAGGAAAGCCGTAGCCAAAGCCGCCCTTACCCTCGACGATATCGCCCTGTTTGAAATCAATGAGGCCTTTGCTTCGCAGGCTGTGGCCGTGGTGCGCGATCTCAAGATTCCCGAAGAAAAGGTAAACGTCAATGGCGGCGCGATTGCGCTGGGGCATCCGGTCGGCGCCACGGGCGCCATCCTCGTCGTCAAGCTGATGAACGAGCTGAAGCGGCGCGGCGCCCGCTATGGCGTGGTCAGCATGTGCATTGGCGGGGGGCAGGGAATCGCCACTGTCTTTGAGAACCTGCAGGCGTAAACGTTATGAAGGCTAACTTTGTCAGCGCGGCGCAAGCCGCCGACCTCGTCCACGACGGCGCCACCATCTGCACCGTCGGCATGACGATCGTGGGCGCGGCCGAAAGCATTCTCAAGGCCCTGGAAGCGAAGTTCCTGTCCGGCGGCAGCCCGAAGGATCTCACCCTTGTCCACTCCGCCGGCCAGTGCGATCGCGAGGGCGGCATCCAGCGCTTTGCTCACCTGGGAATGCTCAAGCGCATCATCGGCGGCCATTGGGGGCTTGCCCCGCGCATCATGGACATGATCGTCGCTGATCAGATTGAGGCGTACAACCTGCCGCAAGGCCAACTGGCGCAGCTCTGCCGCTCCATGGCCTGCGGATTGCCGGGAAAGATGAGCAAAGTCGGCCTGGGAACCTATATCGATCCCCGCGTTGAAGGCGGCAAGATGAATGCCCGCACTCAAGCGCTGCCCGACATCGTCGACGTAATCGAGTACGGCGGGGAAGAGTATCTGTTCTACAAGGCGATTCCCCTGGATTTCACCATCATCCGCGGCACCACCGCCGATGAGTTGGGCAACATCAGCTTCGAAGAAGAGGCGATGAAGCTGGAGGTGATCGGCGCCGTACTGGCGGCCAAGCGCTTCGGCGGAAAAGTCATCGCCCAGGTCAAGCGCACGGCCAGGGCGGGAACGCTTCATCCGCAGAAGGTTGTCGTTCCCGGGTTCTTCGTCGATGCCATCGTCGTTTGCCAGAACCCGGAACTGGATCATCGCCAGTCATCGTCTTTCTTTTTCGATCCCTCTCTCAACGGCGATCTGATGCTGCCGGAGGCGGCCATCGATCCACTGGCGCTCTCGGTTCGCAAGGTGATCGGCCGGCGCGCCGCCATGGAGTTAACCCTGGACACGGCCATCAATCTCGGCACCGGCATTCCTAACGACGTCATCGGGTCGATCACCGCTGAAGAGGGCCTTTCGAACGACATCCTGGTCACAGTGGAATCCGGCGTCTACGGAGGCATTCCCGAGGGCGGCATCGATTTCGGCGTCTCGCACAGTCCCTCCGCCCTGCTCGAGCACCCGGTGCAGATGGATTTCTACAACGGCATGGGAGTTCCGTATACGTTCATGGGCGCCGGGGAAATGGATTCCGCGGGCAACGTGAATGCCACCAAGTTCGGCGACCGCTGCACGGGCTGCGGCGGTTTTATCGACATCACTCAGAACGCCGGGCATGTCATCTTCTGCTCCACCTTCACGGCGCGCGGGTTGGAGGTCGACTTCTCCGGCGGCAAGGTGACCATCGTCAAAGAAGGCACGGAAAAGAAGCTCGTCGAGAAGGTGAAGCAGATTTCCTTCAACGGCGAACTGGCCCGCCGCAAGGGGCAGAAGGTGCACTACGTTACCGAGCGGGCGGTCTTCGAGTTCAGGCCGGAGGGGCCGGTGCTGATCGAGATCGCGCCCGGAATCGATCTCGAGCGCGACATCCTCAACCAGATGCGCTTCACCCCGATCATCGCCAAAGACTTGAAGGTCACCGATGCCGGTATTTACAACCCCGGAGCCTTCGATCTGAAGAGCAAAATTTACGCCAAAGAAGCGTCAAAGAAGGGGAAGACAACCCATGCGACTCAAAGATAAGGTTGCTATCGTCACTGGCGCGGGCCGCGGTCTGGGTCGCGGAATCGCCCTGAAGCTGGGACGGGAAGGCGCCCAGGTCGCCGTCGCCGATGTCATCGAGGCGAATGCGCAGTCGGTGGCGAAAGAGATCTGCGAAGCGGGCGGAAAGGCGATCGGCGCGCAGAGCCGATATTTCCATCAAGCCCGAGGTGGAGGCGATCTTCGCCAAAGTGGTCGCTGAACTCGGCCCAATTGACATTCTGGTCAACAACGCCGGAATCAATCGTGACGCAGCTCTTCATAAGATGACCGATGAGCAATGGGACAAAGTTATCGCCATAAATCTGACGGGTACTTTCTACTGTCTGCGGCTGGCGGCGCAGCAGATGCGCGAGCGCGGCTATGGGCGCATCGTCAATGTCTCCTCGATGAGCTGGCTGGGGAACTTCGGCCAGGCGAACTATGCGGCTTCCAAGGCGGGAGTCGTGGGGCTGACGAAGACGGCGGCGCGCGAGCTGGCAAAAAAAGGGATCACGGTCAATGCCATCTGTCCCGGCTTCATCGACACCGAGATGACGCGCGGCGTGCCTCCGAACGTCTGGGAGGCCATGGTCGGCAAGATCTGGACAGGCAGGGTAGGCTCGCCGGAAGACGTGGGCAACGTGGTCGCTTACCTGGCTTCTGACGAGGCCTCCTACGTTACCGGGGAAGTGATCAACGTCAGCGGTGGAATGGTTCTTTAGTCTCGCCAGCCGTGCGTGAGAGCGCCAGCGCGGGCCTTGATCGCGGTCTGCGCGATTCGAAGTACCGGCCGTGCCCATTGTTCGTGAAGATGGTCGAGGCCGGCTGGTTGGGCCGCAAGAGCGGCCGCGGTTTCTATCGGTATGAGCAATAGTCCCAGTATGTGAGACGGTGGGACGAAAGAAGATGGTAGTGTCCGAGAGATCGACGCGGACCGGCGATGATGATGCGGCTAATTCCCACAACGGGAGGGCTTAGCCCTGTTTGGATTGGCGACAGCGGCATTGGCATTGCAAATTCGCCCGTGAGCGGTATAATGCCGCCTACTCATGACTCAAAAAGAAGCATGTGTCCCATCGAGCGTCATGCCGCTCTGAATAGCTTGTAAGCTGCTTTGCGACTTCTAGAAGGGAAATTGAAGAGGTACCAGCCGTGCCCTGTATTTCAGAGGACCGAGGCGGGTTGGCTTGGCCATAAGAGCGGCCGTGGTTTCTACAACTATTCCTAAGTGGAATGTAGGAATTCCATCTACGAGAGGCAGCAGAATGAAAAATCGAGTTTTGTGGTCGGTCGTGCTCACTATATTACTCGCCTTCCTGGGCTTTGCCATGCTCGCCTGCCAGGAGAGCGGAGCAAAAGAAATCAAAATCGCTGACATGGATTGCCTGTCGGGCAGCAACGCCGACGCCGGCATACAGGATCTGAACGGCGCGCAGCTTGCCGTGGACGACATCAATGCCGCCGGCGGCATTAAGGCGCTCGGCGGCGCCAAGCTGAAGCTGGTGGCTGTGGATATGACGAGCGATCCTAAGAACGCCGCCTCCACTGCCGAGCGTGTCTTCAGCACCGAAAAAGTTGTGGCTGCCAAGTGTCCCGGCATTAGCGGAATTGCCTTGCCGATGTTGCCGATCGCGGAGAAGGCGCAGGTTCCCGTCATCTGCAACTCGATTAACGACCAGATCACCGGCCAAGGCTACAAGTACACATTCCAGATTGCGCCGCACGGCAGCCAGTTCGGCAACGCACAGGTCGAGTTCCTGAAATGGTTGAACGAGAAGTACAAGCTGGGGATTAAGGATGTTGCCGTGGTCTACGAAAATTCCGGATACGGCGTCTCGACGGCGGGCGGCGTTAAGGGCTTTGTAACCAAGGGCGGATTCAACCTGGTGCTTTACGAGTCGTATCCGCACGGATTCACCGACGCCTCATCGCTGGTCACCAAGGTCAAGGCCTCGAAGGCGCAAGCGCTGTTCCCGGTTGCCTACACGACTGACGCGAAGCTGATCATCAGCACGATGAATCAGATGAATGTGCATCCCGTCGTAGTCGGCGGGGGTGCGGGATTCATCTGGCCGGCGTTCTTTACCGAACTGGGGGCCGCGGCGAACGGCTTCGTCTCGGTCGCTTCCTGGAACTGGGATTCGAAAGCCATGTCCTCCAAGCCAGAGCTGGCGGCGATCACCGAGCGCTATCAAAAAAGGTTCGGGGCCTTCATGGGCGAGCATGCCGGGCCGAGCTATGTGGCCATTCGCATGTTTGCCGACGCGATGGAGCAGACCAAGTCGAGCGACAGCAAGAAAATTCGCGATTATCTGGCAACTTACAATAACAGCGGCCTGATCGGGGGCATGATGCAGCCGGGGACGATAAAGATTGATAGCACCGGCTTCAACGCCGTCGTTCATCCCGTCATGATCCAGTGGCAGGACAACCTACCACGGACCGTTTACCCTGAGGTTGATGCATCGCGCAGTTACATGCCTCCGAAGAAGAATAGATCAGTCCGCATCGGGAGGGACGGCCGGGCCCGTTCTTGTTAAGCCGGAGGGGACAGTATAGTGACCATCTTTCTGCAGACGACTCTCAACGGGCTGATGATAGGCGGCGTTTACGCGCTGGTTGCCGTCGGATTGACGCTGATCTTCGGCGTCATGAAGATCGTCAACTTTGCCCAGGGAGAGTTCGTAATGCTGGCCATGTACGTCAGTTGGATGCTGGCCACATTTGCCCATATCGGCCCATATCCCGGATTACTGATTGTGGGGGCGGTCATGTTCGGGCTCGGATATGCCGCCTTCAAATTTCTGATTATCCGGGTGATCGGCAGACCCGATGAAGCTTTCATCCTGCTGACTCTTGGATTATCCATCGTTTTGCAGAACCTGATCCTGGTCATCTTTGGCGCTGAATATTTTTCGGTTGACACACCCATCAAAGATGAGGCGTTCCATATGGGCGGTCTCAGCCTCTCCGCGCCGCGCCTGATCGCCTTCCTGGTGGCGCTGCTCATGGTTGCAGGTTTGAACATTCTGCTCAACAAGACCGACCTGGGGCGCGCCATGAGGGCGACCGCCGAAAGCCGCGAAGTCGCCACCCTTCTCGGCATCAATCCAATCAGGTGCTTCACCATCGCCTTTGCTGTCGGCATCGTTCTGGCGGGCGTGGCCGGCGTGTTACTGACGCCCATGTTTTATGTTTTTCCCGGCGTAGGCACGCTGTTTAACCTGACCGCCTTTGTGGTGGTTGTGCTTGGCGGAATGGGATCGGTAACCGGCGCACTGGTGGGCGGGTTGATCATCGGCATTGTCGAAGCGCTCAGTAGTACCTATATCTCGCTGGATCTCTCGCAACTGTTTACCTTCCTGATCTTCCTCGCGGTACTCTTCATCCGGCCGAGCGGATTGTTTGGAGGGGCCACAAAATGAACCCTAAAGCGGCAAAACTCCTGCCGCCGGCGCTCCTTTTCGTGGTGCTTGCGATTCCACTGTTCGTGCACGTCCCTTATTACCTGCACATCTTCATCATGATCTTCCTGTTCGCCACCATGGGGATGGGATGGAACCTGATAGGCGGTTATGGCGCGCAACTATCGCTCGGTCATTCGGTGTTCTTTGCCATTGGCGCCTATACCTCGGTGTTGTTTGTTGTTTATAAGAGTTTGACGCCGCTCTTGGGCGGACTGGTCGGCATGGCGCTTGCAGTGGTGGCCTCGGTCATCATCGGCCTGCCCTGCTTCCGCTTGCGCGGGCCTTACTTTGCGCTGGCCACCATCGCTTCCGGCGAGATCACGCGCACGCTGCTGCTGCATTTCAAGGACTTCACGGCAGGCGCCAACGGCGTGCCAATTCCTTTCCATGGCAGTAACCCGCTTTTTCTGCAATTCAACTCCAAGGCGCCGTATTACTACTTGGCGCTGGCGATGCTGGTGACCGTCTTCTCCATCGTGCGCCTTATGGAAAAGGCAAAAATCGGGCGTTATCTGGCGGCCATCCGCGAGGATCAGGAGGCGGCCGAGTCGCTCGGTGTAAAGAGTTCCCAGATCAAGATGGTTGCTTTCATGCTCAGTGCGGCGATTGTGGCCGCCTGCGGAGCCCTCTACGCGTTCACGGTCGGCTACATCGATCCCGACAGCGTTGCCAGTGTCGACCTGTCGATTGAAATCGCGGTGGTGGTGATCGTCGGTGGGATCGGAACGCTGTGGGGACCCGTCCTGGGCGCAGCGGTCATTGTGCTCCTCACGGAATTAACCAATATGTTTCTCGGGGGCGTAAGAGGCGGAGCCAATCTGGTGCTCTATGGGACCCTGCTGATCGTCGTGATTCTTCTCAAACCTGAGGGGCTCATCTCCTTGTTCGACAAATTCCGGCCCAAGCAAGGGGTCGAGAAGACGCAGATTGCTGATGGAACCCATGCTTAAGGTTACCAAGCTCAAGAAGTCTTTCGGCGGCGTGCATGCGCTCAAAGACGTTTCGCTGCAGCTCGAGCGCGGCGAGATCCTCGGATTGATTGGGCCTAACGGCTCAGGCAAATCGACATTAGTCAACGTGATTGCAGGCCTGTATCCGCCGGATGGCGGCAGCGTGCTGCTGGAAGGTGTTGATGTCACGGCGCAAGCGCCGCCGGCAATGGCCCACCACGGAGTTGCCAGAACGTTCCAGTCATCGCGTCCTTTTCTCAACCTGAGCGTGCTTGAAAACGTGATCGTCGCGGCGTTGCTGCACACCAACCACCCGGCTGAAGCGGAGAAGGTCGCTCTGGAGTGCATCGAGATGACGGGGCTGAATAGCGCCGTGCATCTGAAGAGCGCAAGCCTTCCAGTGGAAAAAAGAAAGCGTCTGGACCTGTGCCGCGCGCTGGCCCTGAAGCCTAAGCTAATCATGTTGGATGAATGCCTGGCCGGCCTGAACCCTCACGAAATGGAGGAGGGACTGAAATTGGTGCGGCTGCTCAACAAGAACGGCATCAGCATCGTCTTCATCGAGCATGTGATGAAGGCGGTCTGCTCCGTATGTCACCGGATTGTGGTTTTGAACCAGGGAGAGTTGCTGGCCGAGGGAACTCCGGAGGCCGTGATGAACGACGATAAAGTCATAGCAGCCTACCTGGGCGGGAGTTTCAAGCGTGCTTGAGATCAAAACAATCACGACCGGCTACGGCGACATGAAAGTGCTGGACCAGGTTTCGTTGACCGTCGAAAGTGGCGAATCCGTGTCCCTGGTCGGCTCCAACGGCGCGGGCAAGACGACGCTGCTGCGGGCCATCTCCGGCCTCATCCCGGTCTGGTTTGGCAGCATCGTCTTTGACGGCCAGGAACTCACCAAGCTTCCTGCCTATACCCTGCCATCGCTCGGGATCGCTCACATCCCGCAGGGCAGAGGCGTACTCGCGCAGCTCACCGTAAAGGACAACCTTCTCCTCGGGGGCTATGTTCCCTCGGCGCGCGCCAAGCGGCCGGAAAACCTCAAGAAGGTATACGCCCTTTTCCCCATGCTGAAGGAAAAGGAGAACCACCTCGGCGGCTCGCTAAGCGGCGGTCAACAGCAGATGCTCGCCATCGGGCGCGCGCTGATGACGCAACCGAAACTGCTCATTCTTGATGAGCCATCCCTCGGCCTCGCGCCGATCGTGGTGGAAAGCGTCTTCCAGATCATCAAGGAAATTGCATCCCAGGGGGTATCGATCCTGCTGATCGAACAGAACCTGGTCGAAGCGCTCGCAGTCACTACGCGCGCCTATGTTCTGGAAACCGGGCGGGTGGTTCTGGAGGGCCGCAGCGAAGAGCTGGCCGCCAACCAACAAGTCCGCTCCGCCTACCTGGGAATTTAGCTCCTTCAGCGTCGCAAACTCGCGAACAGCGCCCGAATCCCGAAGGTCCACGGGGTGATCCGGTCGCAATGCTCGACCCGGTTCACCAGGGTTCCGAGCTTGGGGCTGGCGATGAACACCATGTCGCCAAGTTTGTGTGTAAAGCCGCTCCCCGGCTGATCGCGGTCTTCGATAGGCGCGAACATGGTTCCCAGGAAGAGCATCATGCCATCGGGATACTGATGATACGGTCCCGTGGACTGCTCGACCAGTTCGAGCGGATCGCGGCTGATCTGGCTCATCGAGCTGGCGCCGCGAAGCTGGAAGCCGTCCGTTCCCTCCACCAGCAGGCTGATGGTGGAGCAGCGCACATCGTCCATAGAGAACGTGGAATCGAAGAGACGGATGTATGGCCCGATAGCGCACGAGGCGTTGTTGTCCTTCGCCTTCGGCAACAGCAAGGCGCTGCGTCCCTCGAAATCGCGCAGGTTAACATCGTTTCCCAAAGTGGCGCCAACCGTCTGGTTGCGGCTGTTGACGGCCAGCACGATTTCAGGTTCAGGATTATTCCAGGCGGACTCGGGATGAATCCCGATCTCGCTGCCGGTGCCGACCGAGGAGAGGACCGGCGCTTTGGTAAATACCTCGGCATCTTTGCCGATTCCGACCTCCAGGTACTGCGACCATAGCCCCTGCTTGATCAGCAGTTGCTTGATCTTCAGCGCCTCGGGCGAACCCGGCTTTACCGAGCGCAAATCTTTACCGATAACCCCGACCACCTCTTTGCGAACGGCTTCGGCGCGCGCGGGGTCTCCTCGGGCCTGCTCCTCTATGACTCGCTCAACCAGGCTTGAGGCAAAGGTTACGCCCGCCGCCTTGATGACCTGGAGATCGCAAGGAGCCAGCAGAAAAGGCTTGCGTGGGTCGATTCGGCCGGCGGCGCTGTTCTCCAGTATCTCCGCCAATGCGCCGACGCGTTTTCCGGGAGTTTGCTTGACCAGGGCAGCAGGATCGGCAGCGTCGAGCAGGTCGCTCATCGTCGGAGCCGCCTGCAAGAGGTCGTAGACGCCATCCTGGCGAATGGCAACTACTCTTGGCCCTGCGCTTGCTCCAGGGACCCGGGCGCGCCCGACCAGCGTTCCGGAAAATCCATCGTGCGGAAGAAACTGCTCCAGAAGTAAAGAAACGTTTGCCATCAGCAAATTCTCCCGAGAAGTTCGCCATGGACGGCTACGACGCAGCGGTCTTGATTCTCCGCCGCCGGCGCCGGCGACGGATGCTGCGCCTATTTCAGCACTTGTTTCACGCTCTTGATGATGGCGTCTGCCGTCAACCCGTAGTGACGCAACAGTTCCTCGTAGTTGGTCGCCGATGTGCCGAAACTGTCCTGGATGCCGACAAACTCCAGCCGTTTGCCCGTTTCGCCCCGCAAGGCTTCGGCGATAGCGCTACCCAGTCCGCCGATGATGCTGTGCTCTTCGGCGGTGACCACCCCTTTACATCCCCTGGCGCAGTCGATGACCGCCTGCCGGTCCAGCGGCTTGACCGTACTGACGTTGACGACTCTTACCGATATGCCCTGCTCCTCCAGTACCTTTGCCGCTTCCAGTGCCTTTGACACCATGACGCCATTGGCAAAGACGACGGCGTCCTTGCCTTCCTTCATCGTATAGAGCTTGCCGATTTGATATTCGCCCTCCTCGCTCGTGTAGATGGGCAGGTCGGCGCGGTTGATCCGCAGGTAGACCGGCCCCGGCCAGGCGACCATTGCCTTGACCATCTTGCGGGTCTCCACCGCGTCGACCGGCACCAGCACGGTCATGTTGGGAATCGCCCGCATGATGGCCATGTCTTCGATGGACTGGTGGGTCGAGCCGTCGCCGAAATCGGACAACCCCGAACTGGAGCCGCAGACTTTGACATTCAGTCTGGCGATGGAAATGGTTTGCCGCAGCTGATCGTAGGCGCGCCCCGAAGCGAAGACGGCAAACGAACTGATGAACGGTATTTTTCCGGTCAATGCCAGCCCGGCGGCCGTCGATGCCATATTCTGCTCGGCGATGCCCATCTCAAAAAACCGCTCCGGATAGGCGTTCTGGAACAGAATCGACATGGTTGATTTGCCCAGATCGGCTTCCAGAACGACGATATCCTTGTTGTCTTTTCCCAGTGCGACGAGTGCTTCGCCATAGGCGGTGCGTAAACTTTTCGTGCTCATGTTTCCCTCTTTAATTGCGCAGCTTGGCAAGGTCGCTCATGGCGATTTCGCATTGTTCGGCTGTCATCGGCCCGTTATGAAAAGCGGCGTTGTTTTCCGCGAAGGAAATGCCTTTGCCTTTGATCGTGCTGGCGATGATGACGGTAGGTTTTCCTTTGACCGTTTCGGCCTCATCGAGCGCTTCGATCACTGCACTGACGTCGTGTCCGTCAATCTCAATGACGTTCCAGCCGAAAGCCGCCCATTTGGGCGCCAGCGGGCCGATCTCGAAGCGCTCGGCGATGGCGCCGGTGGCCTGCAGTTTATTGCGGTCGACAATGGCGGTCAGATTGTCCAGTTTGAAGCTGGCGGCGGCCATGGCCCCCTCCCAGATCTGCCCTTCGTTCTGCTCGCCGTCGCCGATGAGGACATAGACCCGGCTCTTGCTGCCGTTCAATCTCAGACCCAGGGCCATGCCGTTGGCGACTGATAACCCCTGTCCCAGCGACCCGGTGTTGGCTTCGACTCCCGGGGTCCTGGTCATGTCGGGATGACCCTGCAGCATGCCGCCGAGGCACTTCACGTTCTTCAGCTCTTCCTTGGGGAAATAGCCGGCCAGCGCCAAAGCTGCATATTGGACAAGCGCCGCATGGCCCTTACTCAAGAGAAAGCGGTCCCGTTCGGGCAAAGCAGGATTGTTCGGATCGTGCCTCATCTTGTGGAAGTAGAGCGCCGCCACGATCTCGGCGCTGGAGCAGGAGCCTCCCAAATGGCCGACTTTGCCCGCGCCGATAAGATCGACGACGATGTGCTCCCTGAGGCATAGTGCTTTCTCTTCCAGTTTTCGCACTAACTCTCGAGATACCATATCTTTCCTCTCATTCGACTAGTTATTTATTCGGATCTGTCCCAGGGTGTTCCGGCGAGCCAGCCGCCGTCGACGTAG
Organism: uncultured Acidobacteriota bacterium; assembly: GCA_963791145.1. Classification (GTDB taxonomy): domain Bacteria; phylum Acidobacteriota; class Terriglobia; order Terriglobales; family Acidobacteriaceae; genus CAWBRT01. The sequence continues at coordinate 778,283 of CAWBRT010000011.1, read as the reverse complement.
ATCGCCTGGCCGGTGATAAAGGTCCCGGCATTCGATGCCAGCAGAAGGCACAACCCGACCAGGTCGTCCGGGTAACTGGGCCGCTTCCACAAGGTGCGATCGATCAACCATTTTTCGCGTACTGGATCGGCCCAAACGGAGGTTGTCAGAGGTGTCAGCACGAAGGCCGGGCAAATCGCATTGACGCGGATCTTGTATTCCGCCCATTCCACCGACATCGACTTCGCCAGTTGACATAGCCCCGCTTTGGCCGCTCCGTAGACGGAGACGCCCGCCAGGCCGATGGCATTGTTCATCGAACCGAGATGGATGATCGAACCGCCGTCTCCTTTGGCCATCACCCGTGCCGCGGCTCGCGACAGTTCATAGGGAATTCTCAAGTTGATGGTCGAGATAAAATCCCACGATTCCCGCGAGACATCGAATATCCGCTCTCGCCGATTGACCCCGGCGTTGTTGATGAGAATGTCCAACCGGCCGAAGCGGGCGCGAGCGGCCTCGACGATGGCGTCAACCGCCTCGGCAGCCAACAGATCCATCGCGAATTCCTCGCAACGGCCGCCGGCCGCCTTGATGGCATCGGACGTCGCCGCCATCGATGCCTTGGGATGATCGGTCAGCAGCAGGTTCGCCCCGGCAGCAGCCAGCCCGGCGGACAGCCATGAACCTATTCCGCCGCCGGCCCCCGTCACGATCGCCACCTTGCCGGTGAGATCGAAAAGTGTTTCGGGCCGGAGCGCACGCGCTTTGACACCATCCAAGTGGTGCAATTCCCATTTGCTCACGGTTGTCTCCTTAACGGTGAAGTTCATTCTCGCTCGATTTGACTTTATAATCCAAGGTTTTTTGCGGTTGCGGGCCTCATCCCACCCTGCGAGACGTGAGGCATCAATCGCTTGCTCTAAGCGCTATATTTTTCTGGCCGAACTTTTGCCGCCCGGCGACCACAATTGCGCGCAGCGCTGGCCGAGAACGGCGACATGGTAGAGATTGACAATCCGAGCCGCAGACTAAATGTCGTAGGAGCCTGCCGGCAAACGCACTGGGCTGAAGAGATCAAAAGAGCCCATGGCGCGTCTGCTGGGGTGGAAGGCCGGAGCCGTCAGGTCCTGGCAGGTGGAATCTTCCTGGCCGTAATCTCGTACTTGAAGGTTTCCGGGTCTAGGCAATCGAGCCGGCCCTCGGCCGTTTCCGCCTGCGGATACATCAGGAAGGCGACTGGTGCACCGCTTGATCCCGGCAAAACGACGTCGTGGGCGAAGTTATACGCAATCCAGTTCATCTCCCACGACCCGAATAGACGCGCGCGGGCCATCTTCACCCTGTCGTCGTTCAGCGGACGATTTCCCGGCGGTTCCTCGAGCACGACCTTGCGCACGTCGGCGGGATCGACGGGAACCCAGCCATAGCCGCCAAGGTATACCTCGGCGCGGCAGTGCTGGGCCTTGCTGATGTTTTCCGACGCGGCGCCCAGGCTCTTATATCCGAACTCCGACTTTGCCACACGGATGCCGTACACGTCACGAGCCGGAAGGCTTATCGCGCGCGCCAAGCCGACGTAGAGCGCATTGAGATCGGCGCACTTGCCGCCCAGGTTCTTCGACTCAAGCATGACGCGAATATCCCCGCGGCCGCATCCACGCACCTTCGGATCGCGAAAGGTGTTATCGACGATCCACTCGTAGAGCAACCGCGCTTTTTCGACATCCGTCTTGGCGCCGCGCGTGATCTGGACAGCGGTTGCTCTCACGATACCGTCGGTGGGCAGGAGCTTGGTCGACCGCAGGAAATGTTGCAGCTCCGCGCGGTTCGGCTTCGGCACGCGCCCGGGCCTGGAGAGATCGACCGTGTAGTCGCGTGTGGCGATCCGGCTTGCGACCGTAAGAACCGGCTTGACGCCGGCGGGAAAACTCGCCACGATCATGGCCAACCCATCAGCTTTGCGTTCGACAAGCTCGGCGGTGCCACCCGGAGCGCCGAATCTGTTCGACAGCGTCCTCTGGAATGGCGTGACACGGATCATCGCACCTGGAGCCCACACGCGCGTTACTCCGTCCGGATGCAGAACCTCGATGCGTGTTGTCACTTCGAAGCGGCGCCAACCCTCAGGCAAATGGTTCTGCGCAAACAGGCGCAGCCCCTCCGGCAAAACGGCGCTCGCCGAAACGAGCCCGGCAGATTTCAGGAAATCACGACGATTCATAGGCCAACCCCCTCTTCCGGGTTGAACATACTGCCGCTTGCGGCAGCACTCATTTGTTTACAAATCAACAGGAGACGACGCCGGACCGACGCTAGTGAAGGGTGGCTCAGGTGAAGCCGGAGAATAGATGGACAAATAACAGCACCTGGATAGGAATGCGCCCAGATGCAGTCCAGGTTGCCTTACGGGCAGAGTTCTTTCCCCGTATACTGGATGCGCTATGAGACGCATCGGAGATGGTAAGCCTGTCTTCCATGGTCGGCTTTGGTCGCTGATTGCAGCGGCCCTATTGTTAACCTTTTTGGCTGCCGGCGCAAGTGAAGGCCAGCCGCCAGCCGCTTCGAAGTTGCCGCCGGGCAGCGCGGAGTTAATGCAGCCGCAGGAGTTATTGAAGGCGCTGCAGTCCAGCTCCGCAAAGCCGGTCGTGTTCTACGTCGGTCCCCGTTTCCTCTACGTGCAAGCGCACATTCCGGGCGCTGAGTTCATAGGGCCGGCCTCGGATCCGCATTCGTTCGACAACTTGCGGAAGCGTGTGGCCGCTCTGCCGAAGAATTCGCCGGTGGTTCTCTACTGTGGGTGCTGCCCCTGGGACCATTGTCCGAACATCCGGCCGGCCTATGATGAGCTCCGGAAGGCGGGCGTCAAAGGCGTGAAGGTGCTTTACCTCGCCAAGAGCTTCGGCGCCGATTGGGCGGAGAAGGGGTATCCCGTCGAAAAGGGACAGTAGCCTGCGATGAAGAAACTCGCGGTTGCGATTGCCGCCATCGGAGTCGCCGTAGCCATTTATTATGGCGTGCGCTCCCGCACGGCGAATGCACCACTTGGCCGCAGTTCAGTAGCACCAGCGGCGCCGTCGCTCACCTTGGTGGACCTCAGCGGCAGCAAGATTGACACCTCCAGCTACGCCGGCAAAGTTGTGCTGATCAATTTCTGGGCCGCCTGGTGCACGCCCTGCGCGGCGGAGATTCCGCAACTCATCGCTCTGCAGAACAAATACCGTACTCAGGGATTTCAGGTGATCGGTATCTCCATGGAGGACAAAGACAGGGCGCTGCGCGACTTCTACCGAAGCTACAAGATGAACTACCCGGTGGTGGCGGGCAGCGCGAAGATCGCCGAATCCTATGGCGGGATTCTGGGGCTGCCCACCACATTTCTCATCGGCCGCGATGGCCGCATCCACGCAAAGTATGCCGGTCTGCTGGATTTCCCTAAGCTTGAGCAGGAAATTGCCGTCCTCCTCCCCAACAAACCGTAGCACGATATTCCGAATGATGAGATGAGTGGAATGAGCCTTCGTCTCCCGCCGGCACGGGAGATGTTGGCGAACTCGTCCGCGCCGGTACGTAGTTGCTAACGCGGCCAGGCGGCCTCGCGGCTATGTTTCATACGCAAGCAACACCATCTCCGCCGCCTGCTCCCGCAGAGGGATCAGCGCTTGGTATGCGGCTGAGCGGTACCAGTTCCGGACAGCCTCTTTGTCCGGAAAGCGTATGACGACGATGTCCGAGTGCGAATGCTCGCCGGCAAGCACCGCCACTCTGTTGCCGCGAAAGACCAGCTCAGCGCCCCACGGCTCCAAAGTAGCTGGAACCCTCCTGCGATACTCGGCCCAGTTTTCAGCATTCTTTACCGTCAGATGTCCAACGACGTAAGTGCTCATGTTCTTGAATCCCCCCTGCGCGGAGTGAGAGCCAATCATGGCACATGTGTTGCCGGCGGAGGTATCCGCTTAGTTTGTGCTTGCGGCGCGGCCTGCCTAAGCCGGGAGCGGCTTTTTACCTTTACAAGAGAGCGGCTATTTGATACCTTGGCCGCCACTCCTGAAATCATGGAAGTCCCACTAATAAAAGGGGGTAAGGTATGCGCAAGTGGTTCGTTCTTGCTCTGCTTGGGCTTGCTCGCGGGTATGACGGTTGGGGTAGTTGGATTGCAGGCAGCCGATACGCTCAAGATCGGCTTGGTCGTGCCGATCACCGGCCCCTCCGCCGAGGCAGGCCGTTGGCAGACCCAGGGGGCCAAGCTGGCGGTGGAGGAAATCAACAAAGCAGGCGGCGTTCTCGGAAAACAGGTGGAGCTGGTCATCGAGGATGATCAGACGAGTAACCCTGGCGTTATCCTGGCGTTCACCAAGCTGGCTGGCGATAAGGATATCCCCGCCTTCATCGGCTCGGTCCGCAGCACGCAAACGATGGCTATGTCTCCCGATGTATTAAAGGTTGGCAAACCGGTGATCATCGGTGGCACCGATCCGAAGCTCACCCACATGGACAACCCGTGGTACTTCCGTGCCCGGCCCAATGACGGTTACTCGGCCCGGGTGATCGCCGAATACGGTGTCAAGACCCTGCAGAAGAAGAAGTGGGCCATCATTTATTCTTCGGAGGCCTTCGGCAACGGCGGCAAAGACGCCTTGACCGCGGCTCTCAAGACCATGGGCATCGAGCCGGTCCTGACTCAGGGTTATCCCAACAGTTCGACCGATTTTACGGCCGTCGTGCTCGCTGTCAAGCGTTCCGGAGCCGACATTATGGCCAGCTACATGGCCCTTGACAACGATCTGGGCATTTTTGCCAAACAGCTCCGCCAGCAGGGCGTGAACATTCCCTGGATCGGCTCGCCGAGCATTACCGGCACCACCGCCATGCGGCTGGCTGGCCCGGCCCTCAACGGCGCTTACGGGGTGGCGGATTATGAACCGGATTCGTGCCCTGCCGCCAAAGCTTACGCCCAGAAATATGAGGCCGCCTATAAGATGAGGCCCGATTTCTTCAGCTCCTGGGCCTACGATGGCATGCATGTGCTGGCTTTGGCCATCAACAAAGCCAAGAGCACGGACCCGCAGAAGATACGGCAGGCGATCCTGGGCATCAGGAATTACCAGGGCGCCGAAGGGACGTTCAACTTCGACAAGAATGGCGACGGCTTGCACGGCTATAACGTTGTAAAGAACGTCAACGGAACCTGGACATTCGACAAGCACATCGACTTCAAGGACTAACCGCTTCGTTGAGGCGAGCCTGAGCCGCGATGGCGAGGGCTCGCTCCAGCACACCAGAACACGGAAAACCCTTCCGATGATTTCCGCGTTTCCGCGTGTGACGAAGTAAATTCCGTAATGTGCAGGGTTATTTCTGTTCCTTTCAACCCGCGTTGATTGCCGGACAGGTTAGCTCTCGCGAGGCGTCAGCCATATGGGAACTGCACTGCAGCTTCTTTTCACCGGCCTGGGGATCGGCAGCATTTATGCTCTCGTTGCCCTGGGGTTCGTGTTGATCTTTCGGGCCACGAATGTAGTCAATTTTGCCCAGGGCGATTTCGCCATGCTGGGCGCCTTCTCCATGGTGATCCTGGCCGTCGAGTTGGGCGTGCCCTACTGGCTGGCCATCCTGATCACCATCGCTGTCATGGGCATCTTCGGTGCGCTCTTTAACCTGGGTGTTTACTATCCGCTGCGCAATCGCAGTTTCCTGCCGGTCATCATCAGCACCATCGGCGCCTCCATCCTGCTGGAGAACGGGATGCTGGCCGCCCACGGTCCGCAGCCCGAGACTTTGCCCAGCATCTTTAGTTCTCCGGGGTTCAATGTAGGGCCGGTCTTTTTTGACTGCCAGTATCTGGTGATTCTGGCCGTCACGCTGCTCATGGTGGGTTTTCAGTATCTGCTGTTCGAGCGCACGCTGCTGGGCAAGAAGATGCAGGCGACCTCGCAGGACAAGGAAATGGCGAGCATGCTGGGAATCCCGGTGGCGCTGATGATCATGATCACCTTCATCTACAGCTCCATCCTCGGCGGGCTGGCGGGAATTCTGGTTGCTCCCATTCTGTTCGTTTCCGTCGGCATGGGCTCCTCGATTGCGCTCAAGGCGTTTGCCGCCACCATCATCGGCGGCTTCGGGGACGTGAGCGGCGCCATCGTGGGCGGCTTGGCCCTGGGCGTGGTCGAGACCTTCGGCGCCGCCTATATCTCCGTGCCGTACAAGGATGCATTCGCTTTCCTCGTGCTGCTGGTATTCCTGTTGTTTCGGCCGCAAGGCATCTTCGGTGAGAAGGTCGGGGAGAAGGCATGAGCGATCTTGCATCCAGAACCGTCAGCAAGAGCAAGAGCGCCAGGGGCAAGCTCGCGGCCGGAGCCGCTGTTTATGCGCTCGTGACTATGGTCGTCCTGGTCCTTGGCCTTGCGAACGTCATTTTCCGCGTACACGCTCAACCTGCTGATGCAAACCTCAACCTAGGCCATCGCGGTGCTGGGGCTGACGATCGTGCTGGGCTATACCGGGCAAATCAATCTTGGCCAGGCATCGTTTTTCGGACTCGGGGCTTACGGGGTCGCTCTCGGCACCACCAGCTTTGGGCCTGCCATTTTGGGCAGCGCTGCTGCTGGCCATGGTGGTCGCATCCGCGGCGGGCGCGGTGCTGGGTCTCACCTCGCTGCGGCTGGGCGGCCACTACCTGGCCATGGTAACCATCAGCTTCCAGACGATTCTTTCTCTGGTGCTGACCAACTGGATCGCAGTTACCCGCGGCCCGGATGGAATCAGCGGCATTCCGCGGCCCGTTCATTTTCAGTCGGGCAATTCCTATCTCGCTCTCTGCATCGCAATGCTTGCCTTGGTCGGCTACCTGGTCTGGTGGCTGCAGAAAACGAAGATGGGCCGCGCCATGCAGGCTACCCGCGATAACGAGCTTGCCGCCGGAGTGGTCGGAGTAGACACCTACCGATCGAAGGTAATTGCCTTCACTCTCTCGGCGCTGCTCGGAGGAGTCGGGGGCGGTCTTTTCGCCGGCGGATTTTCGTACATCAGTCCCGACCAGTTCAGCTTCAACGAATCAGTCGTCTTCCTGACCATGGCTCTGCTGGGCGGCTCCCGCTTGCCGCTGGGCACGGTGTTCGGGACGGGGCTGCTGATCATGCTGCCGGAGTGGTTGCGCTTCCTGAAGATCATCTACCTTGCCGTCTACGGCGGAGCCGTGATTCTGATCATGGTATTCATGCCGGATGGCATCTTCGGCTACCTCGCACTGCTCTGGCGCAGGCTGCGCCCGCCGGCGGCGGTTGATACGGCGGGTATTGCACCACTCCGCCTTACTCAGCAAGCCGACCCGAACGGCGCAAGCGCCCTGCTGAAAGTGAAGGGTTTGACCAAGCATTTTGGCGGCGTCAAGGCCGTTGATGGCGTTGACATGTCGGTGCAGCAGAATTCGGTGCATGCCCTGATCGGGCCTAACGGTTCTGGGAAGACCACCTTGCTCAACGTGTTGAGCGGGATCTATCGTCCCACTGCCGGCGGCATTGAATTTGACGGGCAGCAGATCACAAACCTGAATCCATCGCAGCGCGCCGGTCACGGCCTAGGCCGCACCTTCCAGAACATCCGCCTGTTCACCGATATGAACGTGCTGGACAACGTGCGGGTCGGCGCCGATCGCCCGCACAATTTGGTCGACGGCCATCCTGCCGGAACCGACCACGCCCTGGAGGCCTTGGAATTCGTGGGGCTTGCCAACCGGGCCAAAGAAGCGGTGGGAAGCCTCTCCTACGGGCATCAGCGCCTGGTGGAAATTGCCCGCGCGCTGGCGGGCAATCCCAAACTGCTTCTGCTCGACGAGCCTGGTGCGGGCCTCAATCACATCGAAAAGGACGCGCTGGTGGCATTGCTGCGGCGGCTCAAGGGGCAGGGAATCACCATCCTGATCATCGACCATGACATGCGTCTGGTGGAGCAAGTGGCCGAGCACATTACCGTGCTGAACTTCGGCCGTCACATCGCCGATGGGGCTCCCGCCGACGTTCTGCGCAACCCCGACGTGATCGCAGCTTATCTCGGAAAGGTGAGCAAACATGCGGCTCCTTGAGCTTGAGAACGTGGTCGCTACCTACGGCAAAGTGGCGGCGCTGCACGGCCTGTCGTTTCATATCGACGAGGGCGAAATCGTTACTTTGCTGGGGGCCAACGGCGCCGGCAAGAGCACTACTCTGCGCGTCATCTCCGGGCTGTTGAAGCCGCGGACGGGCACGGTGAAGCTGCTGGGAGAGGTCATCTCCGGCCATCGGCCGGAATCCATATTTCGTCTCGGCGTGGCGCACGTGCCCGAGCGCAGGCGCGTATTTCCCGGCCTGACCGTCTGGGAAAACTTTCTGCTCGGCGGCTCCAACCGCCCCGGTGTATCGCGAACCGAACTCCATGCCGAGGCGGAGCGCATGTTCGAAATCTTCCCGGAGTTGCGCAACTTCAAAAATGCTCTGGGCTGGACTCTTTCGGGGGGACAGCAGCAGATGGTCGCGATTGCGCGCGGCCTGATGTCCCGTCCCAAAATCCTGTTGCTGGACGAGCCGTCTTTGGGTCTTGGTCCGCTGGTGGTCGAGCAGGTCTACAACGTAATCGCAAATATCCGCCGCAACGGAACCACCGTGCTGCTGGTGGAGCAGAACGCCAACATGGCGCTTTCCGTGGCCGACCGCGGCTACGTGCTGGAGACCGGCAATCTTGTCACCGAAGGCCGGCCCGATGAATTGTGGGACAATGAAGACGTACGCGCCGCCTACCTGGGCGGGCGCGCCCAGCAAGCCTAGCCGGACAGACGGACCACCGCCCAAAGGAGTTATCGCCATGTCTGCCTTTCAGTTTCCCCGCATGATGCTTGTCCGGCAGAGCTACCCCGACCGGCGGATACCTGATATCGCCGGGGAAGTGCGGCGTCAGCTCTCCGCCTCGCCATTCGCATCACGGCTGCAGCCTGGGGCGCGGGTGACCATCGGTGTCGGCAGCCGGGGAATAAGCAACATCGCGACCATCGCGCGCGCGGCCGTGGATTACTGGAAACAGGCCGGTATGCGCCCATTCATCATCCCCGTGATGGGGAGCCACGGAGCGGCAACCGCCGAGGGCCAGGCCAGCGTGCTGGCGCATTACGGCATTGATGAGCGGACCATGGGTTGTCCGGTGATCAGCCAGTTGGAGGTCGTTTCGCTGGGCAAGACGCAGGATGGCATTGAAGCCTTCATGGATCGCACGGCTTACGAGAGCGATGGCGTCATGCTGATCGGCCGGACACAATGGCACACCGATTATTCCGGCAAGATCGAAAGCGGCCTGTTCAAGATGATGGCCATCGGCCTCGGCAAGTTCGCCGGCGCCCGGCGGTACCACGCTTACGCCTACAAGCTCGGTTTGGAATACGTCATTCGCAGCGTTGGCCGCCAGGTGCTCAAGTCGGGAAAGATGCTGGGCGGGTTGGCGATCATAGAAGACGCCTACCACAACACGGCGAAGATCGACGCGGTCACCAACGACATCATGGAGCGTCGCGAGGAAGAAAATCTGGAGTTGGCAAAATCCTGGCGGGCGACGATTCCCGTCGATCTCGATGTGCTGATCGTGGACGAAATCGGCAAGCACATCAGCGGCGGCGGCCTCGACTGGAAGATCGTGAATCGCGGCTTCAATGCCGAGCGTAATCCCTATCCGGACGTAAAGCGCATGGAACGTATCTTCGTCCGCGATCTCAGCGATATGAGCTACGGCAACGGAATCGGGATCGGAGTGGTTGACATAGTCACCGACCGGCTGGTGAACAAGATTGACTGGGTGCCTACGCACACCAACGCTCTTACCTCCCTGGGGCTCTCCACCATCCGCACGCCCATTCATCTGCCTACCGACCGTGCCTGTATGGAAGCGATTATGCCGACCGTCGGCAAACTCGACATGGCGGAGGTGACCGTCGGCTGGCTCCGCAATACGCTCGATCTTGGAGTGCTGGCATTGAGCGAGAATCTCAAGCCGGAAGTCGAAAAGAATCCCATATTGGAAATTTTGGATCCAGCGCGCGAGATGGAGTTCGACGGCGACGGCAACCTGGTCAGCCCGTTGCTGCGAGAGCTGGTAGGGAAGTGAGTGGCTGCCGTCCTAACCACCCGGGCCGGCAGGAAATAAGGTAATTGCCCGGTGTGTATGTCTCTGGTGACCGGCAAAATTTGCCGGTTGACAATCACCTCATCCAGCCAAAAACTTGATTCCAGGTGACGGATAGAACCCTGGTTGCCCTACCTCTAGACGTGTCGGCATCTTAGCCGCACGTTCGTAATCTTGTGCAATGGGCAGGATCGGTTAAGCTGTTTGCGCCGTAACAGGCGCGATGGGAGGCGCTGTCATGACGACCATTACTGTACAGCAGGTACAAGATGCCGTACGGCGGTATTTTGAGACCATGGCCGACAAAATGCCTGGTCAATTGACGAAGATGTACTCCTGCGATGCGGTAGTTTTCGGCCCTTACGGGACGCGTGCGGACCTCGGACGCGTATGGGCCACCATCAGAGATCGCGAGTACGGCCATCCTGAATGCAGCTATCACTTCGAATTTACTTCGCCTATTGACGTGCAGATCCTGTCGGACACTGTAGCCATCGCGACCCATACCTTCAGATCCATCGCCAATAACGTAAAAGAGCCTATTCTAGGGAAGACCCTGAACCGGAAATTAACCGATGGGCGCGGAACCCATGTTTTTGTCCTCAGTCCCGAGGGCGAACTCCTCTTGGCACACCAGCATCTCTCCGATATTTGCCGTCTTCCGCTGGAAGTGGCGCATTAGCCGGGAAAGGGCACAGAAGCAAGATTCCCTAATCCGCGGCAGCCCTGTTCAGCGGGCCGAGCGCTCGCATGCACCGGACCATCTCGTCCACCACCTGTAAGAATCTCTCGTGCCGAAACGTCATCGAAGCGGCGACGCTCCCCTTCCAGGCCTTGAATGCAGGTATGCCAGCCGCTTGCAGTCCCCGCCGCTCCTCCACTTAAGCCACTATCAGTACCCCTATTGCCTGACTCCTGATCGGCCGAGCTGGGGAGTTGCTAAAGATTGTGCCGGGAAGTGCCGATACGAGGACTATTCGTGTCGCCGATTGTGGGGAACGTGACCTGGGCGAGAAGGAGTGGCCGATGACGGTCCGTAAGAAATTAACTGTAGCTTTTGCTGCGCTGCTCGCGCTTATTGTAGTTCTAAGCTATGTAGTGCTCAGCGGATTCGCCCAACTGAACAAGAGCTTTGCCAACGTGGTCGACCGCCGGGCCATGGAGTTCTACCTGTCGGGGAAGCTCGAAGGAGATATATGGGCCCTTCGAGCTACAAATCGTGGAGTCCTGCTTGGTGGTTATCTTAAATCTCCAGCCAAGATAGCCGCCTCTAAAGAGGATTGGGACAAGAGCCTGGCGGATGCCAACAAGGTACTGGACCAACTAATGTCATTCGCTGACTCTCCGCAAGCGCAGAATGAGATCCAAGAGGCCAAGGCAGCGATGATAAAGATCGTTCCCTTTGCCGCGGATGTCTTGCGTTTGTGCGAGGCAGGAGAGTTTGATCAGGCCGCACAGTATTCCGCAAAAGAGATTACGCCGCCTATCAGCCGGGCGGTCAAACTGGCCGCGCAGATGGTTCCCCGTCACCGGAAGCTGCTGGAAGAGGAAAAGGTCAAAGCCGCCCATCAGGCGAGTGTGACGCGATGGATCACGGCAGGTTTCATTGTTCTGACCCTCGCCGTTGGAATCGTCGCCATATTCTCTCTCCGGCTCAGCGGGCGGGACATGCGTAAACTGATAAGCCAGTTGGAAGAAGGTTCCGCCCAGGTGGCCAACGCGGCGACTCAGGTTTCAAGTTCTTCCCAGGCGCTTGCGCAGGGAGCCTCCGAACAGGCGGCTACGCTCGAGGAGACCTCCTCGTCAACCGAGGAAATCAGCTCCATGACTCACAAGAACGCCGACAATTCCAAGGACTCGGCCACTTTAATGATCGAGATGGCCAGCCAGATCGCCGAGGGCAATCAGAAGCTGAATCAGCTTGTGGCCTCGATGAACGAGATCAACGCCTCCAGCGAGAAGATTTCCAAAATCATCAGGACCATTGACGAGATAGCGTTTCAAACCAATATCCTGGCTCTCAATGCGGCCGTGGAAGCGGCGCGGGCCGGAGAGGCCGGCATGGGGTTTGCCGTCGTTGCCGACGAGGTGCGCAACCTGGCTCAGCGCTGTGCCCAGGCGGCAAAAGATACGGCCAGCCTGATTGAGGATTCCGTCGCCAAATCCAATGAGGGCGGCCGCCGGGTGGACGAGGTTACCAAGGCGATTGTCGCCATCACCCAGAATGCCGATAAGGTCAAGGTTCTGGTGGACGAGGTTAGCGTCGGCAGCCATGAGCAGGCGCGCGGACTGGACCAGGTCAGCAAGGCTATCGCCCAGATGGAGCAGGTAACCCAGAAGACGGCTGCCAGCGCCGAGGAGAGTGCAGCCGCGGGCGAAGAACTGAACACGCAGTCGGCAACCCTGCGCAAGGTCGTCGGCAACCTGGTGGCGCTGGTAGGCGCCGGCGGCAGAAACGCCGGTTGATCTCGAGCTCTGTTCCGCCTTCTCGCGGAGCAGGTGCGGCTCCCAAGAATAAAGGGTGCCTTTGCTATTGGCACCCTGCATCACTGTCCCAAGACGGGACTCAATTCAGTAGACTATTGCCCGTGCAATACTCCTGGCTCTCCCAGGCCGGCTTGGATTCCGGACGATCCGGTGCGCTTGCTGCCTAAGCCCATGACTACCCGGCCAAACCCGAGAGGTCCGTCGTAGAAAGGGTGTAGCGCGGCAACGAATCCCCAGCAAGCGAGAATTGAGCTTGCTGGGGTATAGAATTCGCGTTGCGAAGGTCGTCGCAGTTACTTTTTTACAAGATCAGGCCGGTATGCGGCGATATCCGGATAACGCACAAACTCCACGTAATTTCCTTCCGGGTCCAGCGCCAACAGTGCAAACACCCCCGGGCGAACCTGAATGGCGTTTTCGCTGACGAGCTTTACGTTATTGGCCCGCAACTGCTTCACCACCGCGTCCATGTCGGGGACCAGGAAGGTATTGAAGGCTACCCCAGCCCGCAGAAATGCCCACTTGGGAACCGGAGCCCGTTTCGGAGAGTCTACTTTCGGCTGGATCAGCTTAATCCGCTCGCCATATGGGGTCTGCATGCGCACGATTCTGTATCCATTGGGCGCTGACTTGGCCAGTCTGCTCATCTCCGGAGTCGTCTCGGCATCGGCTACTTTTTTCAGGCCGACCACCTCGGTGTAAAACTTCAGCATGCGCTCCAAATCGGTGCAGACGATGCCCACCTCGAGTGGAGCTGTCATCTTCAACTGCCATGTCTGCCCGGCGGCCGGCGCCGCGGCTTTCGCTTGCGGCTGGCTCGCTTGCGCCAGCATCAGTGTCGGGACGAACAGAGCCACAGCGACGACGATGAGTTTCGATTTCATAGATACACCTTTCCTTGACAAGTTTGTTTTCGCAGATGTTCTGAAGCGACTGCGCCAAACGGAAGCTCCAAAGAACTCGAGGAACACGCGCATTTAGTGTGATCCCGCGGAGAGACTTTGAATCCTCAAAACATGATTGTCAACACAGAAAAGCGCATGCGGACTTCCGTTTCATATCGCGGTGTTGTGGTTTCATATCGCGGTGTCATATAGGTCCGAAGAAGTCATCCGGTATTCCTGACGAAACTTGGGATGAAGCGCGAGCTCAGAGATCAGAGCACATTTTGGAAAGGCCGCCATGCCTCGAAAAGTGAATCTTGCGCCGGCGAAAATAATGAAAATCTCCCCTTGACAGAGCTCTGAAGCTGAGACAATGTGCTTTATCACAATGTGAAAAAGCATTTCACGATGTGAAATTCCGATTTCGCCATGTGAAGTGTTCACGCCGGGGTGACCCGATCGATTCTCCAGGCCAGGCTGACGGGCTGGCGTGTGCCGATTGACTGTGCCCAACGTGAGACGGGTAGAGGCGAAAAATGATTCAATCTCTTCAGCGAGCGCTCGGTGTCCTTGAGGTAGTTGCCAACAACCATGCGCCCATGGGCTCGACGGAGATCAGCCGCAAGGTTGGGCTTCACCCAAGCACCACTCACCACCTTCTGCAGACCCTCACATCACGCGGCTACCTGGCCCAAGACGAGCAAACACGCGAATACTATGTCGGGAGCAAGGTATTTCAGGTCGCGGCTCTGGCCTGGAACGAGGCCAACCTGCTCAAGCTTGCCGCGCCCACATTGGCGGATGTGGCGCAGTACAGCGGCGAGACTTCGCATCTGTCGTTGATTACGCAGAACGAGATCACCGTCATTCATAAGGTGGAAGGGAAAGACCCCATCCGCGTTTCCGCGCGAGTTGGGTATCCATCGCCTGCGCATTGCACCGCCAACGGCAAGATACTGTTGTCTTCTTTTCCCAAGGACCAACTGAAGGAGTTCCTGACGGAGAACGAGCTCCGGCCGTTCACTCCCAACAGCGTGACTTCGATCGAGCTTCTCGAGCGCGAGCTCAGCCGGGTACGGGCTCAGGGCTATGCGGTTGACAACCAGGAGTTCAAGATCGGAGTTCGATGCATCGCCGCTCCCCTGCGGAATTTTACCGGCCAGGTTATCGCCGCCATCGGAATCACCGGCCCCGCTTGGCGAATGACCGAAGATCGCATGCCCGATCTGGCGGAGTATCTGACCTCTGTCGCGCGCCGTCTGTCGCGCGGTCTGGGGTATGCCGGCGCCGCCGCCGGCAACGGAAGCGATGGCCGGTCTCCGGCGGGACCGCGAAGAGAGAATCGTGTTTATCCACCTCCCCGCCAGCGGCTGGCAAAGCGCCAGGCGGCAGGGAAGTGGGAGGGCCAATAGGCTTCGCAATCTTTTTTTATTCCGCTGCTCACCGCAGTGGTCAAGGAGAGAGACATGTCGGTACCTGCAACCGCCCCATCGGTCGGAGCGAAAACCAACGTCCGCTGGAACATGTTCCTGCTGCTTCTGCTGCTGGTCACTATCAACTATATTGACCGGGCGGCGTTGTCGGTGGCCATGCCGCTGATCAGCAAAGAGTTCAGCTTAAGCCCTGCCATGCAGGGATTGCTGCTCAGTTGCTTCTTCTGGACTTACCTGCTGATGCAGATTCCGGGCGGCATGCTGTCGGACAAATTCAAGCCGCGCGTCGTCATTGCCGGCGCAACCATATTCTGGGGAGCGTTTCAGGGTCTTGCCGGCGTGTGTACCAGTTTTGTCCCCCTGGTCTTGACTCGACTCGGGCTGGGAGCTGCCGAAGGGCCGATCTTCCCGGCCGGCGCCAAACTGAATGGTATGTGGATGACGCCCAGCGAGCGCGGGCGCGGCGCTACTCTGTTCGATAGCGGAGCGCCCCTGGGCGCGGCGTTCGGTGCGCTGATCATCACCTGGCTGATTACGGCGCTCAATTCCTGGCGGATGGCTTTCGTCATCGCCGGTATCGGCACGGTGCTAGCCGGGCTCTGGTCATGGTTCTATATCCGCAACAACCCTCGCGAGCACAAGGGTGCCAATGAGGCTGAGATTCAGCACATCGAGGCGGCGCAGGTCAAAGAGGTCAAGGAAGAGCCGGCGAACCAGACCGGCCGCTCACTGGACTTCTTCAAGTACCGTTCGGTATGGTGTCTCTGCCTCGGCTGGATGTCGTTCACTGCCGTATGGTATGGCCTGCTCACCTGGATGCCGACCTACCTCAACAAGGTGCATGGCTTCAACATCTGGAAGATGGGCGGCGCTACCTTCATCGCTTTTCTGAGTGGGTTTTTCGGTGAGATTAGCGGCGGCTGGATCGCCGACAAGTGGAGGGCGGCTGGCGGAAGGCCCAACACAGTAATGCGGACTATCTTCGGGACGGCTGCGGCGGTTGGTACGGTATCGATCTTCATGGTCGCCTATACTCGCAGCAACGTCGGCGTGGTGGTACTGCTCTCGATCACCTTGTTCTTCATGCGCTGGTGCGGCCTGTTCTTCTCGGTTCCGCCGGGGTTGGCTACCAAGAACAAGGTTGGGTTCCTCACGGGCATTATGAACTTTTCCGGCACGCTGATGGGCATCTCGGTCCCGATCATCGTCGGACTCATCGTGCAGTACACGGGCTCGTACTTCCCGGCCATGATGTTCTTTGTCGCTGCCGGCATCGGCCTGCTGATTTTCACATCGCTGATCGACTACGAGAGAAAGCTGCCGGTCTAAATTGCAAACGCCTTGCCTCGGGTTGTTGGACCGCCGAGGCAAGGCGTGGAAACCTGTAGTACATCCGCTCGCGGTGGAGAGGTGTGCTTTCTCTCTTTGTCCTGAGTGGAAGTTTTGAAGGAGGAGATTATGAGCGTAGTAGCTGATCGCACGGCAGCAGGGATGAAAGAGCTGAAGCGCAAGGCGGCCAGCCGGATGAACGGCGGCCAGATTATCGTCGACTATCTGATCCAGCAGAAGGTTCCATACCTGTTCGGGCTGTGTGGTCACGGCAACATCGGCTTGATCGATGCTTTCTACGAGCGCTCGAGTGAAATCAAGGCGCTTTCGGTTCACCACGAGACGGTTTGTGGTTTTATGGCCGACTGCTACTACCGGGTCTCCGGGCAGCCGGTGGCCACTTTTACGTCTTGCGGCCCCGGGTCGGCCAATATGCCGATCGCCCTGGCAAACTCCTATTTCGATTCCGTGCCTTTCCTGGCGATCACCGGCAACGTTCCGACCAGCCAGTTCAGCCGCGGCGCTTTCCAGGAAACCTATCGTCAGTACCAGGCGGATTTTCCCTCAACAGTTCGCGCCTACTGCAAGCGTGTCTTCCAGCCCACCCGGGCGAACAGGTCGCGCTGATGGTTCGCCAGGCCTGGAAGACGATGGTCACGGGTCGTCCCGGACCGGCTGTGCTCGATGTGCCGTTTGATATCTTCAAGGAAGAGACTGAGCTGGAGATGCCGCAGGCGGCCGATTGGGACGCCAACATCAACTGCCGCTGCGGTGTTGATTCCGAGGGGCTGAAGCGCGCCGTGGACTTGCTGCTCGCCGCCGAACGGCCGGTAATCCTGGTGGGCCAGGGCATCAAGTACGGCAAGGCAACCAAGGATCTGCTTGCCTTGGCCGAACGGCTGCAGATTCCGGTAGCCTGCTCCTCCAGCGGCATGGGCGCCATCGACAGCAAGCACCCGCTGGCGCTTGGGCTGATCGCACGCAACGGCACCTACCAGGCGAATCACGCCGCGCGGCAGGCCGATGTTCTGCTGGCGCTCGGCGTCCGCTTCGACGATCGCACCTGCAGCAGCTGGCTCCCGGGCTACTCGTTCAATATCCCGCCCACCAAGCTGATCCATGTCGACATTGACCCCGACGAGATCGCCAGGAATTACCCGGTGGCTCTTGGGCTGATGGCCGACGTTCGCACCTTCCTGCGCCAGGTGCTGGAGGAAGTCGAGAAACGGGGCGCCAAACCCGCCGCCGGCCGCAAGGCTTGGCTCGATGCCATCGCCGGATACAAGGCGGAATGGGAGAAGTTCATCGCACCCGGTTTCCGCGATGAATCCACGCCGATCCATCCGCAGCGCGCGGCGTACGAGATTGATAGAGTGCTGCCGCAGGACGCGATCCTGGTCAGCGATATCGGGATTCACCATAACTGGCTCATTCAGTTCTGCCATCCTAAGGGACCCGATTCACTGATCGGCTCGATGGGCTTCGGTCCGATGGGCTTTGGCGTAGCCGGCGTGCTAGGCGCCAAACTGGCTGCTCCTGATCGTCCCTGCGTTTCGGTATGCGGCGACGGAGCTTTCTTCATGCACGCCAGCGTGCTGGGCACGGCGGTGGAGTACAACATCCCGGTCGTCTGGGTTGTCTGGAACAACTACGCCTACGCTTCGATCCGCGGTTTGCAGCGGGGATACGTCGGCGGGCGCGAACTGGTTACGGACTTCAAGCATCCCGAGACGGGCCGACCCTACAACCCCGACTTCGCGGCCATGGCGCGCTCGGCGGGAATCGAAGGCGTCAGCGTGGACAAACCGGCGGACTTGGCTGAGGCGATCAAGAAGGGCATCGCGACCAATAAGCCTTACCTGATCGATGCCAACATCGGAGCCGACAAGAACCCCGGAGGCGCTGGAGTTTGGGAGCTTCCAGGTCTCGGTCACAAAGATCCGGCTATCGGTGGCCGGCACATTGTAGACTGAGAAATGGCAAGTTTCCGGCAGGCGCACCTTGCGCCTGCCGTTTTCTTTTTCAGGCAACTCCGAAATTCTTGCTAACCGGATTCGCGGAAGGTATACCCCTTTGAATCCGCTCTAACCGAAATTCCGTCAAAGGACAAGGCAAGTGGCTAACTCGCAAACGATCTGTGTCCGGGAAGCAGATTTGAAGGCTTTTTGTGTGGCCGTACTGCAACGGCTCGGGGTTGCTGCCGATGAGGCGGCCCTGGTTTCCGATGCGCTGGTGGAAGCGGACCTGCGCGGGGTTGACTCGCACGGCGTGATCCGCATGCCGATGTACGTGGACCGCCTGGCCAACGGCGGCACCAATCCCAAGCCGGTCATTCGGCCGGTTCGCGAAACCCGCACCACCGCGGTTCTGGATGGGGACAACGGCCTGGGACACTTGGTCGGGGTGCGGGCCATGGAATTGGCCATGGCCAAGGCGGCGGATGGAGACTGCGCGTTCGTGGCCGTGCGCAACAGCAATCATTATGGGACGGCGGCCTACTATGCCGAAATGGCCGCGCGCCGCGAGATGATCGGGCTGAGCTTCACCATCAGCGGGTTGCTGCTGATGGCTCCCTGGGGCGGGGCCGAGGCGATGCTGGGCAACAACCCCTTAGCAATGGCGTTTCCCACGGACCGCGAATTTCCCATCGTGCTCGACATGGCTTGCACTGTGGCGCGCGGCAAGATTCTGGTGGCGCAGAAGAAAGGAGAAGCCATTCCCGCGGACTGGGCAACTGGCCGGGATGGCTTGCCGACCACCGATCCCGCCGAAGCCTTGAAGGGCCTCTTTCTGCCGGTGGGCGGCCCTAAGGGATATGCGCTGGCGCTGGCTATTGGCCTGCTCAGCAGCATGCTCTCGGGCGCTCATTTCGGATCGGAAATCGGCCAGTTGTACACGCAGTACGACAGGGCGCCGAATATCGGGCACATGTTTGGTGTTCTTCCGATCTCTTCCTTTGAGGACGTGGCGCATTACAAGCAGCGTATCGGGAAGGCAATCGAAGACCTGCAAAGCGTCAGGAAGGCCCCGGGGGTAGAGCGAATCTACCTTCCCGGGGAGCGCGAGTATCTTCTATTACTGGAGCGCCGGCGGCAGGGAATTCCGCTCAGCGCCGGGGTCTTTCAGGATTTGCAGTCCATCGGGGAGCGCTACCGCGTAAAACTTGCAATCGCCTGATGCCTTACAATTCGGAACCTCCAACGGCCGCCTGCAGGCTCCAACCCTACCCCTGTCGACTACAAACCTCCAAATCCCACCACCAAAGCACCGGGTGAGCGCCAGAATGCTTCTCCTCTGAGGCGCGGAGCGCGCTCAGCCGGCCGGCAGCCCCATTCGTATTCCCGGAGTTAACAAAAAAAGGACCAGGGAATGCGGAATCGGGCTCAAGTTCCTTCCTACAACTGCCGATATTTTGCTTGCCAGATACAAAAAATGAGTCTAGCCCTGGCCAGTTTCGGGGAGGGGGATCCTTCTGCTTAGCCGTACCAGCAGTCTACTCATTTGCCCCAACGGAACTGCGGACTGAGGCGCTTTTGGATATTGAGTCGGTCGGATCATTGAGATTCCGCCGGAGCTCGGGTCCTCGCTTCATGAGCGGCATTTTTCGTTGCTGTAGTCGGAGCCTGTTAGTTAGGGACAATTGTTGATGCAAAGACAGTATCAATCTCCGCTGATTTTCATCGTCGATGACGACGCTTCCACCGTCTTCACGATCGAGGGATTTCTGCAGCGTGCCGGTTTCGAGACCGCCAGCGCGCGAGACGTTGCGGGTGCGTTGCAGGGAATCCGCAAGCAGCACCCGGATCTGATCCTGCTGGACGTAAACCTGACGGACGGTTCCGGTTTCGACGTCTGCCGATTGTTGCAGGACGATGCCGCCGGCTTTAACACGCCAATTCTTTTCATTTCCGCGGACGGAGATACTTCCACCAAAGTCCAGGCATTCGAAAGCGGCGGAGTGGATTACATCACCAAGCCTATTGCCGGCGCCGAAGTCATCGCCCGGGTGCGCACTCACCTACGGCTCAAGCAGGCTTATGAACGGCTCGCCGAACTTCAGATCGAGCGTGTGCAGGGATTGGCCAGCGCCAAGAACACGCTGATGCCCCGGCCGGGCGATTTTCCGGAAGCGCACTTTCAGGTTTCCCTCCGCCAAGTGCTTACCGCCGGCGGCGACTTCTACGATGTCATCCCTGCCGGCCCACGCATCGTGGATTACCTGGTAGCCGACAGCAGCGGACACGACCTGGCATCCACCTTCTGGACGGCGGCGTTGAAGACGCTGGCCGCTGAATACGCCGGCCCGCTGAATCTCCCATTGGAAATCGTATGCGCCATGAATGGCGCATTGCGCCGCTTTCTTCCTGCCGGTTCCTTTTTCACCCTGGTGTATGCCCGGCTGAACCACAATACCGGCCGCCTGTTCCTGGTCAACGCCGGCCATCCGCCGGCGATTGTCGTTCACGCCAGTCAGAACGAGCCGGTGATTATGCAGCAAGAGGGCGATGTGGTCGGCGCGTTTGCCGACGTGGTCTTCGGCACCGCGGAGCTGACCCTGCAACCGGGCGACCGGGTCTTCTTCTACACCGACGGCCTGGTTGAAACCGGCGGTTCCCGCGAGGAAGGCATTCAGCGCCTTGCCCAGGTTTGTTCTTCGCGCCGAAGCACGCAGCTTCCCGAGCTTGTACCCGCGGTAATAGACGAGGTGATGGCCGGCGGAATTGCCTCTGACGACTTGCTGTTCATGGGGGTGGAGCGATGAAGCAGCCCTCTCGAGATCGCTCTCCGGCGCTTTGCCAAACGGTTTCCTCGCGCATGGCTGAAGCAGATTCACTATGCCTGAAGATACGCGCCCTGCTCGAGAGTCAAGGTCTTCCCCAAGCCTGCTTTTCCGTGGAGTTGCTGGCGCGAGAGTGCCTGAGCAACGCCATGATTCACGGAAATCAGTTGAAGGTCGACAAGTCGGTCCTGGTGCGCATTTGGATAGGGCAACAATGGTTGCGCTTGCAGGTAACCGATGAGGGGCCTGGTTTTGACTGGCGCAAGATGTGCCACGGCGCGCCGGATATAACGAAGCCCCACGGGCGCGGATTACGCATCTGCGCCTCGTATGCGGAACGCGTGCGCTTTAATCGCCGCGGCAATCAAATCACGCTTTGGATACAAAAGAACCCAAAAGGAAAGGATGACGGCAATGGCCGCTTACGTCATTGAACGAAAAGACCAGCAAGGATATGTGAAGTTAACCGGTGACCTGACTGCAACCGGTGTTCCGGAACTGCAGTCCGGTCTTAAGGAGGCGCTGGACGGCGGCGTACGCGAGCTGGTGTTCGATCTGTCAAGTACCGCCATGCTGGACTCCAGCGGTATTGGGCTGCTGATCGCCGCCTCCAACAGTTTGTCTCGCAGCGGTGGCAAGGTGAGGGTAACGAATGCGTCCCAGGACATCCTCCACCTGCTGCAAAGCATGCGTTTAGTTGTCCGTCTCAACGCCAGCGGACGCGCTGGGTAGGAGAGCCATCATGGATGACGAATTGCTAAGTGCATTTATCAACGAATCGCGAGAGCACCTCACGACTATCGAGGCGGATTTACTGGCGATTGAAGAGGGTGGGGCGAATGTCGACACCGAGCTGGTGAACAAGGTGTTCCGGGCGGCTCACTCCATCAAGGGCGCCAGCGGTTTCTTCGGCCTGGTCAAGGTCAAGGAACTGGCGCACAAAGCGGAGACCGTGCTGGACATGCTGCGGTCGAAAAAGATGACCCCCAACGCCGAGATTACCAACGTTCTCTTGGCGGCCTTCGACCAGCTTCGCGAGATGATCAACCACTCCGCGGAAAGCGCCGACGCCAACATCGACGAATTGGTGGTGAGCCTGACCGGCTTGGCGTCGTCTTACTTGCCCAAAGAGCAGAAAGCCTCTCTGATGCAAACCGTCTCGCTCGATCCGGGCGGTGGCGCCCGTCCAGTAGTGCTGCCCAAGCTGTTCTTCGAATGGGCGCAAGACTCCGGCTACAACGTCTACAGCGTCGAATACGACCTGATCCATGATATCGAGCGCCAAGGCCTCAACGTGCTTGACGTCTTCCGCGAATTGTGGGCGGCCGGAGAAATCGCCGATTGCGAAGTGGATTTCGACGCGGTAGGCACGCTGGACAACCCGGCCGGAAAACAGTTGCCCATGCGCCTGGTGCTGGCGACTGCCACGAAGCCGGCCGATATCGGCCCGTTATTCCCGCACAACTTTGACAAAGTCAAACTGCTCGCCGGGCCCTCCAAGAAGGCATTAGAGGTATCCGTCCAGCAGACTGGAGAACCTATGCAACCCCCAATCGCGCCTCCAGCTTCGCCAACTCCTCCCGCGCCGCCCAAGAACGAGGTCGCTGAGGCTGGGCCCGCGGTTCCGCTTGAACAGCCTCCGGCAAGCGCCGCGGCTGTCGCGGCGAAGGAGCCTTCCGCCCCAGCCGCCAAAGCCGGTGCTTCCACGGCCGCTTCCTCGTCGGCCCCCGTGGTGGAGGACACCATCCGGGTCAATGTCGGAATCCTGGAAACCCTGGTCAACCTGGCGGGCGAGTTAGTGCTGGGCCGTAACCAGTTGCGCGCCTCCATCGCGCAGAAGAATGCGCGCGCCCTGTCGGCCGCCGACCAGCGCATCAACCAGATCACCTCCGAGCTGCAGGATGTCATCATGCAGACCCGGCTGCAGCCGATCGGCAACGTTTTCAGTAAGTTTCCGAGGGTCGTTCGCGACCTGGCCGCGACCTTGCGCAAAGACATCCAGTTGGACATTCGCGGCAAGGAAGTGGCCCTCGACAAGAGCTTGATCGAGGCCTTGTCTGATCCTTTGACGCACATGGTGCGCAATGCCGTCGATCACGGCGTTGAATCCCCCGAAGATCGTGTCCGCGCCGGCAAGAAGCGCCAGGGGTCAGTCAGTATCGACGCCCGCCATGAAGCCGGTCAGGTAGTGGTGGAAATTGCCGATGACGGTCAGGGCATCGACGCCGAGCGCATCGCCAAGGCCGCTTTATCCAAAGGGCTGATTACGCCCGACAAGCTGCCGGGTATGTCGGATCAGGAAAAGATGGCCTTGATCTTCCTTCCCGGATTATCCACTGCTAAGACGGTGAGTGACGTCTCCGGACGCGGCGTTGGCATGGATGTGGTCAAGACCAACCTTGACCGCCTGGGCGGAAAGGTGGAAATCTCTTCCGTCGTTGGCAAAGGAACGACCTTCCGCATCAAGTTGCCGCTGACTCTGGCCATCATCCCCTCCCTGATCGTTTCCGTCGAAGGCGAGCGATTCGCCATTCCCCAGATCAATGTGGAGGAGATGTTGCACGTGCAACCCGGCAACGCCAAGACCCGTATCGAGGTCGTGGGCGATGCCGAGGTCCTGTTATTGCGAGATCGGCTCATCCCGCTGATACGGTTTGCGGATTTTCTGAAAGTGGTACAGACCTATGTCGATCCGAAAACCAGCTTGCGCGAGGTGGATCGCCGCACTCGCTTTGACCGGCGCACCCCGGCCGAAGAGGGATCGGAGGCGCCGATTTCCGGATCGATGGTCGAACGCAGTCAAGTCGACCGGCGCCAGCAAGGCACCAGCCTGGAGATCGTCGTAGTCACCACCGGTACGCAAACTTACGGGCTGGCGGTGGGCGGTTTCCATGACACCGAAGAAATTGTCGTCAAGCCGCTGGGCTGCCACCTCAAGGGACTGGCGGAATATGCCGGAGCCACCATCCTGGGCGACGGCGCCGTGGCTCTTATCGTCGATGTCGCCGGACTGGCGGCCAAGGCGAACCTGAGCGCGATCGCCAGCAAGGTCAAGGGGCGCGATCAGGCGGAAGACGGCCATCAGGACCAGCTTGCCGACAACCACGCGTTCCTGCTCTTCCATAATGCCCCGGAGGAACTCTGCGCCCTTCCTCTGGACGTGGTGCTGCGTATCGAGCACATCACGCCCAAGCAGGTGGAGACCATCGGCGGTCGCCGAACCATGCAGTATCACGGCGGCTCTTTGCCTCTCGTCACTCTTTCCGACACGGCCGGGGTCAATCCTATCGGCGACGCCAAGGAGCTGGCGGTGATGATCGCCAACGTCCGCGGCCACGAAGTCGGCCTGTTGGGCGCCATGCCGGTGGATGTCGTCGAGACACGGCTGACTATAGACCAGTCTACCCATCGCCAAAAGGGCGTGGCCGGTTCCGCCATCATTCGCGAGCGGACGGCGCTGATCGTCGACCTGTACGAACTGGTGGACGCGGCCTGTCCGGAATGGATGACGCAGCAAGCGGCCGAACAGCCGCCCGCGGCGAACACGCAGGGTAGCGCGGTGCTGCTGGCCGAGGATTCCGATTTCTTCCGCGCCCAGGTGCGCCGCTTCCTCGAAGAGGACGGCTATGCCGTGTTGGCGGCGCCTGATGGCGAGGCCGCCTGGGAGCTGCTGCAGAAGAACCTCGAGAAGGTGAAGGCCGTAGTCACCGATATCGAGATGCCGCGGCTGGATGGACTGGGCTTGGCCAGGCGCATCCGCGCTGACGAGCGCACGGCGCGCTTGCCGTTGATCGCTCTGACCTCGCTGGCCAGTGACGACGATGTCGCGCGAGGCAAAGCCGCCGGCATCGACGACTACCAGACCAAGCTCGACCGCGATCAGCTTTTAATCAAGCTCCGGGAATTCTGGAGTGGTGGTCCTGGTCCTTCATCCGCACCTCCGGAGACCGGCGCTTACGCCTAACATGAGACGCTCCATCTCCGCCTCGGCGGGGATGGAGCAAAACACTACGCCGGAAGCCCGACAGGGCCAACGGTAAAACGAATTCTTGGGAATCGAGCAGTCGAACTTAATCAACAGACTTCGGGCTAAGACGGGCCGAACAAAAAGGGAAACGATCATGATGAACTTATCAAATATGAAAGTTGGGAAACGCCTGGCGTTGGGATTCGGGATTTGTCTGTTCTTAACCGTAGTAATCGCCGGGATGGCATGGTGGGGAGTAGCCACGCTTAAGGGCGCCGCGGACCAGGCGCAAAAAGATTCTGCCAAGGCCCTGACTGCGAAAAACATGGCTCTGGATGCTGGCAATATTTCTGACAACATCTGGCAAATCGCGAGCACGAACGATCAATCCTCGCGGGTGGAGCACAACGACTCGTTGCAGAAGTCCCGCGAGTCATACAAGAAACAGCTCGAAAACCTGAAACCTCAACTCAGGACGGAAACCGGCAAGAAGTTAATGCAAAAGATTGAGGATGCTTTCAGCAACGCTCGCGACACTAACCTTCGGGTGGTTGAGCTGGCGATGAAGGGAAACAGCAAGGAAGCTGTTCTCCTTTTCTCCACCACCGGCCGTCAGAAGATGTTGGGGATCAATAAGAGCATCGCAGAGTTTTGTGATTTTCTGGAGCAGCTGGCGAAAGACAGCCAGCACGCCATGGAGCAACTCCAGGTCAGGGTTTACTGGGTGCTGGGCATTGTAAGTCTGGTTGCGGTAGCAGTCACCGTCATCTTCGCGCGCATGATCACCGGTAGCATCACTACGCCGATCGGTGTCGTGGTCGGGATGCTAAAACAAATCAGCCAGGGAGACGTCAGCCAGAATGTGCCTGAAGGCCTGCGCGCCAGGAAGGACGAAATGGGCGAATTGGCGGGCGCAATGAGCGCGACCGTCGAGAGCCTGCGTAGTCTGCTGGGCGGCATCTCCGGCGGCGTTCAGACGCTTGCCAGCTCCGCCACCGAACTCTCGGCGGTGTCAAAGCAGACTGCTTCCGGCGTGGCCTCCATGTCGGAAAAGACCAACGCCGTAGCTTCTGCGGCCGAAGAGGCCAGCTCTAGCACCTTGTCGGTGGCTGCGGGCATGGAGGAATCCTCCACCAGTCTCGCCTCCGTGGCCAGTGCCACCGAGGAGATGAGCGCCACCGTCGGCGACATCGCCGCCAATACCGCCAAGGCACGCTCCATCAGCGAGCAGGCCACCAGTCAGGCGCAGACCATCACCGAGCAGATGCAGAAGCTCGGCCAGGCGGCGCAGGAGATCGGGGCGGTGACGGAAACCATCACCAACATCTCGGCGCAGACCAACCTGCTGGCCCTGAACGCGACGATCGAAGCGGCGCGGGCGGGAACGGCGGGCAAGGGATTTGCCGTGGTAGCCAACGAAATCAAGGAACTGGCGCGGCAGACGGCCGAGGCCACCGAGGACATCAAGGCGCGGATTGCCGGGATCCAGAGCTCGACGGGTTCGGCGGTCAGCGACATCGGGCAGATCACGTCGGTGATCAAGGATGTGGGCTCGATCGTGGCCAGCATTGCCGCGGCCATCGAAGAACAGGCGACGGTGACCAAGGATGTGGCGGCCAACATTGCGCAGGCTTCGACGGGTGTGCGCGAGGCCAATCAGCATGTCTCGCAGACGGCGGAAGTATCGAAGACGATTGCGAAGGACATCGGCAATGTCAACGCCGCAGTAGCTGAAATCCGCCAAGGGGGCGAGCATGTTCAAGCCAGCGCGGGCGATTTGTCCAAACTGGCAGAGCAACTCAGCGCCCAAGTAGCGCAGTTCAAGATGTGAAGAAGTGGAAAGCGCTTTAAGTATTTCTGAATACGAGCCCTAAAGGAGCGCGGTTAGCGGCGCTGGAAGACTGAATAAGGAGGTAAGACCATATGAAATTGGCAAATATGAAGGTCGGAAAGCGCCTGGGCTTGGGCTTCGGCACTGCTGTCGTGTTAAGTGTGGCAATCGGTGCGATGGCATGGTGGGGTCTTGGCACCTTGGATAAGGCGAATGGGGCACGCGCCAGACAGAGACAGAAAGTCGTGACCACGCAATCCGTCTTGACCAACATGGCAACGATCCGGGGAGTAGTCCTTACCTTGGCTGGCGAGAAGAATTCGGAAAAACGGGCCGCCCTGAAGTCGGAACTGCAAGTCCTTCGCACGGGATACAGGAAGGAACTCGATGGCCTGCGGGCGGCCGAGGAAGGTGCCGCCGGCAAACAGAAGTTGGAGAATGTCGAGCAGAAGATTGCGGATTGGCGCACAGTCAACAACCAGATCTTCGAATTTTCCGATAAAGGCAAGAACGATGATGCCATGTCGATCGCCCGGACCACGGGCGGGGTGCACCAGGCTGCTATTGAGACGGCC
This sequence comes from uncultured Acidobacteriota bacterium, assembly GCA_963791145.1. Classification (GTDB taxonomy): domain Bacteria; phylum Acidobacteriota; class Terriglobia; order Terriglobales; family Acidobacteriaceae; genus CAWBRT01. Next base: position 750,878 of record CAWBRT010000011.1, on the reverse strand, counting down.
GTCAAGGACTATATGAAACTTTGTGAAACCTTGGTGGCCCAAGCCAACGTAGAGGGCAAGCGAATCCAGTCCATGGTTAATTGGATGCTTGGGTTACTGACGCTTGTAGTGGTGGCTTTCTCCAGTGGGTTTGGCTTGCTGGTAACAAAAAGTATTGCCGCGCCGATCTCAGCCAGCATGGATGTCGTTCGGCGCATTAGCGGTGGAGACGTGACACAGGACGTCCCGAAAGAACTTCAGTCTAGAAAAGACGAGATGGGCGAACTGGCAAGTGCCATGCAAATCATGACCGACAGCCTGCGGAAGCTACTGGGTGGCATCTCCGGCGGAGTCCAGACGCTTGCCAGCTCCGCCACCGAGCTCTCGGCGGTGTCGAAGCAGACGGCGGCCGGCGTGGCCTCCATGTCGGAGAAGACCAACGCCGTAGCGTCTGCGGCCGAGGAGGCCAGCGCCAGTACCTTGACTGTCGCCACAGGCATGGAGGAATCCTCCACCAGTCTGGCTTCCGTGGCCAGTGCCACCGAGGAGATGAGCGCCACCGTCGGCGACATCGCCGCCAATACCGCCAAGGCACGCTCCATCAGCGAGCAGGCCACCACTCAGGCGCAGACCATCACCGAGCAGATGCAGAAGCTCGGCCAGGCGGCGCAGGAGATCGGGGCAGGTGACGGAGACCATCACCAACATCTCGGCGCAGACCAACCTGCTGGCCCTGAACGCGACGATCGAAGCGGCGCGTGCGGGAGCGGCGGGCAAGGGATTCGCCGTGGTAGCTAACGAAATCAAGGAACTGGCGCGGCAGACGGCCGCGGCCACCGAGGACATCAAGGCGCGGATTGCCGGGATCCAGAGCTCGACGGGTTCGGCGGTCAGCGACATCGGACAGATCACGTCGGTGATCAAGGATGTGGGCTCGATCGTGGCCGGCATTGCCGCAGCCATCGAGGAGCAGGCGACGGTGACCAAGGATGTGGCGGCCAACATTGCGCAGGCTTCGACGGGCGTACGGGAAGCCAACCAGCATGTCTCGCAGACGGCGGAAGTATCGAAGACGATTGCGCGCGACATAGGCAATGTCAACTCCGCGGTAGGCGAAATCCGCCGAGGGGGCGAGCAGGTTCAGGCCAGCGCGGGCGAGTTGTCCAAGCTGGCTGAGCAACTCAGAGCCCAAGTGGCGCAGTTCAAGATGTGAAGAAGCGGGAAAGCTCAGTGGGGCTTTCTTAAACTTAAACCCATAAAGGGCCACAGGGATCGCCGTTAATTATCGATCACGCTGGGCAAGAGCGCTTTCGGACAAAGATCACAATGATCCCGAAGTCGCCGCAGACCCAACAAAAGGAGAGGAAGTCATGATTAGCTTGGCAAACATGAAAGTAGGCAAGCGTCTGGCGTTGGGCTTCGGCACTTGCCTGGTACTAACCATTGCAATCTCCGGTATGGCATGGTGGGGATTGTCTGCAGTTAAGAAGGCCTCTGACGAGGCACAGAAGCAATCCAAGATGGCGACGACCGCGCAGAGCATGTCTCTCGACGTAGCCAATATCTACCTGAATATCTGGCATCTCGCAGCGTCGAGTGATCAGAACTTGAGACTTGCGGATCAGGCCACGATCGAGAAGCTGCGGGAGTCCTACAAGGCGAAAACGACAGCCCTAAAGGCCGACGCTACGACCGACGCCGGAAGAGCGGGATTGCAAAAGATCGTGGACACCATCGGCGCCGCCCGCGATGTCAACCAGAAGGTGACCGAGCTGGCAATGAAAGGAAATAACAAGGAAGCCACTTCAATTTTTAGCACTACGGGCCGCCAGAAGTTCGCAGTTGTCGAACAGGCGGTTCAAGAGTATCTCCGTCTGCGAGACCAGCGTGCGAATGAAGCTCAGCACAGCATGGAGGCGCTCCAGGCGAAAGTGTACTGGATGCTGGGCATCATGAGCCTGGTAGTGGTCGCCCTGACGGTGCTCTTCGCAATGTTGATCACCCGCAGCATCGCCGCCCCGATCGCTGTCGTGGTCGGGGTACTAAAGCAAATCAGCCAGGGAGACGTCAGCCAGAATGTGCCCGATGGCCTGCGCGCCAGGAAGGACGAAATGGGCGAATTGGCGGGCGCAATGAGCGCTACCGTCGAGAGCCTGCGCCACCTGCTGGGCGGCATCTCCGGCGGTGTTGAGACGCTCGCCAGCTCCGCTACGGAGCTTTCGGCGGTGTCGAAGCAAACAGCCTCCGGGGCAGCTTCCATGTCCGAAAAAGCCAATGCGGTCGCATCCGCGGCCGAGGAGGCCAGCGCCAGTACCTTGACGGTGGCTGCGGGCATGGAGGAATCCTCCACCAGTCTCGCCTCCGTGGCCAGCGCCACCGAGGAGATGAGCGCCACCGTCGGCGACATCGCCGCCAATACCGCCAAGGCGCGCTCCATCAGCGAGCAGGCCACCAGCCAGGCGCAGACCATCACCGAGCAGATGCAGAAGCTCGGCCAGGCGGCGCAGGAGATCGGGGCAGGTGACCGAAACCATCACCAACATCTCGGCGCAGACCAACCTGCTGGCCCTGAACGCGACGATCGAAGCGGCGCGGGCGGGAACGGCGGGCAAGGGATTCGCCGTGGTAGCTAACGAAATCAAGGAACTGGCGCGGCAGACGGCCGAGGCCACCGAGGACATCAAGGCGCGGATTGCCGGGATCCAGAGTTCGACGGGTTCGGCGGTCAGCGACATCGGTCAGATTGCCACGGTGATCAAGGATGTGGGCTCGATCGTGGCCAGCATTGCCGCGGCCATCGAGGAGCAGGCGACGGTGACCAAGGACGTGGCGGCCAACATCGCGCAGGCTTCGACCGGCGTACGGGAAGCCAACCAGCATGTCTCGCAGACGGCGGAAGTATCGAAGACGATTGCCAAGGACATCGGGCTTGTCAACGCCGCGGTAGGCGAAATCCGCCAAGGGGGCGAGCAGGTTCAGATCAGCGCGGGCGAATTGTCCAAGCTGGCTGAGCAGCTCAGAGCCCAAGTGGCGCAGTTCAAGATGTAAGGGGAAAATAACATGGCAAGCACAATTACCAAACCGCAGACGGAAGAGGATCTGCTGATAGCTACGTTCCAACTGGGCAGCGGTGTCTTTGGACTTGACACCGTCCTGATCCAGGAGGTGGTCATGGTGGGCGAGCTCACGCCCGCCCGCCATGCTCCGGAGTATGTAGCCGGCATTCGTAACCTGCGCGGCCGCATCATCACCGTCATCGATCTGTGCGTGCGGCTGGGACTTGGCTCTGTGGTAGATCGGTCCGGAGAGCCGGATCCTGATCGCCGACTGGAAAGGTGAGCCTATCGGGCTGCTGGTGGACCGGGTAGCGGACGCCATCCCGGTGGAAGCAGGGGCTCTGCAGCCGGCTCCGCCGAATCTGCATGGCGTACAGATGCAGAAGCTGCGGGGGGTGTTCCAAAGTGGCGAGCGCCTGGCGGCGCTGCTCGATCTCGCCGCCGTGCTCGGCAGTGAGGAGCGCGCAAAGCCGCTGTCGCAAGAGGAAAAAAGGGGATAAACCGTGAGGGTCCTGGTTGCGGATGATGCGGTACTTTTCCGGCGGGTGATGGCCGATGCACTGGCATCCATCCCCGGCGTCGAAGTGGTGGGAAGCGCGGCGAACGGCAAGTTCGCCGTGCAGAAGGTACGGGAACTGAAGCCGGATCTTCTCACCCTCGACATCGAAATGCCGGAAATGGACGGCTTGGCCGTTCTGGACGCGCTTCGCCGGAACGGTGAGCGGGTCGAGGTGATCGTGGTGAGCGCTCTCTCCCGGCGCGGGGGAGATCTGACCATGCGCGCCCTGGAGAAGGGCGCCTTCGACTTCATCACCAAGCCGGAAGCCGCCAGCCCGGAAGATGGGCGCAAAGCGCTGTTTCAGGAGCTGGCCCCGCGTGTTCGTGCCGTCGCGCATCGCCTGGAGGTGCGCACCATCTTGCGCGGCAAGGCCGCTTCGGCTCGGCCCGATCCCAGCCCGCCCGCTGTTGGCGCGGCGGGGAAGCCTGCGCTCGAGCGCGTGCCGGCAGTTTCGGACTTTGACAGCGTAGCCGGACGGATGCAACGCCTGGTGACGCCGGGAAAGCCCGAAATGGTTTTGATCGGCGTCTCCACCGGTGGACCCGCCGCTTTGGCACAGTTGTTGCCGGCTATTCCGGGGAACATTGGGGTCCCCTTCCTGGTTGTGCAGCACATGCCTCCGGTATTCACCAAGTCGCTGGCCGATAGTCTGGCGCCCAAGTGCGCGGTGCATGTCCGGGAAGCGGCGCCTGGCGAGTCGCCCGTGCCGAATACCGTGTACATCGCGCCCGGGGGACAGCAGATGAGGGTGGGAGTCGGGCCGGACAATCATCCGGTGTTGGAGATGACAGACGATCCGCCGGAGAACAACTGCAAGCCGGCCGTAGACTACTTGTTTCGCTCGGCCGCCAACCGTTTTCCGGGCCGCGCCATGGCAGTCATTCTCACGGGCATGGGCAGCGACGGAGCGCTGGGCTTACGGCTTCTCAAGCGGCATGGTTGTTTTGTCATTGCTCAAGATGAGGCCAGCTGTGTCGTCTATGGCATGCCGAAGGCGGCGGTGGACGCCGGGGTGGCAGATGTCATTCTGCCGCTGGACTCTATCGCCAGCCGTATCACTGCCGCGGTCAAGGGAGGACTAGGGTGAGTGCCGCCATTACACGTGACGAGATGGTCGTGTGGTCCCGCTATATCCATGAGATCTGCGGGATCCATCTGGACGACTCTAAGGGATACCTGGTGGAAACTCGCCTGGGCGGATTACTCCCTGAATCCGGTGCCGCTAATTTTTCCGAGTTCTTCCACAAGGTGCGCTCGGATGGCATCGAACAAACTGCGCGGAAAGATCATTGAAGCCATCACCACCAACGAGACTTCTTTTTTCCGCGATACCGCTCCCTTTGAGCTGCTTCGCCACAAGCTGATTCCCGAGCTTCTCGACCGGCGCAAGGCAGGCAACGGCAACGGCGCCCGGATTCCCATCCGCATCTGGAGCGCCGCCTGTTCCACCGGGCAGGAAGCGTACAGTACGGCCATCGTGCTCAAGGAACTCCTCGGTGATCTTACGCGCTATGACATTCGTATTCTGGGCACCGATATTTCCAATAAAGCCGTGGCCCAGGCGAGCTATGCCGACTACAGCCGCCTGGAACTGGACCGCGGTTTGCCGCCGGAGCAGATCAACCGCTACTTCACGGCCTCGCGCGACCGGTGGAAGCTCCGGGATGAGATTCGTGCCATGGCTACTTTTCGGACCATGAATTTGCTGGAGCCGTTCTCTTTTCCCGCGCCTTTCGACATCATCTTCTGCCGCAACGTGGCCATTTACTTCACGGAAGCGGACAAAAGCCGGATGTTTCGCAGCCTCGCCAGGTACATGGCGCGGGACGGCTGCCTGATTATCGGCTCGACCGAATCTATTTCCGGACTCTGTCCGGAACTTGAGCCCAAACGATACCTGCGGACCGTGTTTTATCAGTGGAAAGAGACGGCATAGGTCGCCTGGCCGTCCGCGCCGAAGGGATTCTGTAGGCGATGAGAAAAACAACGGCAAGGAGCAGTGTAAAAAACATCCTGACCTCGTGGTCTTTGCGCAAGAAGTTCCTGCTTCTGCTGCTGGCTGTCTTCCTGCCCGCGCTCGCAATCATGCTTGCTTCCGGGCTTAAGAACCATCAGCAGGAAATCGCCAAAGCAGAGCACCAGGCCGTGCTGTTGGCTCAGAGCCTGATGGCGCAGCAGGAGCAAATTGCCGCGTCCACGAAGGTTATGCTCACTGTCCTGGCGGGATCGCGGGCAGTGCAGCAACTGGACGCAGCGGCATGCAACCGGCGCTTCCGGGAAATACAGCAGCGCTTCCCGTTCTATTCTTCGATCATGGGGGCGGCAACCCCGGACGGGCAATTGTTTGCTGCCTCCAGAAGCTTCGTTCCCGGAACTGTTGACCTGTCGAAGCGCAAATATATTCAAGACGTCATTCGGAGCCTCGATTTTTCCGTTGGCGAATACATGGTAGGCAAAGTCAGCGGGATGCACACGCTCAACTACGGCTACCCTGTTTTTGACCGACGCGGCAAGCTTATCGCGATCCTGTTTGCCGGCTTCAACCTGGCCGAATATGCTCGCTGGACAGCCAGTCTTCCCGCCGGGTACTCGGTGAGCATCACGGACGGGCAGGGCATGCGTCTTTTTCGTTTCCCGCAAGAATCCGGCGCTCCTCTTGGCAGGGTCGTCCCCGGCTTTGCGCGAATGGCGACGAATCCCGCTGACCATGGTCTGTTCGAAAGGATCAGTGGCATAGATGGCAGGGATCGAATCTACGCCTTTGAGAAGTTGCGGCTCAATGGCAACGAGCACGCCTCTCCTTATATGTACATTGCCGTGGGCATTCCGAAGGCCGACATTCTCCATAAAGCTAACCTCGCGTTAGCGGGTAATCTGGCAATCGTTGGCGGAGCGGCGCTGCTGGCGATGGCCCTGGCCTGGATTCTCGGAGATTTTATTCTGGTGCAGCCCATCAACCGTCTGGTTGCCGCCACGCGGCTATTCGGCAAGGGGGAAATGAAGACCCGCACGGGACTGCCGCATGGGGATGACGAGTTGGGCCGCCTGGCGGCGTCTCTCGATTACATGGCGATGCTGCTGGAATATCAGAAGTCCACAACCGAAACGACCATTGAGGAGCGTACCGAGGAATTGCGGGCCGCGCAACGTGCCGGCCAGCTCGGCAGTTGGAGATGGATTCCGGGCACCGAAGTCGTCGTCTGGTCCGAGGAGCTTTATCGTATCGTCGGCCTTGATCCGGCCAGGCTCGTACACACATTTGCGGAGCACGCGCAGTTCTTTGCCCCGGCCAGTTGGGATCGCTTGAAGAAGGCTGTCGAAGCTGCCCAGTGGAATCCGGGTAATCCTCCCGACATCGACCTGGAACTGCTTCGTCCCGATGGCACGCGAAGATGGGTACTGGGGCGCTGTGAAGTGGACCGCGATGCTCAAGGCCGCCCAATTGCATGCCACGGCACGATCCAGGACATCACCGAGCGCAAGCAGATGGAGGAATCGATGCGGGAATCGGCCGAGCGACTCCGCGCCCTCCTGGAACATGCGCCGGTGGGCATCAATATCGTGAACCGGGATTCCCTGTTTATCGAGACCAATGCCGCCTATGAGCGCATCACCGGTTACACAGCGAAAGAGCTGAAGGGAACCAGTTTTAAGGCCTTTACCCATCCCGACGACCTGAACAAGAATGTCGAGTGGTTCGATGCTTTTCACGCGGGGGAATCCCCGGCATCCGTGATTGAAAAACGCTACATACGCAAGGATGGGCGAATCATCTGGGTGCGCATCGTCAACTCGAAGCTGGGCGGCGATCACAGTATCAGCATTGTCGAGGACGTTACCGACAAGAAGCATGCGGAAGAGAGGCTGCGCGAAAGCGAGCAGCGATTCCGTCGTGTAGTCGAGGGCGCTAGTGTCGGCGTATTCATCCAGACCGATGGGATATTCCGCTATGTAAATACCGCCGCGTTGGCAATGTTTGGCGCGAAAACTGCGGACCAGCTTATTGGTCAGCCTATTTGGGATAGGATCCATCCGGATTTCCACGGGATAGTAAAGGAACGCGTACGTCTCCTGCAAGAGGGAACGGGTGTCCCCTCTCTGGACCAAACCTATGTCCGTCTGGATGGAACTCTCTTTGAAGCTACGATTAGTGCTTCCCCGTTCATTTATGAAGGGATCGCCGGCCCCATTGTTTTCTTTCATGACATTACCGAGCGCAAGCGCGCGGAAGAGAGGCTTCGCCAGAGCGAGGCGCTCTATAAAGAAAATGAAGCGAAATACCGCGCCATTGTCGAGGCTTTGGACGTCTTCATCTATCTCTACGTCTGTTCCAAAGACCATCGCATCGAGTTCATGAACGGCAAGCTGATTGAGCGCACGGGACGGGACGCCACGGGAGAGCCGTGCTATAAGGTTCTTCACGATCTGGATTCCCGATGCTCCTGGTGCGTCAACGACCGGGTGTTCCGGGGGGAGACGGTTTCTATCGAGTTCCAGAGCCCCAAGGATGGACGCTGGTACTTCAGCGTGAATACACCCATCTACCATGCTGACGGAACCATTTCCAAGCAGGCTATGATCCGCGATATCACCGAGCGCAAGCAGATGGAAGTAGCGCTTCGCGAGAGCGAAGCGAAGTTCCGGCAGTTGGCGGAAAATATCCACGAAGTATTCTGGATGATGAGCGCTCCGGACGCCGAAATTCTCTACATCAGCCCCGCGTACGAGCAAATCTGGGGGCGAAGCTGCGAAAGCGTATATCAGGAGCCACTGTCCTGGCTGAGCGCCATCGAGCCGGAGGATCGGGAGCGGGCGCACTCCATCTTCCTCAGACAGGTGGAGGGTGAGCCCTTGGAATCGGAATACCGGATTCGAACCGGTAAAGGGGAGCAGAAATGGATAAGGGACAGGGCTTTCCCGGTGCGCGACGACAATGGCGAAATCATTCGCGTCGTCGGAATCGCGGAGGATATCACCGGGCGCAAACTCGCGGAAGATAGGCTTCGCGAGAGCGAAGAGCGCTTGAAGATTTCTCTCGAGGGGGCTGGGGATGCGACTTGGGATTGGAACATCGCGACCAATGAAGTCGTATTCTCCGAACGCTGGAGCGAGATGCTCGGATATGCCAAAGAGGAGATCAAGGGCGACTATTCGGAATGGGAGAATCGTGTCCATCCGGACGATAAGCCGCGCGTAGAGGCGTCCCGCAAGGCGTATTTCGCCGGGGATTTGCCGACGTATTCCAACGAGTACCGGCTTCGCTGCAAGGACGGCAGCTGGAAATGGGTGCTCTCCCGCGGCATGCTGGCCGGCCGCGATGCCGAGGGCAATCCGTTGCGTCTGGCGGGAACATTCACCGATATTTCCCGCATCAAGAAAGCCGAGGCGGAGTTGGTTCGGGCTAAGGATATGGCGGAAGCCGCCAACCGCGCCAAAGGCAAATTCCTGGCTAACACCAGCCACGAAATTCGCACCCCCATGAACGGGGTGATAGGGATGACGGGCCTGCTGCTGGGCACCACCCTCAGCCCGGAACAGCGGCGCTACGCCGAGGTGGCTGATGCCAGCGCCAAATCGCTGCTGGAGCTGATTAACGATATTTTGGATTTTTCCAAGATCGAGGCGGGAAAACTCAAAGTCAGTACCCTGGATTTCAACCTGCGCGCCTTAATGGACGATTTCGCCACCATTATGTCCGGACGCGTCGGCGAGAAGCCGTTGGAGTTCGTCTGCACCATGGCGCCCGAGGTTCCAGCGCTTCTGCGGGGAGATGCGGGGCGCTTGCGTCAGGTGCTGGTGAACTTGGCCGGCAATGCCATCAAGTTCACGCACAATGGTGAGGTCGTAGTGCGCGCGAACTTGATCGCGGAAACCGACGAGAAGGCGGTGGTCCGGTTCAGCGTGCGGGATACCGGTATCGGCATTCCCCCGCAAAAACAGTACCTGTTGTTCAACAGCTTCACCCAGGTGGATTCCTCGACGACCCGCGAATATGGCGGCACCGGACTCGGCCTGGCCATTTCCAAACAACTGGTCGAACTCATGGGCGGCGAAATCGGCGTCCAGAGCGAAGAAGGCAAGGGTTCGGAATTCTGGTTTACCGTTCCGCTGGCCAAGCAGGCGGAAAGCCAGTTGCCGGATTTTCCCGCGGTGCGGGTGCAGGGAGCAAAAATTCTGGTGGTCAGCGACAATACCGCCAGCCGGGAGTCGCTGACGGAGCAAATGCAATCCTGGGGCGCGCAAGTAATCTCAGCCGAAGACGGCGCGACGGCCCTGGTTCACCTGCGTGAAGCGGCCAATGCCGGAGACCCCGTCGCCGTGGCGGTGCTGGACCTGAAGATGGCCACCATGGATGGAGAGACCCTGGGGCGCGTGATCGTTGCCGACGATAAACTGAAAGCGACCCAGCTCGTGCTGATCACCGCCATGGGCGAACGAGGGGAAGCCCAGCGCTTCAAGGAAATTGGCTTCGCGGCATATTTGACCAAACCGATACGGCAGTCCGATCTGTTTGACTGTCTGGCGGTCATATTGTGTGGAGAACAGCCGCAGATGAAACGCACGCTGATTACCCGTCACAGCCTGCGTGAAGCGCGCCGCGGCAAGGTCCGCATCCTGCTGGTCGAGGACAATCCCACCAATCAGGAAGTGGCGAACGGCATTCTACAGCGGTTGGGGTGGCAGTCGGATGTGGTTTCCAATGGCAAGCAGGCGGTGCAGGTGCTCGAATCGCGGCACTACGATCTGGTGCTGATGGACTTGCAGATGCCGGAAATGGACGGTTATGAGGCCACTCGCCGCATCCGCGATCCCCAGTCCGCGGTGCTCGATCACAATATTCCTATAATCGCCGTTACCGCTGATGCCATGGTCGAAGATGCCGCCAAGTGTCTTGCCGGCGGAATGAACGATTACATTTCCAAGCCAATCGATCCGGCGGTTCTGGCTGAGGTGGTGGAGAAATGGCTGGCGCGGAAGATCCATCATGCTCCCGGACAGGTTCTCGCCGGATCACCCGCTCGCACAACAACGCCGCCGGATCTGGTGGGGGCCGTGCGCATCTTGAACCGCGAGGTCTTTCTGCAACGCATGATGGGGGATGAGGAGTTCGCCCGCAGTGTGGCGGCTCGCTTCCTGGAAGATCTGCCTGAGTTGGTGACTGTGCTCAAGCAGTGCGTCGCACAGCAGGATCTGGCATCCATCTGCAAGCAGGCCCATAAGATAAAAGGCTCCGCGGCCAATGTCGGAGGAGAGGCGCTGAAGGACGTGGCCCTGGAAATGGAAAAGGCGGGTAAGGCCGGCGACCTGGACGGCGTTGTTGGTCGCATTCCAGAGCTGGAATTGCAAACTGCCCGCTTGAAGGAAGCCTTGGGACAGTGGGTGAATTAAACTTCGCCTCTGCCGGCATCCGCCTGTAGTGGCTTTGTTAATCTCGGTCCCGTAGTTGCTGTACGCGGGTGGAAGCACCGGGCTTCAGCCTGATGAACAGCGTCGTCCCCAGAATGTGGGCTTTAGCCCTGCGCATGCACCTGGGCTATTGACTGCTGCATATATTAATGTCCTACCCGCAGCGAAGATCTGCCAAATAGAAGTTTGTCATGGCGAGCGGAGGCGCGACGGAAGAGAGCTCGACTAGCAACATCACTCTGCTCGGGGCATGTTCTGTCCCTCTCAGAAGAGCTAGGTAAGCAGAACTTGAAGGTCTATAACATCCCTGGTTTTGCCGTAAAGCCCGTTCTTCTCTGTGTCCTCATGTGCGGCAAAGGTTGACAATCCTAAGTAGAGGCCGTATCAGGCTTGGCTTTCTTGAGGGCGGAATACTGCGCCATGAAGCTATTGGGCCCGCTCCGTTCGTCCTCCGTGAGGTACATGCTCGGATTCGGCGCCGGGCGTCCCAACAGGTATCCTTGAGCCTCATCGCACCCGATCTGTTGCAGCAAGCCCAATTGCTCGGCGGTTTCGATCCCTTCGGCGATTGCCGTCATATTCAGATTGTGCGCCAAGCCGACGAGGGATTGCAGAATCTTGGCTGACTCTTCCTTTTCGACTGATCCGGCAACGAAAGACCGGTCAATCTTCAAGCAGTCGCAGGGCAGACGCCGCAGGTAACTGATCGCGGAGTAGCCGGTGCCAAAATCGTCCAGTGCAATGCTGATCCCCATGTCACGGAGTGCCGTCATCTTAACGGCCGCCGCTTCCACTCCAGCCATTGCCACCGATTCGGTCAGTTCAATTTGCAGCAGCTCGGGATTGAGGCCCGTCTGTTGGACAATGCGAGTCACTCTCTCCGTGAAGTCTTCCTGGCTGAACTCGATGGCCGAGACATTGACCGCCACCTGCACAGGATGCTCACTCAGTTGTTGCCATTGGACGGCTTCCAGGCATGCTTTTTCCATGATCCATTCGCCGAGAGGAATGATCAAGCCGGTCTCTTCGGCGATCGGAATGAACTTTGCCGGCGAAATCATCCCCTCGCCGGGTCGAGCCCATCGGGCAAGCGCCTCGAAGCGCACCAGCTGTCCGCTGGCCAGGTCGAATTCCGGTTGGTAATGAACGATGAACTCGCCGCGGGAAATCGCGCCGCGGAGCTGGTTTTCGAGCCGGATGCGCTCGTCCATGAGCCGCCCAAGTTCAGCGGAAAAGAGGACGGTCTTATTCTTGCCGGCCAGCTTGGCGGCGGACATCGCCATCTTCGCCTGTTGCACGAGCTGAGCCAGGTCAGCCCCGTTTTGCGGGAAGAAGCTGATCCCGATGCTGCCGGTCGCCACCAACTCGTGCCGTTCGATGCATAAATGGGGAAGCAAATTGCGCAAGCAGCTTGCCGGCCACCAGCTCGGCATCGGATTCCCGTTTGATCTGGCCCACCACGATGGCAAACTCATCCTGTCCGACGCGGGCTATGGTATCGGACTCTCGAACTATGATACGCAGCCGGGCTGCGGCTTCTCGGATCAGATAATCTCCGCCTGAAAGTCCGAGCATGTCGCTGGCGGCCTTGAATCCATCCAGTCCGATATGAAACAGGGCAACCGTCGTGCCCTGCCGCTTGGACAGGGCCAAGGCCTGCGACAATCGGTCGTGGAACAGCCGCCGGTTAGGCAGTCCGGTCAGCTCGTCATTGAAAGCCTGGTACTCCAGCTTCGCTTCGGCTTTCTTGCGGTCGCTGATATCTTCGCAAAGAACAATCAGCCCGGCGGGTTGCCCATCTTCCATCAGCGGCGACAGGCTGAAGCGAAACCAGATCGCGTCCCCGTTTTTCCGCGTCGCCTGGCCTTCGAAGATATACTCGCCGCGCGCGCCCTCGACCATGCGGGCGATGCACTGTTTGCTGTCCTGCTTGTCCCCGGAGCTCATGAATTCCCAGAACGACATCTGCAGCAGTTCGGCGCGCGAATAGCCCGTCGCCTTGCAAATCAGGTCGTTCACCTCCATGAACCGCCCATCCAAGCCGATGACGATCATTCCGATGGCCGCATTGGCAAATACCCGGCGGAATCGCTCTTCGCTCTCTCGTGCCGCCAGCTCGGCCTGTTTCAAGTCGGTAACGTCGATATTGGCGCCGATGATCGTGAGAAGCTTTCCATCGGGGTCGCGGCAGACTTGTCCCTGCCCGATCAGATAGCGCACGGCTCCGTCCGGCCGGCAAATGCGGTACTCCGCCCTGAAGGCATCTTCGGTGGCAAGTACTAGCTCGAGTTGCCGGCTGACGCGCTCTCGGTCTTCCGGATGAACGCGGGCGAGCCATCTTGCAAGGCCAAAGGGCCCCTTCGTCGGTTCGGTTCCGTACAAGCGGAACAACTCTTCCGTGGCCACCAGCGTGCCGTCGGAAGGGTTCCAGTTCCAGGTGGCGATCTGCGCCGCGGCTTGTGCCACTTTGAGCGTGGCTTCGCTGGAGCGGAGGTCAGCTTCCACCTGCACCCGCTTGTCGATCTCGCTTCCGCAGCTCAACGTTCAACGACTCCGATGCGTGATAAGCGCGCAACAGCTCGCCATGCAGGTTTACGACGCGCTCTCCCACTTTTACCCTGGCGATCAGTTCGGCAACATTGAACGGCTTTACCAGGTAGTCGTCGGCGCCCGCGTTCAGGCCGGCCACGACATCCGAGGGATCGGATTTTCCGGTAAGCAGGATGATGTAGATGTAGGGGGCCGGCTTTTCGGCCCGAATCTGGCGGCATGCGCTGACTCCATCCAGCCTGGGCATGACCCAGTCCAGCAAAGCCAGGCGCGGAGGATCCTCGCTCTGCAACACGGCCAAAGCTTCCACGCCGTCGCTCACCAATAATGGTTGAAACCCGTTGCGCTCCAGGGTGACGCATACCAGTCTTCCCCAGATCGGGTCATCGTCTGCAACCAGTACCTTCATAGGTCCAGCTCCTGTGACCCATGCCGCTGTTTCTCGCTTATGGCCGTCAGCTCCGATCCCAGCCGGGCAAGTTCCTGGGTCAGGTGGTCGAAGGCCTCGTCCGCTTGCGAGAGGTCTTTACTTTTTCCGATCTGCTCGAGGCGCAGTGCGGCGCTGACCGCCTTGGAGGCCGAAAAGACGCTGACCGAGCCCTTGATCTTGTGCGCCAGCCGCGAAATTTCGTCGGCGCGCCCGTACTGTAAAGCCTCCCGTACGGAGCTGATCAGTTGCGGCGACTGTTCCAGAAAAGTTTCAGAAAGTTCCAACAGCAATTGCTCATCGCCGCCGAGGAGTTCAAGTGCGGAGCCGCGATTCAGCACCTCCGACGCAGCCGCCTCCTTCGGCTCAGCCGTGACGGTTGGCTCCGGACGTTCCTGGGTGGACGAAATAGCCTTCAGCAACTCGGCCTTGCGAACCGGTTTTGTAAGATAGTTGTCCATTCCCGCATCCAGGCACCTTTCCCGGTCACCCTTCATGGCGTGCGCGGTCATGGCGATAATCGGCACATGCTTCCCGGTCCGCTTCTCGACCGACCGGATATGCCGCGTCGCTTCCAGGCCATCCATCAGCGGCATCTGCACGTCCATCAGAACCACATCGAATTCCGACATGGAGTACAGGCGAATAGCCTCCGTCCCATCCGCCGCCATCTCGACTTCGTGCCCTTCCTTCCGTAACAGCCGAAGCGCCAGCTTCTGGTTTACCGGATTGTCTTCCGCTACCAGGATGCGAAGTGAGCGGGCTGATGGCGGGCTGCCGGCGCCCGCCTGCGCTTCCGGCGGCGCAATCGCAACCTGCTTTCCCAGAGCCCGCAAGATCGCGTCTCGCAGCTCCAAGCGCCGGATGGGCTTGATCAGATACTCCTGCACGCAAAGCTCCCGGCACCGTTGCGCATCCTGGACCTGGTCGCCGGAGGTGAGCATCATCACGATCGCGCCCGCCAATTCCGGACGGCGCCTTATCTCGGCGACCACGTCAAAGCCATCCATCTCGGGCATTTGGACATCCAGCAGGACAAGACGATAGGCGTCGCCTCGTTCACAACCGGCTTCCATTTCGCTCAGCGCCGCCTGTCCGCCTTCCACCAATGCGGGATTCATCCTCCAGGTCCGCAGCATGGAATCCAGTACTTTCCGGTTAGTGGCGTTGTCATCGACGACGAGCGTGTTGATTCCGGCCAGAGCCGCGATTGTCTCCGGATCGGGATTCGATGCGGCCGGGTCGGCTTTATCGAATTCCATGATGAAATGGAAGGTGCTTCCTCGCCCGGGTGCGCTCTCCACCCAGATGCGGCCATTCATCATGGCGACGATATGAGCCGAGATGGCAAGGCCGAGCCCGGTGCCTCCATATCTGCGAGTGGTGGAGGCATCGGCCTGTCCGAAGGCTTCAAAGATGACCGCCTGTTTTTCCGCGGGGATGCCGATGCCGGTATCGCGCACCGCGAAGTGCAACTTCACGTGCTCGCCCGCCGCCTCCTCAAGCTCTGCCGAGACTACGACCTCGCCTGTTTCCGTGAACTTGATGGCGTTTCCCAGCAGGTTCACCAGGACCTGTCGCAGACGGCCGGCATCTCCACAGATGGTGTCCGGCACCTCGGGCGCAATGTCGCATACCAGTTCCAATCCCTTCTGGTGCGCCTTCAGGGCGACCATTTGCGTAGCCTCGCCCAGCAACTCATCCACCGAGAACGGATGCTTGTCGATCTGCAGCTTGCCGGCTTCGATCTTCGAAAGGTCGAGCACGTCGTTGAGCAGAGTCAGCAGCGACTCAGCTGAGGTTTTCACGACCGAAAGGAATTCGCGCTGCTGGACGTCAAGTTTGGTCTCAAGCGCCAGCTCGGTCATGCCGATGATCCCGTTCATCGGGGTTCTGATCTCATGACTCATGTTGGCCAGAAACGCGCTCTTGCGTTCGGCTAGCCGCTTCCGCGGCCTCTTTTGCGAGCCGTAACTCCGTCACATCGCGCATGGTAAGCACGTAGCTGACAATCGCGCCGTGTTCGTTGCGGACCGGCGAGATCATGACTTCTTCGTCGTGAGCGATATTGTCGTGCCCGACCCGCGTTACCCGCCCGCTCCACGGCTGCTCCGCGTCTATGGCCGCATGCAGCTTGCGCAGAGCTTCCACGTTCTTCTCGCCTTCATAGAGGCCGCTCAGGCCGCCTTTGACGATCGCCTCGCGCCGGTGGGATGTGTTTTGCCCGCAGGCCTGGTTGGCATAGGAAATGCGGCCGTACGGATCCATCAGGACGATGGAATCCCCGGACTGCTCGATGGCCGAGATCAGGCGCGCCCGCTCCCGGTCGCGGCTCTCGATTTCACTCAGCATCTCATTGAAGCCGTCGACCAGAATTCCGATTTCATCCTGGCCAAACCGGACCGCGCGGATGGAGTAGTCTTTGCCGCTGGAAATCGCTCTGGCCTTGCGCGCCAGGTCCAGGATCGGCTCCGATATTCCGCGTTGCAGCCGTGAAGCAAGCACAAGCCCCAGGGCGAGGCAGACGATCATGAAGGTAGCTACGATGGCGGCAATTCTCTTCCATCTCAGCCACATTTCCACCAGGTCGCTCTGAATGAAAACCCAGCCGATCGCCTCCTCGCGCAGCATGATCCGCTGCAGGCGAGCGATGCTTTCACCGCGCCGCTGTTCGCCCTCGGCCAGCGGCTGAGGGCATTCCCTGGGAGCACCCGTTTCACGCCGGTACATCGCGAATGGCTGCCCGTCCGCCTTGTAGATGCACGCAATCGTGATATGCGGCTCGTCCCGCATCACTGAAATGATCTCAGCCGCTGACTTGTGATCGTCGAAGGCAATCGCCGCCGTGCTGCTGACCCCGATAATTCGCGACATCGTGAGCAAGCGGTCGCCGGTGGTTTGCAGGAAGGCAAAGTAGTCGTAAACGATGAAGGCGCCTCCGGCCAGCAGCATGGTGACGACGCTGCCCGCCATTATGAACGTAGTCAGCTTGCTCTTAATGGAAAGGTCTTTGAACTGTTTCATCGCCGACCTCCGTTTCGAGATCCCTCCACAACCCTGGCTGCCGCCAGAAGTCTGGAGCTCAGCTTCACGTCGCTGGCCTCCGCTCTCAAGTTGGTGGCGATTTTCACCATGTCGCTCTCAATTTCAAAGGCAATGCTTTCCCCCTACTGCTTCCGGGGCTGTAGCCAGCACTACCAGAAGTGCCAAAATTCCGGTTCGCACACCAGTCGTTCGCAGGTTGAATGTCTTCGCGGAGAGCATACGCAAACCACCCCTTTTGAATCCGGCAATAGAGCTGGAATACGAGCTATCGGCAACCTCGCGGCAAAACTTTAGTGTGGAAGAAAGTCACCCAGGGTATAAGCACGTCGTAGTTTCGGCGAGCGGGGAACAGGCAGCTTTTCCGGGCGAAAAAGTAACTTGTTGTGCACCTCCTGGACGTTTTCGGTAAGGGTAATTCCTGTGATTTCAGCCAATTGAAGTTCTGAACCGGCAGTGCCGATATAACCGTTGAGTTCCGAGGCGCCCCTGCGCGCGTCGCCTGCAAGGCTTATGCCGCTCGAATCAGGTGAGGGAAGGATGCAGTGAAAGTTCTGGTTGCGGACGACGACTCTCTCATGCGATTGCTTCTTTCCCGGGTGCTGGCAGCGTCCGGGTACGAAGTCATCCTCGCCGCCAACGGCCAGGAGGCCTGGGAGTTGCTGCAGAACAAGGACGCGCCGAGCCTGGCTATTCTGGACTGGGTCATGCCGGGAATAGACGGCGTCGAACTGTGTTCCAGAGTGCGGTCGCGAAAAGACTGCCCCTACGTTTACATCTTGCTATTCACCTCCAAGAACAAGCAGCAGGAAATCCTCAGAGGTCTCGACGCCGGCGCGGACGACTATCTGACCAAGCCCATACAGATCGCAGAGCTCCAGGCGCGTTTGCGGGTGGGACAGCGCATCATCAGCCTGCAGCAGCAACTCATCGAAGCCTATGAATCAACGCAATTCCAGGCCAGCCATGACCCTTTGACGAGCATCTGGAACCGGCGGGCCATCCTGCGTTTGCTGGAGTCCCAGTTCGCCAAGACCGAGCGCGAGAACAAAGATCTCACCGTACTGCTGATCGATGTCGATCACTTCAAAACCGTCAATGATACCTACGGCCATTTGCAGGGCGACATCGTGTTGCTCGAAATCGCGCGCAGAATGTCTTCCGCGCTTCGCTCCTACGACCTGATCGGCCGATATGGTGGCGAGGAGTTTCTTGCCATCGTGCCGGATTGCTCCATCAAGGATGCCGCCACTGTGGGCGAGCGGCTGCGGCAGGTAATTGCCGATACGCCAATCGATGTGAACGGCAGCCCGTTGAGCGTGGCCGTTAGCGTGGGGGCCGCTGCCGGGACGAAAGTTTCCGTCGAAAGCGAGAGCCAGTTGCTCCAAGCCGCCGACAAGGCCCTGTATGAAGCCAAGCAAGCGGGAAGAAACTGCGTCAAGACGGCGGAAACACTCTCGATTGTGAACCCGCTCAAGCTTTCGCAAACGACAGTCCAGCAGTTGACATTCGGTATGAGCCTGCCCAGCTCTGAGATATAAGAAGGTCCCCTTCCTGTAAGACTCCCGTTAACATCCGGAAAGACACAGACGTTTTGCCCGGCTCAGCCCACTCGTATGTCTGGCCACGTCTCCGGTAAGACGGTGATATGATTCCCGCATCGAGCACGACCACCAGGGATGCGCATGGATAAAGAGCTCAGTCTTTCGACAAGCGGCAAGGCGATTGCCGGCTCGGCGGCCGGGGTGCGACGATGAGCAAGGCGGAAGAAACGCTCCTGAAAGTGATCCTCAACGATCCGGATTGGACCATATCCTTCATTGAGGCCATCCCCGACGGCATACTCATCGTCGACACAGATGGTTTTGTTCGCTACGCCAATGCCGCGTACCTGCGACTGGCCGGCCTCAAACGGGAAGACATCATCGGCAAAGACCTGAGCGAAGTGCGGCCAGGGGCGGTCCTTCCTCGGGCCGTCAAAACCGGCGAGACCAGGGTTGGCGTCTTCCGTCGTGTGGGAGAAACGGAATACATCGCCGACGTGGCGCCGATCTTCCACAACGGAGCGATCATCGGCGGGGTCAGCGTCAGCAAGCTTCTGGGGCCATTCCTCCTCCTTTCCAAGGAACTGGAGAAGCACGTACGCAAGACCAGGGAATTACGTTCCGTGGTGAATCGTGCCTACCAGGCCCGCTATAGCTTTGAGGACATCATCGGCAATTCCCCGCGCACCCAGGAAGCCATCGCCATGGCGAAAAAAATGGCGCTGTGCGAAGCCGACATCCTCATTAGCGGCGAAAGCGGTACCGGCAAGGAGTTCTTCGCCCAGGCCATACACAACGCCAGCAGCCGGGCGGAACTGCCTTTCGTAGCGGTGAACTGCTCAACCCTCAATTCCGCATTGCTGGAAAGCGAGCTGTTCGGCTACGAGGAGGGCGCTTTCACCGGCGCCCGCAAGGGCGGAAAGATCGGCTTGTTCTCGGTCTCCGAGGGCGGGACTATCATGCTGGATGAGATCGCCGAGCTGTCCTACGACATGCAGGCCAAACTGCTGCGCGTCTTGCAGGAACGCACCGTCCGCCGGGTGGGTGATCACGCCGAATGTCCCATTGATGTCCGCGTCATCGCCGCCACCAACAAGAATCTTCTGGAGCTGACCAGACAGGGAAAATTCCGCGAAGACCTCTACTACCGCTTGAACGTCATGAGCCTGGAGGTCCCGCCCCTGCGAGACAGAGCCTCTGACGCCATACTTCTGGCGGAATACTTCCTCGTGAAGTGGGGGCAGAAGAACGGGAAATACTGGACATTCCATCCCTCCGTCCTGGAACAAGTCCTCGGCTACAGTTGGCCGGGAAACATCCGTGAGTTGAAAAACGTGGTGGAGTTCGCCGCCTACACCTGCGACCGGGGCGCCATCACCACCCTCCATCTCCCCAAGTCGCAGACGCAGAGCAACCGCAGCGACGATTCCATCCTGGCGGCCATGAGCGGCCCCGGCACCCTGAAGAAATTGATCGCTGATACCCAGCGGGCCGTCATTCGATCCATGCTTGGCAAATACGGCGACACGCTGGAGGCCAAGAAAACTGTCGCGGCGCAGCTCGGCATTTCCCTGGCTACCTTATATAACAAGTGCAAATAGTGAATTCCATAATTCTAGAAATATAAGATTTGATTTACAAAATATTAGAATTACCGCGCGCCATGACTTCGGCAAGTCACTGTTCTATAAGCCTTTTTCCTATCTACAGCCCCGATCAAGCCCTGGCATGAAAACTGCATAAAATCCAGCCGAATAGCCGAACGACTTGGAAACGACTGATCCGCCTCCTCACGGAAGCAGCTCGCCGTCCTCCCTGCGACCGGATGTGGCGAGGCGGAGCAAAAGGAGATTGGTGATGGGAAGCACTCCAACCGCAGCTTCACCGCCGGAGCCATCGACCGATAAAGGCTGGCTGAGAGTGTCAGGGTTGGTCCTTGCGGTTGTGCTGATTATCCTCAGCCTGGTATTTCGCCTGGGGAATTCTCACTTGGCGCTGCTTGGACTGGCCACCATTCTGGTCCTGCTGGCCGTCATCATGACCGACGTGATGTCGCCGCTGATCGCACTGATCGCCGTCCCGATCGCCGGGGCGCTGGCCGCCGGCTTCAAACTCAATATCGGCAGCTTCATCATCAAGGGCATCCAGGGCATAGCCCCAGTGGCGGGGATGTTCGTCTTCGCCATCCTGTTCTTCGGCGTCATGACCGATGCCGGCATGCTGGACCCGATCATCGACCGCATTTTGAAAGTCGTCGGCACGCGGCCTACACGGGTCGTGATGGGTTCGTGCCTCTTGGCGCTGATGATCCACCTGGACGGTTCCGGCGCCGTCTGTTTTCTGATCACCATCCCGGCCATGTTGCCGCTCTATGAGCGCCTCGGCATGGACAAGCGAATCCTCGCCCTGGCTTGCTCGCTGGCGGCGGGAGTGAACTACCTGCCCTGGACAGGCCCGACCATTCGCGCCGCCGCTGTACTGCACCTCCCGGCTACCACCATTTTTCAACCGCTTCTCAAGATACAAATTGTCGGCTTGGTATTCATATTCCTGGTCTGCTATCTGCTGGGTAAGCGGGAAGAGAAGCGCCTCGGTCTGGGTAAAGGCGCTGCCAACGTCGACATCGTCGTGAAGCGCGAACTGAAGCCTGAAGAGATAAAACTTCGCCGTCCGCAGAACTTCGTGATCAATCTCATCGTGGCGCTGGTGGTCATGACCGTCATGGTCGTGGGCTGGGTCGATCCGGTCGTCGGATTCATGGTGGGCCTGGTGCTGGCCCTTATGATCAACTACCCCGACGTCAAGATGCAGAAGGCGCGCGTCGATGCTCATGCCAGGGCGGCGCTGATGATGGCCGGCATCCTGCTTGCCGCCGGAGCTTTTACGGGCATCATGACCGGGACCGCCATGCTGAAGGCCATGGCCACCGCGGCGGTCAAGCATGTGCCGGCCAGCATGGGCCAACATATCCCCTTCGCGCTCGGGCTCATTTCCATGCCGCTCAGCCTGCTCTTCGATCCGGATTCGTTCTATTTCGGCGTGTTGCCGGTGGTCTCTGAGGTTTACAGAAACCTCGGCGGGCAGCCGATCCAGGTAGCGCAGGCGGCGCTGATGGGGCAGATGACCGTCGGCTTTCCGGTCAGTCCCCTGACGCCGGCCACCTTCCTGGTCGTGGGTCTCTGCGGCATCGAGCTTGGCGTACATCAGAAGTACGCGATCCCGTACCTGCTCGCGGCCTCCGTTATCATGACCATTGCCTGCGCGCTGTTTGGCATCTTTCCGTTCTAGTGACGGCCTGGAGCGATTTTCATCAGTGGTGCTTTGAAAGGGCATGGCTTCAGCCATGCCGTCCCGGCCGGAAAAAACGTGGGCTTTAGCCCCCGAGGGAATTCGTCGCAGCTTCTGAAAAACTATGAAATAAGTTCTATTCCAAGAACTCAGGAGGCGAAAATGAAGACCATCAGGATCGGCTCCGGCGCCGGCTACTCCGGCGACCGGATCGAGCCCGCTGTGGAATTAGCCGAGAAGGGCAACATTCAGTATCTCGCCTTCGAGTGCCTGGCCGAGCGCACCATCGCCATCGCGCAGCAGGCGAAGCTGACCGACCCCTCCAAAGGGTATGATCCCCTGCTTGTAGAGCGCATGCAGGCGGTGCTCCCCGTCTCGGTCCGCAATGGCGTGAAGATGCTCACGAACATGGGCGCCGCCAATCCGGTTTCCGCCGGTGAAAAAGTAAGGGAGATTGCGCGGTCGCTGGGCCTGAAGCTCAAGATCGCCACTGTCACCGGCGACGATGTGCTGGAGCTGGTGAAGAACGGGGATTACGTGATCGACGAGACCGGCGTTCCGGTCAAGAGCCTGGGCAACAAAGTCGTCTCCGCCAACGCCTATCTGGGCGCGGAGCCGATGGTGGAATCACTCGCCAACGGCGCCGACGTAGTTATCACCGGCCGCGTCGCCGATCCCGCCCTGTTCATCGCGCCGCTCATCCATGAGTTCGGCTATTCGATGACAGACTACAAGATGCTCGGTAAGATCACCGTCGTCGGGCATCTGCTGGAGTGCGCCGGGCAGATCACCGGCGGATACTTTGCGGATCCTGGATACAAAGACATTCCCAATCTGGACAGACTCGGCTTCCCCATAGCCGAAGTGGGCGCCGACGGCAGCTTCGTCATCACCAAGGTTCCAGGCGCAGGCGGAAAGGTGAGCACGGCGACCTGCAAGGAGCAGTTACTCTACGAGCTTCACGATCCGCATGCCTACATAACGCCCGACGTGGTTGCCGATTTCTCGCAGGTCCGCATGAAGCAGGTGGGACCCGATTGCGTGCAGGTGGAGGGCGGCAGCGGGCGTTCCAAGACGGAGACGCTGAAAGTCTCGATCGGCTACGTCGACAGCTATGTCGGAGAAGGGCAGATATCCTATGCCGGCCCGGGGGCGGTCGAGCGGGGGCAGCTGGCTATCGAGATCGTCAAAGGTAGGCTGGAGCTTACCGGGGTCAAACTGACGGAGCTGCGTTGCGATCTCATCGGCATCGATTCCATCTTTGGTCCCAAGCTCTCGCAGGGAAGCCGGCCTCGCGAGGTGCGCATCCGCGTGGCCGGCCGCGCCGACAGCATGAAGGAAGCGCTGCGGGTCGGCAACGAAGTGGAGACACTCTATACCAACGGTCCCGCCGGCGGCGGCGGCGCCTGGAAATCGGCCCGGCAGGTGGTGGCCATGGGGTCCACCCTCATCGCCCGCAATCTGGTGAAGTTCAACATCGGGTACGTGGAGGCCTGAAATGAAACTGCGCGACATTGCACATTCCCGCACCGGCGACAAGGGCGACACCTCCAACATCTCGGTGATTGCCTATGACGAAAAGAACTACCCGTTGCTGCGAGCGGTACGTCACCGCCGAACGGGTGAAGGAACATTTCTCCGGTGTTGTCAAAGGAGAAGTGGTGCGCTACGAAATGCCGAACGTCGCGGCCTTGAACTTCGTCATGTACAAAGCCCTGGGCGGAGGCGTGACGCGGACGCTGGCGCTCGATCTGCACGGCAAGTGCCTGGCCTCCGCGATGGGCGACCTGGAGATTCCCGACAAGTAGTGCCCCGTTGTTTTTCGGGCGGGTCGCGTGGCAGCCCGTGGGGATCAGTCTGAATATCTCCTGGACGAAGCCCCGCGACCTCGTCTGCAACGGATCGAAGTGACCATCTCCCCGGCATTCCTTCCGGCGTAAGCACGCCTGCCTCTTCATAGCCATTCGGTGATATCTTGGTGGCCCATGGTGATTCGCGCCTAGCAGCGCGATTCCCGCTCGATATTCCTGACATCTCAACCGGCAGCTCGGAGGATGGGAATGGACTTCTCCCTCAGCAAAGAACAGAAGCGGATCATTGAAGATTTGGAGGAGCTGGGCAAGCGGGAATTTGCTCCCAAAGCCTCGCGGTGGGACAAAAATCACGAATATCCTTACGAGAACCTTGAGCTGCTCAGGAAGATGGGCGTTCTCGGCATGACCATTCCCGAGAAGTTCGGCGGGCCGGAATGTCCTCTGATTCGATGCCATCCTCGCCATCGAAACCGTTGCCAAGTACTGCGGCGTGACCGCGCGCTTGATCGTGGAAACCAACATGGGCGCGCTCGGCTGCATCATGGCTTACGGCACAGAAGAGCAATGCAAGATGGTGGCCCACCGCATTCTGGTGGAAGGCGACAAGCCGGCCATCGGCATGACCGAGCCGGAAGCGGGCACCGCGCTCACCGATCTGACCACCCGGGCCGACAAGAAGGGCGATTGCTGGGTCATCAACGGCCGCAAACACTGGATCACCGGCGGCGGCATTTCCCGGACGAACCTGATTTTCGTGCGCTTCTTCGACGATGGCCGGGAGCTCGGAATCGGAGGCATTCTGGTCGACAAGGGTACACCGGGGTTTACCTTCGGCAGAGTCGAGAAAGCAATGGGGCTGCGGGGGATTCCCGAGACGGAGCTTCTCTTCGACGACTGCGTCGTGCCGAAAGAAAACGTCGTGGTGATGGGCGACGGACAGGAAGGCATGAAGAAGCTGATGTGGGGCTACAACGGCCAGCGCGTCGGCGCCAGTGCGGTCGCGCTCGGCATCGCCATGGGAGCGCATGACCTGGCGGTGGAGTACATGCTGCAGCGCAAGGCCTTCGGCAAAACGCTCTCCGAATTCCAGGGATTGCAGTGGGAGATGGCGCAATCGGAGATCAAGCTGGCCGCCGCGCATCTGCTGGTCTGCCAGGCCGCTTGCAACGCCCGCAACCTCCCGAACAACGTTCAGATGCCGCAGATGCATGAAGCCTCCATGGCCAAGGCCTTTGTCGGCGACGCGGCCGTGCAGGTGGTAAGCGACAGCCTGCAGATGTTCGGCGCGAGCGGCTACTCCGAAGATTTGCCGATCGAGCGCATGTATCGTGACGTGCGCATGTTCAAGATCGGCGGCGGAACCACCGAGGCGCAGTTGAACATGCTGGCGCGCCACGTCTTCCGCCGTAAGTTCGACCTGCGAAAGTATTCGCGCTGAAGCCGGTGAACTGCCGGCTTCAGCGACATGGCTCCCTAAGAATTCCATTGATGATGTATCCTGTGGTGCCCCACCTTCGCGGAGCGAAGCGGAGCTAAGGTGGGATACGATGCAGGTTTGCTCAGAAGTTCAATAACCCACCCTAGCGCCGAACGACACGGCGCGAGGGTGGGGCATCTTCAAGGTACACCTTCTGTGAAACCGCTGTAAGAATGCTGAAGCAATCTTATTTCTGTTTCGGCGCTCCTTTTGCCGGCACCCGCTTCGGCAGATAGGAAAACTCATGATCGGCAGAGATGCCGCTGCGCTCGTAAATGGAGGCGAGGTTGGCCCGCATTGTTCGCGTGACCCCGTCGACCAGGCTGTTTCCATCGCTGTCGATGCCGATAATCAGTGGTCCCAGGCGGTTGACCCGCAAGACCCAAGCGGCCTCCGGCATGCCCAGGTCCAGCCAGAAGACGTTAACTACTTCTTCCACCTGGCCGGCGTACAGCGCGCCGCAGCCGCCGGTGGCGTTGAGGAAAAAGCCTCCCAGTTTCCGCATAGTTTCCCGGGCATTCGTGCTCATCGAACCCTTGCCGATGGTGCAGCGCACCTTGAAAGCCTGCATCAGTTCAGGCCCGAGTTCATTGAAGCGTGAACTTGTAGTGGGACCGGCGGAAAGCACTTGCCATTTCCCATCAGCATTCTTGCGGGCGATGGGACCGCAGTGCCAGACAGCGCCATCGTTCAGATCGAAGGGAAGCTTCTCGCCGCGGCGTAGCATGTCCACCGCCCGCCGATGTCCCATGTCCCGCATCGTGATGACCAAGCCGGAGAGATAAACCACATCGCCCAACTTGAGTTGGCGAACTTGCTCCTGGCTGACGGGAAGCTGCAGGTGATGTTCGTTGCTCATTGCTTGCCGTTCCCTTCCGGATGGGTTATGTACGTAACGCGTCCGTCGCCGTGGATGCGTGCCTTCGAGTACCGGCAAGCCCAGCACTGGAATACCACCGAAACCGGGATGATCGCCGTGTGAGAGCCGCTCAGCTCCGCGTGCACGCCCAACGTGTAGGTCTTTCCGCCGACAGCCATCGGGCCTAATCCCATCGCATTCACCGCCTCGTATATCTCCTTCTCCAGCGCGGCGACTGCCGGATCGGGATTGGGTGTACGCATAGGCGTGCGAAACAACGCCCTCTTCGCCGCGGCCATGGAGGAGTCGGCGAATCCACCGATGCAGACTCCGATGATCACCGGCGGGCACGGCTCGCCCAGCGAGTCCTCGACAATGTCCAGTACGGCTTTCACCGCCGCCCGGCCGGCGTCTTCGCTGCTCAGAGCCCAGCATTGCGAGGCGCGTATCTCCGATCCAAACCCTTTAGGAACCGCTGTCACATCCAGATAGTCCGCACCGCTGACCACCTCCCAGTGGATATAAGGCACATTCCAACCCGTGTTGTTGCCCGAATTCTGTTTCGTCAAAGGGTTGATGACATTCGGACGGAGCGGAATGTCCGCCGTGGCTCTGACCACGGCCCGCTTGACCGCCTGCATCGGATCTCCTTCGATCCGGCAGTTCAGGCCGAGATCGGCGTAGAACATCGGCATGCCGCTGTCCTGGCATATCCCGATGCGCTTCTCGCGGGCGACGCGGCAGTTTTCCAGAATCGCTCCCAGTTGCCCTTTGGCGGCAGGGCTCTCCTCCTGGGCGTAGGCAGACTTCAGAGCATTCTGCACGTCCATCGGAAGCTCGATCGACGCCTTTGTCACAAGCTTGAAGATTGTCTCTTCCAATAGCTGTTCGCTGATCGCCACTCAGTCCTCCTGCCAGACCTCGCATGTACCTGGGGAGCGAACGCTGGACGATATTGCAGTCCGCCCGCTCGACTGCGCGCCTCACGATAGAGTCAAATCTCAGGTCTTTCCAGAGACATTATCATAGCCTCGATTCCGAACGAAGGCCCAGTTGCCCTCGGCTGCGGGCTCATCCCGCTGGGCGAGCCTGATTCGGACTGGTGCCCCACGTTCGCCCGTAGTTTGCATAAATATGTTTTGAAGGGGCGGGGATTCGCGGGTCCCCAGTAAACCCGTATTCGGTCTACTGGGGTGCCTTGAGCCCCGCCGTCCAGGCCACCAATGATGCGGGCTTTAGCCCCTGAGGGCATTGCCGGTTCTTGCCAAACATTTATGCAACCAGTTCTAGACACGTAGTTGACTAACGTGGGGTAGCCATAGCAATTCTTCTCGGGAGAACTCTTCGTGTACCATCATCTCTTTAACGTCACGCAATGCCATCAACCATAGCTCAGACAATCTCGGGGCGGTCGCGGCGCAATGCTACCCTTTGCGGTTTCTCCGCCATAGGCCTTTGGGCCTCGCTTGCGGTGCTGACCACGACGGCCGCCGGAATACCACCGTTTCCAGTTGCTGGCGCTGACATTTGGGATATCCGGAGGCCTAGGTTGCTCTGGCAGCTTAGACCCGGAGGCAATGGCGTTGCTGCTCTGCGCCAGCCATTCGCCGCCGCCGCGCTTGCCATCGGTGGGCTGTTCGGATATCACGCTCTGTACTTCATCGCCTTCAGCCGTGCGCCGGCGGTTGAGGTCAACCTCGTCAATTATCTTTGGCCGCTGCTCATTGTCCTGTTTTCCGCCCTGCTTCCCGGGGTCAGGGTGTATCTCCGGCAGTGGCTGGCGACGCTACTGGGATTGGCCGGGGCTGTGCTGGTCATCACGCGCGGGCAGTCGCTGGCCATCGAAGCGCAACATGTCCTCGGATACCTGGCGGCCCTGGGCGCGGCTTTGACCTGGGGAGCGTATTCCGTGTTGAACCGCCGCTTCGGCTCGACGGCCAGCAGCGCCATTGCGGGTTCCTGCCTTGCCGTGGGAGTATTAGGCGCCGTGGTGCATCTGGCGAGCGGAGCGTGGATAGCGCCTTCTACGGCACAATGGGCGGCGATCCTGGCGATGGCGATCGGACCGGTAGGCGCGGCGTTTTGGCTTTGGGACCGCGGAACCAAGCACGGCGACATTGTCCTGCTCGGAATCGCCAGCTACGCGGCGCCGTTTCTTTCGACCCTGCTGCTGCTGGCGGCGGGCCGGGCCCGGCCTCACTGGACGCAGGGCGCCGCACTGGGGCTGCTGCTCATCGGAGCCGTGCTGAGCGTGGAGAAGCGAAAGGATGTTAGGGTTTAGGGGTTAGGGATTAGGGGCTAGACCGGATCTCGCACTCAAGACGAGATTGCAGAAAGAGGTCCCAAGGAGAACGATGAGCAAACGCATGAAGGTCCTGTTGATCGGGGACGCAATGATTCCGGGAAGCGATTTCAAACTCGCCGCCGACAAGTACCTGGGCGACATGATCGCGGAAGCCAAGGTCGGCGATTGGGAATCGAGCTGGCCAAAGCTGCAGGAGAGGCGTCTGGAGGTCGAAAAGAAAGGGCCCGAAATAGAGGTCGTCGATTCGCTCATTCAGCAGCAAGGCCGCGATGCCGAGATGTTGGCCGGGCTGTTTGTTCCCATCTCATCGAAGGTGATGGAAGCCATGCCGAAGCTGCGCGTCGCCGGCGTCTCGCGCGCGGGACTGGAGAACGTCAACGTCCCGGAGGCGACGCGGCGCGGCATCGTGGTCTTTAATATCGAGGGACGCAACGCCGAGGCGGTTTCCGATTACGCCATCGGTTTGATGCTCTGCGAGTGCCGCAACATGGCGCGTGCCCACTTCGCCATCAAGAACGGGCAGTGGCGCAAGACCTTCACGAATTCCAGTTGGGTGCCGGAGTTGCGCGGCAAGAATATCGGCATCGTCGGCTTCGGATACATCGGCCGGCTGGTGGCGCAGAAGTTGTCCGGTTTCGGAGTCAATCGTCTGGTCTACGATCCGTTTGTCCCAGCCGAGGAGGTTCGTGCCGCCGGCTGCCTGCCTGTTGATAAAGAAACGTTGTTCAAGGATAGCGACTTCGTGACCCTGCATGCCCGCATGAGCGAAGCCACCAAGAATATGGTGAGCGCACGCGAGCTCAGCCTGATGAAGCCGACCGCCTACCTGATCAATACGGCGCGGGCCGGCATGATCGACCAGGATGCGCTGGCGGCGGCGCTGCGCGAGAAGAAGATCGCAGGCGCGGGGCTCGATGTCTTCTACGACGAGCCGATCAAACCGGATAATCCTCTGCTCTCGCTCGACAATGTCACGCTCACCACGCACCTGGCCGGAACCACCCGCGAGGCCCTCACCCGCTCTCCGGAGATACTTATGGAAGATATTCAGAAGCTGCTGAAGGGCGGCAAGCCGCGCTTCGTCGTCAACCGGGAAGTGCTCGAGCGGCCTGACTTCAAGGCTTGGCTGGCGGGTGTGCAATCATGATCGTGAATTTTTCTGAGCTGCTGCGGCAGGCGCGGCGAGAGCGCTACGCCGTCGGTTCTTTCAACGTCTATAACTACGAAACCATTCGCGGCGTCGTCGAGGCGGCACGGGAGCTCGGTTACGGAGCCATCGTTGCCTTCGGCGAAGCTTACCTGCCCAACATGGAGATGGATGAGGTGGCCGCGCTAGTCCGCAACATGGCAGGCCGCGTGGAAGTACCTCTGGTGCTGCACCTGGACCACTGCAAGTCATTCGATAACGTGGTGAAGGCCCTGCGCGCCGGTTTTACCTCGGTGATGTTCGATGGCTCCGGGTTCCCCTTCGAAGAAAACATCAGGAAGACCGCGCAGGTGGTTGCCATGGCGCATGCTGTGGGAGTCAGCGTCGAGGCGGAACTGGGAGCGCTGGCCGGCGGCGAGTTCTCCAATGAAGAGGCGGGCGAGGAGATCTACACCAATCCGGCTCAGGCTGCCGAGTTCGTGACCAAAACCGGAATCGATGCGCTGGCGGTTTCCATCGGCACGGTTCACGGAATGTATAAAGGAACGCCGCGCATCGACGTGGGCGTATTGAAAAAAATCGCAGCCTGCGTCGAAATTCCGCTGGTTCTGCACGGCGGCTCGGGAACACCGGAAGACGTTGTCCGGGAGTGTATCCGCAACGGCATTGCCAAGATCAACGTGAATACCGAGATCTCCTATTACACGGTGGAACAGGTGAAGGCTTTGCTGCAGTCCGGCAAGAGTCCGCATCTTTCGCAGGTGGCGCTCAAAGAAGTCGGCTGGGTAAAGCAGGTGGTGACCAAGTACGCCACCATGTTCCGTTCCGCCTGAACGGCTGCGAGAGCACCCCCTGGACAAGCGCTGCCGTGTTCGTTGGTGCAAAGAAGAGCGAGCAGTGGAACACATACTCGTCATCGACGTCGGCACCTCCAGCCTGAAGGCCATCGTCTACGACACCACCGGCCGCATGCTGAACCGCGCCTCCGAGGAGTATCACTCGGAGTTCCTCGCCGATGGCCGGGTCGAGCAAGACCCGTTTTCCTGGAAACACGCTTTGCTGGCAACGCTCAAGCAGACGGGCGAGTGGCTTCGCGCCGGCAACCTCGGCCTGGACGCTGTTGCAGTCACCTCTCAGCGTGCTTCCATCATTCCGGTCGGCGCCGACGGCCATCCGCTGCGTTCGGCCATCCTGTGGCAGGACAAGCGCAGCCGTCCGCAGTGCGCAACACTCCTCGAGTGCCTCTCGCTGAAAGAGATGTATGCCCGCACCGGTTTGCGGGTCGATCCTTATTTCTCCGCGCCGAAGATGATGTGGCTGCGCGACGAGTGTCCCGAGATGTATGCCGTCTCCGGCAAATTGCTCGGTGTCCAGGACTACATCGTCTATCTGCTGACCGGCCGCTATGTCACTGACTGGACGCAGGCCTGTCGCACTATGCTGATGAACATCGCCAGCTTCCATTGGGATGACGACATGCTGGCTGTCGCTGGCATTGCGCGATCCAAGCTTCCCGAGCTTTGTTCGCCGGGATCGACGGTGGGAAATTTGCAAGATGGCATCGCGCGCGCCAGTGGCTTGACTTCCGGAATACCGGTCATCATCGCCGGCGGAGACCAGCAGTGCGCGGCGCTGGCGTTGAACGTTCTTACTCCGGGAGACGCCGAGGCCAACACCGGAACCGGATCGTTCGTCGTTGCCTACTCGGAGAAGCCGCAGTGGGAAGAGGAGTGCCGGACGCTGTGCAGCGCGTCCGCCGTCGCCGGCAAGTGGATCGTCGAAGCCGGCATATTCAACACCGGCTCGGTACACCGCTGGTTCAGGGAACAGTTTTATCCAGAGGACAAAGATGCCTACGCGCTGATGAATCGGGAAGCAGCCGAGTCTCCGGTCGGAGCCAACGGAGTGATCATGCTCTCGCACTTCGGCGGTAGCGCCGCTCCTTATTGGAATCCGCTGGCCAAGGGTGCCTTCTTCAATCTCTCGCTGGGAGTGCGCCGCGGCGATTTGGCCCGCGCCATCCTGGAAGGCATCGCCCTGGAGATCGCTCACAATCTCTCGCTCATCGAACCCCTGGTGAATGGCATCTCCCGCGTCAGTGTGGCGGGCGGGTTGGTAGCTTTCGACCTGTTCAACCGGATCCAGGCGGACGCCTTTCGCAAGACGGTGTTCCGTTACGACAATGCTGAAGCCTCTTCGCTGGGCGCGCTGATGAGTGCGACGGTGGCGCTGGGCATCTGCCGAAATCACCGGGAGGCCTTCCGCGCCATGTGTCCCGCCGAACCGATCGTCTTCCAACCCGACCCGGAGAATGCGGCAAAGTACGCCACACTCTTTGAACGCAAGCGCAGCTTGTACGAAGCCCTGTCTCAGCACAAAGTTTACGAATCGTTTGCCAATTCTGTTTAATAGCCAAAATCTGATATGGAGTTCAGGCCGATGCCGAAGTCTCGCCCCGTCTGGCCTCCGAGCTGCTATTCCAGCGCGAAAGATGGTCGACCATCTGCCTGCCAATTACCGGCAGTGATTTGTAGTCGCGAATGCAGATGTTGATGTTGCGGTCAGCCCAGTTTCCGTCGATCGCGACTCCCACGATCCGCATCGACCGAGTATGCGACTCGGCGGCCTTGTCGGGAAGAATTCCCACGCCCAGTCCGGCTTCAATCATTCGGCATATGGCATCGAAGCTGTGCACCTGAACGCGCACCTTCAACGTGACCCCCTGCTTCTGTGCCGACTGACACACCAGCCAGTGAAGCGAGCTGTCCTGCCGCAGAGCCACAAAGTCGTACTCGGCAATATCCTGCAAAGTCACCCGGGAACGGCTTGCCAGCGGATGCCCGACCGGTGCTATCAGCATCAGGCGGTCCTGGCGGTAGGGAACTACCTGCAAGCCTTCGGCGGGAACATGTCCGTTATAGATGCCGATGTCGGTCAATCCTTCTTTCACCGCATGGATGATTTCAGCGCTCATCTTTTCTTCGAGATCGATCTTCACGGCGGGATGCTGGCGCGCGAAGGCGCTGAGGGCCTCCGGCAGGAACTGGATGATCGAAGAGGTGTTGGCGTAGATGCGGACGTGGCCCTTCACCCCCTGGCTGTATTCGCTCATGTCCGCGTCCAGGCGCTCGAGATTCCTGAGAACGTTGCGCGCGTGGTGCAGGAAGGCGTGTCCCGCCGGAGTCAAGGCCACACCCTTGGCAAGCCTGTAAAGAAGCTTCGCGCCTAATTCGCTTTCCAGGTCGGCAACGCGCTTGCTCACCGCCGCCAGCGCCAGATGGTCGCGTTCGGCGGCCTTCGTCAGGTTCAGCTCGTCTCCAATCGTGCTGAACAGCTTCAGGGTTATGAAATCGATTCGTCGCATGGGAACGGTTTGAAAACTACTCTGGCACGCTGGAGCGCCTTTGCCAAGCGGTATCTCCCACCCCAGCAAGCCAACAGAGTGCTTGCCGGGGACCCGGCGGCGGGAGCCCGCGCCGGTGCGAAGCTCCAAGCAACGTGGCCGCTGTCGCCTGAGCTAGGCCGGATTCGCGGAAGGTGTACCTCGGTGGGAGCCGGGTTGTTTTTGCCCGGCGGTGATTCGTCAGGGTACACCAACCTCGCAATTGTCTAGCCTGAGCGCGGCGATTATCGCCCAACCCACTTCACTTTCTGGTGTGAATGCACAAGCTTCGTGCACCTGTGCGAGTTCCAGCCCAAGTGACCAATATATAAATAATTTCCTCTGAATAAAGTGTACTCTCAGAGCAGCCTACAACACCCTGAATCCACCTGCGAGAGCCTTTCGCCTTCGTATTACACGAATTCTTGTAGCCTTTAAGTGGGGGCGTGGTCAAGGTGAGTTCGTGGTTGGCGAAGGGACTCTTAGTGAGATTTTGATTGCCTTCTTCCGCAATTTTGCCGAAACTCGTGCCCACAAACACTAGGAGGATTTGACACATGCATCCGGAGATGGAGATGCTGCGGTGCGCCATCGTGCGTGGAGGGACCAGCAAGGGTGTTTTCATTCTGAAACACGACCTGCCGAGCGATCCCGTGAAGCGTGACAAGGTGATCTGCGCTGTCTACGGCAGTCCCGATGTCCGCCAGATCGACGGTTTGGGCGGAGCCGACGTCCTGACCAGCAAGCTGGCGATTATCTCGCCTTCGACGCGCAAAGACGCTGACGTCGATTACACCTTCGGACAGGTGAGCATGGATGCCGAGTTCGTCGACTACGGCGGCAATTGCGGCAACATCTCGTCGGCTGTGGGAGGCTTCGCCATCGATGAAGGCTTGGTGACGCCGAAAGAGCCGGTCACGACCGTGCGCATCCACCTTACGAACAGCAACAACATCCTGGTGGCCGAAGTTCCGGTAAAGAATGGGCGCGCCCAGGTGGAAGGCGATTTCGCCATCGACGGCTGTCCCGGAACCGGCGCCAAGATCACCCTCGACTGGTCTGACACGGTCGGTTGCATCACCGGCAAACTGCTGCCGACGGGGAACACCAAGGACTGCATCACCATCGACGGCAAGGGATATCCCGTTTCCATCGTCGACGCCGCCAATCCGCTGGTTTTCATTCATGCCCGCAGCCTGGGCCTGAAGGGGACGGAATCGCCCAGCCAGATCGAGGCCGACAAGGGCCTTATGGCGCTGATCGAGAAGATTCGCGGCACCGCCTGCGTCATGATCGGCCTGGTCAACAAGCCGGAAGAAGCCGCCACCAAGACGCCCTACCAGCCGTTCTTCGCCATCGTCAGCGAGCCCGCCGACTACCAGACCATCAGCGGCACAGCAGGTAAAGGCCGCCGAAGTCGATCTCGTCTCCCGCCTGCTTTTCATGCTGCGGATGCACAAGACCTATCCGGTAACCGGAACTGTGTGCACGGGAGCGGCGGTGCGCATCCCCGGAACGATTGCCTACGAAGTGCTGCGCGAAGAAGCGAAGTCGAGGATGACGGTGCAGATCGGCCATCCCGGCGGCGTTATTCCGGTCGAAGCTGAGTCCACCATGAATGGCGGCCAGGTGAAGCTGACCAGAATCGGCGTCTACCGTACGGCACGCCGAATCATGGAAGGCTACGTATACGTAAGGAAATCAGTTTTCAAGTAAATCCTGTTTCGGCTTTCATGGCAGTCGCGGCTTTACAGGGGCCGCGACTGTCGGTGAAGGCAAACCGGCTCCGGCAGGTGCTGTGGATTGTTGGCCGGGCTGTCGTAGATTCAGGTCGTCAGCGAGGAGTGCTCCGATGGGCAAGACGATGTCGGAAAAGATATTGGCCAGGGCGGCTGGGGTCAAGGAGGCCAGCGCCGGCGATATCCTCTGGGTGAATGTCGATAAGGCCATGCTGGACGACATTCTCGGCCCCAGGGTTGAGATCGCCGAGCAGATGACGTCCATTCGCGACCAGGTCTGGGACCAGAGCAAAGTTGTCGTCATCTCCGATCACTACACTCCGCCGGCCAGCGTGAAGCAGGCTGCCATCGTCAAGTTCACGCGCGAATGGGCCCGCGCTCACGGTATCGATAACTACTACGAGTCGGAAGGCCCCTGTCACCAGGTCATGGTGGAATTCGGGCATGTTCTGCCCGGAGCGGTCGTGCTGGGCACCGATTCGCATACCTGCATGGGAGGAGCCGTGGGTGCGTTTGCCACCGGCGTCGGCTCCACTGAGATGCTTGGCATTCTGCTTACCGGCAAGACCTGGCTCCGCGTGCCGGAGACGATACAGGTTCGCTGGACCGGCGCTCTGCCCAAGGGCGTCATGGCCAAAGACATTTCGCTCAAGACGATCGGCGCCATCGGCCACGCCGGCGCCACTTACAAGGCCGTGGAATTTACCGGCGAGGCCATCGACGCGCTCAGCCTTGATCAGCGCCTGGCCATTACCAACATGGCCGTCGAGATGGGCGCCAAGGCCGGCATGATGCGCCCGGACTCCAAGGTCGTCGATTACCTCAAGACACAGGGAGTCAAGCAGGACTGCCCGCTCATCGCGAGCGACCCGGATGCGGTTTACTGCGCCAGCCATGAGTTCGATGCCGCTCAGCTTGCGCCGCTGGTGGCGTGCCCGCATGAAGTCGATAACGTGCATGGTCTGCCCGAGGTCGCAAGCGTCGCTATCGACCAGGCGTATCTGGGCTCGTGTACCGGAGGCCGCTACGAGGACCTGGCAGCCGCGGCCAGACTGCTTAAAGGGCGGAAGGTAGCCCGCAATGTCAGGCTGCTGGTATCTCCGAGTTCGCGCTCCATCTGGAAGCAGGCGAACGAGGATGGCACTCTGAAGACCCTGTTCGATGCCGGGGCGGTGATTCTACCGCCGACCTGCGGGGTATGCGTCGGAGTGCACTCCGGTTTGCTGGCCGAAGGCGAAACCTGCGTCTCTTCCACCAATCGCAACTTCGTGGGCCGGATGGGCAGTCCCAAGGCCAACATTTATCTGGCGTCGCCCATGACGGTTGCAGCCAGCGCCATCACCGGCCGGATCAGCGATCCGCGAGCATTCCTTTAGGAGGTGCAAGACCGTGAATCGCGTGCTTGTTCGCGGCAAGGTGTTCAAATACGGTGACAACATCAACACCGATATCATCTCCCCGCCGCAGTACATGGAGCTGAGCATCGCGGAAGCGTCCAAGTATACGCTCGCCGCCCTGGATCCGGAGTTCGCAGCGAAGGTGCAGAAGGGCGACATCGTCGTTGCCGGCGCCAACTTCGGTTCCGGCTCGAGCCGCGAGACGTCTCCGTTGACGCTGCGATACTTGGGCGTCGGCGCCATCGTCGCCAAATTTTTCGCGCGCATCTTCTATCGCAACGCGATCAACATCGGGCTTCCCGTGGTGGAGTGCCAGCAGGTGGACCGCATCACGGCCGGCGACGTGATCGAAATCGATTTCGAGCAAGGCAAAATCACGAATGTGACCAAAGGCGAGCAGTACGCTTCCAGCACCATTCCTCCGCACATTCTTCAACTCATTCAGGACGGAGGACTGGTCGCATACCTGAAGAAGCATTCGGCCGAACTGATTGGTAGTAAGTAGAGCGTGTTTGAAAAATAGTGTTTTGAAAGGGCATGGCTTTGCGGGGTCCCCAGCAAACCCGTATTTGGTTTGCTGGGGTGCCTTGAGCCATGCCGCCTGGAGTCAGAAAGAACGCGGGCTTAAGTGTGTGCGTGAGAACTGACTTGTTTTCCACAGGAAAGATGGGGCACAAGGAGGTATGTCACGATTTCTACCCTACAACCCTGATCAAGCGTACTTGCTGCCGCCGAGCGTAAAGGACGAGTTAGGAGCCGATCACCTTTGCTTTTTTGTTCGCAAAATGGTGGGCCGGTTGAATCTGAGCGGTTTTGCGCAGGAGTACAGCGAAGAAGGTGGAAGCCTATACCATCCGGCGCTGATGCTGAGTGTGTGGCTGTATGGGTATGCACTGGGCATGACCAGTGCGCGGCGGATCGAACAGCGGCTGCTGGAGGATCTGGGGTTCCGCTACTTGGCGGCGGGAGAGCGGGTGGATAACTGGGCGCTGAGTGCGTTTCGGCGGCGGCACGGGCGGGCGCTCAACGACGCCTTTACGCAGGTGCTGGAGATGGCGCGGAAGCTGGGCTTAGGCAAGCTGGGACGGGTGGCGATTGACTCGACGCGGATCAAGGCCAATGCTTGCCGCGACCGGGTGGACTTTGAGCAGAAGCTGCGGGAGGAGCGGGCGAAGTTGCGGCGGCAGGTGCGACGCTGGCAAAAGGCGTGTGATGGAGACGACTCGGAACCGACCGGGCTGAAGGTGGCGCTGGAGAGAGCCGAGCAGAAGTTGGCGGAGATGCCGCAGCGGCTGGAACGGCTACGCAAGAGCGGGCTGAAGAAGCTGTCGCGCAGCGATGCGGAGGCGCGTTTTCTGCGGCAGCGGGGTGGGCACTTCGAGTTGGGCTATACGGGGGAAATTGCCGTCAGCGATGATCACTTCATCGTGGCGCAGCGGGTAACGCAGAACGCCGCGGATAACGACTCGTTGCTGCCGATGTTGGCGGAAGTGAAGCGGGGCTGCGGTTCGCTGCCGGAGCAAGTGGTGGCCGATAGCGGGTATTTTTCGGTGGAGAACCTGAAGCAACTGGAGCGGGCTAAGCTGGACGCCTATGTTCCGGATTCGAATCTGGCACGGGCGCTGAACTTGGGGAAGCGGTGTAAGGGCAGAACCCGCGCCGCCGCCCATCGCCGGATGCGCCAGAAACTGCGAAGTCCAGCGGGACGGGCGGTCTACGGCCGGCGTAAAGCGATGGTCGAACCGGTATGGGGAGTGCTGAAAGAGCAACGCGGGATGCGACAGTTCCGTTTGCGGGGCCAGCCGAAGGTAGCCATCGAACTCACGCTGGCAAGTCTGGCCTACAATCTGACCCGCTTGTACGCCGTGCAGCCGGACTGAGCACAGCTTTACACGCTCCCGAGCCCCCGCATGGATGCCGGATACGAAAGGCGAAACGAGAATGCTTATAACCGGGAGTTGTGCGACGTTCTCACGCAGACACTTTAGCCCCTGAGGGAACTAGCTGTTCTTCCGATTAGAGGTTTTGAAACACGCTCTAGTAATTTCGGGTTTTTATGGGCAATCAGGTAGAGGTACAGCACTTCATGAGAATGAAACCGAGGTGAGTGAAGATGTCATTGGTAATTAAAGGCAGATCGATCAGCAAAGGATACGCGGAGGGAGAGGCCTTAGTTTGTCGCCAGCCGATAGGCTTCAACTTCGGCATCGATCCGAAGACCGGCGTCATCCTGGAGGTTGGCCACGAGCTACAGAACAAATCCATCAAAGACAAGATTTTGATCTTCCCGCACGGCAAAGGCAGTACGGGCGGCTCCTATGTCGTCTACCAGCTTGCCAAGGAAAAGGGCGGTCCCAAGGCAATGATCAATGTCACCACTGAGACGATCATCGCGGTGGGCGCGATCATGGGCGGAATTCCCGTTGTCGACAGCCTGGAAGTCAACCCGTTGGAAGCCATCAAGACCGGGGACTATGTGAAGGTGGACGCCGTCCGCGGAACAGTCGAGGTAGAGCACAAATGAAGCTTACAGACGAAGAGAAAAGAATGGTCGATGGCAAGGCCGGACAGCCGGTCAAGATGGCCATGGATATCCTGGTAGCTATCGGAGAAATCTACGGCGCCGAAAAACTGATTCCCATCCAAACGGCGCACATCGCCGGACTCTCGCTGAAGAGCCACGGTATCGCCGGCTGCGAATGGGTCGAAGACATCGCCCGCAGCGGCGCCAAAGTTTGCGTGCCGACCACATTGAACGTCGTTGGCGTCGACCGCAGCCGCGACCTGGGCCTTCCGCAGGAGTGGTGCACCAACCAGATGCGCATTGAGAAGGCCTATGAGTGCATGGGCTGCTTCGGCACCTCCAGTTGCGTTCCCTATTACCAGGGATTCGTCCCGAGATTCGGCGAGTCGATCGCCTGGGCGGAATCCTCTGCCGTAGTGTTCACCAACTCCGTGCTGGGCGCCAGGGACAACCGAGAAGGCGGACCCACCGCGATGGCTTCCGGGCTGACCGGACGCACTCCGCATTACGGAATGCACCTGGATGAAAACCGCAAGGGCGATGTGCTTTACAAGGTGACCACCGAGCTGAACGACCTGGCCGATTTCGGCGGCTTGGGTGCTTATGTCGGCAAGAGGATCGGAACCGGGATCCCGGTCTTCGAAGGTATCTCTAATCCGCCGCTGGAGAATCTGGTTTCCTTCGGCGCCGCCTTGGCCTCATCCGGTGGAGTAGCGATGTTCCATATCGTCGGAGTGACTCCGGAAGCTCCGACGCTTGCGGCGGCATTCGGCGGCAAGAAATACGACACGGTCACGATCGGCAAGCGCGAAATCGAGGAGGGCTATCAGCAGCTCACCTCCGCTCGCGATACCAAGGTGGACTATGTCGCGATCGGCTGTCCGCACTACTCCGTGCGCCAGTTGGAGGAGACCGCTAGGCTCCTGCAGGGGCGCAAGGTTGCCAAGGGCGTCACCATGTGGGTGCATACCAACGTAGCCATGAAAGCTGTCGGCAAACAGCTTGGTTACGTGCAGGCGATCGAGGATGCGGGTGCCGTCGTTACCCAGGATCTGTGCACCGTGCTGAGCATTCCCGAGGCACTGGGGCTCAAGACCCTGGCCACGAACTCCGCCAAGATGGCCTTCTATGCCAGGGGAGGCAACAGCCTCGGAGTCTGGTACGGAAGCGCCAAGCGCTGCGTCGACGCTGCCGTTTCCGGCTCCTGGAAGTAGGAGCGGGATAGGGGATCTGGTTTCATTCGATGTTCTGTTCTCGGGCCGAACCACAGGGAAAACGCGCAGTCGCCCGGCAAGTACGGGACTTAAGGAATCGTACTTGCCGGAACTAGCTCGGGAGGCATCCCATGAGTTCAGGAGCCGCAGCCGCTGTTTCCACCGCCCCAGCACCCGCCATGAGCCAGGGAGAGCTGAAGGGCAAGTTGATCCGCGCAGCGGTCACGATTCTCGTGCCCGTTGCTATTCTGCTCATCCCCGTTCCCGCCGGTTTGGCGCCTATCGCCTGGAAGATATTTGCCATCTACATTGGCGCCATCCTCGGCATGATGCTGCGGCCGCTGCCGGAGCCCGTGGTTCTGCTGGTGGCTATTTCCGTGTCGGGTATCTGGCTGAAGAACACAGGCGCTGCGCTGGGTGGGTTTGCCAGTCCGACCACTTGGTTGGTTGTTGCAGCCTTCATGGTCGGCCAGGCATTTATCGAAACCGGGCTGGGCCGGCGCATAGCATACCTGCTGATTGGCAAACTGGGCCGCACCACCCTGGGTCTTGGATACGTAGCCGCCTTCACTGATTTGATCATCAGTCCGGCGACCCCCTCGAACACGGCGCGCACCGGCGGCTTGGTCTATCCCATCTTCCGCAGTGTTTGCGTAACGCTCGGTTCCGAGCCCGGACCGACTTCGAGGCGGATTGGCGCTTTCATGAGCTTGCTGCTCTATCAGATCAGCATCACCACGGCTCACGTTTTTCTGACGTCTTCCGCCACCAACCTGCTGGTTACCTCCTTCGGCAAGAGCATCCTGGGCGTCGACGTTAGCTGGATGCAATGGTTCCAGGCGATCGGCCCGATCGCATTGCTGTTGCTGCTGCTGGAGCCGCTCCTCGTTTACTGGATGTATCCGCCGGAGATCAAGCGAATCGACAACCGCACGATCGCCGAGCGCGGTCTGAAGGAAATGGGCCCGACCACCTGGCGGGAAAAGACTCTTTCCTGGCTCTTCACCCTGGCGCTGTTGGGGTGGGCCACCAGCAGTATCACCAAGATCGACTCCACGGCGGTAGCCGTCGGCTTCGTCGCCGCCTGCCTGCTCACCGGCGTGGTGAGCTGGAACAGCCTGGTCACCGCCAAGGGCGCCTGGAGCATTCTGATGTGGTACGGCGGCATCATCGGAATGGCCAGTGCCTTGGGTAAGGCGGGATTTTTCACCTGGCTGACCAAGGTGATCGGCCAGAACTTCAGCTTTGCCGGCTACAGCACGTTCACCATTCTGTTGCTCCTGCTCTTATTGAGCTGCGCGGTGCGCTACCTGTTCGCCTCCGTGGCTGTTTACAACACGACTTTCTTCCCCGTCCTGCTTACTCTCGGGCTGGTCGCGAACGTCCCCAAGTTGCCACTGCTCTTCCTGCTGGGGGCAGCCACGGAATTCACCTGCCCGCTCACACACTACGCCAACGCCGTAGCTCCGGTCTTGTTCAGTCCCGGCTATGTCGACCAGGTGACGTGGTGGAAGGTCGGGCACGTGGTCACGTTCGTTGCAGCTCTCCTGTACATGACCCTGGGCTTGGGTTACTGGAAGCTGCTGGGCCTGTGGTAAGGGCCTGAAATAAGCCCGCCTCTTTCACCCCCGGGGAGGCGGGCGCAAGACCCACGGACAATGTGGTTGATCAAGGAACGCCGATTGGGAGAATCTGTATGAGTACAGTCACTGGTACAAGAACACCGGCTGCCGTCACCGTCGGAAGCATTGTGGAAAAGCTTCCGCTCAAGTCCGTCCACTACATCATCATATTCACCGCCGCCCTTGGGTTCATGTTTGACTCCTTTGACACCTACATCGCCTCCTACGCGATGCCGTCAATTGTCAGGGAGTGGAAACTGGACGCCATCATGCTGGGGACGCTGGCCTCGGCTAACTTCTGGGGAATGCTGTTTGGCGCCGTTGCCTGGGGACCAATTACCGACCGGTACGGACGCAAGGTCGGTTTTATCGGCACGGTCTTGGGCTTCAGCTTGCTCAGTGGCCTGACGATCTTCTCTACCGGTATCGGCCAGTTTCTGGTGTACCGGTTCATTACGGGAATGTGCCTGGGAGGGATGATCCCGGTCGATACGGCGCTCGTCTCCGAATTCACCTCCGCCAAATACCGCGGAAGGTTCGTGGCTGTGCTCACCATACTCTGGCCGTTTGGCTTGCTGGCGGCGGCCCTGTCCTCGCTCTGGTTGGTCCCCACTTACGGGTGGCGAGTCTTGTTCATTCTTGGCGTGGTGCCGGCGATCCTCACCTTCTTCATCCGCTGGAAGGTGCCTGAGTCGCCGCGCTGGCTGGCCATCAAGGGAAGGAAGAAGCAAGCGGCCAACGTCCTGAAGCAACTGGGCGCAACCGACGACGATGTACGCGATCTCTCCGACGAACAGATCGTTGAAAAGGTGCCTGTCACCGTGCTGCTGCAGCCGGTCTACCGCCGCAGATTCATACTTACGGCCGGCTACTATTTCTTCTCCTACTTTGGCTACTACGGCTTCGTGCTGTGGCTTCCCTCGATTTTGGCCGTGGTATTCAAGGTGGCTCTGGTCAAGACATTTACTTACACCCTGTACGCAGCCCTCGCCGCCATTCTGGGCCGCGTGACGGCCTTCTACACCATCGAAAAGTTCGGCAGAAAACAGCTGTTTTACGTGGGATTCGGCTTGGGTGGCGTGGCGGCGCTCTGTTTCGGGTTAATCAAGGACCCCGCGTACCTGGTTTGGGGAGCATGCATCCTGGCTTTCCTGTACGAACAGGGCGTGGCCGGGACGGTCGTCTGGACCGCCGAACTGTATCCCTCCAAAGTGCGCGCTACGGCGACTTGCTGGTCGACCGGCGCGGGCCGAGTTAGCGCCGCGGTGAGTCCAATCATCTTCGGCTACTTTGTGGCAAACAAGATGTACTACGGCGTGTACGTCACCATGGCGTTGTTCTTCTGGGTGGCTTGTGGCTTGGTCTACTGGCTCGGAATTGAGACCAAGGGCAGGTCGCTGGAAGACGTCGGCGCGGCATGAGCTCATGCCCCGGCGGATGCCAGCAGTGGCCTTCGCCGGGGACACCATGGTCGCAAGCGCCCGAGGACTCGCGGAATCACAATTTAATTCGCCCCCGTATGCGTGTACTGCGGCAGGGCCATCGAGAGGAGTACGAACTTGAAAGAAACGATCATCAAAAAGATCAGCTACCGGACAATTTTTGACAGCCGTGGAGTCGAAACCCTGGAAGTGGATGTCGAAACTCAGAATGGATTTGGGCGGGTGGCCGCGCCCTTCGGAGCTCCCGGCAGCCGAGGCGAATTCGAAGCCCCGGCGTATTCGCCCGATGGCATTGCCGGCTCGATCGCAATCCTGAAGAAGAGCGTCATTCCCCAGCTGGTCGGCGCCGACGCCGCCGAGCGGCAGCGCATCGACCAGCTTTTGCGCGACGCCGATGGCACCCCGAACTTCGAGCGCATGGGCGGCAACACCTCCACCGTGGTCTCGGTCGCCTGCGCCACCGC
This sequence comes from uncultured Acidobacteriota bacterium, assembly GCA_963791145.1. GTDB lineage: Bacteria > Acidobacteriota > Terriglobia > Terriglobales > Acidobacteriaceae > CAWBRT01. The sequence continues at coordinate 707,640 of CAWBRT010000011.1, read as the reverse complement.
GGCCGCCGCCGCGCTGAATGTGCCATTGTTCAAGTTCATCGAGCCCAAGGCGAATTACACGCTGCCTTATCCGCTCGGCAATGTGATCGGCGGCGGGGCGCACAGCATGGGACCGGCGCCCGACATGCAGGAGCATCTGGTTGTCGCCCAGGGTTTGAAGAGCATAAAGCAGGGCGTGCAGATCAATCTGCTGGTGCATGAGGAAGTAGGCAGGCTGCTGGAGAAGAAGGATCCCGGATTTGCCGGCGGCACCGACGATGAAAATTCGTGGACGGCCAATCTGAACGATTTTGAGGCCTTTGAGATCCTGGAAGAAGCCTGCAAGAAGATTTCTGATCAGCAGGGCGTCGAAATCAGGCTCGGTTTTGACATTGCAGCCGACCGTCTCTGGGATGCGAAAGCGAAGGTTTATCGGTACACGCGCGAAGGCAAGACCAGGACTCCCGAGCAGCAGTTGGACTACCTGACGGAATTAGTCGAACGGTTCCGGATAATTTATGCCGAAGACGGTTTCCATAGCAATGATTACGAAGCTTTCGCCGCCCTGAACAAGAGGGTGGGAAGCAAGTGCATCGTCTGCGCCGATGATATCTACGCCACCAATCCCCAGCGGACCGAAGCTGGAATCAGAGCGAACTGCGCCAAGGCGATGATCGTCAAGACCAACCAGGTAGGCACGATCACCGGCGCCGAGAATACCACCCGGCTGGCGCAGAAACACGGAGTGGCGGCGGTGCTGTCGCATCGCTCCGGCGAAACGGTCGATGACTCCATCGCGCACTTTGCCGTGGCATGGAATGCTTTGATGATCAAGACCGGCGTCAAGGGCGGTGAGCGCCTTTCCAAGCTGAATGCCTTGATGCGGGCAGAAGAAGAGTTCGGAATCAAGCTGGTGGGATGGCCGAACCTTGCCAAATCCGCTGCCGTCCGGTGAGGTGCGTATGGAACAGTACACCATTTACCCGCTCAAGGTAGGCGAGTTCCAGGCCATCGAGAAGTCGAACCTGACCTATCAGATCGACCCAGGCCGCAAACTCGTGGCTCCCATCATCGCGTACCTGGTGAAGGGCAGGGACAAGGCCGTGCTGGTCGATTCCGGCTGCGCGGATGAAGCCTGGGCCGCCAAGTACCATCATGGCCTGAAGCAAACCCCGGAGATGAAAATTCAGGCCACGTTGAAGAAGCTGGGTGTGAACGTCGAAGACCTGGAGTTCGTGGTCAACACTCATCTGCACTGGGACCATTGCTTCAACAATGCGCTGTTCACCAAAGCGCGGATTTTCGTGCAGAAGCGGGAGATGGAATATGCCATCAGCCCGCTGCCGCCGCACTGGGTTTATTACGAGTCTCACCAGCTCGGCATGCGCCCGCAGTGGCTGAACAGCATCGAGCGGATCGTCGCCGTCGAAGGCGATTGCAACCTGCTGCCCGGAATCGATCTGGTGACCATTCCCGGGCACACGCCCGGCATGCAGGGGGTTCTGGTCAACACCAGCGGCGGCCGTTACCTGATCGCCAGCGACTGCCTCGGCCTGTTTGAGAACTGGACCGGCGGTGGCATCCACAAGCACATCCCGTCCGGGATTCATTACAACCTGGCCGACTACTACAAGACCTTCGAGAAGATGGAAGCAATATGTGATCACGTCCTGCCCGGACATGAGCCCCGTGTCTTCGAGCAGGCGGAGTATCCATCGATCGGAGCCGCGGCCAAAGTCTGAGCTTGTTTCATAAACGCCTTCGAAGGGCATTTTGTGGAAGCCCACGGCTTCAGCCGTGGGGATCAAGGGGCCGAAGAACCGGCTTTAGCCGCTGTGACGGCGTATTCACAGCGCCTAAAGGCGTTCTGTTAAGCCCATCGTTTCCCACGCGTAAAGGCGTGGGCTTCCACCAGTTCCATTTATGAAACAAGCTATAGAACGGGCAAGTTATTTGCTGTACGAAACTCGGGAGACTATGCCATGCGGCGCCGGTCTCCCGATGCGCGCTCCCTGATGTTTCCCCCGATGGCTTTTTATCAGGAATGAAGCTACACTCGCCGCGAGCACAACCCATTCGCCGCCGGCCGCGGAGAGCAATATGCAATATCCGCATCTGTTTCAGGAAGGCAGCATAGGAAAAGTACGCATCAAGAACCGGATCGTGATGCCCCCCATGGGCACCAACTTTACGGGCACCGACGGAATGGTGTGCGACCGCAATATTCGTTATTACCGGGAGCGGGCGCGCGGCGGAACGGGACTCATCATCGTGGAAGCCGTATACATCCACCAGAGCGCCAAGCATCGAGTCTACGGGATCGGGGCCTCCGACGATAAGTTCATTCCCGGACTGCGGCGGCTTGCTGAAACCATCAAGGAACATGGCGCCGTGCCCGCTGTTCAGCTGATCCACAACGGCAGGCTGATGTCGTCGAAATCCAGCGGCGTCCCGGTGGTTGCGCCCTCCGCTATTACGCACCGGTTGACGGGTGAGGTTCCGCGGGAGATGACCCTGGACGAAATCAATCTCATGATCGAGAGCTTTGGCGCCGCGGCGGCCAGGGTTGTCGAGGCCGGCTTCCAGGTAGTGGAGGTGCACGGAGCGCACGGATACCTGCTGCAGCAGTTCCTCTCGCCATACTCAAACCGCCGGCAGGATCAGTACGGCGGATCGTTCGAGAACCGGGCAAGGTTTCCTTTGGAAGTGGTCCGGTCTGTGCGCAAGCGCGTGGCCGGAATGGCGCCAGTCACCTACCGGCTGAGCGCGACCGAGTTCATGCCGGGCGGCCTCACCGTCGAGGACATGAGCAACTTCGCCGAAATACTTGAGGCTGAAGGCATCAATGGGTTGCACGTAAGCGTCGGCATGAACGAGACAGACTACAGCATAGGGCAGGTAGTTCAGCCTATCTACTATGCCCCCGGACATCTGGCCAAGTACGCGCGCGCCATCAAAACGCGCGTCCGCATTCCTGTGATAGCCGTGGGGCGCATCAACGGTCCGGAGATAGCGGAAGATATACTGGCCCGCGGAGACGCCGATTTCGTCGCCACCGGCCGGGCCTTGTTCGCCGATCCCCAATGGCCTCGCAAAGCCATGGAGGGCAGGACGGAAGACATACGCAAGTGCGTCGCCTGCAATATGGGGTGTATCGGCCGGCTCATGCAGCAGCATGACGTCAGGTGTACGCAGAATCCATGGGTCGCAATGGAGTTCGAAGCCGGTATACCGCCTGCCGACGTGAAGAAACGGGTGCTGGTGTTGGGCGGTGGGCCGGCCGGCCTGGAAGCGGCCCGGGTTGCTGCCGCGCGCGGGCATAAGGTTACGCTCTTCGAGAAAGAGGCTCAATTGGGCGGGCAGATGCGGATTGCCTCTGTTCCACCCGGAAAAGCCGAGCTGTCCGAGGTGGTCCGGGCTCGTGTGCACGACCTGGAAAAGCTGGGCGTTGAGGTGAAGTGCGGCGTCGAAATTACGCCTGACGCCATTGCGGCCGCGAAACCCGATGTGGTGATCGAAGCCATCGGAGCGCAGCCGGCAACCGTGAACATTCCTACCGAATTTCCCGACAAGATCATCTCAGCCTGGGCGGCCTTAGGCGGCCAGCAGGTTCCGGGGGGAAGGCTCTGGTGGTCGGCGGGGGAATGGTTGGCTTGGAGACGGCCGACTATCTGGCTTCGCAAGGCAAGCAGGTCATCGTCATCGAGGTGCTCGACCAGTTGGGGCCAACGATCACGCCGACGGCCAGAGCGACGCTGTTGTCGCGGCTGGAAGCCCTCCAAGTCCAGACCATGACCGGGGTGCTCCTGGAGCATTGGGGACAAAAGGGAGCTTCGCTGCGCAAAAGAGATGGATCGCTTTTGCTCCTGGAGGGCGTAGACGCCGTGGTCATTGCCGTTGGGGTGCGTTCCAAGCGGCTGGAAGCGCTTGGGTGTAGGGAATCGTTTGGAAGCGGGTCGGCGATTGCGAGAAGCCGCGTGATATCTTGGCTGCCGTCTGTGAAGCGGCGGAAGCCGCAGCAGCGGTGTAGCTGTCGCGTCGCTTGGGGCCCATGCTATCGGAGACCATGCTTCCACTATCGGAGAGAGGACAACCAAATCTTATGCAAGTGATTGCCTTCAACGGAAGCCCACGAAAGGGATGGAACACCGCCACGCTGCTGGAAAAAGCTCTCGCCGGGGCCGCCTCCAAGGGGGCGACAACTAAACTCATCCATCTTTATGATCTCGATTTCAAAGGCTGCAAGAGTTGCTTCGGTTGCAAGACAAAAGGCGGCGCCAGCTACGGCCGGTGCGCGGTGAAGGACGATCTTACCCCGATTCTCGAGTCCATCAAATCGGCCGATGCCATCCTGCTGGGCTCGCCGATCTATTTCTGGGGCGTATCCGGCGAGATGAAGTCGTTCCTGGAGCGGCTCATGTTTCCTTTCTATATCTATAAGAAGGATGGCGATCCGAACCGCACTCTCTTTCCCAGGAAGATTCGTACCGGCTTCATTTACACGCTGAACTCGTTCCCGGAGCGCCTGCAGCAGATCGGCTTTGACGGAGACATCTCCGCAACCGAAACGTTTCTGAAGACGATCTTCGGGAATGCCGAATCGCTCATTTGCTACGACACGCTGCAATTCGAAGACTACTCGAAAATCTACCAGGAACGGTTTGATCCCGCGGCAAAGGCCGCCAGGCGCAGGGAACAGTTCCCGCTCGACTGCCAGAAGGCCTTTGAGATGGGAGCCAGATTCGCCGCGGCTCCGTGAGCGCTTATGACTTTTTGATTTTTCTACCTGGATACCCAAGGTCCCGCGCCATATCGCGATCGACCGTTGTGGTTCTTTACATGAAATCTGGCACGAAAAATCGCAATCGATTAATTCCCGGCGCGTAGTGGAGGTAAGACCGTCGAGCGGACTTTCTCAACCCTGGGCTAGAAATGCCTGCCATTCAGGTATGGTTCGGTCGATTTGCAACTGGAGTTCCGGCAGGCCGTCTGCGGCTTGCGCCAGAAGGCCCTGCCGGCAGAGTTGCTCCAGGCGGAGCGCGCATTCGCGCAGGGGCGCTGCGCCGGCGTAAGCGGCAAGACTCTTGATGGTGTGAGCTTCCCGCGTGGCGCACTGTGCGTCACTGGAGGCGAGCGCGATTTCCAGTTCCCGTATCCGAACCGGCATATTGGACAACAGCCGTTTGAGCATGACAGTCGCTATGTGCCGGCTTCCCGCAACGTTGCCGAGCATCTCGGAGGCGTCGAATGCGGCGCCCATGCTCGCTGCTTCAGCCGTCTTCGGCGTAGTCTCGGCGCCGTTCATCTGATCTTTTTCCATGACCGTCCAACAGCTCCCAGGAGTTCTCGCTTCGGCGTCCGGCCGAGGGGTCAATAAGAGCGCGTGAGTGCGTGATTCATGGCGAAGACAGCCAGCTCAAGACGGTTGGATACCCCGGTCTTGTCGAAGATTCGCTTCAGGTGGTGCTTAACTGTTTCTTCGCTGATTCCACATTCCATGGCGGCGTCCCTGTTAGTACATCCTTCGGCGACCAACGCGGTGATCTGGAGCTCGCGAGGCGTGAGGCCGAAGGTTTTCTTGGCGGCGGAAATCTCTCCGGCCAGCTTCTCGAGCAGCTCTGCCGGATCCGCGACTGACGTGCCAAGGATCCAGAATTTGTCCTCCAGGACAGCGTGAACGCACTCATGCAGCTCAGTCAGCAGCGCGCGCTTGCTGACGATTCCGCGTGCCCCTAAGCACAGGGCTTCGAGAATTTGTGCTTTGTCGATGCTCGCCGTCAGCACGATTGTTCTGGTCTTAAGCTTTCGCGCCGCCAGCTCTTGCAGCGCCTCCATGCCGGAGAATTTGGGCATGGATAAATCGAGGAGAAGGACATCCGGCTGGAGAGCGTCCACTTGGCTGACCGCCTCGGCTCCGTCGCCGGCCTCCGCCACGACGCGGAAACGGTACTCCCGCTCGAGCATGTTCCGAACTCCCATGCGGACGACTGGATGGTCGTCGGCAATCAGGATATGCACTGTCTCAGTCGACATTCCGCATGCTCCTGCCGTACTCCTCTGCCAGCCTCTCCAATGTCGTCGATGTTTTCTGGAACACCTGCTCCATCTCCAGCAATAGCCGGCCGGCCGGCTCGTGGGCCAGCGAGCGATCCTCGAGTTCACGGCACAACGAGCTGAGCTTGACCGCTCCGACCATCGCGCTGCTGCCTTGCAGGTAATGGGCCTTCTTTCGCACTGCCGCGTAGTCGTTTTCCGCCGCCGATAAGCTCAGTTGGGAGAGAACCTCCCGGGCGTCTTTGACGTACGCATCGCAAATGCATCTGAGCTTTTCTTGATCCCAGTGGCCGAGGCACGCGATCGTATCCTGACTGGGAGCCTCTGGCGAGCGCTGTTCTTGTCCCGGCTGAGGTGACGCCGTGCCGCTTTGAACTCTGTCTTTCGCGACTTGCCGGACGCGGCGAGAGGCGCGCCGCAAGACATGTTCCAGCCGCTCGAACCGCACCGGCTTTTCCAGAAAGTCATTCATGCCCGCGGCCGCGCACTCTTCCCGGTCGAGAGTCCCCGTATTGGCTGACATCCCCACGATCCAAGGCAGGAAAGGGGAGCCGGTTGAGGCGCGAATCTGCCGGGTGGCCTCGTGGCCGTCCAGGCGCGGCATCAACACGTCCATCAGCACCACCTCGTACTGCCGCAGGCGGCAGGCTTCGATCGCCCGGATCCCATCCTCGGCTACATCCGCCTGCCGTTTCAAAGTCGCCAGCATCAACTGCACGACTTCCCGAGTGACGGGACTGTCTTCCACCAGAAGGAGGCGAGGCGAAGAGCCGAGCTCATGAGCTTGAGAGTCCAAACACATCTCCTCATGCAGGTCGTTAACCCGATAATTGGAGGCCCTTATATGGGCCGTTCATGCCAAATAACAGGGCATTTGTCCATCTCGTCTATCGGCACTTTGCGGAGTTTCATTAAGATCGTGAAGATCGTGCGCCGGATGGAGGGGCGTTTGGCGTCGAAAAAGGCGCCCGCCTTGCCCCCTTGGTTTCCGGCCTGATATGGCCGGTCTGGCTATGAGAAGCACCTGAACGTCCCCTAAAGATATCCCCTAAAGTCACTGCGCAAACTGCCGATAACAAAGACCATGCACCCGTTCGCGCGGAAAAGTCGCCGTCGTCTGTGCGGCGCTGTCCTTCTGGGATTGGTCTTAGGCCCTCTAGCCGCCTTCGCTCAGAGTTCAGCAGATCAGGAGCTCACGTCGCTCAGCATCGAGGAGTTGGCGCGAGTAAAGGTCTTCAGCGCCTCGCGACACACGCAGGACTCCCTCGTTGCTCCCTCGGCGGTTACGGTTATTACTGCCAAGGAAATTGCGCAATATGGGTGGCGCACGCTGGGGGACGTGCTGAATAGCGTCCGCGGGTTCTATACCTCGGATGATCGGCGCAACATGTACCTGGGCGTCAGGGGATTTCAGAGACCGGGGACTACAACGAGCGCATTCTTGCTCACCTACCGTGTACAGTCTCGTGAACGCGGTGAAAAGAAATGACCCGATCGCCACATACCGGCAGCGTTGCCCAGGGCCGATCGCCTAAGCCATTCCCGGCGGCCGTGCTTGTTCAGCCGCGAGGTTGTGCCGTGTTGCTCTTGCTCCTGTTATGGGCGCCGGTTGTACTGGCGGCCGAGGTGCACAACGACTTGGAGGTGAAAGCCGCGTTTGTCTACAACCTGACCGAGTATGTGGAGTGGCCGCAATCGACCGGCACCTTGTTGATCGGGGTCGTCGGCGATGGACCGATGGGCTCCATCCTGAAGGAGATGGTGTCCGGAAAAAAAAGCGATTCCAGACCGATCGAAGTGATCATGCTTTCCCCGGACGACGCGGCGTTGACGCGCTGCCACCTGCTCTTCATCTCTTTTCGATCACAGAAAAAGAACAGGGAAGTGCTGGAGAAGGTTCGCCGCGCCGGTATCTTGACCGTGGGGGATGCCGATTCATTTGCCAGGGATGGCGGCATGATCGGGCTGGTGACGGTTGAAAACCACGTTCAGATCCAGGTCAACCTGGAGGCGGTGACCGAAGCCCATCTCAAGCTCAGTTCGCGCCTTTTGCAACTTGCCATGCTGGTAAATAACAAGCCGGGGGCCGGGAACTGATATGCAAATCCTGAGCAAAGGCAATTTCGCGCGCAAGATAACAACCCTGGTCCTGCTGGCCAGCGGCATGGCCCTGGCCACGCTGACAGCGGCGTTTCTGGCCTTCGACGATGTCAGTTCCCGGGCCGTGCTGCATGACCACCTCACTACCCTGGCCGACATTGTCGGACAGAATTCGACGGCCGCCATTACCTTTAACGACCGCCTTGCGGCCCGGGAAGTTCTGGGGGCATTGGAAGCGGAGTCCCCGGTCGTATCCGCCTGCCTTTATGACAGCTCGGGGAACGTGTTCGCCCAATATCAGCGTCAGGCGGATCCGGCGAGCTGTCCGGCAAAGTTCGCCCAACTGCCGCCGCTGGAGAAAGAGTACTCCAGCGTAGTCCGCCCCGTGATGCGCCACGATGAGACCATCGGAACCCTGTTCTTGCAGTCGGATCTGCAGGAGCTGCAGAAGAGGTGGCGGCAGTTGCTGTCGGTAGTCAGCGCCTTGCTTCTGGTAGCGCTGATGGTGGGCGGAACGGCGGCCACGTTTCTACAGCGCAGAATTTCCCGGCCTATTTCCGACCTGGCGCGCGCCATGCACAAGGTGACCGTGGAGCAGAACTTCACGGCCAGAGTCTCAGTTCTCGGAGGTGACGAAATCGCGCAGCTTGGAAGCGACTTTAACACCATGCTGGCGGAGCTCGAGCAACGCGACTTGGCCAAGAAGAATGCCGAGGCAAAGCTGCAACACCAGGCCCTCAACGACGAGCTCACGGGATTGCCCAATCGCAGACTGCTGGCCGACAGGCTGGCCCACAGTCTGGCGATAGCCAAACGTGAATCGCAGACGCTCGCCCTTTTGTATATCGATCTCGATGGTTTTAAGTTGGTGAACGACAGCCTGGGACATACCTTTGGCGATGTCCTGCTTGGCGAACTCTCGGAGCGCCTGCGATCGCGCGTTCGCGAGTCCGATACATTGGCCCGCATCGGCGGCGATGAGTTCACGGTGATTCTGGCCAACCTGCGTGACATCGACGATGCGGCCGTGGTCGCGCAAGGATTGCTGGAGGCCATGGGCGCTCCTTTCCTGATCAACGATCACAAAATCACCATCAGCGCCAGCGTCGGTATCAGTGTTTTTCCCAAGGACGCCGGCGATCCCGTCGACCTGCTGCAAAAAGCCGACACCGCCATGTATGCCGCCAAGCGGAACGGCAAGAACGCGATCAGTTACTTCACTCCCGAGCTCGGCTCCGCCATGCGGGAACGCTTGAACCTCGAGACCCAGCTTCGGGGCGCGATCGACCGGAAAGAGATCTGCGTGCACTACCAGCCCGAATTCGATGTTGCTTCGCACCGCCTGACCCGATTCGAAGCGCTGGCCCGCTGGTTCCATCCAACCCTGGGAACCATTTCCCCGGCCAAGTTCATTCCCATCGCCGAGGAAAGCGGAATCATCATTCCGCTGGGCGCTTTCGTCATGGAACAGGCCTGCCACGAAGCAGTGAAATGGCAGTCCCTCTCGCCGTATCCGATTCAGGTAGCGGTCAACGTCTCCAGCATTCAGTTCGCCCGTGACAGCTTCCTGCAGGAAGTCATCGGCATCCTCGAGCGCACCAGGCTGGAGCCGCATCTGCTCCAGATCGAGCTTACCGAGTCGGTCATGTTGAACGGCTTCAAGACCGCGGCCGAGAAGATGAAGCGCCTCAAAGCGCTCGGAGTTAGCCTGGCAATCGACGATTTCGGCACCGGCTACTCCTGCCTGAGCTACTTGCCGACTCTGCCTTTTAACGCCTTGAAGATCGACCGCGCCTTCGTCAGCGAACTGAACGTGCGGCCGCAATCGCGGGCCATGGTTACCTCCCTGATCGCGCTGGCGCACAATCTCGGCATGCGCGTGATCATCGAAGGCATCGAAAAGCTGGATCAACTGGAGATGATCCGGGAGCTCGGCGGCAATGAGGTACAGGGATACCTGCTGGGCCGTCCCAGCGCTGATCCGGTTTCGCAACTTCTGGCGGTACGGGAAAGCGGCGGAAGACACCAGCAGTTTGCCGCCATGTCGCCGGTCATCGCCAGGACAGCCTCCAGCCCGCCCCCGTCCTAAGCGAAGCGTTTCCGCCATCTGCGTGGCCTCGATGCTTTTTGTTCTTCGCGGCCTTCCAGTCCTTCAAAGCCAAGCCGGATAGGAACTCTCGGAGGTCGCTGGACAGTCCCCGTTCCTCCAGCTACACTGCGGCCATGGATAACAATGTCGGCGCGCTTTTCCTTCGTTACTCCAGCACACGCCTGCAAACGCTGGCCGCCTGGATCGACGAGTGCTTAGGCCGTCTGTCGCCGGAGCAGGTCTGGTGGCGAAGCGAAGTGCAGAACGCCGTCGGCAACCTGGTTGTCCATCTCTGCGGAAACGTGCACGAGCGCGTTACCTTGGCGCTCGGCCATGGTGGACCCAGCTCGCGCAACCGTGACGCGGAATTCGATTCCGCCCTCAGCCGCTCGCCGGAAGAACTGCGGCGCCAACTCCAAGCGGTCATCTCCCAGGCTGCGGACGTCTTGCACCAACTTCCCCCTGGACGCCTCACCGAGCCCACACCCAAGCCCGGCTATGACCGGATGGTGCTAGAGAACATCTTCACCGTGGTGGAGCACTTTGCCGTGCACACCGGCCAGATCATGTTTGCCACCAAGCAGATGACGAAACACGATCTCGGTGACATCAGCCGCTCCTCGAAAAAGGTGAATCCCGCCTAGCCGCGGCGCAGTAGAAGAATTCTTAGTACCAAGTTCCATATCATGAACTTCTGATTTCACCCCTTGAACTCCTGTATTTACCTGAATTCAATGGTGGGCTTCCCCCGTTAAACGCGGTATCATTCCAACCACAAAGACGCATTCACGCTGGCTCGGAGCACCAATTGGCACAACGGAATTGCCGTGTCGGCTGTTGCGGGGCGAGCATCACCCGGGGTCCCCGGCAATGCCGAATTTGCATTGCTGGGGTCGGGCGAGGCCGGCTTTGATTTGAAAGGAGCTTTCATCCTATGGGCGGAACTGGCGCAAAGCTGCAGCCTGCCAAGGGCGCGGCCTACATTGCGGACTTTCTCGTAAAACAGAAAGTGCCTTACGTTTTCGGTCTGTGTGGCCACGGGGATCTGGGGATGTTGGATGGCCTCTATGATCGGCAGAACGAGATCAAGATGATCTCGGTGCATCATGAAGCGATTGCGGCGTTCATGGCCGATGGCTATTTCCGCATCAAGCAAAGACCGGTCGCGACCTTATCCTCATGCGGCCCTGGCTCGGCCAATATGGTGGCGGCCATCGCCGGCGCCTTCGCCGACTCTTCGGCCATGCTGCTCATCACCGGCAACGTGCCCACAACCCAGTGGAACCGCGGCCCCTTCCAGGAGAGCGGACGCTACTTTCAGGGCGATTTCATCACCGTATTGCGGTCTTACGTGAAGCGGAGTTTTCAGCCGACGCGGGGCGAAATGCTGCCGCTGGCGATGCGGCAGGCGTTTGCCCTGATGACCAACGGACGGCCTGGCCCGGTGCACCTCGATGTTCCGCTGAACCTGTTTGTGGAGCCGGTGGACGAAGTCGCGGCGGCGCGTGAAGCCGATTGGCCGACGCTCGAGTGGAAGCGCCCGGCCGGCGATCCCGCGGCTATAGCTCAGGCAGCGAAGCTGCTGCTGGAAGCCGAGCGCCCGGTGATTGTCGTCGGCCATGGCGTCGAGTTGAGCAACGCCGAGGCGGCGCTCGTGGCCTTCGCCGAAGCCTTCTCCATTCCGGTGGCGACCACGCCGTTTGGCAAGGGAACCTTCGACGCAAAGCATCCTCTACACCTGGGTGCGACCGGACGCAACGGCCCGTTGATGTGCAACGCCGCCTGCCGCAACGCCGACGTAATTCTGGCTCTCGGCACGCGCTTTGACGACCGCGCCACCAGCGCCTGGTTGCCGGGAATGACCTACAGCTTCCCGCCGACCAAGCTGATCCACGTTGACATCGATTCCAATGAGCTCGGCCGCAACTTCCAGCCGGCAATCGGAATCATTGGCGACGCGCGAATCGTGCTGGAGCAACTGCTCGCCTACAAGAAGGACGTGTCTTCACGGCGCGGCCCCTGGTTAAGCCGCATCGACGCTTGGCGGAAGAAGTGGGTAGCGGCCACCACGGAGGCGAAGAGCTCCGATGCGGTTCCCATTGCTGCTGCGCGCGTCGTTGCTGACCTGCGCCGCGTGGTGCCCGACAATGGCATCGTGCTCTCCGACGTGGGCGGTCATCACAACTGGCTGGTCTCGGATTGGGAGGCGCGCCGGCCGCGCACCTTCCTGCAGACCTGGGGCTTCGCCTCCATGGGCTTCGGAGTGTGCGCTGGACTCGGCGCCAAGCTGGCGGCGCCGGATCGTCCGGTCGTTTCCGTCTGCGGCGACGGCGGCTTCGCCATGTGGCCCAGCGCCGTGCTGACGGCGGTCGAGTACAACATCCCGCAGGTGTGGCTGGTGTGGAACAACTACGGGTACGGGGTCATCCGCGACCAGCAGATGGGCTTCTTCGGCAAGACCCGCGAGCTGGCCTGCGCTTTCACCGATCCTAAGGGCAAGCTCTTCTCGGCCGACTACGCTGCCATGGCGCGCTCGATGGGCGCCGACGGCGTTACGGTGGAGAAGCCCGGGGATTTGGCGCCGCAGCTTGAAGCCGCCATCGCCTCCAATCGGCCGACGGTGCTCGACGTCCGTGTCGAACGCAACAATAAGCAACTGGCCAGCGGAAGCTGGGAGCTGCCGCCGATTCCACCGCCTCTGCCCAACTTCGGCTGGGGAGAGGATAAGTAATCCCGAACCCTTCCAGTTCTCGGCTTCCGGCGCCTGAGCCGGAAGCTGAGACTTGGCGGTGAGTAGGCCCCGGGAAACCTGTTGCCAGATCCTGTTTGTATCACCCATGGAAGGGCATGGTCTCGGCCGTGCCCTGAAGCGGCGAAATGGGGCTTTAGAACGTGTGTGAGAACTGATTTTGCTGATGTCGAGTGGTACAAAGCCCACAAGAACTCGCCCGCGAAGCGGGCAGAAAGATAATAGCCCAGAGCGTCAGCCCTGGCTAAAGTGGAGTAAATAGTCGAGCCCCGCAGGGGCGAGCGATTCTCACACACGCTCTGGAGCCGCGCGCCTTCGAGAAGATCAAGTAATTCAAAGAACTGAATGGCCTAACCTGGAGCTGAATTCGCCGGGATAAAGGAACTCAACATGGAAAAACCTGGTGTGGCACAAACGAAGGAGCCCTGGACGTTGAAGATGGTAGCTCCGCTGGAGCCGGGTATCGTCTGCATCGACATGGAGCGCATGCTGAAGTTCTACACCGAAGTCCTCGGCCTGAAGCTGGTCTCCGACGCCGAGACCACGCCGGAGATGAGCACGAAGTTCCGCGCCACTCCGCACGGTTACCGCATCGTGCGCATGCAGACCCCCTATGGCGAGCGTGTGAAGCTGGTGCAGCCAAAGGTGCCTCCCGTGCGGAATCCCGTGCCCGAGTGGGTCTACCAGCGGCACGGGCTCGCTTACTTCACCTTCATCATCGACAACATGTCAGAGATGGTGGCGCGGCTCAAGGCCTATAAGGTGAAGCTGGTCAGCGAAGAGCCGGTCGAAGTCCGCCCAGGAGTCTTTGCGCTGTATACGCTCGACCCGGAAGGGAACTACGTGGAATTCGTGGAGTTCCCCGACATCGCGGCTTATCGGCCTGACCTGTTCAAGAAGTAATTAGAGCTTGTTTGATAACTGTGCTTTGAAAGGGCATGGCTTTACAGGCTGCGGAAAAACGCGCCGAAGCAACAAGCGAGGCGCTATGGATGTGGGTACCATTAAGATCAATTAACAATATCTTGTAGTCCCATCCGATCCGAAATCTGTTTTTCCGCAGCCTCTTTAGCCATGCCGTTCGGAGCTAATTAAAATCTGGCTTTAGCCCCTGAGGGAATTAGCCTTCCTTCATTGAGCGAACGCAGCCGGACGGGAGCGGGTCCAGAGTTGATACACGCGGTTCGCGGCCGGCCCGGAGTTGCCGGAGCGCGGATGGCTTTCGCTGAATTAACTGCTTGCCTGCGGTGCCTGGCACGCTGCACAATCGTCGATTGCGAACCAATTGCGAACCGAGATGGAAAGGACTGGTGAATTATGAGCAGCAGCGTTAAAGCTCCGCCATGCCAAGGCCCCGATCCCAATCCCCGTCCACCGCGCCTGAAGGCGCCCGCGGGAGCGACCGATACCCATTTCCACATCCTGGGACCGGAGGCCCGCTACGGGTACGTCGAAGAGCGCGAGTACACGCCGCCCGACGCCGTGCCTTCGATGTGCCGCAAGCTGTTTGACACCCTCGGCATTCAGCGGGCCGTGTTGATTCAGCCCAGCGTCTACGGCGAGGACAATACCTGCATGGTGGAGTCGGCGCCGCAACTGGGCGTCCCTACACGCCTGGTCGTGGTGGTTCCGTTTTCGGTTACGGACAAGGAACTGCGGCGGCTGCATGATGCCGGAGCGCGCGCCGTGCGCTTCATCCTGGCGCACATCGGCGGCCTTCCGCTGAGTGACTTGGAGCGGTTCTCGGCGCGGGTGAAAGATATGGGCTGGCACGTCCAGTTCCTGCTGCGGCCCGCCAACCTGATCGAGTTGGAGAGCCGCATTGCCAAGCTGCCGACGGACTATCTCATCGACCATATCGGTCTGATTCGCGCCTCCGAGGGCGGAGTGCAGCAGCCTGCCTTCCAGGCCTTGCTGCGCCTGTTCCGCACCGGCCGTTGCTGGATCAAACTCACTGGCGGCTATCGCATCTCGGCTCAGCAACCACCGTATCCTGAGGTGGTTCCGCTGGTCGCTGAACTCGTCAAGGTGCGCCCGGACCGCATTCTCTGGGGCAGCGACTGGCCGCACGTGATGATGAAGGGCAAGATGCCCAACACTACCGAACTTTTCGACCTGCTGCTGGATTGGGTTCCGGACGAGAAGATCAGGGCGCGGATACTGGCGGACAATCCGCAAGAACTGTTCAAGTTCTAGGAGATGGCGATGACACCCTGGGAAAAGAAGCTTGGGCTGATCGTTCCATCGTGGAACACAGTCAATGAGTATGAGTTTCAGCGTGTGCTGGCGCCGTCCATTTCGGTGCACTCCATGCGCCTGCGCATCACCGCTGATGATGAAGAAAACTTCACCCGCATGGGCAAGGAGGTTCCAGGCGCGGCCAAGCTGCTGGCACAGGCCAAGGTGCAGGCGATCTGCTACGGCTGCCTGGCCGGCGGCTTTATCAAAGGCACCGGGCACGATCACGGAGATCATCCGCGAGATCGAGGAGGCCACCGGCCTTCCCGGCGTAGCGGCGGCCGCGGCCGTGGTCGATGCTTTGCGGGCGATCAACGCCACCAGGATCAGCGTGGCCTCGCCCTACGAGCCCTGGCTGAACGACAAACTGGCTGAATATCTGAAGGCCTTCGGTGTCGAAGTGGTGGCGCTCAAGGGCTTGGGTACATCGGCGCATTCCACCTTCACGCCGGAGCAGAACGCCGAGCTGGCCGCCGAAGTCGACCGCCCTGCTTCGCAGGCGATCTTTATTAGTTGCTCGAATTTCCGCACGCTGGAGATCATCGAGCTGCTGGAAAACAAGCTGGGCAAGCCGGTGCTGACCAGCAACATGTGTTCACTCTGGAAGTTGCTGCGCAAGATCGGCGACCGCCGCTGCCTGCCGGGCGCAGGACGGCTCTTCCGGGAAGCCTGAGGCGCAGGGGGATCGAACGTCTGCTCTCAGTTGAGCAAAACGAAAGGTTATCTATGGCCACTGATACTTCCACCGCGACCAAGATTTCGGCCCCCGTCGGTTCGATTTGGACCGGCAGGCGCTTCTGGATCATCGCTCTTCCTCTTCTTCAACATGTTCATCAACTACATGGACCGGATCAACCTCTCGGTTGCCGCCCCCACCATTGCCAAGACATTCGGGTGGGACGCCGCAACCATGGGCTGGATCTTCACCTGCTATCTGTTCAGCTACATGATCTTCCTGATTCCCTTCGGAGGCCTCACGGACCGCTATGGCAGCCGCAAGGTGGGCACCGTTTCCATGGTGCTCTGGTCCTTGGGCGGAATGGCTTCGGGTGGGGCCGTGGGCTTCGGGAGCATGCTGGCTGCCCGCCTTGGGCTGGGTGTCGGAGAAGCGGCCTCGTTCCCCATCTGCGGCAAGGTCGTGCGGCAGTGGTTCCCGGCCAGCGAGCGTGGCTTGGCCACGGCCATCTTCAACGCCGGTACCTTCGCCGGTCCCGCCCTGTCCGCGCCCTTCGTCGCCTGGCTGATCTTGCACACCGGATGGCGTGTATCGTTCATGGTTACCGGCGCCATCGGTATTTCCTGGGCAATTCTCTGGTTCGCATTCTTTAAGCCGCCCGCCGAGTGCACCTGGCTGAAAGAGGACGAGCGCAATTATCTCCTCTCCCAGACCGGCGCAGCGCCGAAGGGGGCGCCCACGAAGCCGCCGACCAAAGGCGCATTCTTGCTGCTGGCTAGCCGCATGACAATGTGGGGACAGTTCATCACCCAGGGATGCTGCGCCTACACCATGTACCTGTTCCTCGCCTGGCTGCCTTCCTACCTGGTGCGCGAACGCCACATGGATCTGATGAAGGCCAGCTGGTTCACCGCCATGCCTTACCTGCTGTCCGTGGTCTTCGGCATTCTGATCGGCAAACTGAGCGACAGCATTCTGACCGCAGAGGCGGTGAAGCAGGGCAAGCGGCGCCAGCTGCTGATCGTTTTCATTCTGCTCTCCAGCGTTGTTCTGGTGACCAACCTGGTCAGCAACCAATGGGTGGTGGTCGTGCTGATCGCCGTGGCGCTGACCTGCATCTCCAGCGCGCTCACCTTGAACATAGCCATGTGCAACGACCTGGTGTGGGATCCCAGCATGGCGGCCACTGCGCTCGGATTCCAAATCCTCGGCGGAAACGCCGTGGGATTCTTGGCGGCCCCTCTGACCGGTTACATCGTCAGGGCAACTGGCAGCTTCAACAGCGCGTTCATTCTGGCCGGCTGCCTGCTGTTCTTTGGAGCGATCACCTCGTTGACCATGACCCGCAAGCCTCTGGCTTTCGGCGAAGACGCCAAGGCATTGGCAAAGTAAGTCGCTTGATCTGGCGGCGCCTGGCAGTCGCCGCTATGTGACCTTGCCGGGGCGAAACCAGACTCGCGGAAGGTATACCCCGTGCGGTAGCCGGGCTCCCGCAGGGCGGGACCGGCGTTGATAGCGAAGGGTACGCCCGCTTCGAATCCGCTCTAAACTCTGCGGGGCTGCTCCAGGCGGCCCCGTCCAGTGTTGTGTGGGTGCGGTAAACTAGAGAGTACCGGAGTGGGCAACCGCACAGCTCTGCACTGGCAATGCGCCAGATATTAGTGTGCCGAAAATGGAGCCGCTCTGCAGTGAACTAAGCCTTATGCCTACAGGTGTGACCATCAAGGCTTTCGGGCATATTTCCACTTTGCTGGGAGCCGCTGAAGTTGTTGTCCCTTGCGATAGCGGGCTGGCAGTGCGTTCGATCGTGGCTCATTTAGAAGACAAATACCCGTTATTTTCAAAATATATGAGCCATGCGGACGATTTTGAAGAATACTTGCTGGTTGTGCGGGATGGCAGGATCGAGCAGCCGGATTCAATGATCCATCCTGGTGAAGTGCTGACTCTGGTGACTCCGATCTCAGGCGGCTGATCAAGGCCGCTGGAGAGGCCTCTGCGCTGAACCGGCTTTCGGCCAGGTCTATTCGGATTGAGCTGAGGATGACGATTTGACACGGTGAGCTTGGCGCGCTGCCGCGGATCATAGTTTGTGAGTGGAGGACCTAGATGGGTGGCTACATGGGAAAACTGGCGTGGATTGATCTCTCCACCGGCAAGTTGGAGGTGGAGGAGCTCACGGAAGAGATCAGGAGAAAGCATCTTGGGGGAACGGCGCTGGCAGCCTACCTTATGCGGCGGTTTCCCTTTCATAAGATCGATCCTCTGGGACCCGAAAACGTGCTCATCTTTGCCGCGGGTCCGCTGACTGGGGCGAATGTTCCCACCTCCGGCCGCTACGCCGTAATCGCCAAGTCACCGCTGACGGGAATCTGGGGCGAGGCCGATAGCGGAGGAAGGTTCGGGATTGCTCTCAAGTCCGCCGGCTTCGACGCCATCGCTATCACTGGCAAAGCGCCGTCGCCTTCGGTGCTGACTGTTCTTGACGGCAAAATCGCGGTGGTCTCCGCCGAGCCGGTGTGGGGAAAAGATACCGTCGATACCTTCGATATCCTCACGGCCAAGTACGGCAACAAAGCGGCCATCGTTTGTATCGGTCCGGCGGGCGAGCGCATGATGCCGCTGGCGGCCGTCATGAGC
This sequence comes from uncultured Acidobacteriota bacterium, assembly GCA_963791145.1. Classification (GTDB taxonomy): domain Bacteria; phylum Acidobacteriota; class Terriglobia; order Terriglobales; family Acidobacteriaceae; genus CAWBRT01. Next base: position 689,115 of record CAWBRT010000011.1, on the reverse strand, counting down.
GAGGGATTGCACGCCAGGGCCGCGGGACGCTGCGGTCTCGGCGCGGTGATAGGCTCCAAGAACCTCAAGGCCGTGGTAGCCGACGGCACGTCGCGCATTCCGGTGGCGCGCCCGAAAGAGCTGATCGAGAGCATCCGCGGGATTACTCCTTACATGCTGGAAAAGATTGCTCGTCCGCGCAAGTTCGGCACTCCAGGCGGAACCGTGGGCAATGCCGTGCTCGGCGACCTTTCAGGCTGGAACTGGACGAATGGCGATTGCGGCAAACTCGCCGAATGCCTGAGCGCGGAAAGCATGATGGAGAAGTATGCCGTCGGCAAGTATCATTGCCCGCCGTGTACCATCGGCTGCGGCAAGGAAGTACGTGTTCCCGGCGGGCCGAACGAGGGCAAACCCGCGCCCCTGGAGTACGAGACGATCGGCGGCTTCGGTCCGCAATGCGGGATATTCGATTGGGACACCATTATCCAGGCTAATGACCTCTGCAACCGGCTGGGCATGGACACGATTTCCACCGCCAACTGTGTGTCTTTTGTTTTTGAGGCGGTCAGCAAGGGGCTGATCAAGAGTCCCGCGAACGGGCCGAAGCTGGAGTTCGGCAACGGCGAGGCGGTGCTGACGCTGGTCCGGCAAATTGCTGCCGGCGAAGGCGTGGGAGAAATGATGCAAGGCGGAATCCGCAGAGCGGCCCGGCAGCTTGGTCCGGAGGCGGAAAAATTCGCCATGCACGTCAAGGGGCTGGAGCCGCCGTACCATGATCCGCGGGCGCTTTCCAGTCTGGCCATCTCCTATGCCACCATGCATCGCGGAGCCTGCCACCGCGGGGGCACGCATACGCTGGAGCGCAACCCTATGCCGGGCCTTGGCTACCCCAAGCCGCTGGATCGTCTGGCGGACGAAGGCAAGGGAAGAATGGCGGCCATCGCGCAGAACTATGCGGAGCTGTCCAACAGCTTGAAATTCTGCTCGCTTGCCATGTCGGCGATCGACATGCCGACCGTGGTTAGCTGGATGAACTGCGTTACCGGCTGGGACATGGACACGGCGGAGTTACTGCAGGCCGGCGAAAGAAGCTTCAACCTGAAGCGGCTATTGAATGTTTCCTGCGGCGTGTCCCGGGCCGACGACACCCTTCCGCGCCGCTTTACCCACGAACCGTTTACCGCCGGCAATTCCGCCAACCACGTTCCCAACCTGCCTCTGATGCTGGATGAGTATTATGCAACGCGCGGCTGGGACGAGAACGGAATACCAACTCCCGGCAAGTTGGCGGAACTCGGGATCGCCTGAGACCCGGTTCGCGGAAGGTATACCTCGTGCAGTAGCCGGGCGTCAGTCCGGCGGTGATAGCGAAGGGTACGTCTACTTTGAATTCGCTCTAAGATACTGATCGGCCTTCAGTCCGCCCTGGCAAAAAAATCCCCGGCAGCATGAGCTGTCGGGGATAGAAGCGCCTCGCGCTTGACGGGACCACCCTTACCTTACCCAGCTTTGTCCAGAGTGGCGGGTCCGTCGCTCGGGGCGTTATTACCACAACCGTACGGATTGATCTCCGGCGGACGCCCGAAGGCGTAGTCGCTCTCGGCGCCGATCCTGGCCAACGAGGGCTTATCCGGGGTTCCTGCTCTTTGTAACCAGGCAATTTCCAGGCGATCACCCTCGCGGGTTCCCGTGCGGTAGATGGTGTGCGCGGGCAACTCCAGCACACTATGAGACTTCAGCGACACGGACGAGACACGGAAGGGGCGCACATACTCTTCCACGCGGACCACTTGCTTCTCCCGGTCTAGAAAGATCAGGTCGAGCGGAAACATCATCCCGATGGTGTGGACGCCGCGGCACGGCACAATCCAGAGACCGCGTCCGGACTGCGCCCACCGCTTCGTTTTCCCCAGCAGCCCCACGAGCCGGCGCAGATAATTGTCCGCGACGGTCACCTCGGTGCCGACAAACGTCTCCCGGGTTTTGTTATAGACATAAACAAAGCGGTCATGCATTCCATTCACCATGGGGACCACCACACCTTCTCGAATGCTGATCGTTTCCGCTGCGCCCAGCCCGACTACCCGATTTCCTTGTGTTTGCGGCGCATCACGATGATCCCCAGAACCACCGCTGCCAGTACGCCTGTCACGATCCGGAATATCATTACGTTGTCCATATCTTTCTCCTTGAATTCCCGGCCGGCCCAAGGCCGCGCCGGAAAGTTTCTTGCTTACTTCAGCGCCGGGCCTAACTGGTTGATCAAAGAAATTACCGCGGGACCCAGAACGACAATCAGCAGCGCCGGGAAGATGAAGAACACCAGGGGCGGAACCATCTTTACCGACGTCTTGGCGCCCGCCTCTTCGGCCCGCTGGCGCCGTTTCAGGCGCAGGTCGTCGGCGTGCACGCGAAGCGACTGCGCCACGCTGGTGCCGAACCGGTCTGTCTGGATCAGCATGGCGACCAGCGCCTGGATGTCTTCCATTCCGGTTCGCCGCGCCAGTTCGCGCAGCGCCTCCAGCCGGGTCTTGCCGACGCGCATTTCCAGGTTCACCATTTGCAGCTCATCGCTGAGCTGGCGGTGGGCGATGCGCAACTCCTGCGACACCCGCATCAGCGCCTGATCCAGGCCGAGGCCCGCTTCCACGCAGATCACCAGCAGGTCCAGGCAATCGGGTAAGCCCTTCTGCATCTGGCGTTGACGCCTGCGAACCCGGAAGTTAAGCCAGAAGTCCGGCAGAATATAGCCGGCAACGGCCGCCGCCGCCGGGATCAGGTACGGGCTTTTCTGATAGAACCCGGTGACGATGGCCAGGGTGACAAGCGCGATGGGCATCAGCACCTTGACTCCGCGCAAGGCCATGATGGCCGTCGGCCGGCGGTATCCCGCCCGCAGCAGAAGGAGTTGCGAAGACGAATACTTGACCGGACTCGTTGGCAGATACTTGCCGACCGAAGCCAGGCTGGCGCTGATCCGCGCCTTCTGTTTTTCCCGAAAGGCGGGCTTTTCGTCCACTTCCACCGCCACAGGATTCAGAAAGCGCGACACGCGTCCCGCCACGCCCACCTGTTTCGGCAGGAAAGCGTAGAGCAACGCCGCCGAAATTCCCATGACGGCGAAGAACGTGACCGCTGTGATGGTCCACACCATATCGTCTCCCCTGCTTTCCTAAATCTCGATGTGAATGATCTTCCAAATCAATGTTGAGCCGATCAACTGGCTTAGCGCCGCCGCCCCCAGGATCATCGGCCCCCTGGGATCTTCCAGCAGCACCCGAATGTATCCCGGGTTGATAACGCTGAGCATGAACATCATGGCTGGAGGCAGGGCAATGAGGATGCCGGCCGTCAGCCTTCCCTGCGCCGTTTTCACCCGCACTTCGCGCTGGATGCGGAAACGGTCGCGGATCACGCGCGACAGTCCGTCGAGGATCTCCGCCAGGTTTCCGCCTGTCTCCCTCTGCACCATCAGAGCGGTGACGAAGAAGCGAACGTCGACCAGGGGAACTCTTTCCGTCAGATTGAGCAGCGTGTCGCGCAATGGCAGGCCGAAGTTCTGCTCATCGAAGGTCTGGCGGAACTCGCCGGCGATCGGCTCGGGACACTCCTTGCCGATCATCTCCAGTCCTGTCGTGAAGGCGTGCCCCGCGCGCACCGCCCGCCCAAGCAGGTCGAGGGCTTCGGGGAAGTGTTCTTCGAATTTATGCAGGCGCCGCCGCCGCTTGACGGTCACGAAGACGAACGGCAGCATGCTGGCCGCCACGCCGGCGGGGATAGCCGCTCCGGGAAATTTCGGAATCATATTGGCCGCCAGCGCGTAGGCGGCGCATCCAAACACGCCACAGACCAGAAGGAACTTGGCGGGCTTGATGTTCATCCCGGCCTGTCGTCAGGAAGTTCCGGAAGCGCATGGCCCACGCCCGTTGCGACAACCAGCGGTTGATCAGAGGAACGCTGCTGAGCATCTCGTCGCGCAGCAGCTTCAGCCCGGCGGAGGTGTTCCCGCGCCGTTCCGCCTTGCGTACCCCTTCCAGGCGGCGGCTGATCACCTCCTGTTTGCTCTCCTTAGAGGCCAGCAGGGCGATGAAGAGGACGATTCCGGCAACGGCCAGAAACGTAACAATCGCGATCAACAGCGCCATTTCCAACTCCTTTGCGATATCTCAGGTCGAACAGGACCCGAACCCACTTGTCGGCAAACCCTCGATCCCGCTCCTACTGAACGGATGGCGGCTCGAACATCGAACTGGGAAGGTGAACACCAGCGACCAGCAGACGCTCCGCAATCTTCGGGCGGATTCCCGTGGCCACAAACTCGCCGATTACCTCGCCGCTATCGCGGATACCCCGCTTCTGGATAGACAAAGATGTCCTGCATCGTTACGACGTCCTTTTCCATTCCCGTAATCTCTGCCAGGTTCACCACCTTGCGCCGTGCCGTCGCTGAGACGGCTGATCTGGATTACCAGGTCGATGGCCGAGGCAATCTGGCGTCGAATAGCGGTACCCGGGAGGTTTACGTTCGCCATCGCCACCATGGTCTCCAGGCGGCTTAGGGCGTCGCGGGGAGAGTTCGCGTGCACGGTGGTCAGCGAGCCGTCGTGGCCGGTGTTCATGGCCTGCAGCATGTCCAGCGCTTCGTCGCCGCGAACCTCGCCCATGATGATCCGGTCCGGACGCATACGCAGCGCGTTGATCATGAGCTGCCGCTGGTAGATTCCGCCCTTGCCTTCGATGTTCGGCGGCCGCGTCTCCAGCCGCACCACGTGATCCTGCTGCAACTGCAACTCGGCCGCGTCCTCGATCGTGACTATGCGTTCGCGGTTGGAGATGAATGACGACAGGACGTTCAACAGCGTCGTCTTGCCCGCGCCGGTGCCGCCGGAAATCAGAACGTTGATGCGGGCTTTTACGCACCCGTGCAGCAGCTCGAGCATGGGCTGGGTGAAGGTCTGGTTGGCGACCAGGTCATCCCCGCCTAGCCGTTCCCGGGCAAAGCGCCGTATGGAGAGAGAGGGACCGTCCACCGCCAGCGGCGGGATGATGGCGTTGACGCGCGAGCCGTCGGCCAGACGGGCGTCCACCATGGGCGAAGATTCGTCCACCCGCCGCCCAATGGCGGAAACAATCCGCTCGATGATGCTCATCAGGTGGGCGTCGTCGCGGAACTGTACGTTGGTCAGCTCGAGCATTCCTTTGCGCTCCACGTAGACGCGCCTGCAGCTGTTGACCAGGATGTCGGAGATGGTCGGATCGGCCAGCAGCGGCTCCAGCGGGCCTAAGCCGAATACCTCGTCGAGTACTTCCTGCGCCAGCCGCTCCCGTTCCTGCAGGTTCATCGGGGTCGACTCCCCGACCACGATCGCTTCCAGAATCGGTCCTACCTCGCGGCGAACGTCTTCCCGCTTGATTTCGTTCAGGCGGTCGAGATTGAGTTTCTGGATGAGCTTGCGGTGAACGGCAGACTTCACCATGTTGAAATCGGTTCTCGTGCCGGTGTCAATCAACGACATTTATGCCACCTTTCCGGAAAAGGAAAAAAGTCCGCTGAAAGAGCCTCTTTTCGAGGCAGGTTGAACTTCCACTCCGACCAGGTTGGCCACGAGCTGGTGGTACCGGCTGCTCAACGCGTCACTGTGGCCGTTCAGGGGAACGCCGTGGTTGACCGCTGCGCTGACCTTGCGGTAGTCATTCGGCAGAGACATGAATATGGAGCGATTAAGGTCCTTCTGGATGGTCCGCAATGTTTCTTCATCCGACTTGTGCCAGCGGTTGATGATCAACCGGGTGCGGTTTTGGTCAACGCCAAAGCCCTTCAGGGCCGTCAGGCGGCGTTCCAGGGTCCACAGCGCCGGCACGTTGGCTTCCGCTACCACCAGAATGTGGTCGGCGGTCCGCAGCAGCGGGGCCCAGTCCGAGGAGAATTGCGAGCCGATATCCGCCACCACATAGTCGAAATTGTTCTGGGCCACGTTCATCACGCGTTCCAGGGGAGCGATGGGGATGGCGTCCCACTCCTCCGGTTGCATGGCCCCGCCCAGCAACTCCAAACCGGTCTTGTGGTGCGTCAGCAGGCCGGCAAAGAAATGGCTGTCGAGACGCTCCAGGTTCATGACCGCGTCGCGCAGGCCGAAACTGGGATGCAGATCCAGCAACAGGTGAGCATTGCCGAGCGGAGATGCCAGATCGAGCAGGACCGCGCGTTTGTTTCCCAGGGCGGAGAGCTGAACCCCTACGTTCACCGCGACCGTAGTGGTGCCGACTCCGCCCTTGGTTCCCATGACCACAATGAACTTGCTCTGGGACGAGTGAGACCGGCCGCCAATCTCGCGCGTGAAGCGGGAGAGCATTTCCTTCAGCGCGCTCAGACCGACCGGCTTGGGCAGGAAATCCTGCACGCCGCTCCGCATCGCCTCCAGCAGAAGCTGAGGGGTAGGCGGAGAAGACGCGGAGCATGCCACCAGCTTGATCCCGGGGGAAATGCGCCGAAGCTGCGCGCCGAACTGGAAGCATGGCTCCGGGTCTCGCGGCAGATCCAAAAAGACCACCTCGGGCAACATCTCGGCCGAATCCGGAGCCTTATCCCCGGGTACCATCCACTGCCGAATCGACTTCAGCAACCCCGTTTGTTCCAGGCCGGCCAGCAACTGCGCCGAACTGGTTGCGTCCCCACTTGCTATTGCCGCTGTTAGCATGTTCTGAACACCTACTCCGTTAGGATCGAATGATTCTCGAGCGTGCCAATGTTCTACTTCTGGGCCGGCGGCTTGGCTGGTTCCGCGGCCAAAGGAGGCATGAACGGAACCGGGAATACCGGGTTCTTGATCGCGGTCGCGGCCTTAACCGGTTGCACGATGTGCGGCGTGACGACGACCAGCAACTCGAGCGGCTCTTGGTTGCCGAACTGCTCTGGAACAGCTTGCCGAGGATGGGGATGTCTGCCCGATCCCGGTATTTTCGAGAGCTGTTGAGTCACGCGGTTGTCGACCAGTCCGGCGATCGCGAAGCTCTGCCCATCGCCCAAGTCCATCTCCGAGTGCACCCGGCGAGTGGATAGCGCCGGGATGACGAAGCCTTGCAGGGTAAGAGCATTAGTGAAATCCAAGGAACTGACTTCAGGCTGAACCTTCAGGTGAATCAGGCCGTTCGAGGTCAGCGTCGGCGTAAAGTTCAGGCGTACGCCGAATTCCTTGAACTGGATGGTGATTCCGTAGCCGCCGCCGCCGGGGCAGATTGCAGCACCGGGAAAGGGAACTCGCCGCCCGCCAGGAAGCTGGCTTCCTTGCCGGAAGCGGTCAGCAGGTTTGGCTCCGCCAGGATCTGCAGAACGTTGTTTTGCTGCAGGGCCTGAATGGTGGCGGCCAGGTTGATATCCGGCCGGAATATAAAGATGTTTAGCAGATCGCTGACTCCCAGCGCGCTGTTGATGCCGTTCTGCGGGTTGGCGAGCTGGGGAGCGCCGAACTGCTGCGTCGAAATCGTGCCGACGTTCTTGGCTCCAGGCAAGCTCAGAATATTGAATCCGAGCTGGTTGATGGCCGTGCGATCTACTTCCGCGAAGCGCACCTGCAGCAGGATTTGTCCGTCGGGAATCATGGGGCCTTGCAGCAGGCTGGTGACCTTGGGGCTGACGGCCTTGGCCAGCTCCAGGATCTTGTCGGCCACCGTGCTCGAGGAAACTCGTCCCGACAGCACCACCACGTCCTTGGCAGTCTCTACCTTGACCGCCTCGGCCGGGAACATGGCATGGATCTTCTGGCTCAGGCCCAGAACGTCGGCATCGACCAGAAGCTCAAAAGCCTGGCTCTGATCCGCTTCGTCCCACAGCAGGAGCGAAACCCCCCCGGGCGCCTTGCCATTGACCAGCACCTGATGCGGGCTGATGACGACCGCTTCGGCGATGTTGGGATCGGCGAGAGAAACTCTCTTGATCCGGGTTGGAGACGTGACCACCAGGGAGCGTCCCACCAGCAGGTGCAAGTTCTGCGCCTCCGGCTCCTGGGGCTGTCGCTTGCTTTTTGGCTCCGGGCTGGCTTGCGATTCCCGTGCCGCAACCGGTTCCACGGTGGCCGCCGCCAGGCGCTGTTCGAGGAGCAAATGCCGCTCCCAGCAGCAGACTGAGAGATGGCGGGCCCAATCCACATCAGACGAGTTTTGTGTATCGTTTGCTTGCATTTCTTCCCTCGGTGCAGTTCTCACCGGTTACAAAATTCTTATTTTCGCGCTTGGTCCCGGCAATGACTTCGACAACGTAAGGGGCTGGAGCGAGCATGATGGGCCGACGACTTCTTTCGGCGCTCGGCGCCGCTGGCGAAGAGCGCGGTCTCAAGCACCGGCACCGGCTGTACCGCTTGCTGTCGATCGTGTTCCGCAGGGCGAGCTGAATCTTCCCCTGGGTGGCTGGCCATCGCCAGTTTGCCGCGTCCTCCGGCGTTACCAGCAAGGTTATTACCGGCACGGTCTGCGGCTTGCCTTCGCGGTCCTGCTCGACCTTCTGGCCGGCCGCCAGAACGCGGACATTCTCCAGGATGGTCCGAGTAACATTGGCCTGGTTATTGCTGTTGGGAATCCGGCCGGTCATCAGTACGTCCACCATCGTTCCGGGAATCACGAACCCGGCTACTCCGATGACGTCGTTCACGGCGACTGAAAGCGCCCGCATCCCTTCCGGGATCGTGGCGGGCAGTCCCGCGCCCGCTTCCGCCGGCGCCAGCTTGCTCTCGATGATGGCCTCATTGGCCGCCACCGACGTAATCACGGCGCGGTTGGTGCAGTCCTCGATGCGGGTGAACATACCCGCAACCGGCGCGCTGGTGGGCCAGGGGATGAGCTTCAGGTTATCGGCGCCCACGCGGGTGCCCAGTTTGAGCGGCGTCGATGCCACTACGATCTGCTGCATCACGACCGGCTTGGCAACCGCGGCCGACGCCTGCTTGAATTGGCGATACACGAACAAGCTGATCACGGCCGCGATAACCACGGCAGCCATCAGTCCGACGATCAGTCGATTCCGGTTCATAAATACTGTCTCCTTCGCACCGGCGGGATGTCCGGCATTCGCCGTCGCCGTTGCCGCGTTTGCTGCGGCCGAACTCTTAAAGAAGGTCCTCTGGACGGCGCAACAGACCACTACCGCGATGGCTGTCGCCACGCCGAAGGGCAACTTCACAAGCTTCGGGTTATCGAGTGAAATTTCCCGGTGGGGCCGCATTCCGAACGTCACGAATCCCCGCACCAGCACGACAAGGTTACGCAGGGTTTCCATGGTCCGGCCCAGCCGGAACAGGTGCACAAAAGCCATCAGCCCCGAGACCAGAACGCTGACGAACAACGCCAGCAGAAACAGCACGGGACCCAATAACGCGCCTACGGCGGCCATCAGCTTCCAGTCGCCGGCCCCCAATCCGCGCATCACCACGAAGGGAAGCAACAGGAGCATCGCCAGCCCCATTCCCTCGAGCGACGCCTTGGAGCCCGCCCAGCCCGCCAGAATGGTATTGATACCCACCCCGAGAGCCACTGCGGGTACGGTCAGCCAGTTGGGGATTCGCCGCGTGCGCCAGTCCATCCACGCCGCCAGCAGGGTTACCACGACCGCGAAACTCCAGATTGTTTGTGCCGCGTTCATCCTCGGTCGCACTCCTGTTGGTAAAGCTGTCTTCCCCGGGTAGGATCAGGCTTGCCACAACACCGGGCTGATGTCGTGGCATCGCCGCCCAATTTGTTGATATCGCCTCAGTCGTAAAACAGGAAGAAAGAGGTTGAGGCCGCTGTAGTCTTCCGCCTCGCAGCGGCCTCGATCTTCAGGCCTCGTCAGCCATAGTCATCGCTTACTGGTCACCAAGTCGCGATGTTGGTACTTACGGTGGTGAAGATGCCCTGGATACTGCCGCTCAGGGTAACGATCGTCCCCATAGCAACTACGGCGAGCAGTACCAGCAGCAAGGCATATTCGCTTAGGTCCTGGCCTTCTTCTTCTTTCTGAAGCCTTGTCAGGAAGTTGTTCATCTCTCCCTCGAGTGGACCCGAACAAAGGGACATGCAGATTGTTGTCTTTCGGAAATTTGGGAGGGGCACTCTGTTAGAGCCCACCCACTGCTAAGTTAATTGGTTGCCCACGTTGGTGAAGGCGGTCGTGAGGCTGCCCTTGAAGGTGGTTATTGTGGCTGCGGCAGCCACGGCGATCAGCACCATCAACAGGGCGTACTCAGTCAGATCCTGGCCTTCTTCTTCCTTCCAAAGTCTCGTCAGCAGATTCTTCATTTCTATCCTCGCAATTTGAATTAGCTAAGTGGGCTTGGCTCCTGCCACCCCCACTCTCACTCAATAGCACTTGAGTAGCCACTCTGCCTGGTGCCAGGCCCCGCCAATTAAGTGCCGCAAATCTTAAGAGTTGCCGGTGCTCGCGTCAGCCCGATCCCGGAAATTGGCACGGCAGATGACGAAACCGTCATGAATTGGTGACACCTGCTGAATCCTGAATCTTTGGTTTGGTGACACTCGAAAAAGTGGGCGGATGCTTGAGGAGGGGCGGGAAAGCGTCGCGCCCGATCGAAACTGGAGCGAACAGGTCGTTGACTGTTTCATCGCAGCGGGAAGTGGAAACTGGGAACCGGTTGCTATCGCGCGTCGCCGTTTGGCAATGGCCCCCGGCGCCAACTCCCTCAGAGCCGCGCTTGCTGGCCTCTACTGACTTAGGCGCAGAAGAATGTCGGTGGCAACTGTCTGGAACTTCTGCTGCAAATCGGAGACGCACGATGTCCCCGGGCAAGAGGTAGCGAAGACGGCCATGCCCTGGGGCTTGCTTGAATCGAACGTGGGGCTCGCAGGATCGTTGGCGATCTGTTGCAGAAAGGTGGTGCTGATCTTGTCGCCGAGCCCGATGGAATAGAACACCACGTTGTTGGCCCGCATAGTATTTGCCAACTGAATAGCGCGATACATGGCGTCGTTGGCGATGTTGGCCTGCCCGGTGCTGGTTGGGGTGAGTGCCCCCGAGTTTCCGGGTTGCTGCGCACGAAAGCTCGTGGAGTTGCAGGAGGGAGGATTATTAGGGTACGGATTGCTGGGAAACCAGAAAGAAATGCCGCTACACCAGTTAACGGCCTGCTCCGGAGGAGCGCATCCGCCATAGTTTATCGGGTTCGGCGAGCAACTTAAGGTGTCGAGGTTTGTATTGGCCCAGCCGTCGGTAAAATACACCACCACTTTCAAAGTATTTGGCAAGTTCACGCTCTCCTGAGCCTGTGCCAGCAACAGGCCGCCTTGTGCGTACGTCCCGCCCGTGTAATCGAAGCCACTGACCGCGGCGTTGATGGCTGAGGTGAAGGTGTGCTTCAGGCCGACGTCGAGCGTTGCGTCGGAGGCGAAACTGGCCAGCGCGACCTCGTCCAGCGAATCGCTGAAATATGTCAGGAATGTCTGAACAGCGATCGGCAGGGCTAGGTAGCCGTCGTTCTTCTTCATTGATCCTGAGCGGTCCAACACCAGCGTCATTTGCACGTTGGCGCGGGTCGACTGAGCGCTGCTTCCGACTGTCAGCGTCTGGAACTGTGGCAGCACCCGCGCAAAAAACGTGTTGATATTGGTTGTGGCACTGACGTTAATCTGCGAGTACCCGGTCGTCGGGTTCGTCGTCCACGTAACGCTGGCCGTCGGTTGGCTGACATCACGGCCTGAGGATTGGTAATTGGCTGCAAAGACACTCTTAGCGATGTTTCCTGCGGCGGTCTGCCCTTGAGGTATGTTGCGCGCCCCAGCCAGGGCCGCGGCATCGAGCGCCTTGGAGAGGTTCGCCTTGGTAACGTATGCATACCCCAGGTCAACAGCCAAGCCGATACCCAGCATCAGCACCACCATCAGAGCGGCGGCCAGCGCCAGCACTTGCCCTGATTCGCCCCGTTTGCTTAGTCCGCGAAGATGTTTCACCGCCTGCTCCTTGTCAGAAGTACGCCACGTCGTATAGCTTCGATGGCATAGCGAATTTCAATAGCGTTCCAATAGGCGTGATGGGGGTAAACGAGTAATAGATCTCGGTTATGTAAACCGTCTGGTTCAGCTGTGGAATCGACGGCAAGCCGCTCTTTGCCGGCGGAGTTGGAAGATTAACCGTCTTTCCGCCCATTTGCCCAATCTGGCTGCTGGCCGAAATTCCGCATTGCGACACCTGACCAAGGATTGTGTTGGTCCCCCCGACATTCTGAACGGAAGTTACGATCACGCACCCATTGGTGCCCAGGTTCAAAGAAGAGTCTGCGATTACCTGGTTGGCCGTGGCTGCCAGGGTGGAGCCACGCGAGGCCAGGTTAGAGCCCTCTCGTGCCAGATGACTCAGTACTTGTTTCTGATAAATCGCACGGCTGAAGTCGATCAATCCAAACGCCATCATCAGTATCAAGATGGCGACAATGGAAAACTCCACCAGCGCCTGCCCGGACTCCTGTCGCCACCAGCGCAGGTGACGCCGCGGTTGTTTCTGGCCGGGCGAAAGGTCTCGCTCTGTCGCTGTCATCTGGCCTCCTCTAAAGCGTGTTGCCCGGTGCAAAAGGTTCGTTCTGGAAAGTAACGCTCACCGTGAAAGGGTAGGCGCCTCCCGGGAAGAATTGCGCAACCACCGGCGTTATCAGCTGCATAGAAGTGGTTAGCGAGACGGTCACGATATCTCCGGGGCCGCCGCCATTGGCCGTCACCGTGCCACTGCTGTTCTTGCTGGTAATACTGAGGCCGCTGAGGTTGAATCCCGGCGCCGCCTGCTGCGCGGCCTGCGTGATGGAAGCCACACGGGAAAGGTACTGATTGGAGCCGGGCGGGGATTCGCACATGGTTTCCCGTCGCCGCGTATCGGCCAGCCTGCTGCATGGCGTTCTGCAGCGTCATCTGCATGTAGAAAAGTCGTCCGAAGTCGACAACGGCAAAAACCAGCAGAAAGAACAGCGGCGCAACCAGCGCAAACTCCACCAGGCTCTGCCCGCGCATGGACTTCAACCTGTCCGGCGCTTTGGATGTGTTGCGGTTTAGCGTCGCAGAATCCATCATCTTCCTCCACCCGCGCTCGGCTTGGTTACTACGGTGTTCACTTTTGGATACAGCTTCCGGGCAGTTTCCCGCCCGTTCAGCCTGTTTAGTGCAGCTCAGGTTCCAAACTGTCTCAGGGTTCCAAGAGGTAGTGAAAATCATCGAGGACGGCGAAGGGCGTGCGCACGCCGGCAATGCTTTCCCCAAGCTGTTGGATTTTTTCCGCTTCGAGATGCCCCAGCATGCTTCCTGCTTGCGCCAGATACTTTACCTTCTCGGGCCGCAGTCCCATGACGCGGCAGCAGGTGGCATCCACCGCTACGGGATCATCGCCGAGAATCAATACCCCGGAGGCCTTGGGTTCTCCCTGCGTGGGACCGTTTCCCTCCATGCCGATGATGCCGTCGACTATGGCGAAGTCCGGCCTGACCTCGGCGTTGATGTCCAGGATGGCGGCATCGATCCCTGCCCAGTGCAGGACGTTCTTCGGCCATCCGTAACAGCTTCCCGGCACCACTCCGAACATGTTCTTCAGCGAAAGCGTCACACCAGCCCAATGGTGCGTCTTGAGCTTGGGCATGGAGATCACGAAGTCCGCGCCCAGTACCGTCTTGGGAAGACAAAGCTCGCGCAGCCGTGAGGCGTGTGTCTTAAAGGTGACTTTCTTCACCTCGTCAACGTTCAAATCCACGAAAACGTCTATCAGCCGGCCGGTGAATTCGCGCAGGCGAACGGACTCAAGGATCGCTTCGGTATCGCGCCCGGTCGCGGGGCCCTCGCCGATCAGGACCCGCGCGGCGCCGAGGCGCAGCAGGCTTACTCGCGCTGCGGCTACCACCGCGGGATGGGTGTTCATTACCCCGAGAGGATCCAGGCCGACGAAGTTCGGCTTGAGCAGCACTGTCTTGCCGCGAACAGGAAGAGAAAATTCGCGGAGGCTTTCGTAGATCCGCGCCTCCAAGTCCTGCTCGTAGCTGCCAACCCGCTGGATCATGACCCGGGCTGGCGGGCGACGGTAGGACGGCACCAGCGCGGGGAGCTTCCCATTCAGCTCGCGGAGGTCGGCGGTCGTCGTCAACGCGCCTCCCTCGACTCGCCGAGCAGCCATTGCCGGTTTGGACTGGCCGCCAGGCATACCCAGGCAGTTACCGGAACGTTCTGCAGAAACTGATAATTGCCGTACAGATTCTCGGGAGAGGGCGCCGCTTCCGGCCAGCTGCGGCCGTAGCTTTCCAGGCAGATTCTTGCCAGCGCCAGCGATCCGGGGCCGCGCTCCTCAACCACGTTTTGTTCAAGCCAATCCAGACTCAGCAAGTTCTCCGGGCGTTGCCGATGCTTGCGCAATGCCAGAAGCGCCCACGCAGTCGGCATCGTCAGCGGCTGCCCGGCGACTTCATAGACCAGCGGGTTGCCGCAATTCCATCCTCCGCCAGGGCACATGCGGTCATAGAGCACGTCTTCCGCGGATTGGCGGCGCTCGTTCGCGCCCGGGGGAAGCAGCTCCGGCGGAGACAGGTCCAGGAGGATGGCTGCAATCGCCGTAGGCTCGACCCAACTGGCGGTATTTGGCGTCCATCCCCAGCCCAGATAAGAATCGTTCTGCCGGGAGATGCGCTGCGAGTTTGTTATGCGTCCCAAGCAGCGCCGCCAGAAACCGCTTGCCCGCGGACGATCCTGGACCAGCCAGCGCAGCCCGGCGGCCACGGCATTCCGCGAATTGTGATCGCCGAGCAGGGCCCAGCAGGCCAGCGAGGTAACGAAGGACCCGGTTGATTCCTCCATGCTGGACGGCCAGGAGCCGTCCGGCAATTGCATTGTCCGCAAGAACTGGAAGCCCCGGCTGCGAATTTCACCCCGCAGTTCCGTCGGCGCCGCGTTGCCCAGCGCCTGCAGCGCCCAGCAGGTCGCCTCGACCCGGCTTGGCGAGCCAGGACGGAATCCCCATCCACCGTCGGGATTTTGCGCACTGTGCAAGAAGGGAAGACAAACATCCAGGACGAGGTTTTCCGCGACTGGGAGGTAAGCCCTCGAGGCAGTCTCCTCGGACACCATCAGACGAGCGCCGGTGGCTTCGTGGCGTGCGGCGGCAGAGCCGTTTGACACTCGCGCAGGTTCCATCACACGACCAGCCGCGTTCGGCTGAACGTTTCGGTTTCATTTGCCAGACCGCTCTCTTCCCGGCCGCGGATATCAAGCTGCTTGATCAGGCGATGCAGATAGCCTCGCGCTACTCCCAGGCGGCGCGCAGTCTCGGCAATGTTCCATCCGGAGGCCTGCAGATTCCGCAAGACCAGCCGGCTCTTGAACTGGCGCACTTCTTCCTCGTAAAAGCTGGTGGCCGTTATGTCTACATTGGCGTCGTTACGGAGCGCCTCCGGAAAATTCTCGCAGTTAATGGTAGGGCCGTCGGAGAGGACTATGGCGCGCTGGATTACGTTCTCCAGTTCGCGCACGTTGCCGGGCCAGCGGTATTCTTCCAGGGCCTGCAGCGCCAGGCGGGAAAACCGCTTCGCGCTCTTGTCGAATTGTGCGGCGAACTTCTGCAGGAAATGATGCGCCAGCAGCGAAATGTCTTCGCGGCGGTCGCGCAGCGCCGGCAGATGCATGTGGACGACGTTCAGCCGGTAGAAAAGGTCTTCGCGGAACTTGCCCTCCCGCACCATATCCTGCAGGTTGCGGTTGGTGGCGCTGATGACGCGGATGTTGACGTTGACGCTGGTGTTGCTGCCCAGCCGCTCGAAGCTGCGCAGCTGCAGCACGCGCAGCAGTTTGGGTTGCAGGCTCAGGCCGATGTCGCCGACTTCGTCCAAAAAGACCGTACCCTGATCGGCGGCTTCCAGCCGGCCGCGGCGGGTGGCGGCGGCGCCGGTGAAGGCGCCTTTTTCGTGTCCGAACAACTCGTCTTCGATCAGGCTCTCCGGCAGGTTCGCGCAGGAGAAGGCGACCATGGGAGCGGCGCTTCGAGGGCTCAGGTGGTGGATGGCGCGTGCCAGCAACTCCTTGCCGGTTCCGCTCTCCCCGGTGATCAGCACGGTAACGTCACAGGAGGCGACTTTTTTCGCCAGCGCAAACAGCTCCAGCATGCCGGGCGCAGCGCCGATGATCCCGGGTACTCCGCCTGTGCCGCCGGCGATCAGCTTCAGCCGCTTGAGCTGCTTCTCCGCCGCCTGGGTCTTCCAGGCGCGCCGCAGAATGCGCCGAAGTTCAATGATGTTAGGTGGATTGGGGATCGTGTCACAGGCCCCGCGGTCCAGAACTTGCGTGATCAGCCCGCGGTCGGCTTCGTCGCACAACACCACGATAGCCGGGCTGGCCTCGTTTCGCCGGATGGCATCAATGGCCTGTAATCCGAACTCAGCCTCGACGCCGGCGGCGCGCAAGTCCAACAGCGCGACATCGCACCCTTCCGCGCACTCGCCATTGTTCCAGTTCGCATGGCGGGCGGAAAAGCCCGGGCCCAGGGTTCGCGCGATAGCGTCGGCTAACCCCATATCGTTCCCAATTAGACAAACCTGTATGGCCGGTTGCTCCGACATCAATACTCCCACTGCAGACGATTACTTTCTTCTCGCTGGCGGCAAAGACGGAAGAGTTTACGGCTCGGTTCGAACTCTTTACCCGACTACCCAGCCGTCGGGCTTACCGGTCTTCGACCGCCCGTTAGTCCTGTGCCAGAAGTACTCAGGGACAGACGGTACTCACGTCCTAGCACATGAGAAGCCAGTCCCTAGTACAGTTAGGATGATTGTTCTAAATCCAGAGTTGCTGGGTATTTGGGGGTAGAACGAGGGTATCCTATGCTTTCCGCGGGAGTTGGCGAAGTCCTCTGAAAGTTAATCCAGTGCTAAAGATTGGTATTTAGATACACACTAAGGTCATGAACCGAAGGTATCGCTCCAGCTAAGTTACACTCCAGGATCTACTGGCAACCCTCTAAATCCGGACGGGTTGGTCTAATTCGCGACGTCAACCAGCGAGGGTATCCCGACCAGGATCTCCACCGCGATCGGTTTGCCGGACCGCATGGCGGGTGCAAACCTCCAGCGGTTGAAGGCGATCCTGGCCGGTTCATCCATCGCCTGCTCGATTCCCTGGAAGACCTTGAGATCAGCCACCGAACCGTCTTCCGCGATCGATCCCTTCAGAATGATGTTTTTACGAACTTTCTCGGCCGGCACGGGTGAGCGTTGGAAATCGAACTTCTCCATCGGGCTGGGAGGGACCAAAGGCTCTTCCATGCGGATCGCCGTCGTGCTGCCGGAGGCGGAAATCCGCGTAACGGCGCGACCGGGTACGCAGTATTGCAAGATCCAATTCGCCGCTGGCATGGGCAGGAACACCGTGTACACCCGGGCGCACGGCAGGGCGCGATACACTCCCAGTCCGCCTCCGCCCATTGGCCCGGCGGAGACAACCATCGCGTTCTTGCGCACGTGAGGAGCCGCCGCGGGTACTGCAAATACCATCTTGTTGTAAGCTTCGGCGACTTCGACCGGGCCTTTCAAGCTGACGGCCGGTGCTCCCGCCGCGCCTCCACCCCCGCCGCCGCTGTGTCCCGAGCCGACGCCCGTACTGCCATCTCCGCCGGCGCTGATGCCCGTGGTCGCTCCTCCGATGGAAGACCTGCCGGTTCCTCCGGGTGAGCCGAACTGTGTTCCCGCCGGCGAAATCGAGAACTCTCCGTACTTGTTTCCGGGGGGCAACGCGATCTGTGCCGAATCAGGAGCCGGGTCTGTGCTCAGCGAGAGCAGGCTCTTGTTGTCGCGAGCCGGCCCGGGCACCTCCGCTGGTCCAGCGGGTGTTGCCGGCTCCGGGTTGCTGTTGGCGACCTGAGCGGGCTCCGCCGGTGCTGGCGGTGGCGGCGGCGCCGGCAAAACCGGATGCTCAATCGCAGGCATCTGCGCCAGCTTCATCTCCGGAATCGGCAGTGGTATCACGGGAGCCGCGACCGCTTTGGCCGCCGGCGAGGACTGCGGCCGGGGCGCTTTGGCGGAGAGGTCAATTGGCTTGAGCGGCGGTGGCGGCGCCAGCGGATTGCCAATCACGATGTTCGGCAGCTTCAGTTCCAATGGCAGAGGAATATCCGGGGGAGAGCTTGACTGGATGATGGTCTGGTGACTGTTGTCCGGATGCGCCGGATTGGAAATGGCTGTCAGTTTAGCGTGCTTGGTCGTGCTTCCCCGTGCGGGCTTCTCGGGCACCGTTCCCCGTCCCGCTTGCCCGCCCGGTCCGGGCGGCGCTAGGCGGGCGTAGACTACCGATCTTTTTTCCAGTGGAACAACATAGTAGGTCGTCGACTTGGCTAGTGAAGGAGCCCGCAGGAAATTGAACAATGGCAGCCGCGGAATCGTCATCAGCGTAAGGATTGCGGTAACGTGTATCAAAAAAGACGCAGGGATGGATCTGCGAAAGCAACCAATCTCGACCTGAAGAAGATGCGGTTGTGTGTATTCCATTTCCGCCCTGGCAACAATTTCCGGCTTGGAGTCCCCGGCAGGCTCAGGTTTGAGCTAGCCGGGGATCATGTCCGCGTAGATCATTCTTGGTTGAGACGCTGACCGCCGTGGCGCTACGGATGTGCCTGCATCTCAAGGTGCAAGCCCAAATCCGTCTTCGTCGCTTGTTCGAGCACGTGTCCTTCCAACCCGAATCTCCTTGTAAAGCACATGCATGCGGGTTGGCAGCGATCGTCGCCGAGCGATGCTGTCACCAATTGAGGACGGTTGAGTTTTCAGGGTGAACTGTTTTGGTCACGAGGGCTTCGAGGTGGCCACTCGAGTTTTCTTTGCTTGAGTGAGGATTCCACGCGATTCGAATGCTCACGCGTTGAATACCTGAATCCCTGTCAAGCCCCGTACCACCGCTGTCTGCCTGTAAGTCTCTGAGAATTCAGCGAAAAAATTCTTTCAACCCATGTCACATTTCCCTGGTCAAACTGTCATACTGGAAATAGGGAGCAACGCACGCCATCCACCGGACTTGCTTCTCGGTGTGGTGACAAGAGAAGTGTTTGCCGGTGTGTATCGAAAATCGCATCTCCTTTGGATTGAAGAATTTACCCGCAACCCGTTTCGATGGAAGAATTTGCCTCGCTTAACCACACGTAATCACCAGAAAAGAAATAATTTGCGGCTTTATACCGGGGGGTAGGGGTATACGGCACGAGGGGTACAGACCGGGAACATCCCTGACAGATTGAGCCGGGTACATTCCTGACAGTGCCGGACAGGTGGCCCACATTTGCCCGCGGTTGGTCCCGCCTAGCGGGATGGGATGGAAGACAATACTCAATTCCCAAAATCCCCAGAGTTAACAGCGCCAACTCTGGGCAACCCGCCCTTCGACAAAGTGTCAACCGCCATAAAAGGAATTCATGGTTGCCACGAATTCTTCGCTAAGAGTATGGATCGTCTCTTTAATATTTAGCGATAGGTGCGCGTCGGCAACTTCAAGTGTTTGTAGCAGACAATGGAAGGCTGCGAGAAGAGACTGACCCGCTACGCGGTCGGAGTCTGGATTGATTGTGATATGTCCGTCTTGTCGCGAGATAGCATCTCCGATGCCACTTACACCCCAGTGTTCCCAATCTGAAAGTTCTGCGTATGGTCCGTCGTAGAGGGTTCGTCCTGCCGCATCTGCCATAGCAGAGAGGGTCACACCGCCACGCCAGTTCTGATGATATGGGTCCCGCGAGTCCGACTTTGGTTTTTTGCGCCGATGTAGATTCCCGAATTCCTTTAGGCCAGCCTCATTTCTACGTACCTCTGCATCAGGCACAGGGATACTCTCCCTGCGTCGGCCCTGAATCAGGCGCCAGTCGTGGATGATTGCGAAGGAGCGCCAGCGCCTAGCGCGTTCTTCGGCCGCCTGAAAGGCCCATAAAAGCTGATATAAACCTTCGATCATGGTGCGCGCCACCAACCCAGCGTCGCGGCTAGGTACTAGGGTGAGTATGGATTGCGCGTGCTGTACTTGCTTATAGAGGAACTGAATTGTCATGAAGCCGAAATCGTCGTCTTCTCTGACAGATATGCCTTTGACCGATTCGTCGGCAAGTGCAAGTACCTTTTGGACTTGATCGTTTAAGAATGGGACTTCGCGCTGATCTCGAACGAACAGCTTTTCTGGTGGCATGAAGCTAGTCTATCCTCATGGCAAGCTGTGGCGTGAGAATGGGCGCATTGTCGGCTATCAGGAACCCACCGTGCGCGTATCAACTGGCGAAGAATTCTTGTCACCAGTACCCACGTTCGCCAGCTTTTGGCTAACGTTGGGTAGTGTCGGCGGCTTGTGCGAGAAAAGAGTTGGCTGTCTAAGCCGTTGCCGAGGCGCAGGCGAGAGGAATTACGTACGGCCCTTCCGGAACCACGGCCACGCGGCGGTCGCCATGCCGCTTCACGCTTTCCAGGATGGCGGAGATCGGCGAGTCAACGATTCTGACTGCAGTGATTGCGCGCTCTTCTTTGGTCAGGCCCTCTGTGTAAAGAACGATGTTGGCGGCCTTGTTCATGGCCTTGACCTGCATCTCTGACTGCCATTCGTCGATGGCCGCGTACTTCTTGTCCATGATGCTGCGGAGAAACTTTTCCGGTCCCAGCTTGGTCAGACAGACTTGTGCCTCGGCATACTCGGGTGACCCGATCCCCTCCGAGCAGGCGGAAACAATGATGAGGTCGCCGCCCGGCTCCAGTATGTCGATGGGGCCAACCATTCCCTTGACCGTCTGGTAGTAAGTCTTGTCCAGCGGGTATCCGGCGGAGCTGGTCAAGACCGTCTTGAATCGCTTGCCGATGCTGATCTCCGCATAGGGCCGCACAAATGCGACCGCCTCGAGATGGCTGGCCTCGATCTCGCCGAAGTTGACAAACGACATCCGGCGGTCCTCGTCGATCACGGTATTGACGGCCAGGCACTTGCCCACCATGCGCACGATCTCCATCTGGGCAATGTGCAGTGGGTTGCCGTCAATCACGCAGTTGGCGGCGCACGGGTGCTCCAGGACACGCGCCGTATGGAAGCTGCGGATCGTGTTCTCGTAGGCGACGCCCGGGGCTATGATCTTTCTGCCGCCGGAGTAGCCGGCCATGAAGTGCGGCTCCACCAGGCCGACAACGATGCGGAGGTCAGCCTTGAGAAAGCGCTTGTCGAGCCTGGCCTCTATGCCGCTGGAGGTGTTCCCCAGAAATTCATGGTCCTGCGCGTTGCGGGCGAAATGGTTGGCGACACTTCCCACGGTGTCGAGAACCCAGTCGCTTCCGACCAGCTCCCGCAGCTCGTCGCCTTCATTCGGGCGGTGAAGGCCGGTGGCGACAAGAATAGTGATCGACTTGGGGGCAATGCCGGACTGGATCAGTTCTCGTACCAGCGGAGCCAGCAACAGGCCATTGGGGACCGGCCGGGTAATATCGCAGATGAGAATGCAGCAACTGCGGCAGCCGGCGGCCTCTTCGCGCAGTGTCTTCGAGTTCACCGGAATGGCGAAGGCCGCCTTGATGGCTCCATCGGGAGCCGGAAGAACGGGCATCGACTTCTTTTGAATCACCGTGAGATCGAGGTTCCCAGGAAGATCAAGCTCCAGCCCCGTCTTGCCATATTTCAGGTTGATCTTCATGGCTGATCCTCCGAGATGCCCGAATGCCGGTGTCACGGCGGCGCGGACGAAGCCTACATGCCGAGGTACGCCTCTCTTACCAAGTCGCTCTTCAGCAGCTCCTGTCCTTTTCCTTCCATGATTATACGTCCGGTTTGCAGGACGTAGGCGCGCGTGGAAATCTCCAGCGCCTCGTAGACGTTCTGCTCGACCAGCAACACGGTAACGCCGCGGGAGTTGATGTCCTTGACGATCTCGAAGATCTCCGAGACCAGCTTGGGCGAGAGTCCCAGGGAGGGCTCGTCCAGGATGAGCAGCGAAGGATTGGACATGAGCCCGCGCGCGATGGCCAGCTGCTGCTGCTCGCCGCCGCTGAAAGTTTCCGAACGCTGGTGCTGCCGCTCCTTCAAAATCGGAAACAATTCGAAGACATGTTCGAGCTGCTTCTGAGTCGCCGCCTTGGACTTTATGGAGTAGGCGCCCAGCAAAAGGTTGTTCAGAACCGAGAGGCGGCCGAACAGTCTGCGGCCTTCGGGGATCATCGAAATCCCGCGCTTGACGACATCGTACGGCGGGGTGTGGTGAATCGGCGCGTTCTTGAACTGGATCTCGCCGCTCCAGGGATGAATGAGCCCGGCGATAGTTTTGACGATGGTCGATTTCCCTGCGCCGTTGGAGCCGATGAGGCTGACGATCTCTCCCTCGCCGACCTGAAATGAGACATCCTGGACCGCGGGAAGCCCTTTATAGCCCACGGAAAGGTTAGTTAATGTGAGCACCGTACTTTTCCCCCAGATAGGCTTGAATGACCTCCCGGTTCGATACTACTTCCTTGGGCGGGCCTTCCATGATCTTCTTGCCGCTGTTCAGCACGACTACGCGGTCGGAGATTTGCATGACGGCTTCCATGACGTGCTCAACGATGACCAGCGTCATCCCCTGGTTTCTGATTTTTCTGAGAAGATCGAGAATCTCCCGCAACTCGACCTTGGTCAATCCGGCCATGGCTTCGTCCAGCATGAGCAGGCGCGGCTGGGTGGCCAGGGCCATGGAGACTTCCAATCTCTTCTTGTCGGCGATCGTTATCTCGGTCCCCAGGAAGTCCCGCTTTTCGTAAAGTCCGGCGAAGTGCAGGATCTCATCAGCCTTTTCCATGGCTGTCTTGATGCGGCTATGATGCAGGAGCGCGCCCGTCGTTACGTTTTCCAGCACCGTCATTTCGCTGACCACCTGCACGATCTGGAAGGTGCGGGCAATGCCGAGCTTGCAAATCTTGTTGGGGCGCATGCGGGTGATGTTTCTCCCGAAAAAGGAGACGGCGCCCGCGTCGGCCTTGTAGAAGCCGGTCACGCAGTTGAAGAGGGTGGATTTTCCCGCACCGTTGGGGCCGATGACGCTGACGATTTCCCCTTGCTCCACCGAGAAGGTGATATCGCTGTTGGCAGCCAGGCCGCCGAAGCGCTTGGAAAGCCCGCTGACTTGCAAACAGATCGCTTTATCCATTTTCAGTTTCCCTGACAAATCCGGGAACCCGGTTAATCTCTGCCGTTCCCCGCCGGGTACCACCCGGTGCGTAGTTTCTCGCTTGCCGCAGAACTGGCCGTGCGCCTCATCTTCAAGACCGAACGACGGCCGTGGCTGCTTTCTCCGCGGGCAATGACGTTCTTGTCTTCCTGCCACCGATCCTGGAAAGCAGCTTCCATACTCCTTCCGGGTAGTACATGGAGATCATCATGATCAGGAATCCGTAGATCAACATGTCTATGCCGGTTCCCTTGGCGCCCAGAGCCATGCGGGTGTATTCCGATGCGGGAATCAGTATGGCGGCGCCAAGTACCGGCCCCATGATGCTCCCCGCGCCTCCCAACATAGAGATGAGCACGATCTGCACCGAGAAGGGAAGAAGCATCACGCTGTCGGGATCGATGTAGAGGACGTACTGGGCATAGAAGGTGCCCGCCATGGCGCTGAGAAAGGCGCTGATCATGACCGCAATGAGCCGGTAAAGAACGACATTCACGCCCAGCACTTCGGCGACATCATGACTCTCCTTGATGGCGCGGAAGTAGTAGCCCATTTTGGAGGTGGCCACAAAATAGCAGACCGCCAAAGCCAGCAGCAAAAAAGCCAGCATGATGTAGTAGTAGGGCAGCTTGGAACTATTGAACAGAAAATGGGAGAAAGACGGATTGTCCATGGGAAGGGTAAGTCCTTCCGCCGCCCCCACCGCCTTCCAGTTGTTGAATACAATGCGGACGATTTCCGCAAAGGCAATGGTGGCAATGGAAAAATAGTGACCCCTCAGGTTTGAGCATGGATACCCGATGCTGGCCGCCACCACCGCGGCCGTGCAGCCACCGGCGATGAGCCCGAGCCACGGATTGATGCCGTGATTGACCAACAGAAAGGAAGACGTGTAGGCGCCAATCCCAAAGAACGCCACCTGCCCGAAGGAATACAGCCCGGCATAACCGCCGATGATGTTCCAGGCTACTCCCAGCATGCCGAACATGAACACCAGGATCATCACGTGGATGTGAATGGGCTGGCTGATAAAGAGAGGAAAGACGATCAGGAGCAGCAGAACGACGATGCCCGTGGCGAACTGTCCCACCGAAAATTTACGCATGCGTTACCACCCCAGCAGTCCCTTGGGCTTGATCCAGATGGTGATGAGATAGATGGTGAAGACAATGGCGTACTTGTAGGAAGGATCAAAAAAGAACCCGCCCAACGTCTGCGCCAGCCCCACCAGGATTCCGGCGATAAACGCCCCCTCGATGCTGCCGAAGCCGCCGAGGGCCACCACACAAAAAGCGATCAAACCGAACAGGCCGCCCACTTGCGGATAGATGTAGTAATAAGTGGACAAAAAGGCCCCCGCCACACCGACGAGGGCCGAACCAATTCCAAAAGAGAGAGCATTGATGCGGTCGGTATTGATTCCCATGAGAAGGGCCGCCTCGCGGTCCATCTCGGTCGCCAGGATCGCCTTGCCGGTGTTCGTCTTTTTCAAGAACAGCAAGACACCGGCGGAGGCGACCACGCTGCCGGCGGAAGCGGCCAGCTTGGGGATACTGATAACAATGCCACCGATCTGCCAGGTACCCTGGAGGATAGTAGGCGGCAAAAGCCGGAAATCAGGCGTCCAGAAGTACACTGCCAGGTTGCTAATAAAAATGCTCACTCCAAAAGTCACCACCACCTGTGCCAGAAGCGGACCCTTCATCACCTTGCGCACGACAAAACGGTAAATCAGCATTCCCACAAGAAACATTCCGGCAAAACAAATTGGAATGGAAAAAATGGGATCGAGGCCGAACGAGGTGAACAACCAAAACGAGGCGAACATGCCGAGCATCAGGAAATCGCCGTGGGCGAAATTCACGATGTTCATCACGCCCCAGATCAGGGTCAGGCCGATGGCCACCAGGGAATACATCAACCCGATCAGGAGGCCATCGGCGAGCTGCTGGATCAATTGTTCATGCATGGGTCCGCTCCGGCTCCGCTACTGCTATTTTCTCGTCTTCCAGTTCGGGAATGGCCAGACGAACGGTTTGGCGGCGGACTCGAATGGCCAGACGGTGGAGTAATTCTGGCCCAGCACCTGCACCAGCGTGCCGTGGGCGTAGATGTTCTGGTGGGTCTTGGGATCGAATTTGATTCCCTGCCACGGATAGATCACCTGGTTGGCGGGGATGTTGGTGGCGTCCAGTGCCTTGATGATGGCCTCGGGGGCGGTCGACTTGGCCCGGTTGATAGCGTCGGCCAATACAAAAGGACCCATGAAGCTGCGGGCGGCGTTCTCGCTCATGTCGTGCCCGTACTTCTTCTTGTAGAGTTCGTTGACCTTGGTCACGAGCGGCTTGTTCTTGCCAAGGTCGATCGCGAAGGTCGAACGGACGAGGACGTAGTTGCCGTCGGCTTTCACCGCAGGCAGGTAGGCCGGCTCGATGTAGCCCCCCATCGTAAAGATGCCCTTGGGGTTGAAACCCATCTCCTTGAAAGTTTTGGTGAAAAGAATGGCATCCGTGATGTAGGAAGCGTGCATCAGCACGTCCGGCTTGGCCACGATCAGCTTGCCCACTTCACTGGTTACGTCGGTGGCGTTGGCCGTATAGCTGATGTCGGCGACGACCTTATACCCGAACTGTTCGGCATATTTCCTGTATGCTTTGCCCGCCTGCGATCCGAATTCCGTGTTTTCGTAGAGCAGGGCGACAGTCTGAATCTTCTGGCCGGTTTTCTTCTCCATGTCTTTCAGGAAAAGGAACGGGTCCTTGGCCATGGTGTCGTCGTGCGGACTGACGCGGTAGAAGTACCTGAAACCTCTCTCCGTCAAGGTCGGCGAGGAAGAATCGGAGCAGACGAACGGAATATGCAGCCTTTCAGTAGCCTGGCTGGCGGTCTTGGTTACTGCGCTCTGGTAGGTGCCCATCATGGCAACCACGTGCTCCGAGGTAACCAGTCTCTCAGCCTCGGACATACCGTTTCTGGGATCGCCTTTGCTGTCGGCGTAAACGATCTCGAGCTTCGCCCCGCCCAGGTTCGGTATGCCGCCGGCCCCGGCCAGGGGAAGATCGAGCTTTATCTTCCCGTTGATGATGTCTACCGCTAAGTCAACGCCACTCTTGTTGTCCAGACCGGTCGACGCGATGTTGCCGGTCAGCGGATAGACGGCGCCGATCTTAATCACTTTCGGCGGCTGCTGTGCTGACGCCGATATGGAAAAAACCAAGATCAGCAGCAGGGACAACGCGATCATTACTCTGATTCGATTTCTTGATGCCATCTCGCTTTTCCTCCTAAATCACATGCTTCGGTTTCCATATCCCGGACTTCTCCCAGGACATGGCAGAGCTAACTCAACTGTCGGGACAGCGAAATTCACGATAAGAAGAATTCGTTGGCAAGGGATTTGCCGCAAGGAAATGCCCGGTCAAGGAATTCGTCGCTAAGATAAACGGGATCAAGGGCTTCGTCGCCTAGAAATACCACAGAACTGCCGCAAACACAATGGCTCAAATTCGCCGCCGGGCGGCCTTTTCGCATAGGATTGCCGGTTGTCTAGCGCCGGAGACCGGCAGGGCGAAAGGGATCGGATGGAATATCTGGCTGGAATGCGGGGCCACGCCGGCTGCGCTTCCGCCCCGGCGGCATACTCGCCCTGAGGCATAGCGGGGACGCCTTGCGGAAGCAGGATTTTAGCCCGCCGGCGTGAAGCAAGTTTACTCAGGCGAAGGAAAGCGAAGCGCGAACTCTTCCGGCGCCTATATGGTTTTTGCCACTATGACCGCAACCAGTATGCCGATGAGGATGCCGATCAGCAGCACCTTGCTGCCGCCGGAGAGATTGTTGCGGGATATACGCTTGACCGGCAGTATGTAGCTGGCCAGGCGTGCCAGCTTGGCGCGAATTCCCCCACCTTGCTCGACTTGAGTCCCGGTCACCAGGTTGTAACCGGCCAGGCGATCCACCTCGTTGTAATCGATGTTGCGCAAGGTTCCGCTCCGGCGGTCGGTGATGGAGAAAGAAGACGGCCCGGAGTCGACGAGGTAACCGGACACGATGGCTCCATCCCGCAACCGCGTGGCTATCAGGGTGTCTTCACCGGAACCCAGCTTGTTGAGTAGCTGGCGAATCCGTGCACTTTGGGGGTGAGTCGAGGCTGGCGGTTCAGCTACGGCAGGCGCGGCCGCGGCGCTTGCCGGCGACCCCGGCCGCATGGCGGCGGCATCAGCGCAGAGAGCCGCCTCAACCAGCAATACGCATATTACCCAGGTGAATGCTCGCAGCACGTTCGAAAGCTTCACGTTCACAACCTCCAGATCAAGACCTGCAGCGGTGGGAAGGTGAATAAGAGAAGCGCAAAAAGCGAGGGCGGTTGTCTCCGGATCGCCGGCGAACACGCAGAAGCTCGCGCCGGCGGCTTTTTGAAACCAGTGATCGTGTATGCTGATGGATCAGTTTGCGGCGAAGCCTCTATGGAATCTTCACGAGCAAGCGCGTCTTTGCCCTTGCCCCAGCAACGGCAGAAGCAGCCGTCGCCGGGGACCCCGCTGCGGCGCTCGAGAGGGTATCCGGTCTTCGCAAGCCG
The DNA here is from genome assembly GCA_963791145.1 of uncultured Acidobacteriota bacterium. GTDB lineage: Bacteria > Acidobacteriota > Terriglobia > Terriglobales > Acidobacteriaceae > CAWBRT01. The sequence goes on along the minus strand of CAWBRT010000011.1, from coordinate 661,426 downwards.
CCAGTCAATAGATTGAATTTCAGATTTGATTGAATTTCAGATTGAATTTCCAGGAAGGAGCTCGCAATGAAGCTGCTGCGCTATGGCCAGCCGGGCCAGGAAAAGCCGGGCTTGCTCGATGCGGATGGAAAGATCCGCGACCTGTCGGTTCTGATCGGTGAAATTTCCGCCGACTGCTTATCGCCGCAGAAGTTGAGAGCACTAGGCGGAATCGATCCCAAGTCGCTTCCACTGGTGGAAGGCTCGCCCAGACTGGGCGTCCCTTATGTCGGAATAGGAAAATTCATTGCCGTCGGGTTGAACTTCAGCGACCATGCCAAAGAAACCAACCAGCAGGTTCCCTCCGAGCCCATGCTTTTTCTCAAAGCGAACAGTTGCCTGAACGGCCCATACGACAACATCATTCTCCCCAAGGGTTCCAAGAAGGCGGACTGGGAGGTTGAGCTTGGAGTCGTCATTGGCAGCCGGGCTCAGTATGTGAGCGAGCAGGAAGCGCTTCGTCACGTGGCCGGATATTGCCTGGTGATCGATGTCTCTGAGCGGGAGTTCCAGATTGAGCGTGGCGGCACGGTCGACAAGGGAAAGGGCTGCGATACCTTCGGCCCGGTCGGGCCCTGGCTGGTGACCGCCGATGAGGTTGGCGACCCGCAGGCGCTGGACATGTGGCTGGATATCAACGGCAAGCGCATGCAGACCGGCAGCACGCGAACCATGATCTTCACGGTCGCCAAGCTGATCAGCTACATCAGTACTTTCATGGGACTCAATCCCGGCGATCTGATCACCACGGGCACGCCCCCGGGTGTGGGCTTCGCCCGCAAGCCGCCAATTTTTTTACAGCCCGGCGACCAGATTCACTCCGGCATCAGCAAAATCGGCGAGCAGCGGCAGCGCGTAGTCGCCTGGCCGGGATAGGCATACGCATTTCGTCGCCTATCTTACTTTCGTCACCCAGGCGGTTAGAGCCGGTTGATTGCCCTGCCGCCAATTCGCCTTCACCGTTCCGTCGCTGCGAAACTGCATGACGACAACCGGGCTGTTGTTGGCGGCTGCCGTGAAGGTAACCGTCATCGCTCCCGGCTGCGTGGAGACCGTCGTGCCTCTCACTTGCCGGAAGCCGGCGGGTGAACTCGGCCCTTGATCGTAGCTATATATCCCTTGCGCCTCGCCTGACTTCATCGAGGTGATAACAATGCAGAACTTGCGGCCGTAGTTGTTGTCCCAGATCCCCTTCCATATCCCGACCTTGTCGCGGTTCGGAGTCTGAAAGTCGAAGTCCACCTTTTCGGGGAGCGGGCAATACTCCGGAGCGGCCGGCACATCCGTCCTGCGCACGGGCTTGTTACGCGCGTCGATGGCCGCCTTGGCCGCGGCCGCAAAACGCCCATCCGGGTAGGTGTTCAAAAACGCCTGTAACCGCTGCATGTCCCCCGAATTCCGCACCCCGTCCCAATCGATCTGCTCGAGCGCCTCGCGCGCCTGCTGTCGGTAGCGACCGTCGCCGTAGCGGTCCAAGTACGCCTGGATTCTCGCACGGTCGCGGCTGTTGAGCGCCGAGTTCCAGTCGATCTGCTCGATCTGTTCGCGAGCCTGCTCCACGTATCGTCCGTCGGCATGCTGGTTGAGGTAGAACTGCAGCTTGGAGCGGTCCTTGCTGGCGTTGGCCGCCGTCCAGTCGATCTGCTCGACGCGCGTGCGGGCAAGGTCGGCGAACGGGCTGGAGGGATTTCGCGCCACGAACGCTTCCAGCCGGCTGCGGTCGTTGCTGAATCGCAGCTCCTCCCATTCCTGGGCGATCCTGTCTTTTGGTTGCGGTTGCGGCTGTGGCTGGGGTGATGGCTGCGGAGGCGTCGCCGCTGCCAGCGCCAGCGAATCGAGCACCACGCGGCCGCGCGGCGGTACCTTCTGCTCGACCTTATTGCTGGTGCGTCCGTCCAGCGCCAATTGCACGGTGTGCAGCCCGGGAGAAATCTTGGTTTCGAAGCTCCCGTTGGCGGCCACCGAGCCCACCGTGCGCCCGTCCAGCATCACGAGAGCCTCCGGCGTGGCTCGCCGCAGCGTCAGGCTGGCGATCTCAGCCAGCGGCTTCAGTTTGAAAACCACCGTCTCCTGGCCGCGCGCGACCGTAACCTGCCGCTCGGCCATCGGCTCGTATCCGTCCTTCTGCACCCGTACGGTGTAAGTTTTGTCCGGTTCGGCGGGAAGCCGAAGCTGCCCATCCGCGATCAGGTATTCCTTGTTGTCGACGACGGCCGTGGCGCCCTTCACCCCGGGCGTCTGCAGGATCATGCTGGCCAGCGCCGCAGATACGACCGGCGCCGGAGTCAAGGCGAGCTCGACGCGCGGCATGTTGTCCGTAGCTTCTATGCTCCGGGTAATGTTCTGATATCCGCTGAGCGAAGCGCTCAGCTCATAGTTGCCCTTGGGCAGGCTGAGCGTGCAATTCGGCGTCACGCAATCGACGTTGGTGCCACCGCCGGCCAGATGGATAGCGGCTCCTGTGGGCGTCGACACAATCTGTACCTTGACCGGGCTGCCGCTCTTCTTGGAGACGAAGTCGTAGACGGAGATGAACGCCGCCAAGGCTCCCACAACAGCCACCACGGTACTGACGATCCGCAAAAGCCAGTGGCCTGAGCGTGCCGGCTTAGGCTTGGATCCAATCCGTGTCCTCGGCTCCGGTAAAGGTCTTTGCAGCGGCGGTTCCAGCGCCGGTTGCGATGCCGGGCCTGGGGAAGGCGGCATTGCTGGCCGCAGTTCGATTTTCAGTGCCGGATGCGCTACTGCGGCCTTTGCTTGCTCGCCGGCGGGAGAAGCCGCGCTGGCAGGCGGCCCCGGCCGCAAGACGGTCGGAGCCTCGCTGGAATCGGCTTTCGCGCTCGCCGCCTCGGCCATGGCTCGCATCGGCTGGCTGTTCGCTACGGGTTGTTGCGGCTTAATCTCGGAGGGCGGGAACCCGCTGCGGGAGACACTGTCGCGAACCTCCGCTGTCGAGCCGTAGCCTGCACCATTGCTGCGCTTCTCCGCCTCGCGGCCCTGCATCGCCTGATTCATCAGGGCGCTCAGTTGCGGGTCCTTGGCATCGATGGCCGCCGCTCTCTTCAACAAATCAAGGGCGCTGGTATGCCGCCGGGCGGCAATGTCCCTGCGTGCTTCCTCCAGCAGCGATTGGAACTGCTGGCGCTTCAATCTTTCCGCGAACGACTGCGTAATGGTGCCGCGCAACGCCTGGGCCTCGGAGTTGGAGGGTTCCAGGGTGAGCGCCTCGTTTGCGGCAGCCAGCGCTGCTTCAAGCTGGCCGGCCTGGAGGCAGCTTTCAGCGCGGGCGAGGGCCCGCTTGGCTTTGCTGGAACGCTCCCTGGTATCGCGCACCGAGTCGCGAAAGACGCGCAGATCGACATTGGAATCGTCGAGTTTTACCGCCTGCTCGGCAAAGGCCAGCGCATCGTCGATTTGCCGCTGCGCCAGAGCATCTTCGGCCTGCGCCCGCAGGCGTTGTGCCTCCGTGCCGTGTTTCTCGCGCCCTAGAATCTGCTCCACTTCATGCAGCTTGTCGCCGGCAACCACGTCCGCGGGATCCAGCTTCAACACCTCGGCCAGGTTTTCTTTGGCCCGGACCCAGTCCGAGTGGTCCATGGCGGCGTATGCCTGTTCGCGCCATTCGCGGATCAGGGCGGGCTTGAGCTGGGCCTGTATCCGCGACAATGCGATACGAAAATCCTCGGCCGTTTGGTAGCGATTGAGCCGGTTCTTCTCCAGGGCGCGGGAGACAACCTCCTGCAACTCGGCGGGGAATTCGAGGCTGTGCGCTGCAAGCGGCTGCGCCTCCGCGGTAAGAATCTGCGTTCTGATCGACGTTTCGTCGGGACCCCAGAAGGGCAGCTTGCCGGTAAGCAACTCGTACAGCACTACGCCGGCGGAGTAGATGTCGGTGCCGCCGTCCAGCGGATAGCCATTCAGTTGCTCCGGCGACATATAAACGGGAGTCCCGGGACGCACCCCGGGCTTGCTCAACCGTGATCGGCTGTCGTCGCCCAGCAGAGCGATCCCGAAGTCCACGATCTTGACCGACTGGTCGCGCAGGACCAGGATATTGGCCGGCTTGATGTCGCGATGTACGACCCCTTGCTTGTGCGCGTAGTCCAGCCCGGCGCATACCTGGGCGATGATGCTCAGTTGCTGATAAAGAGCCTGGTTGGGCGATGGAGCGGTGATCGCGACCCGGTCAAGGCTCGCGCCCTCCAGGTACTCCATGACGATGTATGGGCTGCCGCTCTGCTGGCCCGAGTCGTATACGGTTACGATGTTGGGGTGGTGCAGATTGGCCGTGAGCTTGATTTCGCGCGAGAAGCGCTCGAGCAGCTCAGGATCGCCTGCGCCCAGCACCATCTTGATGGCGACCGGCCGGCCAATATCGGGGTCCACCGCCCTGTAGACGACACCCATGCCCCCCTGGCCAAGCGGCTTCCCCTGTACCACGTACTTGCCAATCTTTTGCGGTAATTCCATATTGGCTACACGGGCTGCTGAAAAACAAATTGCGGGTAGTTAAACATACAAGTTCTTGTGCGTCGATCGTGTGATACCCACATCCCAAAGCGCCTCGCTTGTTGCTTCGGCGCGTTTTTCAGCAGCCTGTACATCGTCAATTTCAAGCGGTGTCGTCAGTCCGGCGATTCATCATCCCGGCTGGCGCCTGCCAGGCAGGTGTCCCGTCGTTTCAGGCGGCTAACCCCTGCCGGAATTGTATGTTGCTGCACTACTTCTACGATGAATCCATTCCACTGTCTAGACAATTTGGGCGCGGTCGAGGCAAGCTGGAGTGGTGTCTCCAGCCAAATCTCTGATGTTCGCGGACAGGTATCGCGGCGTTGCGCTATGGGCTGCGCCAGCGCCAATATCTGGTTGTTGTAATCGAGATAACCAAGATCGGCAGGGGCCTTTGCAGCCTGGCCGAAGGCTGCCAGCGCCGCCGCAACTGCGGTTATAGCATTCGTGTTTACCGCATTTTGGGCTCATGCTAGCATTCTGTTCGTTTCACAGCGTAAACAGGTCGCCCGGGCTTTGGGTCTGGACTATTCCGGGACTGTAGAGGGAGGCGAGTGGCGCTTTGTCAGTGGTGTGGTGGCTCGGTGGCTGAAGGTCTCTGTCTGGCCTGCGGCGCGCTGGCCATTTCCTTTGATTTGCCCTGCCTGCTGCGTCTCTCGGACCGCTCCGCCCAGCAGCCTATCCCGATCACCGGCCAGGGCTTACAGGTCGGCAGGGGCCGGACGCAAAACCAGTTGGTGATCGACGATCCGGAGATTTCCCGGCTACACGCCCAGATCGTCTGCGAAGCCGACGGACGGGTGATTCTCCACGACAGCTCTGCCAACGGAAACTTCGTCAACGGGCAGCGCGTGTTAACCGAGGTGTTGCGGCCCGGAGACGAAGTCCGCTTCGGTTTTCGTAATGAGAATCGTTACATTTTCCAGCCCGCTGGAAAAGCGAGCCTGCGCTGGCATGACACCGAGCAACGGCTGACTCGCATCCTGCCGCAAGAACCCTCGGAAGGTCCCCGCAAGTTCGCCGCGGCGGCATCGGCGGACAAGCCGGATGTATGGCCCGGCCAAGACTCATCGCACACGATTCTGGCTTCCGCGCACGCCTCCCGTTTCTCCGAAACCGTCATCGTCTCGCAGTCCGAAGACGTGAGCCCCGGACGCAGGCTGCAACTGGTGCTCGACCAGTACGCCGTGCGCGACATCCCTATCGAGGGTTCGCGCCTGGAGTTCGGGCGCCTGGAAGGTCCAGGAAAGGTTGCGATCGATAATCCCTCCGTCTCCTCCAATCACGCCGAGCTGGCCATTACTCCGGAAGGCGCGCTGCTGCGTGATCTCGACTCTACCAACGGCACCTTCATCAATGGAGAGCGCATTCGCGAGCGCCTCCTGCAGGATGGCGACCTGCTGCAGTTCGGGGCCTGCGAGTCGCATCTGTTCCTGTACCGGGAAGCGCGCCGGCGTCCCGCCGTGCTGCGCGACATGGAGCTGACGGCAGACCACATTGCCATTGGCCGCAACCGGGCCAACAATATCCACCTCAATCATCCAACTGTCTCCGCGCGCCACGCGGAGATCAGGAAGGTTGCCGGCGGATTTGAAATCGCCGATCTGAATTCAACCAACGGCACCTTCGTCAACGGCCAGCGCATCACCCGGCAGTTGCTGAAGCCCCGCGATCGCATCAGCCTGGGCGCGGTGCAGTTCATCTTTGACGGCTCGCAGATCGAGCAGCAATCGGATGGCACTCGCATCCGGCTGACCGCGCGCGGCGTAACCGTGGACGTGACCAACGCCGCCACCGGCTCGCCGACGCGTCTGCTGGACGACGTTTCCCTGGCCATCGAGCCGTGCGAATTCGTTGGCTTGCTCGGCCCCTCCGGCGCCGGCAAGTCCACCCTGATGGATGCCCTCAACGGCTCGCGACCGGCAAGCGGCGGAGAGGTGCTGCTGAACTCCGCCAATTTGTATTCCGAGTTTCATTCTCTGCGCGCCCTGATCGGATACCTGCCGCAGGAAGACATCCTTCATCGCCAGCTTACGGTGAACGAATGCCTCTACTACTCGGCGCGGCTGCGTTTGCCCGACGATTTCTCCGAAACCGAGATCTGGCAGCGCGTCAAGGAAGTCGTGCGGGTGCTGGAGCTCACCGAACACGCGGAAAAAGAGATTGCGCAGCTCAGCGGCGGCCAGCGCAAGCGCGTCAGCCTGGGCATCGAGCTGCTAAGCAAGCCGGCATTGCTGTTCGCCGACGAGCCCACTGCCGGCCAGGATCCCCGCACCGAAATGAAGATGATGCAGTTGTTCCGCGAAATCGCCAATCGCGGATCGACCGTGATCATCAATACGCATCTTCTCGGCTCTTTCAGCCTGCTGGATAAGGTCGCCGTGCTGGTGCGCGGCAAGCTGGCATATTTTGGCGGCAGCCAGGAGATGATGCCCTATTTCAACGCCCGCCGGCCGCAGGAGATCTTCGACAGGTTGCAGGAGAAGAAGCCCGAAGAGTGGGCCGCGCAGTATCGCCGCTCGGAGGCCTTCCAGGAATCCAGGGCAGGAACGCCGCCGCGGCCCAAACCGGCCGGCCGGGCCGCTGCCGCGCCGCCTCCCAAGCAGCGGCAGCACTCCATATTCCGCCAATGGGTGACCCTGCTGAGCCGCCAGTTCCGCCTCAAGTTCAAGGAGAAGTCGACCTTCGCCGCCCTGCTGCTGCCGCCGGTGGCGATCGCCCTGCTGATGGCGGTGCTGAAGCAGTCGGCGAACGAACCTAAAGTTCTCTTCATGATCATCGTGGTGGCGCTGTGGTTCGGCTGCTCAGCCTCGGTGCGGGAGATCGTGGACGAGTTGCCGGTCTATGAGCGCGAGCGACAACGAGACCTCAGCCTGGTCAGCTATCTCGGCGCCAAGGTGGTTTACGTGATCGTAGTGGCGGCCGTGCAGGCGCTGCTATTCGTGGCCGTGCTGGCGGCCTTGGGAGCCCTGGACAATCACCTGCTGGAGTGTTTCATTCTGATGTGGATCATGACCGTCGAGGGAGGCCTCATCGGGCTGCTGATTTCGTCGCTGTTCTCGACCGCGGAAAAGGCGCTCTATGTCTTTCCGCTCACCATGATTCCGCAATTGCTGCTGGCCGGCCTGCTGATACCGGTCGTCACCCTGAAGCCCTTCTATCCCGTGATTCAGCCGGATAACCGGGTAGAGATTCGCGAAGTGCCTTCGCAACTGGTGCCTTCCGGCATGGGTCCGGTCTTGCGCTATGGGCTTTCGCCGCTGATGGTGTCGCGCTGGGGACTGGAGGCGCTCACCGATCTGTTTATCCACGACAACAAGGATTACAGTTTCCCGCTGCTCAACGCGGTTGCCAGCACCCTGCATCCCCAGGATGCGGCGCGCATCCGCGCCCACCTGGAAAAGATGCGCTCGCAGGGCATTTCCGCCGCCGGTCCGTTTCCGGAAACCCCTAACGCGTTCCCGCAGTATCTGGCGATTCTCGGCGGCTTCGCTGTGCTTTTCCTGGGAGCAACCGCCTTCGTCATGAAGTGGAAGGAAAGCCATGCAGATCGACATTGAACTCGTCGGCAAGGCGAGCCGCTGGTCGTATGAGCAGCCGCGCATCCGCATCGGCCGCGACCCGAGCTGCGACCTCAGCCTGCCCGAGTATTCGATGGTCTCGCGCGAGCACCTGGCTCTGGAAGTGAGCGGCGCGGGCCTTTCGCTGATGGATACACGGAGCGCCAACGGCACGTATCTGAACGGGACTCGCGTAACCGCGGCCACGATAACCTCGGGAGACACGCTGCGCCTGGGAGGCGAGGGGCCGGAGCTGCGGATCTACTTCAAGGAAGTTCGCCCGCAAGCTACGGTTCTGGAAGGTGCTGCCGCGGCCGGTTTCGCCTGGCGCAACCATGTTCGAACGCAGTCCGATGGCTGTTTCGGCCGCAGATCAGCAAGGAAGTGCGAGGGCGTCGCGAGTTTCATTCGGCTCCGCGCCACCGCCTGAGTCGAGTCCCGCGGACGCGCCTTCCGCGATGCCAAACAACGCAATTCCAGAAGGGGAGCCGGGAGCTGATATCGTGATCGAGCGAAAACTCACCCAGATACGAAACCTGCTGGCCGTCAATCTTGTCGGCTTGCTCATTCTGCTCTTCGCCTTGTTCTACCAGGGACAGCAGATCGCTAAGAACAACGGTGCGGTGGCCGACTTGAAGAGGGGCGCCGAATCGGCCGTCCAGCAATTTACGCCCGCCCTCGACGCCCGCCTGAGCACGTTCGAAAAGCGCATGGACGGAATGGACGCCAAGATGAAGCAAGCCGAGGACCGTTTCGTCGAGCGCCTGAACCGGCAGATACCCTTGGTGCTGGACGCTTACGTCAACCGCAAGATGCAGGAAGTCAAGCGCCAGGCCGACAAGTACCAGCGCTAATGGAGAGAATCCTGATGTCCTTTCTTAAACGCCTAGCATTTTTCGGCGTGGTCGCAATTATCGCTTTGCAATCGGCCGCCTGGGGTTTTGCCGGCCAGGAAGCGCCCGTCAGCGTAGCCGTAGAGGATGTTTCTCTCGTCTCGCTCACGCCGGAGAAGGTGCAGCTCAACGCCAGGGTAAGTATTTCTTCTTCCCGCGGCGTTACCCTGCGGGAGATCGCGTTTGACCGCATGCGCATCAACGGCCTGCCGTTCTATGCCTCGCCGATGTCGGAGGGCCTGGTGTTGGCTGCTAATCAAAAGGTCACGCCGCAAAAGCCGGTCAGCCTGACGGTGTATTTCCGCGATCTGACCAGCCTGCGCCCGCTCCGCGCCCTGGTGCAGGACGGCAAGATCACTGTGACCGGGACCGCCTATGCGGACGTGAGGCTCAATCCGGCGGTGAAGGTTCTGCTGTTTACTACGCGCGTCCGGGTTCCGGTTCCGGTCGAGACCACCACCGACTTGCATTTCCCGATTCCCGCCCTAGGCCGCCATGCCGCGCTGGTGCTGCTTGACGGCGCGCAGGTCGCGCTTGACAAGATGAATGGCGTCATGCGCTCCGCCTCGGGCCTGCTGTCGGAGCAGCGAAAGATCTTCTGGGAGCGGTACGCCCCGGTGCTCGTGCTGGCGCACGCAACCTATTCCTTGCAGGACGAGGCGGGCGGCGTCTTCAACTTTGAAAGCACGGCGACCGGTTTTCGCTTTGCCGGAAGCCGCGTGCTGCTGCCCAAATCGGTAGTCGAGCCGTGGAAGTTCGATCCTTTCGCCGCCGCCAGCATGGCGCAGGACTCCACCCTGAAGGTGACCGGCTACGACCTTTGGATCTGGCCTGCCGACGCCGCTCTGCGCGACGAGAAAGACCAGTTACTCCCGGCGCAGGCCTGGCGCCTGAGCGCTCAGCAGTTGCGCCTGTCGCCGGCGCCCAAAGACGACTTCGAAACCATGTACGTGCCCAATGCGGATGGCAAGCCGCAAAAGGTTCGTGTCCACCGCCGCCAGGGCGCCTCGGCGCTGGCGCTGGCGGAGATCGTTGAAGCTTCTGCGCAGAGCTTCGAACCCGTGTTTGCCTCCGGCGAGGCTTCCGCCGCACTCCCGGTGGGGCTGTTCCGCTTCCCTCAGGGAATGGAGTCGCGCAAGGCACAGCCTGACCTGGTGACGAACTCACTGCGCCAGGCCTCGGGCCGCCTGCAATTGGATTCGCCGGTCGACTCAACCGGCTGGGGATCGCCGGTAATCTCGGAAGCCGGAATTGTGGGAATACTGGTCGGCGAAAATTCCGTAGTCCCGATGGCCGAGGCCGCCAGAACCTTGAAGTTCAACCTCAACGACCCCAAGTCGAAGGGGGAAGTCAAGCAATGAAACAATTCCTCATCAGCACGGTTCTGGCGCTTTGCTGTCTTGTCCCCGCAAACCTTTTCAGTCAAGAGCTGTACGGCAAGGCGGGTGTTACACCGCAAGCCGTCGCGCAAGGCACGCTGGGAAGCTGCTACTTCCACGCCAGTATCGCCGCCTTGGCGGCCGTGCAGCCGGACGCCTTGCGCTCGGCCATTCGCCGTGAAGGGAACAACTTCTCCGTCTCGTTTGCCGATGGCAAGCGGGAGACCGTTTATCCCGATGACGTGCGCTTTGCCCGCGACAGCTATTACGACGCCTCCGACGGCCTGTGGGTCGCGGTGCTGTTCCGTGGCTATGCTCAACGCATTCTGCGCGCCTCGCTGCTGGAGGCGATCGCCCAGAGCACGATGCCCGTGACCCTCAAGCTGGGCGCCAACGGCATCGTTCGCGGCAGCGACTTTATCTTGCTGGCTTACGATCGCGCCATTCGCCGGGAGATCGACCAGTCCGGAAACGTCGATCGCGATGGGCTGAAGACGCGCCTGCGCGAGGAGCTCAGGGCCATTCCCGGCCTGGCGGATTGGAAGAGCCGCGCCGTGGAGATGCTGGATTCCTCCGGCTTCTTCAACTCGCTGGCCGAGAGCGTGAAGGCCAACGGGCAGTTGTTCGGGGCCTATCGCGCCGTCGGCCAGGGCGGAGTGGTGGAAGACGTATTCCGCGCCTTCGCCGGCAACGCCCATTCCTACGAGATCAAGAGCGCCGCGCAGGCCAGTGCCGACATTTCGGCCGAACTCAGAAGAAATCGCGCGGTGGTGGCATGGACGGGTGATGCTCCTGTCGAGCAACTGACCGCACGCGTTGGGTTCGGCGCTCGGGCCGGGCGTAGCCGACTGGTATCTCGACGCCCACGCCTACACCGTGCTCTCGGTGGACCCGCGCAGCGGCACGGTGCGGCTGCGCAATCCGTCGGGCCGGCAGCCGGACCCTGATGGGGTATTCACTCTGCGGTGGAGATTATTTTCCCTGGCGTACTCCGGCTACAGCACCTCCGGACCGCACCAGACAACAACTGCTCCCAAGACCCGGCCTTGAGGATCGCCAGTTCCACCCCAGCAAGGCAAATCCGGCGTTGCTAGGGACCCCGCGGAAGCCGGGACCGCAATCAAAACTGCTTGCTCGGCCCGTCGATCGGCTGATCGGCGAGCACCATGGACGGATAGTACTCAACCAGGCGGTCGGCGGCTTCGCCTCCGATCATCGCAGCGGCGGCATCGCGCCCGCTGGAAAGAACCGGCGTGCGGATGTTCGTGTTGTGAGCGTCGCTGGCGAGGATTCCCACCAAGCCGGTCTTCAGCATCCTCTCCGCGCAGTGCAGCACCTCGCTCCCCCAGAACCCGGTCAGGGAGTTGGCTGTCACCTGCAAGATGCTGCCCAGATTCACCATCTCCTGCAGCAGATCGAAGCGGCGGCTCACCATCGGATTGCGCTCCGGATGCGTGATGATCGTCCTCAACCCCGCCTGGTGCAGCCGGTTGAGCGGTTCCAGAATGGTACGCGGAACTCCGAAATCGCTCAGTTCTATCAGCAGGTATCGCGTCTCGCCGATGGTGTAGCGCTTGGGATTCTGAATGGCGTCGGAGAAGTTTTCGAACGAGAGCTGGAGATCGCATCCCAGGATCAACTTGATCTCCGGAACATGCCGCTGCAGTTCCTCGAGCTTCGCCAGATGGGCCTCGCGGTCGTACACATAGGCGAAGTTCGCATGCGGCGAGGCTACCAGGTGAGTGACGCCGTCGCCGTGGGCAATGCGGCACATCTCAACCGCTACCTCCAGCGTCGAGGCTCCGTCGTCCACCCCCGGCAGAACATGGCTATGAAGATCGATCATAAGGTCACTACCAGCTTAGCCTAAACGGAGTTCCGGCTGCATTAGGTCAGTTCTTGAGAGCGTTGAAGGCCACGTGGTGAGGTGCTCGCAGGGCCCCAGAGTTGGAACTGCGCCAACTCTGGGCCACCCGCCGCTACCTGTAGCGTCGAGGCTCCGTCGTCCACCCCCGGCAACACGTGACTATGAAGATCGATCATAAGCTTCACTATCAGCTTAGCCTATCTTTCTTGCGGCACTATGAATCCCTTTCAAAGGCAACCTTGATGCTTCACACCTGCGACAGTGCCGCCATCACCGCCTCTGTCACTTCACGTGTTCCGGCCTTACCGCCGAATTCGGCGGTGACCAGAGTACCAGTGGCAAACGCCCGATCGACCGCCTGACGCACCATCTCTCCCGCTTCGGCGCAAGCCGGCAGGTCCTGACGCACGGCCAGCCACTCCAGCATCATCGCCCCGGAAAGAAATGTTGCTGTCGGGTTTGCCTTGCCTGTACCTGCGATGTCCGGCGCGCTGCCGTGACAGGGCTGGAAGACGGCGTGTTCGTCGCCGACATCCGCGGAAGGCGCCATGCCCATGCCGCCGATCAGCCCGGCGCCAAGATCGGAGAGGATGTCGCCAAACATATTCTCCGTTACCAGGACATCGAAGTCCCACGGTTTGCGAACCATATCCAGCGCGGTTGCGTCCACGTATGCGTGCCGGGGCTTGATCTCCGGATACAGTGCCGCACGCTCATCGAATACCTTGCGGAAGAATGCGAAGGCCGAGAAGACGTTGGCTTTGTCCACGCAGGTCACGATACCCGGCCTGCCTTGCTGCTTGCGCCGGCGCGCCAGTTGGAAGGCGAAGTCGAACAGCCTTTCGCTGGTCGCACGGGTGATCACCATGGTTTCACGGGCGATGGCATCATTCTCGATGGTTCCCTTGCCGTAGGAGGCAAACAGTCCCTCGGTCGATTCGCGAATGAGCACGAAATCGAGCGCCTGAGCGCGCGCGTCTGCCAGCGGCGAGGGAACGCAGGGTAGAGCCCGTACCGGACGCACGCCGGCGTACAGACCCAGGGTGAAACGCAGCTCCAGTTGCGGGGCAATCTCGGTGCCGTCCGGATAGCGGATGGCCGGATCGCCCATGGCGCCCAACAGAATCGCGTCAGCCGTCTTCGCCGCCGCCAGCGTGGACTGCGGCATCGCCTCCCCGGTAGCCTTATAATGCGCCGCCCCGGCGGGCAGCGTTTCGAATGACAGCTCGAAGCCGCCGCGCCGGCTGACCGCCTTCTGCAAAAGCGCTACCGTCGGTTCCATCACTTCCAGGCCTATGCCGTCTCCGGGAAGTACTGCGATACGGAATTTTTTCTGCCCTGCCATCGAGAGCCCTCGTCTCTTTTTGTGTTTTTTCCCAAGAGGCGCAAATACGGCGCTTGCGGGAACCCTGGATTTTTACTGATCGCGGTCCCCGGCAGTTGCCGTTCTTGCGTCTGTCGAGGGAATGAATCCAGCATATCAGCTACTCTGCCCGACGGCTCAACCGCACGTGCCAAGTCGTGGTTTTCTCTTGACAACCGGCGGCTGCCGGTCGAGGCTAAATATTCTCCTTTTCCGAGGGTGCCATGCTGTCCCCAAAAATCCTCAAATGCCTGGCGCTCACTCTCGCCGCTGTGTCTCTTGCTGCGCTGCTCAATGCCCAGCAGGCGCCCACACCCCCGACCGTCGGCCAGATGGTGAACATACCGGTAACGGTACACGACAAGCACGGCAAGGCGATCAGCGGCCTTTCCCAGAGCGATTTCCAACTGGATGAAGATGGCCGCCCGCAGACCATACGTTCTTTCAGCCCTCGACAACGACCAGCCGCTCACCTTTGGGTTGCTGATCGAAAGCCGTTTGGCCCGCGACAAGAATTTTGGCCAGCAGCGCTCGGCCACCGAGAAATTCGTCGATGAATTTCTGCGCGAAGGCAAAGACAAGGCGTTTCTGATCCACTTCGACAGCGAAGTGGAACTGCTCCAGGATTTCACCTCTTCCCGACAGAAGCTGGATACGGCCGTCAACTCGTTGCAGGCGCGGGCAGAATCCAGCAGCGGCAGAGAGAGACAACGATTCCCGGCGTGGCGGTCAAGGCTCCGCACGCGGCGGCGGAGTGGCGCTGAATGACGCTGTTTACCTGGCCGCCTCGGAAATGTTGCAAAAACAGCCGGGGCGCAAGGCGATCATCATTCTCTCCCAAGGCCTGGATCGCGGCAGCAAGATGAGAGATGCGCAGGCGATCGAGGCTGCGCAGCGCGCCAACATCGTCGTTTACTCGATCCTGCTTCCGCGCCAGCAGGAACAACGACAGCAAAGTCCCTACGACACAGGCGGCCCTGTCGGCCGTCCGGGCGGATATCCTCCCGGCTATCCCGGCGGATACCCGCGTTACCCGGGGGGACAGCGGCCCTACCCGCAACCCCGGCCGCAGCCGCCACAGGAACGAGGCGATCCCAAGCAGCTCCTGCAGCCTCTCTCCAAGGACACCGGCGGCCGCCTGTTCGAGCTTTCCAAGAAGCAAACGATTGAGCAGACTTATCAGGAGATCCAGGAAGATCTTCGGAACCAGTACAACCTTGGCTATACTTCAGACCGGTCCGGCGATGGCTCCGATTACCACAGGATTCAGGTGAGCACCAAACAGAAGGACGTGGCCGTCCAGGCCAGGAACGGATACTACGTCACCCATTCGCCCGATGCGAAGTCCGATGCCAAGAAAGATAAACAGAATTAGCGCGACTGGTCAGCCTGCCACAGCGTGTTTCATAAATGGTTTTTTGACGGTTTCGGCTTAGGAGTAAGGGATTATCGTGGAAGCCCACGGCTTCAGCCGTGGGAGCAAGGCTTCAGTCTAAAGCGGCTTTAGCCGCCGTGGCGATCTATCCACAGCGCCTAAAGGCGTTCTCTATTGAGCATTGTTTCCCACGCCTGAAGGCGTGGGCTTCCACCGACCAATTCCATTATTGAAATACGCTCTAGTCTTCCGCCAATTCTTTGACGGTGAGTAGTATGGTGCATGTAATCGTCCAGCCGGAAGCAACGCAGCGGAGAACGGCGGGCTCCAGGAAAACGTCAACGGTGGTTCGCCTCAAAGTCCAATCGAGAGGAGAGTCTCAATGGCTGAATATCTGAAAAAGGCAAAAGAGAAGCCGGAAGAGGATATCCGGGCGGTGCAGGACAGCGTGCGGGAAATTCTCGCCAAGGTCAAGAAAGAGGGCGAGTCGGCGGTCCGCTACTATGCCAAGAGCTTCGACAAATGGGAGCCGAAGAGCTTCAAGATTTCCCCGGACGAGATGCGCGCCGTCAAGAAGCAACTGCCGGCGAGCGAGGTCGAGGACATCGACTTCTGCCAGGCGCAGATCCGCAACTTCGCCCAGGAGCAGATGAAGCGGATCGTGAACTTCGAGGCCGAGACTTTTCCGGGTGTGCATCTGGGCCAGAAGATCATTCCCGTGGCCTCCAGTGGCGCCTATGTGCCCGGCGGCCGCTACCCGATGCTGGCTTCAGCCCACATGACGGTGATCACGCCCAAGGTGGCCGGGGTCCCGCGCGTGGTTGCCTGTTCGCCTCCGGTGAAGGGGCAGGGAATGTGGCCGGCTACGCTCTATTCCATGGTCGCCGGCGGCGCCGACGAAGTCTATTGCATGGGCGGAGTGTATGCGCTGGCCGCGATGGCTTACGGCATGGAAGGCCTCAGCCCGGTCGATGTCATGGCCGGCGCCGGCAACAAGTTCGTCGCCGAAGCCAAGAGGCAGTTGTTCGGCACGTTCGGCATCGACCTGCTGGCGGGTCCGACCGAGATTCTGGTGATCGTCGATGAGACCTCCGATCCCTGGATCGTCGCCGCCGACCTGCTCGGCCAGGCCGAGCACGATCCCAACGCGCGTCAGTGCCTGATCTCGCTCTCCAGAAAGATGGCGCAGGACGTGATGAAGGAAGTCGACCGGCAACTGATCGATCTGCCTACGCGTGACATCGCCTCCGTCGCCTGGCGTGACAACGGAGACGTCATCGTCGTCGGCTCACCCGAGGAAGCCGTCAAGGTCAGCGACGAATGGGCGCCCGAGCACCTGGAGATCCAGACCAAGGACTGGCGCTACTACCTCGACCACTGCCGCAATTACGGCTCGGCTTTCCTGGGCGAGGAGACCACGGTCGCGTACGGCGACAAGACCATCGGCACCAACCACGTGCTGCCCACCATGCGCGCCGCCCGCTACACCGGCGGACTTTCGGTCGGCAAGTTCGTCAAGACCGTGACCTACCAGTACGCCACCAAGGAAGCTTCGTACAAGATCGCCGATGTCTGCGAGCGCGCCTGCAACTACGAGAACATGCTCGCCCACGGCATCTCGTGCAAGGTCCGGAAGGAGAAGTACGGCAAGATCATTCAGAAATCGGCGGCGAGGTGAAGCCAATGAACGCAAACATGCCAAGCTTTAATCTCGCAGGCAAGGTAGCGGTAGTGACCGGAGGAGCGCGGGGCATCGGCTTTGCCGTTGCCGAGGCGCTGGCCGGTAACGGCGCGGACATCGTCCTGGTCGACCGGCTGCATGACGAACTGGAAGAGGCGCGGAAGTCGATCGAGAAGATGGGCCGCCGCGCCCTCGGCATCGAGGTCGATCTCACCCGCACCGCCGAGATCCAGACGATGGCCGACCGCGCCCTGGCCGCCTTCGGCCACCTCGATATCCTGGTGACTTGCGCCGGGATCAACATTCAGCAGATGGCTGTCGACGTCACCGAAGAGGCCTGGGACAAGATACTGGACATCAATCTCAAGGCCCTCTTCTTCTGCTGCCAGGCGGTGGGACGGGCGATGATCAAGCAGAAGAGCGGCAAGATCATCAACATGTCTTCGCAGACCGGCAGCGTAGCTATTCCCCGGCGGGCCGCCTATTGCGCCAGCAAGGGCGCGGTCAACATGGTGACCAAGCTGCTGGCGCTGGAGTGGGCGCCGTATAACATCAACGTCAACGCCGTCGCCCCGACTTTCATTGAAACGAAGTTCACCGAGCCGATGTTCAAGGACGAGGCGTTCAAGCAGTATTGCATCGACAACATTCTGTTCGGGCGTCTCGGCAAGCCCGCTGACGTCGCCGGCGCCGTGCTCTACCTGGCGTCTCCGGCGTCGGACCTGGTCACCGGTCACATCCTGGCAGTCGATGGAGGATGGACCGCGCGCTGAGCCTGGCTCGAATTTCTGGCCCCGGCGGGTTTTGGGCCCTGCCCGCCGGCGCCAAAGGCATGCTGCCGTAAATCGATCAGGGGGCCCCCGGGCCAGACTCTTCAATCGGAAACGAGGAAAACAATGGACCAGAAGATACAGAAGATTTCACGGCGATCTTTCGTGAAGGGCAGTGCGGCGGTAGCAGGTCTCTCCGTCTTCGGAATGCCTTCGATCATCAAGGCCGCGCCGGCGGGCGTCATCAAGTATGGGACCATGCACCCGTTGACGGGAGCGTACTCGGCTCTCGGCGCCGATCAGATGAAGGCGACGCAGTTGGCAGTCGAGGAGTGGAACGCAAAAGGCGGCGTGATGGGCCGCAAGATCGAGTGGATCTATCGCGACGACCAGCTCAACGGCGCCGTGGCTCTGCGCCGCGTCAAGGAACTGGTCGAGGAGGATAAGTGCGATTTCATCGGCGGCACGCTCTCCGGCGCCATTTCTCTGGCCATCAATGAATTCGCCGGCAAGAACAAGGTTCCGTACATGGCGTATTGCCAGTCGGACATGCTGCTGGGCTCCGATCTGAATAAGTACGGCTTCGCCTTCATGGTGTTTCCGTACTCGGCCGCCCTGGCCACCTCGAAATACACCTTCTCCAAGATCGGCAAGAAGTGGTTCTCGCTGACTGCTGACTATCGCTGGGGACAAAGCCTGCTGGAAGGCTGGATGTGGCAAAGCGAGCAGATGGGCGGGCAGTTCCTCGGCAATGTGTATGCTCCGCTGGGCGCCACGGATTTCTCCACTTACTTCACCAGGATCATGGCGGCCAAGCCGGATGTGCTGGTCATGAACAACCTGGGCGCCGACCAGACGGCGGCTCTGAAGCAGGCGAGCGAACTCGGCCTGACCAAGCGCATGAAAATCGTCTGCACCAAGACCGCGCTGACCACGCTGAAAGAAGTGGGTCCGGCTTACGACGAGAACGTGCTGGGCGGCATGTCGTTCTACTGGGGGCTGCGGGACAAGTATCCGGCCAGCAAGAAGTTCATGGATGCCTACATGAAGAGGTTCGGGCGCCGGTTGAGCAGGACGGCGAATGCGGCTACGTGGCCACCAACGTCCTGTTTATGGCCATGGAGAAGGCCAAGACCACCACCGATAAAGAAAAGATCGTGGCCGCCGTGGAAGGGCTGAAGTACACGCTGACCAAGGGTCCCGAATATGTGCGGGCCTGCGATCATCAGCGGGTGCAGAGCTATCTGCTGCTGCGCGGCAAGGGAAGAAAAGCCAAAGATTGGGACGTGGCGGAGATCGTGGAAGAGGTGCCGGGCGATTCGATCATCATGTCCTGCGCCGACAACTCCAAGAAGCTGCCATTCGTCAATATCAAGCTGCCGAAGTAATAACGAAGCTGTGTTGCTGGCAGAGTCATCCTGAGCGAGCCGCCGCGCTACTTGTGTCCGGCCTTTTGGCCGGCCGCTGCAGTCACTACCAGCACGCAAAATGCGACTCACCGTCGCCCGGCAGGAACGCCGGGAATGCGCGGCCTCGCTCGGGATGACGCCCAATGAAAGTTAGGGTATAAGCAGGGAGACAAGAATGTTTGGGGACCTTTCCTGGGACGTGCTGGTGATGCAGCTTTTTTTCGGGCTGGCCCTGGGATCGATTTATGTGTTGCTGGCGAGCGGCCTCTCCATTATCTATGGCCTTCTCGATGTCGTGAATTTCGCCCACGGCACCTTCGCCATGCTGGGCGCCTATGCTGTTTTTCTGGCGGTGAGCCTGACCGGCAGCTTCGCCGTCGGCGTCGCCAGCGCCGTGGTCATAGTGGCGATTCTGGGCATGGTGATCGAGTTTCTCCTGCTCAAGCCGCTCTACGGGAAAGATCCTTTGCTTCCGTTGCTGCTGACCTTCGGTCTGTCGGTTGCCATTCCCGATTTCATGAAGATCATCTTCGGGCTGATCGGCAAGCCCGTCGCCTATCCGGAGGCGCTGAGCGGCGCCACCACCGTGGGTCCGCTAACACTTTCCAACTACCGCCTGTTCGTCATCTTCTTTACCCTGGCGATCCTGATTTCGCTCTGGCTGTTCCTCAAGAAGAGCGACCTGGGAATGATCATCCGGGCGGCCACGCGTGACAGCCTGATGGTGCAGGTACTGGGCACCAACACCTCGCGCATCTGGTCGATCGGCTTTGCCATCGGCATCGGACTGGCCGCCCTGGCCGGCGCCATCTCCGTCCCCATGATGGCCGCCACGCCCGACATGGGCGTGGAGATGACTATGGTCGCCTTCGTCGTGACCGTCGTGGGCGGTCTCGGAAGCCTGGGCGGAGCCATCATCGGCGGCCTGCTGATTGGCGTCATCGTCGCCTTCACCTCGCTTTTCGCCGGCGAATATTCGAATGTCGCCATGTACTTCTGCATGGCCGTCATTCTTCTGATCCGCCCCAGGGGGCTATTCGGGGAAAGCGGGCGGGAATGATCGATCCGGCGGAAAGAAAAAGGATGTTGAAGGAGGTGGCTCCCCGGCCGCACTCGACCATCGTCTGGGTCGCGGCCCTGGTGCTAGCCGCTCTGCCGCTTTTCATCTCGCTGCCGCTGGCGACGGAGATCCTCATCTGGGGAATCTCGGGACTGGGGTTCAATCTTCTGCTCGGCTACACCGGAGTGCTCTCCTTCGGCCACGCCGCCTACTTCGGCCTGGGGGCCTATGCGGCGGGCCTGGCGTTGCGCTACTGGAAGGTGGGGCTGTGGACGAGCCTCGCTCTCGGGACCGCCTCGGCCATGCTGCTGGCGTGCTTCATCGGCGCTCTGGCCATCAAGCGCCGCGGCGTCTACTTCGCCATGATTTCCCTGGCGTTCGCGCAGATGCTCTACTTCATCGCGCTCTCCCCGGCCAAGGAGATCACCCACGGCGAGGACGGGCTTACCCATATTCCATCCGTTGCGCTTTTCTCTATTTCGCTGGATAAGCCTAAGAATCTTTATTACTTCGTCTTTGCCGTTACCGTGGCGATGCTGTACCTGACTTGGAGAATTCTGCAGTCGCCCTTCGGCAAGGTTCTGGAGGCCTTCCGCGAAAACGAAGACCGCGCACGGGCCTGCGGCTACAACACCACCATGGTGAAGTTTGCCTCCCTGGTGCTCTCCGCATTGTTCGGCGGGCTCGCCGGGGCGCTGAACACCCTGTATCTCGGCTATGTGCCGTTGAGCACCCTGTACTGGGTCACCTCGGGAACCATCGTCATGATGGCCATCCTGGGAGGGAAGGGAACCTTCCTCGGGCCGCTGGTGGGCGCGGGCGTCTTTCTCTTCCTGCAGAACACGATCAGTCTGTATACGCCCCGCTGGGAGGCCTTTGTCGGCACGCTGTTCGTGATCATCATCCTGGTCTTTCCCGGCGGCATCATGGGCACCATCCGTGAGAAATACCTGAACCGCAAGATGTCGAAGCTGCAGCGCAAGGCCATGGGCGCGGGAGCGGGCCTATGAACAGCACCGCCGGCCCAATGATGGATAATGGTGACGCGTTGCTGCGCACGGAGCAGATCTGCAAGCACTTTGGCGGCCTGCGGGCGGTTGATGGCGTAGACTTCGCACTTCGCCACGGCGAGCTGAAGTCGATCATTGGGCCCAACGGCGCCGGCAAGACCACGCTTTTCAATCTCGTCGCGGGGCTGTTTCGTCCAACAAGCGGCAGGGTATTCTTCGAAGGGCAAGACATCAGCCGGCTCTCGCTGCATCGTACGTCGCAGCTCGGCATCACCAAGACGTTCCAGATCACGCATCTGTTTCCCAGCCTGACGGTCTTTGAGAACGTGCGCATCTCGGCCCAGTCGCGCCGCACGACGTTTAACTTCTGGCGCACTACGCATTCTTTGACTGAACTCAATGAGCGGGTGCTGCACATCCTGGAGCAGGTCGAGCTGATCGATAAGCGGAGCTGGCTGGCTTCCACGCTGTCGCACGGCGAGCGCCGTTATCTCGAGATCGGCATCGCCCTGGCCACCGAGCCTAAAGTGTTGCTGTTGGACGAGCCTACGGCCGGCATGAGCTACGCCGAAACCAGGCTGTGCGCCGAATTAATTCAGCGGCTGAACAAGTCGCTGCAGCTGTCGATCGTGCTGGTCGAGCACGACATGAGCGTGGTGATGGGAATCTCCGAACGCATCGTTGTCCTGAACGAAGGCCGCCTGCTGGCCGAGGGAACGCCGCAAGAGGTCAGCGACAACGAAGAGGTGCAGAGGGTCTACCTGGGAGAGAGGAAGTCATGCTCAACCTGACCGGCGTCAACACCTATTACGGCTACAGCCACGTGCTGCATGATGTCTCGCTCGAGGTGAAGGAAGGCGAGATCGTAGTGCTGGCGGGCCGCAACGGCGTTGGCAAGTCGACCACCATGAAGTCGATCATGGGCATCCAGCAGCCCAAGAGCGGCCGCATTACTTTTCTGGGCGAAGACATCACGGGGTTGCCGCCCTACAAGGTCGCGGCCAAGGGAATCTCACTCATTCCTGAAGACCGGCGCATCATTCCTAACCTCACTGTTTACGAGAACCTGAAGCTGGGATCGCTGGTGCGGCGCAAGAATGGCCATGGCGGCTTTCAGCAAATGCTCGAAACAGCGTTCGAATATTTCCCGCGCCTCAAGGAGCGCCTGGGACAAAAGGGAGGAAGCCTCTCCGGAGGCGAGCAGCAGATGCTCACTATCGCCCGCGGGCTGATGGCGTCGCCGCGGTTGATGCTCATCGACGAGCCCAGCGAAGGCCTGGCGCCCAAGATCACGCAGGAGATCATGCGGATCATCCAGAAACTCCAGCAGGATGGGGTTACCATCCTGCTGGTGGAGCAGCACGTCGAGGCCGCCATGCGGCTCTCCGACAACCTGCGTGCCTACATCATGGAGAAAGGCGAAATCCGCCTCTCCGGTACGCTGGAGGAGCTCAACGCGCGCATGGATGAAGTCGTCCGCTGTTTGGGAGCGAAAATCTGACCACGGTTTCAAAGTTTCAAGGTTTCAGAGTTTCAAAGTAAAAGAGGCTGCGATGCAGTAATCTTTGAAATTCAAATTGAAACTTTTGCAACCTTGAAACCCTGAAACTTTGAAACCTTATGTCATGAAGAAGACTGCACTCTTACTCGTTACTCTCGATACCAAGGGCCAGGAAGCGCTCTTCCTGAAAAGCGTTCTCCAGCGCCTCGGCGTGGGCGTACTCATTCTCGACACCGGAGTTTTTCCCTCGCCCGCCGGCGAAGGTGACATCAGCCGGCAGGAGGTCGCACTCGCCGGCGGACGCCCGCTCGATGAACTCATCCGCGCCGGCAACAAGGGCGAAGCCATCCGCACCATGATGAACGGCGCAGTTACGCTGACGCGGCGGCTTTACGATGAAGGCAGAATCCACGGTATTCTCTCCATTGGCGGCGCGCAGGGCACCATCATGGGAACCACCGCCATGAGGGCGCTCCCGCTGGGCGTACCGAAGATCATGCTTTCCACCATGGCCTCCGGCAAGCGCCCCTTCGAACTCTATGTCGGTACCGCCGACGTCACCCTCATGCATTCCGTGGTGGATTTCTTCGGATTGAATTCCGTCCTGCGGCAGATGCTCAGCAACGCCGCCGGCGCGCTCGCCGGCATGTTGCAGGCGGGACTGGTTACCGCCGCCGCCCGTCCTCAGGTGGCCATCACCATTTACGGAACAACCACCCCGGCGGGCATGCGCCTGGTTTCCCTGCTTCAGGAAAGAGGCTACGAGGCGGTGGCCTTTCACCCCAACGGTGTCGGTGGCCGGGCTATGGAGGAGATGATCGCCCAGGGCCGCTTCCAAGGCGTCATCGATCTGACCACGCACGAGCTGATAGACGAGCTGGCGGGCGGCCAGCACGCCGCCGGTCCCAACCGCCTGGAGGCGGCCACCCGCATGGGGGTTCCCCAGGTGGTGGTGCCGGGCAGCACGGATTACATCGTGACCGGGCGTTTCTCCGACCTGAAGAAATCCTTCCGCCAGCGCACCACCATGATGCACAATCCGGAGATGACCTTCGTCATGCCGTCGGAAGCCGAAATGGGCAAGCTTGGCCAGATCATGGCCCGCAAGCTGAACTCCGGCGCGGGAAAAGGCAAGACGGTGGTGATGGTTCCGCTGAAGGGATTCTGCTTTCCCAACTGCGAAGGCCGGCCTCTCTACAATCCGAAGGGAGTGAAGGCGTTTGTGGCCGCGCTGGAAAAGCGGCATCAAGCCTGCCGATCCCGGTGCGCCTGCTTCCGCTGCACGTCAACGACGACGCCTTCGCCGACGCCGTTCTCGAAGAGTTCGACGCACTCATGCGGGCCAGCAGGCCCGAGCTCTCAAAACCGAAAGGAGTTTCCAATGCAGTTTAAGGGCAAAATCATCGATCTGAGCCAGGAAATCTATCAGGGAATGCCTGTCTATCCCGGCCACCTGAAGACCGTGATCTGGACACACGCCTCGCATGAGGAAGTCGGGCGGGCGATCGGCACAGGCTTCTCCTATGAGTCGCAGGGACTCATGTTCTGCGATCACGGCCCCACCCACATCGACGCCATTAAGCATCTTTCGACCGACCCCAATGCGCCTCCGGTCGACAAGATCCCGCTGGAGAATTGCATCACCTCCGCCATCTGCCTGGACGTGAGCGATATTCCCGTGAAGACGCAATTCGGCCGCGCCAAAATCGAGCAGGAGCTCAAGCGCTGGAACCTGAAGATCGAAAAAGGCGATACCATCCTCTTCCACACCGGCCACTACGCGCGCTTCTACGGCAAGCCGGAATACATGACCGACTATCCGGGAATGACCCGCGAGGCCACCGAGTACATCATCGACCAGGGCTGCATCAACTTCGGCGTCGATTCGGCCAGTCCCGACATGTGGTATGACAAGACGTATCCCTGCCACATGGTTTGCCGCGAACGCTGGGTCACGCACATGGAGAACCTGTGCAATCTGGATAAGCTGGTCGGGAAGCGCTTCACCTTCATCGCCCTGCCGCTGAAAATCCGCAATGGCACCGGCTCTCCCCTGCGGCCCGTAGCTGTGCTGGATTAATATGGAATCATCCTGAGCGAAAAGAAGGATCTGCTGTGGCACAACGCAGATCCTTCTCTCATTCAACTGTTCCTCCTCAGGATGACAGGAATTGAGAGCTTTACCCTGACGTCGAACTACGCGATGCGAGGATGGGGCGCTCATGCTTTTGCAGGGTGGAAGGCAAGCCGCAAGTATTGCCATGAGGTTGCTGCCATAGCGCCAATCGAACCAGGGACGTTGCATCTAGACACCACCGGGCCGGCCTCCGCTGTCCTGGATGGTCTTCCCGTGCCGCAGCGGTATTGGGCGATCCTGACTACCGCTATCGCGGTAGGAATGTGCGTGATAGACGGCGCCGTCGCCAATATCGCCCTGCCGACCATCGCGCGCGACGTGGGCGCCAGCCCGGCAGCCTCGATCTGGGTGGTGAATGCCTACCAGCTTTCGCTCGTGATCTGCCTGCTGCCGCTTTCTTCTCTCGGCGACATCATCGGCTACGCCAAAGTTTACAAGGCGGGGTTCGCGCTCTTCACCGTCGCGTCGCTCTGCTGCGCGCTCTCTAATTCGCTTCTTTCGCTCACGCTCGCCCGCTGCGTGCAAGGTCTGGGAGCTGCCGGCATCGTCAGCGTCAACACGGCGCTGATCCGCGTCATCTTTCCCGCCCGCATGCTGGGACGCGGCATGGGCTTCAACGCCATGGTAGTGGCGGTCTCGGCTGCCATTGCGCCCACGCTGGCCGCCGGCATCCTGGCTGTTGCGCATTGGCCGTGGCTCTTCGCGGTGAATGTGCCGGTAGGAGTTCTGGGTCTGGTGGTCTCGATGCGTACCTTGCCGACGACCGGCGGATCAGGGCATCGCTTTGACCTGAAGAGTGCTGTGCTCAGCGCCTTGACACTCGGCCTGGTGATCAGCGGCGTGGATGGACTGGGACACGGCCAGGCGGCATGGGCCGCAGCGGTTGAGATCGCCGTGGCGCTAACGATCGGCGTAGTATTCGTACGCCGCCAGTTATCCCAGCCCGCGCCGTTGTTCGCCGTCGATCTGATGCGCCGCCCGGTGTTCGCCCTGTCGATCGCGACCTCGATCTGCTCGTTCGTCGCCCAGATGCTGGCTTACGTGTCGTTGCCCTTCTATCTGCAGAATGTCCTGGGCCGCACCCAGGTGGAAACCGGGCTGCTCATCTCGCCCTGGCCCTTGGCTATCCTCTTCGCCGCCCCGGTTTCCGGCTATCTGGCCGACCGGTACTCTGCCGGGGTTCTGGGCGGGCTGGGTTTGGCGACCTTCTCCGGCGGGCTGGCATCGCTGGCGCTGCTGCCTCCCAATCCATCCTCCGCCACCATCGCCTGCAGGATGGCCATTTGCGGGCTGGGCTTTGGGTTCTTTCAGGCCCCCAACAACCGCGAAATCCTCTCTAACGCGCCCAAGCATAGGAGCGGCGGAGCCAGCGGCATGCTGGGCACCGCGCGCCTTACGGGACAGACCCTGGGCGCAGCGCTGGTGGCCTTGATCTTCAACATGTTTTCCGTCTCCGGAAATACCATGGCGCTGTTCCTGGCGGCCGGCTTTGCCGCCGGCGCCGCCGTTGTGAGCTGCCTGCGAATCGGGCGTCCCACCGCCAGGGATTCGGCTGCCTAAGAACCTGCTTGCCAAGAGCATCTCTTCTGTGCACAATTTCCGCCACAGTCACGCTGGGGATCCCACGGCAAGTGGCGCGGCTGCCCTTGCTGGGATCGATCCGGCGGCTGACTGCGGAGGAAGACCGAATGGCGAAGGTAAAGCAACTAACCATTTCTCTGGAAAACCGCCCCGGAGCGCTGGCCGAGGTGGCGCAGCTTCTGGCCGGAGCGAAGGTGAACCTGGTGGCCCTTCTGGGCAGCAGCTCGGGAGCGCAAGGCTCGGCGCAGCTGGTCGTCGATCAGGCCGGCAAGGCCAAGAAAGCCCTGAGCAAAGCGGGCTTCTCGTACACGGAAGGGACACTGGAAAGCTTTGAGCTGATCAACAAGCCCGGAGCGCTGGCCGAGGCACTCGGCAAACTGGCGAAGAAGGGAGTTAATCTCGACTCCGCCTATGCCACTACGCCGAAAGGCGGCAAGAAGGCAACGCTGCTGGTGGCTGTCTCGAAGCAGTAGAGCTCGATGTAATTGCAACGAACCGAGTGGTGGAAGCGCCGTTCAAGCGGCGCTTTCTCCCGCCCGGCGCGGCCAAGACTCCGGCTGCTCCAGTGCAGCACGGTCCCAATGCGCCAGTTCGGCGCCAGCCTCGTAGGTTGTCTGCAGGAAATCGAGCAGCGCCAACCGCGGCGATGCCTCACGCCGCATCTCGTCGTACATCAGCAGAAACTCGCCGAGGCTGCGGTCATAGCGCGCCGCCTGTGGCCGCACTGCGTGTTCCGCGTATCCCGCCGGCTCCGGCGACATGTAGGAATAGAATGCAGCACCTGGCACAATCACCCCGCTGAAAGTTTCTCCTCCCGGCCACCAGCCGGCGCTGCTGACCTCGTGAGAGTAGGCTTCGAGGGTAATGGGATCGGCTCCCGGCCGCGGCGGCGTCTGCCGCCCGGAAAATCTGGTTACCGCCAGATCAAAACTTCCCCAGAAGAAATGCACCGGGCTGCACTTGCCTACAAAACGTCCGCGAAACTCCTGAAAGACTCCGGCTGCCGCCAGCAGAATACGCCAGAACCGCTCGACGTATTTGCGGTCATAGCTGGCGTGAACTGTGTCCTCGGCGAAAGGAATGGGATTGCGCACCTCGACCGGCTCGGCGGGGATACTTCACCTCAATCCGGCTTGCTTGAGCAATCCCGTGAAATCGCGGTGAAACTCGGCCACGGACTGCGGCTTGAGCGGCAACACGCGCGTCTCGCCTGAGCTGGTTTCCAGCACCAGGCAGTGATCGAGAAAATCGAAGCGGATGTTGAACCAGTCGTTGCCCAGTGGAATGGGCGAGGTAGTCAGTCCGCGCACATCGACATACAGGGGAACGTGCCACCAGTGGTTGATCGGCGGGCTCAGGTGCATGCGGACCATGCCGACCATTTGCGTCCACAGGTGCAAAGTGGCGTAAGTTTCTTTCCATTCCTCGAGCGGCAAAGCCGGCCAGCGTTCGTGCTCAGGCGTAGTCGAGTTGATCGTCGAGCTGGTCATGGGGAGCCCTCGGCGGTCGACAGCAAACCTCTGTAGAGATGCGGTTCTGCGGCGAGGGGTTAGAGGCAAAGACGCGCTTGGGAATACTTTGTGAAGGGGCATAGCTACAGCCCTGCCGTCCGGAGCCAACAAAAGGCGGGCTTTAGCCCCTGAGGGAAGTAGACTATTTTTCTCCTGAGATCGGGTTAGGCGTTTACAGCTTTTCCACTTCCGCAGCGATGTCCGGATTGTTGGCCTTGGCAATCGACTTCACCTTGGCGATGTATTCATCTGGGACCTTGTGCTCGCGCAAACCGCCGATAATGAGACGGACATAGTCGATATTCGTATTCAATCCAGGCTTGGGGTACTTGACGGTGTAGGTTAGCGCCCGCACTGTCTCACCGTCCGGGCGGCCTGGGCGGCGCACTTCGATCATCTCTCGCTTGTAGTTCGTGCACTCACCTTCGATCTGGTCAAACGACTTGCGCCCGCACGCCTTGGCGCTATCGCGAGCGATAAGGTGATCGGGAACTTCGTAGAGCACGCCCCAGACCTTACCCCCCGGCTTTCTCACGATGTCAGAGGCGGCGCAACCGCGTCCTACACTCTGTACGTCGAAGGCGAGCTCGAAATCTTCTTCAGTTTCAGCAATATCGACGAACTTAGCATCGCCGCGCAACCGGGTCTCACTGTTTATCTCACTATTCAAGCAATTGGAACCGTATTGGAACACAAGCGCCATGTTGTCCTCCAATCAACTCTGCGGGATGGCGCGAGCGCCTCATCCCGCGCATTTCTTTCTGAAGCCCTCGCACTACGACCAGGGCTTTTCCGCAGCGGCGTTCTTGCCGCAAGCCCGGCCGTTGACGACGCAATCGGTGGTGGCATTGCCTCCCAGGCGATTGGTTCCGTGGACTCCTCCGGTCACTTCGCCAGCGGCGTAGAGCCGCGGGATCACGTTCCCGGTGCGATCGATTACCTGACCGGTGGTGCCCTTGGTCCTGATTCCTCCCATCGTGTGATGAACGCCCGCCTGTGTCGGGCTGGCAAAGAAGGGAGGCTGCTCCACCGGCTTCAGATTAGTGAGTGACTTGCGGAAGTCCTTGTCGTCGCCTTTATGGGCGTACTCGTTGTACTTCTTCATCGTTTCCAGGAACTTTTCCGGCGGCACATCGAACTTCGCTTTCAGTATCTTCGCCAGCTCTTCCAGTGTGTTGGCCTGGAAGGAGAGACCTTCCTTCAGGATGCCGGCGGAAGTTTGCTCGTCGAAGCGTTTCTTGCAGCGATCGTCGGCCACCCAGAACAGCACCTTCCTGGGTTGCTCAAGCACGGCCTGGGCCATGACGTCGCGCCGCGCATCCTCGGAGACGAAGCGCTCTCCTTTGGTATTGACGAACACCGCGTGGTCGATGGCCAGGTTCATGATCGAGCCGTATTTCTTGGTGTAGTAGTTGCAAGCGATCAGCACCTGTATGTAGTCCATGCCGATGACGTCCGCACCCTCGTCCTCGGCGCTCACGATCGCTTCTCCGGTAGCGGTGGGAACGTTGGTGGTCGGCAGCTCCGCGTCCAGGCGCGGATCGTACTTGGAGCGCATCTTTACGTCCGCTCCGAAGCCGCCGGTGGCCAGCACCACGGCTTTGTTGGCCTTGCAGTAGAGCTTGCGGCCGCGGTATTCCATCTCAACTCCCTGCACGATGCCGGCGAGGGGCTTTTCGCGGACGATTCCGGTGAGCTTGTACTGGAAGAGAACGGGAATCTTTCTCTGATCTACCTGGGTCTTCAGCACGCGCACGATGGCCGCGCCGCGGCCGTTGTTGATGGGATCGTGACTGCGTGGATACAGAGAGCCGACGATGGCGTACACGGTAGGTTCGAATTGCACGCCCATCTTCTCCAGCCAGTGAACCCCGTCGAGGGCGTTCTCCACCATATACCGGACCTTCTCCGGATCGGCTCGGTAGTCGCCGCCGCCCATCGTGTGCCGGAAGTGAAGGTCGATGGAGTCCTCAATACCCTGCTTCTTCTGGCGCTCGGGATCGACCGCGTTCATTCCGCCGCTGGCGGTTATGGAGTTGCCGCCGACGATCGGGTTCTTCTCGATCAGGATCACGCTGCTGCCGGCGTCGCGGGCTTCCATGGCAGCGGCCAGGCCGGCATATCCCGTGCCAATGATGACCACGTCAGCCTGGCGGTCCCACTTGGCAGGCGGGGCAATGGCGTGCAGCGTGTTGGGAAACAATTGATGCCCCGCCGCGGCAACGCCTGCCATCGCGGCTGTAGAACCCAGGAATTTCCTTCTCGAAACAGCAAGCTTGTCGCTATCCTTCATGATTGCCTCGCCAAACACACAGTGGATTGAACGGAGTTGAGCTGGCTGCTGAAAAACAAATTGGCGGATGGTTGAGCATACAAGCTCTTGTGTAACAAAGTTGTGATGCCCACGTTCAATAGCGCCTCGCTTGTTGCATGCACCACAACGAACGCAAAAACGGCATTCGCCGGGGATCCCGCGTCGGCGCGTTTTTCAGCAGCCTGTGCACCCGTACGATGAACCATACATCACCCCTGGGCAGCGCGCAATCAACCAGCGCCAATATCGCCGGCCCTAAGAAAGGCGCCGCCAATCCGGGTTTGTTGTTATTCTGTTGTGTCGTTTTTCCCGGAACCTTCTCATGACAAGACCCTGCTGGTTGATCCTGGCGCTGTTCTTTCTATTGGCGTGCCCGTCAATCTCCTCCGCGCAGCCGGCTGGGAGTTCCGCCGATGCTTGCCTCTCCTGCCATGCCAGTTTTTCTTCCGAGCTGCCGAAGGACCATCCGGCGGTGAAGGGAGGCGGGCTTGGCGCCTGCATCCAGTGCCACTCGCCGGAGCAGTCGGGTGAGGCGAAGAAGAACGGGTTCTCCACCCGTGTTCACCTTACTCACGCCGGCGCCGCTCTGGGAATGGAGTGCACCGTCTGCCACACCTACGTGCCCGGCAAGAGCTTCGGCCTGAAGGGCCAGAACTTCTCCTGGGGCGCGCCCTCCAGCGATGACATGGGCCTGATCAAGCAGCAGTTCACCTCGTGGATGAGTTCCAGCTTCACCGACCATTTGCATGCCAAGGCCAACGTCGATTGCGGCGGATGCCATGGCAAAGAAGTCCCAGTTCTGGATTCCACGGTCGAGAATAGCCGTTGTCTGGCCTGCCATGGCCCGCTGGAAAAACTCGCCGCCAAGAGCGCTCCCAAGGAATTTCCCAAGCGCAATCCACACCAATCGCACCTCGGCGACGTTGCCTGCACCGTGTGCCATCACGCCCATGCGGCATCCAAGTCCTACTGTCTGGATTGCCACAACAACTTCAAGATGACGATCCCCGGAGCCGGGCAGTAAAGACGTACTCAGGATCCAGGTGTTGTTTCACTCGAGTTGTCTCGGCCAAGTCGCGATCAACCCGCAACCCAGCCCGCAAACCTTTCTGCCTGGCTTTTGCGAACTCCGGGGGTTTACCGATGGCTGACGTGGAGTTACACTCTGGAGACCATACGGAAAGCATTCGCGGTTGC
Source organism: uncultured Acidobacteriota bacterium (assembly GCA_963791145.1). GTDB lineage: Bacteria > Acidobacteriota > Terriglobia > Terriglobales > Acidobacteriaceae > CAWBRT01. The sequence goes on along the minus strand of CAWBRT010000011.1, from coordinate 630,270 downwards.
AGGTGACGTTGCTGGCAATGCGCGTCAGATATCTCGTCTCGCCGCCGTCGCGAAGGAGTATACTTCCGCACAATCACGCGAGACAGTTTTTCGTGAACCGCTGCGGCCTGGCCTGAAAGTGATGGCCGCTTTGCCGGCGAATCGCTAAGGAGCTACCAATGGAGCAAGTCAACGAAAAGCAGGTCATGAGCAAGATCTTTTGGCGGCTGACCCCGTTAATGATCTTCCTGTACATCGTCTCTTACCTGGACCGGGTGAATGTCGGCTTCGCCGCCTTGACGATGAATAAAGATATCGGACTCAGTCCATATATGTATGGATTGGGCGCGGGCATTTTCTTTTGGGGATATTTCATTTTCGAGATTCCCAGCAACCTGATCATGGCCAAGGTCGGCGCCCGCCGTTGGATTGCCCGCATCCTGTTCAGCTGGGGTCTGGTGGCGATTGCCATGGCGTGGGTGCAGGGGCCCAGGAGCTTCCTGACCATGCGATTCATCCTGGGCGTGGCTGAGGCAGGCTTTTTCCCCGGCGTGATTCTGTACTGGACCTACTGGTTCCCGGCGCGTTACCGGGCGCGCATCATCTCCTACTTCATGTTGGGGATTCCGCTTTCGTTCGGCGTTGGCGGGCCGATTTCGACCGGGATCATGCAACTGATGAACGGAGCCCTCGGCCTGAAGGGTTGGCAATGGCTCTTTATCATGGAAGGGTTGCCGGCGATAGTGCTGCCGGTTCTGGTGCTGTTCGTGCTGCCGGATAAGCCGACGGATGCGAAATGGCTCACCGAGGCCGAGAAGAAGTGGGTGGAGCATGAGTTGGAGGCGGACAAGGAAAAGATCGCCGTCAAGAAGACCGAGCACGCCGTGGGACGCAGCCTGATGAGCCCCATGGTGTGGGTACTGTGCATTCTGTACTTCTGCCGCACCGGCTCCAATTACGGCCTGGGGCTGTTCATGCCGCAGATTATCAAGATTCAGGGGTATAGCAACTTGCAGACCGGCTGGATCATGCTGGTTCCCTATCTGATCGGCTGCATCGCCATGCTGGCCTTCGGCTGGAGCTCCGATCGGCGCAAGGAACGTAAGTGGCATTTGATTATCGCCTTCATTCTCATCGTGGTCGGGCTGTGGGGAGCCGGTTTGGCCGGGGCTACGACACTCTCCCTGTGTCTGCTCTGCATCGCCACCATCGGCATTAACGGCAGCAACCCGCCGTTCTGGCCGCTGCCATCCGCTTACCTGACCGGCCCGGCAGCCGCCGCTGGGATTGCGCTGGTCAACTCGGTGGGTAACCTTGGCGGCTTTGCCGGTCCTTATATGCTCGGCTGGGCCAAGCAGTTCTCAACTAATTTCTCCGGCGGACTGTACATGCTTGGATGTCTGGGTGTGGTAGGAACGATCATGACGATGATCTTCATCAAGAGCCAGGCGCCGGGCACGCCGGCGCCGCAAACGCCGGAAAAGAAGGAAAGCGTACAGGCGCGCTAGGGCTTCAAAGCCTGGCCGTCGATTCCACAGGTGCCCCACTCAAGCCGTTGTTGGCTTGAGTGGGGCAGTCATGTGGAGCAAGCAAACTGCCCCACACCGGCGGATAGCTCGTGCGGGGCAATCTCTCATCGAGACATTTCCGGCTAACCTCTGCGAGACCCCATTCCTTTTGCCTCGCCTCATTTGGAGAAACGCATGCTCACCCACGCCGAATTGCTGCAACTGAAACGCTGGAACACTCCCACCATCTACAACGGCTGGGAGCAGATCACCCGCCACAACATCGCGCACGACGCCTTCAACCTGGAAGAGGTTCGCGACTTCATGCCGCAGATGGGTCCGATGGTCGGCTATGCCGTTACCCTGGTGGTCGAACCGAGCAATTCCAAGCACAAGCAGAACGCCAGCGCGCGCGGCGAGTACCTGAAGTACCTGGCCTCGGTTCCCGGCCCCAAGATCGCGGTCGTGCAGGATCTCGACAAGCCGCAGGTTCTGGGCTCTTTCTGGGGCGAAGTGCAGTCCAACACGCACCGCGCGCTGGGCTGCGTGGGCACCATCACCGACGGCGCCGTCCGCGACGTCGATGAGATGACCAATGCCGGCCTGAAGGCGCTGGCGCGGCGCATGTGCGTGGGCCATGCCCACGTTGTTCCGGTGCGCTGGAACTGCGAGGTCGAAGTCTTTGGCCGCAAGATTCAGCCGGGCCAGCTCATCCACGCCGACAAGCACGGGTTCATGGCGATTCCGCCCGAGGACGAGGCGCGGCTGCTCGACGCCGCGCGCTTCATGGACACCAACGAGTGCAACACGGTGATCGCCGCTGCTCGCGGCTCGGCTGGCTTGCCGCCAGAAGAGGTTCTGAAACGGGTGGAGCAAGCCCGGGCCGAGTACCGCGCCGCCGCCGACAAGAAGTTCCGCGGATAGACGGGCCGGCCCTCGTATCAGGGTGAGGCGCCCGGATAGTCTTACTCGAGGGTCATCCTGAGTGAAGCGAAGGATCTGCTGTTCATCGAGCGCAGCAAACATGACGGCGACTTTTTCTTGGCACCGTGGCAGCAAAAGCAGATCCTTCGGTCGCACAAATACAGCGCGACCTCAGGATGACACCTCACGGGGAGCAAACTCCCCCATACGCTGCGTCCGATCATGAATCCCTTAATCGGTTGTACCCGCCCGAACCCCGGGCTGGTGCGCGGCAGGACGAACCCTCCTCGGGTTTCCGGCAGCTCAAAGCCTGTTGTTTACTGATGTATCGTTAAACGATATATGAAAGAAATCTTTCGTCCTCGCGGGCTGGCCACATCCTTCCTTCCGCGGCAGCTCCCGATAGTTGGCAACCTTCCTTCGCTCGCCTGAATTCTCACCTTACAAAACCAATCGCCAGCAACTCTTTTTGCGGGTCCCGTGGCCGCAATCGGCGTACTGGACCAGAATTCCGAGGCGGTAAATGTTCAATGGTTTCCTTACCGAGTGGCCCCTGCTCAAGCAGATTCGAACCGGCGCCTGGAAGGGCACCGGCGAGGAGGCGATGAGCGACGAAACCAAGCAGCTCTCTCCCAAGATCAAGGACGCCGAGGTGAGCCGGTCCGTGTGTCCATACTGCGGTGTAGGCTGCGGGCAACTCGTCTATCACAAGGACAACAAGCTCGTTTCCATCGAGGGTGATCCGGCTTCTCCCATATCGCGCGGACATCTCTGTCCCAAAGGCGCCGATACTTTTCAGCTTCACACTCACCCTGGGCGTCTGAGCAAAGTGAGGTATCGCCGTCCGTATTCGCGCCAATGGGAGGAGATGCCGCTGGAGAAGGCGATGGACATGGTCGCCGAACGCGTCTGGGAATCGCGCGAACGCACCTTCGTGGAGAAGGATGACGGCGCCTCGGTGATGCACACGCTCGGCATCTGCCACCTGGGCGGCGCCACGCTGGATGTGGAGGAGAATTACTTCATCCGCAAGCTGTTTACCGGCGGCCTGGGAATGAGTTGCATCAGCAATCAGGCCCGAATATGACACAGCTCGACGGTGCCCGGTCTGGGCACCTCATTTGGCCGTGGCGGCGCCACGACGGCTCAGCAGGATCTCTCCAATGCCGATGCCATCCTGATCATGGGATCGAACATGGCGGAGAACCATCCGGTGGGCTTCCAGTGGGTTATTGAAGCCCGCGAAAAAAACGGCGCCAAAATCGTCCACGTTGATCCGCGCTTCACCCGGACCTCGGCCATGGCGGACATCTGGGTGCCGTTGCGGGCCGGCAGCGACGTGCTCTTCCTGGGCGGGCTGATCAACTACGTCCTCACCAACAACAAAGATTTCCGCGAGTACGTGGTTCATTACACCAATGCGCCAACCATCCTGCGCGAGGATTTTCGCGATACGGAAGATCTGGGCGGATTCTTCTCCGGCTGGGATGGAAAAAAACAGCAGTACGATCCTACGTCCTGGCTCTATGAAGGCTCGCCGGAGAAGGGCGCGTTGTTCGCCGGCCCGTGGCCCGGGCATGAGGAACAAGGCGGCGGGCACGGAAAGGACCGCGGCGGCGAGGCCGGTGAGCTTGAGAAGCATGAGTCCGACCCCACTCTGCAGCATCCGCGCTGTGTCTACCAGGTATTGAAGAGGCATTTCGCGCGCTACACGCCGGAGATGGTCGAGGAGTACTGCGGCGTGCCCAAAGATCTGTTCTTCAAAGTGGCCGAGGCATATTGCTCGGCCTCCGGCCCGGACAAGACCGGCACCATCTGTTACGCGGTGGGCTGGACGCAACACTCCAATGGAGTGCAGATCATCCGCGCCGCCGCCATCCTGCAGTTGTTGCTGGGCAACGTAGGGCGGCCGGGCGGTGGCGTGCTGGCGCTGCGCGGTCACGCCTCCATCCAGGGCTCGACCGATGTGGCAACCCTGTATGACATCTTGCCCGGATACCTGCCCACGCCGATGTTCAATAAAGAGGCGAATACGCTCAAGGACTACATCGGCAAGCACCGGTCCAAGACCGGTTGGTGGGCCAACTTCGACAAGTACATCATCAGCTTCCTGAAGTCCTATTACGGCGACGCGGCGACGAAAGAGAACGACTTTTGTTTCGACTGGCTGCCGCGCGTCACCGGCGACCACTCGCACTTCGGTTACTGGCTCGACATGATGGACGGCAAGGTCGAGGGACTGTTCATCATGGGGCAGAACCCGGCGGTGGGCGCTCCCAACGGGCGTCTTGAGCGCAAAGCCTTGGCTAAGCTGAAGTGGCTGGTCGTGCGTGACTTTGTGGAAACCGAGCCGGCTTCTTTCTGGTACAACTCGCCGGAGGTGGAGCGCGGTGAACTCAACCCCGACACCATCAGCACCGAAGTATTCCTCTTTCCAGCCGCAGGCGTTCCGGAAAAAGACGGCACGTTCGTCAACACGCAACGCCTGTTGCAGTTCCACAACAAAGGACCGGAGCCGCCGGGCGATTCGCGCACCGAGAACTGGTTCATGTACCACCTGGGACGCCGCCTGAAGGCCAAGGCAGCGAACGATCCGCGACCGCGCAACGCTCCTCTCAACGCGCTTACCTGGAACTACTCAACCCAGGGGCCGCACGCCGAACCGAGCGCCGAAGAGGTGATGATGGAGATCAACGGCTGGACGGTGGCCGACCACAAGCTGGTAGCAGGCTACCGGGATCTGAAGGCCGATGGCTCTACGGCATGCGGCGCCTGGATCTATTCCGGCTGCTTCCCCGATCCGGCGACAAACAGGGCCAACATGCGCGAGCCGCGCGGGCTCTACGGTCACGGCTGGGGTTATGCCTGGCCCTCGGATCGGCGCATCATCTACAACCGGGCGTCGGCCCGTCCCGACGGAAGCCCGTGGAGCGAGCGCAAGAAGCTGGTCTGGTGGGATAAGCAGAAAAAAGAGTGGACCGGCCTGGATAATCCCGATTTCACCAAGGACAAGCCGCCGGATTACAAACCGCCTGAGGGAGCCGAAGGGGATGCCGCTTTGGCCGGGGATCAGCCTTTCATCCTGCATCCCGATGGTGTGGGGTGGATATACGTCAGCAGCGGCTTGAAGGATGGGCCGTTGCCCACGCACTACGAGCCGCTGGAATCGCTGCTGGCCAATCCGCTCTATCCCGGACGCGATACCGACCCGGCTACGCTCAAGCGCGAGCGGCCAGACAACCAGTATGCTGTCACCAACGACAAGCGATTCCCCTACGTCCTGACCACCTACCGCCTGACCGAGCACCACACGGCCGGCGGCATGAGCAGGACGCTGAGCCACCTGGCGGAGCTGCAGCCGGAGCTGTTCTGCGAAGTCTCGCCGGAACTGGCGGCGGAGCTGGGACTGCGACACGGCGGCTTTGCCACCATAACGACGATGCGGGCCATCGTCGAGGCGCGAGTCATGGTCACACGCCGCCTCAAGCCGGTGCGGGTAGCCGGACGCATCGTCCATCACGTGGGCTTGCCATATCACTGGGGAAGCAACGGCTTGGTCAAAGGCGACACGGTCAACGATCTCCTCCCCATCTCGGAAGAGCCAAACGTGCGCATCATGGAAACCAAGGCGCTGGTGTGCGACATCCGGCCGGGACGGCGCCCGCGCGGCCACCAGGCGCTCGAGGAGCTCAGCGCGAAGATAAGGGAGGCAGCATGAGCGCGGCATCACCATCCGTCCAGCAACGGCCATCGCACTACGGCGTTCCTCACCGATTCCACTCTCTGCATCGGCTGCAAAGCCTGCGAGGTCGCCTGCAAGGAGTGGAACGGCGTCTCCGCAGACGGCTTCGATTGGACCGGTTTTTCCTATGACAACACGGGCGCCGTCGGCCACTCGACGTGGCGGCACGTCAAGTTCGTGGAGCATCCGCCGGAGCCCGGATTCGGCGGCAACGCCGGCAACGATTCCTGGACCTTTTCTTCCGATGTCTGCAAGCACTGCGAGGAGGCCGGATGCCTGGAAGCCTGCCCCACGGGCGCCATTGTCCGCACCGAGTTCGGCGGAGTCTTTGTCCAGCCGGACGTGTGCAACGGCTGCGCCTACTGCGTCGTCGCGTGCCCCTTCGGCGTGGTGCAGAAGAATAAAGATGACGGGCGCGCCTTCAAATGCACTTTCTGCTACGACCGGCAGAAAGCCGGACTGACGCCGGCCTGCGCCAAGGCATGCCCGACCGAGTCGATCAAGTTCGGCGAGATCGAAGAACTGCACGCGGAAGCCGAGCAGCGCCTGGCCACCTTGCACGAGCGCGGCATCAATGACGCCGAGCTCTATGATCCGCGCGAGACCAGCGTCAAAGGCCTGCATGCCTTCTTCATCGTGCGCGGCGATCCCCGGCAGTACAACCTGCCTCCCAAGCCCGAGGTGCCAACCGTCTACCTGCGCGAGGGATGGAAGGCTTCGGCGATCGGGTCGGGACTATTGCTGGCCGGCGCTTTGCTGGCGTTCTTGGCTTCCCCCAAGGGGCAGCAGGCGAGGAGAACAATGCGATGAGCACCAATCCTTTGAAGCCACCCCAACAGACGCAAGAACCGCGTCTGTCGGGGGCCCCGGAACGCGAACACAAGCCTCGCACGCCGGATGCCTCGAGCGAAGCACGCCTGCTGGAAATACGTCGCGAGGCTGAGACCCGCGGAACTGTCATGCGCCCCGGCATTCGTCCTGCCGGCGCGCCGTTCCCCGTGGCCTCGCCGGAAACCGGCTACTACGGCATTCACCTGCTGAAGGAACCGCAGTGGACGCCGGAAATCCCGCTGTACTTTTTTGTCGGCGGCGCGGCAGGATCATCGGCCGTAATCGGAGCCGTAGCCGACTGGATTGGCCGCGATCCTGAGCTGGCGCGCAGCGCCCGCTGGCTCGCCTTCGGCGGTGCGATCGTCTCCACCGCGCTGCTGATCAGCGATCTCGGCCGCCCGTCGCGCTTCCTCAACATGCTGCGCGTCTTCAAGCGGCAGAGCCCTATGTCTGTCGGTGCCTGGACTCTGGCTGCCTTCGGCGGCGCGGCTGCCGCTTCGGCCTTTGCCAAGGCTGCGGAAGAGCGTTTCGGCTCGCACTTTCCCATCAGCATCATCGGCAACTTCGGCCAGTTCTTCTCGGCCGTGTTCGGCCTGCCGTTTCACAACTACACCGGCGTGCTCATCGGCGCTACTGCCATTCCCGTCTGGAACCAGAACATCTCGACCTTGCCCATTCACTTCGGTATGTCGGGCGTGCAGGCCGGCGTCTCGATGCTGGAGTTGATGGGACACCGCCGCAGCCGCGCGCTCAATCTGCTGGGCATCGCCAGCACACTGTTTGAGACTTGGGAAGGCTTTCACCTGGAGACCCGTGATGAAGCAGCCCTGCGGCCGTTGAAGCACGGCCCGAGCGGATGGGTGACGCGGACCGGCGGTATGATGTCAGGGCCCATTCCGCTCTTCATGCGCTTGCTGGCCAGCGTGAGCCCCAGGCGCGCGCCGGCATTGCGCCGCTGGGCAGCCATCTCGGGTATCGCCGGTTCCTTGCTCACCCGTTATGGGTGGGTGGCTGCGGGCGGCTCCTCGGCGCGCGATTGGCGCCTGCCTCTAGAAGTGCAGGAACGGCGGGCAATCCAGCAACCGCGAGCAATTTCCGAGATGGAGCGCAAGGCAGCATAGTAAGGGCTGGTCTTTCAATCCTTGTAAGGGTATGGCTCGGCTCCTGCCGTTCCAAGCCGGACGAAGCGTGCGCTTCAGCCGTTGTGGAAATTCTTACTCAGGGCGGCCCGCATTTGCCGCAATTCACAAACATGGGAAAGTAAGTCCATTCGCGTCCAAGCGCAATTTCACCGCGCAATTCCAGACCGCAAGCGGTACAATGCAGCGATCAAACTTCTAACGAGCCATTCAGGTCTCTAAAAGGAGATCATCCATGAGCCGGTTTTACGGCAAGAGCTACTATCGCTGGGTTGTCCTCGTGGCCTGCACCCTGGTCTATTGCACTTCCCAACTGGTGCGTTGGAACTACGCCAGCATCACCAAGTACCTCACCACCGACCTGGGCTTCGGCAAGCCGGAATTGGGATTGATGGGCTCGGCGTTCTTCTACGCGTATGCGGCCTCGCAGATTCCGTGGGGCCTGTCCACCGACCGTTGGGGCGGGCGGAAGGTCATCCCGGCAGGGGTGGTGGTAATGGCCCTGTTCCTGGCGGGCTTCGCCTTCACTGCGAGCTTTACCCAGGCGATCATCTGGCGAACTCTGATGGGAGCCATGGCCGGCGCCGGCTATGTGCCCATCGCCTCGGTCCTGGCGAAGTGGTTCCCCATCAAGGAGCGCGGCTTTGCCATGGAGTTCTATTCCGGTCCGGGCGGAGGACTGGGCGAAGGTCTGAGCTTCCTGCTGCTTCCTGTGATGGCATTGGTGATGACCGGTGGCGGCCTGTTCGGGCTGACCGGCTGGCGGGGCTCTACGGTGGTCATGGCCATCGTGGTGCTCGTCATCGGCATTGCCAGCGCAGTGATGCTCCGGTCCGACCCCACCGTCATCGGGCTTCCCTCGATCCAGGCGGTCGAGGACAAGAAGGACGATGCGCAGTATAAGCAGGTGGCCGCCAAAATCAGCAAAGATCCGGCGCTGTGGATCCTGTCGCTGGCCTGGTCGGGATACATGATCGGGGCGCGCCTGGTTCCGGGCTGGTTGCCCTTGTACGCCACCGAATTCTACATTCAGAAGCAAGGGATGGCGAAAGGACCCGCCATTGTCGCCGGAGGCGCCATGGCGACCGCCTACGTGATGGGGCGTTGCTTCGGCACACCGATGGTGGGCAAGCTATCCGACTTCCTGCTTAAGAAGTTCGCCATTCCCAGGGCGGTGATAATTTTCATCGGGCTGCTGGGGGTCGCGGCATGCTTCTATGCCTTCACCACGCCGATTCCCAACGTCCTCCTGCTGGCCCTGCTTTCCTTCGCCAGCGGGGTCCTGATCAACATCTTCCCGCTGGTCAACGCCCAGGCGGCGGAGATCTGGTCGATCCGTACGGCGGGCTTCGCCATGGGAATCATCAATATGGTGGGGCAGTTCGCCGGAGCCAGTAGCTCTTTCCCTCAGCGGATTCATGGCGGTCAAGTATTCCATCAAGGGCGGCGCTTTCTACACCGAGTTCCTCGGAATCTGGTACCTGGGAGTTCTCACCAGCCTGCTGGCTGCGGCAGCGGCCCTTACCGTGATCTATCGCGAGAAGAACGCGGTGGCCAAGCAGTTTGCGGCGGGAAAGGCTTCCGGGCAGGAATGAGATAGACTACTGGAGACCGTTGTTTTGATTACGCTATCTTGGGCGGGTCACCCTGGAGCGTCCTAGGACGCGACGTAGGGTCATGTATTTGGAGTTGGTCCTCGGGTAAATATCAGAAAATGCATAGATCGTCACGTCGGCTCGCAAAGGAGTCGAGCCTCCTCACGATGACACACGCTTAACGGTACCGGGCCACCGGAAATTCAGTTTGCGCCCGCATCTGCTCCAGCGTGCGGATCATACGATACAGCATGTCATTCACCGGTGTCGGCACGCCGTACTTCCGTCCCAGTTCAATCACCGTCCCGGCAAAGCTCTCCACTTCGGTCTTCCGACCCGCTTCGATGTCCTGCAGCATCGAAGTCTTGCCTTCGGGCGAGAGCCTGCTCATGATCTCGAAATACACGTCGATGTCTTTTTCTTCCAGGTGAATGCCAGCTTTCTCCGCCAGGCGAACGACTTCCATGCACGCCATCCGCATGGCGTCACGCGCCTCCGTAATCTTCTGGTAGGGTCCGTATGTCGCTCTCAGGATGGCCGAGGTCTGGTTGATTCCCACGTTCATCATGAACTTCCACCAGAGCTCGCGCATCATGTCCTCGGGAACGCGGTGAGGAATGCGAGCGCGTTCGAAGTAGGCTTTCACGGCGGCGACCTTTGGCGAATGGACCGCATTGTCGCGCTCGCCGAAGACGATCGAGCCCAGCGTGCTGAAGCGGATATTATCGCCCTCTCGCACGCCATCGGTGCCGACCACGAAGGAGTAGAGGAGCTTCTCCATCCCGTATTCGCGGCCGATGATCTCTTCGCTGTCAATGCCGTTGAGCAGCGAGAGGATGATGGTTTGCTCGCCCACGAAGTTCCGTATGTCGTGAATGGCCTGTTCGAGCTGATGACGCTTGACGGCAATCAAGATTAGGTCTGCCGCGGGCCCGCCGGCTTCCGGTTGAATGTAAATGAAGCGAATGGGAGAGCCGTTGATGATGACTCCGCGCGCGGCGTGGCGCGCCAGGCGATCACCGCCGGCGATCACTCGCAGCCCGTCAGGATCGGCCGCATGCAAGGCGCTGCCGTAAGCGCCGCCGATCGCGCCCAGGCCGCATAGGTATGTCTTTCGGATTTCCCGCATTCAATAAATTTACAGCATTGGTGGCGCGGAGCTCAGATCGAATGGATCGGTGTACCTGAGTCCCCACATGAGTTCGGCTTGGCAGCGTCGCAAATGTGGGTCAGCTCGCGCTCAACGTAGGCCCAGTCGCCTCGGCTGGGCAGGCGCGCAGAGCGCGCCTGTTGGACACACAATTGTTGTCAGACGCGCTCACGCTCGTCTGCCACGTACAGCCGAGGGCGGCTGTACCTACGCAAGCATTGCCTACGCCGAGAAGTACAGCCGCTCCGGATTTTCGACCAGCAGCTTCTTGAGCCGGTCGGGCTGCGGCACCCAGCGCGCCATGCGATTCAGCGCCAGCCCATCGTCCTCGGGCCAGAAGTGCTCGATGCCCTCGCGCGTGCGTTTCTTGCCTGGACCCGGAAACGTATGCGGCCAGTCGGAGCCCCAGAGCACGCGCTCCGGGTTGGCCGAAACCATGGCGTTCACGAAAGCCCCGGCGTCGGTGTATCCCGGCAGCTCGGAGATGCGGTACGGCGCCGAGAGCTTCACGTAGACCTTGCCGCTCTTCATCAGGTCCAGCAGCAGGGGAAGCCCCGGCTGTTGCATGCCCTGGTTGGTCTTCAGGCTGCCGAAGTGATCGAAGACCACCGGTACCGGCAGCGCGGGTATCACGTCGCGCAGGCCCTGAATCATTGCCAGGTTGGTGTAGATCTGCACGTGCCACTTCAAGCGGCGCGACGGTTTCAGCCAAGTGCCACAACTGGGAAATCAGGACCGTGGGATCGCTGGTCCCGCCGGTTTCCACGTTCAGGCGAACGCCGCGAATCCCCTGGCGGTGCAATGCCTCCAGTTCGGAGTGCTTGGCATTGGCCGCGATTACGGCGATGCCGCGCGCCCGCTTCATCCCCAGCTTGCGTATGCCATAAAGCGTGCTGCTGTTGTCTGTTCCGTAGAAGCTCGGGTTGACGATCACCACGCGGTCCAGGTGCAGCACCTTGAGATGGCGCGCCAGGTCTTCCACCGGCGCGACGTCGGGGGTGTACTGGCGGTCCGCAACCAGGGGAAACTTGTCTCTTGGGCCGATGCAATGCACGTGGCAATCGCAGGCGCCTTTCGGCACCTTGAAATCAGGCGCGGTGTGCGTGGTTTTGGGGCCGAGCATCTTATCCGCGGCAAAGCCCTGCGCCGACACGGCAAGCGCAAACGCCGACATCTGTCCGATGAACTGACGGCGAGTAGCCATGAAGTCCCTCTCTTTTGTGTTCGACTACGAACAGCCTGGTTCTCTGCCGGCTCTCGAGCGCCGGCCTTTTACCAGAGTCCCAGCAGCTCTCCACCAGGTCAATCCAACGACGAAATAGATCAGCATTCCCAGGTAGGCCGTGATGTGCCCGATCTTCCACCACGTCGACTGAGGCACGTATCCGGCAGCCGAACAGAATCGGCCCGCAAGCGTTGCTGTAATGCGTCTGCGCGCTGGCCAATTGCGAGGAAGCTGCTACCAGCAGAATGAGCGGTATCGGCGGCAGGTGGGCGGCGGCTCCCAACGTGTACAGCAGCGGCACCATCGTCGCGATGAAGGCGATGGTGGAAGCAAACAGATACCGCACCACGATTCCAAGCAGAATCACAGCGACCAGAAAGACCATCTTGTTGCCCATGGCAAACTGCATGTTCTGCCCCAGCAACTTTCCCAGCCAAGCGAAGAACCCCAGCTTGCTAAGGCCATTCGGCAAGCGACACGATGCCGGCGTACCAGATCAGGATGCTCCAGGCGTTCTTGCAGGCCAACACCTTGTCCCAAGACACAATTCCCGTGAGGATGGCCAGGGCGACAAAAGCGATCGCGACCGCCGAGGGATCCAGCTTAGTGATAGTCGAAGTTGCCCAGCCGATCAGGGCCAGCACGAACAGAACCACCAGCTTCTTCTCGTTAGCACTCATCGGGCCGAGCTTCTTGTAGCCGTCCGCCGCTATCTTCTTGTTATCTACTTCCTTGATTTCGGGGGGATAAATTTTGTAAACGAGATACGGTAATAACAGCAGACAGATCACGCCCGGAACGGACATTGCCAGTGCCCATAGCGGCCAGGAGACATCGGTATGCAGGATGTTTCGGGCAAAAGATAAATTCAGCGCGTTGATGGCGCCGGCAGTAATGAACATGGCCGCGGTACTCAGGCTTATCTGATACATCAGCACCATCAGGTACGACCCGATGCGGCGGGCGGTGGGGCCAGGGCGCGAGTCGAGGGTCACGGCCAGACTCTGGAAGATCGGAAAAAGCAAGCCACCGGTTCGGGCGGTATTAGAAGGCGTGGCCGGAGCTATGATCACATCGGCGATGGCCGCCACGTAGCCAAGCCGCAAGCTGGAGCGTCCAAGCTTCTCGATGAGCTTATAGGAGATGCGGCTGCCCAGTCCGGTTTCGTTGAAAAAGTAACCGATAAGGAAAGCCGTCCACATCAGCCAGGGCGTACTCTCGCTGAAGGCCGAAAGCGCTATTCTCAGTTCCTTGAGCGGGACGGCCACCACCGACAGGGCGGCCAGCAGGACAACCGGCTCCGGCGCGGGTCTCAGACAAATGCCGAAGACCGCTCCCAGGTAGATCGCCAGCAGATGCCAGGTCAGAGGGGTCAACCCATGCGGCACCGGCAGGAACCAGATCACCAGCGTAAGCGCCACACAGATGAGGCCTCGGATCATCTTGCCCCGCTGATCCGAGCCGGCTGTGTTTCCGCTACTGGACTGGAGCCTTTTCGACAGCTTCTTGCATCGTCGGTTCCTTTCCCGCGGAGACGCCGGCAGGCGGCAGCGCGGAGCGTATTTAGGGACTCGTGCAAACGCCGTCGGCCTGCGCCTTGCGGAGAGTTTCGCAGAGCCGCGTGCAGCCGACAGCCTGTTGATTGGGCACCTCTGTCGTAGGCCAAGCTAGCGACAAAGTCAACCGAATTTTTTATGCCGTCCCAGCGGCCACTGACGGCCTGTTGGGGCCCAGGAGCCTTGGCATATTTCTCACCGAAACCAAGATTCTTGACTGAGGATTCCGCGTTCTGCCTGATGGAACAGGCAACGATAACCCTCGCCGCTAGTCCCGCTGCCGGCAGTCGCGGATACAATGAAGTCACTGGCTTCTTGGAGGAAAGTATGGGCGAGTACATCAAGATTCCCGCCGTCGTCATGCGTGGCGGCACCAGTAAGGGCGTATATCTGATGACGGGCGATCTGCCGGCCGATCCCATTGCCCGTGACCGTATGATTCTGGCCATCTACGGCAGCCCCGATATCCGGCAGATCGACGGCCTGGGCGGCGCCGACCCGCTGACCAGCAAGGTCGCCCTCATCGCGCCCTCCAAGCGTCCCGACGCCGATGTCGATTACACCTTCGGATATGTCGGAATTGCCCAGGCAGTGGTCGACTACGAAGGCAACTGCGGCAACATCTCTTCCGGCGTAGGGCCTTTCGCCATTCAGCAGGGACTCGTGGCTGCACGGGAGCCCATTACGCGCGTGAGAATCTACAACACCAACACCAGGAAGATCATTGCAGCCGAAGTACCGGTCAAGGACGGCGAGGTGATCAGTGACGGCGAGTACGCAATCGATGGTGTTCCGGGCACGGGCGCCAAGATCGTGCTCAACTTTCTTGATTCCGGCGGCGCCCGCACCGGCCGCCTGCTGCCCACCGGCAACGTGGTGGACGAAATCGTACTGAAGAGCGGCAAGCGAGTCCCGGCCACCCTGGTCGATGCCGCCAATCCGGGAATCTTTGTCGCCGCCGGCGATATAGGCCTCACCGGCAAGGAGTTGCCCAAGGACACCGAGACCAACCCCGCCATCCTGGAGCTGATGGAAGATATCCGCACCACCGGAGCGCTGATGATGGGCCTGGCGAAAAGCAAGGAGCAGGTCAGCCCCGCCGTGCCCAAGGTGGCCTTCGTGGCGCCGCCCGAGGACTATCCCACCTACCGCCGGAACCGTGGTTCGCGCCGCCGACATCGACCTGATCGCCAGAACCAAGGCGCTGGCCGTCATGCACAAGGCCTATGCGGTCACCGGCGGCATCTGTGTTTCGACAGCCGCGCTGATCGAAGGCAGCGTGGTCAACCGGTTGGTGAGCGCCGAGGCTAAGCGGAGCGGCGTTGTCCGCATCGGGCATCCCTCGGGAGTTTTCGATTTCGTGATTCGCTTGGAAAAAACTCCGAAGGGCGAATGGAATCTCCTGCAGGCCGGCCTGGGGCGTACCGCGCGGCGCATTATGGACGGCTACGTCTATGTCAGCCGGAAGGCCTTGACCCGCGAGTTGCCCCTGGCAGAGAAGGCCAAACTCGCGGTTGCGGAGTTTGCAGATGAAATTGAGATTGCAGATTGAAGATTGCAGATTGTGGATCAAAGATTGGTCCAGCTCCGCGAGAGCGCTTGCTGAGAAGATGTTCCCACTAGGAAGAGTCATCCTGAGGCGGAGCCGAAGGATCTGCTGTCAAGAAAGCCCATCCTAGTCTCGAATTGCACGAGGTTAGGATGGGTATCCGCTGTTAATCTTCAATCTGCAATCTTCAATCTGAAATCCTAGAGCCTGTTATTAACTTATAGGACGGACAGCGTTGCGAGCGAAAATTGGGCCAGACGAGGCGGAGTCCGAGGGGCATGGTGATTCCATGTTCGAGGACGACAACGAAGTCTGGGCCGATTTTCGCCGCAACCCTGCGGGACGGGGCGGATTTTCCCGATCGCAGTGTCGCTCGTCGCTAAAATACTTCAGTATTTGCCGCTCCTCGCTCCTCGCGCTCGGAAAAATCCGCTCCCGTCGCTGCCGCCCTATAAGTCAATAACAGGCTCTAGTCTCCTGCCGCCGCTGCCGCCGCGGCTTCCTTCGGCCGGACGCGGGCGATCAGCACGATCGAGATGCTGGCGATCGCCGCCAATATCGTCAGCGGCAGCAGCGCCAGCGGATAGCTGCCCGTAGCGCCCTTGATGATTCCCAGCAAAGAGGTGGCGGCGAAGGTGAAGATGTGAGCGACGGTGTTGATCTGGGCGATGCCGGCCGCCGCCGTGTTCTTCGACAGCCAGTCGGTCGAGAGCGCCCAGAACGGTCCCTTGATGGCGTAGTTGCCGATCAGCGTCAGGCTCAGCAGCATGATGGTCACGGCCAGCGAGCCGGTAAGCAGGGTCGAGCCGAGACTGATGGCGCACAGCGCCATCGGCAATGCCGTATTCCAGACGCGTTCGCCTGTGCGGTCGGCGCGGCGTCCCCACAAGATCATGGATATCGCGGCCAAGCCGAACGGAATCGAATTCAGCAGGCCGGCCTGAATGTTGGTCAAGCCGAATGACTTGATGATCTGCGGCTGCCAGAGCGAGAGCGCATTGCTGATGGCCGAGCTGCCGCCGTAGACCACCGCCAGCACCAGCACGTACTTGTTCATCAGCACTTTCCACAGGGACATGTGGCCCACGGCCTTGGATTTGCGCTGCTCCGACTCCAGGCGGCCGATCAGCCACCGGCGCTGCTCCTCGCTCAGCCACTTGGCCTCGGCAGGCCCGTTCGGCAACACGGCCAGCGTAATCAGCCCAGCCAGCACGGCCGGCACGGCTTCGGCGATGAACAGCCACTGCCAGCCCTGCATCCCGAAGCCTTTGACGGAGAGCAGGGAGGCGGAGATCGGCGAACCGATGAAGCTGGAGACGGGGATGGCCACCATGAACCAGGCCACGACGCGCCCGCGGTATTCGGCGGGGAACCAGTACGTCAAATAGAGAATGACGCCGGGGAAAAACCCCGCTTCGGCCGCCCCGAGCAGGAAGCGGAGCGCGTAAAACGAATACGGGCCGACCACCAGAGCCATGCAGCCCGAGATGATGCCCCAGGTCAACATGATGCGGGCAATCCAGATGCGCGCGCCGAACTTCTGCAGCGCCAGATTGCTGGGAATCTCAAAAACAATGTAGGAGAGAAAGAACAGTCCTCCACCTATGCCGAAGGCCGCGTGCGACAAGCCGACCGCTTTGTTCATCTGCAGGGCGGCAAAGCCCGCATTCACCCGGTCCAGGAAGGCGATGAAGTAACCAAACATCAGGAACGGCACCAGGCGGAAAGCTACTCGCCGAATCGTTGCCTTTTCCAAAGCATCCGGCACTTTCGTAGAAGGCATGGTTTCCTCTCTTCACTGCAACAGGATCTGCTGGCGTGGGACTGTAGAGCGGATTCAAAGTAGGCGCACCTTTCGCTATCACTGCCGGGCTTATCGCCCGGCTACAGCACGGGGTATACCTTCCGCGAATCCGGTCTAGCAAAACCAGGGAAGGTGTAGACCGAAGCCGAGGCACACCGGTCGCCGCGACCATCAGGAAGCGGCGACGTAAACAGAACTCGACGGGTCATAGTATCCCTGGTTTTGCCCGTAATCGTACCCCGTTCCGTGTGACTCGGCAATAAAGTCGTGGAGGGATTCTGGAGGAAGAGGTGATATCAGGCTCCCCGACCGGCGCCTCTGCTACGCCGGTTGGGGGTGGAGGGCTGGAGTTCGCTGCTTACTGGTTGCGAATCACGACATACTCGGGCAGCGCGGCAGTGACGCCGTCGGCTTGCGTCAGGCCCGCCGAAACCAGGGCCGACGAGGATTGATAAATGCTGTCACACGGTACGTTCGGGGTATTGGGGGCCACACACGTAGCTCCGGTCAGATCGATCATGTGCACATTTCCGTCGTTGGCTCCCACAAAGAAGTCCAAGCTGTCGGCACTAATGGCGCCCTTGAAACCACCGCGGGGGCTGTTGTTCAGCGTGCCGCTAACCAGAGGTACGGATACTGCCGGCCCGTTTGGCAGCGTGAACACGATCACATTGTTGCTGGTCTGACTGGTGAACACCGCCTTAGTTCCGTCGGGAGTGATGAGGAATTGATTCAGGTCCGAGGCAACCGGCGCGCTGGTGACACTTGCGCTTGTATGGCTTCCCCCAGTAAACGTGTTGGCTTGGATCGGAGTTAGGCATGCGAATGTACCCGACAAGGTTGGGCTCGGGGGTTTTAGAACATCGATATACGGCGAATTGAAAACTGCTACTCCACTCCCGTCGGGTAACGCTCGGACATTAGTTGGGAGCTGCGCGTTTGTGGTGGTCAAGGTGTCATCCGCCGCGATGTGAGTGAGCGGCGTGCCGAAGCAGGTTGCGTAAGCCGTTACGTTGTTGACCACGGTTGAAGCGTTGGTCACGTACCCTAGCGGACCGTTGGACAGGAAGGCGACATCCAGCTTGGCGCTAACTCCCGTATTCGGCAGATTCATGGAAGACGCTCCCGACGTCGCGCCGTTGATCTGATAAGTGTAGAGATGGTTTGGCGTGGCCCCGCTCGTCTCCGTTGTCGTCACCCACAGGTACTGCGAATCGGGTGTGAAGTCGGCCCCGGTCACCGTGCCTACGACCGGAAAGGTGAAAAGCTGATTGGTGGTCAGATTGATGCCCCCGATCCAATTCCCCGTCTGGCCGACCGGTCTGCCGACGACCGCTCCGAAGGCGCCATCCGGCGAAATCTTCAGAATCGGTGGAATGGTTGTACCCGGCGAGATAACCGAAGGCTGCGGAACAGCGGCGAACTGAATGAGGCTGAGCCCTCCGGTCAAGGCATTCAGGACCAGCGTGCCGGTGCTCGTGCCGATGAGCCCGAATGTTCCCGGCTGGTTCATCATGAAGGAGTTCGCCTTCGCGCCGGCCGCAATTGACGTGCCCGCTGCTAACGACGTGATGTTTTGACTCTGTGTGCTGGCGATCCACAGTCCCGACGTGGCTGTTCCGCCGCTGATGCTTGCCGCCAGCGGAGCGCTGTAAACCGGGAACAGGTTCTTGTTGCAGTTGGGCGGAGTACAGGAAGCCAGCAGTGCTCCATTTCCATCCGTCACCCCTGTAGCCGTCGCTTGATTGGTCGGAACCGATTTGGTAAGGGTGACCCCGTTGCTGGCGGGTTCCGTGGCTGAAGTATTCGATATCACCGCTACTGTCGCCATATAAGGATTGGTGCTGATCCAGTTCAGGTTCGGGAAGGGAACCGTAACCGGCTTACTCTGCGGATAGGGAATTGTGAAGTTGTTGCTGTCCACCAGTGTCGCGGTCAGGGTCTGCGCCGACCCCGAAGTGAACGGCGAGAGGCTCGTGGGTGTCACAGAGATGGAAGTTATAGGACAGGTGTAGAACGGAAATGAGGCCGTTACGGACCCGCTGTTACCGTTGGCCGTGGAGACAATGATATTGGCCTTGCCGGGTCCGGTGGCCAACACCGTCGGGGATGTTGCGCCGGTTACGACGTCCGTTGTCGATGCGATTGTCGCGTCGTCGCTGGTCCACTGAAAAGGAGAAATAGTGAGACTAGAGTTGTTTCCAAGGAGCTCTAGGGAGGGAATCGTGCACGGGGCCGCAGTCGATGTCGGCGCGGCATTGCAATACGTGCTGTTGTTGCTTGTGGCTTCCGCCAAGAAAGCCGTTGAAGTTTGGCCGACGGAGGTGCAGCTAGGGCTAGTACAGGCGGCAGATGTGCAGGTCGGAGGAATCGCGGGCACTCCGGGGCTGGAGACGAACTGAACCGTGTCCACCCCTACATGCACGAACACCTGAACGGGCTGCGGGGTGAGGTTCCCTGAACTCACGGTGATCGTGGCGAACTGGGCCGCATGCAAGTTAATTAGTGGCGAGCAGGCTGTGTAGTTCGAGTTCCAGGTGCCGGGGCAGCAATTAATGAAGTTCGAGTCCCAGTGGCCGGCGCAGATAGCGCCGCCGTTCGGCGAGACCTGAATGCTCCCGTTACTGGATGCATACGTGAACGTCGCGCCCTGCACCACGGCGCCGCCGCTGTTCACCGCCTGGGCATTCAGCTGCACGGTCTGGCCAAAGGCCATCGAGGCCGGAGACGGCGTGACGTTGATGGCGACCGGGTTGTTGCCGCCGCCGCCGCAAGCTACCAGCAGCAGGCCCGTCGAGAGAAGCAGGAGAGACAAAAGAGCAAATATGGCACGAGACTGCCGCATGCATCCTCCCCGCGCGGATCGGGTCACCTCAAAAAGCCGCCGTCTCTTTTTACGGAGGCGGACGCCGCACGGTCGTGTTTAGCTGAATTCAGTCAGTGTAGAATCTGGGCGACACTTTCGGCAAGCAGGGGTTTCCGGCGAGGTTCGGATGCGGCGGGCGGCGGGTCTGGTTGACGGCTTGCTCGCGAGTTGTTATATTTGAATGGTTCTGCGAGTCCGACTGGCTTGCCTAGAGCGGTTCTGGTTGAGCTGTAAGAGTTCTGGCCCTGGATGCGTTGTCGCATCTGTCGTAGAGGGCTCCCTCGCTGAAACGACCTGCGCGTCTTTCACCCCGTGAAAGGCTATGCAGGTTAAAGCTGCGAAACGGAGTATCGGCCCCCGGAAGATGCCGCGTCGTTCTGCGGCTGGGATAGGTCACGGCGCCACCGTCGCTAGCTTACATCAAGGAAACCACACACTCCCCGCCGCGGGCGGGGAAGTATGACTTGGCCTTGTGGCCGGGTCAGCCTTAAGTCAGTTCGGTCCCCGAAGGATCCCGGGAGCAGCAACGCGCCCGCGAGGTTCATCGCAAAGCAGCCACCGGCGTGCTTTTTGTGGATTCAGGCGCGGATGTGGCGACGCCTTGCGCGCCGCGTTGGATGGTGTGGAAGAGAAATAAGGAGCTCAGAGTGCCAACATTTAATCAACTGGTTCGCAAAGGCCGCACGGCGCCCAGGTACAAGACGGCCAGTCCCGCCCTGCAGGCCTGCCCGCAGAAGCGGGGCGTGTGCACGCGCGTCTACACCCAGACGCCCAAGAAGCCGAATTCGGCCCTGCGCAAAGTGGCGCGCGTCCGCCTGACCAACGGGATTGAGGTCACCACCTACATTCCCGGTGTCGGGCACAACCTGCAGGAGCACTCGATCGTGCTGATCCGCGGCGGCCGCGTCAAGGACCTGCCCGGAGTGCGCTATCACGTCATCCGCGGCACGCTGGACTCGGTGGGCGTCGGCAATCGCAAGCAGAGCCGCTCGAAGTACGGGGCCAAGCGACCGAAGTGACCGCGTAGTCCGGGGCGTGAGCGCAGCGAGAGTCCCGGGCGGTCATCCTGAGCGAGCCGCGAAGCGGCGAGTCGAAGGATCTGTTGGTTGAAGAAGAGAACTACCCCAGGTTAGCCAAAAGAAGGCGAACGTAGGGCACCGTCGAAGGATCTGTTGTAGCCGCGAAGCGGCGAGTCGAAGGATCTCGAAGGAAACTACCCCACGTTAAGAGAAGGCGAACGTGGGGCAGCGGCGAAACGGTTTTGAAGGAATAAGAGATGCCTAGAAAAGGACATATCGCGAAGCGGGAGCCGATGCCGGACCCGGTCTACAACTCCACGCTGGTCAACAAGTTCGTCAACTCCATGATGTGGGACGGCAAGAAGAGCACGGCGCAGTCGATCTTCTACAAGGCTCTGAAGAACCTGGAGGAGAAGGGCGGCGACGAGGCCCTGAAGCTGTTCAAGAAGGCCGTCGAGAACGTCAAGCCGGTGCTGGAAGTGAAGACCCGCCGCGTGGGCGGCGCCAACTACCAGGTCCCGGTCGAGGTCAATCCCGACCGCCGCACCTCGCTGGCCATCCGCTGGATTCTCACGTATGCCGCGGCCGCGCGGAAAAGGGCATGATCGACAAGCTGACCAACGAGCTGCTGGACGCCGCCAATAACAAAGGCGCGGCCATCAAGAAGAAGGAAGACGTACACCGCATGGCCGAGGCCAACAAGGCCTTCGCGCACTATCGGTGGTAAAGCCGCAGCGGCGCTTCAGCAGCTGGTCAGAAATGCCGGGGCTTCAGCCCGCAAGATGGCTAACCGGCGAGGCCTGACGAGCGACGCGCCAGAAGACGCTACAGGATTAGACGGAAGTTTTGGCCAGACAGGTCCCATTAGAGCGTTGCGCAATATCGGCATCATGGCCCACATCGATGCCGGTAAGACCACGACGACGGAGCGCATCCTGTTCTATACAGGGCGCACGCACCGCATCGGTGAAGTCCATGAAGGCACTGCCACGATGGACTGGATGGCGCAGGAGCAGGAGCGCGGCATCACCATTACCTCCGCCGCCACCACCTGCTTCTGGCGCGACCTGCAGGATCAATATCATCGACACCCCGGGCCACGTGGATTTCACCGCCGAGGTGGAGCGCTCGCTGCGCGTGCTGGACGGCGCCGTGCGCCGTGTTCGACGCCGTGCATGGCGTGGAGCCGCAGTCGGAGACCGTGTGGCGCCAGGCCGATAAGTACGGCGTGCCGCGCATTTGCTTCATCAACAAGATGGACAAGATGGGCGCCGATTTCGAGCACGCCATCGACACCATCCGCAAGCGCCTCAACGCCCGCCCGGTCGCCATCCAGTTGCCCATCGGCCAGGAAGACAAGTTCAAGGGCGTCATCGACCTGATGGCCATGAAGGCCATCTTCTGGAACGACGAAACCCTGGGCGCGGAGTATGTCGATCGAAGAGATTCCGGCAGACGCTGAAGAAGAAGGCGCAGGCCTATCATCAGATGCTGGTCGAAACCATCGTCGAGAACGACGACGGCGACGAGCTGATGGCACAAGTACATCGAAGGCGAAGAGATCACCGAAGCAGAGCTGAAGGCCTCGCTGCGCAAGAGCGTCATCGCCGATGAAGGTCTTCCCGGTGCTCTGCGGCACGGCCTTCAAGAATAAGGGCGTGCAGCCGCTGCTGGACGCGGTGGTCGATCTACCTGCCCTCGCCGCTGGATATTCCTCCGGTCAAGGGCAAGAACCCGGACACCGGCAAGGAAGAGATTCGCAAGCCCGCCGATAGACGAGCCCGTTCGCGGCCCTGGTCTTCAAGATCATGACCGACCCCTTCGTCGGCCAGTTGGCCTTCATCCGCGTTTATTCCGGCGAGCTGCAGAGCGGAGACACCGTTTATAACGCGCACAAGCAGAGAGGCGAGCGCATCGGCCGCCTGCTGCGGATGCACGCCAACAAGCGCGAGGAGATTACTGAAGTTCTGGCCGGCGACATCTGCGCCTGCGTCGGCCTGAAGAACGTCACCACCGGCGACACCATCTGCGACGAGAAGCACCCCATCGTGCTCGAGTCCATCGAGTTCCCCGAGCCGGTGATTTCCGTCGCGGTCGAGCCGAAGACCAAGAGCGACCAGGAGAAGATGGGCGATCGCGCTCAGCAAGCTGGCGCAGGAAGACCCCACCTTCCGCGTCCACACCGACCAGGAGAGCGGGCAGACCATCATCAGCGGCATGGGCGAGCTGCACCTGGAAATCATCGTCGACCGCATGATGCGCGAGTTCAACGTGCGAGGCCAACGTCGGCAAGCCGCAGGTCGCCTATCGCGAAACCATCCGCAAGAAGTCGGAGGCCGAAGGCAAGTACATCCGGCAGACCGGCGGCAGCGGCCAGTACGGCCACGTCAAGATTCGCATCGAGCCCAACGAGCCCGGCAAGGGCTTCGAGTTCGAAAACGAAGTGGTGGGCGGCTCGGTTCCCAAGGAATACATCAAGCCGGTCGAAGCCGGGCATGCAGGAAGCCATGGAAGGCGGCGTTCTGGCCGGCTATCCCATGGTCGATATCAAGGCCGTCGCTCTACGACGGCAGCTATCACGAAGTCGATTCCAACGAAATGGCCTTCAAGATCGCCGGTTCGATGGCCTTCAAGGAAGCCGCCCGCAAGGCCAGCCCGGTGCTGCTGGAGCCGGTGATGTCGGTCGAAGTGGTGGTGCCGGAGGAGTACATGGGCACGATCATCGGCGACCTGAACAGCCGCCGCGGCCGCATCGAGGGCATGGAGCATCGCGCCGGTTCGCGAGGTGATCAAGGCGATGGTGCCGCTGGCCGAGATGTTCGGCTATGCCACCAACATGCGCTCGAATACCCAGGGCCGCGCGACGTTTTCCATGCACTTCGCCCGCTACGAAGAGGCGCCGCGCTCAGTGGCCGAGGAGATCGTGGCCAAGGTGCAGGGCAGGGTGACGACGAGATAGAAGTCTGCAGGGCAAATAATTTAGGCGCTCACCGCTAGCAATTCGGTGAACTGTAGAGGAAATTATGGCGAAAGAGAAATTTGATCGCAGCAAGCCGCACGTGAACGTTGGGACGATCGGGCACATCGACCATGGCAAGACGACGTTGACGGCGGCGATCACCAAGGTCTTGCAGAAGCACAACCCGAAGATCGTGTTCCGCTCGTTCGACTCGATCGACAATGCGCCGGAAGAGCGCGAGCGCGGCATCACGATTGCCACGGCGCACGTGGAGTACGAGACGGCCAACCGGCACTACGCGCACGTGGATTGTCCCGGCCACGCCGACTACATCAAGAACATGATCACCGGGGCGGCGCAGATGGACGGCGCGATTCTGGTGGTAGCGGCCACTGACGGTCCGATGCCGCAGACCAAGGAGCACGTGCTGCTGGCGCGCCAGGTGGGTGTGCCCTACGTGGTGGTGTTTTTGAACAAGTGCGATGCGGTGGACGATCCGGAGCTGTTGGACCTGGTGGAGCTGGAAGTTCGGGAGCTGCTGAAGGGCTACGGTTTTCCGGGCGACGAGCTGCCGGTGGTACGCGGCAGCGCCTTGGGTGCGCTGAACGGCGAGGCGGCATGGGAAGCGAAGATCGACGAGCTGATGGAGGCGGTGGACAAGATACGTACCGCTGCCGGCGCGCTCGATTGACAAGCCGTTCCTGATGCCGATCGAAGATATCTTCTCGATCCAGGGGCGCGGCACGGTGGTAACCGGGCGCATCGAGCGCGGCAAGGTGAAGGTAGGCGAGGACGTTGAGATCGTCGGCTTCCGCGAGACGCGCAAGACGGTGGTGACGGGCGTGGAGATGTTCAAGAAGCAGCTGGACGAGGGCATGGCGGGCGACAACGCCGGCCTGCTGCTGCGCGGCACGGCGAAGGAAGACGTGGAGCGCGGGATGGTGCTGGCGAAGCCGGGATCGATTACGCCGCACACCAAGTTCAAGGGCGAAGTGTACGTGCTGTCGAAGGAAGAAGGCGGGCGGCACACGCCGTTCTTCAAGGGCTATCGGCCGCAGTTCTACTTCCGCACGACGGACGTGACGGGAGTGGCGACCTGCCGGCTGGGACGGAGATGGTGATGCCGGGCGACAACGTGACGCTGGATATCGAGCTGATCACGCCGGTGGCGATGGAGAAGGGGTTGCGGTTCGCCATCCGCGAAGGCGGCCGCACGGTCGGCGCCGGCACCATCACCGAGATCACTGAGAAGTAGCTCAGTTTATTGGGGCGGGGAATGACTCTCCGCCCATGCAGCAAACAATCCGGCGAGAGGCCGGCTGAGGAAAGACGGACAGGCGTCGGATCGAACGCCGGGTCTGGCGAAGGCAGGCGGTGTGATGCCGAGCCCTCAGGCAAACGATCTTTGCGAGAGAGACCACTGTGATTGGTAAAGAACGAATTCGGATCCGGCTGAAAGCTTACGACTACCGCGTTCTCGACCAGTCCACGGGCGAAATCGTCGAGACGGCGCGCCGCACCGGCGCTCAGATTGCCGGACCGATTCCGCTGCCGACGGTGAAGAACAAGTACACCGTGCTGCGCTCCCCGCACGTGGACAAGAAGTCGCGCGAGCAGTTCGAGATTCGCACGCATAAGCGCCTGCTCGACATTCTGGAGCCGACGCAGCAGACGGTGGACGCGCTGATGAAGCTCGATCTGCCGGCCGGAGTCGACGTCGAGATCAAGGCGTACGGGAAAGAACATAAATAGCAACTTGCTGGGCAAGCGAAGGGATCCTTCGCTTCGCTCAGGATGTCGGCGCCGGGCTCAGACGCCCGGCAAGAGCCGACACCTACAGTGCCCGCGGCAGTTACGCCGGCATGATGAGGAGAGAGGCAAATGCCAGTAAACGGGATTTTGGGAAGAAAAGTCGGAATGACCCAGTTGTTCGACAGCAAGGGCGACGTTCGTCCGGTGACCGTGCTGAAGGCCGGTCCCTGCGTCGTCACGCAGTTGAAGACAGCTACCCGCGACGGCTACGAAGCGGCCCAGATCGGGCTCATCGAGTTCGTCAAGGATTCGCGGCTGACCAAGGCGATGAAGGGTCATTTGGAGAAGCACAACCTGCCTCCGGTCAAGTTCGTGCGCGAGATGGCGGTCGTGGTGGACGGTGCCAACCAGCCTAAAGCGGGCGAGGAGGCGGCGGCCGACGGACTCAAGGTCGGCGACAAGGTACTGGTCGAGTTGTTCGAGGGCGAAAAGTTTGTCGACATTGCCGGCACCAGCAAAGGCCGCGGATTCGCGGGCGTAGTGCGGCGCCACCATTTCGGCGGCGGCCCGGCATCGCACGGACACATGTTCCAGGTACAGGGCTCGATCGGCGGATCTCTTATCCGTCGCGCGTCTTTAAAGGAACGCGCATGTCCGGTCACATGGGACACGAGACGGTTACGGTGCGCAACCTGCGGGTGCTCGGAGTCGACAAGGAAGAGAACCTGCTGGTGGTCGAAGGCGCGGTTCCGGGTCCCAGGGACGGATACGTGGTGATTACCAAGGCGAAGAAGCCGCCCAGAGAGCGTCGCGGTTTCGCCGGCGCCGGCACGGTCGATCCGTTGAAGGCCTCCAAGCGCCAGGCAGCCAAGAAGAAGTGACCGCGCAGTCCGGGGCGTGAGCGAAGCGAGAGTCCCGGGCGGTCATCCTGAGCGAGCCGCGAAGCGGCGAGTCGAAGGATCGGTGGTAGCCGCGAGAGCGGCGAGTCGAAGGATCTGATGGTTTTGGTTGAAGAAGAAACTACCCCACGATAGCCAAAAGAAGGCGAACGTGGGGCACCACAAGCGGCGAGCGCAGGAGATATAAGGCGCCCCGCAGTTGGAAGAGAAAATGTTATGGCAACCATTGATGTTTTAGATCTGGCGGGCGAGCAAGGTAGGCACCCTCGAGCTGGCCGACGAAGTTTTCGGCGCCGTCAACGAGGACCTGCTCTGGGAAGCGGTGAAACACTACCGCGCCGGATTGAGGGCTGGCACTCATGCCACCAAGAACCGCAAGCTGGTTTCCGGTTCGGGCAAGAAGCTGTGGCGGCAGAAGGGCACCGGGCGCGCCCGCGTGGGCTCCATCCGCTCGCCGTCTGTGGCGGCACGGCGGCACCATTCACGGGCCGCAGCCGCGCTCTTACGACTATCAGTTCCCGCGCAAGAAGCTGTTGGGGGCGCTGCGTTCGGCGCTGGCGGCCAAGGCGGCCGAGGGCAAGCTGACGGTCGTTGAAGCTTTTGATCTCAAGGAGGTCAAGAGCAAGGCGATGCGCGAGACGCTCAAGGCGCTGAAGGTCGAGAAGACCGCCGCTGCTGGTCGAAGCCGGCAACCACGAGAACGTCAACCTGGAGTTGAGTGCGCGCAATCTGGCCGGGGTTGAGATGCTGTACGGCCCCGAGGTGCACCCGTATCACCTGCTGCGCTACGAGCGTGCCATCTTCTCCCGCCCGGCGCTGGAGAAGCTGCAACAGTCGCTCAAGGCCTCCATGCCGAAGCGCGCGAGAAAAACGGAGGTGGCGTGATGGCAAAGTCCGCGTATCAGATCATCCGCCGTCCGGTCATTACCGAAAAGGGCCTGGGCGTGAAGGAGACCGAGCAGACGCTGGTCTTCGAAGTGGCCAATGGCGCCACCAAGACGCAGATCAAGGAGGCGGTGCAGACGATCTTCAAGGTGAAAGTCGACGCGGTGCGCACGGCCAACTTCGCGGGCAAGGAACGCCGGCGAGGCAAGTTCACCGGCTACCGTCCGGACTGGAAGAAGGCTTATGTGCGGCTGAAGGCGGGCGAGAAGATGCCCGAGTACGCCGAGAACGTTTAGCGCGAGTACTTGCTGAGGTGCCCCCGCCGCAGCGCCGCAGTTTTTACGGTTAGGGTGGATTCAGCGGAAGGCGGGAACGGCCCGCCGAGAAGAAGAGAACAGTTATGGCAATCAAGACATACAGACCGGTTACCCCGACGCGGCGTTTTCAAACGACGCTGGTCAACGACGATCTGACGACCAACCGGCCGCACAAGCCGCTGACCGAGCCGAAGAACAGCACCGGCGGACGCCGCAACCTGGCGATCTGACCATCTGGCATCGCGGCGGCGGCCACAAGCGCAAGCTGCGCATCATCGACTTCAAGCGCGACAAGCCGGGGATTCCGGCCACGGTGGCGTCCATCGAGTACGACCCCAACCGCTCGGCGCGCATTGCGCTGCTGAACTATGCCGACGGCGAGAAGCGTTACATCCTGCATCCGGCCGGATTGAAGGTGGGCGCCAAGGTGGTCAGCGGACCCGAGGCCGACATCCTGGTGGGCAATGCCCTGCCGCTGCGCAACATTCCGCCCGGCACGATGGTGCACAACATCGAGCTGAAGCCGGGCAAGGGCGCGCAGATGGCGCGTTCGGCCGGCGCGCAGGCGCAACTGGTCGCCAAGGAAGGCGACTACGCGCTGCTCAAGCTGCCCTCGGGCGAGACCCGGCGGGTGCTGGTCGACTGCATGGCGACCGTCGGCCAGGTGGGCAATCCCGATCACGAGAATATCTCCATCGGCAAGGCCGGGCGCACGCGCTGGCTGGGACGCCGTCCGGTCAACCGCGGCGTGGTGATGAACCCGGTCGACCATCCGCACGGCGGCGGCGAGGGCAAGACCAGCGGCGGCCGTCATCCGGTGACCCCTTGGGGCCAGCCGACGCGCGGCTACAAGACGCGCAATAACAAGCGGACCGATAAGTTCATCGTGAGCCGGAGAAAGAAATAGCGGGCTTTTGATCCGCTGAATCATCCTGGGCGGGCCCGCCAAGCGGGCGAGTCGAAGGATGGAACGAGAACTGAGAATTCATCCATGGCACGTTCAACCAAAAAGGGTCCGTTTATCGACTCGCACCTGATGCCAAGGTCGAAGACATGAACGCGCGCAACGAAAAGAAGGTGCTGCGCACCTGGTCGCGCCGTTCGACCATCATCCCGGAGATGGTGGGACACACGCTGGCCGTGCACAACGGCAAGAAGTTCATCCCGGTGTACGTCACCGAGAACATGGTGGGCCACAAGCTGGGCGAGTTCAGCTTTACCCGCACGCTTCAAGGGACACTCGGTGAAGGCGGCGGCCGAGACCGCGGCCAAGCCGGCGCGCTGAGCGTGAACGGCTGCCTGAGCAAAGCGGGCGGGCAGGCTGAATTCGCCGACAGAGCCGCGGCGAAGATGGAAAGGGAACGAGACATGGAATTCACTGCGACAGCCGAAGTACATGCGGGTTTCGCCGCAGAAGGCGCGCCTGGTGCTGGACCTGATCAAGGGCCGGCGGGTGGAGCAGGCGCTCAACACGCTGGCGTTCACCAAGAAGGGCATGGCGCCGCTGGTGCACAAGCTGCTGCGCTCGGCGCTGGAGAACGCCAACTACGTCAGCGCAGGAGAAGGGCGTCGACGTCGATGTCGACCGCCTGTACGTTAAGCGCGCGGTGGCCAATGAAGGCCCGCGCATGAAGCGCATCCGTCCGGCGCCGATGGGACGCGCCTATCGCTATCAGCGGCGCATGGCGCACCTGGAGATTGCGCGTGGCGGAGAAGCCGCAGGCGGCGGGTAAGGCTGGCGTGGCGGGGAAACGGCGGCGGCGCCGGCCAAGAAAGCGGCCCGCAAGCCGCTGATGAAGAAGGCGCCCGCCAAGAAGGCGGCGGCCAAGAAGGCACCGGCCAAGAAGACTACGAAGAAGAAGTGATCCTGCTGCCGCAGAGTCGCTCAGCGGCAAGCAGCAGAAAGATTTGGAGAAGCGAATATGGGACAGAAAGTCCATCCATACGGATTTCGTCTCGGCTACACCAAGCCGTGGAAGTCGCGCTGGTTCGTGGAGCGTGATTTCGACAAGCTGTTGATCGAAGACGTCAAGCTGAAGAATGAGCTGAAAGAGAAGCTCAAATCGGCCGGCGTCAGCTCGATCGAGATTGAGCGTCCGGGCAACAAGCTGCGGATGATCATCCGCACGGCGCGTCCGGGCATCATCATCGGCCGCAAGGGAACCGAGATCGACAAGCTCAAGCAGGAGATACAGAAGCGCACCAATCGCGAGGTCTACGTAGACATCCAGGAAGTGCACAAGCCGGAACTGGACTGCGCAACTGGTGGCCGAATCGATCGCGCTGCAGTTGGAGAAGCGAGTCGGCTTCCGCCGCGCCATGCGCAAGGCGGTGGACTCGGCGCTGCGCTTCGGCTGCAAGGGCATCAAGGTGCGCGTCAGCGGCCGGCTGAACGGCAACGAGATCGCGCGCTCCGAGTGGTACCTGCAGGGGCGGCTGCCGCTGCACACCCTGCGCGCCGACATCGATTTCGGTTTCGCCGAGGCCAAGACGACCTACGGCGTCATCGGCGTGAAGTGCTGGGTCTACAAGGGCGAAATCCTGACCCAGAAGCGGCGCGACGCGCAGAACGCGCAGGGAGCTTACTAACGGAGAAAGGTTTCAAGGTTTCAGAGTTTCAAAGTTGCAGGAGCCGGGAGGCAAGCTTTGAAAGCCGCGAAACGTTGAAACCCTGAAACTTTGAAACCCGAGTCCTGAGAACCGGGAACCGAGAACTGGGAACTAGCTATGTTGATGCCGAAGAAAGTCAAGTTTCGCAAGCAGCAGCGCGGGCGTATGGCCGGCAAGGCCTGGCGCGGCTCCGACGCTGTCGTTCGGCGATTACGGCCTGAAGGTGCTGGAGCCGGGCTGGATCACCGACCGCCAGATTGAGGCCAGCCGCGTGGCCATGACCCGCTTCGTCAAGCGCGGGGGAAAGATCTGGATCCGGCTGTTTCCCGACAAGCCGGTGACCAAGAAGCCGGCCGAAACCCGCATGGGTAAAGGCAAAGGGGCGCCCGATCACTGGGTGGCGGTGGTTCGTCCCGGCAAGATTCTGTTTGAGATGGAGGGTGTGACCCCGACCGAGGCGCAGGAAGCCATGCGTCTGGCTTCGCACAAGCTCCCGCTGCGCACCAAGTTCGTGATGCGCCCGACGGTCCACTAGCCACCCCAGTAAGCGCAAAAGCGGCGCTTACCGGGGACCCCGATGCGTGGCCCGTGGGCCCGACGAGGATAAGAGAGAAATAAACATGGATGCGGAAAAGATTCGCAATTTGACCGACGACGAGCTCCGGCACCAGGAGAAAGAGCTTGGCGATCAGCTCTTCCGGCTGAAGTTCCAGTTGAAGATGGGGCAGAGCGAGAGCCTGAAAAAGATCCGCGGACTGCGCAAGGATATCGCGCGCGTCAAGACCATCAAGCGCGAGAAACAGCTGGCGGCAGCCAACAGCGGAACGGAGAAGAAGTAAACATGCCCGAAACGACACAAACCAAAACCGGCTCCGGCCGCAAGAACCTGATCGGCCAGGTGGTCTCGACCAAGATGGCCAAGACCATCGTGGTCGAAGTCAAGCGCCAGAAAGCGCACCCGCTGTATCGCCGCGTAGTGGCGCGCTCCAAGAAGTTTTATGCCCACGACGAACAGGGTCAGGCGCACGTCGGCGATTTCGTGCGCATCGAGGAGACCCGCCCGCTCTCCAAGCTGAAGCGCTGGCAGTTGAAGGAGATCGTGCGGCGGGCCAAGCTGGTGATGGCTGAAGGCAAAGAGGAGACAGCGGGGGCCTAAGCGGCGATCCGGCTTTTTGAATCGCGAGAGGCGCCAGCCGCGTAGCGGCGATGTTCGTCAGCCCAGCGCTTCAGCGCTGGATGCAAACTTAGCCGCAGCGGGGCGATGAGAGTGCGGTTCATAGAGGAGATGGAACCATGGCAGTGATGATGAGATCGATGCTTGAGGTGGCCGACAACTCCGGCGCGCGCAAGCTGCAAATGATTCTGCCCCTCGGAGGCTCAACTGGACTAAACGCCGGGCTGGGCGACATCGTGACCGCCGCCGTCAAGGAAGCTTCCCCCGACGGCCAGGTGAAAAAGGGAACGGTGGTCAAGTGTGTCATCGTGCGCACGCGCAAGGAACATCGGCGCAAGGACGGTACCTACATCCGCTTCGACCAGAATGCCGCCGTGTTGATCGACGCCACCGGCGAGCCGGTAGGTACGCGCGTCTTCGGACCGGTTGCCCGCGAGCTGCGCGAGAAGCGGTTCTTGAAGATCGTTTCCCTGGCGCCGGAAGTGCTGTGATTACCCCAGCAAAGCGCAACTGCCGCTACGGCGGCATTGAAGATCGGAAGCAGTGAGAGGAAGAACAATGGCAGCAACACTCGATATCCGGCGAAACGATACCGTCAAGGTCATCGCCGGCCGGGACAAGGGAAAGACGGGACGGGTGCTTCGCGTGCTCATCGACAAGAACAAGCTTCTGGTCGAGCACGTCATGGTGGTCAAGAAGACCATGAGCAGCAAGCGCAATCCCAAGGTCAAGGGCGGCATCGCCGAGCAGGAAAGCCCGATCGCCATCAGCAACGTCATGCTGATGTGCGGCAGTTGCAACCGGCCGGCGCGCATCGGTCACGAGGTTCGCGGCGACCGCAAAGCGCGCGTCTGCAAGAGCTGCGGCAATACGCTGGAGAAGTGACCGCGTAGTCCGGGGCGTGAGCGAAGCGGGAGCCCGGGCGGTCATCCTGAGCGAGCGCGAAGCGCGAGTCGAAGGATCCGGCTTGAACAAAACTGAGCACCTCACGAACCCGTCACAGCGGAAACCGTGAGAGAGAGTGAAGGAACGAATGGCGAAGGAAGAGAAACCGGATAAGCCGAAGCAGGCGGCGCCCAAAGGCGGAGGGAAGCCGGCCGGTCAGCCGCAGGGCAAGAAGGGCGGCAAGCAGGCGGCGGAGCCGGCAGAACAGCAGGGGCCATCGCGCCCCAAGCTGAATAATCCGGCGACGGCGCGGCTGCGCAAGCGCTACGTCGAGCAGGTACGTCCGGCGCTGATGAAAGAGCTCAACCTGGAAAACCCCATGGCCGCCCCCCGGCTGGAAAAGGTGGTGGTCAACATGGGGGTGGGCGAGGCCACGCAGAATCCCAAGGTTCTGGATCCGGCGGTGGCCGAGCTGGCGCAGATCACCGGGCAGAAGCCGGTCGTGACCAAAGCCAAGAAGTCGATTGCCGCCTTCAAGGTGCGCGAGGGCAATGCCATCGGCGCGATGGTGACCCTGCGCGGCGATCGCATGTACGAGTTCCTGGACCGGCTGATGAACGTCGCCCTGCCGCGCGTGCGCGACTTCCGCGGCGTTTCCACCAAGTCGTTTGACGGGCGCGGCAATTACACGCTGGGCGTCCGCGATCAGTTGATCTTCCCGGAGATCGACTACTCGAAGGTCGAGAAGCTGAAGGGCATGAACATCACCATCGTCACCACGGCCAATTCCGATGACGAAGCGCGGGCACTGCTGCGCCACATGGGCATGCCGTTCCGCACGCAGTAAGGGTGGCGTGAGAAGAAGGAGATAAATGGCAACCACCGCAAAGCGAGTTAAGGATGAACGAAAGACTGGAAAGCGATGCCCAACCTGCCGTGGTAAGGGAGACGCAGAAGGAAAAAAGTGCTCCCCATGTAAGGGCTCGGGCAAGATATTCAGGACGCGCCAGCACAACCGCTGCAAGCTGTGCGGTCGTCCGCGGGCTTACCTGCGCAAGTTCGGCATTTGCCGCTTGTGCTTCCGCGGGCTGGCCTTGCGGGGAGAGATTCCAGGGGTTGCGAAGTCGTCCTGGTAGTGAAGAAGTGGGTATCACGGGCACCCTCGGACGGGCCGCGCTCGGCGCGGTTCGGTGGCGAGAGGCTGGCGGAGGTTCAAGCACTCGGTTAGCTCCGGCGCCCGTCAAGGTTAGTCCGGCAGAGGCAACGGCGTCTGGCGGAAAACATGGACGGGGCTGGGAAGCTTGAGCCAAGTACGTCGCCGCAGGTTCTTTCACGGACACGCCGCCGCAGTGGGAGGCGGTCCAATCGCCGGTGCCAGCACAGGCGAGAAAGAGAACGGGCGACGATGATCAGGAGAAGCATACGATGAGTTTCACCGATCCGGTGGCAGATTTCCTGACACGGATTCGCAATGGCATCAAGGCTCGCCATCAGAAGGTCGACGTGCCGGCCTCCAAGCTCAAGCTGGAGATCGCGCGCATTCTGAAGGAAGAGGGCTACATCGCGAACTTCAAGAGCACGGAAGAGAACGGCAAGAAGATCCTGCGCGTCTACCTCAAGTATGGCAGCGACAACGCGGCCGCCATCTCGAACTTGGCGCGGGTGTCGCGTCCCGGATGCCGTGTCTATGTCGGGCATACGGACATTCCGCGCGTGCTGGGCGGCCTGGGGATCAACATCCTCACCACCCCGAAGGGCGTGATGACCGGCCGGCAGGCGCGCAAGGAAGGTCTCGGCGGAGAGATCCTCTGCGAGGTCTACTAGAGCCTGTAGTGCGCGGACTTAACAACAGCTTCGCTATCGGGGGAGCCCGCAAGGGCTTCGGCGCGAAGGCGAGGCGAGCAGACGAGCCCGAATTCATGTGATGAGGGCCGGAAGCCCGGAGCCAGCGCGGTCCAGCGTGGCAATGCCAAATGGCTTTAGCCGGCGGACGGCGGTTCCGGTGTGGAGAACAGACAATGTCGAGAATTGGGAAAAAGCCGATTGCGCTGCCTAAGGGCGTCAGCTTTAGCGTCCAGGAGCAGACGGTTACCGTCAAGGGCCCGAAGGGCTCCGTGACCAATCACCTGCCGGCGGGAGTCGCCCTGGCCCAGCAGGACGGCCACATTGTGGTGACCCGCCAGGATGAATCCCGGCGCGCGGTGCATGGGTTGGTCCGTGCCCTGGTGAACAACGCCGTGCACGGCGTTACCGACGGGTGGACCCGAGAGATGGAGATTGTGGGCATCGGCTACCGTGCCGAACTCAAGGGCAAGGGCATGGTCGTATTCACCTTGGGCTATTCGCACCCGATCGAATACCCGCTGCCCACGGGCATCGAGGCGGCGATCGATCCCAAGCAGACGCGGCTCACCATCAGCGGAATCGACCGGCAGAAGGTCGGGCAGGTGGCGGCCGAGATGCGCTCGCTGCGTCCGCCCGATCCCTACAAGCAGAAGGGCGTGCGCTACGTCGGCGAGCGGCTGAAGAAGAAGGTCGGTAAGACCGGCGCGAAGTGACGCCGTTTGGCGGGCGTCTGAGCCCGCCGGGCGTCATCCTGAGCGAGCCCGCCGAAGGCGAGCGAGTCGAAGGATCTGTTGTAGAACGGGAGGAGTGGCCACTGGAAATGGCGGCCGTCCTCTCCCCGGTTCAGAACCCCGGGACAGAGAAGGACAGAGACGATGCTTTCAAAGACTTCGAAGAACGAGACACGGCAAAGGATTCACGACCGCATTCGCAAGAAGCTGCAGGGGACGGCTGAGCGCCCGCGGCTGAATGTCTACCGCTCGGTGGGCCACATTTACGCCCAGTTGATCGACGACGCCAAGGGAGTGACGCTGGTCAACGCCAGTTCTCTGGAACTGGGCAAAGCGGCTGACGGCAAGAAGCACGTCAGCGGCGGTAACATCGCGGCGGCCAAGCAGGTGGGCAAGACCATCGCCGAGCGCGCCAAGAGCAACGGCGTCAAGCAGGTGGTCTTCGACCGCGGCGGATATCTTTATCATGGGCGCGTCAAGGCCCTGGCCGACGCAGCCCGGGAAGCCGGCCTCGAGTTTTAGTCCGGCCCGGCGAGTGGCCGGGAACGGCAAGGCAATTCCCCTGGCGGCGACGAATGGCATGCGTGGGGGTGGAGACAGGAATGGCAATCGTTAAAAAGATACTCGATGCCGGGCAGTTCAACCTGAAGGACCAGGTGGTCAGCATCAACCGCGTCACCAAGGTCGTCAAGGGCGGCAAGAACATGTCGTTCGCGGCGCTGGTGGTGGTGGGCGATCCGGCTTCCGCTGTGGTTGGCTACGGTTCCGGCAAGGCGAAGGAAGTTCCGCAGGCGATCCGTAAGGGGATCGAGGCGGCCAAGAAGAACCTGATCAAGGTGAATCTGTCGCGGACCTCGATTCCGCACGTCTCGCTTGGCCGCTTCGGTTCCGGCATGGTGCTGCTCAAGCCGGCCCCGGAAGGTACCGGCGTAATCGCCGGGGGCGCGGTGCGTGCGGTCATGACCTCGGCCGGGGTGCAGAACGTGCTTACCAAGTCGATCGGCACGACGAACCCCCACAACGTGGTGAAGGCCACCTTCGATGCCTTGCGCAAACTGCGCGACCGCAACGAGGTGGCGAGCAATCGCGGCAAGTCCGCCCAGGAGCTGTGACATGGCGCGCAAACGCAATAAGACGCCCAAGAAGCAGGCGCCCGCCGGAACCAAGATCCAGCTGAAATGGGTGCGCTCGGCGAACAGCACGCCGGAGAAGCACAGACTGGTGATCCGCGGGCTGGGCTTCACCCGGCTCTACCAGGTGATCGAGCGCGAAGACACACTCTCGATCCGCGGCATGGTGGCCAAGGTGCCGCATCTGGTCGAAATCGTCGAGGGCAGCTAGGGTGCCCAACGTCTCACCTGCTGTTGGGTGAGGTGGGCTATTTCCTCCGCGGTACGGCCGCGGTGACGGGACAAAGATATGAATCTGTCGAATATTCGTGCACCGAAGGGTTCTTCCGAGAAGCGCAAACGTGTGGGCCGCGGCATGGGCTCGGGCATGGGCAAGACCTCGACCCGTGGCCACAAGGGCCAGGGCTCGCGCAGCGGTGTCAGCTTTATGCGCGGCTTTGAAGGCGGCCAGATGCCGCTGCATCGCCGCCTGCCCAAGCGCGGATTCACCAACATCTTCAAGAAGGAATATACGGTGGTGAATCTGAGCCGGCTGGCAGAGCTGGAAGCGGGCGAAATAACCCCCGAAATCCTCTTCCAGCGCGGTATCCTGAAGCACAAGAACGGCATGGTGAAAGTTCTTGGCGTGGGCGAGCTGACCAAGCCTTTGACGGTTCGCGCCCACAAGTTTTCCGAATCGGCGCGGCAGAAGATCACCAACGCCGGCGGCAAGGCCGAAGCAATCGCCTGAGCTCCCGCGCTCCGGGGTTGAACCCCGGGGCTGCCGAGAGTCACACCCCGTCACGGTAGGCGTGAGAGGCGTTTATCGGGGCGGAGAAGAGGTTTTTCATTATGTTCGAAAAGCTGGCGAACATCTTCCGCATTCCGGACCTGCGCAAGCGTGTGCTTTTCACGCTGGCTCTGCTGGCGGTCTATCGCGTCGGGGCTCACTTTCCCACTCCCGGCATCGACACCGCCGCCCTGCAGCGGCTGTTTGAGACGCAGAGCGGATCCATGCTCGGGTTTGTCGATCTGTTCAGCGGCGGAAACCTGCGCCGGCTGACCATCTTCGCCCTCGGCATCATGCCGTACATCACCGCCTCCATCATCCTGCAGTTGCTGACCGTGGTCTACGAGCCGCTGGCCCGGCTGCAGAAGGAAGGCGAACTCGGCCGCAAGAAGATCACCCAGTGGACCCGCTACCTGACGGTGATTCTCAGCGCCGTGCAGTCGCTCGGCATTGCCATGATGCTGCAGCGCTCCAGCGGAATGGGCGGCGAGCGGCTGGTTCTGAGTCCCGGCATCGGTTTCGTTCTGATGACCATGCTGACGCTGACCACGGGGTCGGCGTTCATCATGTGGCTGGGCGAGCAGATTACCGAGCGCGGCATCGGCAATGGCATGTCGCTGCTGATCTTCGTCGGCATTGTCGTAGGCCTTCCGCGAGCCGTCGCCGATCTCGTAGAGAAGGTGAAGAACGCCGCCTGGGGCGCCTTTACCGTGCCGGCGCTTCTGCTCCTGATTGCGGTAATGATCGCCGTCGTGGCCTTCATCGTCTTCGTGGAGCGCAGCGAGCGCCGCATCCCGGTGCAGTATGCCAAGCGCGTGGTTGGACGCAAGGTGATGGGCGGCCAATCCACCCATCTGCCGCTGCGAGTCAACTCCGGC
This sequence comes from uncultured Acidobacteriota bacterium, assembly GCA_963791145.1. Lineage (GTDB taxonomy): Bacteria > Acidobacteriota > Terriglobia > Terriglobales > Acidobacteriaceae > CAWBRT01. Next base: position 592,549 of record CAWBRT010000011.1, on the reverse strand, counting down.
GGCGTCATGCCGGTTATCTTCGCCTCTTCCGTGCTGACCCTGCCGCAGACGCTCGGCTTCGCCATCAAGGGCAAGAGTCCTCACCTGGACAACCTGATCCAGCAGTTCAACTGGGGCGAGCCGCTTTATACGCTGCTCTATGCCCTCGGGATCATCTTCTTCGCTTACTTCTACGTGTCGATCGTCTTCAACCCTGTGCAGGTAGCCGACGACATGCGGAAGTACGGCGGATTCATCCCGGGAATCCGGCCCGGCAAACGGACCAGCGATCACATCAACGAGATTCTGACCCGCATCACCCTGGTCGGAGCTATGTATCTGATCATCATCTCGCTGATTCCGGAGTGGATGATTGCCGGCATTCACCTCAATCATTTGCCTGTCTGGCTGGGCGGATCCTTTTTCGACCACCTGCCCTCCTGGCTGACCAATGGCTTGGGCGTGAACTTTTACTTTGGCGGGACTTCGCTGCTGATCGTGGTCGGCGTGGCCATGGATACCGTCAACCAGATTGAATCGCAGTTGATCATGCGGCATTACGAGGGCTTTACTCCGCGCAGCGGCCGAATCCGCGGCCGCCGGACCTGGTAATCGCCGTATCGCGCGCTACCGGGTGAGAAAGCTGGCTCAGAGAGGGAAATGGACACACAGACTGCGGTCACGGCCAAGAGCAGAGGTACAAAGACGGTAGGGGCGATCATTCTGCTGGGTGCTCCCGGTTCCGGTAAGGGAACACAGGCCAAACGGATCGCCCAGGTGCTGGGCGTTCCGCATCTCTCCACCGGAGATCTGCTACGGCAAAACGTTAGTTCCGGGACCGAGCTGGGTCGCCAGGCCAAGCAGGTCATGGAGACGCGGCGAGCTGGTTCCCGACGAGCTGGTCTGCGGCATGGTCGCCGACCGGCTGAGCCAGGCAGGATTGCGTCGCGCGGCTGCATTCTGGATGGGTTTCCGCGGACGGTGCTCTCAGGCCGAGTGGCTGGACGGCACTTGGAAGAGCAAGTGTCTGGATGGCGAGAGAGCGGCAGGCTGCGCGGCGCCGGTTGTGATTCAGCTCACAGTGGAGTATAATTCTCTTCGGCAAAGGCTTACCGGGCGTCGTTCGTGTCCCACCTGCGGGCGGATCTATAACGTCTACCTTCAGCCACCTCGCGTCGCAGGGTATCTGCGATGTTGATGGCGCCGTCTCTGGTGACGCGCCGCGACGATCGCGAAGACGTTATCGCCGAGCGCCTGAAGGCCTATGAACGGCAGACGCTTCCGTTGGTGGACTATTATCGCGCACCGCGGCCGGCTGCTGGAAGTGAACGGCGATCAGCCGGCGGAAGAGGTGATGGCGGAGGCGTTTGAAAGCAATCGAGAATGGCAATCGTTTGTAAGTCTCCAGGCGAACTCGAAAAGATGCGCCGCAGCGGGCAGCATCGTTCGCCAGGTTCTGGACGACGCTAAAGAACTGGTGGCCCCCGGCCTCTCCACCATGGATTTGGAGCGGGCCGCCGAGAGGAAGATTCGGGAAGCCGGGGCCAAGCCGGCTTTCAAGGGATATTACGATTATCCCTGCGTGCTGTGCACCTCGATGAACCAGGAGATCGTGCATGGCATCCCGTCGGAGGCAGCGGATGCTGAAAGCCGGGCGATATCGTCTCCATCGACTGCGGCGTGGTGCTCGACGGCTACTACGGCGATGCGGCGATCACCGTGCCGGTGGGCGACGGATTCACGCCGGAGTTGCAGAAGCTGCTGGATGTGACCGAGCAGTCGCTGTACCGGGGCATTGAGGCCGCGCGGGTGGGCAATACGGTTGGCGATGTTGGCGCGGCGGTGCAGAAATTTGTCGAGGCCAACGGCTTCAGCGTGGTCCGCGAGTTTGTGGGACACGGAATCGGCACCCGGCTGCACGAGGACCCGCAGGTTCCCAACTACGGCACGCCCGGGCATGGGCCCAAGCTGCGCGAAGGCATGGTGCTGGCCATCGAGCCCATGGTGAATGCCGGCGGCCCCGGAGTTCGGGTGCTGGACGATAAGTGGACGGCGGTGACCGAAGACGGAAGCTCCAGCGCGCACTTCGAGCATTGCGTGGCCGTCACCAGAGAATGGGCCGGTGATCCTGACCGAGTAGCGGCTAGGTTCGTGCAGTGGCTGCAACGAGGCGGGAGATCAAGATGAGCTGGCACTGGTCACGAACATAAGGAGCGCATGAGTAAGGAAGACGCGATTGAAGTCATGGCAGTGGTGGTCGAGCCGCTGCCCAATGCGATGTTCAAGGTGAAGCTGGAGAACAATCATGAAGTGCTGGCGCACGTCTCCGGCAAAATGCGCAAGAACTTCATTCGTATTCTTCCTGGCGATCGCGTGGCCGTGGAGTTGTCGCCTTACGATCTGACCCGCGGACGCATTGTGTATCGCTACAAGTAGCGACGTAGGTAGGTTTAGGCAATCTCAGCGAGAACTGAGCAGAACTGAACGGGAACTGAGAACTGTTATGAAGGTACGGGCATCGGTCAAGAAGATTTGCGACAAGTGCAAGGTCATCCGCCGCCACGGCGTGGTGCGGGTGATCTGCGAAAACTCCAAGCACAAGCAGCGCCAGGGCTGATCGCCAGCCGCGGGCGCTCACCGGTCTTTTACCCGGCCGGGGCAACCAGGATTCAAAGGGAGTAGGGGCAGCATATGGCACGTATTGCAGGCGTCGATTTGCCGCGCAACAAGCAGACGCGGATCGCGCTGACTTACATCTTCGGCATCGGCCAGCCGCGGGCCCGCAAGATCGCGGAGCGGCCAACGTCGACGGATTCAAGAAGATCTCCGACCTGAGCGAAGAAGAAGTCAACCGCATTCGCCAGGTCATCGAGAACGAAGGCAACGTCGAGGGCGATCTCCGCAAAGACACCTCGATGCACATCAAGCGGCTGATCGAAATCGGCTCGTATCGCGGCTTCCGTCATCGCCGCAGCCTGCCGGTTCGCGGTCAGCGCACGCACACCAATGCGCGCACCCGCAAAGGCCCGCGCAAGGGCACGGTTGCCAATAAGAAGAAGGCGGCGGCCAAGACATAAGCTGGGCGGTTGCGGTCCGCCCATGGTGGCCCACATCGGCGAGTCGAAGGCGAGCAAATGTGGGGACGATGGCGCCCTAGCGAGGCGCAGGTTTGAGGTGTACGAGGATCCAGGCGCCTGATTTCGTCTGGTGGAGCGGGAGCCCCGGCGAGCGATTCGTCGGGGTGCTGGAACGGGAGCAGAGATAAGGTTTTATGGCAAAAGCAGCAGCCGCCGGCGGCGCTCGCCGGAAAAAAAAGGAAAGACCAAGAAGTTCAAGAGGAAGGAGCGCAAGCACGTCCCGCATGGGCAGTGACGATCAACGCCTCCTTCAACAACACCATCGTCACCATCTCCGACCCGGCCGGCAACGTGATCGCCTGGAAGAGTTCCGGTTCGCTGGGATTCCGCGGATCGCGCAAGGGCACGCCGTTTGCCGCGCAGCAGGCGGCGATGAACGCCGCCAACATGGCGCGCGAGCACGGCCTGCGCAGCGTGGATGTGCGGGTCAGCGGTCCCGGTTCGGGACGCGAGTCGGCGATTCGCGCCCTGGCGGCTGCCGGACTGGACGTGCGCACGATCAAGGACTCGACGCCGGTTCCGCATAACGGCTGCCGGCCGGCCGAAGCGGCGCAGAGTTTAACAGCAGGTTTCAAGGTTGCAGTTTCAAGGTTGGCAACGACCTTGAAACTCTGAAACCTTGAAACTTTGAAACATCATTCGATCGGGAAGACACCGCGGCCAACGGCGTAAACCGATCCAGCCCGGCACTATGGCCGGTTAGGAGAAGAACATTGGCACGTTACAAAGATGCAGTATGCCGCCTTTGCCGCCGCGAGGGCATGAAGCTGTTCCTCAAGGGCGCAAAGTGTTTTACCGATAATGTCCCGTCGAGAAGCGCAACTTCGCTCCCGGCCAGCACGGCAAAGATCGCAAGGCGAAGGTCGTCGGCTACGGCCTGCAGCTTCGCGAAAAGCAAAAGGCCAAGCGCATGTACTTCACGCAGGAAGGCCAGTTCCGCAATTACTTCGAGAAAGCGGCCCGCAGCAAAGGCGTTACCGGCGAAATGCTGTTGCAGCAACTCGAGCGGCGTCTGGACAACGTGGTCTACCGCCTGGGCTTTGCCGTGGCGCGGCGCCAGGCCCGCCAGTTGGTGCGTCACGGCCACGTGCAGGTGAACGGCCGCAAGGTCAACATTCCTTCGTATCCAGGTCGAGGCGGGCGACGAGATCATGATCCGCGAAAACAGCCGCAAGCTGCCGGTGCTGGAGACTGGCCAAGGAATTCGCAGCCATCAGACGCCTCCGACCTGGCTGGAAGTCGACCGCGACAACTATCGCGGCCGCGTCTTTCGTTGCCCAAGCGCGAAGAGATCAACCTGCCGATCAACGAGCAGCTGATCGTCGAACTGTACAGCAAGTAAGGCCCCGGTCGGACATTCGTCTTGTTGGGCCGAGGAAGACTCATCGCCGAGTCCTCCGATTGCGGGTATTTACAGCGATTTGTAGGGCTCCGGCAAGCGCCCGAACGGCGCCTGCCAGGGTGGAAACGTTAACTGTGTGCCGCCCGCCGCCGCGGGACTTCCGGCGAAGGTCAATTCGGCCTCTGCTGGGGTGAAGTTGCGGCTGGCGCCGCACCCCTTATCTCGGGCCAGATCAGCCGGCGAAGGCGATCGCGAGTTCCCGGTTCGCATTGCCGGGGACAACGACCGCCGCCGCGCAGCACGGCCCGAACGACAAGGAGAGACGAAATGCTCTGGAAGGGTTTTCAAAAACCGAAACGGCTGGCCTTTGACACGGAATCGCTGACCGACAAGTACGGACACTTCTGGGCGCAGCCGTTCGAGCGCGGGTTCGGCACCACCATCGGCAATGCCCTGCGGCGCGTGCTGCTGTCCTCGATCGAGGGCGCCGCCATCACCGCCGTCAAAATCGAAGGCGTGCTGCACGAGTTCCAGTCGATTCCCGGCGTGGTGGAGGACGCCACCGACATCATCCTCAACCTGAAGCAGATTCCGTTCAAGCTGAACGGCGATGCTCCCAAGGCGATTTACCTGCGCGCCGATCAGCCCGGAGTGGTCACCTCGGGCATGATCGAGGCCGATGCCGACGTCGAGGTGCTGGACAAGGACGTCTACATCGCCACCGTCAGCGAAGGCGGCAAGCTCGACATGGAGATGCGCCTGAAGAACGGCCGCGGCTACGTTTCGGCCGACAAGAATTTCGACGAGGACCTGGGTCTGGGCTTCATCCCCATCGACTCGGTGCACTCGCCGGTGCGCAAGGTCAACTACTCGGTGGAAGCCGCGCGTCTGGGCCAGATCACCGACTACGACAAGCTGTCGATCGAAATCTGGACCAACGGCTCGGTCAATCCGCAGGATGCGCTGGGGCTGGCGGCGAAGTTGCTGAAGGACCACATGAACATCTTCATCAACTTCGAAGAGGAGGTGGAAGCGCACGCTCAGCGCCGACGAGCGCAAGCCGGAGATCCGCAACGAGAACCTGAACCGCTCGGTGGAAGAGCTGGAGCTTTCGGTGCGCAGCTACAACTGCCTGAAGAACGCCAACATCCAGACCATCGGCGAGCTGGTGCAGAAGACCGAAGCCGAGATGCTGAAGACCAAGAACTTCGGCCGCAAGTCGCTCAACGAGATCAAGGAAATTCTGGCCTCGATGGGACTTGGCCTGGGCATGAAGATCGACGAGCACGGCAACGCCGTGCCCGGCAGACCGACCGCCACCAGTCGGCAGTGCCTGGCCGGCGACCTTGACCACGGGCGAGAGGCAATCCGTCGTTCTAGCAGCCGTGACGAGAACTGGCGGGCGCAGCTCCGGTCCGCTATCGGCACGACTCTCGGCAGAGCGTCGCTGTCAGGCCGGGCATTATTGCGGCGACCGGCGACTGTATAAGGATTAGAGATATGCGTCATCGTAGTAGCAGGATGGAAACTGGGACGGAACACCGAACACCGGCGCGCGCTTCTGCGCAACCTGGTGACCTCGCTCATCGTGGAAGAGCGCATCGAGACCACCGTCACCAAGGCCAAGGCCATGCGCCCGCACGTCGAGAAGATGATCACGCTGGGCAAGCGCGGCGATGTGGCCGCGCGCCGCCTGGCCGCTCGTACCTGATGACCCGCGAGGCCGTCGACAAGCTGTTCGACACCATCTCGCCGCGCTTCGGCGACCGCGACGGCGGCTACACTGCGCATCATTCACGACCGGCTTGCGCAAGGGCGATGGCGGGGAGATGGCCTTCATCGAGCTGCTCGGCAGCGAGAAGACGCATCGACGAGAAGCGCGAGAAGCGCGCCGAAGCCCGCGCCAAGCGCGCCGAAGAGACCCGCAAGGCCATGGAAGAAGCCCAGGCCCAGCAGCAGCAAGGCGGTGAAACTCCGGAAGGCGGAAGCGAGCCAAAGGCGTAGCAGCTGTCGCCGCTCTAGACGCTGGAATCTGGGTACGTGCCGCTGTGTCGGTTGGTCTGGCTTTATTAGCGGCCCTATTCGTAATCTGGTTCAAGATCTCGACCGCGCTTACCGAAATCGTAATCGGGACCGTCGCGCAACTCGTCATCGTCGTTTTCGCCTCGAATCCACCGGGCGGACTTCCCGGCCAGCTCCGGCTGGATTACCTTCCGTGGCCGGCAACCGGAGCCATCGTGGCTTCACTTTTCTGGCGGGAGCCGATGCTGGTATCGGTTTCAGAACGCGTGCTTTGCCATGCACCCTGTCCGGTAATGCTGGTCAGGTCAGTGGGAGCGAGCGGGCTGCAACTGCCTTCGCTGCGCACGCCTGGCGTTTCTCGCGGCGAACCAGTAGATAAGCACTTGCGCCCCCAGAGCCGGCGCAGGAGTCCAGCAGGACATCCCACCAGCTGCCGGTGCGGGAAGGGATGAGTTTCTGGTGCATCTCGTCGGCGATTGCCGTCAGCGCCGTCGCCGCCAAGGCAATGAGCGCCCACCGAAGTTGCCAGAGGAAGCGGAAGGCGTCCTTGGCCGGCAAACTCGAAATTCGGGACGTACGCCAGTCGTAATAGCCGGCCAGCGCCCGGTAAGTTCCGCGGCAGGCACGGAAAAAGAGAAAGCACAAAAAGCCATAACCGGTTACATGGCCGCACTTGCGCAGGATCACATTGAGCAAACGCAGCTCGCCGCTCGGCAGGTGGATGGAGAACAGCGCCAATAACTGGGCGAGTATATGTCCGGTGTGATGACCGGAAAACAAATCGGTCGATTCAACGGCAATCACTCCCACCATCAGGATTGCCGGAACCCAGTAAACCAGAAAGGCTCGAGTCGTTAGCTTAGGCAAGGCACCCCTGAGGATTTTCGATTTCAGATTTCCGATTGAGCTGCCGAGGCGGATTCCCTGCCTGAGCGCTTGACCGTTTTCCAATCTGAAATCAAAAATCTGAAATGTCTTTACTCCACCCGGTAGTTTGGGGCCTCGCGCGTGATGGTCACGTCGTGCACGTGGCTCTCGCGCAAGCCGGCGTTGCTGATGCGAATGAACTGCGCCTTTTCCTGCAGTTCGCAGATGTTGGCGCAGCCGACGTATCCCATGCCGCTGCGCAGCCCGCCCACCAGTTGCAGGATCATCATGGCCACCGTGCCGCGGTAGGGCACGCGGCCCTCGATTCCCTCCGGAACCAGCTTGGCCAGCCGGTTGCCGTCGATCTCTCCGTCCAGCCGCGTGGTGAAGTCGCCCTCGGTCGGTCAGTCTCTGCGCATAGCGTTCGCTGGAGCCGGCAGCCATGGCGGACAGCGAGCCCATGCCACGGTAGGCCTTGAAGGTGCGGCCCTGGTACAGAATGGTTTCCCCGGGACTCTCCTCGGTTCCGGCCAGCAGCGAGCCGATCATCACCAGATCGGCGCCCGCGGCCAGAGCCTTGGTGACGTCGCCTGAATACTTGATGCCGCCGTCGGCGATGATCGCCACGCCGGTGCCGCGCGCCGCCCGCGCCGCCTCGGCGATGGCCGTAATCTGCGGCACGCCGGCGCCGGTCACGATGCGGGTGGTGCAGATCGAGCCGGGTCCGATGCCGACCTTGACGGCGTCGGCTCCGGCAGCGATCAACTCCGCCGTCCCTTCGTAGGTGCCGACGTTGCCGGCCACCAGATCGACCTCGGGGAAGCGGGCCTTGACGCAGCGTACCGCCTCCAGCACCCGGGTGGAATGGCCATGGGCGCTGTCGATGGCGAGCAGGTCCACCTTGTTGCGCACCAGCTCCTGGGCGCGCTCCAGGAAGTCGCCGGTGGCGCCGATGGCAGCGCCCACGCGCAGCCGTCCCTGGGCGTCCTTGGCCGCGTGCGGATACTTCAATTTCTTCTGGATATCCTTGACCGTGATCAGCCCTTTGAGTTCGTACTTGTCGTCCACCACCAGCAGCTTTTCGACCCGGTGCTGGTGCAGGATACGTTCCGCCTCCTGCAGCGTGGTGCCGACCGGAACCGTGATCAGGTTCTTCTTGGTCATGACGTCGCTGATCGGAATGTCGGTGCGGGTCTCGAAGCGCAGGTCGCGGTTGGTGAGGATGCCGACCAGCTTGCGGTCCTTGGTAATGGGCACGCCGGAGATGCGGTAGCGCCGCATGACTTCCAGCGCGTCGGAGATCTTCTGGTCGGGCGACATGGTGATCGGGTCCACGATCATGCCGCTCTCCGAGCGCTTCACCTTGTCCACCTCGCCGGCCTGCTGCTCGATCGAGAGGTTGCGGTGGATGATGCCCAGCCCGCCCTGCTGCGCCAAGGCAATCGCCATGCGCGATTCCGTCACCGTGTCCATGGCGGCGCTGATGATCGGAATATTGAGCTGGATCCTGGCCGGGTCAGCCGGGTCTGCGGTGCTCGACCGTCGCCGGCACCACGTCGGACTTGGCCGGCAGCAGCAACACGTCATCGAAGGTCAGCGCCTCGGGAACGGGAAACTGAATCATGATGATTACCCTGCGAAAGTAAGTGAATTTCGATTGTAGATTCCGGCGGCCATGCTAGGCAAACATCTTCGCGCTCGGGCTATCGGCCAGGGTGATTGGGGCCCTATTTCGGAGACGGCTCTGTCGCCTGCGGGACTGGTTCGTTCGTCTTCGTGGGCGGCTCGCCCGCCTGGGGTTGCGGCTTTGGCTTGTGTAGTTTCTTGCTGATATCGGGCCAAAATTCAACAAAAACTGATCCGGCCGCTCCGAACGCGGTCACGGTAAGGGCTCGCTCAAAGGTCAAACCCGCGCCGCGGTCGCTGGACGGATAGTAGGCATTGGAGATACCCCCGGCAATTACGTTTCCGAGTATGTTGGAGTAGTTCGGACCCCACTCCCCGTTGTCTCTTTTTGTGATTACAGTAGTCGATAAGGAATACAACAGGCGCCGCCTGAACCCGCCGCTGCCCTTGCGGAAGTAGCGCGGATCCTCGTGCAGCAACGAAGGCAAAACCGCGCTGCCCCAGAACCCGCCGCTGAACTGGTCGGCATAGGATGCGCCAAACCTCTTGGCATACCCCTGCGCGCCTTGGCCGTAGCCGGAAAAGTTGTTGCTCGCCTGGCTTATTCCTGCGTCCAGCCCGGCCGCCACGAACGTAAACGGGTCCGTAGCGCCTTTGAGGAACAGGCGAAACTTCTGGCGAGGTGTAAGCGGCGCGGCATCCTGGATGTCCGTCGTGCTGAAGTTCGGAATTATGCCCATAATTCGTTGCTTCTGTTGTGCTTTTAACTGTTCTTCCGCCAGCTCGTGTTGCGAGCGTTTATCGCTGGGCGACTCGGCGCGCTTTTCTCCGCCCGGAGGGGCAGGCTGTTCCTTACTGGATGGAGTAGATGGCGCCTGCGTGGGATTTCGCGAAGCCGGTTGTACCTTCTCCGGAGGTGGTGGGCTGGCGGCGGGAGGCTCTGTTTGGGCCAGGCAGGGGATGGTAAGCACGAGTGCTAGACCGGCAGTAAGGATACGTGCTACCCAAGGGTACGAGATCACAGACAGGTCCTGGCTTGGAGTGGACACCACATTACATGTTAACCCGGAACCTGCCGCCTTAGTGGCGCATCCAATGGGCAGGTCTCAACTCCAGCAACCGCGGAGGCGGCGCTTACCGGGTACCCCTCCGGGAAACGCAGGTAGGTTGTTTTTCCTAGGTTTCGGGCGTATAGTTTAGCTGTACTGCGTCGAGTTGTCGTTGGCCTGGTCCGGCCGGCGAAAGCCACTGGTTTTATTCCCCAACATGCTGGTTGGCCAGCGCGGGTGAAAGTAGAGCCTGCTAGGGGAGGTTCGCTCTTGGGTTCCGCGCCGGGCGGGCGTGAAATTGGCATCTGCGTGCCCTGGGCAGAGCGGAAACGGGCGTGGAACGGGCATAGACGGAGCAGTACGAGCCGAGCAAGATGGCGTTTACTCTCGATCACGTCAAGGAGATCGCCGAGCGGGTCGCCTCATCGAGCGGCCTCGCGGTGGTCGACCTGGAGCTGCGCGGCAGCGGCAAGGCTCGGCGCTTGCGCATCTTCATCGACAAGGCCGGGGGAGTTACGCACGAGGATTGCGCCAACCTCAGCCGCGAAGTCAGCACCATTCTCGACGTCGAGGATGCCGTTCCGGGTGGTTCTTACGTGTTGGAGGTGTCCTCGCCCGGTCTCGACCGAAGGCTGCTCAAGCCGGCCGATTTCGAGCGTTTTCAGGGCAGCCTGATTAAGTTCAGCACGTACGAGCCTGTCCAGGGCAACCGCCACTTTGAAGGGCGGCTGATCAGCTTTGCCGAAGGGCAGATAACGGTCGAGCTTGAAGGGAAGGCGGCTTCGGACGGGGGCGCGTCCACAGGGGGAAAGGCGGGCGGGAAGAAGGCGCCGCCTGGGGCAGGCACACTGCAGGTTGCCTACTCCAATATCGATAAGGCCAAGCTGGTTCCCGAGTTTTAACGCACTCTCAACCAGCGCCAACTTTGTACTGGCGGCTGGGTAGAGCGTGGTTTTGCTTTCGCGATTCGCTTGGTGGGGCAGATGCTGACGCGGTGTTCGCCGGACGCCCGCGTGAAAGGTGACAATGGTATGGCAAGTGAGCTTTACAACGTAATCGACGCTCTTAGCCGGGAGAAGGGCATTGACCCGCAGATCGTGGTCTCGGCCGTGGAAGACGCCATTGTTGTCGCCACCCGCAAGTACTACAAGACGCAGGAGACCCCTGCGCGCGGTGCTGGACCGCGAGAGCGGCCAGATTCGCGCGTATGCCGTCAAGCAGATCGTGGCCACGCCGGAAGAGGTGCTCGATCCCAACGCCCAGATGACCATCGACGAGGCCCGCAAGTTCAATCCCGATGCCGAAGTCGGCGGCGAGTTGCTGCTGGAGAAGCCTACCGACGTCCTGGGGCGCATCGCCGCGCAACTGGCCAAGCAGGTCATCTTCCAGAAGGTGCGCGAAGCCGAGCGCGACACGGTTTACAACGAGTACATCGGCCGCGTGGCCGAGATCGTCAACGCCACGCTGAAGCGCGTCGAGGGCCAGGACGTGATCTTCGACGTCGGCAAAGCCGAAGCCCGCATGCCGCAAGAAAGAGCAGTCGCGGCTGGAGTCGTTTGCCGCGGGCGAGCGCGTGCGGGTGGTGATCGTGCGCGTGGAGAAGGCCGCCAAGGGGCCGCAGGTGGTGGTTTCGCGCGCCGCTCCCGAGCTGGTCACTCACCTGTTCCAGACCGAAGTTCCGGAGATCTACGACGGCACCGTGGTAATTCGCGCCATTGCCCGCGAGGCCGGCGAGCGCACCAAGATCGCCGTCATGTCCAAGGACAAGGACGTCGACGCGGTCGGCGCCTGCGTCGGCATGAAGGGCATGCGCGTGCAGTCGATCATCCGCGAACTGCGCGGCGAGAAGATCGACATCATCGAGTACCACGAGGATCCGGTGACCTTCGCCGAAAAGGCATTGCAGCCCGCCAAAGTCAGCCGCGTCAGCGTGCTCGACAGGCCAGCAAGCACCTGGAAGTCATCGTCGACGACAGCCAGCTTTCGCTCGCCATCGGCAAGAAAGGGCAGAATGTCCGCCTGGCGGCCAAGTTGCTCGGCTGGAAGATCGACATCAAGAGCGAGGAAGAGAAGCGCCAGGAAGTGGAGCAGCAGATGAGCGCCCTGGTAGGCACCCCCACCACTCCGCTGGAGCAGTTGGGCGAGGAACTCGGCCCAGGCTTGCTGGAGAAGCTCAAAGAGGCGGGTGTTACCACGGTCGAATCGCTGGCTGACATGACGCCTGAGCAGTTGGAAGCTATTCCAGGTATCGGCCCGAAGACCATGGAAAAAATCTTCCATACGGTCAATAATTACTTTTCCAGTCTTGAAGCTGCCCAAAGCACTCAGGTCGAGGGAGAGTCGCTCGAACAGCCGGAGCTTGCTTCCGAGCCGCAGAACCAGACTGGTCCGGATTCGGCCGGTCAGAGTGGTGACAATACCGGGCTCTCCGACGTTGCCGAGGCAGCGCCGGAGAGTGTTGATGAATTGGCCGAGTCCGGACAGGATGTCGAGGCGGGTATCATAAGTGGAGTGGAGAATGCTCCTCCAGCCGACGAGGCCGAGGTCACCACGCACGAGCAGCCTCCGGGCGAGGACGATATCCCGCCGGAAAAAAAGTAGGACATGCATTGCGATCGCGCACTCTTGGCGCGATAGAGTTTGGCTTTACGCCGGCGGCGCAGAGATTGCAGCCGGTGAAAATCGGAACCGTGAGGTTGCTATGAAGGTTTGACGGCTGGCGGATTCCACGGAGGAAACAAACAGGCGGATGAAGATTCGAATTAATGATTTGGCTCGAGAGATGGAAGTAAAGAGCAGGGCCATCCTCGAGGTGCTGCCCAAGGTCGGTGTCACCGAGAAGAAGACACATTCCAGCTCCATCGAGGAAGATGAGGCCGTTCTCGTACGCAAGTACCTTCAGGAGCAGAATCAGGGCGGAGGCCGTGAATCTCGCGCCCGGCTCGCAGCGGAAGAGCCGCGCCCCAAGATCGACCTGTCGAAGATCGCCAAACCCGGCGACGCCTTGAAGGCGATCATCCAGCAGAAGGAGCATCCGCCGGCTGCGCCCGCGCGTCCCGCTATCTCCGGCCGCGCCGCCGAGCCGGTGAAGGCTCCGGTTGCTCCTCCGCGGGCGGTGGTGACCAAACCCGCAGCGGCTCCTCCCGCCGCGCGAGTCGAGCCGCCGCCGGAAGCCCCCGCCGCTCCCAAGCCGCGCTTCATTACGCCCGCCAGCGTAGCCCAGCCGCGCCCGCCCGTGATCGTGCCTCCGCCAGCCAAAGTTGAGGCACCCAAGCCGGAAGTCAAGCCCGAGGTACCGGAGGAAAAAATCGAAGCTGTCGTCGAGCCCGAAACCGCCAAGGTCGCCGCCCCCCCTGCTCTAATCGAAGCGCCGCCTCCGACCGGGCAAGAGGCCCATCCGGCGGCTCTGCCCGCGCCCTCGGCGCACGCGGAAGCACCGCCCATGCAGACCGTTCCAGCGGCTAAAGCCGCTCACCCTGCTGCGGGTCGGCCTGCTCATGCTGAACATCCGCCGTCGCGTACGGCAGGACCAGCCGGAGCCCGTCCGGGACCGCCCGGCCGGCGCATGATTGTGCCGCAAACCGGGCCGCGTCCGGTGTACCAGGCTCCAGTCCCGCCGGCGACTCCACCTCCCGCTGCCCGCACCAGTCAGCCGGTTCGTGGACAGCCTTTGTTCCAGCGGCCCCGCCCGCAGGGAGCGCCGCCTGCGGGTGGTGCGCGTCCGCCACTGCGTCCGGGCGAGCGCCGTCCCATGCATCCAACGCGCAGGCTACTGCGGGCCGTCCGCCGATGGCGGGACGTCCAATGGGTATGGGTGGAGCTCCTGGATTGCCACCTCCGGCGCCAGGACGCCCGCCGGGCCGTCCCGGTGCTCCGTCCCGGCGTCCGGGACAGCGCTACGTTCCGCGCGGCAAGCAGGAAGGCCCGATGAAGGGCTTTGTGCCGCCGCCGCGACTCTCGCTCTCGACCGAGCCTCTGCCGATCACCCGCGAGATCACCATCAGCGAAGGCATCAGCGTCAAAGACCTGGCCGAGAAGACTGGGAGTCCGCGCCAAGGATGTTATCGCCCGCCTGCTGGCTCGCGGCGTCTTTGCCACCATCAACCAGACGCTCGATGCCGAGCTGGCCAGCGACATGGCGCGCCAGTTCGGCGCCAGTACCAACCTGATCAGCTTCGAAGCGCAGGTGCAGCAGGAGATGGAGACGCAGGCCCTGGCAGCTAACGACGAGTCGGTATTCGCTCAGGTAACGCGTCCGCCGGTGGTCACCATCATGGGCCACGTCGATCACGGCAAGACCAGCCTGCTCGACGCCATTCGCTCCACCAACGTAGCCGAAGGCGAAGCCGGCGGCATCACTCAGCACATCGGCGCTTACAAGGTGCAGATCACCGACACCAGCTCGCCCGCCTACGGCCGCGAGATCGTCTTCCTCGATACCCCGGGCCACGAAGCCTTCACCCGCATGCGTGCCCGCGGATCGAAGGTCACCGACATTGTAGTGCTGGTGGTGGCCGCCGATGACGGCGTGATGCCGCAGACCCTGGAGGCCATCGATCACGCCAACGCCGCCAAGGTCCCGATCATCGTCGCCGTAAACAAGATCGACAAGCCGGGCGCGCTGCCCGATCGGGTCAAGAAGCAACTGGCCGATCGCGGACTGCTGCCGGAAGATTGGGGCGGCACGACGGTCTTTGTCGACGTCTCCGCCAAGCAGAAGACCAATCTCAACCTGCTGCTGGAAATGATCTGCCTGGTCGCCGACCTGCAGGACCTGAAGGCCGTTCCCGAGCGTTCCGCTACAGGCAGCGTGCTGGAGGCCAAGCTGGACCGCGGGCGCGGTCCGGTAGCCACCGTGCTGGTACAGAATGGAACGCTGCACGCGGGCGAGAACTTTGTCGTGGGCAACGTCTTCGGCAAGGTACGCGCCATGTTCGATGATCGTGGACGTGTGCTCGAAGCCGCGCCTCCGGCCACCCCGGTCGAGATCCTCGGCCTGGAAGGCCTGCCGCAGGCCGGCGATCAGTTCGTGGTCGTCGCCGACCGCGAAAAGGCGCGCGAAATCTCCGAATACCGCGAGCAGAAGGCCCGCGAAGCCGCGCTGGCCAAGAGCACGCGCGTATCGCTGGAAGGCCTGGCCGAGCAGATCAAAGACGGCCGGCGTCAAGGAACTGCCGGTCATTCTCAAGGGCGACGTGCAAGGCTCGGTGGAAGTCATCTCCGACCTGCTCAACAAGCTCTCCAACGACAAGGTCAAGATCAAGGTGCTGCACGCCTCCGTCGGCGCCATTACCGAAACCGACGTGCTGCTGGCCTCGGCGTCCAATGCCATCATCATCGGCTTCAACGTCCGTCCCGAGCGCAAGGCGCAGGAGATGGCCGACCAGGAAAAGGTCGACATCCGCCTGCACTCGATCATCTACGAGCTGCAGGACGAGATGAAGAAAGCCATGGTCGGCCTGCTGGAGCCGACCATCAAGGAGACCTACCTGGGACGCGCCGAAGTACGCGACACCTTCCGCATTCCCAAGGTGGGCACCGTGGCCGGCTGCTTCGTGGCCGATGGCCTGGTCAAACGCGACTCCGAAGTGCGCCTGCTTGCGCGACAACGTGGTCGTCTTCAAGGGCAAGGTCGCTTCGCTGCGCCGCTTCAAGGATGACGCCTCCGAGGTGCGCAACGGCATGGAGTGCGGTATCGCCATCGCCAACTACAACGACATCAAGGTGGGCGACGTGATCGAGGCCTTCGTCACCGAGCGCATCGCAGTGGAGATGATGGCGTAAAGAAACAGGGATTGAGAGGGTCAGGGGTTAGGGATCAGGCACCAGCTTGATCTCTAACCCCTAATCTCTGTTCTCACGAGACGGGTCATCCTGAGGGCGCGCCGCGTTTGCGCGGCCGAAGGATTCTGCTTTATGGTTTTCCGAAACTCGGAAGCCGGAAGGTGTGTTCTTACATACAGGAGTTTTTCAATCTGAAATCAAAAATCTGAAATCTTAAATCTTTATGCATATTGCCCACCTCACCCTCGAGCTGCGCATGGAAGGCGCACAGTCGCTGAAGGACAAGCGGCAGGTCACGCGCAGCCTGAAGGACAGGCTGCGGGCGAGCTTCAATGTGGCTGTCGCCGAGGTGGAGGGCAACGGCATCGTGGCAGCGGCCACCATCGCCGTCGTCAGCGTCTCGGAATCGCGCGATTACCTGGAGGGGCTGATGGAGAACGTCGAATCGGCCGCCACCCGCATCGCCAACAACGGCGGAGCGGAGATCGTCGATTCGTTTCTCGACTTCGTGGAATAGCGGCGCAGCATGTGCGCAAAGCACGGCTCAGCCATGTGTCTGAACGTGCTAAAGTAATAAGTTTTGCTGGCGTCGCCAGACTCG
The DNA here is from genome assembly GCA_963791145.1 of uncultured Acidobacteriota bacterium. Lineage (GTDB taxonomy): Bacteria > Acidobacteriota > Terriglobia > Terriglobales > Acidobacteriaceae > CAWBRT01. The sequence goes on along the minus strand of CAWBRT010000011.1, from coordinate 576,142 downwards.
CCCGGGGGCCTAGGCATGGAAAATCGAGGGCAAAAGCATCACAAGGAACGTCTCGTCGAGGCCTTCAAGGAAGAGCTGATCACTATCCTGGGCGGCGAGCTCGGCGATCCCCGCATCGGGCTGCTCACCGTCACCGAGGTCATCTTGAACGAGAGCGGCAACTCGCTTGCGGGTGTATCTCTCCGTCGAGGGCTCTGAGGAGGAACAGAGCCAGACGCTGGAAGGACTGGCTTCCGCCACGGGCTTCATTCGCCACGAACTGGCCGAGAACCTCAGCCTGCGCCAGCCGCCCGAGATCTCGTTTCACATCGACCACTCCCAGCAGTACGGCGCCCGCATCGACGAGCTGCTGAACCGCATCCAGAAGAAGCGCAAACGCAGAGTCACGCCGTAAGCAGTCTCGTGATTGGGCGCCTCACGTCTATGCTTGGTCATTTTGACACCTGCTCTGGTACACTGCCCGCGATGACCTCCCGAAGCTCCGACCCCAGCAATCGCAACGACGGCGCTTGCCGGGGGCCCCGATCCCGCTTATTGGAACTGGCGCTCCTGCTGGGCTTCTGCCTGTTCCTGTTCTCTTATGGGCTGGCGGCGTTCGGCTTGGTCGGGGCTGACGAGCCCCGTTACGCGCAGGTCGCTCGCGAAATGTTGGCCCGGCATGACTGGGTCACGCCCGTGCTCTATGGCCAGCCATGGCTGGAGAAGCCGATTCTCTACTACTGGCAGGCCATGCTCGCCTACAAGATTTTCGGGGTGAGCGACTGGGCCGCGCGTCTTCCTTCAGCCGTCTTGGCTACGCTGATGGTCTTCGCCGTTTACCTGTTCTGCAGGCGGGTGCGCCGGGGCATTGAGCTCGATGCCGCGCTGATGACCGCTTCCAGCGCGCTGGTGCTCGGAATGGCCCGCGCCGCCTCCACCGACATGTCGCTTGGCCGCGCCTTTCACGGTCTCCATGCTCTGCTGGTATGCCTGGTACGAAGCGTCGTTTCGGCGCAACCGCGGCGCTGGTTTGCTGGCCTTCCATGCCGCGCTCGGATTGGCTACCCTGGCCAAAGGACCGGTCGCGCCCGGCCTGGCCGCGCTGATCATCGTCGCCTTCTGCTCGCCATGCGGCAGCCGCGCCTGATCGCCCAGACGCTTTGGATTCCCGGTCTTGTCTGTTTCCTCGCCGTGGCGCTGCCCTGGTATGTCGAGGTTCAGCTCCAGACGCCGCAGTTCCTGCGGGTTTTCATCCTGGAGCACAACCTGGCGCGCTTCGGCACGCAACATCTTCCGGCACCAGCAGCCGTTCTGGTACTACCTCCCGGTGATGTTGCTGGCCACCGCTCCCTGGACGCTGTTTGCCGTGCTTGGCGTCATCGACGCCGTCAAGCAATGGCCGTGGCTGAGCTTCAGCGCGGCCCACAAGCAGCCGGAAAATACCGCTGCTGCGGCAGGCGGAGTGAAAGGCCCTTTGTCCCTCTTTCTGCTGCTTTGGGGTGTGATTCCGGTGCTGTTCTTCTCCCTCTCTCAATCCAAGCTGGCCGGATACATTCTTCCGTCAGTGCCCGCCTTGACGATGCTCGCAGCCTTGGCCGCGCATGACAGAATGCGGACGGGCAGGCGGGTCGCATGGGTTGTCGTGTTGCACGCCGCCATATGCGCCGCCATGATCGCCGGCGTGCTGCTGGCTCCCACACTGGTGTTGAAGCTCCGTCCCGCTCCCCGCGCCATCGGTTTCAGCCTTGCGGCCGGGGCGTTCACCCTTCTTGTAGTAGGCGGCATGCTGTTTGCCAGGGGACTGCGGATGCTCCGCCCGCTGACGTTATTGCCGGTGGTGATCGGCGTGGCTTTTCTGCTGCGGGTGGCGGCGCCCTCAATCGACGCCGCCCAATCGGCGCGTCCGGCGGCACGGTTTCTGCGGGAAGTTGGAGTAGGTCCGGACGATCACCTCGCCAGCTTCCGCGTCCGGCGCGAGGTGGCCTACGGCCTGGCGTTTTATCGCAACCAGCCGCCTGAGGTCTATGAAGGCTGGCCGCTGCTCGATGCGAACGAGTTTCCTTCTTCGGGAACTCCGCCGCCGGGAAGTTTTTACGTGCTCACGCGAGGAGATCTGCGGCCGGAGCTTCAGCGGATCATGCCGGAACGACGCTTGCGTCCAGTCGGGTTCTACGGGCCACAGTCCTTCGAAGTGCTGGCTGTCGGTCCCAAGTAATGCATGGAGTGCCGCCCCGGCCAACGCAGCGCAGAGCTTCTCGATGTTTACCGGCGGCGCTTCTCCAGCCATGGGCTTGCGTCTCACGTGTAGAATGGTCGGACCCTTATGTGATGTAGCGGGTTTACCTCGCTCGGCTAACGGCTTACACTACGTTTTACGCTGTCGGAATGGTGCCTCTTGGAGATTCTGGACCTACGGCATTTCGCCTCGACCGATCTTCGCCCGCTGCTGGAGGAGGAGGCCTCGCTTTGGATGGAGATCCTGGCGTGGGACTACCGCAGCTCGGCCGAGATGATCCTGCGCTATCTGGATGCCAAGATCCTGCCGGGTTATGCCGCCATCGACCGCGGGCGTCTGCTCGGCTACTGCTTCTTCGTCTATGAGGGCAGCAAGGGCGTGGTGGGCGATCTGTTTGCTTCCGCCGGCAATCACGGCGGGCCCAGCTCAGCGGAGGTCGAAGGCCGGCTGCTGCGCCATGTCATCGCCACCCTGCAGCAATCGCCGGGAGTTCGCCGCATCGAAGCCCAGTTGCTCATTCACGGCACCGGCGAGGCTTCCGAGCCTTTCCTGAGCCAGGGGTTCCGGCGCTATCCGCGGCTGTTCATGACGCTGCCGCTCCCCGTCCCGCGGGAACAACAAAGATCGGAGCAACGCCCGGGCCTGTGGCCGGCAAAGGAGTTGCCCGAGGGAATTGAGATTCGCGGCTGGAGCGAGCAGGACTATCAGTCCGCCGCCGGATTGATTGCCTCCGCCTATCGCGGGCACATCGACGCCGATATCAACGACCAGTACCGTTCCATGACCGGCTCGCTTCGCTTCCTTAACAACATCATCCGTTTTCCGGGCTGCGGAGTCTTCGACGAGCGCTCTTCGTTCGTGGCCGTGCACCGCTCCACGCGGACCACCGTTGGGCTGATCCTCTGTTCGCGGGTGAGAGACGACACCGGTCACGTCACCCAGGTTTGCCTGCTGCCCGAATTTCGCTGCCGGGGCATCGGCGAACACCTCATCGCCCATGCCGCTGACGCTCTCTCGCTCCGCGGCTTCACGCTGCTCTCGCTGACCGTCACGCAGGCGAACGGGCGCGCCGTGCAACTCTATGAGCGGCTCGGCTTCTCCACCTCGCGTATCTTCGATGCCTTTGTCTGGGAAGACTAGAAAAGCCGTTTCGAGTTTCGAGTTTCGCGTATGCGGCTACCTGCGCGAAGAGTAACTGGTCAGGCGCCTTTTCGGATCAGTAGGCCAACCAAAAGAAGCAGAAGCCCGCATCCACCTATCCAGGGTTGCAAGTAGAGGCTGATCACAAAGGGGCCGAAGCCGCCCCACGCTCCTGAGAAGACGCTTACCTCGCGGAGGTACTTGAGTACAGTCGGCGAGAAAACAGCGATCGCGACCAAAGTCAGACCGAATGCCAAAAGGGTTGTGCGCACCAGTTTCATTCAATGCTCACGGCTGCCGCTTCGGCGCAACCTCTCGAAACTTGAAACTTGAGACTCGAAACTATCTTTTGATCAGCCACATCAGCCAGCCGGCTACTATCACCCCGCTGAGAAACAGCAGGAAACAGTAACCGCCGTAGCGGAGCATCTCCCGCGGCGTGTTGCGCTGGGTAATGCCGAAGACGACCGAGGCGCATAGCGCGAACAGGAGAGCGGCGCTGAAATGAGAGAGCTCCAGGGTCATGGCTTTTTCCTGATGGCGATGTGATAGGCGTCGATGGCGCTGACGATATTCAGCAGGCCGGCAACGATCATGAATTTGGTGCCGTAGTCGGCGGTGGCGCGGTGTACCGCACCTTGCCCGAGGTCCGTCATTCGCGCCCCGGCGTAGAGCAAGCCGGCGCCCACGTCGCCCAGGAACCCCAGGATGTCGAGCAGGTCGCCGGTGTTGAAGCCGTAGAGCTTGCCCTGTTGTCCCAGCCCCACCAGAAACAGCGCTCCTATAGCCAGCAGCAACAGGATGCCGCGGCCCCAGCGTTTCTGGATAAGGTGGCCTGCGCCTGGAATCAGCCAGCCCGCCACTGGCGCAACGACGGCCATGACAGCCCGCTGGGCTTTGGTGGGGGGCATTACGGCCTTCGATGAATTCTCATTTGCCATCAGATCAGCACGATTTCTTTCTGCACGCGCCCGGTCACTTCCGCCGAGCCGTCATGCACCAGCATATCAATTTCGCTGCGTATGCCAAACTCCGGCAGATAGATGCCGGGCTCTATGGAAAACAGCGTATGAGCAATGATCTCACGTTCGTCGCGCGTCTCCAGATTATCCAGGTTCGCGCCGTTGCCGTGGACCTCCGTGCCGATCGAGTGGCCCGTCCGGTGCACGAAATATTGGCCGAAGCCCGCCAGTTCGATCGATCCGCGCACCGCCGCGTCGACTTCCCAGCCGCGAAGCCTGGCCCCTGAGGCCAGCGCCTGCTGCACCGTGGCAATGCCGAGGTCCCTGGCCTCGCGCACCACCCGGAAGACCTCGCGTATCCGCTCCGAGGGCGCGCGCCCGGCAAAGCCGGTCCACGTTATGTCGTAATATACCGCGTCCGGCGTGTTCTTTTTCGCCCACATGTCGATCAGTACGAGATCGCCCTGGCGAATGGGCATCGAATTAGACGACGTCGGCGAATAATGCGGGTTGCCGCTGTTGGCATTGACGGCCACAAGCGGCAAATCGTCCGTCACCAATCCGGTTCGCTCAAAAGCTCCGGCCAGCCATTGCTGCACTTCGAATTCATGCGTCCCGCCGCTCGGTGATACGGCCGGCATTGTCGAGGACGACAGCCTCTCCCCGATCCACCGGAAGCAGGCTTCCATGATGCCATCCATGGCATCGCGCGCCGCGAAGTGGCTGGCAATCTGTGCCGGACTCAGCGTTGCCTCGAATAATGCGATCAAGTCCGCCGAGGAGACCACCTCAGCGCCGAAGCCGCGGACCAGCTCCAGCGTGCCGCCATCGACGAGCGAAATATACATGATCTGGTTGTTGGGCGAGTACTGCATCGCCACCCGCTTGTGCGGCCGCAGCATCTGGCGCAACTCGTCCCACATCTCCGTCCAGGCGCCGTAGTGGCGCTGCTCGCCCGGCAGCGCGCACAGGTGCAGCGGTTCCACCCGATGGTTCAGTTTGCGCGGCTCCCCTTCAGCCGGGATCAGGTAGAACCAGCGGCGGGTGACGTGCAGCTCCGGCGGCAACCCCAGGATCTTGTACGCGATGGGGTCGCGGTGATGGTGGTCAAAGAACAGCCAGGCGTCGATTCCGCGCTGGCTGAGCGCCGCCTGAATTGCCGCTACATCCATGGCAGCTATTGTACTGGAGCAGCGTGGGCCGGAGGCAGGCAGTACTTCACCGATGCGCCGTAACAGGCGCTAGACGCCCAGGCGCTGGCGCACGATCGCGGCGCTGATTCCGGTGACGCGCACCACCTTGTTGCGGCTGCTTTGTCCGCTGATGATTTCGATGGCGGAGCGTGAAACCCCCAGCAGGCGGGCAAGAAATTCTATGCAGGCTTCGTTCGCCCGTCCCTCGACGGGCGGGGAAGTCAGCGCCACTTTGAGCGCGTCTCCCACGGCGCCGGCGATGGCATCTCGCTTGGCGCGCGGATGCACGCGAACGGCAAAGCTGCATCCCGCGGCGCCTTCTCGGATGGGAATCATGGAATCGTGCAACCGTGCCCCGAAGCCAGCCGGATCAGCCGGCGACAGCGGGCCATTCAAGGGGATTCAAAGTGGGCGTACCCTTCGCTATCACCGCCGGGCTAATCGCCCGGCTATCGCACGGGGCTACCTTCCGCGAATCCGGTTTAATGGCCGGCTGAAATCCCTCCTTGCGACCTTGGCATGATCTGCTTGACCACGATCGAACGGCACATTTTCTTGCCATTCACCTCTTCGTAGGTGACGGTCACAACATCGCCCTGTTTGGGAGCGCCCTTCATCGGGGTATCGGCAAGGGCGCAGGTCAGCTTGCTCTTCTTCTTCGCCACCGTGATTTCCGTTTCCGGTTTGTAGCTGGTAACCATCCCGGTAAACATTTCGAGTTTCTTGCCGTCCTTTTGATCCGCCGCCCACGCCGGCAGCAACGAAATCGAGAGAACCAACAGGCAGAGCGCGAGACTACGTCGCATGTCACCCTCCGGAAATCCTGGCTCGGAGTTCCTTCTTAACTTCCTTAACGCGGAATATTTTACACCGCACTGCTGGGCGGAAGCGTGTGCCGCATTCCGCGAGACGCAACGTCAGGATGGGAATGGCCGCTCTAGTGTGGCTTTTGCGATGGCTTGGCGCCGGCGGGCTGGCCTGGCTTTACGCCGCGGAGTTCAGGGTAAAAATCCTCGCCGCATGCCGGGCATAGGCCGTGCGAGAAATCCACCCCGATATGTTCGTGGAAGTAGCGCTCGACATTCTGCCAGTACTCCGGGTCGCTGCGAATCTTTTTGCACTTTATGCAGATCGGGATGATCTCCCGCAGCTTCGTCATCTCGCTGATGTCTTCCAGAATCAGCAGAGCCAGCTTTTCAGCGGCGGGCAGAGGGCTAGTCGTGATCAGCAGCTCCGCCTGGTTCGCCCCAGGCTCGGGCAGGAACTCCATCTTCATGCGGGCGCGGGTGACCGCCTGCCCGTCCAGGCATTTGGTGACCGAGTTGCGTATAACGCAATGCCGGCACACTGGTCCCCTGCCGCATCCCTCCGGAACGTCATTCGAGTGCAAGCAATGAAGAAACTCACCTCCGCGCCGCCGCAAGACGGCTGCCTTCTCGTCTCCGCAAAGCCGCCGCGCGGCCTCGTTGAGGTCCCAGATGCGTACGTCTTCGTCCACGACCAGAACCGGAATCGGGAGAGCATCCAGTAATATCCGGTAGAACGCGTTGTTGCTCAGTACCATTCTCAATGCCGCCTTGCTGGCAGATTAGCTGATTTCAAGCCTGGCGCGCAACGAAGGGAGCGTGGTGTCCATTTCTATGACGTTCGCTCCCGATTGCTGTTGTCGTGCCCGAAGACAGAGAACCCCAACAGCGCTGTCGCGTCTGCTGGGGTGTCACCGCGTTTTAGGATCAGTCGGGTGCTGCTGCGTTGCGGAAAGGCGCACCTTGAAAAATCCCAGGACCTCCTGCGAATCGTTCCTCTTTGGCTACTCCTCTAGCTGGAGAAGCGCCGCCGCATCCTGCGAAACCTCGCCTTCCAGGTAGCTCGATATCACTTTAGGCTCCACGTTCATGAAGGCGGCGATCTCTTGGATCGTTCTGCCCTGCGTCTCCAGCAAGCGCACCATAGCCGCCGGCGAAAGGTGCACGCTGTCCGCAGGCTGGCTGGCCTCGGGCCGCTGAACGGGTTCCGCAGCAGCCGCGGGCACGTTCTCGGAGTTCCCCGCCTGGGTCGTCACTGATCCTACGCGGATAATCGGACTAACCATTCTGCCCTCCTTTCGGCCACCGTTTGCCAATATATCGGCAATTCTGCGATAAACTTTAGGGTCTTTCCCCCAAGCAGGCGGGCGACTGGCTGCGCACTCCGGCACCCCACTCAAGAATTAAAAGTCAAATTGTTGATTATATTGGGGATATAGACTTATCCCAAGGCGTGGTAGCCATCACCAAAACGAGTGTTTCCGGCAGATGAAGGACGCAAAAAGCCTCGACCGGCACCGGGCAGGGTGCCGCCGGGCAAACACTCTCAATAACAGGCTCTAGGCCGCCTCCGCGACTAAACGCGAAACCATGGCGACCAGTTCTTTGATCGGCTGTTGACCCTTGAGGTACGTTCCATCCGCTTCCGTGCTCTCGATCGGAGAGCCGGACATCAGGATGGTCTTAAGGTTCGGGTTGATCTGCTTCAGCCGCTGCATGGTTTCCAATCCGCCCATGCCTGGCAGGTGTACGTCAATGATGGCGAGCTCGAAGCTCTGGCTTTGCGCTGTCTCGATGGCCGCCTCACCGCTGTCCACGAAGGGGACATCGAATCCGGCGTCCTCCAGCACGGTACAAACGAGCTCGCATAAACCGGGTTCATCTTCAACGACGAGAATGGATTTCATCGCTGCGCCCCTGGGCTTCGCGCCTCGAATGAACAAACCGGCCAAGGGAACTATGAACCCGTTTGGCGCTCCTGGAGTGGATTTTTCGGTAAAGGAGGGGCCGGCAGTTCCAAAATGGGGAAACCGAGGGGCTAGTCCTGACTCCCTCCGGTAAGTATCCAGTTGGAAGATAAACCCACTTTGATGCCTATCGGCTTCATCGAGAAGGCAGCTACCCGCGGCGCTGCGCAGGAGCTAGGCCGCCTCTTGGCCCGTACCCATGCGGGGACGGGCCGAGGGGCAGTCAATGACTTTAAGGTCGGTTGATCAGACCATTTAGTTCAAGAAATCCAAATCCGAAACCTGATCTCCACAGCCTCTCAACTGACCGGCTGGTAGAGCATGCGCTCGCGGTTGACGACGTGCTTGTTGAGTCCGTTGACCACATACTCGGCAAAGTAAGACGACTTGCCGTGGATCTCGAATGCTGCCTGGTCCTTGTACTGTTCGTAGAGCGCTAACTGTGTCGGGTCTTCGCTCGACTGGTGGGCGATATACATCAAACAGCCCGGTTCACGGCGCGTGTGCTCTTCCATAATGCGCATAAGCCGTTTGCATTCCTCTTCGCTTCCAGGCTTGACGCGAAGTTTCACGATGAGTACGACCATGAGTTCCTCCTGATTGCGGGGTATAACTGCGGGGCCGGAAAACCCGGCGCACTTCAAGGGACTACGCGCGCCTGATGAGACGAAGGTCGGCCGCGAATGCTTCCGTCCAGATGGTCTGGTTCCGCTCCGGTCCGGTGGAGACCATGGCGATCTTCGCCTGCGACTCTTTCTCCAGGAAGCTCAGGTACTCCTGCGCCTTCTTGGGAAGCTTGTCCAGGGCGGTGACGCCTACCGTCGATTCCCGCCAGCCCGGCAGCTTCTTATAGACCGGTTCGATCTTGCGGAAGCCGCAGTCCTGTGGCGGAACCTCCTCGGTCGGCTTGCCGTCGATCTTGTAGCCCACGCAGGCAGGGACCTCGGCGAGCTCATCCAGAACGTCCAGTTTGGTGATCACCAGCCACTCGGTGCTGTTCACCAGGTTGGAGTAGCGGAGCAGCGGCAGATCGACCCAGCCGCAACGCCGCGGGCGTCCCGTGACCGCGCCGAACTCATGGCCGCGCTTGCGGATGGCTTCGCCCAGCTCGTCGTGCAGCTCCGACGGGAAGGGGCCTTCGCCCACGCGCGTGCAATAGGCCTTGCTGACGCCAATCACCGTGCCAATCGAAAGAGGACCGACTCCGGTGCCGGTCACCGCACCCCCGGCGGTCGCGCTCGAGGAGGTGACGAAGGGGTAAGTGCCGTGGTCGATATCCAGCATGGTGCCTTGCGCGCCCTCGAACATCACCGACTTGCCTTCGCGAATGGCGACGCCCAGCAGCCTGCCGGTATCGGCCACCAAAGGAGCGACCTCGCGGGCAATCTGCTCGTACTCCTCGAACATCTTCTGCGGATCGAGCGGCTCGGAGCCGAACAAGGCATGGGCGATGGTGTTCTTCTCGCGGCAGGCATTTTCGATGTGTGTCTTCAGCAGCTTACGGTCCAGCAGGTCAGCGACCCGCAGTCCGCGGCGGCCCATCTTGTCCTCGTAGGTCGGCCCGATTCCGCGCGAGGTGGTGCCGATCTTCACCCGCCCCGGTGCGTTCTCCGAGGCCAGCTCAAGCATGCGGTGGTAGGGGAGAATGACGTGCGCGCGATTGCTCACGAACAGGTTGGGCCGCGCGCCCTCGCCGGGGCCCTCGACGCGGATGCCGGCGGCGCGCAAGTTCCGGATCTCCTTCATCAGCGCCATCGGGTCCAGCACCAGGCCGTTGCCGATTACCGCCTTGCAGCCCTCGCGCAGAATGCCGCAGGGGATCAGTTGCAGGATGAACTTGGAGGTTCCGATCGCAACGGTGTGCCCGGCGTTGTGGCCTCCGCCATACCGGGCCACCAGGTCGAAATTGTCGGAGAGCACGTCGACGATCTTGCCTTTGCCTTCGTCGCCCCACTGGGCGCCAACTACGATCGCGGTCTTAGCTTTCTTCACTTGTCACTCCGCGGGCGCATGCTCACACCTCCGGACAGCGTTCTGCCTCCCGGAAACCGAGCTGCGCGTTGGATCCCCAGCACACTTCATTATTCCTGGGAGCGCCGGGGTAAATTCGCACACAGACGACCCGTACTTGTGCCGAGCCTGAGAATGGAATCTGGCGAGGCGGAACTGTGTACGTAGAATTCTACCGTGACAGCCGCACTGGGGGAAAGCACAAGCTTGAGCACCGGGAATTGCGCCAGCGACTCTCGACCGGTCTGCAGGATCGGTGTTGTTACCGAAGTCAACTTCTTCTCCTGCGGGCCGCCGGCATCACAAGCTCTCAGCGTTAATCCCGCCGATTGCGCCGCGACCGTGGCCGATCCTGCTTAACTTCTAAAGATTATTAAAGTTCTGGCGGTTGGTGCCGATAACGTCAATGCCGCGCTAACCGATCCCTGTAGCGCAACGACCCTGCCGGCGGTAAGCCTCGAGGTTGTTGCAAGGCTTGGTTTCGGACTTTGTTTTATAGAACGAATCAGGGCTGTTTCAAGGGTTTACGAGTGGCATCGGTGTTCACGTCTTTTCCACCTTTCGTACGACTTACCCTGACGCCACTGTAGGCACGGTACGGCATACGGCGAACGCCCGTCGAATCGTGAAACGCAGGGAACACGCGTTTGGGCGGCTTAGCTGTTGCGCCTTGGAAAGGGGTTGACGTCATGACGGTCGGGAAGAAACTTACGGTTGCCTTTATCGTTCTGTTGAGCTTGCTGGTGGTACTGGGCGGAATCGTAGCGCTGTCGTTTGGCACCATGAAGTCTGCCTTCAACCATTCCGTCGATAAAAAGACCATGGTGATCGCTGAACTCGGCACCCTGCGGGCGGACATGAAGATGTCCATCCGCGGCATGATCATGTACACCTACCACGGCAATCCTACTCAGATTGATGTGGACAGGAAAGCATTCCAGCGCGCCGCTCAGCAGTTCGCTAAAGACCTTAAGGAACTGAAGCCGTTGCTGGAGAATGATCAGGAGCGGCAAGCGGTGGAGCGCCTGGAGGCGTATCTGCCGGCCTACGAAAAGCACTTCTCCAACATAGAGGAGTTGTGCAAGGCCGGACAGCCGCACGAGGCCACCGATTACGCGCTGGGAAAGATTCGCGATGTCACCGACGGCATGCTTAAGTCAATTCAGCTGTTGGAGAAGAGCTTGGCCGCCCGCTTCGAATCCGATCGGGGCCGGGTGAAAGAGACGCTTGGTTACAGCGGCATTGCCGGCGCGGTTAACTTCCTGGCCGCATTGCTGGTTGCCACCGGTGTGGTGCTTCTGATCCGGCGCATGAACAAGGTGCTGCGAGGATTGGCGGCCGATCTGTCCCAGGGTTCCGAGCAGGTGACCAGCTCCGCATCGCAAGTATCGTCGCTTGCGCAGGGACTGGCTCAAGGCGCATCCGAGCAAGCGGCATCGCTGGAAGAGACCTCTGCGTCTACCGAACAAATTACCTCGATGACGCAAAAGAATGCCGAAAACTCAAAAGACTCCGCCAAGCTCATGGCCGACATGGCCCAGCAGGTGAGCACGGGCAATCGCAGGCTCGAGGAGATGATCGTCTCCATGAACGAGATCACCGCTTCCAGCGAGAAGATCTCGAAGATCATCAAGACCATCGACGAGATCGCTTTCCAGACCAATATCCTGGCCTTGAACGCAGCCGTGGAAGCGGCGCGGGCGGGCGAAGCCGGCATGGGATTCGCCGTGGTCGCCGATGAAGTGCGCAATTTGGCGCAGCGTTGCGCCCAGGCTGCCAAGGATACCGCCGAGTTGATTCAGGATTCAGCCGGCAAATCCCATGAGGGAAAGCGCCGGCTGGAGGAGGTCTCGAAAGCCATAAGCGCGATCACTGTAGATGCCGAGAAGGTCAAGACGCTGGTGGATGAGGTGAGCTGTGGCAGCCAGGAGCAAGCGCGCGGCTTGGAACAGGTCAGCAAGGCCGTCGGGCAAATGGAGCAAGCCACCCAGAAAACCGCCGCCAGCGCGGAGGAAAGCGCTACCGCCGGCGAGGAATTGACGGCTCAGGCGCAAGGCCTGCACAACATCGTGGAGCGTTTGCAGGGATTTGTGGGGACCCGGTAATAGAAAAGGCATGCCGGCCGGACCTCGATGTAGCGCCCGCCGCGAGCTCCGGCACTACGGCCGCTGCCTAATGCCTTGGCACAGCGGAGAAAACATTCTCCGCCTAAGCCGCGCAGGCACGGACACACGAAGCATTTCCCGCCCCAGGCGCGTTCACTTGGCGCCCGTCTGACGTAAACTGAAATCAGATGCCAGAGCTTCCCGAAGTAGAGACCACGGCGCGCGGCCTGCAGAAACGGGTTGCAGGCGACACCATCGAGTTCGTCTGGATCGGGGACAAGACCAATTTCCTCAAGTCCCCGGCGGAGGAGGTCGTCCGCACGCTCACCGGCGCGACCATCGAGCGCGTACGCCGGGTCGGCAAGCACCTGGTCATCGACTTGCACACGAATGAAACTCCACCCGAAAGCAAACGCTCGCGCGCCAGGAAGGCTGGCTCGGCAAAGACGAGCACGCAAAAGGGTGTTTCCGCAAACGCCACCGCTGTGTCTGCTGCTGCAGAGAATTCGCAGGCGCAGTGGATCATTCACCTGGGCATGACCGGACGCGTGCTGGTGTGCGATCCAGCCGACCCGCAAGCCAAGCACACGCACCTGGTGGCGGAGCTTGCTTCCGGCCGCCAGTTGCGCTTCGTCGATCCGCGGCGCTTCGGCAAGGTGCAGGTAGCGGCAGGCTCGGTCTTTCAGGCTCCCGGAAGCGAGCCCATCGGCGCCGACCGCGGCGAGTTCGCCGCCCTGTTCCACCGGAGCAAAGCGCCGATCAAGAGCGCCCTGCTCAACCAGAAACTGCTGAGCGGCGTCGGTAACATCTACGCCGACGAATCCTTGTTCCGTGCCGGCCTGCGCCCACGCCGCCGCGCCAATTCGCTGACCAGGGCCGAGCTGGAAAGGCTTTACGACGCCCTGCAGGAGGTGCTGGCTGAGGCCATTCTCGCCGGCGGCTCGTCCATTTCCGACTACGTGGATTCCTCCGGCGAAGCCGGCTACTTTCAGCTTCAGCACCGCGTCTATGGCCGCGAAGGTGAACCCTGCCTGGTTTGCAAGACACCGATCAAGCGCATCGTCCTAGGCGGCCGCAGCAGCCACTATTGCCCGAAGTGCCAAGCCTAGTTTCAAGTTTCGAGTTTCAAGTTTCGAGTAGTACTGGTTGGATGAGCGGGCGGATTACAATAGTGCTGCCATGGCTGAGATCATCTCGCTGCAAGGGCCCGTCGAGAGGGTGAACGGAAGGCTGACGCTGCGCATACCGCTTGCCCAAGGCGGGGATCAGCTTGCAAGCTGCGCCCGAGGCATCAGCCAAATTGTAGGAGAGTATCTGGAGATAACCCATTCCTGAGTGGCTGGCAGGCGAGCTCCGGATAGACCATGGCAGTTTGGTCATAGTCAACAACGAGAACGGAAAGCTCAACATACAACCCGTTAGCCCAATTCCTCTCCAATGAGAGTTTGAGGTTGACTACGGCTTGGTAGTGCGCCAACTGGAAACTCTGAAACTCGAAACTGTCTTGTCAAGGTGAGTCATGCTTCCTTACGCCATCGGAGTCGACCTGGGAGGCACCAATCTTCGCATTGCCGCCGTTGACGAGCGCGGCCAGCTTCTGGAGAAGCTCACCTCGGAAACGCAGATAACGCGTGGCCGCGATTTCGTCATCGACGAGATGACGCACGCCATTCGCCAGTTGATGGAGAAGTACAAAGGGCGGGGCGAGCTGCAAGGGATCGGCATCGGCGTGCCCGGCATCATCGACATGGATACCGGCATGCTGCGCGAATCCCCGAACCTTCCCGGCTGGAGCCAGTTTCCGGTGCATGCCGAGATTGAGCGCCGGCTAGGCGCCCCCGTCATGCTGGAGAACGATGCCAATGTCGCCGCGCTCGGCGAACACTGGCTGGGCGCTGCCAAGAACTACCAGAGCATGGGAATGCTCACGCTCGGCACCGGCGTGGGTGGCGGCATCGTGCTCGACGGCAGCATCTGGCACGGGTTGAACGGCATGGCCGGAGAGCTCGGCCACATCAATGTCGAGCCCGAAGGCCATCCTTGCGGCTGCGGCAGCCGCGGTTGCCTGGAGCAGTATGCCTCGGCTACGGCCGTGGTGCGCATGGCGCGCGAAGCCATTGCCACCGGACACGCGCCAGGGCTGGCCCGTCTGGCCGAGTGCGGCGACCAGGAGTTCAACGCGCGCAGCGTCCATCAACTGTCCGTGCAGGGAGACGAGGCGGCGAAAGCGGTCTTCCAGCGCGTAGGGCGCGCCTTGGGCTTGGCCCTGGCAGACATGGTGAACGCCCTGAACCTGCCCATCTACGTTCTGGGCGGTGGAGCGGCCAACGCCTGGGATGCCTTCGCGCCGGCGATGTTCGCCGAGATTCGCAAGCGCTCGTTCGTCTACGCAGCAACGGTTCCGGAGGGATTCACGTCACCCGCACTGTCTGCCGGAACGGGATCACAGGCTGCCCGGGCAGGCAAGAGCACGGTTATCGGCTGGCGACCCTTGGCGGTGATGCCGGCCTCTACGGCGCCGCCCGCCTGTCGCTGCAGCGGGGAAAGTGAAGCAGTTTCAAGTTTCCAGTAGGCTACTGAACGGCGCTTCATTTGCTGCCTGTTCTGCCTTTGCCGCCGGGCTGCCGGCTGGGCCCCCGCTCGCCGCGTCCTCGAGCTTTCCCGAAGGGTCTTTGACCGCCTCTGCTCTCCGCCCCTCTGCCGCGCTCTCGTTGCGCCGAGGTGGGTCGTGGCGCACCTTCCCGTCGTGATGCGAACGGCTCCCCTGGAGCGCCGCGTCCGCGCGCTTTCCCGTAAGGTCGTTGACCGGCTCTATTCTCCGGTCCTCTGCTGCGCTCTCGTTGCATTGAGTCAGGCCGTGGAGTCGCTTCCCGCCGCGATTCAAACGGGCGCCCTCTTTGCGGTTGGGGTAACTCTGTGCGGGTGTATTTGCCGGCCCCTCCGGTAGGCCTGGCTTTCGCGCCCGCCGGGGCGGCCGGCAAGCGCCGTTCTTGCGGTTGCCGGGGCGAGTCCACCTGGCCGACTTTTGCGGCGATTGCCCGCGCCGGTTTGGGATGGCGCAGCGCCTCCACCTCACGTGGCTTCAGGAAGCGCCATTTTCCGGGTTCGAGATCGAGTTCGAGCGGGCCGTAGCGGACGCGCCTGATCTTCTCGACGTGGTGGCCGATCTGCTCGAACATGCGGCGAATCTGCCGGTTGCGTCCTTCCGTCAGCGTCACCCGATACCAGGGATTTTCCTGCTCCCGCACCAGCTCGATTCCCGCCGGCTGTGTGCGCACTGCCTCGGAGCGCCGCGGCATCCCACGTTGCGTGCCGCCCATGGTGCCCGCCCGCGAGCGCTCGGCGGGAAGATGGATGCCGCGCGCGGAGTCTCTCGAGCTGCTCTTCGGAAGGCATGCCGCTGATCTTGACCATGTAGCTCTTGGGGACGTGCGAGGCGGCGTTGGTAAGCTGCTGCATAAGGGCGCCGTCATTGGTCAGCAGCAGCAGGCCCTCGCTGGCGTAATCAAGCCGGCCGACCGGGAAGACTCGCTCCTCGACCCCTTCCAGCAGCTGCATGACCGTTGGCCGCCCCTCGGGATCGGAGACGGTAGTCACGTACCCTTTGGGCTTGTAGAGCGCGATGTAAACGTGACGCTCGCGTCCGCGCAGCAGCTGGCCGTCCACGCGAATCTCGTCTGTCCGCGCATCAGCCTTCGATCCCAGCTCCGTGACCTGCTCGCCGTTGACGCTGACCCGTCCCGCTGTGATCAGCTCTTCCGCCTTGCGCCGCGAGGCTATGCCGGCGGCGGCAAGAATCTTCTGTAATCGTTCCTTTGCCATGGCTACCAATCATACCGTTTCCTCGCGAAGTCTCGCTCAGGCGCCGTGCGGCCTCGGATTGCTCCGGCACTTTCGACGAAATCTTTCTCGGTCTTCGGCGTAGGGTGGGTTAAAGTTATGACCCGCCGGCCGTGTCTTCGCGAGCAGGTGTGTCCTCTTCGGTCGCTTGTTCGGCGGCGTCGGTCGTGGCGGCTGTAGATGGAGACTCTCCCGCCGCTTCAGGTGCGGAGATCTGCGCGGAAGCTGGAGCAGCGCCTTCCGGTGTTCCAGGCTGCGCTGTCGCCGCCGCCGCGGTGGGCGTGAACAACTCCACCTGCCCATCGATGGCCAGTTTCTCGAACTCCTCCATGCTGGGCAGCTCGCTCAGGTCTTTCAGCCCGAAGCGCAGCAGGAATTCCTTGCTGGTCTTGTAAAGAATGGGCCGGCCGATCACCTGTTTGCGTCCGGCGGTGGTGATCAGCTTGCGGTCCAGCAGTGTTCCGATGACTCCGGCCGCTTCGACGCCGCGAATCTCGCTGATCTCCGGAACGGTGACCGGCTGCTTGTAGGCGATGACGGCCAGCGTCTCCAGCGCAGGGATGGAAAGCCGCAACGGAGGCTTCAGGCTGCGGGCAAAGGCCCGCACCACGTCATGATGCTCCGGCTTGGTGGCCATGCGGAATCCGCCCGCTACCTGGCGAATCTCGATGCCGCGCTCGTCGCGGGCGTATTCGGCGATCAGCTCCTCGACCAGTGCGCGGACCCGCGGCTTCACTCGCGCCAGCACGGCAGGATCTTTCTTCGTCGCCTCTTTTCCCGACTTGCCGCGTCGAGCCGCCTGCCCCACGGGAACCGCGGCAACGGCCGCTTCTGCCTCTGCCGCGCTTTCAGGAGCTTCAACGTGGGCCGGGGATGCCGCTTCCGCCTGCGCGTCTGCGGATGTTGCGCCTGCTTCCGCTTGCCGTTGCGCCTCGTCGGAGCCTGAGACAGCGACGTCTCCCTGAGTCGGTGCGTCTTCTGCCGGCCTGGTCTCTGCCTCTGGTGAACTGGCGCCGGAAGCGAGTTCTCCGGGTGGTGGCGCCTCATCCGTAGTCGTCGCCTCACCCGTGATGGGCGGCTCGATATCTCCACCAGCCCGTGCCCGCCCGGCAGTTTCCTCGCCGAGAACAGCCTCTGACATCAACGCCGCAATCTGCTCCAGCGTGACCGGCTCTTCGGCCGCGTAGATGATTGCCTCGATTTTTGCCTTCAATGCCATTTTTAAAATTTTGATTTTTGATTTTTGATTTCTGATTGTAGATTGAAAACCGCCAATCGGCAGGCAGCTCATTCAATCTGAAATCAAAAATCAAAAATCTTAAATGAATTATCTCCAGTCGTCCCGTACCCCGCCCGGTTCGGCGAATATCTGGTCGAAATTCGAGTGCTTCTTCAGCACGATGTCGCCGAAAACCGCATCCTGCCGCGCCAGCACGGCCTGCAGCCGGACCAGCTCCAGGATTGCCAGGAAGGCGCATATCAGCCCCTGGCGCGTATGCACATTGCGCAGCAGTTGCCGCAGCCGGATCGGCCGCTCCTCCATCATCAGGCGGCGCCGCACGAACTCGATCATCTGGCCGATGGTAATCCGCTTCCTCGTCCACCTTCAGCATCGGCCGATTCTTCGCCCGCTCCAGAATCTGCTGGAACGTCCGTCACCAGGTCGACCACGTCCGCCGCCAGCTCCGGCTCGGTGCCGGCATCGTTGCGGAACTCCTTCAGCGCCGGATTGGTCAGCACCGCTTCCTCGAGCTGCTGTTTCTGCAGCAACATCTGCGCCGCCGTCTTGAAGCGCTCGTGCTCGAGCAGCCGGTTCACCAGCTCGTTGCGCGGATCTTCCGCCTCGGGCGGCGCGTCCGGATCTTTCGGCAGCAGCATCTTCGACTTGATGTGGATCAGCAGCGAAGCCATGTAGATGAATTCCGCCGCCACGTTCACGTCGAGCTGCTTGATGCGCTCGACGTAGGCCAGATACTGCGCCGTGATCTTGGCTATGGGAATGTCGTAGATGTCGATGTCCTGCTTGCGAATCAGGTCGAGCAGCAGATCCAGCGGGCCGTCGTAGACCTCGGCCACGCTCACCGCAAACGGAAACTCGTCCGCCTTGGCCGTCTTCTGGGAGACTCGCCCTTCTTGCCGGCGGCTGCTTTTTCAGCGGACTCGTTCGGAGTTCCCGGCATCGGCGTCGGTGGCGTCTGCCGGGATGGATTGCGCTGCTCGGGCATCTACGGCTTGCCCCCTTCGGCGGAGCTGGCTCGCGGCGGCTCGTAATCGTGCGACATCTGCATGGCCTCGCGCACCTTCTCGATCGTTTGCTGCGCCACCGCCCGCGCCCGGGCCGATCCCGCTTCCAGCACCTCCCAGGCCAGCTTGGGATTCTGTTCGTAAGGCTGCCGCCGCTGCTGGATGGGGCGGAGCACCCTCATGATACCGTCCGCCGCCCAGCCTCTTGCACTCGATGCAGCCGATGCCGGCGCTCCGGCAACCCTGGTAGACGTCAGCCATGGTCTGCTCGCTCGCTGAAGATCTTGTGCAGATCGCCCACCGGACACTTGTCCGGATCGCCCGGATCGGTGCGCCGTACGCGCGCCGGGTCGGTCACCATGGTCTTCAGCTTCTGCCGGATCACCGGCTCGGGGTCGCTGAGGTTGATGGTGTTGCCGTACGACTTCGACATCTTGCGCCCGTCGGTTCCCGGCAGCTTTGCCGCCGGCGTCAGCAGCGGCTGCGGCTCGGGGAAGACGTAAGCGCGCTTCTGCTCCGGCACTTCGGCTCCGCGCAGCAGGCGCCCGCTGCGGGTCTTCGACGGCAGCCCAGTAGAACTGGTTGAAGCGGCGCGCCACCTCGCGCGTCAGCTCCACGTGCGCCACCTGGTCCTGGCCCACCGGAACAAAGTCCGCCAGGTACATCAGAATGTCGGCCGCCTGCAGCAGCGGGTAACCGAGAAAGCCGTAGGTGCCGAGACTCTTGTCGGCCAGGTTTTCCTGCTGCTCCTTGTAGCTGGGCACGCGCTCCAGCCATCCCAGCGGCGTGATCATCGAGAACAGCAGGTGCAGCTCGGCGTGCTGCGGAACATGCGATTGCAGAAACAGGACGGCTGCGCTCCGGGTCCAGTCCCGCCGCCAGCCAGTCGGTCGCGACCTCAATGATGTTGGTCTTTACCGCAGAAGTATCCGCGTAGTCGGTGGTCAGGGCGTGCCAGTCGGCGACGAAGAAAAAGCAGTCGTACTGGTCCTGCAGTCCTACCCAATTCTGCAGCGCGCCGACGTAGTTGCCCAGGTGCAGTTTGCCCGTTGGACGCATGCCGCTCAGCACGCGGCGTTTGGTTGCAGCGGCGGTCTTTTCCGTTGTCTCGATTTCGGGTTGCGGCATCAGATTCTCGCCAGGATATCGTTGAAAAAATTCACGACCGGGAACATCAATGCGCCCAGCAGTCTTCCGCCGAAGAACAGCAGTAGCACCAGCCCGATGACTCCAATCCGATCATAAATGCGCAGCGCTTCTCCCCGCAGGAAGTGGCGCAGAACGTGGCTTCCATCCAGCGGCGGCACGGGGATGAGGTTGAAGATTCCGAGCAGGATGCTGATGAACATCAATTGATACAGCATGAGCGCCACTGGGGTAATCCCGCTTACATCCAGGATCATGGTCCCCATGCTTCTGGCCGCGGCATGGACCACCAGGTGCGCCGCGGCGGAGGTTTGCGCGAGCAGTCCAAGCGCCGCCACAGTCAGCAACACGACCAGGAAGTTGCTGGCCGGCCCGGCTAGCGAGGTCAAAATGTCATCCCTCACCGGGTGCTGAAAGTTCCTCGGGTTCACCGGCGTGGGCTTGGCCCAGCCGATCATGGGGAATCCGGTGAAGAGCGCGATGGCGGGTAGCAGGATGGTGCCTATCGGGTCGATGTGCTTCAGCGGGTTCAACGTGATTCGCCCCAGCATGCGGGCGGTCGGGTCTCCGCAGCGCGACGCCATCCAGGCATGCGCCGATTCATGGATGCTGATCGCGAAAAGAAAGGCGACCAGTTGGAAAAAGATATAGACGTACCGTAATTCCATGCCGGAGAGCCCCTGGACGCGCCCGTCGCGTTGGGTGGAACTTCGATAGTATCATGGCGTCCCCGGCGATAGCCCTCCGCCAAATCCAGGCGAGAAGGCAGCCCGCGAAAACGAAAAGACCCCATCTTCCGCCACAAAAAGGCGCAAGATGGGGCGCTCAAAGTGTTTCACGCGGGTGCCCAAAGGCTGCCCGCCGAATCACCCCATCCAACGCAATCGCGGCGCTCGATGGGGGTTTCCGGAAAACTTACTTGCCTATAAAAATGCGGTCATTCCCGTTGGCCGAGGGCGGAGTAAACAGGGCGAAGATCCTGAAGTCGTCAGTCACCGGCCGTATGCCATGAATGAATCCGCGGGCGTTGAAGTGTATGAACCCCGGAGTCACCTTGACCCACTCGCCGTTGATGTACATTTCGCCGGTGCCCTTGTAGACGAAGATAATCTCGTCCGACGAGCCATGGTAATGCGGGTCCAGCTTCGGCTTCTGCCCGATCACGTACTGGCTGCGCGGCGTGCCTACGACAAAGTCGGCCCGCATGGGCTGGCCGGCCGGTATCGGATGTTCGGCGAGAAACTTCTCCACATCGATCATCTGCCCGGTCATGAACTGGGTGTCCACCAGCTTCCAGTCCACGGCAACGTCGCCCGGCTTATAGCTGGTGTCCTTGGTCCAGACCCGCTCTCCAGCGGGGGGCGGCGCCGGGGTGAAGAAGACGACGCCCCAGAACTCCTCGTCGAACTGGCCGCCGTGAACAAGTCCCCGCGGGTTGTAGTGAACGATTCCGGGCTTCAGCGTCTCCCATTTCCCGTTCACCCACTCCTTGGCCGTCCCCTTGATGGGATAAATGATCTCGTCGCATTGCAGGTGATAGTGCATTGGGAACGGCCCCTTGATCTTCAGTGCCATCGCCGTTACCCGCGGCGTCTGGAAGAGAATCTCGGAGCGCATCGACTTGCCCGGCTCGAAAGGATGAGTCTCGAACCACTTGATCAGGTCCACGTTGAAGGGACCCTCATACTTCGTATCGAGTTTGTGCGGATCACCGACCAGCTTGGTATCGGCCTTGGTAAGATCGGCGGGGGCCGCCGCCAGCGTTACCACGCCCAAGGCCAGCAGGCCGATGAGTAGGAATGGCATAAAGCGTTTCATAACAAGTTTCTCCTGGACGTACGCCGTTGCAGTTATTTTTCCGTGAGGAAAATTCTGTCGCTCCCATTGGCCTGCGGTGGAGTAAAAACGGCGAAGATCTTGAATTCGTCGCCGGCCGGGCGGATGCCGTGGATGAAGCCGCGCGGGCACATGTGAAGCGTGCCGGCCGTGACCTTGACCCACTTCCCGTTCATATACATTTCGCCCACGCCTTTGTAGACGTAGATCATCTCGTCGGCCGAACCGTGATGGTGCGGCCCCAGTGCCGGCTTCTGCGCGATCATCATCTGGTTGCGCATGGTGCCCATGGCGGCATCGATCTGCATGGTCTTGCCCGCCTGGATCGGATGCGAAGCGTACCACTGGTCCAGGGTGATGATCGTGTTCGTCAGGTACTGGGTGTCGATCAGCTTCCAGTCGCCGACCACGTCGCCGGCCTTGGCCTGGGTCTTTCCGTCCTTCAAGAACACCCGGTCGTCGGCGGGAGGAGTGAAGAAATGAAGCTCCTGCGCCTCGCTATCGCACTGCGTGCCATGGATGACGCCACGAGGATTGTAGTGGATCTGGCCGGCCTCGAAAGGTATCCACTTGCCGTCGACATATTCCTTGCACTTGCCCTTCAGCAGGAAAACGATTTCATCCTGCACCGTGTGGTAATGCAGGTCGAACAGTTGCCCGTTGTTGGTGATGGTCAGAACCGTTACCCGCGGCGTCTGGAACATCACATCGGCGCGGATCTTCTGTCCCGGCGCCAGGGGGTGCGCAGCGAACCACTCCTTGAGGCTTACGTTGAAGGGCGCTTGGTACTTGGTGTCGAGCTTGCGCGGTTCGCCGATAAGGTTCTTGGTGTCAGGCTTCGCGGGAGTATCGGCCGGCGCCGCCACCAGGGTCAGCGCTCCCGCGCCGAGAAGGCATAGAAGAAGCAAACTGCAAATCCGTTTCACTGTTCCTCTCCTTATTCTTGCCAAACATCTCTAATCTCTGGATCTGGCGGGGCTCCGCTAGACCGTGGCGTTTTGGACGGCAGTCAGGCAAGCTCTGGGGAAGCAAATCGGATAAACAGACAATAACTCCGGCTTCCAGTCGCGCCTCATGACTACCGACACTGACTTGCCAGATTCGAAAAGTATTCCTGGTCGGAAAACGGCCACATTCTATACCAACTCTGGTTGCGTGGCATGGTGGAAAACAGAGCCCGGCGGGAAATGGGTAAACGTTAACTAAGCAGTAATCGTGGGCGGTGGAACGGCGGCCTCTTCGACCGGCATCTCCTCGCCCGAGAGGAGGAGGTGTACCTGTATCTCGTCGCCGGGCTTAAATGAGGTACGCTCGGAGGGCAGCGCCGCCAGTGCGTTGGCCTTCAGGCTTGTGCCGAGCATTCCGGTGTGCTGGTTGCCGGCGCTATAGGCCAGATAGCGGCCGTTCACCAGCTTTAGCGCGACGCGCAGGAAATTGACCTTGCCGGCTTTTTTTCGCACCTCGTCCTGTAGGACGGCAGTAATGGAGGGCTTCACCACCTGAGTATGTCCCATCATCTTCAGCAGTGCGGGCCGCACGAACTCCTCGAAGGTGATCAGGGCAGCCACGGGATTGCCGGGCAGGGAAAACACCGGCCGTCGTTCCCTGACCGCGAAGGCCATCGGTCCTCCGGGGCTGACGCGTACCCGCCAGAAGATCTGGCGCACGCCCAATTCCTCGAGTATCTCCCGGACCAGATCGTGCTGCCCGGCCGAGACTCCGGCGGAGGTTATGAAAACGTCTGCCTGCAGCCCCTCCCGCATCTTGGCCAAATGGCTCTGGTGATCATCGCGCGCCATTCCAAGCAGCAGCGGCACGGCGCCTGCCTCGATGACCGCGGCTGCCAACGCCAGGGAATTGCTGTTCACCACCTTGCCCGGCGTGGGCGTTTCACCTGGCTCGATCAGTTCATCACCCGTCGACAGTATGCCGACCCGCGGCTGGCGATAGACCGGCACGCTCAGCTTCCCGAGCGAAGCGAGCATGCTGATTTCCGCCGGGCGGATCACGGTCCCGGAGCGCATGGCAATTGCACCCTGTTTTACATCTTCTCCCGCAAATCGAAGATGCTGGCGCGGCTTTACTCTCTTTTCGATCCGCACCTTCGAACCCAGGCGCGCGGCCTTGCCGCCGGCCGCCGGTGCTGCCTCGCCGCCCACTTCCTCCGCTTCTTCCAGCGGGACGACGGCGTCGCAGCCGGGAGGAACCTGCGCGCCGGTCATAACCTTTACCGCGCAACCCGCCTCAATCGCCTGCGGCGTGGCGCCTCCGGCAGGAACATAGCCCACCAGGCGGAGCTCGACCGGCTGCTGGCAATCGAGGGAGCGCACGGCGTAGCCGTCCATGGCGGAGTTATCGCAGACCGGCATGTCCCACGGCGCGGTCACGTCCGCAGCGAGCACTCGCCCCAGAGATTCGGCAAGCCCCACCTGCTCGTCTGCCAGCGGAGCGACATTGTCGAGGATCAGTTGACGCGCATCTTCGAAGCTGACCATCTTGAGTCTTTCGGGTCCTCAGCCGGCCCGAGTTTGTCGGGCTCGTGTGGGCTCGCGGCGTCCGCCGTTGTGCCCAATTCGCTGCTCGCCTGCTCGATTCTTCCCTCCAGCAGCCGTATCACTTCGCCATTCAGCCGCTGATCCGCTAAGTGGTCGTGCGTCGATATGACCACCGTGGTGCCGGCGGCAGGAAGCGAAGCAAGCACCGTTTCCACGACTTCGGCGCTGGCTTTATCGACGCTGGCCAGAGGCTCGTCCACCAGCAGGACTTCGGGCTTGAGCACCAGCGCCCTCGCCAAAGCTACGCGCTGAGCTTCTCCGCCGGAAAGATGCTTGACGCTTCTCGGTTCGAATTCCGCCAGCCTGACCAGCCGCAGGGCGTCGCTCACCGCGTGCTGCAGCTCTATGCCCTTAAGCCCTCTGGCCTTGAGTCCAAACGCCACATTGCCGAAGACCGTACCGCTGAACAGATAAGGCGACTGATGCAGAAGAGTCACCTTCTTGCGCAGCGGGAAGAGTTCCTCGTGATTCCACGTCACGCGGTTGCCGGCAAATGCGATCTCCCCGCTATCGGGTTTCAGCAGGAAGGCGAGGATGCTCAGCAGCGTGCTTTTGCCGGAGCCGTTCGGGCCTGTCAGGACGTAGAGACGGCCGGGCAGCAGCGCCAACTCGTTCACGTCCAGCGCCAGCCTGGCGCCGTAATACTTCCGCACCGCGTTCAAGCTGTATTGGACGCTCATGCCTGCCTGCCTTGTTGCAGCGCGTTCAGCAGCAGGTTGACACCCAGGGCGACCGTCATGAGGATGATCCCGAGCGCCAGGCCCGTGGCGAATTCGCCCTTGCTGGTTTCCAGCGCGATAGCGGTGGTCATGGTTCTCGTGTACATGCGAATATTCCCGCCGACCATCATGGCCACTCCCACTTCCGAGATCACCCGGCCGAATCCGGCGACAACCGCGGCCATCATGCCGAAGCGCGCCTCGCGCATCAGTTGTGCCATGCTCTGCAGCCGGCCGGCGCCCAGCGTGAAGGCCGTCGGCAAGATGCGCCAATCGGCGGCTTTGATGGCCGTCACCGTATAGGCGGCGACGATGGGCGCGGCCAGCAGCGTCTGTCCGACGATCATGGCCTTGGGCGTGAACAGCAGGCCCCAGAAGCCCAGCGGACCTTGCCTGCTCAGAAAGCTGTAAACCAATATGCCGATGACCACCGTGGGCACGCCCATCAGCGTGTTCAGCACGGTGATGGCCGCCCGCTTCAGAGGGAACTCCACCAGCCCGATAGCCACGCCTACGGGAATGCCGAGCAGCCCCGCAAAGATAATCGACCAGCTAGCCACGCCGAGCGACGTCCACACCGCGCTGAAGACCTCCTGGTCCAGCGACAGGATGAGTGTGATCGCCGTCTTGAGTGATTCTGCAATAAAGCCCAAGCGTTACTTTCCCTTATAGATGAAGAACACAGGCTCGCCGTGCACTTTGTAGCCGGTGATGATTGCTTGCCCCTCCGGCCCGGTGACGAAGTCGATGAACTTCATCGCCAGCGCGTAATTGGACGTGCGGAAACTTCTTAGGATTGACGGCAATCACTCCATAGGGATTGAAGAGTCCCTTCTCGCCCTCGAACAAAACTTTCAGGTCGGTTTTGCCGAACTTGAAGGCGTTGTAAGTGCCCCGATCGGCCAGCGTGTAGGCCCGCTGCTCGGTGGCCATCATGATGACCTCGCCCATGCCCTGGCCCGCCGAGCGATACCATTTACCCTCGGGCTTGATGGCCGCCGCTTCCCATATCTCGCGCTCCTTCTGGTGGG
Source organism: uncultured Acidobacteriota bacterium (assembly GCA_963791145.1). Classification (GTDB taxonomy): domain Bacteria; phylum Acidobacteriota; class Terriglobia; order Terriglobales; family Acidobacteriaceae; genus CAWBRT01. The sequence goes on along the minus strand of CAWBRT010000011.1, from coordinate 550,373 downwards.
TGCCCGATTCGTCGCCGCGCGAGATGAATGGTCTGCTGCTGGAGCGCGATCAGGTGGAATGCCTCCGCAGCCGTCTTCGCGCTCTTGATCCCGGCCGGATCGTTCGCCGGCCCGATGATCACGAAGTCGTTGTACATGACGTCGCGGCGGTTCACGCCGAAGCCGTCGGCCACGAACTTGTCTTCCAGCTTGCGGGCGTGCACGAACACCACGTCCACGTCTCCCGCCTCGCCCAGCTTCAAAGACCGGCCGGTTCCCACGGCGATCACATCCACCCGGCAGTTGTACTTCTTCTCGAAAGGCGGAAGCAGAACCGTCAGCAGCCCGGAGTTCTCAGTGGAGGTAGTGGTCGACATCCGCAGGCGTTCTTGCGCCGCGCTAGTACAGACAAACGCCGCGATGAGCAAGAGTGCGAGGAGAGTGTAGTAGCGTTTCATAGTTCAATTGTCCAATAATAGCGCGAATTTGCGGCTTCTCAGCGTAGTCTTGGAGGAACACCCTCGAAGGTGCCCAATCAGTTCTTGATCACCCTTCGATACAGCAGCGAATAGTGCCTGAATCTGGCCGGCATGTGCGATCCCACCGATCCGAGCGCCACCACGGCAAACAAGATCGGGACGCGGGTGTCCCACGCGAAGGGAATGACGATCAGCAGGGCCAGCTTTGCCAACGTGACTACTCCCCATCCCTCGAACACGAAATGCAAAGACGGGTAAGCTTCCAGCATGATCAGGCCGATGCCGCTGGCGATGGCGAGGTAAAGCCATGGAAGGAGCGCGCTGGCGGGAGCGTTGAAGAAATGGCCGCCAAGCAGGATGCCGGCGGCCATCAGGTGTGCCGTTCGCAATGCGATCTTCGAGGCGCGAGTGTAACGAAAGCTCGGCGGGGCCGCCGGCCGGAACAGACGCCAGCCGCGAATGCCGGGTTCTGAGCTGCCGTTACCCGTCACGGTCGAACCCGAAGAGCCTGGCCGGATTTCCCGCCAGCAATAATTTCCGCCACCTGGCGTCCGTCGCCCAGTGTTTTACCAGGCCCAGGTTGTAGCCGTCATCTTCCTTGCGAAACGGTTCGATGTCGGTTGGCTTGGCGTCCGGCTTGCGCGTTGCCCCGGAGGTGTGCGGCCAGTTGCTGCCCCAGATGACGCGCTCCGGCGCGGCTGCAATGGCCGCCCGGGCCAGCGGGGTGATGTCGGAATAATCCGCGGCCTGCGAAATCATGTACGGACCGGAGAGCTTCAGATAAGCTTTGCCGGCCTTCATGAGCGAGAGAAGAACCGAATATCCATCCTGGTCGACTCCGCCGGCGGCCTTAGCCAGCCCGAAATGATCGATGATGATTTCATTCGGCAGATCCATGATGCGGGCCGCCAAAGCGGTGATGACCGGCAAAGCCGTCCATAACTGGATGGCCCAGCCGCGGCCCTCGATCTGCCGTGTGGTTTCGCCAAGCAGCCGGACGGCCTCCTCCGGGTCGCGTCCCTTGCCGGTTTCCAGGTTGATGCGTACGCCGCGCACTCCCGCGGCGGCGAAATCATCGAGCTGTTGTCGCGAGAAGGTGCGGTCGATGACGGCGATCCCGCGCGCATCCTGGCCGAGCTGTTTCAGCCCGTCCAGCAGGCAGCGGTTGTCGGTGCCGTAGACGCTAGGCTGAACGAACACTGTGCGCGGCACGCCCAGTTCAGCGTGGAAGGCGCGCAGAGCGGCCACCGTCGCCGCCGGCGGAGTATAGCGGCGCGTGGCCGAGTAGGGGAAGCGGTCCGGATCGAAGACGTGCAGGTGGCAGTCCACCGCTCCCGGAGGGATTTCAAATCCTGCGGAAGACATTCCGCGTGCTCCTTTCGCTCACTTGCGAATCGCCTGCAGAACGGCATCCGTGAACGCCTGCGTGCCGAGTGTGCCGCCAAGGTCGCGAGTACGCGTTGCCGGATTCGCCAGCACCAGCTCGACGGCATCGGCGATGCATTTCCCGGCCTTGCCCAGAGCCGGCTGCTTGTGCTGGCCGGCCATCCACTCCAGCAGCATGCTGGCCGAGAGCATCAGCGAGACCGGGTTGGCGATGCCCTTGCCGGCGATGTCCGGGGCGGAGCCGTGCTGCGGCTGCCCCATGGCGACGCCGTCGCCGGCATTCAGGCTGCCGCCCAGCCCCAGGCTGCCGGAGATCTCCGCAGCTTCGTCGGAGAGAATGTCGCCGAACATATTGGTGGTCACGATCACGTCGAACTGGCTGGGGTCGCGCACCAGCAGTGCCGCCATGGCGTCCACGATCTTCTCGTCAACCTTTACATCCGGGTATTCCTGCGCCACCTTGCGCACCTCGCGCAGCCACAGCCCGTCGGAGATCCGCATGACGTTCGCCTTGTGGACGACGGTAACCTTCTTACGCCGCCGCATGGCAAGATCGAATGCCGCTTTGGCGATTCGCCGGCAACCCTTGACGGTGATCTTGCGGATGGCCAGCGCCACGTCTTCGGTGGGCATGAATTCGCCGTTGCCGACAAACATGTTGCGGTCGGCGTAGAAGCCCTCTGTGTTCTCGCGCACGATGACCAGGTCCATTTCCTTGCCGGCGAACCCCATGCCGCAACGGGTACGGCTGGGGCGAATATTGGCGTACAGATCCAGTCCTATGCGGAAATCTCCCGAGGGATTGCGGCCGCCCTGATCGCGCGGCGGGTATTCGTTATGCGATACCGGGCCCAGGAGCACGCCTTGCGCCTTGCGCGCCACATCCAGCACGTGCGGCGGCATCGTGGTCCCCACCTTTTTGAGCGTGACGAGCCCGACTTCCTCGCGGGGGAAGCTGAGAGCCAGCGAAAACTCGCTGTTGACCGCTTGCAGAACCTGCATTGTGGCGGCGGTCGTTTCAGGGCCGATGCCATCGCCCGGCACAATCAGAATGTTCATGGATAAAGTCTCCGCGTGAATTGCTAAGGTTTGGGGTCTCCCCGACCGAGTTTACTAAGCGTCTGCGGCTTTGCAAACCTCAATGATGCGCAAAAGGAGGGCTTGCGAGCGCCTTGGTTGCATTTGCCGGGGCTGAAGCTCATGTCAGAGGCGGCAGCAATCTTTTCCCTTGCTGGACGGGCACAGCCGTGATATTTGCTGGATTCACAAATTAGGGGACACGGATAATGGCGTCTACTCCCAAGCTCCGCCCGGCTGGCGGAGCCACGTCGCAGGCATCAGGACAGAACTACCGCAAGCTGTTCTGGTTATTTGCCGCAATCGCTTCCATGCTGCTCATCTTTTTCTCGGGACCTTATGCCGGCCTTTCCCTGGAAGGCCAGCGCGTGCTGGGTATTCTGGCCTTTGCGGTGATCGTCTGGATCTCGCAGGCCATCTCGTACCCGCTGAGTTCCGTCTGTATCTTCGCGTTTATTACCCTGGGCCTGGGATTCTTGCCCGGCGGGGCCAAAACAGGCAGGGCCCTCTCCATAGCCCTGACCGGATTGACCAACGGTGGCTGGGTGCTGGTGGTGACGGGATTGTTTATCGCCGTCATCATGCTGGAGACCGGCCTGGAAAAGCGCATGGCGCTGGTGATCCTGAAGATCGCCGGAACCAAGACCAGGAACCTCATGGCGGGAATGATTATCGCCATGTCGGTCTTCGCCTTCTTCATTCCCTCGATCACGGCTCGCGCCGCCACCCTGTGCCCGATCGCCGTCGGCCTGGTCGAGGCGCTGGGTTTCAACCGCAGAAGCCAGTTGGGCAAGGCGTTGATGTTGTCCCTCGCCATCTCTTCCTCGGTCTCCGGGGTGGGCGTTCTGAGCGGCGGCGCGCAGAATCCGGTAACAGTTTCGTTCGTGGAGAAGGCTACCGGGCAGACCATCACCTGGTTGCAGTGGCTTCTGTATGGCGAGCCTTTTGCCCTGGTGCTGACCGTCATTACCTACTTCATGGTCACCCGCATGGTGAAGGTCGAGTTCGATGAGGTTCCCGGCGGCAGGGAACTGGTGCAGCAGCAGTTGGAGAAGTTAGGGAAAATGTCATCCCGGGAGAAGCGGCTCTTCATCATTCTCCTTTTGACCATTGTGGCGTGGGCCGCTGAACCGCTGCACAAGATTGACGCCAACACGGTTTCGGTTCTGAGCGTACTGATCCTGCTGTCTCCGATTGTAGGAGTCACGGATTGGAAGACCGTCGCTCCCAAGGTCGACTGGGGAGCCATCGCTTTGTTCGGCGCGGGCATATCGTTAGGCGTGCTGCTGCTGCGGACAGGCGCGGCTGCCTGGGCCGCCAAGCAGTCGCTCGGCGCCATGGGCGTGACCAACATGGCTCCGCTGATGGTCATGATCTGCTGCGCGATTGCCATCACCCTGGTCAGGACGGCTTTCTGCAGCAGCACCTCGGCTGTCTCCGCCCTGATTCCAACGGTTCTAGGTTTCCTGGTGACAGTGGCCGCCAAGCAGCCTAACATCAAGATAGCCGGGATGACGGTGGTGGCCTCGTACATCATCCTCTTTGTCTGCATCCTGCCGATCAATGCGCCGCACACTACCATCGCCTACGGCACGGGATGCTATGAGGCCCGAGAGCATACACGGATAGGAATTCCCTTTGCCATTGTCGGTTTGCTGGTTTGGCTGTTGTTCTACGTCACCTACTGGCGCTGGCTTGGATTAGTTTGACGCCTGCGCCGCACCAGGCTGCGGAAAAACGCGCCGAGCAACTAGCGAGGCGCTACGGATGTGGGCACCATAGAATCCGCTAAAGAAATTTTTGTGGCCCATCCGATCCGAAAGCTGTTTTTCCGCAGCCTCGAAACGCGGGAGAGCTGAAGATGATGCCTGAAGCTGGTTCCAACCCGACGACCGCGAACATACAAGCTGCGGGGGAGCAGCCGCCCACGATCAATGCCGGCCCCAATCCCGATCCCGGCAAGCTGAACCAGGTGGTCGCTCCTCACTACGCCACCGACTGCCATGCCCACATCATCGGCCTGCCGGACAAATACCCCTACGTTGCCGGTCGCAGCTATACCCCGGCCCAGGCCCCTCGGGACCAGTACGTGCGCATGCTTGCGGCGATCGGCCTGCAGCGGGCTGTCATCGTGCAACCGAGTTTTTATGGGACCGACAATCGCTGCACCTTCGATGCCATCACCGCATCCCACGGTACTTGGCGCGGCGTCGCCGGCATCGACGCCAAAGCTCCCAACAGCGAGATACAACGCTTGCACCGTGCCGGATTCCGCGGCGTGCGACTGAATCTCGCCTACAAGGGTGGCCCAACCCTCGACGATCTTGACAAGGTCGCCGAGTTGATCGAGCCATTCCGCTGGCACGTGCAGATTCAGGTCGAAGGCCGCGATTTGGCGGAGATTCTGCCGCGGCTCCGCCGCCTGCCTGTCCCATTCGTTATCGATCACATGGGGCGTGTGCCGCCGCACCTGGGAGTGATGCATTCAGGATTTCAGAGCCTGCTGGCGCTGCTGCGAGAAGGCAAATGCTGGGTCAAGCTGTCTTCTGCCTATTCCATCTCCGGCCAGCCGTATCCGCACGAGGATGTCGTTCCCTTCGCTAAGGCGCTGATCGCGGCCGGTCCCGGCCGGACGGTCTGGGGGAGCAACTGGCCCCACTCCAGCTACAAGGGCACGCCGCCAGTCGATGCCACCCAGCTCGACTTACTGGCTTTGTGGGCTCCGGACGCCGCCACCAGAAAACGAATCCTGGTGGACAATCCGGCCAAGCTCTACGGTTTTCCAGCCTGACATCGGCTTCGGACGGGCTGCCGAGCCCGTCCAAAAGCTACCCCGGATCGCCATAACGTCTTTGCCGCCATCCTCTTAGCCCTGAATCCGGAGGCTGGTTGTCTGCCCAGATATTTCCCGCTGCTTACGCGACGACACCTATCGCGGTTCCCTGTGCAGCAGAGCTGGAATAGCTGCAAATTGCGATCAAGAACATGCCAATTGTGACAAATGCTGCGTGTCGGCAGGTCTCTACAGGCATAATATTTACCAAAGAGTTATTGTCTATATGGCAATAACAAAAGGAGCAGCGGTATGCACCTCACCATTCGAGAACTTTGGACCGTGCTGCACGGAATGGGCTTTGGAGCCATCTATCTCTTAGCTTTCGCCGGGGGTATGGCAGGCTTGTACAGCTTGCGGCCGGAGCTGCTCACGGCGGAGGGTGTTCGCGAACGGCTGCGGCGCATGAAGATCGGCCTGTGGGCCATGGTCGCAGCCAGCTGGCTGGCGGTGATCAGCGGCACCTGGGTCGTCTATATCTGGTATCGCGCCAAGCCGGTTCCGGGCGCGGATCTGGCTCACTATCCCAGGGCGCTGCTTGTGGCCTCGCAAACTACTGCGGGATGGCACAACTTCGGCATGGAATGGAAAGAGCACATTGCCTGGTTTGCGCCGATCTTGGCCACCACCGTCGCCTACCTGGTGCAGCGTTACGGACGGCAGCTCATCCATATGCCCGAAGTTCGCCGCGTAGCCATGGCGCTGCTCCTCGTGGCCTTTGCCACCGCTGGTGTCGCCGGTGTCCTGGGCGCGTTCATTAACAAGGCCGCGACTATTCGCTGACCTATGCAGGCATAGCAGGAGAAGTTTATGAGTGTAGCCAAGAAGCTTCCCGAACTGCCCTCGAACCGATTTCCTCTCAACGAGCCTCTGCCTGCCAACGGCCCGGCCGCAGCGGCTGTCATGGCTGCCGGTATAGGCTGCGCCACCCTCGGTATCGACACCTTGCTGGTCGAAGCCGGGCCGAAGTATTTCGACAAGGCGCTCAATTTCTACAACCCGGTCGGTCCACTGGCGGGCAAGACCATTATTGCGGTGTTGGCGTTCGCCATCAGCTGGATCATCCTGGGACTGGGCCTGAAGGGCAAGAATGTCAATTTCCAGCGTTGGGCGCTGATTGCTTTTGTGCTCATTGCCATCGGATTGCTGGCGACGTTCCCACCGGTATTCGAGTTCCTTGCCGGAGAATAAGGGCATGCGTGTACGTTCGCTTGCTTTTTTCATCCTGCTGTTCGGTCTCGCTGCACCCTGGGCGTATGCCGGCCCGCCATTCCTGACGGATGATCCGGAGCCGGTGCCCTTCAAGAACGCCGAGTTCTACATCTTTACCCAGGCAGACAGAGCCTCGGACGGAACCAGCCTTGCTGGTCCCGCCTTCGAGTTCAACGTTGGAGCGGCGCCCAACCTGCAGTTGCACGTCGTGGCGTCGTTGCAATGGAATGCTCCCTACTGGCAATGTGCCGCCACGTGCTGGAAACTCTGCATTTGGATGGTTCCAGCTTCCGGTTTAGCACCCATCCCGGAGCTTGAAGCCGCCGAACTACCTTCCTGCGACACTTCGCCGGTGATTCTCATCTCGTGCCCGACATGGGCGGCGAGCTTTGAAGTGTCACCGGTGACCTGATAGCGGTCTCCGTCGCTTCTGGTCAGGAAGTAGTCTGAGCCTGATTTGCTCAGGCAGCCAGCAAGCATTTCCTCGTGTTCAGTGGAGCTTTGCGTGCCCATCGAGCTTTGCGAAGAACCTTGACTCTGCGTTGTTCCGTAGCCTGAACTGCTCTGCGCCGCCACCACGCAGGCAGCTAACAGGACGACTGCTGCCACAAGGGCTGATCGTCTCATTATGTTTCCTCCTGTTCTTATATGCCGGAACCTGTGCGATGCCTCGGTTGAGCGCCGGTATACGCTCACCGTGGCGTGTCGGCTCGCTAATCGCCACCTGTTTAGACAAGCTCTGAGTGGGAGAGGTTTGTCGGTGTGAAAAGGAAATGGAAAGCAGCAGGCGCGTGGACACGCAGGCCAGCAGAGTTGGTTCGCCTATGCACCTCCAGGGATAACGAAGAACGTCAGTCTGCTGTTCAGCCTCGGGCATAGCGTGCAAGGTCCGGCGCATACGGTCGGTTACGCGGTCCTCTACTGGACCTTCGGCAAGAAGCCCGAAGAGGAAGCAAAGGTTCACGATACGAAGCAGGAAGAAAAGCTGCCCCTCCCGATGCCTGCGCCGCCGGGCGGCGGAGCACCTCGGCGTTAGCGTGCGAGCGGGGAGACTTCTGCAATCTGTGACATTCTGACTGACCTGTGGCCGCTCACTGCGGCCATTGTTTTGTTTCCGGCACCCCGGAAAGAGGTCTACTAGTTGCCCTGGGCGTGGGGCAAAAAGTGTGCCCCTACTTTGGTGCTATTTAGCGATTACCAAAGTGTCCCTGATTGTGATCCCCGTCACACACCCTTCTAGTTAATATGCCTAAGCTGAACTTAGCGAAGGAGTTCCCACGAGCTTTTAGAAGGAGCAAAACCCTTTCCGTGAGCCTGAAGAAAATGAAGCATGTTCGTGCTCGGTGGTCGCCGGGCCAGCTCGCTGTGACCTACCTTCTCGCCTCGTTGGTGTGGTTCTTCGCCTCCGACAAAATTTTGGTCTCTGCAGGGGTGCCTCCGGCGCAGTTAGTTCACCTTTCGATTTTGAAGGGATCGTTGTTTGTCGTCCTGACGACCTGGTTGTTTTACCGGCTGATTGCCGCCTTACGTGGACGGGTGCACGAAGACTCTCGCCGAAACAAAGCGAACTCGCAGGAGCTGTTTCAGACGACGGCGGAGCGTCTGAAGGCGATCCTGGAAAACGCGCCGATGGGCATTCTGGTTACGGATCTCCAAGGACGCCTGCTGGAGATCAACGCAGCGGCGCTGGCGCTGCTCGGGTACACCGCCCAAGAACTCAGCGCCATGACATTCGTCGATTACACCCATCCTGACGACATCGCCAGAAACCTGGAGCTGCTTCATCAGCTCAAGGACGGGAAGGTGCAGTCCTACGACCTGGAGAAGCGCCTGATCCGCAAGGATGGGCAAGTCATCTGGGGACGCGTCGTGGTTTCCAAGCTGGGCCTCGACCAGGTGATCACCATCATTGAAGACACCACTGAGCGCAAGCAAATGGGCGAACAGCTCCAGGCTACGGCAAAAAGGCTTGGAGCGATTATGGAACGCGCTCCCGTGGGCATCGATCTGGCGGATTTCGAAGGGCATTACCTGGAGACGAACCCCGCCATAGAGCAGATTACCGGCTACTCGGCGGAAGAGCTGAAGACTCTGACCTTCTATGACGTTACCCATCCCGAGGACCGCGATGGCAATCGCGAGTTCGTGGCCCAGCTCAGGGACGGGAAGCGGCAGTCCTACGAGATGGAGAAGCGCTTAATCCGCAAGGATGGCAGGACCATTTGGGTGCGGGTGGCAGGTTCCAGGGTAGATGCCGAGCACACCATGGGCATCGTCGAGGACATTACCGCGCGCAAGGAAGCGGCCGCGCAACTCGAAGCCACGGCGGAACGGCTGCAAGCCATCCTGGAGCGCGCGCCGGTAGGCATCGTCGTCACCGACCGCGAAGGCAACTTGCAGGAATACAACGCCACGCACCTGCGCATGTGCGGGTACTCGCCGGAAGAGCTGAGGGGAACTAACTTCCGCGAGTTCACCCATCCGGACGATCTCGCCAAGAACATCGACCTGTTCGGCCAGGTCGCCAGCGGCGAGCTGCCATCGGTTGAGATTGAAAAGCGCTTTATACGCAAAGACGGCCAGGTGATCTGGGTGCGGCTTATCTCCTCCGCCCTGAACAAGGATTCCATCATCGGCATCGCGGAAGACATCACTGCGCGCAAGCAGGCCGAACAGCAACTGCGGGCCACCGCCGACCGGCTGCGGGCCATCCTGGATCATGCGCCGGTGGGAATCAACATCGTGCATCGCGATTCCCACATCATCGAAACCAACGCCGCCTATCAGCGCATTACCGGCTACACGGCGGACGAGCTGACCGGAACCAGTTTCAAGACTCTTACCCATCCCGACGACCTCTCTAAGAACATCAGGTGGTTCGAGGCCTTCAACTCCAACGGCTCGACGACCTCGGAGTTGGAGAAACGCTATATCCGCAAGGACGGGCGCACCATCTGGGTGCGGCTGGTCAACTCCAAGCTGGGCGACGAGCACTGCATCAGCATCGTGGAAGACGTCACCGAGCGCAAGGAAGCGGAGGAACGCCTGCGCAGCACGGCCACCAGGCTGCAGGCCATCCTGGAGAACGCCCCGGTCGGAATCGTCAGTTGCAACCGGGAGGACCGTTTCGAGGAGACCAACGCCGCTTTCCAGCGCATGACCGGCTTTTCCGCGGAACAGTTGCGCCAGATGGATTGGCGGGCTCTGACCCATCCCGATGACATTGAAACCAATGCCGCCTACGTCGAAGGACTGATGAGCGGCGACATGCCGAGCTATGACTTCGAGAAGCGCTACCTGCTCAAGGGAGGCAAGAGCATCTGGGTGCGCGTGGTTGGCTCCCGGCTGGATGCGGAGCACAAGATATCCATTATCGAAGACATCACCGAGCGCAAGGAAGCGCAAGCGCGGCTGCGGAGCACAGCGGAGAGGTTGCAGGCCATCCTGGAAAATGCTCCGGTCGGCATCAACATCGTCGATCCCCGCACTAACCGCATACTGGAGACCAATGCCGCATTTTCGCGGATCATCGGCTACTCCGCGGAAGAGCTGAAAGGGATGACCATAAAGGATTACACGCATCCCGACGATTTGAAGGAAAATCTGGCGCTGCTGGATGGCATCAACAAAGGCAGCTGGGCACACTACGAATTCGAGAAACGCAACTTTCACAAGGACGGCAGGTTGATCTGGGTGCGCACCAGACGTTCACGGCTGAAAGACGACCTCAGCATCGGAATCATCGAAGACATCACCGACCGCAAGCAGGCGGTCGAGCAGCTCCGGCGGAGCGAAGCGCGCTTCCGCAATCTGATCGAGGCCAGCATTATGGGCGTCTTGATCCGCAGCTCCGACGGCAGTCTCAGTTACGCCAACGACGCCTTCCTCGCCATGACCGGCTACACGCGCGAGGACATCAAGACCTTGAACTGGCGCGACCTGACTCCTCCCGAATACCAGCCGCTGGTCGCCCGCAACCTAGATGACATTCGCCGCCTGGGACGCTTCCGACCCTACGAGAAAGAGTACTACCGCAAAGACGGTTCACGCGTGCCGGTGATGATCGGGGGCGCGCTGACGGAAACCGGCGACACCGTGACCTTCATCGTTGACCTGACCGAACGAAAGGTACAGCAACTGGAATTGGAGCGGCTGGCCCGTATCGTGGAATCGGCGGACGACGCTATCATCGCCCTTTCTCTCGACGGCGTCATCCTGAGCTGGAACGAGGGCGCGCAGCGCCTGTTCGGATACACGAAAGCCGAAATGATCGGCGCTTCCGAGAACATTCTGCTGCCGGCCGACAGCGCGGCGGAAGGGGAGGCAGTCAGGAAAGTCGTAACCAGCGGTAAAGGCATCGACCATTTCAGGGCCTTGCGCGTTACCAAGACGGGCCAGCTCAAACCGGTCGGCCTGACTCTCTCTCCGGTCACCGACACGCTGGGGCAGATTATCGGCATCTCGAAGATCGCCCGCGACCGCACTCAGATCATCAAGGCGGAACAACTGGAGGAGCAGTTGCGGCAGGCGCAGAAGCTGGAATCGCTCGGGCGCCTGGCCGGCGGCGTGGCTCACGACTTCAACAACCTGCTGATGGTCATCAGCAGCTACGGCGAGATGCTGCAGGACCGTCTTGCCCTGGACGAGAAGGCGCAGAAGTACACGCAGCAGATCCTGAAGGCATCGGAGCGGGCTGCAGGCCTGTCGCAGCAAATGTTGGCCTTCAGCCGCAAGCAGGTGCTGGCGCCGCGGATTCTCGACATGAATGCCACCGTCGAGGACACCGCCAAGATGGTCAAACGGCTGATCGGCGAGGACATTGAACTGATATTCAACCCGGGCAAGCCGCTGGCCTCGATCGAAGCCGATCCCAGCCAGATCACGCAGGTCCTGCTCAACCTGTGCGTCAACGCCCGCGATGCCATGCCACAGGGTGGAACCATCACCCTCGCAACCGCCGATGCCGAAGTCGATGCTTCCATGGCTTCACGGCATCCGGGACTTACTCCCGGCAAGTACATCATGCTGACGGTCACCGATACGGGAGTCGGGATGAGCAGAGAAGTTCAGGAACGCATCTTCGAACCGTTCTACACCACCAAACCTACCGGACAGGGCACAGGGCTGGGCCTCTCGACCGTGTACGGAATCGTCAAGCAGAGCAACGGGTACATCTGGGTGTACAGCGAGCCCAACCGCGGAACGTCCTTCAAGCTGTATTTCCCGATCACGGAGAAGCAGGCGGTGCAAGCCATGCCCGCCAGCATACGCAAGAGGAAAGGCCAGGGCGAGACCATCCTGGTTGTAGAGGATGAGGAAGCGCTGCGCAACTCCGTCTGCGAGCACTTGCAAGGAAATGGCTATCGTGTCCTGGAGGCGCGTGACGGCCAGGATGCGCTGGACCTTGCCAAAGACCATGCGGGACCGATCGACGTCCTGTTAACCGACGTGATCATGCCCGTGCTGAGCGGCCCCGAAACCGCCGCTCGTTTACGCAAGCTCCCGGAACGGAAACAGATAGTGACCATCTACATGTCGGGCTACCCGGACGATGCCATCATCAGCCATGGCGTCTCTCAGGGCCGCGTAGCCTTGATCCAGAAGCCGTTTTCACTGGCCACCCTGACGGAAAAGGTGCAGGAATTGCTCGCTGCCAAACACAACGGCGCAGGGGAAAACAGCGCTACGCTCTAGAACTTCGCGCGGCGACAGACACGTGCTTGCGAGCAAAATCGAGTGTCAGAAAATCGAGGCCGCCGGGTACGCTCCCGGCGGCTTCGAAATGACGGCCGCCGCTACTTCGATTTCGGCGGCGGTGGAACCACGATCTTCTTGCTCTCCGGCCCTTTCTGCTTGGGCTGGAATTCGCTCTTCTTCACGCCCACCATGCTGGGCTTGGCCGTATTCGATGCTTTTGGCGGATCCGCGTGCTTGATGTTGTTGACCGTGTTCTGCGCCTTCTGCAGCTTCTTGTCGTCGGCGGAAAGCAAAATACTGCCTGCCAGCACGCCTGCCACGATGAGAGCCGAAACTAATAGCTTCAGGTGTTTCAAACGCCACCTCCGGTTGTTCTGTTGAAATGAGTCTTCCCCACAGAGAAGTGGCTGGACATTAGCACTGATTGTCTTTGGAAGTCAATCCAGAAACTCAGCTTTGCTGGGGTGGTATTACCGTCATCCACTTGCGTACTCGCCATGACTTGATCAGTCCGTTGATCACGTACGGGTCCCCTTTGGCGAATGCCTCGGCGAATTGCGGCGTCGGCCCGCGGAAGACGAGCACCGCGCCATCCAGCGGTTCGGCGAGGGCGCCGGCCAGAAGCAGTTCCCCGCGTTCGAATGCCTGGTAGGCGTATTTCAGGTGCTGCTCGCGGAACGGTGCGCGTTTTTCCGCGTAACCATCGACGACTTCGTAGAACAGAAGGTAGTGCACTGTGGCAAGCGTCTCCGATCCGCTGGGTCTCACGCCGTTACCATGCTCTTGGCCTGAGCTCCCCGGCCCGCGTCCCTCATGCTCGGGTCGAGCACCGGTATGCATTCCCCGGTGTAGGGAATACAGAGAATCTTCGGTTGCTTGTAGTTGGCCAATGCCGCCGCGGCTGCCTCGGGCAGCGAACTGAAGCCTGTCATGAACATTTGCTGCAGTTCGTCCGCCGGAAGCGAGGAGACCACTATCAGCCGGCACTTCTTCGCGGCACGGGCGAACATGTATGCCTTGGAGGAGTGGCCTTCCCCGGTGAACCCTTCCTTATAGAAATTCCGTATGACGGTATCGGGCGAGTCGGCCGCCTTGAGCGCGGCCCCGAACTTGCCGATGCCCTTCCTGCATTCCGCGACCAGCACGATCGTCCCGCCCGGGTTGATTACCTGTTCGGCCACCGACACGGCCTTTTGCGACTGGTGCAAGTCGCAGTCCTTGGGATATCCGCCAGGACTGACGAAAATCACGTCATAGGCTTTGTCGAACTTCCGCACCCAGGTCTTCTCGCAGATCTCCACGCCACGCGCATGCGCCTGTTCGAGATCGCCCGCTACTGCCTCCACGACCTCGCCGCGGTAGTTCTTGATCACGTTCACGATGAAGTCGACGCCCACCAGCCGCGCTGCCGCCACCGCCTCCTGATGGAAGGTGTTCCCGTTGATGACGCCCATGACCGGGCCTTCCGGGCGAATCGGGAAGGAATGGTGCGTCATGAGCGTCTTGATGCCGGCGACGCCCGGCACGATGGATTTTCTGCCGCCGCTGAATCCGGCGGACTGGTGCGGCGTAATCAAGCCGGTGGCGATCTTCAGCGAAGCCTTGACGTAATGCGTGTTGACCCAAAGCGGCATTCCGGCCTTGGGGGTTTTGCCGACGAAGGTGAGCGAGCTTTCGTCGTAGCAGTTATGCGAAACGATCTTGAGCCGGGAGCGCCAATCCCCAAGGATCTCCCGTAAATCTTCCTCGGTCGGCATCTCGTGATTTCCCACGGCGATAAGCACGGTGACGTTGGCGGGGTCGATGCCGGCCTCGGTCAGCTCTTCCAGGATGACCGTCAGCATGGCCTCGCTGGGCGCGGGACGGGTGACGTCATTGACGATGATCGCCACCGTGCTCTTGCCCTTGGCCAGCTCAGCCAGGCGCGCGGACGCAATCGGCTGCGCCATCGCCTTGCGAATGGCCGTCAGCTTGTCCGGAGCGCCAGGCACCAGTTCGGGTATGAGCACTTCGGCTTCGCGTTCCAGGCTGAGTTCCAGGAATTTGTCGCCATAGGGAAATTTGATATCCGGCACGGTTATCCTCCAACGCGGTTCACAAGACTTGACCCGGCACGCTTCCGGCGTTTATCTATTCGGGTGTTTGTCTGCGAAGCGGAGCCAACGATTCAACCCACGATTCTTAGTATGGCAGCGTGCCGGCGGATGAACAAGCTGCTTATCGGCCCCGCAACCTCATTGGCGGCATATGCCGAGGATCGTTTTGGCCGGAGGAAACGCCATGAACATCAAAGTTGACGGTTACGAGATAGACATCCTGGTTACGGGCTTTCCCGGAAAGTCTGTGTACCACGCCACATTGGGCTGGAGCACGGTCGCGCTGGTTCGCGGAGCGGGCCGCACGTTGCTCATCGACGGCGGCGCTATCGGCATGCGGCGCATGCTGATGGCGAAGATGGCGGAGAAGGGAACCGCTCCCTCCGGCGTGACCCATATGCTGATAACGCACGCCCATCACGATCACCTGATCAACTGGACCTTGTTCCGCCATGCGCGCATCGTGATCGGGGCCCTGGAGTTGGAGCACGCGGCCAAGGCGGCTTGGGGCGAAACATCGTATCCCGAGCTTTACGTGCGCGAGCTCCAGAAATGGCCGACGCTTCAGACCGTGAACGATGGCGAGGAATTCCTGCCTGGCGTTACCGCGTACCTGGCTCCCGGGCATACGCATGGCCACCTGGTGTTCGTGCTGCATGGCGCTGAGCGTGACGTAATCTTTACTGGCGATGCCGCCAAGAACCGCACCGAACTCCTTTGCGGCAAAACCGACATGGCTTATGACCACGCCGTGAGCGCCGCCTCTGTTGCCTTGGTCTGGAAGCTTTGGCGAGCCCGGCCTGGCAACATCCTCATTCCCGGGCACGACATGCCCATGATCCTGGAGCAGGGAAAGTGCCGCTATTTGGGGCAGCGTCAGGCGGCCATTACGGCTTGGTATGGCGACGAGCTGGAGAGCGTAACCAGGTTCGAGCTCACGGCTAAGTGAGTGAGCACACGGCTTTTTGCTTCTGGGCAATCTAGGGTGTTACTCCGGCTATTCAACCGGCTTTAATATTCCTGTAACATTCTAAGGTTAGCTTAGGTAATGATGAGTAGCTCTTCCCACGTCAGCCGTTCAGACCCTCCTGGTCCAGCGATAGCCATAGTCAATCCCCTTCCCAAGTTGGTCAACCGGGAACTCGGAAGAGGGGCTCGTTGGGCCGACGGTATTTTTCGTGGCATTGTCACGGCTTGCTCGCTCTCGATACTGGCTATCGTCGTCCTGATCGTTATCGTGTTGGTGATTCAATCCCGATTGACGCTGCACCGTTTCGGATGGGGATTTTTTATCGGGCAGAATTGGGACCCGGTAGCCGGTGACTTCGGAGCCCTGACGTTTATCTACGGTACGCTCGTCTCCTCCCTTCTTGCGCTGGTAATCGCTGTTCCGCTGTCGCTGGGATTGGCCATATTCAACACCGAGATGTGCCCCCGTCTCTTGCGCGGTCCGCTTTCCTTTGTTACCGATCTGCTGGCCACCATTCCTAGCGTTATCTACGGCTTGTGGGCGGTATTCGTGCTGGTCCCGGTGCTGCGCGAGTACGTGCAACCCTGGTTGGCGGCTCATTTCGGCTGGACGGGACTGTTTTCCGGACCCCCGTACGGCATCGGCATGCTGGCCGCAGGCATTATTCTCGCCATCATGATCATTCCCGTGATCACTTCGATCACCCGCGAAGTGCTGACCAGCGTCCCGCAGCATCAGCGGGAAGCGGCATTGGCCCTGGGCGCGACCCGCTGGGAGATGATTCGTATCGCGGTCGTGCGCAACGCCCGGATCGGCATCGCCGGCGCCATCATTCTGGGCCTCGGCCGCGCCCTCGGCGAAACCATGGCGGTCACTATGGTGATCGGCAACCGGCCGGAAATTGCCAAATCACTCTTCGCGCCCGGCTATACCATGGCCAGCGTCATCGCCAATGAGTTCACCGAAGCCACCGGAAATCTCGACTTGAGCGCACTGATCGAAATTGCTTTGACCCTGTTGATTCTGACTTTGCTGGTCAATGCGCTGGCGCGCGTGCTGGTGTGGAGCGTAACGCGCGGCGCACCTGCGGAAATCAATGCCTGAGAAGAAACGATTGCAGCAGTTCTTTACCGTCAAGCGGATGGTCGTCGACCGCCTCGCCACCTTAGCCGCGGGTTTAGCCGCGCTGCTGGTGCTGGCTCCCCTGGTTGCCATCTTCGCTTACCTGATCATTAAAGGTATCGGTTCGGTGAGCATTTCCTTCCTGACCCAGGCTCCCCTGCCGGTCGGGGAAGTGGGCGGAGGCATCGGCAATGCCATTGTTGGATCGGCAATGATTCTGGGTGTAGCATCTCTCATAGGTGTGCCGCTCGGAATCGGCGCCGGTATTTACCTGGCGGAATATGGCCGTGGGCGGCTGGCCAACCTGGTACGCTTTGTGGCCGACGTGCTGAACGGGGTGCCTTCCATCGTTATTGGAATCGCGGTATATGCGCTCATCGTGGTGCGGCAAAAGCACTTCTCCGCCTTCTCCGGCGGCGTAGGGCTGGGGATCATGATGATTCCCGTCATCACTCGCGCCACCGAGCAGATGCTGCTCATGGTCCCGCGCTCTGTGCGCGAGGCCTCTCTTGGCCTGGGCATCTCCCAGTGGCGCACGGTGCTTTCGGTAACCTTGCGCACGGCCAGCGCGGGCGTGATCACCGGCATCATGCTGGCCTTCGCGCGCGTGGCGGGCGAAACCGCGCCGCTGCTGTTTACCGCATTCGGAAATCAATTCTGGAGTTTCCGGCTGGATCAGCCGATAGCCGCCTTGCCGCTGCAGATATTCATTTACGCCATCTCACCCTATGAGGAGTGGCATCAGGCGGCCTGGGCCGGCGCCTTGATCCTGATCGCACTGATTGTTGGCGTGGTGTTCGTCGTGCGGCTCACGAACCGGCGCTCCATCAAGGGAGCTGCCTGACGATGAGCACGGCCATCGCCGTACGTGAATTGAGCGCCTGGTTCGGAAAGACGCAAGCCTTGCAGGATGTCACGATGGACATTCCCGGCAACCACGTGACCGCCATTATCGGGCCCTCCGGGTGCGGCAAGTCAACTTTCGTCCGCTGCCTGAACCGTATGCATGAGACCATTCCGGAGGCCACCGTGAGCGGGGCCGTCCGTATCGGCAACCTTGATGTCTACGGGTCAGGGACCTCTCCGGTCCAAGTACGGCGGCGGGTAGGCATGGTATTTCAAAAACCGAATCCGTTTCCCACCATGTCCATCTATGACAATGTCGCCGCCGGCCTGAAGCTGAGCGGTTTTTACAGCCGCCACGAGCTCGACGAAGTGGTGGAGCATGCCCTGCGTATGGCCGCCCTGTGGGACGAGGTGAAGGACCAGTTGCGGAAAAAGTCCGGCGCCAGCCTTTCCGGCGGGCAGCAGCAGCGCCTGTGCATCGCGCGCGCCCTGGCCGTTCAGCCCGGGGTGCTGCTGATGGACGAGCCGGCCTCGGCGCTGGACCCGATTTCCACCGCCAAGATCGAGGAGCTGATTTTCCAGCTCAAGACGCAGTACACGATCGTGATCGTCACCCATAACATGCAGCAGGCGGCGCGCGTGGCGGAAAGCACGGGATTCTTCCTGCTGGGGAAACTCGTAGAGTACGATCGTACTCAAAAGATATTTACCACCCCGGTGGACAAGCGAACGGAAGACTACATCACTGGACGATTCGGATGAGCACGCGAACCCGTTTTCATGAGTCCCTGGACGAACTGAAGGCCAAACTGCTGACTATGGGCGGGATGGCCGAAAACGCCGTGGAGCAGGCGATTCGCGCCTACTGTGAGCGCGTCCCGGAACTTTGCAAGAAAGTCTTCGAAGATGAAGCCCGCATCAATGCCGTCGAGCGCGAGATTGACGAGCTGGCCCTCGACCTGCTCGCCATGCAGCAGCCCATGGCCGTGGACCTGCGCTTCATCCTGGCGACCATCAAGAGCAACGCCGATCTGGAGCGCGTGGGCGACCAGGCCGTCAACATCGCCCAGCGCGTCATGGGACTGATCGAGCTGCCGCCCGCTGAATTGGCCGCCGATATTCCGCACATGGCCGCCGTCGCATCGGAAATGGTGCGGCAGGCGCTGGAAGCATTCGTCACCGCCGATGCCGATCTCGCCCAGCGAATCCTGCAGCGCGACGACGAAGTCGACCGCATGAACCAGGAAGTCTTCACCGCCATGGATCGGACTATGGTGGCGCATCCGGAGCTCATTCACCAGGCGCTGCACACCATCATCATCGCCCGCAACCTCGAGCGGGTCGCGGACCACGCCACCAACATCGCCGAAGATGTCATCTTCTGGGTACGCGGCGCCGACGTGCGCCACCACTTCGGCATGAGCACCCCCCGTTAACGCCTGGTGGAAGCCCACGCCTTAACAGGCTGCGGAAAACGCGCCGAAGCGGGCCCCAGCGAACGCCGAATTTGCGTTCGTTGGGGTGCAAGCAACAAGCGAGGCGCTATTGGATGTGGGCATCACGGGAACGCCGCACAAGAACTTGTATGTTTAACTACCCACAATCTGTTTTTCAGCAGCCCGTTCAGGCGCCGTGCTATGTAAAGCCGCCGGTTTTCCTTTGTCGAACCGGATTCCGCGACTATCATTAAGAAAAATCCACACGCAGTCTTACAGAGCACCTATGCAGCCTGCTTACGTACGCGTTCATCCTGGCGACAATGTCGCCATCGTCGCCAACGCCGGCGGCGTTCCTCAAGGCGCGCGCTTTGCCTGCGGCCTGACGGCGCTGGAAGCCATTCCCCAAGCCAACAAGATTGCTCTTCGCGATCTCGCCGCGGGCGAGGCCATCGTGCGCTATGGCGAAGTGATCGGTCACGCCAGCCACGCGATTCCCAGGGGCAGCTGGGTGCGGGAGGAAGCCGTAACGCTTCCGCCGGCTCCGGAGCTCGACCACGTTCCGCTGGCCACGTCGACCCCCGCGCCACTGCCGGCCTTGGATGGCTTTACCTTCGATGGCTATCGCAACCCTGACGGCAGTGTCGGCACCAGGAACATTCTGGGTATCATGACCACCGTGCAGTGCGTGGCGCCCACAGTGGACTATGCCGTGCGGCGCATCAAGGCGGAGATCCTGCCGCGCTATCCCGGTGTCGATGACGTGGTCGCCATCACGCACCCGTACGGTTGCGGTGTAGCCATTGCTGCCCCGAATGCCTATATCCCGATTCGCACGCTGCGCAATCTCACTCTCAATCCGAACCTCGGCGGAGAGGTGCTGGCCGTCAGCCTGGGCTGCGAGAAGCTGCAGCCCGACGTGCTTTATCCCGACGACGCTCCTCTCCCGATCCTGCGTGACGAGCCCTGGGTGGTGCGTTTGCAGGATGAAGAGCATCGCTCGTTCGGCGACATGATTGCCGGCATCATGCGGCTGGCCGAGAAACGCCTGGAGAGGCTCAACCGCCGCTCGCGGGTCCCCTGCCCGGCCTCGGAACTCAGCGTCGGGCTGCAGTGCGGCGGCAGCGACGCCTTTTCCGGCGTCACCGCCAATCCCGCCGTCGGCTATGCCGCGGATCTGCTGGTGCGGGCCGGGGCAACCGTCATGTTCTCCGAGGTGACCGAAGTTCGCGACGCGGTGCACCTGGTAACCCGTCGCGCCAAGAACGCCGAAGTGGCGCGCGCCTTCACCCGGGAGATGGCCTGGTACGACGAGTACCTGCGCCTGGGAGGCGTGGACCGCAGCGCCAATCCCACGCCCGGCAACAAACGCGGCGGCTTGGCCAACATTGTCGAGAAGGCCCTGGGTTCGGTCGCCAAAGGCGGCACGACGGCGCTGATGGCCGTCGCCGGTCCTGGTGAACGCGTCACCGCCAAGGGGCTGGTCTTTGCCGCAACTCCCGCCAGCGACTTCATCTGCGGAACCTTGCAGACCGCCGCCGGCATGAACATGCATGTCTTCACCACGGGCGAGGGAACGCCCTACGGTCTGGCCATTGTGCCGGTCATCAAGGTCGCCTCGCGCACCGCGCTGGCGGAGCGCTGGCGAGACCTCATCGACGTCGATGCCGGCCGCATTGCCACCGGCGGCTCCAGCATCGAAGAGGTTGGCCAGGAGATATTTCGCTTAATCCTTGAGGTGGCCAGCGGGCGCAAGCAGACGTGGGCCGATCACTGGGGACTGCATAACATTCCGGCGTTATTCAATCCGGCCCCGGTGACGTAGAGCCTACTCGGAAACGCGCGGCTGCTTCTTGGAGCGGCGCTTGCGCATGTAGCCGCCAAGGGCTAACAGACCGGTGCCGAGCATGGCAAGGCTTCCGGGTTCCGGCACGGGCGAATTCAAGGTTCCCCCGCCGGCATAGCCGATCGTGCTGCCGGAAGAGTTGCTGGCGAGGTGCTCGGCGAAAGGATAGGTGCCCGTTACCAGGTCGGCGGTCGAGGTGAAGGTTCCGCCATCGCTTCGGGTTACAGTAAAGCTCAGGGTCGAGCCCAGGCTCTGGTTGGCGTTGTTATTCAGCGCGTACTGAAAGGTTCCGAACCCATCCATCTTGGCGGAAGTCACGACCGACCAGCCGCTGCTAAGGCTGGAAGTGATGTTGCTGATTATCAACGACGAGGTTCCGCTGTAATTGAAGCCAAAGACAGCACCGTTGCCCCACAATACGTAGCTGCCCACGGCGGTTTCGCTTACGGTGATGGTTTTGGCGTCTGAGCTCAGAGTCAGGGTCACGTTGGCATACGGGGGCTGTACAGTCCCGCTCTGTCCGGAACAGTTGGAGGGACCGGAGCCGCTGCCGCACAAGCCGTTGGCACTGCCGAGCATGAGGGTGTAAGTGGTGGTGTCGGCCGCTGCGGGTATCGTCCAAGCCAGCGCGAACAGCAGAATGCATAGCGGTTTCAGCCGTATCGACTTGCAGCCAGAGGAGACTTGTCCCCGCCCGAGCGGGCGAGGACGCAACGAGTTGCCAGAGGTAGCCCTGCCTTCCATGAATTCAACTCTAGCAACCCTTTCATAATCTTCAAGTTACCGAAGTAACGGCGGGCAGCCGGTTGGCATCTCACGAAGGTATGAAGCCGAAAGGTCAGGACATGCACGTTTTGGTAACCGGGGCAGCGGGATTTTTGGGCTCGCACCTTTGTGACGCGCTGCTGGGCGAGGGCCACCTGGTGATCGGTGTCGACAACCTGATCACCGGCAGCCTGGATAATCTGAGCCACCTGGATCACGAACCGCGTTTCGCAGTTCGTACAGCATGACGTCTGCCAGCCCTTCGACTTCGGGCGCGTCGACATGGTTTTCGATTTTGCCTCGCCGGCCAGCCCCGTTCACTACATGAAGTACGGCCTCGAGACCTTGCTGGCAGGTTCGCATGGCACGCTGAATTCGCTCGAACTGGCGAAGCGATACGGCGCCGGTTTTCTGCTGGCCTCCACCTCGGAGTGTTATGGCGATCCGCTGGTGCATCCCCAGCCGGAGTCTTACTGGGGGAACGTCAATCCTATCGGCCCGCGCTCGGTCTATGACGAGGCCAAGCGCTTCGCCGAGGCGCTTACCATGGCCTACCACCGTTACCACGGGCTGAATACGCGCATCGTTCGCATCTTCAACACCTACGGCCCCAGGTTGCAGTTGGAGGATGGCCGGGTAATCTCCAACCTGATGATGCAGGCCTTGCGCGGTGAAGAGCTGACCGTCTACGGAGACGGCAGCCAGACGCGCAGCTTCTGCTACGTCAGCGACGAAATCGACGGCATCCTGCGGCTGGCCGCCAGCCAGGAGCATCTGCCGGTGAACATCGGCAACCCGGCGGAATTCACCGTGCTCGAGTGCGCCAGGCTGGTGAGCAAGATCACCGGCTCTCGCTCTCTCATTCGTTTTGAGTCGCTGCCGGAGGACGATCCCAAGCAGCGCCGGCCCGACATCAGCAAAGCCCGGCAACTGCTCGGCTGGGAGCCCAGAATCGATCTTGAAGCCGGTCTGCGGATGTCGTTGGACTATTTCCGCGCCCGGGTCTTGGCGCAGGACGCAAACCTGGTTCGCCCATCCGCTCATCCGACTACAATGTGAACGTGACTTTGCCGGGAGAACCTTTCGACGGCAGTCCAGGGCCCACGCCGCCAGCGGGCTATCCCGCGCCGATCGACGCGGAGTCGCCTCGGCCCTTTCCTGTCTGGGGCCTGGCCGATCTCGCGCGCATCCTCGTGGTGCTGCTTCTGGCGCTGTTCTTCAGCGACACCTCCGCCGTGCTGATCGCGAGTATGCTGCCGGCGGCTCGGGTCGCGGGGGCGCAGAGCCTTGTCTCGGACCCGCGCGTGGTCGTTCCCGCTCAGGCCGTGGCCTACCTGCTGACGGTCTGGTTTATTGTGCGCATGATCCGGCGGCACTATCACCTGCGCTTCTTTCCGGCGGTGCACTGGCGTTTTCCGCGACGCTGGTTGGTACTGCTGGGCGGCGGAGTGCTTCTGGCCGTGGCGGTGCAAATCCTTTCCAGTAGCCTGCCCATTCCCAAGCAGTTGCCCATCGAGCAATACTTCAACTCTACGCTCGGGGCATGGCTGATGGCCGGGTTCGGTGTCCTGGTGGCGCCATTCTGCGAAGAGCTGTTCTTTCGCGGGCTGCTGTTTCCGGTGTTGCGGCAGCGGCTGGGAATGCCGGCTGCGCTGCTGCTGACCTCGGGATTGTTCGCCATCATCCACGCCTCGCAGCTCGGACGCTCATGGGCCGCGGTTTCCGTGCTGTTCGTGGTGGGCATCGTGCTCACGCTGGTGCGGGCCAAGACGGATTCCCTCGCCTCTTCGGTGCTGGTTCACAGCGGTTATAATCTGGCCCTGTTCACGTTGCTCTACCTGAGCACAGCCGGCTTTCACGATTTCGCCCCGCTGATGCAGTGAAGATGACTATTTCCGCTTAGGCCGCGGTTGGTGTATCTTTTTTCGTTCACCATGGAAAACGCTCGCCAGCAGTTGCTAAGCCTGATTGCGTCGCTCTCCTTCAAGCTCGGACACTTCAAACTCTCCAGCGGCGGGACCAGCGACTACTATCTGGATTGCCGCCTGACGACGCTGCACGCCGAAGGCGCCCGCCTCACCGCCCGGGTGGTGCTGGACGAGATCCAGCGGCGCGGCTGGAATCCGCGCGCCATCGGAGGCATGACCCTGGGCGCCGACCCGATCGTCGCCGCTGTGGCCATGCTCTCGGCCCAGGAGCGGTTGCTCCGCGCCGACCGCGGCGCCTCCGGGCAAGCGGCGAGGGACGAGTCGGGCGAGGGTTTCATCCACGGCTTTCTCGTGCGCAAGGCGGAAAAGAGCCACGGCATGGAGCAGCGGCTGGAGGGTTATCGGGAGGCAGGTGTGCGGGCTGTCATCGTGGAAGACGTAGTCACCACGGGAGCCTCCACCATTTCCGCCATTGGAGCCGCGCGTGCCGGCGGATTCGAGATCGCCGGGGTCTTGTGCCTGGTCGAGCGGGAGGACGCCAATGGGCGTCCCGCTCTCGAACAGGCCGCTGCTCCCGCTCCGTTCGTACGCCTGTTTACCGCCGAAGACATCCGCCAGGAGCATCTGCGGCAACTGGCGGCCGCGAAAGCGTCGCGGTAGTCGCCATGGCTTTGCTCGGAGATGTAGCTTCAAGGGATGTCATGGAGAGCCGGAATAGGGCGTAGGACGGGATCATTCTTCTCGGAGAGAGGAAGCGAAAATAGCCCGGGGTGAAGTGGAGCGGAACCCTGGGTTAGCTTGGCGAAACCTGGCACCCGTCCCGGAGGGCCGGCCGAATCGTTTCACACGATTGCGACCACCGCTCCCAATGAAGGCGCATAATAGACTGTTTGAGATCTCACGCGGGAGTCAGCAATGAAGATTGGCAAGCTCGGGCTCATCATGGTTGTGGTCAAAGACATGGAACGCAGTGTCGCCTTCTACAAGGATGTGCTCGGTCTCGATCTGTTGTTCCACCAGAACAACTGGAGCCAGTTTGATGCCGGCAACATCCTGATCGGCCTCCACCCGGAAGGGGACGAGGTCAAGGTGAGCCCGACCTCCGGCTGCACCCTCGGGATTTACGTCGATGACATTACGAAATCCGTCTCCGAGTTGAAGCGCAGGGGCGGCCACTTCGCCATTGAACCCCGCCCGGAACCCTTCGGACGCTGGGCCCTGCTGCGCGATCCGGATGGCTACGGCATCCAGATCATCGAAATGGCCCGTGGTTACCGCGAATTGCATAAACTGAATTAGGGGTTAGGGATTAGGGATTAGGGGTTAGGAAATTGGAAATAGGAATTCCACCGCTCCTGATCTCCTAATATGGTTCTACCAATCGGGGGTACGGGACAGCGCCTCTCCACGCCATGCATTTCCTAATCCCTACTAACCCCTAACCCGTGTTTTGAGCATCTTCGGAGCCGCTGGCGAGCATCTATTCCGGTGTACCCGTAGAATCGGGCAGGGCGCGGCCGGATCGGCCATGATTCGCGCCGGCCATGAGGTGATCTCATGCGTACCTCATCCAGTCGGCCTATATTTCGCGGCTTGATGCTGTTCATAGCCTGTCTGCTGCTCGCCGTGCCGGCTTTGGCACAGTCGTGTAAGGAGGCCGGTGAGATGGACCCGGCGACGCGCGCGGCGATCGAGGGCACGGCAAGGAATTTCCAGCAGATGTCGGCGCGTGGCGACACCGCCGGACTGCGTGCAGCCTCCATCCCCAGCGTGGCCGACAGCTTCGCCGGCATCGAGCAGGCGGTTCGCGATAATCAGCAGGGACTGAACGGCCCGGCTACCATCCGCAAGACCTACCTGCTGGAGCAGCCGGCCTCCGCACCTGGCGGACGCGCCGAATTCTTCTGCGGCGTCTTTGGCGCCAACGGCAACACCGCCACCAGCGCCGGATTCGTCCTCCCCAACCTGCCTCCGGGACGCTATGCGCTGGCCATCATGGACATCAGTGGGGCAAAGCCCTACATGCTTTCCGTGGTCCTGCAGGAAATGGGCGGCAGCTGGAAGCTGGCCGGATACTACGCCAAATCCGCGCAGATCGCCGGACACGACGCCGACTGGTACGCCCAGAAGGCCCGCGAGTTCAGGCAGAAGGGGCAGCTTCGCAACGCCTGGTTCTACTTCTGGCAGGCGCGCGACATGGCAGCCCCCGTGCCTTTCATGAGCACCCTCAAGCTCGATAAGCTTTATGAAGAAGCCGAACAGGTGCGCCCCTCGGACATGCCCACCGACGCTCCCGTCAACGCCGACCTCGGCGGCCGCAGCTTCAAGCTGATTGCTGCTTTCCCGGTGGTGGTCAGCGATCAACTGGACCTGGTGGTCAAATACCAGTCCCAGGACATCTCCAACACGGCGCAGACCTTCCAGGACAATACGGGACTGATGCGCGCCCTGGTGAGCAAATACCCCGAGCTGCGCGAAGGCTTCAACGCCATCGTAGTGCGGGCCGTTGCGCCCAATGGCGAAGACTACGGCACGCTGCTGGCCATGAAAGACATCAAGTAGATTTCAGATTGAAGATTGCAGATTTCAGCTTGTAGCGCCGCCGTCCCCGGCGGCGCGTCTTCTCGTGCCGATCTATCTTCAGGTGGCAAACGTGGGGAAGTTCATTGGCACGTCCGGCGTCCGTGGGTGTCCGGATTCGTCGGAGTCAGTAGAAGAAAAATCTTGGGACGAGAGCCTTTGGCCCACCGATGCCGGCCCACCGGGCTAATTCCCGCTTCGGACTAGTGCAAGAATCATCGCCGGCGGCACTAAAGAAATTTTCCCAACCTGCCGATAAGCATCAAAGGATAACTCTAAGCTACAGATAAACATAAGCCTCGGCGATTCCGCTAATTTGGCTGCGGGTTTAGCTGTATAAGGAAAACGCCATGATAGGCAAGAAGCTTCTGATAGGAGTTTGTACCTTCCTGATATTAGTCGGCGCGTTGAGTTGGGTGGTATTGAGCGCCTTTCGAACCATGAAGGGCAATTTCAACGCCGTGGTAGACCACCGGGCCACGCAGTTGCGCCGCGCCGGCCAGTTTCAATCCAGCCTGTGGGCCTTGAGGGCGTCCCAGGGTGGATTCCAGACCTACTCCTACTCGAAGGACCCAGCTTTAGCGGATTGGGCGAGGCAGTCGTGGAAGAAGAACTTTGCCAATGCAACTCGGGTAGCGGAGGAGATGAACGCCCGCGCTCTCACTACGGAGACTCGCGAGCAAGCCAAACAGGCGAAGACCATCCTGGAGAAACTTGCCCAATTCCAGGAAGAGATCAAAAAGGCTTCTGATGCGGAGCGGCCACAAGAGGTGGCGGAGAATGCAGCCCGCAGTGTGCCGGTCTACGACCAGGGCGAACAACTCGCCGAGAATATCGTGTCCCGTCAAACGAGTCGCCTCGACGAGGACAAGCGAAATGCCAACAGCCAGGAAGCATCCGCTCGCTGGATAGCCATTGTCGTGATCATTCTGGCTGTAGGCGTCGGGGTGACTGGGCTTTTCTTTGTCCGGCAGATCAACCGCATGCTGCGGCGCATGGCGCGCGAGTTATTGGAAGGCGCCGACCAGGTGGCCGGAGCGGCTGCGCAGGTGTCTTCCGCGTCCCAGGAACTGGCGCAAGGCGCATCAGAGCAGGCAGCTTCCTTGCAGGAGACCTCTTCCTCGACCGAAGAGATCAACTCCATGGTGAAGAAGAACGCGGAAAACTCGCAAGGGATGGCTCAACTGATGACTCGGGCAAGCAGTAACGTCGGGGAAGGCAACGTAAAATTAGAAGGGATGCTCTCCTCGATGCAGGAGATCAACACTTCCAGCGAGAAGATCTCGAAGATCATCAAGGTAATCGATGAGATTGCCTTTCAGACCAACATCCTGGCGCTGAATGCCGCGGTTGAAGCGGCTCGCGCCGGAGAGGCCGGAATGGGCTTCGCCGTGGTGGCAGACGAGGTGCGTAATCTGGCGCAACGCAGCGCGCAGGCAGCCAAAGATACCGCCTTGCTGATCGAGGAATCGATCGGCACCTCGCACGACGGCAACCGAAAACTCGAGGATGTCTCCAAGGCGATCAGCGCCATCACTCAAGACACCAACGAAGTAAGGACATTGGTCGATGAGGTGAGCACGGGCAGCCAGGAACAGGCGCGCGGCCTGGATCAGATATCCAAAGCCTTGGCCCAGATGGAACAGGTTACTCAAAAAACCGCCGCCAGCGCCGAAGAAAGCGCTGCCGCCGGCGAGCAGCTTCACGCGCAAGCAGACACTCTTCGTGGCATAGTCGATCGCCTGACGGTGCTGGTAGGTTCGACCGCAGCACAGTCGTAACGGCAAGAGCCAACCGCAAAAGCGAAAGCCCACGCCTTCCGACGTGGGCTTTTTGCATATCCGCTCTACTTGAAACCCTACAGCGAGCTCATATTCGACAGGAAGGTGGCGTTAGCCGGCGTCTTGCCCAGCTTGTCGATCAGCAGCTCCATGGCCTCAACTGGCGACAGCGGGTTGAGCACCTTGCGCAGGACCCAGATGCGCGCCAGGTCTTCCTTGGGGATCAGCAGCTCTTCCTTGCGCGTGCCCGAGCGTTGGATATCGATCGCCGGGAAGACGCGCTTGTCGACCAGCTTGCGGTCGAGAATGATTTCCATGTTACCGGTACCCTTGAACTCTTCGAAGATCACGTCGTCCATGCGCGAGCCGGTATCGATCAGGGCGGTGGCGACGATGGTCAGCGAGCCGCCTTCCTCGATGTTGCGAGCCGCGCCGAAGAAGCGCTTCGGGCGCTGCAGGGCATTGGAGTCGACGCCGCCGGAGAGCACCTTGCCCGATGGGGGCACGATGGTGTTGTAGGCGCGCGCCAGGCGCGTGATGGAATCCAGCAGGATGACCACGTCGCGCTTGTGCTCGACCAGCCGCTTGGCCTTCTCGATCACCATCTCGGCCACCTGCACGTGGCGGGCGGCCGGCTCGTCGAAGGTCGAGCTGATGACCTCGCCCTTCACCGAGCGCTGCATGTCAGTAACTTCCTCGGGGCGCTCGTCGATGAGCAGCACGATCAGCACGACTTCCGGATGGTTGGTGGTGATGGAATTGGCCAGGCTCTGCAGCAGCATCGTCTTGCCGGTGCGCGGCGGGGCCACGATCAGTCCGCGCTGGCCTTTGCCGATCGGGGTCAGCAGGTCCATGACGCGCGAGCTGATGTTTTCCTTCACCGTCTCCAGCTTGATGCGTTCTTCCGGGTAAAGCGGCGTCAGGTTGTCGAACAGGATCTTGTTGCGTGCCTCTTCCGGCGACTCGAAGTTGACCGCCTCGATCTTGACCAGGGCGAAATACTTCTCGCCCTCGTGCGGCGGGCGCACGTTGCCGCTGATGGTGTCGCCGGTCTTGAGATCGAACTTGCGAATCTGCGAGGGAGAGACGTAAATGTCGTCCGGGCCGGGCAGGTAATTGTAATCGGGAGAACGCAGGAAGCCGTACCCGTCGGGCAGTATCTCCAGCACGCCCTCGGCGAAGATGTGCCCCTCTTTTTCGCTCTGGGCCTGCAGGATTTTGAAGATGAGGTCCTGCTTGCGCAAGCCGCTGGCGCCTGGCAGCTCCAGCGAACGGGCGATGCGGGTCAGCTCAGTTATATTTTTTTCTTTTAGTTCAGCAATGGTCATGTTCACCTACGGGATCAATAAGGAAGGCCGGAATCCGGGGTGGTGAATGTGCGCAGCGCACAGAAGGCGCGCGGCGAAGAGTCACTGTCGCGGCTCCCGCCAGCCCTTTTCCAGGGGCTGGCCGGGGCCGCGAAAGCCTCAAGACGCCTCAGGCAGCGCGGCGCTGCGCTTCGTTCGCGTTTTCCGGTTCGGTCAAAACTTCTTGCCGCTCCGCACCCGCAATACGGTTCAGCACATCATTCGTCGTATCTTGGATTCTAGTGCTGGGCTTATGAAACTTGCGGGTTGCTTTGGAGGCAAGCTGGCAGAGCATATAACGGTTCTGCAAGGTATGTAAAGCCTCAAAAACTTTATCAGAACGCATAGGTCGCTCCTGGTGCTTTTTCGTTTCCCAACATGGGCTTCCACGGGAAGGCACCTTTGTGAAATTTGAAAGGGATTCTCGGTGTCGGGGGTTGAAGGCTGGCTCCACCCATTTTCCTTGGATGCCCTGCCCCGAACCGGAGTTACTCTTTCTGTCGCACTCTGACCCTTTCAGGTCCCACAGGCCCCGAAAAGCTCCAAACTGTTGGAGGAGCAGAGATGCAAAGGCTAAAACACCTTCGTGCGCTTGTAGTTGTGCTTGGAACCTATAATCCTGGCCCAGCGGAAGGCACGAACATCAGCCCTCTTCCGCACTGCTGAAGGGACAGCCCAGCTGACATCGCTACCATAAATCGCCCTCAGGCCTCCGTCAATACTTTTTCTAGTCCGTAAGTCATTGAATGTACAACATGCCACAACTTTTACACTCTTATTACATTGCACCTCAGAACAATTAAGGGCTTCGCTGCAGAGAGTGTGGCAAAATTACCACGCCTTCTAGATGGGTAAGTTTTTCGGTTTGATTCCCGCCTCCGGCTCAGCCATCTCTGGTGGCTCACGTCTGGTGGCTCACGCCCAGTAAGTCCGGTCCAGACTCCTATATTGGATCGCCTCCGCGATGTGCTTGCTCGCGATTGCCTCCGCCCCTTCCAGGTCGGCGACGGTTCGCGCCACCTTCAGGATGCGGTCGTGCGCCCGGGCGCTTAGACCCTGCTGCGTCATGGCGCGTTCCAGCAGGCGTTCGCAATCGGCCGAGAGCTCGCAGAAGCGGCGGATATGGCGCGAGCCCATCTGCGCGTTGGCATAAATTTTCTCCCCGCCGGCGGCAAAGCGCGCCAGTTGCAGGTCGCGGGCGCGCATCACCCGGTCGCGGATGGCCGCCGAGTCTTCGGGCGAGGCACCGCCGCGCAGCTCCTTGTACTTCACCGCCGGGACGTCGATGTGGATATCGATGCGGTCCAGCAGCGGCCCGGAAATTTTCGAGATGTACCGCTGGATCATCGGCGGAGTGCAGTGGCACTCGCGCGAGCGGTCGTTGAAGAACCCGCAGGGACACGGGTTCATAGCCGCGGTCAGCATGAAGCGCGCCGGGAAGGTCAGCGACATGGCAGCCCGCGCGATAGAGACCGTTCCGTCCTCCAGCGGCTGGCGCATTACCTCCAGCACGTTGCGCGGAAACTCCGGCAGCTCGTCCAGGAAGAGTACGCCGTTATGCGCGAGCGAGACCTCGCCCGGACGCGGTATTACGCCCCCGCCGATCAGCCCGGCATCGCTGATGGTATGGTGCGGCGAGCGGAAGGGGCGCACGCTCACCAGCCCGGCTCCCGGATCGAGCACCCCGGCCACGCTGTGGATCTTGGTGGTCTCCAGCGCCTCCTCGAAGGTAAGCGGCGGCAGGATGCCCGGCATGCGCTTGGCTAGCATCGTCTTGCCTCCGCCGGGCGGTCCGATCATCAGCAGGTTGTGGCCGCCGGCGCAAGCTACCTCCAGGGCGCGCTTGGCCGTCTGCTGCCCGCGCACATCCTTGAAGTCCACCCCCGGCTGGCCGCCGTGAGCCAGCAGATCGGAGCGCGCGATCTTCAGCGGCGCCACGCTGTTGCCCTGGTTGATCAGCTGCACGACCTCCAGCAGCGAGCGCATGGGGTAGACATTCACGTCGTCGACCACCGCCGCCTCGCGGGCGTTGATCTCCGGCACCAGCAGGTTCTTGATCTTGTTTGTACGGGCGGCGACGGCGATGGGCAGCGCGCCGCGCACGCCGCGCAGGCTGCCGTCCAGCGACAGCTCGCCGACGATGACGAAGTCGTTCAGTTCGCGCTTGTTCAGCGCCCCATAGGCGCCCAGAATGCCGAGGGCCATCGGCAGGTCGAAGCCCGAGCCCTCTTTCTTCATGTCGGCCGGAGCCAGGTTCACCGTGATGTGGGTCGGCGGAATGTCATAGCCGGAGTTCTTCAGCGCCGAGCGAATGCGCTCACGGCTCTCCCGCACGGCCGCATCGGGCAGGCCAACGGTGGTGAAATGGTCTTCGTTGAGTCTTATCTCCGAGACGTCGACCTCGACGTCCACGAGATTGGCATCGATTCCAAAGACGGCGGCGGAAAGTGTCTTGAAGAGCATAGGGCAGCAGCCCCGAGCCAACGTCTGCCGGCGGACCCGCTGGAATGTCTTTGCCGGTGAACCTATGCCTACCATATCGGGCGGCCATCCCCAAGTGAAAAGTCAGGAGCTGGGCGCACGAATGCTGGCAAGTTTTCCGGAATAGGAAGCGGTTGCCGAGTGGGCGCCCAATATGCGCCTTCCTTGGCGGCCCATATCTGCCTTCTGTTGGCAGATGTGGGAATCTCTGCATTGAATAACAAATCATGATGGGTGCCCCATATCTGCCATCTTTTGGCAGATGTGGGTCTTTGATGTTCCCACATTTAGCCTCCGCCTCCCGCTTGCACCCCAGCAAACACAATCAATGCTCTCTTCTGAGGCGAACTGGAAGTGCCCGAGACGACAGAACATATAGCAGAATGCTTTTTCTGGCGGCGTTTGCCGGGGACCCGGCTCTCGTCGCTTCGCTCCTCGTTCTTAGCCTGCCCTGAGCGAGCGAAGCGAGTCGAATGGGCCCGCAAGACGGGAGATCCTTCGGCTTAGCCTCAGGATTTTGCCTGCGGGCTCCCGCTTGCACCCCAGCACGCTACGCGTGCCGGGGCCCCGCTTCGCTCACGCCCGCAAGACGGCTCAACTTGACCCTTCGACGCTGAAACCTTGAAACTGAACAGAGGGGATAGCCATGAGCAGCGCGGACCAGCGGCAGCCTTCAACCCAGCCTATGGAAGATCGGCATTCGCCGCGGAGCTCGCTGGTTGCCCCGCTCTGGCATACGGCTGTAGTGGTGGGGGTGATCGTGGTTATCTCCGCCCTCGGCACGGGCCGGCAGCACGTTATAGGCTCGTCGCGTGCGCGCCTGGCGCAGTACATCTTTAACCTCTGCTGGGAGTGGGCGATGCTGGCCTTCTGTCTCTGGGGAACGCGCAAAGCGGGCGTGGGCTTCCGCCAGTTGGTGGGCGGACGCTGGCAGGAAATCGAAGACGTGCTGGTGGACCTGGTAATCGCCTTCGTTTTCTGGATCGGGGCCATGATTGTGCTCTCGCTGATGGCGCGGGCGCTGCATCTGGGAGACAGCAGCCGGCTCGATGATGTGCGCCGTCAGTTGGGGTTCCTGGTGCCACGCGGCACGCGTGAGGTCGTTCTTTGGGTCGCGCTCAGCATCACCGCCGGATTCTGCGAAGAAGTGGTCTTCCGCGGCTACCTGCAGCGGCAGTTCGGCGCTCTGACGGGCAGCAGTTTGGTCGGAATCCTGGCATCGGCCTTGGTTTTTGGCATGGCGCACGGATACGAGGGCGTCAGGCGCATGCTGCTGATCGGAATTTTCGGAGTGATGTTCGGACTGCTGGCTCATTTCCGCCGGAGCCTTCGTCCGGGAATGATGGCCCACGCCTTCCACGACACTCTCACCGGCCTGCTGCTTCGTTTTTTTTGCAGTGAGCTTCTCGCCCCCGATACGGGAAAATTTCTCTATCCTCCCGCTCGCGCGCATCGTCGAGCCAGGAATCTGATTCGCGAAGCGGTGAATGGTTAGAAATTCTCATGATGCTAAAGCACGCATGAATACAGGGCGAAAATGGTATCGCTCCGGTGAGGGCAACAACGAGAATGCATCCTTCGGAGACGCGAAGGAGAGCGCAAGCGGCAGCGAATTCCGTTTTTTTCTCTTCGCCGGATCATCCTTTCGGGTTGTGGAGTTCGCTTCCATCTGTTTTTTTCTCTTGACAGGGCATAACCAATCCACTTATACAACTAGAAAATTGCAACTTTTGTACTGGTTGCAATTCAAATCGATCAATTGATCGAAAGGGAGAATAGAACAATGGCAAAAAAGGCTGCAAAGAAGGCTACGAAGAAGGCTGGCAAGAAAACCGCGAAGAAGAAGTAGTTCCGGCCTTTCAACCGAATCGGGGGACGCGCAAGCGTCCCCCGTAGTTTTTGGACGGCCAACTTCTATTGATAAAGCGTCCGCACCGCCGCCACTGCCGCAATGGCCGCCGTCTCCGTCCGCAAGATCATCTTCCCGAGCGATACCGGTCTCCAGCCTGCGTAGGCGAAAGCCTGCAGCTCCTCCTCCGTCCACCCGCCCTCGGGTCCCACTGCCATGGCGACCGAGCCAATTCCAGGAGATGAGGCCAGAGCCTCCCGGATCGAGGTTCCTGGCAAAAGCTGGGATTCCGTCTGTTGGGGAGCCCCCGTGCCTGCCGACTGGCGCTCATCGAGCAGCAGTTTGCATTCGGCGGCGAGATTCAGCGCCTCTCGGAGTTTGGATGGATCGGCAATCTCCGGAGGTTCAGTGCGGCGCGACTGCTCCGAGGCCTCACGGGCAATACGCCGCCATCGCTCTACTCTCTTGGGGGCCGCCATTGCCAGATGCGCGTCCGTGCGCCGCGCGACCAGGGGCACAATGGTGGAAACGCCCAATTCTGTCAGTTTCTCCAGCGCCCACTCCATGCGGTCGAACTTGATGATGGAGAGCAGCACCGAGAGCTCGAATAACGGGGCGGCCTCGATCGTTTCTCCCAGTTCGAACTCGACCCGCTCATCGCTGACCGCGAGCACGCGCCCGCGCCGCAGCTGGCCGCCGGCGGAGATATCGAACTCTTGGCCGATACATGCGCGCAGCACGCGCGCCAGATGAGCGGCATGCGCGCCATTCAGATAGGCGCGATCGCCCTCAACCTCGTCGGCAATCCAGCGACGTCTGGTCATGCACTACAGTTTCAAGTTTCGGATTGCAACTTGCAAGGGGTAGGCGTTTCGCGAGGTCGCCGCCAGAGGAGCCTTTCGCTGGCAAGTTCCATTCCCGGATACGGCGGCCCGAGTTTCTCTACATGAGCTTCCGGTGGCGACCGAACCGAGGGACCTGCAGTTGGGCCAACTAAACGGGGCAGGCGGCCCACATTTGCCTTCTCTCTTGGCCAATGTGGGGTTGTTGCGGTTATCGGAGGGAAACGGAACTACCCGGCATTTGCTTCGCCTGCGGCTCCGCAAATATAGCCACCAACTAACATCAACTGGGAATTGAGAACTGAGAACTGGGAACTGGGAACTGCTACGCAAACATGTCTTTCACCTTGTTCAGCAGCGAGCGCCGCTCGACCTTGTTCTCGATTCCGCTGATCGACTCCAGCTCCTGCAGCAGTTCGCGCTGCCGCCTGGTGAGCTTGGTGGGCGTCTGCACCTTGACCTGGACATAAAGGTCACCGCGTCCGCTGCCGTTCAGCACCGGCACGCCCTTGTGCCGCAGGCGGAACGATGTGCCGCTCTGGGTCCCTTCGGCGAGCTTGATAGTGGCGTCTCCCTCGAGGGTCGGAATCTGTATCTCCGCCCCCAGCGCCGCCTGGCTGAAGGAGACGGGAACGGCGCAGTGCAGGTCCTTGCCCTCGCGCTCGAAGATGGCGTGCTCCTTGACGTGCAGCACGACATAAACGTCGCCTGGCGTACCGCCGTGGGCGCCGGAGTCCCCTGCGCCGGAGAAAACCATGCGCGTGCCCTCTTCGACCCCGGCCGGTACTTCGACGTTGACCTTGTGCTGCCGCAGTATTGCCCCTTCGCCCTTGCAGCTCTTGCAGGGGTCCTGGATCACGGTGCCGATTCCCTGGCAAGCCGGACAGGTTCGCGCCATGGTCAAAAAGCCATTCTGGAAGCGTATCTGGCCGCGCCCTCCGCACTGGCGGCATGGCGCAGGGGCCGCTCCGGCAGCCGTGCCACGGCCTTTGCAATCGGGGCAAAGCTGGCGGCGCCGGTAGTTGATCTGCTTTTCGCAGCCGAAGACCGCTTCCTCGAATTCGATGGTCAGGTCTTCGCGCAGATCGCCGCCGCGTTGGGCGCGAGTGCGTCGCCGGCCGCCTCCGCCGAAGACGTCGCCGAAGCCGAACAAGTCGCCGAAGATCTCCGCGAAATCGATGGTGCCCGCGTCGAAGCCGCCAAAGCCGCCCACGCCGTTGATGCCGGCGTGGCCGAAGCGGTCGTAGTTGGCGCGCTTGTTGGGATCGCTCAGCACCGCGTAGGCTTCGCTGCACTCCTTGAACTTCTCTTCCGCGCTGGCGTCGCCCGGGTTGCGGTCGGGGTGAAACTGCATCGCCAGCTTGCGGTAGGCGCTCTTGATTTCCTGGTCGTCCGCTCCGCGGCCGACCCCGAGAACCTCGTAGTAATCACGTTTGGACTGAGTAGCCAGAGCCTTTTCCTGTTCCTGCCGGCCGTGCGTCGATGGTTGGGGCCGGTCGAATGTAGTCTAAGTTACTTCCGCGGGGTGCCGCGTTACTTCTTTGGATTCTGCGCCACCACAACCATCGCCGGACGCAGCAGGCGGTCGCGCAGCTTGTAGCCGCGCTGCAGCTCTTCCACCACGTGGTTCTCCGGAACTTCGGAGGTGGGCACCATCTGCACCGCCTGGTGGAAGTTCGGGTCGAAGGCGGCCCCTTTGGCGGGAACCGGCTCCACTCCCAGCTTGGAGAGCGCGTCATGGAACTGCCGGTCGATCAGCTCGATGCCCGAGCGGAAATCCTTCGCGCCCGCGTTCGCCGTTTTCAGGGCGCGATCCAGGCTGTCCAGAATCGGCAGCAGCAGCTTCAGCGCCTCCGCCAAAGCGTAGTCGCGGTACTCCTGTTGCTCCTTGGCGTTGCGCTTGCGGAAGTTGTCGAACTCGGCCTGCAGGCGCGCCAGGCGATCAAGGTAGGCGCGGTTCTCCGCGCGCAGTTTTTCCAGCTTCTTCGCCGCCCGCCGGCGGGGCCGCCTGTGGGCGTGGCCCTTCCGCCGATTCCTCGCCTCGGCCATCTCCTGCGGGCAGTTCATGCTCCAGGTCCAGGCGATCAAGTTCCTCTTTGATCTTTCCGTTACCTTTACTCATAACGCTCTATTCAGTTTCATTCAGCAGCTTGTCAAACAGGGTTGCGATGTAGGAAACCGCGCTGATGGTGTGCTGGTAATCCATGCGGGTCGGCCCGATGACTGCCAGACGCCCGAGCACTTCCGTTCCCGAGCGCGCCGGAGCGCCGATCAGCACGAAGTTGCTGAGGTCGGGCATGGCCTGTCTCCAGTCCGATTACCACGCGCACCGTTTCCTGCCGCGCGTCCAGATAAGCCGAGAGCAGCTCGCTGACGCGCTGCTTCTCCTCCAGCGCCTGCAGCAGTTGCCGCAGGCTGCGCCGAATCCTTCTCGCTTGAAATTAAGTTGGCCGTGCCTTCGACGAACACGGCAGTTGCGCCTTGATCGCGCCAGCGCGCCGTTGCGGTAGAGCTGTTCGATGGAAGCCATCAGCCGGTCATACTCGCTGCGCTCCTGTTCGATGCGCCTCTCCAGTTCGGCGCGCACCGTGTCCAGTGTCCAACCGCGGAAATTCTCGTTGATGTAGCGCGAAGCCAGGTCCAGGTCGGGCTGTGCAAGCGCGCGTCCGACGCGCAGCACCCGGTCGCGCACTACGCCGCTGCGGGTAACCACCACGGCCAGGATCCTCTGGTCAGCCAGCCGCTGGAAATGAACATGCTCGAGCGCGTTCTTCGGCCCCTCGCTCACCACCGCCACGCCCACTCCGCGAGAAACCAGCGAAAGCACGTGGGTGGTACGCTCCAGGAATTCCTGACATCGTTGACACCCTGGAAGAGCATCTGCAGGGCCTGCCCGTCGTCGGCAGACAAGTGGGCGTCTCCTGAAAGCCGCTCCACGTAATAGCGGTATCCGCGAATGCTCGGTACCCGGCCGGCCGAGGTGTGCGGCTGCTCCAGCAGCCCCGCATCGGCCAAGTCGGCCATGACGTTGCGGATGGTCGCCGGACTCAGGCTGGCGGTGCGGGCAAGCGTGCGCGAGCCGACCGGTTCGCCGGTCGAGATGTAGGTCTCAACCACGGCGGTCAGGATCTCCTGTTCACGCTTTCCGATCTGGGGCGAGTCCACCATCCAAAACACCTACCATCTGCTTTAGATGCAGATGCTTAGCCTGCCGATTCCACGGCCTGCCTGGAGCCTGGAGCTCTTTCTGAATCTTTATTTTAGCACCGTCGGCGAAACGGGGAAGACGAACAATCGCGAATCTGACAATAACCCGCGCAGAGTTGGGAAGATAGCGAAAATGCTTCTACGCAGGCCGTGGGTGCAAATGTTTGTCTGCGGTTGGCAAACGCGGGGTTCTGGCCGCTAGGCCGGATTCGCGGAAGGTATAGCCTATGCCGTAGCCGGACGATCACGCCAGCGGTGATAGCGAAGGGTACACCTACTTTGAATCCGCTCTAGCAAAAGAAAAGCCCCACATCCGCTACGCAGATATGAGGCGCCTGCAACGAAAACAAAAACGAACAACCGGGAACCGGGAACTGAGAACTGGCAACTGCTTTACTGAATCTCGATCACGCTTCCGCCCTGGGCGGAGTTCAGCTCCTCCACGCGCTCGATCACGTTGCGGGTGAAGGCGAATATCGAGCGGGCATGCTCGGAGCTGCTCGCCCTCCAGCACCACCGGATGGCCATTGTCCCCGCCCTCGCGAATTCGCGGATCGAGTTCGATCTGGCCCAGGAACGGTACTCCGAACTGCGTGGCGGTCCGTTCGCCGCCGCCCTTGGAGAAAACGTCGATCTCCTTGTGGCAGTGCGGGCAGACGAAGTAGCTCATGTTCTCGACGATGCCGATGATGTCGACCTTCATCGAGCGGAACATCTCGATGGCCTTGCGCGCGTCCTGCAGTGAGACATCGCTGGGAGTGGTGACCACCATCGCTCCCGTCAGCGGCACGGTCTGGATCAGCGAGATGGCGACATCGCCGGTGCCGGGCGGCAGATCGACCACCAGGTAGTCGAGCTCTCCCCACTCCACCTGTCCCAGGAACTGGCGGATGACGGAGTGCAGCATGGGCCCGCGCCATACCAGCGGCTTGTCTCCCGGATTCAGAAACCCGACAGAGATTACCCTCAGGCCGTAACGCTCCGGCGGAACAATGCGATCACCCGAGGCAATCTGCGGCGTTTCATTTGTGCCGAGCATCAGCGGAACGTTCGGGCCGTAGACGTCGGCGTCTAACAGCCCGACCTTGTGACCCATGCGGGCCAGGGCGATCGCCAGATTTACAGACAGGGTGGTTTTTCCCACCCCTCCTTTGCCCGAGCCGACGGCAATGATGGAACGGACTCCGGGAATGGCTTGCGGTTCCGGCATCTGCGGACCAGGTCCATGGGTGTGCGTGTGAGACAAGTCAGGCCCCTCTCGCGTGAATGAAATCCATCAAGACAAACATCGATTATAACCCGCGAAGCAGCAGCCCCCTCGCCTTGCCAAACAGCATTCGGGTTAATAGTTCTTTGTAAGCGGGCGAATAGTTCTTTAAGGCCGCCGGGCTTCAGCCGCGCCGTCCAAAGCCAAACAAGGATGTAGGGCTTTAGCCCCTGAGGGAACCCTTCCCACCCTGGCGTAGAGACCTGGACACGAGGCGTGGAGCACCAGCCTGAAACGAGAAACATGAAACGAACCCGTCCCGCTCTGCTTTTCCTGCCGCCCCCGCACCGTTACAGGAATCAAAGGTCAATAAGGAGGCAATCATGGTGCGCTGCACTCATCTGAAGCAGGTTAATCCCGGAGCAAAGCCCAGTGGCGAAGGATGCAAGGAGTGCCTGGAAATCGGCAGCCAATGGGTGGAGCTGCGCATGTGCGAGACTTGCGGGCACGTCGGCTGCTGCGACTCCTCGCCCAACCGGCACGCGACCAAGCACTTCCTCCAGACGCA
Organism: uncultured Acidobacteriota bacterium; assembly: GCA_963791145.1. Classification (GTDB taxonomy): domain Bacteria; phylum Acidobacteriota; class Terriglobia; order Terriglobales; family Acidobacteriaceae; genus CAWBRT01. The sequence goes on along the minus strand of CAWBRT010000011.1, from coordinate 510,840 downwards.
GCACCCTATCATTCGCTCTTTCGAACCGGGGCAGGACTGGCATTGGTGCTACTTCGATCAGGAATTCGTTGTGCCGCGAAAGGCCGCGTGAGAAGAGCAGAGCAGGGAATAGGGATTAGGGATTAGGGGTTAGGCCGCTAGGGGTTAGACCGCTTTTTTCCTAACCCCTATTCCCTAAACCCTAACCCCTGATTTTTTATTCCCTAAACCCTAACCCCTAGTATCCGTGTCCGCCCGTCTCCTCCAGCTTCACCTTGCCGCGGAACATGCGGTAGATGAAGACGAAGTAGCCGATGGCCAGCAGCCATTCCCACGATCCACCAGCGCAGCCCGATCACCAAGGCGTAGCTCGAGGTGGCCGAGTTTTGGACAGTGAGGTTATAGCGCGGATCGACCGCCAGCAGGATCACCGGATAGAGCGCGAAGACCGCGCCCACCAGCATGAACGCCAGGTACAGCGAAGACGCCAGGAACGCTGCCCAGTCGTTGCCCTTCCGGCTGAACATCAGCATTGCGAAGATGGAGCCGAAGACCGCCACCGGGATCACGAAGCCTATCGGCGCCGCCTTGTAATTGGCCAGCAGCTCGGGGCGTATGGAAAGAGTAGCGATCAGGCTCAAAAGGGTGAGCGCCAACTGCGCCGGCCATAGCACGGCGGCGGTGCGGCGTGCCCGCTGGTTCAGTTCGCCATCCGTCTTGAGCGCGACGTAATGAGCTCCGTGATCGGCCAGCGCCACCAGCGCCAGCACGCCCGGAGAGCACCGTGTACCAGTCCAGAATGCCGGGCTGAGGCCCGACGCGCCAGTCGGTGAACAGCGGCAGGAAGAAGTAATGATCCTGGCCCAGCGGGACGCCGCGAATCACGTTTCCCAGCGCCGCGCCGTAAAAGATGGCCAGCAGAATGCTCGCCCAGGCAAAGATGCTGTCGAAGAACCTCTTCCACACCTCCTGCTCGATGTGGGCGCGAAACTCTATGCCGATGGCGCGCAGCATCAGCAGCCACAGCACCATCATCAGCGGCAGGTAGAAGCCGCTGAAGCTGGAAGCATAGAGCTGCGGAAAGACGAAGTAGAGCACGCCCCCGGTGGCCAGCAGCCAGACTTCATTGCCGTCCCAGACCGGGCCGATGGCGCGGATGATCTTCCTGCGCTCCGGGTCGGTTCGTCCAGCGATCAGGTGAATGGCGCCGGCGCCGATGTCGAAGCCGTCCAGAACGACGTAGCAGGTCAGCATCACGGCGATAATCGCGAACCAAAGTGTCGGCATGGCTATTTCACCTCCGCTCGAGCGAGCGTGCTCGTGGCCGCCCCTCCGGCCGGAAACCGCAACGTCCTCCGGTCCGTGGTCGATCTCCCGTTGCATCAGGAAGAGGAACAGGATGGACAGGATGGTGTACATGCCGAAGAAGCCCAGCAGCGTGAACCATCCGTTGCCCGCCGAAACCGACTTCGAGTATCCGTCCACGGTGCGCATCAGCCCGTAGACCAGGTAGGGCTGGCGGCCGATCTCCGCCGTCATCCACCCCGCCGTGTTGGCGATGTAAGGCAGCGGGAAGCTCAGCAGCAGGATCCAGAGCATCCAGCGCGCTTCGAACAGCCGCTTGCGCCACAGCAGCAGCGCCGCCACCAGCATCACCGCCATGAAGATGGTCCCCAGTCCCACCATGATGTGGTAGCTGTAGTAGAGCAGGGGAATGTTCTCCGGCCACTCGGAGCGCGGGAACGCGTCCAGCCCGCGCATGTGGGCGTTCCAGTCGCGATAGGCCAGGAAGCTCAGTATGCGGGGCACGATCAGCGGATTGTCGATCTTCTGCTGCTCGACGTCCGGCTGGCCGATGATGACCAGCCCGGCGCCGTGCTGCGATTCGAACAGTGCTTCCATGGCGGCCAGCGTCGCCGGCTGATGCTCGGCCAGGTTGCGTCCCTGGCCGTCGCCTGTGGGTCCGATCACGAACAGCGAGAAAATCAGCCCGGAGACCACGCCTACCTGCAGGAATATCTTGGCCTGTTCCAGGTGCTGTTTGCTGAGCAGGTAAAACGCGCCCACGGCCATCATGACGAAAGCGCCGGTCACGCCCGCGCCCGCCATGTTGTGCGCGTACTGCCAGATCGCCCAGGGATTCAGCACCAGCCCCCAGAAGCTGGTCAGCGTGACTGAGCCGTCGGCCGTGCGCATGTAGGCCACCGGATGCTGCATCCAGGCGTCGGTGGCCACGATGAAGTATCCCGAGAGCCATGCGCCGGCAAACACCGCGAATGCCGACCACCAGTGCGCCATCCGGCTCAGCCGCTTCTCGCCGTAGAGAAACAATCCCAGGAAGGCCGACTCCAGGAAGAAGGCAAACGTGCCTTCCATGGCGAGGGTCTGCCCGATGACGCCGCCGGCGAACTTCGAAAACTGCGACCAGTTGGTGCCGAACTGGAATTCCATGGGGATTCCGGTCACCACGCCGAAGACGAAGTTGATGCCGAAGATCTTGGCCCAGAAGCGCGCCGCCCGGTCGTAGCGTTCGTCGTTGCGGCGCAGCGCCAGGGTCTTCAGCACCACGATCAGCGGCGCCAGCCCCATGGTGAGCTGGGGGAAGAGGTAGTGATAGGTGACGGTGAAAGCGAAGTGCAGCCGATGAATGAGTAGAGCGCTGTCCATAAGCACCTCAATCAGGATGGCCTACGTACCGCGTGGATCGATACGGCTGTTCGAGGTTCCGGCAGGCCGCCGGTTCAGGTTAACCCCCTAGTGTAGTCGTTGCCGGGGTAGTCAGCCAAGCCGTTGGGCGGGGGCGCATCGCAGTGGTGAGAAGACGATTTTTCACTCGCTATCGGTTATCTCCCAAAAGCCGACTTAGCGGTACCCATTCGTCCGATCTATAAGTTTGAACGGGAGAGATAGCGCTCAAGAGACGAGCTAATAAGCCAAACTAGGGCAGATGGGGTGAGCCAAATGGCTAGTATTAAACCGACCCGCCCAACTAGTATTGCGTTTCCTACGACGGGGGATGCCACCGGCCTAAGAGACCACAGGATGAAAGCCAGGAGTAGTTCAAAAACTACGATGGATACCGCGTTACCGTGCTCCCTCATATGTCGGTAGGATTCGACAAAATCGGAGTGCTTCTCTCGCCGCTTACTTAATTGGTCGTAGAACTGATGCGTCTCGTTCGGGTTTCGCAAAACATTCCACAGTAGCACGAGCTGAGTGCCGGTGATTACTACGAGGGCAACAACGCCAATACGTCTGAGTATCAACGGGCAGTTGATTAAAAAAACGTCCAATACTACAGCGCCGATGAGTGCAGCGATCACCAAACAGAAGCAAGCGTCCACCCATCGTTTTCCTCCGGGGAGAAGCCTTCTCGTCGAATGCAGCGTCAGCATTGGGACGCTCGCCACATAACAATAGGCTGTGCCAGCGGCAGCCCAGAAAAGAGCGGCGAGGGTTCCGGAGAAGAGACAGGGTATGGATGTCTTCGGGGACAGGGTGGCACTGTATGTTCCCCACAAGAGCACCACGATCGGAGTACCGATGCCGACGCCCAAAGCGTACCGCATCGCGTAATACTCCCACCAGCGAGAATTGCTGCTTCGGGGTGGGCCTTCCGAATGGTTTTCAGTAGGCATGAAGAGAGGATATCAACCTCCAACAAATCCCCTAAAACGTTTTCTGGCGGGTGGCCCACTCAAGCCCGTTGTTGGCTTGAGTGGGGTAGTTCCACCGCTGGGCAAAGACGCCCAGCCGCTCGCTCGCGCTTCCTCGCGGCCCACTCGCATTCAATTTGCACACGTCCCTCGCAGCCAGTCGCATACTGGCGAAAGCTGCTCCATTCCCAGTCTTCCGGGCGGTCGCACAGCCTACGCTTCACCGGATTGCGGTGAATGTAGCGAAGTTTCTCCAAAAGCTGCCGCCGATTCCGGATATTGAAATCGTAGTAGCGCTTTTCCCAGAAGTGCTCAGCATCGCCGATCAAGCGTCGTGACACACCCTGCTTCAGCGACTTGAGCGCGTCGGCGAGTGTCGCCCGTTGCGGTTCGCCAATCAGCAGGTGAACGTGTTCCGGCATCGCAACGTAGCCGTAGACGCAAAGCCCGAAACTGCGCCGGACCCGCTCCAATGCGCTCTCGAACGTTCGCTTCGTCGGCGCCTCAGCGAGTGACGGCTGGCGACGATAACAGGAGAACGTCACAAAATGAGTCTGTCCGGATTCGTGAAAATGCTTGAGGCCCCAAGGCACCCGGCCAGCTTACAACCGAGAACTACCCCACTCAAGCAAAAGAAGCTTGAGTGGGCCACCCGTCCGCGTTGGGTGCCATAGGTTCCGCGCCGCCGGTGAGTCCTTTGCGACAAATGCGACAAAGCTTCGGCTCGGTTAGCCGCCTGGCAGTTCGGCGCTAATCTTGGGAAGTTGCTGGCTGCTTTCCTGTCAAGCCCCTGCAGAACCTAATCGACTGAATCCATTGGGCAAATGGCATGTCACATTTCCCCGCTGAACCTGTCATACTGAATATAAGGGGAAACAGAGGCGCTGAAATTGAAATCTCAAATCTGAAATTCCCTAAGCTCTTTGAAATCTTATTTTTACCCGTAACCCTTGATTTTTGTCATATTTACGATAGCAACGGTCCCTAAGTCGTGATTTTTGTCATATTTGCGAACACCCGGGGGGAGCGACTGTCTGTTTTGTCAAGTACCGAGTGGCAGGGTTATGGAAAAGACGGCGGTGGCGCCGCCTCGGGAAACGCACATGCGTTTCCCGCTTTCCCACAACCCCGGCGACTGCGGGAGTTGATTAAGCGACAGCGTTAGGCATCGGCTGCGAACTGGTTACGAACCTCGCATGCTTTGGCGTTGAGCCTGACCAGCAGCTTATGAGCCAGGGCGACACGTATCACTTTCTTGGGCTTGCCCGCATCACGTAGGCGTTTGTCGAAGGCAACGAAGTCAGGGTGGTAGCGACGAACTACACTGGCCACCACGAACAGGATATCCCGGACATCGCGACGTCCGCCCCGAACTGCCCGCTTACCCTGCCTCTTGCCGCTGTCGCGAGCCATCGGAGCTAGGCCGGCGAGTTTAGAAACCGCTTTGTTGGACAACGTGCCGATCTCGGGCATGTCGGCCATCAGGCGGGCGACGGTGCGGTCGGCAACGCCTTTGATGGAACGGAAGGCTTGATCCAGTTTCTGCCAGAGCGGGTCGGCCGCGATTAACTCGGCGATGGCAGTTTCCAGGGTCCGGATCTGGGCGGCGACCACGGCCAGTAACTCAGTAAACAGAGCCAGTACCGTAGGCTCAGTCACCAGACGGCGCTGATTGCGTTGTGCTGTCTGCAGCTGCGTGAGCTGGCGCAGACGCGCCACTAGGGCCTTGAGTTGTTGCTGCTGGCTGGAATCCGGAAGGCAAGGCTGAATCTTTTTCACCGCCGCAAAATGAGCAATCACCCCTGTGTCTATGCTGTCGGTCTTCTCCAGAAAGCCCATGCTTTCGGCAAACCGACGGACGGCGCGGGGATTGAGCAGGGCCACCGGAACCTGGTGCGTCCACAGCAGGGCGAAAGCTTGCTGTTCATACCCGCCAGTGGCTTCCATGGCGGCCATTTCCACCTGATGGCTACGGCAAAACGCCGCCAACTCAGCAATCCCTTCGGTGTTATTGGAGAACTTGCGGACTGTCCCTTCTGAGCCAATGCGAGCTTCTAAAGAAAGAGAGGAAACATCTATTCCACAGATGATCGTTGCCACGGTAACCTGCCTTGTAACGTGCGACTGGAGAATCTAGCGACTGTTCGGTCGTGCGTGACTGCGGCGGCGGTCCCAAAGCTCCCCCACGGTTGTAGCCTGAGGGGTGACGGGCGCCATCCGCCACGTGAGGGAGTCGATGCCTCGGCTCCCTCACAACGACATTTTCCGCTACAAACTGTCGCTGATATCTAGATACAAGGGGGAGGGGTGATAGCTGGGTACAGACCGGGCATATCCCTGACAGAACGGACCGGGGAGATTCCTGACACTTCGTGCCGCCTAGATTTTTTCCCTTGCCGGCGCTTCGTCGGTTCTTTTCCGCTTGTGTGCCTTTTCTGTCTGGCGGATTTCGCGCCGTCGTCCGGCGTCTTCGTAGCGGCGTTTCTCGACTGCTGTCTGCGGCGCAACCGGCGCCACCTGCTGCTTCTGTCCTTGCCGGTCTATTGCGACGAAGGTCAGATAAGCGCTGCTCAGCGGATGGCGCTCGCCCGAGATGGCGTTCTCGACCAGCACCTTGACTCCGACCTCCATCGAGGTGTGAAAGACGCGATTCACCGCCGACTGCAGCACGACGAGGTCTCCGACGTGCGCCGGAGCCAAAAAATCCATGTGATCGACCGAAGCGGTTACGACCGGGCTGTGCGCATGACGATGCGCCGCCAGCGCTCCGGCCAGATCGATCCAGTGCAGCAGGCGCCCGCCGAGCAGCGTGCCCAGTGCATTGGCGTCATTCGGCAAAACGTACTCCACCATCTCGGAAGCGGAGTCGCCAACCGGCTTTGGTTGCAAAGAACTCTTCAGCGCATTGGCCGCTTGGTCGTCCATCGCGATTTCACTTTCTGCGTTTCACGGCGCCTGCCGCGGGCTTCGAACGAGATACGGCTCGGCGAAGCACTCCGCCTTGCGTTGAATACGAGCGTCACGGTGCGGCTCTATCCAGGCAGCGTCCGCGCGCGAATAGACGAGCTTGCCGTAGGTGCCGGGCAGATGGTTCAGCTCGCAGACATAGGCGATCTCCAGTTCCTCGTCTGAGCTCTGGCCGATGCCGAAGCGAACAGCATCGGCGGGCCGCTCGGCAGGAAGCCGCGGGCAATGGGCATACCCGAGGTTACACTGCTTCAGTTCCTCGTCAGTGGGCTGCTTGCCTTCGTGTCCGGGAGCCGAACAGCAACCTGCAAACGCATAGCCCAAGGGAAGCCGTTGCGGATGCACCCAACAGACAGCCTGCTGTCGCTTACCCGGAATAAAGTAAAAACAAGACATCCCCTGCTCCCCTCGGCGTCGCAGCCGCGCCCCTGCTCGGGACATTCTACACGTGATCGGCCCGAAGGCAGTGATGGGCGAACGTTAGGCACCCGCGCTGCCCATTACTCCCTTGCCGTTGGGTTAAGATGAGTTGTTGCCGGAATCCGCGGATGAGCGCCTGGCGCGCAACCGTCCGGAGATCGTTAAGGAGCTGGTATGGCTCAAAGCCGGATTGAGCAGTTGAAGGCCATTCTGGCCCAGGACCCAAGCAATCAACTCACGCGTTACGCTCTGGGCATGGAGTACTCAGGCCAGGGAGAGGTGGATGCCGCCCTCGCCGAGTTCCAGCAGCTGCTGGTAGCGAATCCCGATTACGCCAACGCTTACTTCATGGCCGCGCAGGCGCTCGCGGGAGCAGAGCGCAAGGAGGAAGCCCGGCAGATGCTCAAGGACGGCATCGCCGCCGCCCAGCGCAGCGGCAATCAGCACGCGCAGTCGGAAATGCAGCAGATGCTCGACGAACTCTGACATTTTCGATTTACGATTTTTGATTTCAGATTGAGTGCGAGGGCTTCTGATATGAATCAGGAGCCTTCTCCGGCAAGAGAGTTTTTCAATCTGAAATCATCAAATCTTAAATCTGAAATGCTTCTCTGACATTTTCGATTTTCGATTTTTGATTTCAGATTGAGTGCGAGGGCTTCTGATATGAATCAGGAGCCTTCTCCGGCAAGAGAGTTTTTCAATCTGAAATCATCAAATCTTAAATCTGAAATGCTTCTCTGACATTTTCGATTTTCGATTTTTGATTTCAGATTGAGTGCGAGGGCTTCTGATATGAATCAGGAGCCTTCTCCGGCAAGAGAGTTTTTCAATCTGAAATCATCAAATCTTAAATCTGAAATGCTTCTCTGACATTTTCGATTTTCGATTTTTGATTTCAGATTGAGTGCGAGGGCTTCTGATATGAATCAGGAGCCTTCTCCGGCAAGAGAGTTTTTCAATCTGAAATCATCAAATCTTAAATCTGAAATGCTTCTCTCATTCCTCCGGTCTCATCATGTGTTTCAGCCCGAAGTCGATGATGAACGGCGCCAGCACGGTCAGCCCGATCAAGATGCGATATCCCCAGGGAACCACAGCCTCCGTCGCGTTGCAGTCGTAAGCCCGCAGCACCGCGCGTGCCACCTGTTCCGCCGTACATCCGCGCCGCACGCGTTCGGAGACTCGCATGCGGTCCTGCCCGCGCACGGCGTTCTCACCGAAGTTCGTCTTGACGTATCCGGGGCAGATGTTGATTACCGAGACGCCCGTCCCGGCCAGCTCCAGCCTGGCGGCCCGGCTGATGGCATTCAGCGCCCGCTTGGTGGCGCCATAGGCGCCCATGTAGGGAACGGCGATGTATCCGGCGACGCTGGAGATGTTGATGATTGCGCCGCTCCCCTGCCGCCTCATCACGGGGATGATCTGCTGCATGGCCTCTATGGCCGCGAAGAGGTTGGTCTCGAACATGCGGCGGTAGGCTTCGCGATTCATGTGTTCGACGGAGTCCACCAGCCCGAAGCCGGCATTGTTCACCCAGACGTCGACGCGTCCGAAGGCCTCCAGGGAGGCGCGCAACAGACCGGCGATCTGGGCGGGATCGCGCACATCGCAAGCGACGGCGCGGGTACGCTCCAGGTGTCCGATTCTCACCCGTGCCGCCTCGACGCGGCCCAGGTCGCGCGAGGAGAGCACAATGGCGGCGCCATGATCGGCAAACAGCCTGGCAATGGCCTCGCCGATTCCCATTGAAGCGCCGGTGATGACAACAACTTTGTTTTTCAGGTGCATGGCATCTCTGAAATGAAAAAGGTGACAACCCAGACTTTTTAGGTTGTCACCCCGGAGATGTCAAGGGCACTCTTGTTATTTCAATCCGACGCCGTAGAAGTATTCGTATGTGCCGCCGTTTTGCGCCGTAAAGGAAGAGAACAGCATCGCCCCGTTTACGAAGGTGGCAAAGATGTCCTGGCTCGGGTTGACCCGGGGCCTGACCGTAAATAAGCCCCAGCACGGATTGTGGAGCTTGTCCTGGGTGCCGTCGTAGAGGTCAGGCTGGTCCGCCACAGGCACCAGCGAGGCTTGCAATAGCACGATGCCCTGCGCATCGGTGACCGTCAGTTGCCCGGAGGAGCCGACTACGACAGTGGCGTGGGCCAAACTTGGCGTTCCCGTCTCCACGTTACCCTGGCCGGTGCTGGCGTTGGTCTTCACGTAATACACGGCCTTGTAGGTGCCCGCATAAGAGGAGTCGAAGTTCTTGCTGTCCGCCTTTTTGAAGCTCAGGATCGCGCCGTTCAGGGTATCGACCGCGAAGACGCCGGCGTTGGTTCCGAAGACGTAATCGTACCCGGTGCCTTGGCCGCCCTGATCGGGGAACTTCAGGAAGGTGTTGGAGGAATCAGCCTGGAAGCTCGAGCTGTCGAAATAGCTTGTGCCGAATGAATTGGCGGGTTGGCCCAGGCCGAGCGCCCCATACGGCCAGTAGTTGCTGACGCTCACGTTGCCTTGCGCATCGAGCGTGACCGAGCCGACTTCCAGACCTCCGGCAGCGGTGCGGAACTGCATGTAGTTGAACTGCTGCCCGGCCCACATCGATATTGAAATAGTGGACTTCTCGACGGCGGTGATGAGAGCCGGCGTGTTGTGACTGGGGCCGGTTTTGGCGGCGGCGATCAGCAGGCCGTAGCCGGGAACCTCATAGGCCGACTGCAGGTTCCCGGTGGGATCGTTCAGCGTGTAAGAACCGTCGCCGTTGACCGTATAAGGAACCGTGCCGTTGTCGCCGTTCGAGTAGTTGCTGTAGGTCAGCGTCTGCGCTACAGGGTCTAGCGTGATGCTGAGAAAATCGCCCACCGAAGCGGTGCCACTGTAGCTTCTAGACGAAGTGGAAGAAGATACGGGGCCGCTGTTTCCGCATCCCAGAGTTGCAAGCAGCAGTGCTGTCGTCAGCAGAGACCAAAATTTCATGGAAATTCCCCTCTACCTGCCTCATCGGCTGCTTTGGCCTGGAACTTAAACTTGAATTTCGTATCCAGATTGGCCGCTCGAAAAAAACCTGCAATCCTTGTGAATCGCCCCGCCGGATCACCGGCACAGAGCCGAACTCGCGTATTGCGGGATGAGCCCGAGGTACTCGCGTCTGTGGCTCGGTCGAGTTGCTGCAACCGTTGGTGGGTAGTGGACGTCCAATCAAGGGACTATTCCTAACCCGAGTTGAATTTCGATCGGGCAGGAGAGACAACTTGCGCCACGCGAAAGTGGGAGGCTTATGAATCTGCCCCGGACCTTGGGCGAATTGCGGCAGAGTTCGTTTTGCGAAAAGAGACTTCGGAGCCGGCACGTAAAAGACGAGATGCGAGAGAATCTGATTGCGCGCATTCGCCAGGGCGGGCCGATATTTCCCGGCATCATTGGTTACGAAGACACGGTTACCCCGCAGGTGGTCAACGCCATCTTGTCGCGCCACAACTTCATTCTGCTGGGCTTGCGCGGGCAGGCCAAGAGCCGCATCCTGCGCTCACTCACCAGCCTGCTGGACGATCAGCTGCCGTACTTAGCCGGCTGCGAGATCCGCGACAATCCCTACGCGCCGCTCTGCCGGCATTGCCGCGAAACCATCGCCGAACTGGGTGACAAGACTCCCATCGCCTATCTCACCCCGAGCGAGCGCTACGTGGAGAAGCTGGCCACGCCCGACGTGACCATCGCCGACCTGATCGGCGACATCGATCCCATCAAGGCAGCCAAGGGCGGTCACGAGCTCTCGCAACGAACTCACGGTCCACTACGGCCTGCTGCCGCGGGCCAATCGCGGCATCTTCGCCATCAACGAACTGCCCGACCTGGCCGGCAAGATTCAGGTCGGCCTGTTCAATATCATGCAGGAAGGCGATGTGCAGATTAAGGGTTACCCCGTGCGCCTGCCGCTCGACGTCGCCCTGGTATTCAGCGCCAATCCCGAGGACTACACGGCGCGCGGCAAGATCGTCACGCCGCTGAAGGACCGCATCGGCTCGGAGATTCGCACCCACTATCCGGCCTCGATCGACGAGGGCATCGAGATCACCTCGCAGGAAGCCTGGATCGAGCGCGACGGGCTGAAACTGCAGCTTCCACGCTTCATGCGCCAGGTGATCGAGGATATCGCTTTCGTGGCCCGCGAAGACAAGCACATCGACAAGCGCTCCGGGGTCAGCCAGCGGCTGCCCATCAGCGCCATGGAAAACGTCATCTCCAACGCCGAGCGCCGCGCCGTGCTGCAGGATTCCCAATACGTCGTGCCGCGCATCGCCGATATCTACGCCGCCATGCCCTCCATTACCGGCAAGCTTGAGCTGGAATACGAGGGCGAAGTACGCGGCGCCGATCACGTCGTGCGGGAGATCATCAAGTCGGCCATCGCCCGCATCTTCGACCAGTACTTTGCCAACGCCGACCTGAAGCAGGTGGTGCAGTGGTTCGAGCTGGGCGGGGAGATTCAGCTCGGAGAGACGGCGGAGACCGGCGAGCTGCTGCGCATGCTGAATGGCATCCAGGGACTTACCGACAAGACGTCGGCTCTTGATCTGGAGCAGCCGGAAGTTCCGGAGGTCCAGGTTTCGGCCGCCGAGTTCATCCTGGAAGGGCTGCATGCACACAAGCGCATCGGCCGCTCCGAGGAGCGAGTCTTCAGCGCCGGCGACAAGGGCCCGAAGCGTCCGGAGCGGGAATACAAGACCGAAGCCCAGGACGATCTCGAGGCGCGCCGCCGCAATCGCCGACCGTTCAACTGAGAAAGGCGGTTCTTCGTTTTTCGTTCTTAGTTCTTCGTTTGCGGGACGGGAAGGTTTTATGTTTCCGCCATAACGAGGAACGAACAACGAAAGACGATTAACCGCCTCAGCCGGGCAGCCCGTTTCACGTCGTCCGAAAGCTATGGAGATGGGAAACGTGAAATGAGAAGCAAATAACTGGGAACTGGAACTGGGGTTGCGCGTTCCAAATTCGCGAACGAATAACGAACAACGAAGAACGAAGAACTGGTTTTATCTATGCGCCGCGTCCGATACTCCAAGTACATTGCCGAGCTCGCCGATTCGTTCAGCATGGACGAGCTGATGCAGGCCCTCGCCGACTACCTGCTGCAGAGCGGCTTCGAGGATCAGTTCACGCGCTACCAGCAGGTGGGCGAGCGCGATCAAAGCATGGAAGCGTTGCGCGAGGCCATTCGCAAGGCGCTGCTCAACGGCGACCTGCTGGATGAAGAGATGCGCGAGCAAATGCAGCAGATGCAGGCCGAGGGCAAGCTCGATGAGCTGATCGATCAGATCATCGAGCGCATGGAGCAGGAAGACTATATCTCCATCTCGCCTCCTCACGATCCCTCCCAGCAATCGACCGTCGGCGGGCAGATCGGCAAGCCTCAGGCCGAACCGCGTTTCGAAGTTACCGACAAAGGATTGGATTTCCTCGGCTACCGCGCATTGCGCGATCTGCTGGGATCGCTCGGCAAGTCGAACTTCGGCCGCCACGATACGCGCGACCAGGCCACCGGCATCGAAACCAGCGGCGCCAGCAAGCGCTATGAATTCGGCGACACCTTGAACCTCGACATCACCGGCACGCTGGCCTCGGCCATCCAGCGCGAAGGGCTGAAGCTGCCGCTCAACATCGAGTACTCCGACCTGCTGGTGCACCAGTGCGAATACCAGTCCTCCTGCGCCACCGTGCTCATGCTGGACTGCTCGCACTCGATGATCCTCTACGGCGAGGACCGCTTTACCCCGGCCAAGAAAGTGGCCATGGCGCTCTCGCACCTCATCCGCACGCAGTACCCCGGCGACACGCTCTCGCTGGTGCTGTTTCACGATTCCGCCGAGGAGCTGCCGCTCTCGCAACTGGCGCGGGTGCGCGTCGGGCCCTATTACACCAATACGCGCGAAGGCCTGCGGCTGGCGCAACGCATCCTGCAGCGGCAGCGCAAGGACATGAAGCAGATCGTCATGATCACCGACGGCAAGCCCTCCGCCCTGACCATGGAGGACGGGCGCATCTACAAGAACGCCTTCGGGCTCGATCCGCTGGTGGTCAGCAAGACGCTGGAGGAGGTCTCGAAGTGCAAGCGCGCCGGCGTCATGATCAACACCTTCATGCTCGCCTCCGACTACGGCCTGGTGCAGTTCGTGCAGAAGGTCACGGAGATGTGCCGCGGCAAAGCCTACTTCACCACGCCTTACACCCTGGGCGAATACTTGCTGATGGACTACATGTCACGCAAGACCAAGACCATTCATTAGAGGCGCAGAGCTACGCCTTTGGCTTTTCCTTCATGGCCACCGCCGCCTCGGCGGCCTGGAAGCCGATCTTCGAGTGTGTGCCGTCGCAGAATGGTTTGGTGACGCTGGCGCCGCAGCGGCAGAGCGCGAAGTTGGGTTTGCCGGTCAGGTCGACCTTGTTGCCGGTCGGATCGATGAGTTCTACTACGCCCTCGGGATCTTCCACCCGGTACGGTCCGTTCGGACGAATCGTGATCTTCACCGCCATGCTTGCCTCCAACCAGATTCAGAGATTGTCAATTGCGAGTTTCAAAAGTTTCAAGGTTTCAAAGTTTCAGGAAATCCTGAACCTTGAAACTCTGAAACCTTGAAACTCTGAAACCAACTGAAAATCTTAATCGTATTGGCGAAGTCAAGCAATTGCCCGTGGCTCCCGGGGCTCGATAGAGAATGCGTCAATGTCTTTCCCCCCAACCACTGCGATCCTCTCTGCCGCGTGCTCGCGCCTCTCTTTGACGATCTGCTGGTAAAGCGCGACGTAGCCGGCCACCATGCGCTCGACGGAGAAATGCTTCTCCGCGTACTGGCGCACCGTGGTGGGGGTGAAAGCGGAGTCGACCTGGCGCGCCTTCTTGGCCATTTCGTCGACGCTGTTGCAAATCCAGCCGGAGACGCCGTCGGCGACCACTTCGGGAACCGAGCCGCCGGGCAGCGCCAGGACCGGAGTCCCGGTCGCCATGGCTTCGATTAACACGAAGCCAAACGGCTCGTCCCACTGAATGGGGAAGAGCATGGCCATGGCATTGCCGAGCAGCTCGTTCTTGGCCGCCAGGTCGGCTTCGCCGAGGAACTCAATGAACTTGCCGTCGATGTGCGGCTTGATTTCCGATTCAAAGTAGTCCTTGAATTGCGGCTGCACCTCGCCTGCGATCTTCAGCGGAATGCCGGCGCGCTTGGCGACTTGGACGGCAAGATGCGCTCCTTTCACCGGCGCGATCCGGCCGAGGAAGCAGAGGTACGGCTGTTTGCGGCTCTTCCAGTGGTACGCGCGCATGTCGATGCCGTGGTGAATGGTGCGCAGCCGCGGCATTCGCTCCTGCGCCTGCTGGAATCGGCTGATGGTAACGTATTCCACGCCGGGCAGGTAGGAATAGAACTCGCTCAAGCTGTCATCGTGAGGATGATGGACCGTGTAAACGAAACGCGAGCCGGCGAAACGGGCGAAGGCCAGCCCCGGGGTATTGTTCAGATGAATGATGTCGGCCTCGTTCCAGCAGTCGTGAATTGCCCAGGAGGCGTGATTGAGGTCCTTGATGCTGGCGAATATCTCGCCCTGGATCGGCCAATCCGAATGCGGATACAGCGAGCGCACCTCGCAATTGGCGGTGGATTCGCCATTGGCGTACAGAATCACTTCCATGCCGCACCGGCTCAGCCGCTCCGCCAGATGAGCGATAAATAATTCGGTTCCGCCATAGAGCTTGGGCGGCACGCTGATAAACGGAGGAGCGATCAGGGCAATTTTCATTGAGCCTCTCGTCAGCCGGTGGATTTTTTGCTTAGCTTATGTAGGTGAGATGCGGCAGACCTGGGTGCGGTTTTCCGGGAAAGCAGTGAGCATCTCCGGAAATCGCAGAACCCTGATGCAAGGTTCCGGCATACGCCGTTCTTGTTTGCGCAGGTGGAATGCGGGTGAAATCAGCTAAAGCGGATTCAAAGTGGGTGGACCCTTCGCTATCACCGCCGGGCTGATCGCCCGGCTACGGCACGGGGTATACCTTCCGCGAATCCGGTCTAGGAAACGGCGGCTTCGCGCGGTTCGCGCCGGGCGCCTCCGCGCGCGGCGGCCGACTCGACGGCGCGCTCGAACTGTTCGGCGCGTATGGCGTTGGTATGCTCGGCCAGCACACGCTCCCGCGCTCGCGCTCCGATCTGCCGCAGTTCGGCATCGGAGACGCCGCGCAGCCAGGAGACAATTTCGTCCGCGCCGGCAGGCAATAGAATCTCCTTTCCCGGGATGAAGAAGTCTTCCAACCCCGGCCAATCGTCAGACACGATGGTGGCGGCGCAGGCGGCGGCCTCGAAAAGCCGTACCGAAGGCGAGTAGCCGGCGGCAACCATGTCGCGCCGGGTTACGTTCAGCGACAGCCGCGAGGAAGAGTAAAGGTGCGGATGCCAGCGCGGATTCAAGTGCGAGATTCGCCGCACGTTGGCCGGCCAGGAATACCCCCTGGGATATTGCGAACCGGCGACGATGAACTTCTCGCCGGGAAGCCGCCGTGCCGTCTCGCACAGCATCGATTCCAGCTTCGGCTGGCGGTCGGCGGCGTAGGTTCCCATGTAGCTCATCTCGCAGGCATATCGTTTCGCGACAGGATGGGGAAAATATTTTTCCGGGTCCACGCTGCAATAAAGCGGCAGAGCCATGGAGGCGCCGAACCGCTCTTCGATCTCCCGCAGCATGGGGCCGCCGGTGAAGCTGAAATACAGATCGAGCGCCGGAATCTGGCCGGCCCTGAGATACCCGCTGGCGCCACGCTCGCGCAGGGCCGCCATGGTGACGGGCGTATCGATGTCGTAAAAGGTTTTTACCGGAACGCGGGAGCACGATAGTTCTTCCAAGGCGCGAATGCCGTCGTGGCAATAAGAGCCGACCATGGCCACGTCGCAGTCCCGCAGGTCCTGCCGCACCGCGGGCAGAATCGAATCCCAATCGTCGTACAGCTTCACTTGGCAGTAATCCGGGTCCGGCAGGTCGCGGTTGCTGGCGTACCACTCCTCGTCGCGCTCGTAGAAGACCAGGCGGTGTCCCCGGGCGCGCAGTGCCTTGGCCAGTGCGCGAAAGGTGGTGGCATGGCCGTTGCCCCACGACGAGGTAATCGAAAGGCCGAAGATGACGAGCTTAAAAGAACTGCCGGTTGCAATCATTGCTTCACGCCACATCCAGCCCGTGAGACGCGACGCTGGTGTCTCGCGGGGATTCCGATTCTTCCGCCCGCGCCGGCGCGGAAGCGAAAAGGATTTCGTGCACCTGCCGGGCGCGCTGGGCGTAAGTGTGATCCTTCAGCGCTCGCCACCGCATGCGGCTACCGATGGAGCGGGCTTCGCGGTCGTGAATGCCGCGCAGGTAAACCACGATCTCGGACGCGCTGGCCGCCACCAGCACCTCGCTGCCCGGGGCGAAGAAGGCCTCAATTCCTGTCCAGTGATCGGTGATAACGCAGGCTCCGGCACCGGCGGCCTCAAAGACGCGCGTCGGCGGCGAAAATCCGACCATGGCCATCGACTCACGGTTGACGTTGAGCACCATCCGCGCCGAGCAGTTCAGAACATTGTGCCGGCCGGTTCCGACGTGCCCGATCCAGCGCACGTTGGCGGGCAGCGCCTTGCCGCCCCAGCCTTCGCCTCCGAGGATAAATTTCATCTCCGGCGCCAACTCGGCCGCGGCCAGAAAGAAATCCTCGACGCGCTTTTCCCGGTCGGGCAGGCGATTGCCCACGAACAGCAGATCGCACTGCATGGCCGGATCGGCAGAGACCGGGTGATGGCTCTCCGGATCCAGGCCGTTGTAGATCGGATAGCAGTTGCGCGCGCCCAGCGCCTTATAGTGTTCGACCACGGGCGGCCCGCCGCCATAGGTGAAAATAAAATCGTATTGGGGAATCAGGGTGCGGAAGTAATCGGCCGGGCCGGCCTCGACGCGCGCCAGAGTCGCCGGCGCATCCACATCCCAGAAGGCTACCCGCGTTCGCTCCGAGCGGCAGTCCAGGACGCCCGCCTCCAGCCGCTCGTCGTCCGCCCCGACTCCACTATGTTTGATCACCAGGCCGGCTGCGGCCGCTTCGGCCAGCAACTTGTCGATGTCCTCAGGCGTGTGGTAGACGAGCACGCGGGCATACTCCACCTCGGCGAGATCGCGATTCTGCTGGCGGCCGTAGATGTCAGGCTCGGCGAAGGTGACGTGGTGTCCCAGCGCGGCCAGGTTTTTGTAGATTCCGCGGTAATAGGTAGCGGCCCCGTTCCAATAGCAGGAGGTGATGCTGGAGCCGAAGACGAAGATCTTCATCCGCACAACTCCTCGCAGATCTCGACAAGCTGCGCCGCGCGATGTGCGCAGGTGTGACGCGCGCGAATCGTCTCCAAACCGTTGGCGGCTATCTGTGCGCGCGCCTGCTCGTCGCGCGCAAGGTGCTCGATCTCGCCCGCCATCTGCTCACTGTCGGCCGCTACCACGTAATCCTCGCCCGGGCGGAACAGGTGCTCGACGTCTTCCCAGGGGGAGCAGAGCAGAGGAATGCCGCAAGCCAGGGCCTCGAAGACGCGGATGGTGGGGATGCCGCTCAGCCCGTTGGCGTACTGCCGCCTGGGCACGTGCAGCGCCAGGCAGCTCTGCCCATAAACGGCGGGCGTCGAGGGATTCGGCAGGTAACCGCGAAACTCAATGCCGGCTTCCGTCAGCGCGTGGCGCGCGCTTTCGGGATAGCGAACGCCGTACGCGACAATCTTTCGCCCGGTAAGCGCCGATGCGGGCTGCACCAGGAACTCCATCAGCTCCCTGGTGCGCTCTTCGTCTCCCCAGTTGCCGATCCAGACCAGGTCATTGGCCTTCTCGGTTTCCTGGCCGCACACCGGCATAAAGAGGGAGACATCGGCGGCCTCGTGGAAGGTCCAGATGCTCTGCATCCCGAAACCGTCGCGGTAGATCCTGCTGATGGCCTCGCCGAAGGCCAGCACGCCATCGAAGAGGTGCAACTGCATCTTCAGCATCTCGTGAGCGCGGGTGTACGCGCGGTGGTGTGTGTCGTGAATCAGCGCGCGGAACCCCATCTTTTCCTTACGCTGCAGGATGGCGTTGACGATTTGTGGGTCGTTCCACTCGTGGACGATGACGAACTCGGCGTCCTTCAGTTCCCGGTCGAGAAATTCGTCAAAGTGTTCGCCCCGCTGGTAGAAGTGGATATTGAGTTCGGGATAGACGCGGCGGAAATCGTCGATGGCGTGGATCGCGTTTTCGCCTTCTTCCTTCACCAGGTTGCTCAGCGACCATCCGCCCAGCTCCTCGTAGCAGCGCACCTCGTGGCCCAGGCGCAGCAACTCGCGCACCAGTCCGCGGAGGAAGTGGGCATTTCCGTGGTTCCAGTCGCTTACCCAGGAATGCGCGAAAAAGCGAAATTTGTAGCGCTTGCTCATCGTCAATTCATGCGGCAGCCGCGCCCGCGGAAACCATGGACCGGTACAGGGCCAGATACTCGTCAACCATGCGGTCGGCGGTGAACCGCTGCCGCGCCCGGTTGTACGCCAGGTTGGCATAAGTAAGACGCAGGGCGCGGTCCGAGTGCAACCGTGTAATTGCCTGCGCCAGGCTGGCGGCGTCATTCTGCTCGAAGTAGTACGCGGTGTGCCCCCACAGTTCGCGGAACGACGGAATGTCGTTGGCGATCACTGCGCAACGCGAAAAAGCAGCCTCCAGCAGTGCCAGCCCAAAAGGCTCGTAGCGTGAAGTGGCGGCGTAGATGCCCGCCTGGCTATAGAGGTGGCGGAGCTGGCCTTCGCTCTGCGGGCCGCGAAACTCGATTCCCGGCCCGCTCTGGTGGGCCGACTTGCGGGCGCGCAGCATCTCATCCGCGTGCTGCTCCTGGCCCACGATGCACACCGGCACCTCTGCCTTGAACTCGGTGAGCAGCTTCACTTGCTTGCCGGCGTCCCAGACGCGCCCGACGGAGAGCACCACATCCTGCTTGGCGCAATGCGGATTGAACAGCGCCGGATTGCGCCCGTTGTAAATCACGCAGCGATTTCCGTCGACGCCATAAAGCCTCTCCACCGCTTGCAGCATCCAGCGCGTCGGCGCGACCACCGCCGTCGCCCCGCTCAGGCCCGCGGCCACGGTGGCGCGGTACCAGCGGCTCCATTCGTGATCCGGAGGCTCGCTGCCGTTGACGCTCTCCCACCAGCTCACGACGTCGCTGTGCGCCACCACCAGCTTCGGCAGCCCGGTCGGCAAAGCTCCGTAGCAGAACTGATTGAGATGCAGCAGGTCAGGGCGCACTTCTTCAATCAGCGCCATCAGAAACTCGCTGGAGCTGCGAATGTCTTCCTCCGCCTCCTGCATCCATTCCAGGCGGAAGGCCGTCGGGTGGAAGTTGACGCCGCGAAGCCCTTCCAGCCACTCCATCTGCTGCGGCGTCGGAATCTCGCCGAAACTGACGAGAGTTACGCGCACACCACGGCGGGCCAGCCCGGTGACCAGCTCGCGCGCGAAAATCCAGACTCCGCCGATGGTGTCGGCGGTCACAAGCACGTGCATGGCAGATGCTTCCACAGCCTCCAATACCTATGCAGTCAGCCCGAAGCGGCTCAGCTCCCGTGCGGCCTGCTGTACGTTGTCGACTGCGGTCTGCTGCCGCAGCCACCCGGCCAGCTCCTGCATGCCGGCGGCGAAGCCGTATTCCGGCGCGTATCCCAGCAGTCGCCGCGCCTGGGAGATATCCGCGTAGCAGTGGCGAATATCTCCCGCGCGGAACTTCCCCGTGACTTCCGCCGGAATCGGCGTCGCCAGCGCCTGCCCGAGCGCGCAGGATACCTGGCGAATCGTCACCGCCTCGCCCGAACCGATATTCAGGGCCATGCCATCGGCCTGTGCGCGCTCCATCGCCAGCAGGTTCGCCTGGACCACGTCGAAGACGCTGACGAAATCGCGCTTCTGCTCGCCATCCTCAAAGATCATGGGGGCGTTGCCATTGAGCAGCCGCGAGGCGAAGATGGCGGCCACACCCGTGTACGGATTCGAGAGCGCCTGGCGCGGACCGTAGATGTTGAAGTAGCGCAGCGCAACTACCGGCACGCCATAAGTCCGCCCGAAGAGCAAGCTCATCTCTTCCTGATCTTTTTTGGAGAGCGCGTAGATGGAAGTGCACTGCAGCGGCTTAGCTTCAGTGGTCGGCGCGGGCGTGAGCTCCCTTCGGCACTCCGGGCAATCGATCTCCCAGCGCTTGTCGCGCAACTGCTGCAACTCGCGCGGAGGCGGCGCCATCTCGCCGTGTTCGGGGCAGATATAGCGTCCCTCGCCGTAGATCGACATGGACGAAGCCAGCACCAGCTTTTCGACCTTCAACTTGTGGTTCAGCATGGCCTGCAGCAGGTTGGCGGTGCCTTGTGTGTTGACGTCCATGTAGCGGGCGATCTCGTACATCGACTGGCCAACGCCGACGGCGGCGGCGAGATGGAAGATGACATCCATGTCGCGCACCGCGCGGCCCACCGCTTCGGGATCGCGCATGTCGCCGTGCATCCACTCGATGTCCAGCCGCAGATAAGCGGGCCGTCCCTCGGGATGCACTTGCGGAGTCAGATTGTCGAAGACGCGCACTGCGTGCCCGGCGTGCACCAGCGCGTCCACGGTGTGCGAGCCGAGGAATCCGGCGCCGCCGGTGACTAGAATCCGTTTCTTCATGGCTCGCCGGCTCCCACCGGCGTCACCGCTCCGGGCGATGGCCTGTACTGCCCGGGCTGTGTCGTCGGCGGCGCGTCGCCGAATACACCGCCGGCGTTCGCCTCATTTTGATATCCGGCTGCCGAGCGTGCGCTGGCGGGTGCATAGCGCTCTACCGCCCAGGTCGCGAACTCCGCGAAATCGGAGACATCCTTCGGCGGACTGGTGTAATGCTGGGCGAGCCCCAGGTGCTCCGGTGTGAAGCACAGGGTCATGGTCGTCTCGAACTCCGAGAGGGCGAGCATCTGGCGGTCGAACCAGCGCTCGGAGTTTTCGCGAAACCAGTCGGCCCAGCTGATCCCGGTCCGCAGGTAGCGCACGCCCAGCTTGCGCAGCCACTCCACGCCGAGTATCCAGCCGATGATCGTCATAGTGGAACCACTGACAGATGCCCATCTCGCGGGGAAACTCGGCGGCTGCCGGCTTGGCGGTGCCGTCTTCGCGGATCAGGCCCATGTAATAGTGCCTGTAATAGGCGCTGCCCTCCGCCTCCTTGTGGCGAGTGGTGGCCGTCCAGGTGGACGGCAGGTCGAAGAGGCTGTACCAGTGCACGCGCTCCACCTGCGGCAGCAACAGCTCGGCGGTTTTCTGCAGCCCAAAACTCTGCACCTCTTCGGCGCCGAAAGAAGACGCGCCGGCCTCGGAGACCCACACGGTCTTCCCGCCGGCGGCAGCCCGTATTTCCTCGATCTTCTTCGGCCATTCATGGATGTTCCAGTGGTTCCAGTCCAGCGGGAAGCCGTGCACCGAAACCACGTCGACAGCGTCGATCACGCCGTAGGAATCGAGCAAGTTGAGGAAGTTGGGGTCGATGGGCGATATCCCGCCCAGAGCGATCCTCAACCCCGGATTGACCTGGCGAATCGCCCGCGCCGCCTCCACCACCATGGCGGCAAAGATCTTCCAGTCGGGATCGATTTTGAAATCCCAATGAGACAGGTTGTTAGGCTCGTTCCACAGCATTACCGCTTCAACCATGCATCTCCTGAAAACAGTTTCAAGTTTCCGCGTGTGGTCCCCGCTCGACAGGTATTTCTTCTCGAAACTTGAAACTGGAAACTTGAAACTGCTGTTAAAGCTTTCCCGCCAGCTCCAGGTCAAGCACATACTGGCCGTCGCGAATCGCGTTTCGCGGCTCGCAGATCCATGTCTCCGATTCCGGATGCGCCAGAATCTCCAACCCGGCGCTGCGCAGCATCGCCTCGGCGGCCGCGCGGTTGGGAATCCACCAGTTCGTGTAGTCGTTGGCGTAGCTGTGCTCGATGAAGAACATGCGCGGGAACTCCGCACTCTGGAAGATTTCCTTGTTCCAGAAGTGGTAATCCTTCTCCCACTCGCGCGTCTCTTCCGAGCCGCGGATCATGGTTTGAAAGATCAGCCGGCTGCCCACCTTCTTCACCACCTTGTCCAGCGCATAAAGCGGGTAGCGCAGGTGGTAGAGCACACCCATGAAAATCACGTAATCGAATTGCCCGGCAAGCTGGTCGACGTCGTAGACGGAGAGGTTGCGAAACTCGATGTCCAGTCCCACCGTCTCAGCGGCAAAGCGAGCCTGGCTGAGATAGCGCTCATCGACGTCGATGCCGAGCACGCGCCCGGCGCCGCGCCGCTTCATCTGGATGGAATAGAAGCCGCCGTTGCAGCCGATGTCGAGCACGCTGGCGCCGGCCAGATCGGCAGGAATCGCCGGCGCTATATGCTTCCATTTCACGTTGGGGAAGTCGCCGAGAAAATGTCCCGGGGCGGTCCACTCGCCGCGCAGGTTCATGTTGTGAAACCATTCGCCCAGCTCCCGGATGCGGCGGGCCAGGGCCTCGCGTTCGCCGCCGGTGGTCAGCTCCCCGCCCAAGCCGCCAGTCACCGTTGCCGGGGTGGAAGCGGCATTCTCGGCGTCGCCGGGGACTCCCGCTTGGGCTGACTGCGACATCCTGTTGGGGTGTGTGGACATAGGGATAACTCCACCGCTATCCAGGAGTTAGATAAGCCTTTGGGGTACTTGGGATGCCTGCCTGACGGACTTCCGAGGAGGTTTCGCAAAACCGGCTTTCACGCTTGCGGGCTGAGATGGCCTGATTCTCGGGGCCGAGTGTCGAATTCCTAGATGAGCAAGATGTCCGGCCAGCCCCTGCCTTTGCACCTTTTGCTCCCGGGTCCGGTTGACTGCAGGAGACTTACACTACGCGGCGGCCTGTTACCAGGTGGATTATGGCGATCACTACAGCAAGAACGAGCAGCAGATGAATCAGGCTGCCAGCTACGTGGAACCCCCAGCCCAGCAGCCATAGGATCAGTAGGATGGCGAAAATCGTCCACAGCATGGCAGTATAGCCTCCAGCCAGCGGGGATTCTGGCTTTGCCTTGAGAGCGCCTGTGCCCCGCCGGGGTTGCTCCCCACCTGTCAGGGCGTGAGCAGGCGGCCGTAGGACCCAGTTCTCAACTGATGACCTTCGCGGGTTGGCGCGCGAACTCCGGACTTTCGAGGTGGCCGGGAATCTCCAGCCGGGCGCGAATGCGGGAAGCAAGTTGGCGCACGGTCTGCAGTTTTTCTTCCGCGTCGCGCGGCAGTGGCGAGCGCAGCACCAACTCGGTCGAAAGCAGGATGCCGGTCAGCGCGTCGCGCAGTTCGCTGCGCAGCAGCGCCTCGGCGGCGTGCATGGCCTGAGTGCGGAGCTCTGCCTGGCGGCGCAGGGCGTGACGTACCTCCCGCGTGACCCGTTCGGCATTGCTGATAGCGAGGTTGACGTATACCGGAACCGCCTCACCGGCGCCGTTCAGCAGCCTGTCAAGTCCTTCGGGGTTGACCATGGTGAGAGTTTCATCCAGCACAATGGCCCGATATTCCTGCTTGCGCAGCAGCGCCGTCGCGCCGCGCAGGCTCGAGGCCACCTGGATCGGCTCAGATAGTACTTGTTCCAGCATCGCCGCGCAGGCGGAGCCGCGATTGGAAGCAGTCACCAGAAGAATCACGATCACCTCCCGCCGAATCGTCGCCCCGCGCGCGCCGTGTTTGCGCTTGCCCGGGGTGTAGATACACTACGACTGCAGAGCCGAACCGCGGGCATGCCGGCAACTTCGCCCGGCTTACTGCAGGATGCCGTACTCTTTTAGCTTTCTGTACAGTGTGGTCTTGCCAATGCCCAGCAGGCGCGCGGCTTCCAGCTTGTCGCCGTGCAACTGCTCGATTGCGCCGAGGATGGCACGCTTCTCCATCTCGACGATGGGCACGATCCCGTGAGCGGCCTTGGGTTGCTGGCCTGGGGGGGCCGCTTCGCTCTGCGCACGCCAGTTCTGGATCTGCGTCGGCAGATCCACCGTGTGGATGGTCGGCCCCGACGTCATAGCGCAGGCGCGTTGCAGGCAGTTTTCCAACTCGCGGACGTTGCCCGGCCAGTCATAAGCCAGCATCAGCTTCAGGGCTTCGTCGCTGATGTTGCGGTGCACGCCCGCCGTCCGCCCCAGCCGCTCCAGGAAGTGACCCACCAGCAGCGGAATGTCCTGGCGGCGGCTGCGCAGCGGCGGAATGCGCAGGGTGAGGACGTTCAAACGGAAATAGAGGTCGCGGCGGAAGTTGCCCTGCGCCACCGCCTGCTCCAGGTCGCGATTGGTGGCCGCCAGAACGCGCGCGTTGATCGGCACCGGCTTGGTGCCGCCCACCGGACGGATCTCTTTTTCCTGCAGCGCGCGCAGCAGCTTGGACTGCAAGTCGATGGGCAGCTCGCCGATCTCGTCCAGGAAAACCGTGCCCGATTCGGCGACGGCCAGCAGCCCGTCCTTGGAGCGATGCGCTCCGGTGAAGGCTCCCTTGATGTGGCCGAACAGTTCGCTCTCGATCAGGTTGGGCACCAGCGAGCCACAATCCACCGGAACGAATGGCTGATCATGATGCGGCCCGGCGGAGTGGATGCAGCGGGCCACCATTTCCTTGCCGGTCCCGCTCTCGCCCAGAATCAGCACCGGGTGCGAGCTCTGCGCCGCCTTGGTGATGATGCGGTAGAGCTTCTCCATCTCCGGAGAGCGGCCCACGATCGAACCGAGGCCTTCTTTGCTCTTGAGCTGCTGGCGCAGAATGCGGTTCTCGTTGGTCAGTTGCAGATGACTGACCACGCGCTCCAGCAGCAGGCGCAGCTCGTCCAGGTTGAAAGGCTTGGTGACGTAGTCGTAAGCGCCGTTCTTCATCGCCTCCACCGCGGATTGCACGGTGGCAAAGCCGGTGATGACGATGACTACGGTTTCCGGGCGGCGGCGCTTGATTTCCCGCAGCAGTTCCAGCCCGCTGCTGCCCGGCAGACGAAGATCGAGCAGCACCACGTCGGCCGCGCTGCTGTCCAGGATGTGGGAGGCCTGCTCGGCATCATCCGCCACATAAGTCGAGAACCCGATGGTCTGGGCAACTTCGCGGCAACCGTCCCGGATAGCGCGCTCGTCATCAACGATCAAGAGATTGAGCAGGCTCGCCTCGACCTGTGCCGTTTCCGTCATAGGGTTCAGTTCGGCTATTCCCAAAACAGCAACATGCATTGTAGTGACATTCGGTTTCGAAATGGTAGTGATTTCTTCCCTAAATGACACTGGAAAATCTGGGCTCCTTTCTCCGGAATTACCCTGGACCGGCAACTCCTATATCCTTCCCGGCCAGAAACTTACTTGCCGGTAGCTGCTTGAGCTTGCGGCAACAACCGGCGCGCCTCCCGTAGCAGTCCGGCACAGCGCTCCGCCGACTGCTGTATCTGCTGGCAGGAGAGGCGCATCTCTCCGGTGGGTAAGGCATCCGCCAGCAACCCGACAGACAATAGCAGCCCGGTAGAGGCGTTGTTCAGCTCGTGCAGAATCTGGCTCAACCTCAGGAACTGCGAGTGCTTCAGGATGCATACCTTCGAGCTGGGTGGTCGGTTAGCCATCTGCGAGCATGATCTTTAACGGCAACCTTTAAGTAAGCAGCTCGGGAGCCAAAGCCGGCGGCGGCTGTCAGGCGTTAGGAAATATCAATGGAATTAATTAGTTACGCGAGTTTTGTCGCAGGAGAAGAAGCGGCCTTCAGCTCGGTTCGTTTACCAGTATGGAACCGGCTTTGGCTTTTTCCGCTGATGTTTTGTGGCTAAGTTATTTAGAATCTATGATTTGCAAAAACGGGAGCCGATTCCGGTTTAGGGAAGAGGGTTCGAAGAGTAGCTGATGTGGATCGCAAAGGGTACAACCCACTCCGCCCATGACGCTAACCTCCAATTCTCACTGGCTGCGCCAAGCGGAAGGTCAGGCTCTGCTCCACCCCGAAGCCGGCGTCTTTTTTCCCGGTCGCGTAAGCTGTCCCGGTTCCGGCGCCGGCGCCGGCCATGCTGCCGATCAGCGCGCCCTTGCCGCCGCCCAGCAGTCCGCCGAGCAGGGCTCCGCCGCCTGCGCCGCCGGCGATCATGGCCAGGTTGCGTTTCTTATGAGAGGCGCCCTTGGCGCTCACGGTGGATGTCGTAACCGGCACCGGCTTGCCCGCGATGCCGATGCTGTTCAGCGCCAACGTAATAGTTCCCGGGTGCTCAAGCCGCCGGGACGGCGTAGAGGCGACGACGCGTCCGGTGACAGGAGCTCCGGCGCGGGCCAGGATGCGTCCATATACGGTCAAGTCTCCGGCAAGCACCGCGTCAAAGCGATCGCCGGCATGGCTGCTGGCGCTGGAGAGCGCACTGTTCAGCCGAACCGTAATGGTTGCACCGGCGGGAATACTCACTGGCTCGACTATCTTGCGCGCCTCCTGGCGCGAATCCTGGTAACCGCTGGGCTTGTCGGGCACGGGAGATGAGGACTGTTTGTCGGTCCCCGGCGCCGCTGAGTCTGCGGGAGCGGCCTCTCGCTGGCTGAAAGGCGGAGGGGCAGTGGCTTGATTCGACGGCTGCGCGGCCGAGGCATCAACCGGCGCCTTGTTGCATCCTGTAAACAGCAAGGTTGCCGCCAGGACCAGAATCAGGCCGAAAGCCGCTCCCACCAGCGTTGCCGCTACGATGACGACCGTGTCCTCGCGCCAGTTTCTGCGGGAGAGCCCGACCAGAGCCGAAACCTGCCTCATGATTCCTCCTTCAGACCATGTCATCGCCCGATGGCAGGCCTGTTTTTCCCGTCCTGTGTTCCATACGGCGGGGAAGCACCAAGACCCGCGACAGAAGCCGTACTTGCCGAGAACTCTGTCCAGGCTCTCAGGTGCATGTGAGTTGCCGTAAAGCATCTCTGATTTTTCAAAGACTTACGGATCTAAGGCGGTGTCAGGCTATGTAATTCCTGCCTATGGCAGCGGCAACTTTCCTTCCCAAGACAGTTTCAAGTTTCGAGTTTCGAGTTGTGTTCCGAAACCTCCCATTTCATTCGGAACAGGAAACACAAACCACAGACGGCACCGAATCCCGGCACAGGTATCCGCGGCGATTAAATTCAAGGGATTCTGATCCCCTGTGTTCTCCGCGAACTCTGTGATTATCTTGCGTAACTTGCAACTTGCAACTTGAAACTTGAAACTCGAAACTGTGTTTCTGAAACTTGAAACTGTATTTTCCGAGAATCGAAACTGCTGCCAGCATTTCGGGTAAACTTGTAAAAAGCGGTACGTCACCTCATTCAACGCAGAACCAGCGTTCGATGGGGCCCGCACATGGCAAAAGTTACACTGCCATGGCGCATCTCAAGCAAGCGGGATCAGGTTCTCCCATTCCGGCCGTGTCCCAGATTGATTCCAAAATTGGCAAAGGCATTCCTATCATGGCCTCTGAAAAAGTGCTTATCGTCGAAGACGAGGAGAACGAAAGGACCGGGCTGGCCGAGCTGATTTCAGCCTGGGGCTATCGTACCGAGGTGGCGCGCGACGGCGTCGAAGGCCTGGAGAAGGTTGTCGAGTGGGATCCGGGAATCGTGGTCACCGACCTGCGCATGCCGCGCATGGACGGCATGGAGTTGCTGGAAAAGATCGCGCGCCAGCCGCAGCAGGTCGGCGGTCGTTCTGCTCACCGCGCAGGGCAGCGTCGACGCCGCTGTAGCCGCCATGAAGCTCGGGGCATACGACTTTCATCGAGAAGCCGGTCAATCCCACCCGCCTGCGCAACATCCTGCAGAATGCCGCCCGCCAGCGCGGCACGCAGCGCGAGCTGGAAGTCGCCAAGCGGCAACTGCGCGACAAGGGCGAGCTGGGCTCGCTGATTGGGCGCCTCCAGGCAGATGCAGGAGGTCTTCCGGCTGATCGAGCTGGTCGCTCCCAGCACCGCCTCGGTGCTGATCACCGGCGAAAGCGGCACCGGCAAGGAGCTGGTGGCGCGCACCATCCACGAGCTCAGCCCGCGCAACGGCAAGCCTTTCGTTGCCATCAACTGCGCCGCCATCCCGGAGACGCTGATCGAAAGCGAAATCTTCGGCCACGAGAAGGGCGCCTTCACCGGGGCCCTGGAGCGCCGCACCGGCTGCTTCGAGCTGGCCGAAGGCGGCACGCTGCTGCTGGACGAAATCGGCGAGATGCCGATCGGCACTCAGGCCAAGCTGCTGCGCGTGCTCGAAGACCGCCGCGTGCGCCGGCTGGGCAGCAAGATCGAAACTGCCATCGACGTGCGCGTGCTGGCCGCCACCAACAAGGTTCCCGAGGAGGCCGTGGCCCGCGGGCAGCTGCGCAACGATCTCTACTACCGGCTGAACGTCTTCAACATCAACATGCCGCCGCTGCGCGAGCACAAGGAAGACATTCCCGCCCTGGTCTATGCGCTGATTAAGGACATGAACGCCAAGCATAGACGCGCCGTCCGCATCGCCAGCGAACCGGTGATGAACCTGTTTCACGATTATTCCTGGCCGGGCAACGTGCGCGAGCTGCGCAACACGCTGGAGCGGGCCGTCATCGTCTGCGACTCCACCGTGATCGAGCCCCGCCACCTGCCGCCCGGCTTCGGCAGCGTCACCCCGCAGAGCGTGCTCAGCGACGGCAATGGCATACGCCTGGGAGTCGGGACCACCGTCGAGGAAGCCGAGAAACAGCTCATCCTCAAGACCCTGGAGAGCACCCATAACAACAAGACGCGAGCGGCCGAGATTCTTGGCATCAGCCTCAAGACGCTGCACAACAAGCTGAAGGAATACGGGCAGACTGGACAGGGCGCCACGGCGCTTCCGGCAGAGGTCGGGAAAGACATTTAAGATTTCAGATTTTTGATTTTCGATTTCAGATTGAAGAAAAACTCGAGGGCGGTCCGCATTTGCGAGTCCCCGGCGAACGCCGCTGTTGCGTTTGCTGGTGGGTGGCCGGAGCCGGAGCTAATGTGGGGCCGTTCGACGGGAAGCTAATTTTGGCTACACCGGTTTTTCAATCTGAAATCAAAAATCAACAATCTTAAATGCTTTTGTTATGCCGAGAGTCAAACTGAAGACGAAGCTGGTGCTGGCCATCAGCGGCATGGTATCGGCGCTGGTGGTGGCGCTCTCCTGCATTTACGTCTCGCAGTTGATTCGCCAGCGGCTGACCGAAGCCGACGCCAACGCCTTCTTTGTTGCCCACCAGGTGCTGGATGGCGCGCGCAAAGCTCTGGAGACTGATCTGAACTCCGGCCGCGTCGATCTCTCCGATCCCGCCAGGCTGCACAAGACCATTGCCGGCGTTCTGCAGGCCGATGCCGGGTTGAACTCGCTGCTGCAGTCGATCGTCGGCTACTCGCCCACTATCTACGACGCCGCCATTGCCGACAACGCCGGCCGCGGCCATGCTGCACACGGACGCGGCGGCGTGGGACAAGCCGCTGCCGCGGCGTCCCGATTTCAACGAGCTTCTGCACGGCGGCTTCCTGCGCCAGATCGCCGTCGTCTACGGCGGAGCCGACGGTCTACGAGGTGCGGCTGCCGATCCAGCGCGACCGCGCGCCCTTCGGCCAGATTCGCATCGGGCTTTCGACGGTTTTTCTCAAGAACGAGCTGCAGCCCACGCTCAACCGCGCGCTGATCTTCTCCGCCTTGGCCATGCTGATCTCGGTGGCGCTGGCCGCCAGCCTCTCCAACCTGGCGCTGCAGCCGCTGGAGGCCATCGGGCGGCGGCTGGATGCCATGACCGTCGAGGTCGCTGCCGCCCGAGCCGGAGACGCCGCGCGAGACCGACGAGTTCGGCCGGGTGAATACCAAGATCGACCGCCTGGGCCGACAGATTCAGGACGTCAAGGAAGTCTTCTCCGCCTTGAAGGAGAACCTGGATCAGATCATGGGCACCCTTCAGGACGGCATCATGCTCTTCACGCGCGATGACCGGGCGGTGATGGTCAGCGCCTCGGCCGAGCGCTTTGCCGGCCGCCACCGCGCTGAAATCCTGGGCTACAACGTCGAGCAGATCTTCGACGACTCCACCCGGCTGGGACGCATCGTGCTGGATGCCTTCGCCCTGCGGCGGCCCATCTCCAAGCGCGAAATCGAGATCGAGAACGGCCAGCGCATCCAGATATCGCTGGATTTCATCGCCGAGAGCGGCCAGCCCATCGGCGCGCTGCTGACCATGCGCGATGTGGAATCGGTGCGCCGCATCGAAACGGAGATCGAACTCTCGCGCCGCCTGGCGGCCATTGGCCGGCTGACCTCCGGCGTGGCGCACGAAGTCAAGAACCCGATCAACGCCATCGTCATTCACCTGGAGATTCTGCGCGAGCGGCTGCTGCAACTCGATCCCGGATGCGCGCCGCCATATGGATATCATTGCCAACGAGATTCAGCGCCTCGACCGCGTGGTGAAGACGCTGATCGATTTCACCCGTCCCCTGGAACTGCACTTCTCCCAGGTTGACCTGCGGCAGCTGCTGCAGGAAGTGTCCGCGCTGGCCGAGCCGGAGGCGCAACAGCACGGGGTCAAGATCGTGCGCCGCGACTCGCCCGCGCCGCTGCTGGCGCGCGTCGATTCCGACCTGCTCAAGCAGGCACTGCTCAATGTCGTACTCAACGGCGTGCAGGCGATGCCGGAAGGCGGTGTACTCTCGCTCTCTAGCCACGCCGAAAGACCATTCGGCGACACTGGAAATTCGCGATCAGGGCGGCGGCATCCCGGCGGAGATTCGCGACAAGATCTTCAATTTGTACTTCACCACCAAGAAGTCGGGCAGCGGCATCGGGCTGGCAGTAAGCTACCGCGTGCTGCAGTTGCACAACGGCACGCTGGAATTCGATTCCGAAGTGGGCAAGGGAACCGCTTTCCGCTTCATTCTGCCACTGGCGGTCGCGGCCGAGGAATCAAACAAACAAATTGCAGCGGAAGCAGATTAGGATGGGTAAGAGGCGCGGCTTGGCTATGCTGGCAACAGGGCTGGAAGTCTTCGGCGGCAGTGATCGTCTGCGACCTCTACGCCGGAAGGCTCTGGCGGGCGTTGCTATCCTGCTGCTGATGTTGCTGCTGGGCCACGGCCTGCGAGCGCAAGAAGAAACCAACGGTTCCGCCGCAGGCGACCGCGCCGACCATCTCCGTTCCGCCAACGGCCCAGGCCGGACAGCAGCCGGCTCCGCCGGTTCAGCGCACTCCGCCTCCCGCGACCAGCGCGGAGACGGGCGTAACTCCCAAGGTCCTCCACGGGACCATCGGCGGCACAGCCGAAGCCCCGCAACGGCAGAAGCTCCGCCCGCAAGAAGCCGGCCACGCCTCCGCCGGCTGCGGCCACGGCGCCGGCGCAGCCGCAATCCCAGAAACCGGGCCCGGAGACGGCGCAGGTGCAGATCGGCGTCCAGGTTCCGCAGGGCACGGCGCAGAATACCGAACAGTTACTGCAGACGGCGGAGAACAATCTGGGCCGCGTCACCCGCGCACTCTCCGACGGCGAGCAGGCCATGCTGCGCCAGGCGCGCAGCTACATCAGCCAGTCGCGCACGGCCACGCGCGAGGGCGATCCGGAACGCGCCTACAATCTGGCGCTGAAGGCGAACCTGCTGTCCATCGAACTGGCCAAATAAAAGCTAGTTTCGAGTTTCCAGTTTCGAGTTTCCAGCTTTGAGTGATGCACATCTTTCGCCGCTGTTGCGAAAAGTGAGTTAGTTCCGCCGGCTCACCAACCCCGTCGGTTCAGCGAACGTGGTGCAAGCACGTTTGGAGGCCTGAAATTGAACCTGCCTTTCGGGGAACGCATTCTTGAAACTAGAAACTCGAAACTTCTGTAATAATGGCCGAAGCCTCGTCAGGCGACGGGATAGAACGAAGCATGTCCGAACTCGAAGGCCGTAATGCCGTAGTCTTTGGCGTAGCCAACAAGCGCAGCATTGCCTGGGCCATCGCGCAGCGCCTGCAGCAGGCGGGAGCCAGGCTGGCCATTACCTATCAGAACGAGCGCCTGCGGCAGGAAGCCGAGGCGATGATCCGCGCCCTGCCCAATGCCGAACCATTCCAGTGCGACGTCTCCAGCGACGCCGAAATTGCCGCGCTCTTCGAGCAATTGGGCCAGCGCTACGGCAGGCTGGACGTGCTGATCCACTCTGTCGCCTACGCTCCGCCCGAGGAACTGCGCAACGAGTTCCTCATGACCAGCCGCGAGGGATTCCGCATCGCCCACGAGATCAGCGTTTATTCCCTGGTGGCCCTGGCGCGCGCCGCGGCGCCGCTGATGACCGAAGGCGGCAGCATTGTCACCCTCAGCTACTTTGGGGCGCAGAAAGTGGTCCCGAATTACAACGTGATGGGAGTGGCCAAGGCCGCCCTGGAGTCGGCCGTGCGTTACCTGGCCTACGACCTGGGCAAGCGCAACGTGCGCGTCAACGCCATCTCCGCCGGGCCGATCAAGACCCTGGCCGCGCGCAGCATCTCCGGCTTGGGCGATATGCTGACTGCCCATGCCGAGCGTGCTCCCCTGCGGCGCAACGTCGAGGTGGACGAAGTGGCCGCCACCGCCGTATTCCTCGGCTCCAGTAAATCTTCCGCCATCACCGGCGAGACGATCTACGTCGACTGCGGCTACAACATCATGGGATTTTAATCACTGGGCAAGAACGAATACCCAACTACTGACTAGTCTTCTCGCCCTCGCCATCGCGCTCGCACAACTCGCAAATGGCCTGCTGCTCGCAGTATTGGACGTCGCACGCCGCCGGAAGCCCGGAAGCCTGCAGACACTCGGCGCATACGGTATGAGGACCCTTGTCGTCATTCCAGGTATAGATCTTTAGTAGCATGGTCGGCCTCCTGGCTGGGCGCCCGCAGCTCACGCCCCGGCAAGGAGAAGAGGGCCCTGGCTGGGGACCAGTGGCGCTGGGCGCATCCCACAGTGTGTGAGTTGATAGTACGTTTTGCCGGCCTTGTCAAGCGACCGCGTCACACCTGCAGCTCTCGTATAGGTGAAGCCAGGAACCGAGAACCAGGAACTGGGAAGTGCTTTCCAGATGCCGTAGAATCATCCTGCATGTCCTTCCAAGTGCAGTCCGTGACTGTCGGCGGCCCGCGGCTGTTTCTTGTCGCCGGGCCATGCGTCATCGAGAGCGAAGAGCACACGCTCAAGATGGCGGAAGCGATCTCAGGCATAGCGCGAGAGCTCGGGATTCCGTACATCTTCAAAGCCTCTTACGACAAGGCGAATCGCACCTCGCACTCGAGCTATCGCGGCCCCGGCCTTATGGAGGGGCTGCGCATTCTGAACAAGGTAGCCGAGTGCGTGCGCGTGCCGATATTGACCGACGTGCACGAACCGGGCCATGCCGCCCCCGTCGGTGGAGTGGCCGACGTGATACAGATTCCGGCTTTCCTCTGCCGCCAGACCGATCTGCTGATTGCGGCCGGCCGAACCGGACGCGCCGTCAACATCAAGAAAGGCCAATTCGTCTCTCCCTGGGACATGCGCCATGCCGTGGCCAAGGTACGCGATACGGGCAACGACCGGGTCTTTCTCACCGAACGCGGAACTTCCTTCGGTTACAACAACCTGGTGGTGGACATGCGCTCTCTGGCCGTGATGCGCGAGTTCGCGCCGGTGGTCTTTGACGCTACCCACTCGGTGCAGCTCCCTTCGGCGGGAACCTCAGGGCCTCATCTTCCGCTGACAAATCGGGGGTACAGTCGGGCGGGCAGCCGCAGTTCATCCCGGTGCTGTCGCGCGCCGCGGTAGCCGCGGGTGTGGACGGCATCTTCCTGGAGGTGCACGACAATCCACGCGCGGCGAAGTCCGACGGGACCAACGCGCTGGAACTGGCGCGGCTGCGTCCCCTGCTCGAACAACTGCTGCGCGTGCACAACGCCGCTAACATTTCAGATTGATGATTTCAGATTGAAGATTTGGCAGCGTTATTGATGGAGCGACAGTTCACTCTTTACCTGCTGCAGTTCAATCTGCAATCTGCGATCTTAATTTTTGAAGCTTTTGTCACCGGCCTTTGGAGATGGTGCTATGCGCTACTTAGCGAAAATCGGCGCCATTGTATTGCTCCTGCTGGCCGTGCTTTCCGCCCAGCAGATTCCCTTCAACCCCAAGCTCTACGATCCCAAGGCCGACGCCAAGGCTGAAATCGTCAAGGCAATCAAGCAGGCGGGCCGCGGACACAAGCGCGTGTTGCTGGTCTTTGGCGGGAACTGGTGTCCCGACTGCCATGTGCTTGACTATCGGTTTCACCAGGAGCCGGCCAAATCGCTGGTCGAACGAAATTTCCTGGTCGTTCATGTGGATATCGGCGAAGGCGAAGGGAAATACGCCAAGAACACCGACCTGGCCGACAAGTACCGGATACCCCTCAAGAGAGGTGTTCCCGCCATCGCCGTGCTCTCGGAAAGTGGGCAGTTGCTCTACAGCCAGCAAAACGGAGAATTCGAAGCGCAACGCCGCCTCGATCCGCAGGAGATCGTCCGCTTCCTGGAACAATGGAAACCGCAGCGTAGTTCCTAGTTCTCGGTCCCCAGTTCCCGGTTGTTCATTGTCTGTTCGCGAAACGTGAAACGGGCAACTTGAAACGGACGAACTCACCGCTTCCAGGCCCAACTATACCCGCCGTAGAACAGGTTCGAATCCACTCCCGGATTCCGGGTGGCGGAGTTGGCGTTGGAGATGTGGTGGAACTTGTAACCGAGGCTGAGCGACTGGTTCTCGCGGTGCCAGATCTGCACCCCGCCTCCCCAACTCACGCCGAAGTTGAACTGCGACGAGCCGGCCGCCGGAACCTGGTCGGTAAAGTACAGTATTCCGGCGGTCCCGTTTACGAAGGGCTGCAGGCGGTGGCGCGCGGCGGAAATTGACCTGCAAGCCGATGGGAGAGATTCCGCCACCGTAAATATTTCGCTTGCTGCCGGCTATGTCGGCAAAGGCCGCATTCTGACGAGGCTGGCTGATGATGGCCACCGGAACCAACTCGCCCAGGTATTTCAGCGCCCAGCCCTGACGGCTCAAGAGCACGCGCGAATACTGCACGTTGAATTCGAAGAACTGACGATCGGTGGTCGTTCCGATCAGCGTTGGGTTAGAAGGCGAGTAACCAGCCCAAACGCCCAGTTCCTGGGTGCCGCGCTGGAGGGCGGACGGGGCAGCGTCACTCGCGGCCTGAGTAGGAAGCACGAATGCGGCTAGGCAAAGGATGACCGCGAATATATTTCTCATGGCAGAGCTCACCGATTGATTGTACCTGCTGGATCAGGTGGAGCAATTCTAACTTTGCCGCGTTGGGCTAGAAGCGCCGAGCTTGAGTGGAATACCCACGGCGAGCGAAGTTCGCTGTGGTAGAGCTGATCTGGTACCATTCCTCTTTCATGAATTCCCGAGGCGCCAACGTCGTTCGCATCGAGGCAGAAGCCCTGCGCCAGTTGGCTGACCGCATCGCCGGCCCCATGGCAGGTGCATTCTGCCAGGCGGTTGAGCTGCTGGCCGGCTGCGCCGGGCGGGTAGTAGTCACCGGCATGGGCAAGAGCGGGCTGATAGCCCGCAAGATCGCGGCTACCCTCAGTTCCACCGGCACGCCTTCGCTCTATCTGCATCCGGCTGAGGCGCTGCACGGAGACCTGGGGATGCTGGTGCGCGGCGACGCCGTCATCGCGCTCTCCGCCAGCGGCGAAACCGCGGAGATACTCGAGCTGCTGCCGACCATCAAGCGGCTCGGCATTGCCCTGATCAGCTTCACCTGCGATGCGCTCTATGCCGACCCAACAAACGCAACGACGTGTTTGCCGGGGACCCCGGAACTCGGCCGACCGCCGGGCGGAGTTCGCTCGCCCAGGCCGCGAACATCGCGCTCGACTGTTCAGTCGCGCAGGAGGCCTGCTCGCTGGGGTTGGCTCCCACCGCCTCCACCACTGCCATGCTCGCGCTCGGCGATGCCATCGCGCTGGCGCTTTCGGAGAAGCGCGGCTTTCGGGAAGAAGATTTCGCCCATCTGCACCCGGGAGGCAAGCTCGGCAAGAAGCTGATGCGCGTGGCCGCCCTGATGCACACCGGCGAGGCGGTTCCACGGGTCGCGCCCACTACGCGAATGGCCGACGTCATCTTCGAGATGTCGAGCAAGAAGCTCGGCATGACGACCGTGGTTGAGAACGGCATCCTGGCCGGAATCATCAGCGACGGCGATCTGCGCCGCCTGCTGGAGCGCCGGGGCAAGGACATTCTGGATCTGACGGCCGGCGAGTGCATGAGCCGCACTCCCAAGACCATATCGTCGCAGGAGCTGGCCGTCGCCGCCCTCGAGATCATGGAGCAGAGGAAGATCACCTCGCTGGTGGCCGTGGATTCCGAGGGCAGGGTGGAAGGCGTGCTGCATCTACATGATCTCTGGGGTACGCAGATGGTGTGAAGTCAGAGGGTAGCGCAACTGCGCAGGCAGGCAAAGGCATGGATTTCGGAGCATCACAGGAAGTACGCATCGTCAATACCGAAGATTATCGTGAGACTTATGCCAACAGCATTCAGGTGCGGGTGAACGTCTGGGATTTCTTCATGGTGTTCGGCATCCTGCAGCCTCTGGAAGACAATGTCGTCGAGGTGCGCAACTTCCAGGGCATCTACCTGAGCCCGCAGCAGGCCAAGGCGCTGGCCACCATGCTGCAGCAAAACGTAGCTAATTACGAGCAGGCCTTCGGCGAAATTAGAATCGATCCGAAGACGACCGGGCAGGTTCACTAACCTTGTCATGAAAGCTGGTCGGCAGGGCAGCGCTGGGCAGGGGCAGCCCGCCGCCGCGGCGTGGCGCCGGCACCGGGCAATCGGGGTCTTCGCCCTGATCTTCGGCGCCATTATTCTGCTGCACCTGCCGCTGCTGCGGCTCCCGTATTACTGGGACGAAGCCGGCTACTTCATTCCCGCCGCCCGTGACCTGCTGCTGACCGGCAGCATCATCCCGAAAACAACACTCTCCAATGCTCATCCGCCGCTGCTGATGTTCTGGCTGACCGCCTGGTGGAAGCTCGCCGGCTACGCGCCTGCCGTGACCCGCACGGCGATGCTGGCGCTGGCGGCCTTCGGGTTGCTTGGGGTCTATCGTCTCGCCGAACGCGTGACCAATCGCCAAGTGGCAATCGCCTCTCTGGTACTGACAGCAATCTATCCGGTCGTCTTTGCCCAGAGCTCGCTGGCGCAGCTCGATATCGCCGCCTTCGCCTTTACCACTTGGGCGGTGTTCTTCTACATCAGCGGAAAGCGCAAGTTTTCCATCGTCTGTTCTGCGCTGGCCACGCTCTCGAAAGAGACCGCCTTCATTACTCCACTGGCGCTTTGCCTGTGGGAGGTGCTGTGCTGGATCGAGAACCGTTCCGGCGGCTCCGCCTGGGTTCAGAAGTGGTGTCTCTATTGCCCGCCAACAGAGGAAAAGGCATCTGGCGGCCCGGGCACTATTAGCGCCGCTTTGGCGCAGTTGTTGGCCGCGCTGCCGCTGGTCGCCTGGTATGCTTTTCACGGCTGGCACACCGGCCGGCTCTTCGGAGACGATTTTCTTCTCCGCAATCTCTCCGGCAGCATCGATCCCGCGCGTATTCCGCTGGCATTCATTCAGCGCCTTTGGCATGCGGCGGGACACATGAACCTGTTCATGCTGACTGCGGCGGCGTTGTTGGCGAGCCGTCTGCCGTCACTGCCGGAAAGCGATCGCGGAACACAGGACGCCGAAAAGAAACCGCGAAGCTCCTTGGACCGCCGGGTGCAAGCCATTTTCCTGCTGCTGATCGGGGCCTATGTGCTGATGCTGTCGCTGGTGGGTGGTCCGCTGGCGCGATACATGATTCCGGTGCTTCCTCTGGTGATTGTGCTGGCGGTGGCCGAGCTGCGCCGGGCCCTGCCGTTCTGGCGAGCGTGGTGCGCGGTGTGCGCGGCGGGTTTTGTCTTGGCCCTGCTGCTGGCGCCGCCCTGGAGAATCGCACCGGAAGACAATCTGACCTACACCAAATTCGTGCGCCTGCACCAGCAGGCCGCCGCCTACCTCGAGCAGCACTACGCGCGCGACCGCATTCTGACCGCCTGGCCCGCATCCGATGAATTGAACAGGCCTTTTCTCGGTTTCGTGTCGCGCCCCTTGACGGCGGTGCGCATCGA
Source organism: uncultured Acidobacteriota bacterium (assembly GCA_963791145.1). Classification (GTDB taxonomy): domain Bacteria; phylum Acidobacteriota; class Terriglobia; order Terriglobales; family Acidobacteriaceae; genus CAWBRT01. The sequence goes on along the minus strand of CAWBRT010000011.1, from coordinate 472,619 downwards.
TCATTTCAGCGGCGGCAACGTGCTCCGGGCGGCGCAGCAACGCCAGGCGTTCGATGTCGCTTTCGTCTTTTCCACGAAATATGACCCGCCAGGGAATCCGATGAAACGTTTGGGCTGGTGGAACCGTCTGCAGGAGCGCTATTTTGATTACCACCAGGACCTTCCGCCCACGCTGATCGCCTCCATGTTGCGCGGCCGGATCGTGTGGCAGCGCGCCGAGGGAGCCGAATGGGCAGCCATCATCGAACTGGACGAAATCCGTAACGCCAAGATGCTCGATCCCAGCCCCCGGTTTTCATCACAAGCTGAGCTTCTTGCCCTCCGCAATCCATCGTGCCGTACAGAAGATATTCTCGAACATGGCCACCGTGAGCTTGCCGGTCGCGGTGTTCTGGTTGGAAGGATGATAGGACGCCAGCAGCACGACGCCGTTCGGCATCTTGTACTTGGCGGCGTGGCCGAATTTGTATCCGCTCTTGCTCCCGATGATCCCGCGCCGTCGCAGGTGATTGAGATAGGCGTCGAAACCGATTCGCCCGAGCGCGATCACCACTTTCACGGACTTAAGCGCCGCCAGCTCGCGATCGAGGTACCCGGCGCAATTGGCGATCTCCCGCGGCGTGGGCTTGTTGTCCGGAGGAACGCAGCGCACGGCGGCGGTGATGTAGGCATCGTGCAAGCGCAAGCCGTCGTCGCGGTTCTCGGCCGTAGGCTGCGAGGCGAAGCCGGTCCGGAACAGCACGGGATAGAGAAACCGTCCTGATGAGTCGCCCGTGAACATTCGTCCGGTGCGGTTGCTGCCGTGAGCTCCTGGGGCGAGCCCCAGGAGCAACACGCGGGCGTTGGGATCGCCGAAGCCGGGAACCGGCCTGGCCCAATACTCGCACCCCAGGTAAGCGCGGCGCTTCTCGCGTCCTATGTGCTCACGGAATCGCGCCAGGCGAGAACAGCGGCGGCACGCGATTACCTTGCGTGCGAGAATCTGCAGGCGGGACGGCATGATTTCATTGTAGGCCAGGACGCGTTTGGCCCGTGCGCTTGTGCGGCACGCCCCCGCCCCGGAGGGCCGATCGAATCGTTGCATTCAGCTGGTGAGTCAGATCTCGTGACACCCACCGCATCCAAACAAAGAAAAGGCCTCCCGTACGGGAGGCCTTAATTCATGTTTTGCAAGTCTATGAGAAGCGGATGCGGACGTCGCTGCTCTGCTCCACGTGGATGCTATCGATGAAGCGCACCTTGCCGGAGGCCATCTTCATCACCAGCGAGGAAGTTCGCACGCCCTCGCCGAAGAAGCGGACGCCACGCAGCAGCGGACCGTCGGTGACGCCGGTGGCGGCGAACAGGATGTTCTTTCCCGGCGCCAGCTCATCGGCCGTATATACCTTGTTCACATCGCGGATGCCCATGTCGGCCATGCGTTCCCGCTGCTGCTCGGTATAGCCGGTGAGCCGGCCCACCATGTAGCCGTTCAGGCAGCGAATGGCGGCGGCGGTGATAACGCCCTCGGGGGCGCCGCCGATTCCCATCACGGCGTGCACGCCGGCGCCGAGCACGGCGGCGGCGATTCCGGGCGAGAGGTCGCCGTCGGAGATCAGGTGAATGCGGGCTCCGGCCTGGCGTATATCGGCGATCAGCTTCTCGTGCCGCGGGCGGTCGAGCACGATGATGACGAGGTCTTCGATGTCGCGCTGCAACGCGTGGGCGATGTTGGCCAGATTGTCGCCGACGGGAGCATCGAGGTCGACCACACCCTTACAGGAAGGGCCGACCACGATCTTCTGCATGTAGCAGTCGGGAGCGTGCAGCAGGCCGTGGCGTTCGCTGGCGGCCAGCACGGTGATGGCCCCCGGACCACCGGTAGCGCACAGGTTGGTTCCCTCCAGGGGATCGACGGCGATATCGACCTGGGGATAAGAAACGCCGTTTACCGCTTTGCGCCCGACTTGCTCTCCGATGTAAAGCATCGGGGCTTCGTCGCGTTCGCCCTCGCCGATCACGATGGTGCCTTGCATGGGGACCGAGTCCATCACCCTGCGCATGGCTTCGGTTGCCACCTTGTCGGCGAGTTTGCGGTCGCCCTGTCCCATGGTGCGCGCCGAGGCGATCGCCGCCGCCTCCACTACCCGGAGCATCTCCAGCGCGAGGTCCGTCTCCAGATTGTTGACATGCCGGGTTGCATGTTTCTCGACTAATGTTGCCATTCCATCTCCTCAACCACCAAGGCCAGCTCGCGCTGCGGGAAAAGCACGCTCCGCCGGCATAACCAGCCGGAGCGCCCTGAGGCGGCAGGCCCTGACTACACAGTGCTCAAGCTAAAACGCGTCGATACCGGTTACCGACGAACCGATGATCAACGTATGGACGTCGTGGGTTCCCTCGTACGTCTTGACCGATTCCAGGTTTGCCATGTGGCGGAACACGGGATACTCGTCGGCGATGCCGTTGGCTCCCAGAATGTCACGCGCCATGCGCGCGCACTCCAGCGCCATCCAGACGTTGTTTCTCTTGGCCATGGAGATGTGCTGATGGCCGGCCCGGCCCTCGTCCTTCAGGCGGCCCACTTGCAGCACCAGAAGCTGCGCCTTGCTGATCTCGCTGATCATCCAGGCCAGCTTCTCCTGCACCAACTGGTGAGATGCAATTGGGCGATCGTGGAATTGCTTGCGGAAAAGCGCATACTGCAAGGCGGTGTCATAACAGGCCATGGCCGCCCCGATCGCCCCCCAGGCAATCCCGTACCGCGCCTGGTTGAGGCACATCAGCGCCGACTTGAGGCCGTCCGTCTTCGGCAAAATATTCTCGCAGGGAACGCGCACGTCCTGCAGCGAAAGCGAAGAGGTCACCGAGGCGCGCAGCGACCACTTGCCGTGCACATCCTGCGACTGGAAGCCGGGACGGTCGGTTTCCACCAGGAAGCCGCGGACGCGGCCGCCCTGCTCTTCGTTCTTGGCAAAGATGACGGCGATATCGGAAATGGAGCCATTGGTAATCCACATCTTCTCGCCGCTGATCACGTACTCCCGGCCTTCGCGGCGGGCGCGGGTGCGCATGGCCGCCGGATTCGAGCCGGCATCGGGTTCGGTGAGGCCGAAGCAGCCGAGCTTTTCGCCCTTCGCCATCGCCGGCAGCCATTTCTCCTTCTGCTCGTCGCTGCCGAAGGTGTGAATGGGATACATGCAGAGCGCCGACTGCACGCTGACGAAGGAGCGTACCCCGCTGTCGCCGCGCTCCATTTCCTGCATTACCAGGCCGTACTCCACGTTGTTCATGCCGGCGCAGCCGTAGTCCGGCAGCGTGGCCCCAAAGAAGCCGAGCTCCGCCATGGGCTGTACCAGCTCGCGCGGGAAGCGGCCCTCGCGGTTGCATTCTTCGATGATAGGAATCAAATTGTCTTCGATGAACTGGCGCGCGGTGTCGCGCACCAGCCGCTCATCTTCGCTAAGCAGAGAATCGAAAATTATGAAGTCGACGCCTCTAAACTTGATTGCCATAGTTCCTCTTGAACTGCTGATCAGGCGGATTAGTCTGGCGCCCAGAGTTCACCCCACGGCCTCGAATTCGATGAAATCGTCGGGCGGGGGAGCGGGTGCTGAAATCAACGTTAGCATCAATAACAAGCTAAAGAGAAGAAAATAACCCGCTCCGCCGCGAGCGGGTTGCGAAAATGTCATGCCACGGTCTCGCACAAAGAAAAAGCAATTTCGCGGAAGAAAAAATGTGGGGGCCGGAAGACCCCCACGGAAGCGACAGAGGCGATATCGTTGAGTGAGATTCTGCCGGGTCTTTCCCGGTTGCCAGCCCGGAGGAAAACCGCGCCCGGCGGAAGGCTGCCGCTCGCTTGCAACACGGCCAAAGCTGGATCTCCGACGGAGATCCGGCTTGCCCTTGCCGGGCCAGGAGAGCTATTGAAGAGCGCGCGGGAGAACAGCCCGCAGCCGCCGGAGGTCTCGGCCAGCCGCGCCGGAGCGAGTAAGGAGCGCTGGTCATTGGGCCAGGAGCTGTGGCATTCGTTAGCCGGCCACAGGATGCGCTATCTGCGCCTCGGCCCGACGACTGTTGCTGAGGCGCGCCATACGCCGCTGCTGCTCATTCACGGACTTCTGGGGTACTCATTTTCCTGGCGGCACAACCTGGAGGCTTTTGCCCGCGAGCGCACGGTCTATGCCGTCGACCTGGCAGGCACCGGTTATTCGGACCGTCCCGGCCGGGGTACGCTGGACCTGAGCCTGCCGGCAACGGCCAGGCGGATGCTCGATTTCATCTCCGCGCTCGGCATCCGCGAACTCGATCTGCTGGGAACCTCGCACGGAGGAGCCCTGGCGTTGATGATGTGCGCCTTGTCCGAAGCTGCGAACCCGCAACTCGATCAACACCTGATTCGGCGTCTGGTTCTGGTCGCGCCGACGAACCCGTGGTCGCAGGCAGGCAGGATACGGATCGCCTTTCTCAGGACCCCGCTCGGCGGATGGATAGCGCGGCAGAGTATCTCCCGGCTGCGCAGCGCGCGTTCGATCGCCATCCGGCGGTTGTACGGGGATCCTGCTGAAGTCTCTCAAGAAACCGTCGACGGCTACAGCCGGATGATGGATTTGCCCCGAACGACTGATTATTGCCTTGGAATCGTGAAGACCTGGCAGCAGGACATGAGCCAGCTCAAGGAGCGGCTTCCCTCGATTGCGGCTCCGGTGCTGTTGATCTGGGGCGATCTGGATCGTGCAGTCCTGCCTGCGAGCGGACGCGATCTGGCGGGGCATCTGAGGCGCTCGCAACTGGTGATTATGCCCGGAGCCGGCCATATGCCGTATGAAGAGGCTCCGCGGGAATTCAATGACCTGGCGCTGAATTATCTGGATCGTTCTTAGTTCTTCTTCGTGAATCCTTTGAGGGTGTGAAGCAGCGCAAGAACTTGAAAGTTTCGTTTCACGTTTCCCTTTTCACGTTTCACGAAGGATACAGAACTGAGAACCGAGAACCGGGGACTGGGAACCGGCCGGCCTACGGCTCTTATTGGCCATTTGTCTCCCCCGGTCCTGAGGTTATGATTTGAATTAGCTAACACTCTGGAAACGGCTTTCCCAGCGGTGGTTCCTATTGGTTAGTTCTGCCTGGCGCGTGTCAGACGAAGAACGAATAGCGGAACTGGGAAGTGATCTAATATGAGTATGGGGGTCGAGGCCGCAACTCATGCATGGGATAGGCAGGGAAGTATTCGAAATCCTTCGCGGCTACTTCGACAACTACGGGTACTGGACGCTGTTCTTTGCCCTGATGCTGGAGAATGCCGGGGTTCCCGTCCCCGGAGAGACGATCCTGCTGGTTGCCAGCTTCCTGGCCTTCTCTGAGCAGCAACTGTACCTACCCTATATCATCGTAATCGGCATTCTTGCGGCGACTCTGGGCGATAATCTCGGCTACAGCATCGGCCGGCGCGGCGGGCGGCCGTTGCTGGACCGCTACGCGCACCTGCTGCGCATCCGCAAGCAGGCCATCGAAAAGGGTGAGAACCTGTTCGCGCGTTATGGGAACCTGACCGTCTTTGTGGCCCGCTTCGTCTTCGGGATGCGCATCATCGCCGGGCCGATGGCCGGTGTCTTGCGAATGCCATGGAGCAGATTCGTGCTCTTCAACTTCCTGGGAGCGGCTACCTGGGTGACGGTGATCGCGGTTCTCGGCTACCTGTTTGGCGAGCACTGGGAAGAGCTGGCGAAGACCATCGGCAGAGTCAATCTCGTGTTGGCGTTGCTGGCCGCCTGGGTCGGCCTTTTCCTCTATCGCCGATATAAAGCGAGGCACGGGCAGGTGCGCAGAAAATCCTCCAGCCAGGCGAAGGAAGCCGCTGCCGAGCACTCCGAAGCCAAGAACGAGGTGCTGCACTCGTAGCGCCGTGTAGCGGCAATGTAGCGTAAACAAGAAGGTCAAGCCCTTAGCGGGGCGGCGCGAAAGCTCTCACGCTATTATGGTATAGCTCGCCTCCCATGCAGCCACCTTCCGCAATCCGTCGTGGTGCCATTATCCGCGCCCTGATCGCGCTGCTTGGACTGGCCCTGGCCTTTGCCGCGGCTGTGCTTTCCTCGGTGGCGCGCGAGTCGGGAAATCTGTTTGCCACGGCCATTCTGGCCACCTCCGCTCTGCTGTTGTCAGCCGTCGTGGCCGTGACCACCATCCCTTATTTGGCGCGCCGGGTGCTGGCGTCGCGCGTGCGTTACGCGCTCGAGTACCAGATCACCAAAGAGGGAGCCATCTACTTCGCATTCGTGCTGGTAGTTGCCATTGCCGCCCTGAATACCGGGAACAACCTGCTGTTTCTGATTGTTTCGGTGCTGCTGGGAGCGGTGGTGGTCAGCGGCGTGGCTTCGGCGGCGCAACTGCGGGTGCTGGAGATTGCCGCTCATATTCCGGAGCAGGCCTTTGCCGGCACGGAGCTTCCGGCGCAGATTACCGTCCGCAACCAGAGCAGTTGGCTGCCGGCCTTTTCCATCTCGGTGGTTTCGCCGAAGCGGAGCAGCAACGCCAAGAGCTGGACCTGGGAACCGACGGTCTTCCAGTTTCCGCGCGAGGCGCCGGGCCGCAAGCCGTGGCTGCGCGTGCGCGATCTGCGGCTCCGGCGCAGCCAGGCTCCGCCGCCTGCGCCGCCGATCTTGGCCCAGCCGGTCTACTTTCCGTATATCAACCCGAAAGGTTCCGCCCGGGCCGAGCTGGCGTTGCGCTTTGACCAGCGCGGCCGCTACGCGCAAAACGCCTTTGGCATCGCCACCCGCTTCCCGTTCTCGTTTCTGATGAAGACGCGGAATGTGCCGCTCAACCGCGAGCTGATCGTCTATCCCAAGCTCGAGCGCGGCGAGCAGTTCTACGAAGTGCTGCCGCTCCTCACCGGCGAGTTCGAACACCACATGCGCGGGCGCGGCCATGATCTCTACCTGATTCGCGACTACCAGCCCAACGATTCGGCGCGCCACGTCGACTGGAAGTCGAGCGCCAAGACAGGCGTCCTGAAAATTCGCGAATTCGCCCGCGAAGAGGAGCGGCGCATGCGGCTCGTCTTCGACAATCCCGCACCCGGCGACACAACAGCCGAAAGCTACGAAAAGGGTGTTAGCCTGGCCGCTTCCCTGGCCTGGTACCTGACGCAGGAGAATGCCGCACTCTCATTCGCAGCGCAGGGGCTGCCGGAAAATACCATCTGGGCCTTCCTGCATTATCTGGCCCTGACCCAGCCCGCCGTCGAGCCTTCCATCATCGATTCACTGCCTCCAGCCGAGGTTTTCAACCTGGTGCTCACCTGGCAGCCGCGCGGCACCATCGTGACCTCCGTCTGGCAATCCTCTTACGTGTTGTTCCTGAACGAGTGACGGCAAAAATTTTCTTGTAAGCCAGAGTTGCATTACGGCATACACTGTGGCGCTTCGACACAAAACGGCGTTCGCCGGCAACCCAGATCGAGGCCTAGTCGTCGCATGCAATGGCGCGCACCCAGGCTTTCGCTCTCCAGGGTGGTACACCGGGAGGATTCCCATGAGCACGATTGGCGAGCTGATTCGTAACCGCAAGATTCACAGCCTGCAGGCATCTGAGACGGTCCGAACGGCGGCTCTTTACATGACTCAATGCAACATCGGCGCCATACCGGTGATGGACGAAGGACGGCTGGCCGGCGTGTTTTCCGAGCGCGACATGCTCACCCGCGTGGTGGCAGCCATGCGGGATCCGGAAATGACCCGGGTGAGAGACGTGATGACCACCGAGCCGTTCATCGTCGGTCCGGATGACACGGTCGAGCGCTGCATGCTGGCCATGAAGCATCACGGATTTCGCCACCTGCCAGTATGCGACGGCGAGAAGCTGATCGGTTTTGTCTCCCTTCGCGACCTGCTGCTGCACGACCTGGACGAAAAGGAAGTCGACCTGAAAATGATGCGCGAATACCTGAAAGCAGGGTGAGCGGATATCCGGACTCTTCCACGGCTTCAAATTCCTGCTACTCAGCAGAGAACCCGCGACGAGCTTCTGGCTTCTTAACATGGAAGCGGGCAGGACTTTGTTTATCTTTTGCCGGGCATGCCGGCCCGCTGTTGGTTTTCCCAGGGGCCCTTGTTGCGTACCAGAATCCTGCAGAGCGCGGCGGAGTTCCGGAGCATCGAGTCGCTGTGGCGGGAACTCGCCAGTTCCTCCCCCGCGAGCATCTTCCAGAGTTTCGGCTGGAACCGGCTGGCAGCCGATTGCTTCGCCCGCAAGGAGGCGCTGTTCGTCATCAGCTGCGATTCGGATCGCGGGGCAGCCATCGTCCCTGCCGTGATACGAATTGATGGTTCGCTGGGGCTGATCGGCGAGGAACTCTTCGACTACCGGGATGTGCTGCATGCGGGAGATGAGTCCGTGTTGGAGCACGCCTGGCAGCGGTTCGCAGCCTTGCGCCGTTCCTTCCGCCTGGTTGCGCTGCGCGGGGAACAGAATCGCCGGCGATGGCGCAAGGCGCAATTGCAACCCTATGCCGCGGCGCCTTGCGTGCGCCTGCAGGACCTCCGCTCGACTCCGTCGACGCTGTCCAAAGAAACAGGGAATGAGGGCAAGAATTCGCACCGAGCCTCTGGAGTGGCTGTGGTGCCCGGCGCCATGCAGCCGGCCCACGGGGCGACGTCCGCTACCGAACAGTGCCGGGACGAATTTCTGGGCGCGCATTCGCGTCTGCGGCGTCATGCGCGCCGCCTCGCTGATCGGGGAGCAATGTTGCGACGGCACGCCGGCGGCGAGCGCGAACTGGCGCGCTTCATCTACGAAAGCAAGGGCCAACAGGCAGCCTCACACGAGAATTTATTTCAGGATCCGTCGCGGCGCGAGTTCATGATCCAGATTGCCGCTGAAGAAGAATCACGCTGCGAGATCTTTACCTACGAGACCCACACCCAACTGGTGGCCGCCATGGTGACGTTTCGCGACGACCAGGTACGCCACTTCTATACCACGTACTACGACGCGCGCTGGGCCGACTTTTCACCCGGGCAACTGCTGCTCTTCGAGGCCAGCGCCATCACCCTGGCCGAAGGGCTCGATTGCGACTACATGACCGGAGAGTCCCTCTTCAAGAACCGGCTGGCGACATCGCGTGTGCCACTGTGGCGGATTGAGGTCCCGGCGGAAGAGTTGCCGTCACTGTTCTCCGTCGACAAGGACGGCGAACGGGAGCCTCTTGCCGACTCCACCATCGCGGCGGACCACTGGCCGCGCAGCGCATAGGCACAAGCGAAGCGACGACAGCGGTTCGCTATCCCCTGATCGCCAATTCCTTCAGGAACTGCTTAGCCTCTTCCAATTGCGGGAAGAGCTTTTCCTCGGCCTGAAACTCCGGCCCGTGGACCGAGCGGCGTCCGCCGCGCAGCTTGATGGGATGCACCAGGTGCAGCATCTCGTGGTAGACGAGATATTCGACAGCGTAGCGCGGTACCAGAGGATGATCGAAGATGCGGCTTACCACGATGGCATTGTGCGCGGAATCATAGTGGCCGAGGCTGTTGCGGGCGCGTTCGGCGCTCCAGGTCAGGCGCGGCCGGGCCAGCAGGCCGTGGAAGAATCTGACGTTCAGCTCTTCGAAGATGGAGTCCAAATCGTAGGTGTGCCCCTGTGGCGAAGCCAGGCGTTTGCGGCCGCGGAGCTGCCGCACCAGCTCAGCCTTACTCTGCAAAGTGCGGCTGGAGATATGGCGCCGGTAACGATTGGCATGTACCGCGGCGATCGGCTTGCGATATATCTTGGCCATCAGGATGTGGATGATGGCGCGCAGCACCGCTTCCGGCGCGCCTTCCAGCAGGTCGGAGAGGCGCAACTTGAGCTTGCCCTCGCGCAGGCGAATGGTGTTGTTGATGTTCGCGAAGGGATAGAACCGCACTTCGAAGTCGGGCATTTCGGCGCGCGGACGCAGCTCGCGGTAGACTTCGCGCAAGAGGATTTCCAGCCGGGAGGTCACGATGTGTTCAATCTACCACGAGACCACGGCGCCGGCACATCGCGTGGCGCGGGTGAGCCGACTGCTTTAAGTTACGTTCATCGCGACACGCCCAAACCTGGGGTGCTGGAGACTGCGGGGAGCACACGTGCCAGCCATTGGCCGGTGTAGGACTTCTTATTCTGCGCGATTTTTTCCGGCGGCCCCACGGCCACCACGCGGCCGCCGCGCTCGCCGCCTTCCGGGCCGAGGTCAATGACCCAGTCGGCCACCTTGATCACGTCCAGGTTGTGCTCGATGACCACGATCGAGCCGCCCGCGTCGATAAGCCTCCGGAAAGAGAGCAGCAGCTTGCTGATGTCGTCGAAATGCAGGCCGGTAGTCGGCTCGTCGAAGATGTAAAGCGTGCGCGGCAGCTTGGCGCGGCTCTCCTCGCTCGCCCTCGCGCGCCCGAGCTCGGTTCGGTGCGGTTGCAGGTGAGCGGCGAGCTTGATGCGCTGCGCTTCGCCGCCGCTCAGCGTAGTGGCGCTCTGGCCCAGACGCAGGTAGCCGAGGCCGACCTCATCCAGGACGTTGAGCTTGTCGACGATCTTGTGCGCCCCGGAGAAGAAGTGCAGCGCCTCCTTCACCGTCAGGTTGAGCACGTCGTGGATATTGCGGCCGTGATAGCGAACGGCGAGGGTCTCCGGCTTGTAGCGCGTTCCCTTGCACTCCTCGCAGATCAGCTCGACGTCGGCCAGGAACTGCATCTCCACCTTGACGGTGCCATCGCCCTGGCAGGTCTCGCAGCGTCCGCCGGGAATGTTGAACGAGAAATGGCCGGCGGTGTACCCGTGCTTCTGCGCTTCGGGAAGGGAAGCGAAGAGCTCGCGAATGGAATCGAAAGCCTTGATGTAGGTGACCGGGTTGGAGCGCGGAGTGCGGCCGATCGGCGACTGATCGACGAGCACTACCTCGTCGACGAACTCGGCGCCTCCGAGGCTGTCGACCTGCGGAGAAAAGCTGCCATTCGAGCCGGCGCCGTTCGTCTGCCGCTTCTGGACGGCCAGCGCGTTGTAAAGCACATCGTGCACCAGCGTCGATTTGCCGGAGCCGGAGACGCCCGTAATGGCGACGATTATGCCCAGCGGAATGCTGAGATCGATGCCCTTCAGGTTATGACCGCGCGCCCCCTTGAGCGTGAGCTGGCGCGGTCCGGGACGGCGGCGAGTCTGCGGCACCTGTATCTGCAGATCGCCGTTCAGGTAGCGTCCCGTGAGGGATGCGTGATCGCCACGGATCTCATCGTAGGTGCCGGCGGCCACCAGATTGCCGCCATGCTCGCCGGCGCCGGGTCCGAGATCGAGGATGCGGTTGGCGCTGCGCATTACCTCCGGATCGTGCTCGACCACCAGGATGGTGTTGCCGAGATCGCGCAGGTTCTCCAGGATGCGGATAAGCCGCACGGTGTCGCGGCTGTGCAGCCCGATCGAGGGCTCGTCGAGCACATACAGCGTGCCCACCAGGCGCGAGCCGAGCGAGGTGGCGAGCTGTATCCGCTGCGCTTCGCCGCCGGAGAGAGTGGAAGACAGACGGTCGAGGCTGAGGTATTCGAGCCCGACTTCGTTCAGGAAGCGAAGCCGGTCGCGAATCTCCTCCAGCAGCTTGCCGGCGATCTCGTTCTCCATCTCGCTGAGCGTGAGTCCCCAGAAGAACAGCGCCGCCTGCTCCACCGTCATGGCGCAGACTTCGCAGATATCCTTGCCGGCGACCTTGACCAACCGCGCCGCCGGGCGCAGGCGCGCGCCGTTGCAGCTTCCGCAGACGGAGTAGCCGCGGTAGCGGCTGATGAAGACACGCACGTGCAGCTTGTACTTCTTGCGCTCCAGGTGAGTGAAGAAGCCGCGCACGCCGAACCACTTGCCGTCGCCTTCCACGATCTTCCGCGTGTGGTCGGGATCGAGCTCGCTCCAGGGAACGTCGAGCGGAATGCCCGCCTGGCGGGCGTAGCGCTTCATCTCCGTGGCCAGCGGCCTGTACTTGGGCTTGGTCCAGGGCTCTATGGCGCCCTCGCCAAGCGTTTTGGACTTGTCAGGCACTACCAGGTCCATGTCGAAGTCGATGGTGTTGCCGAAGCCCTGGCAGCGCGGGCAGGCGCCGAAAGGACTGTTGAAGGAGAACAGTCGGGGTTCGGGCTCCTCGTATTTGAGATTGCAGAGCTTGCACTCGAAGCGCTGCGAGAAGCGCAGGCGCCGGGGTTCGGCGTCGGGGCCCCCGGCCCCGCGAGGCGGGGCCGTCGTTGCGTCCGTTGGGGCGACGTTGCGGGGAGCTGTTTCGAAGATTACCTCGCCCGCTTCGCGGTAGGCCGTTTCGACGGCGTCTACCACGCGGGCGCGACCTTCGCCGGAAGTGACGATGCGGTCGAGCAGCACGAACACCGGCTCTTCGAAGTTAATGTCCAGCAGCGACTCGGGCGTGGAGAACTCAAAGACCTGGCTCTTCTGATACAGCCGGTTGAAGCCGCGCTGGCGCAGTTCGCTGAGGCGGCTGCGGAACAGCTCGCCCGCGGCCGCGGCCGGCGCTTCCTTCTTTCGCGCTTTGCGCAACCCCGGCCGCCCCCGGCCGGAAGAACTTTTCTTCTCCGGTTCCGCGACGGGCGGCGCCACCAGCGGGAACAGCACGTTCAGGCGCGTTCCTTCTTCCAGCGCCAGAACGGCGCTCGGCGACCTCGTCGACCGTGTCCTTCTTGATCTCCTTGCCGCACTCGGAGCAGTAAGTGCGGCCCACCCGCGCATAGAGCAGGCGCAGGTAATCGTAGATTTCCGTGGCGGTGGCGACGGTCGAGCGCGGATTGCGCGTCTGGTTCTTCTGCCGGATGGCTACCGCCGGGGCGATGCCGTCGATGAGATCGACGTCCGGCTTCTCGATGCGCTCCAGGAACTGCCGCGCGTAGGCGGAGAGCGATTCCACGTAGCGGCGCTGGCCTTCGGCATAGATGGTGTCGAAGGCCAGCGAACTCTTGCCCGAGCCCGAGACTCCGGTGACCACCGTCAGCGTGTTGTGCTCGATTTCGAAGTCGATGTTCTTGAGGTTGTGAACCCGAGCACCGCGAACGACGATGAAATCATTGGACATGGACAGGCAACCGCACCAGGTTCGTGCCGAGACCGACCAGGATCGCACAGAAGGTTCCAGCCGCAGAACCGGATCATCGATTATAAATCGCCGTGCAGCCGAGGCTCAAATGGGATGTAGTCTACGCGCCATGAGACAATAACCCTTACACCTTACTGCGATTTCGAGTCGTATCCATGATTCAGTTGTCGGGGGCCGGGAAGCGCTTCGGCCCGAAGCTTCTCTTCGAAAACCTGGACTGGCTGGTCACCCCGCAGGACCGCGTCGGGCTGGTCGGCGCCAACGGCAGCGGCAAATCCACGTTGCTGAAGGTCCTGGCCGGGCTGGAGTCGCTCGACTACGGCGCGCATCACCCGCGCCCGCGGAATCACCGCCGGATACCTGGCGCAGGATGGCCTGCAACTCTCCGGGCGAACGGTTTTCGACGAGTGCCTTTCGGTCTTTGAAGACCTGCACCAGATGCAGCGCGAGATGGAGGAGCTGGCGCATCGCATCGGCGAGCTTGACCCGGAGGGTGCGGAGTACGCCGCCGTCGCCGATCGCTTCCAGCGGCTGGAGGGAGCCATTCGCGCCCGCGAGGGCTACGCCATCGAGGCGCAAGTGGGAACGGTGCTCGCCGGGCTCGGTTTCGGCAAAGAGGATTGGCAGCGCCAGACGGAGGAGTTCTCCGGCGGCTGGCAGATGCGCATCGCCCTGGCCAAGCTGCTGCTGGAAAAACCCAACCTGCTGCTGCTCGACGAGCCCACCAATCATCTTGACCTGGAAACGCGCAACTGGCTGGAAGATTACCTGCGCAGCTATCCGTACGCCTACGTGCTGATCTCGCACGACCGCTACTTCCTCGACGTAACGGTGAACAAGACGCTCGAAATCTGGAACCGCGCCGTGCACTTCTACAGCGGCAACTACGAGAAGTACCTGCGCGAGAAGCAGCAGCGCAAAGATTCGCTGGAGTCGGCCTATCGCAACCAGCGCGAGCGCATCGAGCAACTGGAGGCGTTCATCAACCGCTTCCGCTACCAGGCCACCAAGGCCAAGCAGGTGCAAAGCCGCATCAAGGAACTGGAGAGGATAGAGCGCATACAGGTCCCGCCGGACGAGCGCACCATCCATTTCACCTTTCCGCAGCCCAAGCCCAGCGGGCGGGTGGTGGCGGAGTTCAAGGGGATCGCCAAGCGCTACGGCGAAAAGCAGGTCTTCAGCGGCGTGGAGTTCATCATCGAGCGCGGCGACCGCGTCGCGCTGGTGGGCGTCAACGGAGCAGGGAAGTCGACGTTGATCAAACTGCTGGCCGATCTGGAGCGGCCCACGGCAGGCGAATACCACATCGGACACAACGTCGAGATCGATTACTTTGCCCAGGACCAGTACAAGGAGCTGAATCCGGAGGCCCGCCTGCTCGAGGATCTTTCCAGCGTCGCGCCCTACAAGACCCAGCCCGAGTTGCGCACACTGCTGGGCAGCTTTCTGTTCTCCAACGACGAGGTCTTCAAGCGCATCGGCGTGCTCTCCGGCGGCGAGCGCAACCGCTATGCGCTGGCGCGCATGCTGCTGCAGCCTTCGAACTTCCTGCTGCTGGACGAGCCCACCAACCACCTCGACCTGCGCGCCAAGGACGTGCTGCTGGAGGCGCTGGAAAAGTTCACCGGCACCGTCGTCTTCGTCTCGCACGACCGCTACTTTATCGACCACCTGGCTACACGAGTCTTCGAGGTGGCCGACGGCGCGCTGACCGTCTATCCCGGCAATTACGAAGACTATCTCTGGCGCAAGCAGCAACCGGCGAACGCCGGCCTTGCCGATGCCGGCGAAATAAGCCTGCGATCAGCCGATCGCGGCAACGAATGGCAAGCCCGCGGACACCAACGGCAAAGCGGAGCCGAAGAAGCGTGTCAATCCCATCAAGATGCGCCAGATGACGGAGCGCTGCCAGGAGCTGGAAGAGGCCATCGCCCGGGTTGAGGCCGAGATCGCGGCAGCCGAGCAGGAGTTGACGGCCTTCGTCAGCGCCGAAGAAACGCAGCGGCTCTACGATCTGCTGAGCGAAAAACGTGCTGAATTAGAGTCGCTCATGGCGGAATGGGGAGAAGTTTCCGGCTACATCGAAGCCAACGCGTAACTGCAATCTCAAGCTCCGACCTGCAAGTTTATCGAGAGGGGAGATCGCTCTCTCCGCCTCCCCTGTCAAGTGCGCGGTCAGTCCCTCCCTACGAAGCGGCTTTGCTGTTGCACGTCATCCTGAGTAGTACAATGCATGTGATTCGGGGCCCCAAAAAACTCTCGCTCTAAGCGAGGGTCTATACAGGAGTGTGAAGGCATGAAAGAGGCTACCGCTACCCGGAATCTGTACGAACTTCCTCCCCTGCCGTATCCGTATGATGCTCTGGAACCATTCGTGGACCAGGAAACGATGCATGTGCATCATGACAAACACCACCAGGCATATCTGAGTAACCTGATTGCCGCGCTGGACAAGCATCCCGAGCTGAAGAACAAGCCGCCCGAAGAGTTATTGCAGAATCTCAACAGTGTTCCCGAAGACATCCGTACCGCGGTCCGCAACAATGGCGGCGGCTACGTCCACCACTCCCTCTTCTGGACGTTGATGAAGCCCAAGGGCGGCGGCAATCCCACTGGAAGAATCGCGACGGTAATCGATCAACTGGGCGGATTCGAAGCCTTCAAGACCAAGTTCAACGATCTCGG
Organism: uncultured Acidobacteriota bacterium; assembly: GCA_963791145.1. Classification (GTDB taxonomy): domain Bacteria; phylum Acidobacteriota; class Terriglobia; order Terriglobales; family Acidobacteriaceae; genus CAWBRT01. The sequence continues at coordinate 456,859 of CAWBRT010000011.1, read as the reverse complement.
CCTGAAGCATTTTGGCAGCGGATGGGTTTGGCTGGTGCGTTCGCGTCAGCGCGGCTATGAGCTGATCACCACGCCCAACCAGGACAGCCCGCTCAGTCAGGCGCTTTATCCGATCCTGGTCAACGACCTCTGGGAACACGCTTATTATCTGAAATACCAGAATCGCCGCGCGGAATACCTGCAGACATGGTGGAACGTCGTCAATTGGGACGAAATCAATCGGCGAATTGAACTCGCCGGGTGACCGAAGTTAACGAATCATGGATTGAGGGAACGTCGCAAAAAAGGTAAAGGCTGTGACATTGGTTATGCTCTAGCCGCCGACTCCTGCGAGAGAGACGACAGCGTGGATGCATGTACCGTCACAGCCTTCGATGCGATCACCGCTTTCACGGTCCCAAACCCCGACGGCGCCTCGCAGGGCAGTCGGTTTTTTCGGGTTTGGTTGTCCAGCAGGTTGCCCCGCCAGACTGATCACCCAGCCTACTTCGGACTGGCGACGATTAGAAGCCAACCCTTTCAGCCGTCGACGATGGCAATCCTAAAGCAAGATTTACAACTGTCAACGCCCAAGACTGGTGCAAAGCTAACATTTTTACAGACGAAACGTGAAAACGTAAGCGATTGACAATCCGGGACTTGCCGCTGCGGAAATCTGCAGTTCCGAATATTGCACATCTTTTTACACAGTGAGTTCCTCTCCCGGGCGGCTGATCGGTCAACTTTTTGGTTTCGGCCAAGCGACAATGGGCAGCTCTGGCTCTGATTATGGGCGTACGACGGACGCTCAGCAGTCGGAGAGTTGAAGGACTGGTGTCCTGCGGCCAGCAGACGGGCTAATCCGATCATCCAAAGAGAATATGGGAACAGTTTTGAACTGGACCGCCGCCGGCCACAATCTGACAGACCGCGCGCAATCTGACGCCTTCGTGTTCTTTGGCGCGAGTGGCGACTTGGCTTACAAGAAGATCTTTCCCGCTCTGCTGCGAATGGTTCAGCATGGCGTTCTCTCGTGCCCGGTTATCGGGGTCGCCAAGTCGGGATGGACTCTGGACGACCTGAAGCAGCGCGCCCGCGACAGCGTCCAGCATTACAGGCTGGATGATAAGCAGGCGCTTGATCGGCTTATTCAACTGTTGCGCTATATAGATGGCGACTATGCCGATCCGGGCACATTCCTCCAGCTCCGGAAAGAGCTCGGGGGAGCCAGATGTCCCGTGCATTATCTGGCGATTCCTCCGAGCATGTTCGGGCCGGTGGTGCAGGGACTGGCGGCTTCCGAGTGCGCCAAAGGCGCTCGCATTATCGTCGAAAAACCGTTTGGCCGGGATTTGGCTTCTGCCAGGCAGTTGAACCAGATCATTCATTCCGTCTTTGACGAGTGGGATGTATTCCGCATCGACCATTACCTGGGGAAAGAAGCGGTCGAGAACCTGTTGATGTTCCGCTTTGCCAACACTTTCCTGGAGCCGATCTGGAACCGCAATTATGTCGAGAGCGTACAGATCACCATGGCGGAGAACTTCGGTGTTGCCGGCCGCGGCAAGTTTTATGAAGAAGCCGGCGCGATTCGAGACGTGGTGCAGAACCACCTGCTTGAGGTGCTCGCCTTCCTGGCCATGGAACCGCCCTCCTCGATGTACTGGGAATCGGTACGCGACGAGCAGGTAAAAGTCTTTCGCGCCATTCCGCCGCTGGATCCGGCCGCTGTCGTCCGGGGACAGTTTGTCGGATATCGGCACGAGGCCGGGGTGGCGCCCAATTCGCACGTGGAAACCTTCGCCGCCGTAAAACTCTGTGTGGAGTCCTGGCGCTGGGCCGGGGTCCCATTCCTCATACGCGCAGGCAAGTGCCTGCCGATCACGACCACGGAAGTCTTCGTCAAGCTACGGCGTCCGCCGCTCGCCACGCTTACGCCAGGGCAGACGAATTATTTCCGCTTCCGCCTGGGGCCGGAGATCTCCATCAGCCTGGGGGCGCAGGTCAAAGAGCCCGGCCCGCAGATGCAGGCGGTACCGGCCGAGCTGTCGTTTGTCCGAACCGAAGACGCCGCGGAGTACGGCGCCTACGAACGATTGCTCAGCGACGCCATGCGCGGCGATCCGCAACTCTTTGTTCGCCAGGATTCGGTTGAAGCCTCCTGGGCGATCGTGGATCCCATACTGGGAGATCGAACCCCTCTCGGCTTCTACGAGCCGGGAAGCTGGGGGCCGCCGGAGGCGGAACGATTGGCGGCATCTATCGGCGGATGGCACGATCCTCTCCCGGAACAACCCGCAGGCAACCTGCAGGCGGCCTGACCGGCGCTGCCGCGGCAATCAAGAAAAACGCCAGCGAAGCCTCTGCCTCCATGGCCCAAAGCACCGGCAGATGTTGCATAATTCGAGGAGCTCTGCCGTGCGGTGATGGACAGATGATTACACCCCAGTTCGCGTTAATGGCCACCACGGTCATGCTCGCGGCTTGCATTCAGGGAACAATCGGTATCGGCTTCGCGCTGATTGTGGCGCCGGTCATGGCTTTCCTGAAGCCGGAACTCCTGCCGGTATCGCTGCTGATTCTGATGCTGCCGCTCAACCTGTTCACCGTGTTGCGCGAGCGGCGGGCCATTGACTGGACTGGCAGCGGTTGGATCACCCTGGGAAGATTATTCGGGGCGTTCGCCGGCGCCAGTGTTCTTGCCGCCCTCTCGCCGCGAGCCCTCTATCTGCTGGTCGGTTCCGCAACCATAGCAGCGGCTTTGGCAACCGTCATGGCGCCAGTTTTTTCGCCTAACCGCAGTGCGTTCGTAACCGTCGGCCTGCTGACTGGGATCAGTGAGACGGCGACTGGCATCGGTGGTCCGCCTCTGGCGCTGGCGTATCAGCATCATCGTCCCGAAGTCCTGCGCTCGACCCTCGCCTGCTGCTTTCTTGTCGGACAGTTACTGTCTCTTGGGGTTCTTGGCGCAGGCGGACGGACAAGCTTAAAACAATTGGCCGCCGCTGCGCTCCTGGTCCCCTTCCTCGCAATCGGAGGCCTTACGAGCTCTTTCATCCGCCATCGGGTGAACGAGCGAATCTTACGCGGTCTCGTTCTCGTCTTCGCGGTGACCTCGGGAACCATATTGATTATTCGCCGGTAGGCCGCCAATAAGGCCAGCGGTATTGCCCATTCCTGAATGATGTGGTTAACTGGCGACCGTAGGATATCCACTTATATTCGTGACAACCATTCCTCTTTCGCTTGGGCTTGGAAAGTCCGCAGCCAGTGTTGAGGGAGGAAGAATCAGGCAGTGAACACTGCGAGGAGAAACATGGATAACAATGATTGGAGTCGCAGGCAGTTCCTGGTGTCGGTTCCATGCATGATGGCGGGCCTTGCTCTATTTGCCGACCGTGCAGCCGCGGCCCAGGGACAGGCGGTGGCCGTGAAGTGGTCCTCGGGCACGGAAGCGCCGAAACTGAAGGCGCCGGCACATGCAACCGACTGCCACCATCACATCTACGATCCGGCGCGCTTCCCCTACAATCCGAACGCAGGGTTGAAACCGAGCCCTGCTACGGTCGCCGACTATCGCATGCTCCAGAAACGTCTCGGCATATCCCGCGACGTGATTGTGCAGCCCTCGACCTACGGGGTAGACAACCGTTGTCTCGTGGATTCACTGAAGCAGCTCGGCAAATCATCCCGCGGGATCGCAGTAGTGAACACCAACGTAACCGACGCGGAACTGAAGGAGCTGAACGAAGCGGGAGTCCGTGGTATCCGCTTCAATCTGGCGCAGGGCGGCGGCACCACCTGGGAGATGATCGACCCTCTGGTGAAAAAGATCATGCCTATGGGTTGGCATATTCAGATCCAGGCCGACGGAGCTGAGATTTTTGCCCATAAGGAGATATTGAGCCGCGTTCCCTGCCAGATCGTCTTCGACCACCTGGCGCATATTCCCGAGCCGGATGGCGTCAAGTCGCCCATCTTCGGCATGGTTGCCGACCTGATGCAGAAGGGCAAGGCATACGTGAAGCTCTCCGGCTTCTACTATGAGAGCAAGGTCGGGCCGCCTACCTATTCCGACAGCGTTGCGGTGGCTCAGGGCTATGTGAAAGCAGCGCCCGAACGCTGTGTTTGGGGCACCGACTGGTCGCATCCGCTGAATCCGGAAAATGCGAAACCGGATGATGCGCTGCTGTTCGATCTGCTGCTGAAGGTTGCGCCTGACAAGGCTACGCGCAACCGTATTCTGGTCAGCAATCCGGCGAAACTTTATGGGTTCTGACCTGCCTTAAGTCGTCGTCTGCAAGCCTGGGGATCCTCTGCGGGTGCCGTTGCCGGGAGGCTCCCCAGGACAAAATCTTGCCTGGTCTCCGCTCTGCCCGTCGTCTCCGAACGCCGCGCGACGAGTCATCGCATTGCTCACTTCCTAACCCGCGCTAGCGCGAAGGAATCCTTCCAGAGGTGGAGCGGACGGCTTGCCGATTACATTCTCGATCGCCAAGGCTATCGATAGCAGCCGAGCCTCGCTGTTGGCCGGGCAGATCACTTGCAGGCCGACAGGCAGCGGCGACCCGAACTGATGAATCGGCAGCGTTGCCGCGCAGAGATTGAAGTAATTTACCGGCTGTGAATTCTGGCTCATACCCATCGTCAGGGCCATGCCTTTTTGCGGGTCCTCCAGATCGGCAACGGGCAAGGGAAGAATGGTTGCCGTGGGACTCAGCCAGGCATCAACATCCCGGAAACGCTGCGTGATGTTGTTCGCCAGTCTCTGGCGCTTGAGTTCAAGGCGCAGGTACTCCGAAGCTTGCACATCGAGTCCCTTTTCCGTGCGCGCTCTGACGAGCGGGTCCATCTGGTCGCGGCCGGAGAGAAAACGCTCGCGCCCAAGCACTGCAATAAGACACACGGGAAGCGCCACCGGGAAATACGCTTCCCTCTCCGGCGCTTCCGGAACTTCGTTGGCGATGATCTGGGCGCCGTTCTTCTCGAGAGTGGATAAGGCCGTGGACATACAAGCAGATACGGTTGGGTCGATATTCCTGAAGAAATATTTCTCGGAGCGGCCGAACCGAGTTCCCGCCAGACTCCCGGGGCGAGCGGTTCCCGTATTGCTCAGGGCGGCAAAAACGGTTGCCGCGTCGGCGGCGGACTTGGTCAGCAGACCGATTGTGTCGAGATTGGGAGCGAGCGGGCAGACGCCATCGGTCGGCCATAGGCCAAAGGTCGTCTTCAGACCGAAGATGCCGCACAGGGCAGCCGGTACCCGCACAGAGCCTCCTGTATCCGACCCAACCGCCCAGGCGCAGAGTCCGGCGGCGACGGCAACAGCGGAGCCGGAACTGGATCCCGCGGGCAGGCGTTGCGTGCGTGCGTCCCAGGGATTCCAGGGAGTTCCGCGGGGCGTGCTGACGCCCGTAATACCAAAGGCGAATTCGACAGTCTTCGTCTTGCCGAGAATTACACAGCCGGCTTTCTTCAGGCGCTTGACGAAGCTGCCTTCCTCGCCAATGATATCGCCTACCTCCAGTTTGGATCCTGCCGTGGTAGGCATTCCTTCGACCGCGAAGAAGTCTTTGACCGCAACCGGCACTCCCATCAGCGGACCGAGATCGACTCCGCCCGCCAGCAACTGGTCCATGGCGCGGGCGATCGCAATTGCACGCTCGGCGGCCACATGCTGGAATGCTCCAAGAGCAGGATCGAGCTTTTCGATACGCGAGAGATAGGCGCGCGTAGCTTGCTCCGACGTGATCTCTCCGGATCGCAAGCGTCTGGCAAAGCCGCTGATGCCGTCCTTCTGAACAGGATCCGCTGTTAGGTTCATGAATGCCTCCGTTCGGCTTTCGATTCACATATCCCCTGAGCTATGTCGATCAGTGTGGCACAACGCGGCTCGTACTGCCAGCGCCTGCGTGGGCATATAGGTATTGACATCGACAATCGAGGGAGTATTAATTGAGTCCTTGGAAATCGGAAAAAGATACGGGAGACCGATGATGGATCAATCAGAACTCAATCAGTATCCAGGCATGCTCGTAACGTTGATGGGCGTCAGCCCCGAGTTTTCGGTTGACTTCAACAAGTGGTACGACCGGGAGCATATCTGTGAGAGAGTAGGAATCCCCGGCTTCCTTACCGGCACCCGCTACGAGGCCGTGCATGCCTTTCCCCAGTATTTCTGCCTGTATCAGACGGAGTCGCTGGGGGTCTTCACCTCGGACGCGTATCGCCAGGCCTTCCAGCAGCAGACGCCATGGTCGGTTACGAATCTGAACCGCTTTAAGGATTGCGCGCGCCGCGTGTGCGCTATTGTCAACCAGACCGGGGCGGGAACGGCCGGTTGGATTTCCGTTCTGCGATTGGGACGGCTGGCCGGTGCCCACGATATCGAGTTACTGCGGGAATGCGGCAAAGCAGCGCAGGCGACGAACGGGGTTATCGCCACTCGTCTTCTTGTCCCATCGCCCGAATTGTCGGGGCCCTTGCCCACCGAAGACATCAAGAATCGCCTCCTGGACCCCATCTTTGTCATCGATGCGACATCAGAAGAGGTGGCGGCGAAGGCAGGAGAGGCCGCTCGTGCGAAAGTCCAGGCGGACAAAAAGAACCTGTCGCTCTATCGGCTGATGTGGCAATTGGCGAGGCAAGACGTTTCGGCCAAGTGACCGGCGCGAAAGCGCAATTCCAGGGGCTCAGCTACGTGCAACCGCGCCGCGCCAATTCATCAAGATCATGAAGAGCCTCGCGAAGAAAGAATAGGCGAGGCTCCTTCCGAAGAAAGCTAGACCGGATTCGCGGAAGGTATACCCCTGCAGTAGCCGGACGACCAGCCCGGCGGTGATAGCGAAGGGTACGCCCACTCTGAATCCGCTTTAGTAGGTAAGTTTCTTTCTCTCCGATGCCGGAACCTTGCTGTCGCGCTCCCATTTGAGAACGGGAGGAACAAAGCCGGTCGGCCGTTCGATGGCGACGTTCAGCAGCGACGGCCCCTTTTGCGCCAGCGCCCAGCGAAGCCCTTCCTCGATTGCGGCATTGCTGGCGACGTTTCGCGCGTCTATGCCAAAGCCTTTGGAGATCGCCACGGTATCAACCGGGCAGAAATCCACGGCAAAGTACTTCTCCTCGAAGTAGAGACGCTGAATGGTCTTGATCCAGCCGTAAGAGTTATTTTCGAAGTTAACGAAGATGATCGGCAGGTCCAGCCTCCTGGCTGTTTCCAGATCGCCGAGCGCCATGCCGAAGCTGGAATCTCCCATCAGAGAGAGCACGGTTGCATCCGGTTTGGCGATCTTTGCGCCAATCGCAGCCGGCAAGGCGTATCCGAGACTTCCATGCGCCCTGGGCAGCACGCTCCATCTGCCGGCCTTCTTCAGCCTGACATACGAGGAGATGTATGGCGTCGGAGTGCCGGCGTCGCCGGCAAAGATCGTGTTCTCGCCGGTCAGCCTCTCCAGTTCGCCGAAAAACCGGGCCGGGAGGACCAACGCCGAGTCGGCGCGCATCTCGGCCTCGATTCTTGCCCGCTTATCGCTGATCTTTCGGCAGACCCATTGGTTCCAGGCATCAAACCGAGAGGCCATGGCGTCTTTCTTCGCTGCCATGGCTGCGTTCAACGCTTCCAGAACCGTCCTGATATCGCCGACGAGGGGAACATCGACGTCGATGTTCAAGCCCAGCCCGTCTTCTCCGATGTCGACCTGAACGACTTTGGCCTCCTTGTTGATCGCGATCTTGCCCATTGTAGTTACGGCGTTCAGCTTTGACCCCAGCACCAGAACGAGGTCGGCCTGCTGCACGATGTTGAGGCCTTCCTCGGAACCTCCGTTGGCGCCAATCACGCCCACCGCGTTATGGAGGGTCTCGGCGACGCTTCCTTTTCCATTCACCGTGGTGGCGACCGGGACATGGAAGGTAGACCGGAAATGCTCCAGTTGCTGGTAGGCTCCTGAGAGGTGGACGCCGCCTCCGGCCAGCACGACCGGCCGCGAACAGCGGCTGAACAAATCGATGACTCTGTCGAGATCGCCTGAATCGGGCTCATAGCGGAAGGGCGCTTGCGAGGTGGTCGACTCGAGAGCTGCGGAGTTCGGCCGGGGAAAACTCCACCGACGCGGCGAGAATATTCTCCGGAATCGCGAGGTGAACCGCGCCGGGGATTCCCCCGGTCGCCATGCGAAAAGCCTTGCGGAAAAGCTGGGGAATCTTCGCGGCGACGCGAATTTTGGTGTTCCACTTCGTAATCGCTTTGAACATCAGCTCCTGATCCACGGTGGTCAGGGCCTGGGTCTCTTCGCTGCTCATGGTGATATCGGACGACAGGCACACCATGGGAATGCAGGAGTTGTTGGCCTCGCTGACCGCGGGCACGACATACAAAGCGCCTCCGCCGCTGGGCGTCTCCACTACCCCGGGCTTGCGGGAGACGCGCGCATAGCCGTCGGCCATGTAGCCGGCGTTGCGCTCATCGCGGGTCAGTATGTGCTCGATTCTTTTCGTGGCATGGGCGAATGAATCGTGAACGTTCATGCTGGTATCGCCGGGGACTCCGAACACATGCTTGACCTGGTGCGCAATCAGCATTTCAATTACTGCATCGGAACCTCTCATCGTCCTTCCCCTTCCTATGCCCGCATTCGAATTCGCGCCGGATCTGCCAATCTTCGCGGCGGAATTCCGGTATTCCTGCTAGTTCATTGCCTGCACGCACTCCGCGATGATCTGTCCCGTGATCGGCGCCAGCGCAATGCCGTCCCCTTCGTGACCGGCGGCCATAATCAGGCCCGGCAGATTTTCTACAGGACCCAGGATCGGCATGCCGTCAGGCGTCCGGGGCCGCAGGCCGGCGAAGCTGCGGATTACGTTCACCCGGCCCAAGCGGGGCATAAGCTTGCAGATATGGTCCGCGACAGCCTGCATGCCTTCCATAGAGGTGTTTCGGTCGAACCCGACAAACTCACGGGAACTGCCGAGCAGCAGACCGCCGCTCCGGGTCTGCTCGACGATCAGCCCCACTCCCAGCCGGTGCTGGCGTTGCGTCTGATCAAGCAATTCCGGGTGATGCTTGGCCGTCAGATAGCAGGCGCAAAGCAGCATATGCCGCACTGTCCCCGGCGGCAACGATTCGGTAACCAGGATTTGCCCGCGGCGAGGGATGATCGGCGGGTCATAACCGTATTTCCGGGTCAGCAGAGGCGCCCAGATTGCCGCCGCATTGACGACGCAGTCTCCGTAGATTGGACCATCGGTGGTAACGACACCTCGCACCTGTCCATCGCTCACCAGCAGGTCGGTCACGCTGACGCCAACCCTGATGTCAGCGCCATACCTGCGGGCGGCCCGGCTGAAGCCGCGGCTCACGGCAAGCGGGTTCACCTGAGTGTCGGCGGCGCAGTACGTTGCTCCCCAAAGATGCCCGCCCAGCATGGGCTCGATCTCGCGCGCTCGCTTGATGTCGAATAGTTCCACCGACAAGCCCGACTGGCGCTGCTGGGCGAGCGTGTGCTGCATGAGCTCCGCCTGCGCTTCGTCTTCGATCAGACACATCCCGCCCTTCTGCTCATACTCGAAGTCGTAGTCGAGCTCCTCCGAAAGCACACCGTACAGGGCGACGCTCTTCAGCGCCATCTGCAGGTGCGGGCCAGGGTTTTTGGTCTGCAAGAAGAGAGTTCCGTCGCATGCTCCGGAAGCGCCGCTGGACAGGTTTTGCCGCTCCAGGAGTGTTACCTTGTGGCCCAACCGGGCAACAAAATAGGCGACTGAGGTGCCGATGACTCCTCCACCGATAACAATCACCTCGGCTCCGCTACGCATTCCATCCCCCGGGGCAAACGCCATTCCCGCAACTTTCGCCTTTGCGCCGAATCCCCTTCATCATAGCCCCTTCTTGTGCAGCGCGGAGATTACAACAGATCGGCCGGCCTAGCCTTTTGGCAGCTTACTGCCCCGCTGGCGGAAGAACTCTTCCATCATTCGTGCCGGCTCGCCCGACGCATAAGATTCCGGCTGAATTCGTTTGCCGGCTTCGATTGCGCCCTTGAACCCCGCTTCGGTCATTTCGCGAAAACGCTGCTTGTCGAGACGCATGGCGACGGGCGGTTTGGCCGCAAGCTCTTCGGCGACTTCCATCGCCTTGGCAAGAACACGATCCTCCGGGACAAGATGGTGCACCAGACCGATACGATGGCATTCTTCGCCGTCCATGAGGCGCCCGGTGAGTGTCAGCTCAATCATTCGCGACAGGCCCAACATCTCGCTCATAAGCCAAGGGCCTAGCGTGCTGGCAATGCCCGAGTTGATTTCAGGCTGTCCCATACGTACTCCCGGATGAGCGACACGCACGTCGCCAAGCAGCGCCACTTGAAATGCCGAGCCGGCGGCCGCGCCATTGAGAGCCATGACGATAGGTTTGGAAAGATTACGTATTGCGCTGTAATAGTTCTCCCATTCGCCAATCCATTCGACGGCACGGCTGGCGTCGAAGTCGTGCGCTTCGGCAAGGTCCTGACCAGCTGAAAATGCGCGCCCGGCGCCGGTCATGACGATGGCTGCCACCTTGGCGTCGCCATCCAGCTCCTTGAGTGCGGCAATGATCTCGCCGCGCATCTCGGCATTCCAGGCATTCAGTTTTTCAGGCCGATTGAGAGTAAGGACGCCAACGCCTTTGAGCTTTCGTACGATAATGTACTTCTCCATATTATTCTCCGTAGGCTCAGCTGAGACAGGCCGACGCCTGCTCGTGTCGCGAACCAGGAACGCAGCTCGGGCGCCTCGCGAGCACTCACAGATGCGAAAGCAGATATGAATCAGCCGTCCGCCAGCTTAACTATATTGTGACACTCACGCCTGCCGGCCTCGCTGTGTCTTATCGATGTACTCCGCCTGATGCGAACTTCTGTTCGATTCTTCGCTCCGGGGCCTTATATGACGCATAACGGACCGCCAGGTAACCAAGCAAGGCGCATACCGTCATATAGTAAGCAGGCGCAAGCGTGTCGTTCATGGCGGTTATTAACCAGGCTACAGTCAGGGGAGCGGTTCCGCCGAAGAGGCTATTGTGGATTGCATAGGACACTCCCATGGAAGTGTTGCGGGTACCGGTCGGAAACTGTTCGGCCAAAATTACCTGGGCTACGCCTCCGAAGATGCCCATTAATATGGTGAAGAACAAAAACACCGATAGGGCCGCCCAATACTGTCCTGTGCTGATGAGCCGGAATCCAGGGTAGGCGAAGATGGTCAGCCCCAACGTAGCAACGGAAAGCAACGTCTTCTTGTTGTACTTATCAGCTATCCAACCGAAAAAGGGCACCATGGCCGTGTACAGGAGGGTTGCATACATGGTCATCTTCATGGCGCTTCCATACGGCACTGAGAGCGCGTTTTTGAGGTAGACCGGCATGTACGTGTACAAGACGTAAAAGACGGAATTCCAGATCATGCCGAACCCAAATACTATGGCCATCCCTCTCTTGTCATACTTCATGCTGTCTGACAAAGGCTGCTCAGAAGTCTCCTTGGTCTCCTTTGCCTTCAGGAACTCAGGAGATTCCTGCACTTGTAACCGAATATATAGGCCCAGTACCGCAGTCAGGAACGCAAGGACAAACGGGACCCGCCATCCCCAGGACTGCAATGTCGCCGGAGAAAAGACCAGCGTGACCACGGTCACGAAGCCGCTCCCCAGGAAAAAGCCCATGCCTGTACCGCAAGGGCGGAAACTGCTTATGAAAGCGCGGCGATTAGGCGGCGCTAGCTCGTAAATGTAGGCCGAGGCGGCACCCCATTCGCCTCCCAACGCAAGTCCCTGAACCAAGCGAAGGAAGACCAGGAGGAAAGGGGCAAACAAGCCAATACTCGAATAAGTCGGCACCACGCCAATCAAACCGGTGCCTGCTCCCATCATGAGAATTGACAATGCCAGCGCCTTATTGCGGCCATGCTTGTCTCCGTAAGGGCCGATGATCAGCGAGCCAATTGGTCTGATCAGGAAGCCAATCGCAAATATCCCATACGTTTGCAGCAAGGCAGTGACCGAGCTGGATTTGGGAAAGAACTGTGCCGCAATGAACGGAGCAGCCAACCCATAGATCGACCAGTCTACCCACTCCACTACGTTTCCAATCGAGCCTGCGATGATCGCTTTTACCACTCCTTTGGGCATTGTTGATTGTGCTGGTTGTGCCATGGCTGTATCTCCTAGTGAGCTTTTACTTGCGTCCCGCCGCCGCTGAAGCTTTGCGATCCCAGCAATCGGACGTCGACCGGGACAGATTCTCTTTCTTAATTCGCTGGCTGGGCGTTTTATCAAACGCATCGATAAAGGCGACATACCGCGGAACCTGGAACTTAGGCATGTGGGCTTCGCACCACTCAATCAGCGCGGCAGGATCAGGCCGCGGATGGCCGGGTGCGACTTTGAGGAAGATCTTCAGGTCATCCACGCCGATTTCCGTCTTAACACCCACGAGAGCGCTTTCTTCGATGTCCGGATGCTTGTTAATGACGCGTTCCACTTCCCAGGCCGAAATGTTCTCGCCGCCGCGGCGCACGCAATCCTTCATCCGGCCTCGGAAGTAAATGAAGCCTTCTTCATCGACGGAACCAAGATCGCCAGTCCTGAACCAGCCGTCCGCGCCGATCGCGGCTCGCGTCGCCTCGGGGTTGCGGAAATATTCCCGGATGATCAATCCAGGCTGCTTGCTCCGCACCTGTATTTCGCCAAACTGGTTGGGTGGCGCCGGCACGCCCTTCTCATCGGCGATCCGGACTTCAAAGAAATCGACCGGCTTGCCGATGGATCCCAGCTTGCACTCCGCGTTCACTGTGGTGATGCTGGAGCACTCAGTCATCCCGTAATCTTCATGGATCGTGACGCCGAATCGCTCTTCGAAGGGGCGCCACGCCTCGGTAGTGCAGCCGCCGCCCCAGGCAATGCGAACCTGATGGCTGCGGTCATCGGGCCGCGGCGGTTGCGCCAGCAGCATCTGGAGAATTCCGCCGAGGTAGTGTATCTGGGTCGCCCGGTAACGCCGGGCCTGGTCCCAGAACTGTGTGGCGCTGAAGCGTTCCAGCATTGCTATGGCGGCGCGGCGCATAAGACAGAGATGAAGCACCTGGCTCCCGCCGATGTGGTAAATGGGCTCCCACATCAGCATCACTTCTCCTTCGTGGACTTCGCTCGCGAGCCCACACCCGTAGGCGCAAGCTCGCCACATTCTGTCGCTGAGGGGAGCGCCCTTTGGCATTCCTGTCGTGCCCGAGGTGTAGCTGAGCAGCAGAACGTCATCGGGACCAGCCCCGGGAACAGGCGGAGCATCAGGCGAAGCCCCTTTGCTCAACTCGTCAATCGTCGTTGAACTCCGCACCGGGATCCCATCCCCGCCGCCCTCTCCGCGCCACACCAGAAACTCAACCGAACGCGGGCGAGCAAGAACTTCACCGAGTGCTCCGCTGTAACGGCGGTCGGCCACGACGGCCCGGGGATCCGACAGGTTCAGCAAGAGATCGAGGCTGTCTCCCTTCAGGTTTACATTGACTGGAACGTACACGATCCCGAGCTTCACCAGGGCGAAGAGAGTGTAGATGTGGTCGGGATGATTCGGCAGCATCACCGCAACGCGATCTCCCGCGCGCAGCCCGAGCTTCAGAAATCCGTTGGCCAGACGATTGACCTTGTTGTCCAGCGCACTGAACGTAATCGTCTCGTCTTCAAAGAAGCAATAGGCGCGATCACCGTCCTCGCGGGCACGACGCTCCAACAACTGTCTCAGGGTGATGTCGTCGATGTAAGTCATCCCGTATTTCCTTTCGTGCCCCCAGGCAAGAACAGCGGATGCCACTACCAGAAGCGAAGCGAAAAAGACCGGAGCCCGTTTTCGAGGACTGCGAAGTACATTCCTCTTAGGGCAGATGGCGCGAAACGAAAATTACCAACGCCAGTGCCCCACGTCCTCGATTTCCCATATTTCGTGATTGCTTTCGCGCCGCCGTACAACCGCGACCCGCGGGCTGATCAGGCGCGCGCTCATTTGCTGAAACGCGAACCATGCTTCGCGCAAACCCTCTTCCGCGTCGGGGTCGAACGGCTTGAAGGTGCTTAGCACGATGCGGTACCGCGAAGGATTCAGTCGTTCGGATTCGAATCTCTGGCCGCAGGCTGTCAGCAATCTGGTAAAAAACGAAGCGACGCTGGAGGCATCGCCGGCGCTTTTCAGGCCAATATCGCTCGCCAGTTCGTGAGTGTATTGGATGGCAAGGCAACGCCGGGTCTGGCTGATGATGAAATGCGTCACCGCGGAGCCAAACATCCTGTACAGGACCTCGACCGTGGTACGAGCGTAGCCTGCGGAGTAGTTCCGCCGCGCTTTCAGTTTGCGCTCTTCCGGCCACTGGATCGGATCGAGAGCAGGAAGCTGGCTGCGATCGCATTCGGGGGTATGCGGGACCACTTCGTAGCGCATGATCTCCTCAGGTCCCAGATCGTGCTCATACTCCATGAAGTAACCCTCGTCGTATGGGTCCCCTTCCATGATGAACTTGGTGCTCACCCAGCCAAGACGAGGACACCCTATCAGGGCGCCGTTCCTCGGATGCCAGGCGGAAAAAATAGTACGGCGCAAGCTGCCGGGCATGGCCATCATGGCGACGCCGGCGTAGGTCCACATTGGCGCCAGGTAACGAATCCAGACCTTCCTGGGAGACTCCTCTACATACTCAAGATCGAGGCCGCCCAACACGTTGGTGAAATAGTGGTATTTGGCCGCGGCGACTGCGGGTGGTTCGTCATCCCGTATGCCGAGCTTGCGCAGGCCTTCGCGGTAATGGCCGACCTGGTGGCGGGTCAGCACCTGGAACCAAAGGCGATGGACCGCTTCTTCTCCCTTTTCGCGCCAGGTCATGGCAGTGAGCGCGGAAAACGTTCGTCCCCACAACTTGCTTGCCAGCAGACAATCAGCGCGAAATTCTGACAACATCGGCTCCGTGAATGCCGCCATTTGGGGTCTCCGTCAGGTTGCGAATACAAGTCTCCCAACCCCCAACTCTTGCGGGCAAAGGACACATCTGCAAAAACAAAAATCGGTGGCGCAGAGGGATCGGGAGGTTAGCAGATCTCTTTCTTTGCTGCCAGGAATGGCAAACATGATACTCTTCGCGGACGAATTTG
Source organism: uncultured Acidobacteriota bacterium (assembly GCA_963791145.1). Lineage (GTDB taxonomy): Bacteria > Acidobacteriota > Terriglobia > Terriglobales > Acidobacteriaceae > CAWBRT01. Next base: position 441,717 of record CAWBRT010000011.1, on the reverse strand, counting down.
CAACTCCAAACTCAGTGCATAAATTTCGACAATTCACCCAATTCATTTCCTGGGTCTCTATCTATCTCCTGCGTTTCCACCAAGTTCGGTAACGTAGTCTGGGGCACCTCGCCGTTTCCGGGAAGGCCGGTTGGGCATAGTAGAATGCAGAGACTTGCTTGTAATTTCAAAGCCGCTAGCGCCGGAAGGATGGGGCTATGAGTGTTTGGCTGCAGGAAAACAGTTGGTCTGAACTCGCGGAGCTGCGGGAGCGGGCCAAAGGCCTCATTATCCTACCGGTCGGCAGCACCGAGCAGCATGGCGCCCATCTCCCGCTGGGCACCGATACGATGGTTGCCATGATGCTGGCGGAAGACGCCGCGGCGGAAGCCAACGTTGTGGTTGCACCGCCGCTCTGGTTCGGCTGGAGCCCTCATCACATGGTCGCTCCAGGAACGATCACGATTCGGCCGGAGGTGCTGATCGAACTTGCCTTCGACGTGATCGAGTCGTTGCACAAGCACGGCTTCTCGAAGTTCATCGTGATCAACGGTCATCGCATCGTGAACATAGCCTGGCTGCAACTGGCCGCTGAAAGGGCGCAGCGGCAGCTCGGGGTGAAGGTCGTGTTGTTCGATCCCGCATATATGTCCAAGGATTTGATCGCGGAGCTCGGCTATGGTCCGGTCGGCCACTCGGAGGAGATTGAGAGCTCCCACATGCTGTACAAGGCTCCGCACCTGGTCCATCTGGAAAAGGCGCAGGACAATCCCGTGGCCAAGCACGAGCTTTATTCGGTTGACCCTGCCTTTACCGGCGACACGCTGTGCTACGTGCCCAGCACGCTCAAGGACATGCAGAAATCGTTTCCGATTGCCGGCGGTACGACCGGTACTCCCACCAGGAGCAGCAGTGAAAAGGGCGAGCGGTACCATCTCCACCTGCTGAAGAACCTGGTGAAGGTGATCCGGCAGCTGCAAAGTCTTCCATAAAAACTGATTACGAGTGAGGGAATAATGTCGAAATTCAAATGTTGGTGCCCGCCGTCTCTGGCGTTGCTGATGTTCGTCGCCGTATTAACCGGCTGTACTCAGGACTCCGGGAAGAAGGTAATCAGGATCGGGGTGGTAGGACCGGAGTCGGGCACCGCCGCCCAGCTTGGGCAGGGCCAGCACAAGGCGGTGCAGATGGCCGTCGATGAAGTCAACGCTAAGAAGGCGGCCGGCGACTGGCAGCTCGAGGTCTATTTCGAGGATGACGAAGGCAATCCGACCAAGTCGGCCAACGCCGTCAATAAACTGATCCAGCAATCAAAGGCAAATGTAATTATCGGCGCCATCAACAGTTCGGCTACGCTGGCCGACATGGTTGTCACCAGCCGCGCCGGCATCCCGCAAATCACCTCCGGCTCGACCGGAGCCTCGATCACGCAGCAGGGTGACAAGTGGATATTCCGCACGGCCGCCAACGATGAATTTCAGGCCAACGCGCTGATCCGGCACGCCAAGGAGGTGTTGGGGCTGAAGAAGGTGGCCACCTTCACGGCGGCGGATGACTACGGGCAGAGCGGCGCCAAGTTGCTCGCCGCGGCTGTCCAGAAAGAGGGACTGCAATTGGTCGCCAGCCCGACCTACAACAATGGCGATAAGGATTTCAAGCCGCAGTTGCTGACCATTAGGGCCGCCGGCGCCCAGGGCATTTTCCTGTGGGGCCTCTATACCGAAGCGGCGTTGATTTCCAAGCAAGCCAGGCAGCTCGGCATTAACGTGCAGTTGTTCGGCGCCTCCGGCATGGCTGCGCAGAAACTGATCGAACTCAGCGGCGATGCCGGGCAGGGGCTGGTGCTGACGCAGACGTTTTTGCCTGAATCCAGCAACCCGGTGGTCAAAGAATTCGTAGACAAATACAAAGCCAAGTTCCAGGAGAGCCCGATTCCGCACGCCGCGCAGGCGTATGACACCGTTTACGTCATCGCCGATGCGCTAAAGCGGGCCAACAACACTGCCCCGGATGCATTGCGCGATGCCCTGGCAAAGACCGCGGGACTGAAACTGGTCACCGGAGAGCCGAAGTTTAACGCGCAGGGCGACGACGTCGGCAAGTATCTGCTCATCACGGTCATCAAAGGCGACAAGTTTGAATTGCTGAAAACCATAACGGGAAGCTAGAGTGAAAACAGAGATGCTGTATCCCCAAGAAAGATGAACGTCATTCCGAGCGAGCGCCTGCAGAGCCATCTGCTATCAGATTTGCCCAACGGTGGGGCAGGTCTGATTTCTCGCATGAGCTCTTTGTTGGGCGCGAGTCGAGGAATCTTGTGTTTTGCCAACAAGCACAAGATCCCTCCACTCCGCTCCCCCACCCCAACAACGGCAAAGACGGCCGTTGTTGGGGACCCCGGCTTCGCTCCGGTCGGGATGACGCACACCCACGGGGATACACCTACTCTATTTCCGCTCTAACACTTAAATGAAGAGGAAGGTGGGACGAGGGAATCAGCGAGCTGCTCCCACGCTTTCTATTGTTTTTCCCGGGAAGTGAAGCGTCGATGCAATATCTGCTCAATGGCTTGCCGATAGGGGCGATCTACGCGCTCGTCGCTTTGAGCTACAGCCTCATCTACACCGCCTCCGGCGTGCTGAACTGGTCGCAGGGCGACATGGTAATGCTGGGCGCGTACATCAGCTTTGCCCTCTTTCAGTTCCTGCACGCCGGCTTTACCGCGTCTTTTCTGGGTTCCATGCTGCTGGTGGGAGCAATCGGAGTCATCGTGCAGTTCTGCATCCTGCGGCCTTTGCGCAAGCGGCAGGCGCCGCCCATCAACGTGGTTATCGCTACCCTCGGCGTCGCCATTGTCTCCCGCAATGTCGCGCTGGTGATCTGGGGCCCGGAGGCGCAGATTTTTCCTTCGCCGGTAAGCTCCGTTCCCATGACCTTCGGAGCGATGAGCCTTACCTGGCAAGATCTGTTGATTGTGGGCGTGGCTATTTTTCTGATGATGGTGCTTCATTATCTTCTCCGAAGAACCAGGAGGGGCAAGGCGTTGAGGGCGGTGGCGCAGGATCGCTATGCCGCCATCCTGATGGGCGTAGATACGGACAAGAGTGACGCGCTGGCTTTCGCCGCCAGCGCTGCCCTCGGGGCGGCGGCCGGCATTCTGGTCGCCCCTGTGTTTTTCGTCACCTTTAACATGGGAGCGGGAATCGGGCTGAAGGGATTCGTTGCCGCCGTGATCGGAGGACTGGGCAGCATACCGGCCGCAATTGCTGGAGGTTTCTTTCTCGGCATCGTCGAGTCGCTGGCCGGCGGGCAGATCAGCTCCGGCTATCGCGACGCCATCACCTTCGCCTTGTTGATCCTTGTTCTTTGGCTGCGTCCGTCCGGCTTGTTCTTGCGCAAGACACGGCAGAGAGTTTGAGCGGCGGAGCCCAAGCGATGACACTCAAGGTCACGGCAAAGAGACTGACGTACCTGGTCGCCGTGCTGGTCCTGCTGGCGCTTCCGGTGCTGGTCAGCAACGCCTATTACCTGCATGTAATCAATCTGGCCGGCATTTACACCTTGATTGCGATCGGCCTCAATCTGCTCTCCGGCTATACCGGACAGGTATCGATGGGGCAGGCGGGCTTCTTCGCCCTCGGCACCTATGTCGCGGGGCTGCTGGCCATCAACCTGCACGCGCCATTTTGGGCGGCGGCTCCGGCGGCGGTGGCGGCATGCGCCCTCTGCGGCGCCGTAATCGCCATTCCCGCCATGCGGCTTTCAGGACCCTATCTGGTCTTGGCAACGGTTGGCTTCGGCGAGATCATTCGCCTCGTTCTGCTGAACTGGACACCGGTGACGAGGGGTGCAGCCGGTTTGACCGGCATCCCGCTGCCGAAGTTCTTCGGCTGGCAGTTCTCGTCGGAGCCGCAGTTCTACTATCTGATCTTCTTCTTCGTTCTGCTCGGGACATATATCGCCTACCGGCTGGCGCACTCCAAGGTTGGTCGCACATTCGCCGCCATCCGCGAGGACGAGCTGGCGGCCGAAGCCATGGGAGTGCGCGTCAATCGATACAAGAGCGCCGCTTTTATTCTCAGCGCTGTTTACGCGGGCATGGCCGGCGCCCTTTATGGGACTTTCTCCGGAGTTGCGAGCCCCGACAACTTTACCTTTGACGATTCCGTCACCTTCCTCTGTATGTCCGTCATCGGAGGCAGCCAGACCATCGTGGGCGCGATAATCGGCAGCTTCATGTTGACCGGCCTCTCGGAGGCTCTGCGGGCATTGCAGGCATATCGGCTTGTTCTTTACGGTGGCATCCTGATCTTCACCGTCATTTACATGCCCCAGGGCCTGGTAGGACTGGCGGCCGCTTTCCGGAAAGCCCTGCGGGCGAGAGCTTCCAGAGCGGCAGTTGCCTCCGCCGGCGAAGGGAGGCGGCCCTAGTGGAATCGCATCTGATGACGATCAACGGCATCAGCAAGAGCTTCGGCGGTCTGCAGGCTCTCGACGATGTTTGCCTCGATGTAACGGCGAATACTGTTCACGGCATCATCGGCCCGAACGGCGCGGGAAAGACGACACTGTTCAATGTCATCGCCGGCCAGATGCGTCCGGACAAGGGAAAGATCACGGTACGCGGTACTCCCTTGCCCTTCGCCCGGCCCGCGCAACTCGCCTCGCGTGGCATTTCCCGGACCTTCCAGAACATTCGGCTGTTCAAGAGCCTCACCGTACTGGAAAACGTTCTCATCGGCCAGCACGTTCATACGCGGACGCCGGTTCTTTCCATCATCCTCAACGGCAACACGGCGCGGCATTGGGAGAAAGTGGCGACCGACGAAGCCATGGCGGCATTGCAATTCGTCGGGCTCGAGAACAAGGCTACTGAACTGGTGCGGAATCTTGCTTACGGCCAGCAGCGTCTGGTGGAGTTTGCCAGGGCGCTGGCCACCAAGGCGGCAATCCTGTTGTTGGACGAGCCCGCCGCCGGAATGAATCCCACGGAAAAATCTAACCTGGTCCGGCTTATCAGAGCGGTGCAGGAGCGGGGCCAGACCGTTGTTTTGATCGAACACGACATGAAGCTGGTCATGAACATTTGCAGCACCATCACCGTGCTCGATCACGGAAAGAAGATTGCCGAGGGCGCGCCGGATCACGTCCGCAACCACCCCGAAGTTATCAGTGCCTATCTGGGAAGGAGCTCCGGCCATGCTGGAACTTCAGGCAGTTAGCGCCGGCTATGGTAGCACCGCGGTTCTGCATGAACTGTCGTTCACGGCGGAAGTGGGACAGATCACCACGCTGATCGGAGCCAACGGAGCCGGCAAGACGACGACGCTGAATTGCATCGCCGGGGTCGTCCAACCCACATCGGGCAAAATCCTGTGGGAAGGGCGGGAGATCAGCCATCTGCGGCCTCCCGAAATCGTCAGGCTAGGCATCTCCCTCATTCCCGAGGGACGGCATGTCTTTCCCCAGATGACAGTTGCGGAAAATCTCGAGATGGGAGCCTACACGCGCACCGACCAGGCAGGCATCCGGCGGGACATGGATCTGGTGATGCAGATGTTTCCCAAGCTCAAGTCCCGGCTGGCGCAGTTGGCCGGCACGCTGTCGGGTGGCGAGCAGCAGATGCTGGCGGTCGGCAGGGCCCTGATGGCCTCGCCCAAGCTGATTCTCATGGATGAGCCCTCGATGGGCCTGGCGCCGGTGGTGGTCGAAGAGGTGTTCCGGGCAATCGAACAGATCAAAGCGGAGTCCAAGACGATCCTGCTGGTGGAACAGAACGCCACCCTCGCCTTGAACATAGCTCACCAAGGCTACGTCATTGAGCTTGGGCGGGTAGTATTGTCGGGGTCGGGGCAGCAACTGCTGCACGAACCGGCAGTCGAAAAGGCCTATCTCGGGCTCTGATATCCTCGCCCGACGAGAAATTGGTGGAAAACGGCTCTACGGCCTGCCATTCGTCAACTTGCCTCTTTCAACTTGTGAGTTCGGTTTGGTATACGTGAACGGAGTCGATTCCGCGGACTTCCCGGCAGGGTCAGACGGCAGCTGGGATTCGCCGTCCGGGGCGTAGCGGTGCCGGGGTCCCCAGCAAGCACTCTGTTGGCTTGCTGAGGTGGAAGCGCATGTCCAACGCGCAGGAAAGCCAAATCGCGTCTCCCGCTCTTGCGGCCAGGATTCTCGACGTGCAGCAGTTGACGGTGCACTTCGTGACCTCGGAACGCCGGGTGGAGGCTGTCCGCCGGCTGTCGTTTCATGTGGATCGCGGAGAAACCCTGGCGATTGTCGGCGAGTCGGGCTCGGGCAAATCGGTCTCGGCGCTATCGGTCATGCGGCTGGTGGAACACGGCGGAGGAAGAATTGTCGAAGGGCGGATGCATTTCCGCCGCCGGGAAGGGGAGATGCTGGACCTGGCGCGCGCCAGTCAGTCCACCATGCGCGAGGTGCGTGGCGCCGAGCTGGCCATGATCTTTCAGGAGCCGATGACCTCGCTGAACCCGGTATTTCCGGCCGGGGAGCAGATCGCCGAGTCCATTCGCCTGCACCAGGGCAAGGACGCGGCCTCGGCGCGGGCCGAAGCCCTGCGCATGCTGGACCTGGTGCGCATTCCCGAAGCGCGCCGCATACTGGACTGCTATCCCCATCAACTCTCCGGCGGAATGCGGCAGCGCGTCATGATTGCCATGGCGCTTTCCTCGAAGCCTTTGCTGCTGATTGCCGACGAACCCACGACGGCCCTCGACGTCACCATCCAGGCGCAGATCCTGCAACTCATCCGCGAATTGCAGCGCGAGATACAGATGGGAGTCATCTTCATCACCCACGACATGGGAGTGGTCGCTGAGGTCGCTGACCGCGTGCTGGTGATGTATGGCGGGGAAAAGGTCGAAGAGGGCGAGTCCGAGCCAATCTTCAACCGGCCAATTCATCCCTATACCCGGGCCCTGCTGTCAGCAGTGCCGCGGCTAGGCGCCATGCGCGGCACCGACCGGCCAGCCAAGTTTCCGCTGGCCGCGCAGGAGAGCGAGCCGGGAATGTCCCTGGAAGCTGCTCGAGGGGGAAGTGAGCCGGGACCCGATCCACTCTTGAAGGTGCGTGATCTGACGACGCGTTTTGACGTGCAGACCGGTATTTTCGGCCGGGTAACGCAGCGCGTGCACGCCGTCGAGCGTATCAGCTTCGATCTTCGTCCGGGAGAAACGCTGGCGCTGGTGGGCGAATCCGGCTGCGGTAAATCGACCACCGGCCGCTCGCTGCTGCGGCTGGTCGAAGCCGCCGGCGGAGAGATCGAATTCGAGGGCCAGAAGATCGCGGAGCTCTCCGGCAAGCGCCTGCAAGCTTGGCGACGGAACATTCAGATTGTCTTCCAGGATCCGTTCGCTTCGCTCGATCCCCGGCTGACCGTGGGCTTCTCCGTCATGGAACCCCTGCTGGTGCACGGCGTGCCCAGAGATGAAGCGCAGCGCCGCGTAAGCTGGCTGCTGGAGAGAGTTGGGCTTCTGCCGGAGCACGCCCAGCGCTATCCGCACGAGTTCTCCGGAGGGCAGCGGCAGCGCATAGCCATTGCCCGCGCGCTGGCGCTGAATCCGAAGATCGTCATCGCCGATGAGTGCGTCTCGGCGCTCGATGTCTCCATCCGCGCGCAGATCATTAACCTGCTGCTCGATTTGCAGGCCGAATTTGGGATTGCATTCCTGTTTATCTCGCATGACATGGCGGTGGTGGAGCGTGTGAGTCACCGGGTGGCGGTCATGTATCTGGGCCAGATCGTGGAGATCGGCCCCCGGCGCGCCATCTTTGAAGACCCGCAGCACCCGTATACGCGAGCGCTGATGGCGGCCGTTCCGGTGCCCGATCCGGCACGGCGGCATCGCCCGAGTACCTTGCTGGCGGATGAGATTCCCAGCCCGATCCGGCGGGTCGGCGACGAGCCGCAGATCGAAGCATTGCACGAAGTAGGACCCGGTCATTTTGTCGCGACCCACCGGGTCGGTGGTATCTATTAGGTTTTCAATACGCCCCGAGCAGAACGAGGGCTGACAAGTTATACCGTCGTAAGCACGCATGCCATCCGCGTGCCGAAAGGAGAACGAGAGATGCGAAGCAGATTCAGCATGTCGTCCTGGGCCGTATTGGCAGCAGTGTTATTCAGCGTTGCCATGATGTTGATCGCCTCACCCTCGGCTTGGGCGCAGAAGATTCCCGTTATAGCCACCGAGCAAGCCGTGGTTACCCTCGATCCTTATGATGCCAACGACACCATCTCGCAGGCGGTGGCGAAGTCGTTTTATGAAGGATTGTACGGCTTCGATAAGGACATGAAGATGATTCCCGTGCTGGCTACCGGTTACACGGTCAGCAAGGACGGACTGGTCTATACCCTCAAGCTGCGCCAGGGGATCAAGTTTCATGACGGAACGCCGTTTAATGCCGCCGCCGTCAAGGTTAACTTCGACCGCGTAACCGATCCCGCCAACAAACTGAAGCGGTATGGCCTCTATTCGAACATTGCCAAGACCGAGGCCGTCGCTGCTGACACTGTGCGCTTCACCTTGAAGGAGCCCTTCTCGGCCTTCATGAACACGCTGGCGCATCCATCGGGCGTGATCATGTCGCCGGCCGCACTGCAGAAATACGGCAAAGATATTTCCCTGAACCCGGTTGGCACAGGCCCGTTCGTGTTCGTGGAGTGGAAGCATGGCGATTACGTCAAGGGCAAGAAATTCGCTGACTACTGGAGGAAGGGCTACCCCAAAGTCGACGGCATCGTCTGGAGATCGGTGCTCGACAACAACACTCGAACCGTGGTGATGCAGACCGGCGAAGCCAACTTCGCTTTCCGCATTGCTCCGGAACAGGCAGTCATCCTGCAATCCAAGCCGAACATCGTGGTGGAAGCGACGCCCTCTATCGTGGCGCGTTTCCTGACGATGAACGAGATGCAGAAGCCGTTTGACAATCTCAAGGTGCGCCAGGCGATCAACTATGCCATCGACAAGGAGGCTCTCTGCAAGGTGGCCTTCTCGGGCTACGCAGTGCCGGCGCCGGGCGTGGTGCCACTCGGGGTGGACTTCGCCACCAAACTGGGACCCTGGCCGTACGATCCCGCGAAGGCTCGCGCCCTGCTGAAGGAAGCTGGCTACGCCAATGGCTTCGAAACCGATTTGTGGTCTGCCTACAACAACACCACCGCGCAGAAGGTGATCCAGTTCGTGCAGCAACAACTGGCCCAGGTCGGAATCAAGGCCAGAGTGCGCGCCCTGGAAACGGGCGAGAACGTCGACAAGGTACTCGGCGCCCCCGATCCCAAGACTGCGCCGGTCCGCCTGTACTATGCGGGCTGGTCGAGTTCTACCGGCGAAGCGGACTGGGCGCTGCGGCCTCTGCTGGCCTCGCAGTCGTGGCCGCCGAAGAGCTACAACGCCGGATACTACAAGAATGATCAGGTTGATGCCGACATCGCCAATGCTCTGAAGACAACCAACCGCGCGGCGAAGGTAAAACTGTATGCCGATGCGCAGAAGCGCATTTGGGACGATGCTGCCTGGGCCTTCCTGGTAACCGAAAAGAACCTGCAGGCGCGCAGCAGCAACATCTCGGGCATTTATGTGATGCCGGATGCTTCATTCGATTTCAAAGAGATAGAAATGAAGTAAGAGTTGCTTGAAAGGTTCTCTGACGCGGCCCGACTTCGGCGGGCTGCTAAGCCCGAGAAGACCGTGGACTTTGGCGCGAAACCAGAGATGCTGTACCCACAAGCGATGAACTCATTCCGAGCGAGCGCCGACAAACTTGAGCAAACGCCGCAGTTGCATTTGCTGGGTGGTCTGGCGCGAGTCGAGGAATCTTGTGTTCTAGCAACAAGCGCAAGATCCTTCCACTCCGCTTCGCGCGGCCCGAAGATGCCGCTCGCTCCCATGGGATGACACCACTCTTTCCACTTGAGTCTGTGGAAACCTCTTCCTTCTCTGATCCGCATGTTGAGTTACCTTGTAAAACGTCTGTTGGGGATGCTGCCGACGCTGGTCATCGTGGCGGTGCTGGTGTTCTGGTTCGTGCACCTGCTGCCAGGTGATCCGGCCAGACTCGCGGCCGGTCCTGAAGCTGACGAAACAACAGTTGCCCTGGTTCGGCATGACCTGGGGTTGGACCTCCCCTTGCACGAGCAGTTCATTCGTTTCTTCCGCAATGGGGCGCGCCTCGATTTTGGTCTTTCCATGCGCTCCAAGCGTCCGGTGTCGGTGGAGATTGGCGAGCGCTTCATGCCGACCCTCTGGCTGACGATCGCCAGCATGACTTGGTCGGTTGTGTTTGGCATGACAATCGGCATCATTTCGGCAGTCTGGCGCAACCGCGCCCCTGACCGGCTCGGCATGACGCTGGCGGTTTCCGGCATCTCGTTTCCATCGTTTGCTCTCGGCATGCTGTTAATGGAGATCTTTGCCGTCTGGCTGGGCTGGCTGCCGGCCATCGGCGCTGACTCCTGGCGGCACTACATTCTGCCGTCACTGACGTTGGGGGCCGGCGTGGCGGCTGTCATGGCGCGCTTTACCCGCTCATCCTTTCTGGACGTGCTGCGGGAGGAATACGTCCGTACCGCGCGGGCCAAGGGCCTGCACGAGAGCGTAGTGATCGTCAAGCACTGCCTGCGCAATGCGCTGATCCCAGTGTTACCATGATGGGCCTGCAGTTTGGCTTTTTGCTGGGCGGCTCGATTGTGGTCGAAACCGTCTTCAACTGGCCCGGCCTCGGCCGCTTGCTGGTTGATTCGGTCAGCATGCGCGACTATCCGGTGATCCAGGCCGAAGTGCTGTTGTTCTCCTTTGAATTCATCCTCATCAACCTGATCGTGGACATGCTGTACGCGATCATCAACCCGGCCATTCGCTACCGGTAGGAGGGGAGATGGCGTCGCTGCAACCAGTGGCTATGACCGGGCAGGCCGGCGAAGTGCGAACGCCATGGCGGGAATTCTGGCGCAAGTTTCGCCGGCAGCGCCTGGCGCTCGTCTGCCGGCGGCTTCGTCCTGCTGCTGGTGCTGGTGGCGGTTTTCGCGCCACAGTTGTCGCCCTTCGATCCGGAGACTTACTTCGACTACAACGCCCTCAATGACGGCCCCTCTGCCAGACATTGGTTCGGCGTCGATTCCCTCGGCCGCGACGTGTTCAGCCGCATCGTGACGGGCGCACGCATCTCGCTGGCCGCGGGTTTCTTTTCAGTGGCGCTGGGGGCTGTGATCGGCACCCTGATAGGGCTGCTGGCGGGATATTACGAAGGCTGGTGGGACCGGGTTTCCATGCGCATCTGCGACGTGCTCTTTGCCTTTCCCGGCATCCTGCTGGCCATCGGCGTCGTTGCCATCCTGGGCAGCGGCATGACGAACGTCATTTGCGCGGTCGCTATCTTCAGCATTCCGGCCTTCGCGCGGCTGGTACGGGGCAACACGCTGGCCGTGAAGCATCTCACCTATGTTGAAGCGGCGCGCACGATCGGTGCTTCCGATGCGACCATCATCCTGCGGCATATCTTTCCCGGCACCATCTCAGCCATCGTCGTCTACTTCAGCATGCGCATCGGAACCTCGATCATCACCGCCGCCAGCCTCTCGTTTCTAGGCATGGGCGCCCAGCCGCCAACGCCGGAATGGGGCGCCATGCTCAACGACGCACGGGCCGACATGGCGATCGCGCCGCACCAGGCAATCTTTCCCAGCCTGGCAATTTTCTTCACGGTACTCGCCTTCAACTTGCTGGGAGACGGACTGCGCGACGCGCTCGATCCCAAGATCGAGCGCGATTAGGCACGGAACGCGCACTCCTGGTGTAGAAAGAACGGCAGGCATTCAGTCGTCAGAGGCGGTTCAGTTCTTCGACTCCCATCACGACGTTCCAGGGCTGCAGTTCGTATTGCGCCAATCCATGCTTGTAGAATGGGTCTCCGTCGCGAACACGATCGAGCGTGCCCAGCACGTCATTATCGGGAACGCGCAGCAGCAGCGCTCCTCCCGAGCGCGGATCCAGCGGCCCGGAGGCGAGAAGGATTCCCTTTTCCTTCAGCCCGCGCAGGTAAGCCCGGTGCTCGTCGGTTACCTTCAAAATCTCTTCCAGCGGACGGCGGTAGCGAAGAATGGCCAGTGCGTACATAGTTTCCTTTCTGGTTTGAAAACGTATTGCGAGTTGAGACGCCAGTGTGGCGCCGGGCAGCTTATTTCTTGTAGTAACGAAATTCCACCAGCAAACCTCCGGTTGGCGAAGCCAGCGGGCCGTGCCTGAGCCCCGCCGGAAACACCGCCACCTCGCCGGCCTTGTAAGTTATGTTCAATCGTTTGTTGTAGGCGGTTCCTTCCGCTATGTACACAACCTCATCGAAGTCGTGGCACATGGGCTCGTCCGTGCCTACGTAGCCTGGCTCGTAGCGTAGCAGGCGCGAATAGGTGCCCGTTTTTTCGTCGCGGTACAGAATGGTTTCCGTTACGCCTTTCGGCAGTTCGGCAACCTGATGCCATTTCCGCGTCTTGTCGGGATTGTTAAACTCTCTTTCGCTCGTAGTCTTTTCCATATAGGTCTCCCTTAAGATAATGACTGACATCAATTCGTCTAATACGAAAGCCGCTCGCAAGAGCTGAACAGGAAGCCCCTTTGGGAGCTTCGGTCTTGGCGCTGGATTGCCGCATTGTACTGCTCGCAGACAAGAATTCCAAAGCCGGAAGGACGCAAGTCCGGCAGGGAAGATGCGGACGGGAAAACTTTTCACCCGCCCGCCGAACCGAAAAGTTTGAGTTACCGCGCTGCTGCCCGAGCCGCCTCCTTCTCGGTGGCGCCCAGCATCTGCTCGATCTCCGCGATGGACTTTTTGCGAGTCTCCTGGCAGAAATAGTACGCGACTGCCATCGCCAGGCCGCACAAGGCAAAGAAGGTCCAGGCCGGCCCAATGGCATTCAGTGTAGCCTTGGGCGTAACCAGGTTTGTGCTGCCGGCGAAAATGGACAAAATCACGGGACCGAGCATTCTCCCGATGCCGCCGATGCCGTAAGCGGAGCCCATACCCGTCGCCCTCAACCGCTGTGGCCAGATTTCGGTTCCGTACGGCCCGGTGATCGACCAGCCGCCGTTGATGAAGGCGTACATCAGGCAGAAGGCCGGGAGAATCACCGCCACGCCTCCCCAGGTGCTGGCGAAGAAATTCGCCACGATGAGGCAGGTAACCATCGAGCCCAGCCCGATCATTATTCCACCCACCCGGCGTCCCACCCACTCCGACAAGAACGCCCAGACAAATTTGCCCACGATACTGGAAAAGGCGACGACGATAAACAGCTTGGCTGCCTGGGCGGGAGGAACCTTCAGGACCAACGCCAGCAAGGTCGGCGCCCACAGGACGAAACCGCTGTCCATGATCGACTGCAGGAAGCTTGTACTCCAGGTCACTGCCACACTGCGGCGATAGCGGAAGATTTCGCTGAATTTCGGCTGCGACTCAGGTTTCAGCTTTTCGGTGTCCACTACTAGCTGGCTAATATCATAGTTCGTGCCTAAGACCCAGTTGAGGGATCGTAGCGCCTTCTCGTAGTGGCCCTTGCGAATCAGCCAGCGTGGCGACTCGCGCATCCACATACGGAACAGCAGGCACAGGATGGCGGGTCCCATGCCGATAAGGAACAGCCCTCGCCAGCCGACGACCGGCGTCAGGAAGGCCGCCGAAAGGCTTCCCAGCAAGGTTCCGGCGGGAATTAGAGCAGTAACAATGCCGCCCACCACACCGCGATAGCGGCTGGGCATGAACTCCTGCACCAGCGGCAGATCGACTGAATAGAGTCCGCCGACGCCGAATCCCACCAGGAAGCGGAACACCGTCAGGAAGATCCAGTTGCCTTCCGGCGTCCAGTACATGATGCCGCTAGGAATGGTGAAGGTCACGGTCGTGATCATCAGGACGGGCATCCTTCCGATCCGGTCCGCCAGATGCCCGAAGAAGAAAGACCCCACCAGACTGCCTACGCCCGCGCTCAGCAGCAGCACCGCGGTCGCCGCGAAACTCAGCTTCCACGGAATCACGATGAACGCCAGGACAAAGCCGATGATGAAGTAGTCGAAAAATTCCAGCATGTCGCCCAGCACGGCCGCCGTGATCAGTTTGTAGTGGTTCAGGGTGAGCCGCGACTGGTCGAGTTCATTGAACAGCTGGCTGAAGGTGATCTTTACTGTGGAGCCGGGGTCCGTTGCCATTCTTTTCACTCCTCGCACTGCCGATTTGCCGAATCAACCGTACTGCTTTTACGACTGAAAACTCTGTTTCTTGGCCGCTGCCGCGGCTACCGTGGTTTTCCTGCCAAAACATCAAGCAGGTTGCTTGCGTGAAAGCGCGAAATCCTTCAAGATTCTTTCCAGATCATCCCGCTCGCGGCAGAATTCCATGCAGACAGGAACGGGAAACTCCTTGCAGCCGTCGCAGGGGATGCCTCTTTTCTCCCCTTCTTCCACGATCCAAACCGTATACCCCGGTCCATCCTCCTTATCCAGAATCTTGATGCTGGAGATGGATGGATTGAACTCCTGTTCATGCTTGAACGAGCAGCCCATCTCGCAGGTCCGGCATGCTCCGCAGGTTGGCATATCGAATTTCATCGGCTTCCTCCTCAGCGCAGCTTCCCGACTCTTGCCAGATCATCGGCGACATATTTCAATCCCATGCTCTCCAGGGTTTGTCTCTTGGGGAAGCTCGTCTTGCGGTCCCAGCCGTGGAGGTCATAGTACTCGTCCAGCATCTGGTTCCACTTGCTCTCGTCGATTTTGAAGCCGGCCAGTTGCCCCGAGGGAATCGGCTCCTTGAGATCGCGAGGGGTAGGCATATCGTCCTTACGGTCGAAGTTCGTGAACCGCAGGTTGAACGCCTTCTCCAGGTTCAACTGCTTCATGGTCAGCTGCTCCAGGTCCGCGGGAGATGTTTCCCAACCCGTCGCCAGGGAGTACAACTCGGCCAGTTGCGGCAGGCCGATCATCCCAACGTCCCATGCCACCGTATTAAATATGCATACGCCGAAGGAATTGCAGACCCGGTGGATGATTTCTGTCGCTTTCACCATTTGCGCTTTGCCGTCGTACGATTGCGGATGATCTGCGTTGTCGACGCCGTAGACATCTTTTGCCTTAACCGGGTCCAGGTTGGGAACCGTTTCGCAGGCGGGTGCGCCCGTGGTGTGGCCTCCGCCACGGGTGGAGGTCGTGGTTCCAAGAGCCCAGGCGTTGGCTCCCCGGAGCGGTTCGTAGAGATCCTGTCCCTTGATATGCATTGCGTAGTACTCGCTGCCGCGGCCGATGATCTCCGCGGCCCGGGCGCATCCTTCAGCCAGAATGTCACCGAAGCCTTCCCGGTAGGCCAGCTTGCGGATGAGC
Source organism: uncultured Acidobacteriota bacterium (assembly GCA_963791145.1). Lineage (GTDB taxonomy): Bacteria > Acidobacteriota > Terriglobia > Terriglobales > Acidobacteriaceae > CAWBRT01. Next base: position 426,349 of record CAWBRT010000011.1, on the reverse strand, counting down.
TCGAGGATGACCCCGGCATCGCCCCAATTCAATTTCAGGCCATCCGTATCCTTGTCGGTCAGGATTCCCCGCTGATAACACTCCACCGCCCAGCCGATGGCGCCGCCGGCGAGGTCCACATCAATACCTACCTGATTGCAGACGGCGCTCGCCTTGAACATAAAAGTGGGTTCCCAAACTGCGAGCCGTGCCTGGAGTGTTCCTAGCACCTCCCACTGGTTACATTCGGTCTTGAGGCCGGCATAAGGCCCTTCGGTGACATGGAGGCGCCGTCCGCATCCACCTACCGCGCATCCGGGAAACGCGACCTGGCCGACACGATATTTGTCCACCGTCTTGAACGGGTGCATGACCTCGGCCATATCGTCGGGAATACGTCGCTTCCTGGAAGTTCTTGTAAGGTATCCCGCAGACCTCCTGCTTTCGCGGGAAAATACAGAGAGTGCCGTATTTGTTCAGATTGGCTGTGCCCTTGGCCGACTTGATCAGCTCGCGTGACCTGATGACGGCCTCCATGAACTCCTTCGGCCTGGCAACGCGGACGGAGCCTGTTCCGCTGGCAACGATCGCCTTCAGGTTCTTGGAGCCCATGACCGCCCCGGTTCCGCAGCGGCCAAAAGCGCGGGCGGTATCCTGGACGACGCAGGCGCCACGGACCAGGCGCTCGCCGGCCGGTCCAATGGAAGCAACGTGCAACGACGGATCATCCAGCTCTTTGCGAATCGTTTCCAGGGTTTCCCAAGTGGTCTTTCCCCAGAGATGGCGGGCATCCCGGATTTCAATCCGGCTGTCATGGATCCAGAGGTAGACCGGCGTGTAGGCCCTTCCCTCAATGACAATGGAATCGAAGCCGGCATATTTCAACTGCCCGCCGACATAGCTGTCGCTCAGGGAACTGGCCCAGCCGTTGATCATCGGGCCGAGGGTGCTGACGTTCATCTTGTTGGCCCCGGGAGCGGTTGTCCCCACCAGCGGACCCGAACCGAAGATGAGACGGTTGGCCGGATCATAGGGAGTGACCCACGGTTTCAGCTCATCGTAAAGAATCTTGACGGCGATGCCCGATGCCCCGAGCCAGTTCTTTGCGTACTTGTCAGTGGGCTCCGTCCAGACCCGGCCATCGCTCAAATTGACGCGAAGAATCCTGCCGGAATAACCGAACAGCTTTTCCTGACCGGCCATGAAAAACCTCCTTTGCTTCTCTTCCAGCCGAAAGTCTTACTCTGTCGGAATCGTGGATTCCATCTGCCAGAACATTTTTACCTTCGAGGGAGCAGGATGCTGCCCATCGCTGGCTCTCGCGCTTCATCCTTGTTCACAAAGGGAAGTCTCTCTATGCAATACCGGAGGCAGGTGGGCTCGTTGCCAGAGTCCATTCGGGGAAGGGCAGTGATTGCCGCTCCAAGCCTTGCGCGCCATGCACGAGTGCTGAGCGCGTTTGACTTTTCTGCAAACAAAAAGGCCACTGTGCCGGTGAGTTATTTTGGGAAACGTGATCGCAACAGTCTGTGATGTAACTCACACTTGGATGTAAATCACATATGCTTCTCTTGGATTAGATGGTCATCAGCGATCTCAACGCTGTCCGAGCCGGAAGATGACACCCGCGCCGAACAGAAAATTATTCTGCCGGTCGTTCACGCCGTTCGGAAACAGGGTGAGAAAGTACTCCGTGTGCGCCGGGCGCAGGATGATTCGCTGGTTCAAGGGCAGCTCAACTCCTCCGCCGACTTTCATGGCGAAGGCATCGGTTGCTCCGCCGCCGATCCCTCCGGCAAGCGAGCCGCTGGCATGAGCTCCGCCCACCAGCAGCTGCCCGTACGGAGCCAGCTTCAGCCACCGCCGTTCACTCGTGACCGATCTGCGGCGATAGTAAAACCGTGGGCCGAAGACATAGGAGGTGATCGTAAGACCCTGTCCCGCGCTGGGGACATCGGACGCATGCACCGCCCCTATGTCGCCGACCAGCGCAAGACGCTGATTCACGTTCCATGCCAGCGACACGCTGCCGCCGTTCATGGAAAAGGTGGTGTCCCCGCCTGGTGGGCGGTTGCTGTACATCCAGTTATAATTCAGTCCCAGTTCCGCCTTTGAGGTCTGCGCCAGAGACGCCACAGCCGATCCGATCAGGAGCAACAAAACCGCCGCAATTGTCCGCATTTTCTCTCTCCTAGTGAATGGTCAGCCCGACTGTTGTTTGGTGCTGCAGAAAGCCACCCGAGGCCGTTACCGCAATGTTCGAACTAACGGGCGTAGAGTTTGTGGAAGAACCCGTCGCGGTTGCGAATCCGCCGCCGCAACCAATCAACAAGCCGGTGGCCGCCATGGCCAACGCCAGAAGCATCAGGCAGGTCAGCTTCGGTGAGCGCCGCACGCCGATTCCCAACGAGCAAATTGCCAGCATCACGGATGTCGCCGTCCAGGGCAGATGCCGGTTCCTCCGTTGCTTGGCTGTGACCGTTGTGGTGATGGTCAGGGTGGTGGTAACCGCGCCTACATTCGGCGTGAGCGTTGGCGGCAAGAAACTGCAAGTGGCCCCGGCCGGCAAGCCGGAACAGGTGAAAGAGATGGTCTGGTTGAATCCGTTCTGGGGGGTTATGGTCAGTTGCACGCTCCCGCTCTGTCCCCACGGGATGCTCAGCGAACCGGGATTAACCGTAACGGTGAAATCGTCCGGCGCCAGCTTCGCGATGAACACGTCGCTATCGCCGCCTTTGTAGCTGGCCTGGTAAGGATTCTTGGTGGGAAAGTCAGTGGAAGATGTACCCCCGGTGACATAGGCGTTGCCGCTGGAGTCGAGAGCAATACCATTCGCCCCATCCCCGTTGGTACCACCCAGATAAGTGGAGTAAACCAGGGCCGTGCCATCCATCGATAGTTTGGTTATGAACGCGTTAAAGATGCCGGTAAGACTGCTCTGGAGAGCATTCCGAGTGGGGAAATCCGCAGACCGGGTGGATCCGACCACATGGGCATAGCCACCGGAATCGACGGCAATGCCGTTTCCGAAATCCCGGCTGCTGCCGCCCAGGTAAGTAGAGTAGACCAGGTCGGAGCCATCCGCCTTGAACTTGGTCACGAACGCGACGGGATTGCTGCCGAGACCTTTGTTGGTGCTCTGGTATGGATTCTTGGTGGGAAAATCCGTCGAGGTCGTGTACCCGGCGACATAGGCGCTGCCGCTGGAGTCAACGGCAATTCCGGTCGCGTGATCCCCGAAGGGCCCGCTGCCGCCGTTGCCACCCAGAAATGTGGAATAGACCAGGTCCGATCCATCCGCCTTCAGCTTGCTTACGAATACGACAGGCGTGTTACCGGCGCCGTGATTGCTGCTCTGGTAAGCGTTCTTGAGGGGAAAATCGGAGGAGAACGCTGACCCGGCAACATAGATGTTGCCGCTGGAGTCGACAGCTATAGTGTTCCCCCAATCTCCGCCCATCCCGCTGCCGCTGCCGCCCAGATACGTAGAGTAGACCAGGGAGACTGCGGAAGAGCCGGTATTGGGCGCCAGCTTGGTGATGAACGCATTGCGATCCGTCGCATCACGGTTGCTGCTCTGGTAAGGATTTTTGGTGGGAAAATCCGTGGAATACGTGTACCCGGTTACGTAAGCGTTGCCGCTGGAGTCGACAGCAATATCATACGTGTACGAACTCCCGTTGGTGCCGCCCAGATAGGTGGAATAAACCAGGGAAGAACCACTCGTCGACAACTTGGTTACGAAAGAATCCCCGCTGATGTAAAAGCTGCTGCCCGGGATTGCATTGACGATGGGAAAATCCGGGGAACTGGTACCACCGGTAATATAGGCATTTCCATTAGAGTCGACGGCGATGCGCTCAACGGAATCCCCACCGCTGCCGCCTAGATAGGTAGAGTAAACCAGCGACTGGCCATCCGCCGCCAGTTTGGTTACGAACGCGACGTTATTCGCCAGAAAAGCGCCGTGGTTGGTGTTCTGGTAAGGATTCTTGGTGGGGAAATCCGTGGATAACGTATACCCGGTCACATAGACGTTGCCGCTGGAATCCAGGGCAATCCCTTTCCCTTCTTCTGCGTCGCTGCCGCCCAGGTACGTCGAGTAACTCAGGATGGGATCGATCACCAGCGGCTGCCGGCGGTCGAATACCGCAATCTCAAATCCAACTTTGTTGCCGCCTGCAAGCACGTATCGCCCAGCGACCTCGCGGCGCTCGCCCTCTACGATCTGGTAAATCTCCGGTTTCAGCAGGCGCAGTTCGCCCTGCGCGGTCTGCATTACCAGGTCGCCGGCGTCGAGGCGCAGCTTGCTCACCCCACGCAACCGGAAACTGATACGGCTAGGATCGGCGCCGGGGGCGACGATAAAGTCGTGCTCCACTCGCCGCTGGTTGCCGTAGTAAACCAGGTCGATGCCCGGATACACCTCGCGATAGCGAATCCTGGCGTAGTTCGGCACGTTGCTGCGCCACTTGTCGGGATCATTGCCGATGAAGTAGTTGCTCTTGCCCGGCAACTCGTCTTCCTGCGTGATGAGCGGCCGGCGATTGCCGCCGACCATTTGCATCCGCACCACGGCGTTTGCCGCATCAGAAGCAACTGCCGCCGATTCAGGCTGCCGGCCCGCAGCAGGCGACCTATGCCTTGCACCCGGCTTACTCAAGCTGAGCACAGCCTCGCGCGAGGTCAGAAAAAGCGTGTAGCCCTGCCCGCGGGAAACAAATTGCACCTGCGCATCCATCTGCCCCCGGTTGGCCTCGAAGCTCAACGGCAGCTTTCCATAGCCAGCGACAATGTTGGTCTTGCCGAGGGTGGTGGGTTCTACCGGCGTCGTGGCCGCCGCGGTCGCTGTGATCGTGGAGATGTTTGCCATCCCGAACGACAGGGCTGCCGTAAATAAAAACAGAAGAATGAAAGCGGGCTTCGTTCCCGGCGTAATTGTCCGGCGCGAGAATAATGCGTTCATGGTGAGCCTCTAGACTTTCAGAATTTCACGCCGCTGGTTGTATTTTGGGGACTCGTTCAGAGTACCTCAATTGCGCCAGTCTGTCTCTTCACTTTCGACGGTTGGCGGAATTTCCTGCGATAAGCCGCGGCGGAAGAACGGCGACTGGCGGAGCAACGCGCCCATTCAAGCGGCCGCAAGTGCCTGAAGGCGAAGGAACAGCTCGCCTGGGAACGCTGGCGATTGCCTTCTGGCGCGGAAACCCGGCCGTCTCAGCATCGCGCGGAAAAGAGGAATATGACTCGCGTGCACTCATTGCAGGAAACATGCATCGCGCACGCATCGTTGACTTGCAAACTGGAGCGTTCAAAACCGGAGCGTGGCCTTACAACCTCGCGGCTCAAGTAAGAGATTGAGAGCGTTCACGGTTCCAACGATGAAGATATTGGAATTCAGCAGGGCGTCGGTGGCGCAGCCCTCGCCATTGTCGACTGCCACCGCGATTCCGCCGGCATCCCTCGTTGCTTTCAGAAGCAGCCTGTCGTTGTTCCCATTGCCATAGACGACGCAGTGTTCGAGTGCAAGCTTCTGGCCGTATCGTTGTTTCTCCAGGTCAAGGCGCTCGGTTGAAAACCGCACCAGGATTACAGGAATGCCTTTCAGTTCTTCTTCGGCGTAGCCGAAGGTATCGGCCGTGAGCACGTGGATGTCCAGCAGTTCGGCGAGCCTCACAAGGTTTTTCTTTACCTCTGGCGCCAGGCGGCCCTGGTATGACAAGGTGCCGGTGTAATCGGTCAGCACGGTGGTAATGTGTCGCGGGCCGAATCCCGGGATATCGATGGAGATTCCACTCTTGCTCATCTTGCGTTCTCCGTCCTCGGCACGGCGCTCAGCACCGCATCCCAGGCGGCTTCGGCAGCGTGGGCGGCCAGCTCTTCGAATTCGAGGTCGGGATTTCGCGCCTTGCCGGTAGTGACAGCAAAGAGTACGTCGCCATCCTTCTCGGTATGGAAAGGCTGGATAGCCCGCGCCATCGAGGTATGCGTTTGCACCGCCAGACGGCTCAGTTGCGGATGCGTGAGCTGCTGGTTGGTGACCAGCACGGTAAGCGTGGTATTGCCTCCGCCCGGTGATTTCTGCCCATCAAACGCAAAATCGGCGTTCGATGGGGACCCTGGCGGTACAGGCTCGGGAACGGCTCGCGCGCGTTTCTTGCGAACGGTGGAACCGTCGTTCAAGTCGGCAGCGAGCGTACTGCGCAAGCCTGTTTCGGGATCGAGGTTGCCGCGCACCACCCTGCCTGCGCGGTCGACGATTACGCCCACGGAATTGACAACAGTGAAGGCGGCGATCTTCGTCGGGCCCGCTTGCCGGAATGCGCCGCCCTGGCCGGCGCTCTCCATGAAGGCGGCTCCGAAGAACTTGCCTACGTTGACCATTCGCCCGGCGCCGCGCGCGCCCAGGGGAAAGCGCCCGGCACGCGCGCCCTGTATGGCGGCGCGGCCGAGTTGCTTGTCCGGGTAAATGGGATTGTCGCGCCCGCGGAAATCGAAGACCACGGCTCCCGTCACTGTCGGAATCATTTCCCAGGCTACGGGGCCCCCGGCAGGCGCCGTAGTTGTGCCTGCTGGGGTGGAGGGGGTGGCGTTGCCGCGCATAGCCAGCAGCTCGGCCATGATGCCGGAGGCGGCTTCGAGTCCGTAGCTGGAGCCCCCGGTAAAAAATATGGCGCGCACCGTAGGCTGGTCATAGCCGAGCCGCAAGCGGTCGGTATTGATCGTTGCCGCCGCTCCTCCGCGCACGTCCACCGCCGCCATTACGCCATGCGGAAAATAGAAGACGGTGAGACCGGTCGGACCCTCTTCGTACTCCGCTACTCCGATCAGCAGTCCGGGGAAGTCGAACTCCAGTTCCGGTCCATCGGTGCGAACAGAAGGGATTGGTGTCGGCATGCGTAACAGGATAGCGCGTCCTTACCCCATCAACGCAATGGCCATGTAGCAGCGGCCACGCAGGCCCGGCTCCCTCGGCTGGGGTGCCCCTGGGCGGGCGCAGCGCGCCTATTTTCCCGCCCAGCGGGGCTCGCGCTTGCCGAGGAAGGCGCAGATGCCCTCCTGCGCGTCGGCCGCCATGGCGTTCATGCTCATGACCTCCTTGGCGTAGGCATAGGCTTTGGGCTGATCGAGATCGATCTGCGTGTAGTAGGCCTGCTTTCCCAGCGACACTACCAGAGGGCTGGCTGCGGCAATCTTGCGCGCCAGTTGCAGGGTCGCTTCGCGCAGCTCGGAGGTCGGGACGACACGATTCACCAGTCCCCATTCGGCCGCCGTGGCGGCCGGCACCATCTCGCCGGTCATCAGCATCTCGAGGGCGTGTTTGCGGCCGATGGCGCGCGTGAGAGCCACCATCGGGGTGGTGCAAAACAATCCTATCCGTACTCCCGGAGTAGCGAAGGCGGCCTCCGCCGAGGCGATGGCCAGGTCGCAGGTGGCGACCAGTTGGCAGCCCGCCGCGGTGGCCACTCCCTGGACTTCGGCTATGACCGGCTGCGGAATCGACTGCACCTTTTCCATCAGCTCGGTGCAGGCGTCGAAGGTTCGCCGGTAGCCGTTGATGTCCTGCGCGGTCATTTCACTGAGGTCGTGACCGGAGCAAAAGACCTTGCCGGCGGCAGCGAGGATGACGGCGCGAGCGCCGGGACTGCGGCCGATCTCGCTCAGGCAGCCGATCAGCTCCGTCATCAGCTCCAGGGAAAGGGCGTTGCGCCGGTTTGGACGGTTCAGGGTTACGATGGCGATGCCGTCCTGCTGCTCGTGCGAGCAAATTTTTCTGTTCCATAGCTCACCCGTCAAAAGACAGTTTCGAGTTTCTAGTTTCCAGTTTTTAGTAGCAGCCTGCGCGTAGATGATGTACATCCAGCCAACTCTAATAACGTTCGTTAAGTTATCCTGCCGATCTCGAAACTTGAAACTGCTTTTATTCCAGATGCGTATTTTACGGCCTGCGCGAAGGGCAGCACCCCAACCTGCGGGCCATATTTACTGGAACTTGATATACTTCTTCCGCCTGCGGGCGCGACGGTCGTGAAATAGCTGCTGGTATGAAATCAAAGACACGGCCGCGAGGGAGGTTCGATCATGGCGGAGATAGCCTATCTCTCCGAAGTTGATCTGGAACGCGTTGCTGGTCCCCTTCGGGTGGCGCAGCTTCCAGGGGAGGCAAAGCCGGTCTATTTCAGCACGCACGGGCCGGTGGCGAAGCACTACGGGGTCAATCCGGAGACCCTGAAAGAGACACACGCAACCACGCTGGATTACATCGTCGCGGCCACCGCCGGTTGACTACTCGGCACATTTGCCGGCGCGCTGGCAGCGCGCAAGATCGAAGTAGACAACGGGAAAGTCAAGGCCCACGCGCGGGGAGAAGTTGAAAACGAAGACGGAACGCTGATCATCCGGCGTATTCACGTGCTGCTTAAGGTGGCGGCTCCGGAGTCGGCACGGGAGACGATCGGCCGGGTGCACGAGGTTTTCGCCAAGAAGTGTCCGATCTACCGCTCGTTGATCCCGGCCATCCAGATTACAACCAGTTACGAGCTGACGGGGGCCAAGGCCGTCTAGCCCGGGGCTATTCAACGTAAGAGGCGTCATTGAAGTCCGGATGACGCCTTTTTTCATGGAACGAATTTACCTGTAGTCCAGAGTTGCGGGGCGTCTCAAAATGGAGAGGGGGCTTGCATCTTTGCCCGATGACATCTGCGGAGCGGAGCGCCTTCATGCAGTCTTTTGCAGGTGGATCTGCCGGCTGTAGATTTCTTCCACGCGCTGGAGAGTATCGATCTCGGCGACCGGCTTGTCCGACCGCAGGCGGACGATGCGCGGGAAGCGCAGGGCGAAGCCGCTCTCGTGACGGTCGGAGCGCATGACTGCGTTAAAAGCCACTTCAGCTACCACCGAGGGCTCCACTTCGCGCATCTGGCCATGATCGGCGATAGTGTGCTCGCGGAACCATTCGGTCATAGTGGTAATTTCCGCGTCCGTCAATCCCGAATAAGCCTTGCCGACGTTCAGCAGGCGATCGCCATCACGCACGGCGAAGGTATAGTCGCTGAGCACGCCGGCACGCTTGCCGTGTCCGAACTCGACGGCGGTCACTACCACGTCGAGCGTGGCCAGCTCGCGCTTGAGCTTGAGCCACGACTGCCCGCGCCGCCCGGGAGTATAGAGCGATGCGGCATCCTTGATCATCAGTCCCTCATTGCCTCGCGCCTGTGCGTGCTCGAACAGCTCATCCAGGTGGAGGGCCGAGGTGGCGCGGGCGGCAGGCGCGCGCAACACCCGCGATGTGCGAGGCAGATCGCTTTCCGCGTCGAAGGTCAGTATGCCTTGCGCGCCGGAAGATTCCGGATCGAGCGGATGCCGCCAGCGCGCGAACAGCGCATCGAGAACGGCGGCCCGATCGCGCAGGGGACGGTCCAGCAGCAACTCATGGCCGGCATAGAGCACGTCGAAAACCATGTAGACAACCGGCACCTCGCGCATCATGGACTGGGTCACTCGCTTGCGCCCGAGGCGTTTCTGCAGCTCGGAAAAGGCGCGGGCGCTGCCGCCGTGCCGGTCGAAATCCCAGGCGAGAATTTCGCCATCCAGAATCACGTCTTCCGGGAAGCCGGCAAGAGAGGGCACGAGCTCCGGAAAGGCGCCGGTCACGTTGTCGAGCGTGCGCGAGAACAGGCGGACGGAGCCGCCCGAGCAATGCGCCTGGGCGCGGATGCCGTCGTACTTGTCTTCCACCACCATCTCCGGGAATTGGGAGAAGGCCTCCTCCGCGCTGGCGGCAGGACAGGCCAGCATGAACCCGATGGGATGAAACAGACGCATGGCGGCCTCGCCTGCGCGGTGTTCGGAGGTCAGGCGAACGGTTTCAGCCAGATCTCCCAGGAGCATGTTGGCCCGCTTGACCAGCTCGACCGGCGTCGTCCCAAGCTTTGGCGATTGCCTCCTCGACCAGCGACTCCTTGAAGCCGATGCGCAGCTCGCCGGTCATGATCTTGATGAGGTACTTGGCCTCGAGCGCCGTGGCGCGCCCGAGCAACTCGCGCAGCAGACTGTGTTTGGCCGCCGTACCGCGCGCTTCCGCAATGCGCTGGAAGTATTCGGAAACTTCGGTCAACGTCAGCGGCGCGACGTCCGGGGGCAGCGAGCGCGAGGCAAGCACCTCGCAAGCCGCCGATCCGAGGTCTCCATACTTGCGGAAGGCCAGCGCCAGCTTGGCGTCGTTACTGCCGGCGGTTTCAGCGACGCTTCTCCAGAGCAGCGCTCCTCCCACCTGAAGCGTGCGCTCGTCATGGGCAGGGAAGGCCCTTCCCGAGATGTACAGGGCGGAAAGCTCGGCATCGCGCAGCGGACGCGAGCAGAGATAGGCGGCGACGGTGTCGACCTTTTCGTTTTTCCCTGGGATAGCGGCGACAGCTTCGCAGAGTTCGGCAAGAAGTTGCATCAATCCGGGTCCCTCGAGATTGAAGCACTTCGGAGATTGGAAAACATTAGGGGCGTCGCTTTCCGGCCGCAAGCATCACGCAGGCCTTCTCGATCCGGCGTCTACGTGTCTCCGGTTGTTTGGCTGAGTCTATCCAGGTAATAAAGTCCCTGCGCGCGATAGGCGTGAGATCCCTCCACAGAGCCTTCGCCGTCGGGGTAGCCGCGAAGGCTTTATAAAGATTCAATGGCACTATTGCAAAACAGCAGGGGCGTCGCTTTCCGGCCGCAAGCATCGCGCGGGCTTTCTCGATCCGGCGTCTACGTGTCTCCGGTTGTTTGGCTGAGTCTATCCAACTAATAAAGTCCCTGCGCGCGACAGGCGTGAGATCCCTCCACACTGCCTCTACCAAGGGGGCAGCCGCGAGGGCCTTGCGAAAGTCCGCTGGCACTCCGGGGTCTGATTCTTCTCCAGCCGGCTTAGGATTCATTCTGTTCATAATTCGCGCGCGTCCAGCTTGATTGGATGCTCCAGCACAGGGAGTAGGGTTCAGGGTTTAGGGATTAGGGGTGGCGATCTACGGCATATACACCCGTTACTGTCTAATCCCTAACCCCTACAACCCTCCTTTCGTTTGACAGTCCTGCACGCCGGTAGATACCCTGGAGTTCATACCCGCTGGGAGAGTCGAACCCTGAGTTGTAGCATCCAATTCTCTATGTCCTGGTTGCGCCGCAAGCTTCGCTTCCACACGACCCTTCAACTTATGTTTGCGCTGGAGAGCGCGGAGGAGACCCTGGTTGGAGGGCAGGCCGTGCTCGAGGGCGTCATGATGCGCTCTCCGCACGCCTGGGGAATCGCCGTCCGCAAGCCTTCGGGCGAGATGGTGACGCACTCGGAGCCGCTGGAGCGGCCCTCGGAGAAGAGTCCGTGGAAGGGGTGGCCCCTCGATTCGCGGCGTGATGACGCTGGGGCAGGCCATGATGCTGGGATTCAAGGCCCTGCGCTACTCGGCCAATGTGGCCTTGGAAGAGGTTCAGGCCGGCGGAACGTCAAGGACGGTGAAGACGCGCCCAAGGAGAAGAAAGGAAAGAAGGTCGAAATCAGCGGCTGGGTGGCGGCCCTGAACATTGCGCTCTCGCTGGGTTTCTTCATCTTCATGTACAAGTTCTTGCCGTACCTGGCCGCCAAGCAGTTGCGCCTGATGGATCCGCAACTGGACAACCGGGTATTGTTCTCTCTGGTTGAGGGCGGATCCGGCTGGCGCTGTTTTTGGGCTTTATCTAGCTGACGTCGCTGTGGAGCGAAATCCGGCGCGTCTATCAGTACCATGGCGCCGAGCACAAGACGGTGTTCGCTTTCGAAGCCGGCGACCCGCTGGAAGCTTCCGCGGTCCAGCGTTGGTCGACCTTCCATCCGCGCTGCGGCACCAGCTTCCTGATGACCGTCATGTTGATCGCCATCGTCATGTATGCGCTGGTCCCGGTGCGCGGCTTCTGGGCCGGATTCGGAATCCGTCTGCTGCTGCTGCCGTTGATTGCCGGTGTCTCCTACGAGATCATCCGCTTCGCGGCTAAGCGGCGTTCGTCGCTGTTTGCCGTCATTACCCGCCCCGGCCTGTGGCTGCAGCGGATCACCACCCGGCAGCCGGACGACAGCCAGGTGGAGTGCGCCATCGTCGCCTTGAAAGAAGCCATGGCGCTGGAGAAGCAGCGCGGAGGCGAACTGGTCATTGCCTGAACGGGGCCGGCACCAGCAAGAGCAACCCGGCGTGCTTTGGGATGTAGGCGGAATCCGGGGTTGGGGTACACTACAAATATGACGGCATTGGCAAATATCGTTCCCGCTGGCTTCCAGTTCGACGTCGAACCTGCTCATCTCTAGCGGCTCCGCCGCGACACTTTTCTCAGCTTAGGGAACCGAAACCACAGGCGGCGCAGGAGCTGGCAGCTTGATATCGCGCGATACACCTTCCGGTCCCGCAACTAAGAACCAAGAACGAACAACTAACGGAAACTGAGAACCGAGAACTGAAATGTTTGATCGCCTGGAACAGATCGAAGCAAAGTACGAGGAACTGACGCAGGCGCTCGCCTCGCCCGAGATCGTCGCCGACTCCTCTCGCTACCAGAAGACCGCCAAGGCGCACAGCGAGATTGCGCCGGTGGTGGAGAAGTATCGCGAGTACAAGGAGCTGAAGCGCGGCATCGACGAGAGCAAGACGCTCATCGCCGAGGAGACCGATGCCGACATGCAGGCCTACGCGCAGGAAGAACTGGCGCGGCTGGAAGAGCGTATTGCCCAAGTCGGGGAAGAGCTGAAGGTGCTGCTGCTGCCCAAGGACCCCAACGACGAGAAGAACGTCGTGCTGGAGATCCGCGCCGGCACCGGCGGCGACGAAGCCACCCTGTTCGCCGCCGAGATCTTCCGCATGTACATGCGCTACGCCGAGGCGCGGCGCTGGAAGGTGGAGGTGCTGTCGAGCTCGGAGTCCGGCGTCGGCGGGCTGAAGGAAGTCATCGCCATCATCGAGGGCCAGGGGGTCTACTCGCAGCTCAAGTACGAGAGCGGCGTGCATCGCGTGCAGCGCGTGCCGGCCACCGAGACCCAGGGCCGGGTGCACACCTCGGCGGTTACCGTCGCGGTGCTGCCCGAAGCCGAAGACGTGGACATCAAGATCGACGCCAAAGATATCCGCATCGACACCTTCTGCTCCTCCGGGCCGGGCGGGCAGTCGGTCAACACCACCTACTCGGCGGTGCGCATCACCCACCTGCCGACCAACACGGTGGTCAGCTGCCAGGACGAGAAATCGCAGATCAAGAACCGCGAAAAAGCCATGCGCGTGCTGCGTTCGCGGCTCTACGAAATGGAGCTGGCCAAGCAGCAGGAAGCGCTGGCCAAAGAGCGGCGCTCCATGGTGGGCAGCGGCGACCGCAGCGAAAAGATCCGCACCTACAACTTCCCGCAGAACCGCATGACCGACCATCGCATCGGGCTCACGATTCACCAACTGGGCGAGATCATGGACGGCAAGCTGCAGCCGGTGATCGATGCCCTCGGGACCCACTTCCAGGCGGAGAAGCTGAAGCACGAAGCTACAGGAGTAGCGTCATAAGTACTTCTCTGATCGGTACTTAGGTATTATTCTGCAACTCTCATCTGCCCCTGCGCATCTCTATGAAAACGGTTTGTGTTTGCGTTTCTAAGCAGATGCGACCAGAATTAGACCAGCATAAATCTGGAATAAATACTCCAGATATCTCCATCAAATAAGGTACATTGCTCGGGTACGACTCAGGCGCGAGTTCTTGAGAGCAGAGACAGCATAGGGATTTTTCAGGATCGAGGACTTACTGTGACACCTCCATCAAGGAGCATCACCTCTGTTACCGAGGCCCTAACCAACCGCCCTATGATCGGTTACGCGTTTGCGGTAGGCAACTGTGCGATTGCCCTTGCACTTTCTTTGCTGCTTGCGGGGCGAGACAGCGACAAGCCTCTCTATTTCGCATTCCTGGCGGCGATTGCCCTTAGCAGCTGGCTGGGCGGATGGCGTCCGGGGCTGGTGGCGGTGCTTTTGAGCTTTGCCATCATCACCGAATGGGAATACCGCACCGCGCAGCCGGGATCCGGCCTGGTTACCCTCGATATCGCCTTCATGCTGACCTCCGCTGTGATCTGGGGAACCGGATCGGCAGCGCGCGCCTCGACCACCGAGCTTCGCAAATCGAACGTGAAATTCAGCGGGGTGGTGCAGATTTCCGAAGACGCCATCATTACCGTAAACGAGAATGACGCTATCACTATTTTCAATCCGGCCGCGGAGAAGATATTCGGTTATCGCGCCGAGGAGATGTTGGGCAGACCGATTCACGAGTTGCTGCCGGAGCGCTTTCGCGCCATGCACGCTGCGCACATGAGCGCCTTCCGCTCTTCCTGCGATGTGCTGAGAACGATGAACGAGCGTTCCACCATCTACGGGCGGCGCATGGACGGTTCGGAGTTCCCGGCCGAAGCCTCGATCTCGAAATTCCGGGCCGGCAGGGAAACTGTTCTCACCGTGCGTCTGCGCGATGTGACGCAGCGGCTGGAGGCGGAGAAGGGTCTTCACCAATTGGTCGCCATCGTGGATTCCTCCGAGGACGCCATACTGGGCGAAACTTTGGACGGCGTCATTACCGCCTGGAATCCCGGAGCCGAGAAAATGTTCGGCTACAAGGCCGAAGAAATGGTCGGCGTCAGTGCCGTCATGATGCTTCCCCCGAACCTGCGCCAGGACTGGCACCAACTCCTCCAGCAGGTGCAAGAGAACGGGCACTGGCGAGGGGAAACGGTTCGGGTCCGCAAGGATGGCCGGCAGATCGACGTGGCTATGACGATCTCGCTCATCAAAGGCTCCGGGGGCGATCTCCCCGGCCTGTCGATTGTCGCCCGCGAGATCACGGAAAGAAAAAAGCTGGAAGAGCAGCTCCGTCAGGCACAGAAGATGGAAGCCATCGGCCGCCTCGCCGGCGGGGTGGCACACGATTTCAACAATCTGCTGAGCGTGATCGTCGGCTACAGCTATCTCATCCAGGCCAGCACCAAGCCCGAGGAAAAGGCCAACACGGCGGCGCAGGAGATCATGACCGCGGCCGGCCGGGCGGGATCGCTTACCCGCCAGTTGCTGGCCTTCAGCCGCAAGCAGGTGCTGCAACCCGAGGTGCTTGACCTGAACAGCATCCTCGAAGGAATGGACAAGATGCTGCCCCGGCTGATCGGGGAAGACATCGATCTGCGCATCTTGCGCGGCCAGGACCTGCCGCGCGTCAAGCTCGATCCGGTGCAGATCGAGCAGGTCGTCATGAACCTGGTGGTGAATTCGCGCGACGCCATGCCGCAGGGCGGAAAGCTGACGATCGAAACCGCGGACGTCTACTTCGATGCCCGCGAAGCCGCGCACCATGGGGTTTCGCCGGGACACTACGTCCTGCTGGCCGTCAGCGACACCGGCGTGGGAATGGACCAGGACACCCAGAAGCTCATCTTCGAGCCGTTCTTCACGACCAAGGAAGCCGGGAAGGGAACCGGCCTCGGACTGGCCACCGTTTATGGCATCGTGTCGCAAGCCAAGGGACATATCTGGGTCTACAGCGAGCCGGGTAGCGGCACAACCTTCAAGATCTACTTCCCGACTACGACAGAAGCCGCCACCGCCGCCGACAAGGGTCTGCAGCCCAGACCATCGCTGTGCGGCACGGAAACTGTGCTGGTGGTGGAAGACTCGGAGCTGCTGCGCAACCTGATTACCCAATTCCTGCGCGAAAGCGGCTACCACGTCATCGTCGCCCAGGACGGCGCGGATGCGTTGCGTCTGGCCGACGAAAGCGGGGAACCAATTGACCTGTTGCTCACCGACGTGGTCATGCCCAACATGGGAGGCCAGGACCTGGCCGACCAGATGCAGGTGAAGTTTCCCGCAAGTGCGGGTGCTGTTCATGTCGGGATACACCAATAGCGCCCTGCGGCATCAGAACGCTATCGAAAACGAAGGCTTGTTCCTGCAGAAGCCATTCTCGCCGGACGTGCTCCTGGCACGCGTGCGCCAAGTGCTGGATCGCCCTGCGGCCGGCCGGCAGCAGAGACGGTTCGCAGTCTAGGTTCTCCTTAGTAGCGGCCCGGCTGTGGAAGCCCACGCCTTCAGGCGTGGGAATAGCACTACACTCGAAGATCGCCTTTAGGCGCTGTGGATTTTCAATTTCCGTTATCACAGCGGCTAAAGCCGTATCTCATTCAATCCCTAATTCCAACGCCTGATGAGGCTGCGGAAAAACAGATTTTCGGTCGGTTGGGACTACAAGATCTTGATAGCGGATCTTATAGCAGCCACATCCATAGCGCCTCGCTTGTTGCTTCGGCGCGTTTTTCCGCAGCCTGTGAAGGCGTGGGCTTCCACAAAAGCCTAACTACAAAGGTCCACTTACGGAATCAAGACGATCTTGCCGTAGCTGCCCGGCTCCATCACGGCTACGTGCGCCCGTTTGGCGTCGGCCAGCGGAATCTCCTGGCGAACCACCGGCTTCGCTATGCCGAACTGCAGCGCGGCCCCCAGACCGGCATGGATGCTGGCCATCTCCTGCTCGCTGGTGTTGAACAAGAAGACGCCGAGGATAGTGGCATCGCGCATCATGGCATCGCGCGGGTTGATCTCGATCGTCCCGCGATTGCCGATGACGGCGATGCGCCCGCGCGCGCTGATCATGCCCAGGTCCTTCACCAGGTTCTTGTTCGCCAGCATCTCCAGGATCACGTTGACGCCCCGTCCGCCGGTTACCTTCATGACCTGCTCTACCAGGTCGGGAGCGTTATGATCGAAGGCGTGATTCGCCCCGAGCTCCCGCACCAAGCCGAGTCCCTTTTCGGTTCCCGCCGTGCCAATCACGAACATACCGTGGGCGCGCGCCAGTTGGATCGCCGCTACGCCCACCGCGCCGCTGGCGCCATGAATCAGCACCGACTCGCCGGGTAATCCGTGGGCCTTCTGGAAAAGGGCGCGAATCGCGGTGGCATAAGGTACACCGAGTGCGGCGCCCTGCTGGTACGTAACCTGCTTCGGCAGCGGATAAACCTGCGCCTCGCGGCAGAGCGCCTGCTGGGCGTAGGTTCCGGTGATGCTGCCGGCACAGTAGACGCGCTCGCCCGGTTTTACGCGCTGTATACCCTCTCCGACGCTCAGTACCTCGCCTGCGCCATCGGCGCCGGGCGTATACGGCAGGTTCGGCTTCACCGCGTGTGCGCCCGCCCGTATGTAGGTCTCCACGGGATTGACACCCGCGGCATGAATGCGGACTAACACCTCGCCCTTGCCCGGACGCAAATCCGGAATATCTTCTAAGACCATCTTCTCGGGACCGCCGAATTCGTGAACGCGTATGGCTTTCATCTCTCTCCTCAGAACTGATCGTCTGGACCGCCGTGTCAATGATGCAGCTTGGGGCGGCGGTCTGGCAAATCGCTTTGCAGCATGAGAGAGCGATCCAAGTAGGCCATTGGCAGTCGTTTATAGCGCGGCAAGGTAAAATAGCAGCAGCTTACGTTATAACCAGTTTTAATCAAAGGGAGCGGCCAATGAAGAAATACGTCTGTACTGTTTGTGGGTATATTCACGAAGGAGATGCACCCCCGGCCAAATGTCCGCAATGCAAGGCCCCAGCAGAAAAATTTGTTCTCAAAAATAACGGCACGCTCAGCTGGGCTGACGAACACAGAATTGCAGTAGCCCAGGGTGTTGATCAGGAGATTGTCGAAGGGCTCAGGATGAACTTCATGGGTGAATGCACCGAAGTCGGCATGTACTTGGCCATGAGCCGCCAGGCCGACCGCGAAGGCTTCCCCGAAGTAGCCGAGGCCTACAAGAGGATTGCTTTTGAGGAGGCCGAACACGCCGCCAAGTTTGCCGAGATGCTGGGCGAAGTCGTAAAAGCCGATACAAAGGCCAACCTTACCGTCCGTGTTGAAGCAGAAAACGGAGCTTGCAAAGGCAAAAAAGACCTCGCGACCAAGGCCAAACAACTCAACTACGATGCCATCCATGACACCGTTCACGAAATGTGCAAGGACGAAGCCCGCCACGGGCAAGCCTTTGCCGGGCTGTTGAAACGTTATTTCTGAAATCTGGCACCTGTTGAAATGCAACAGCTAAGACTCCAAGTGGGCCTGCGGAAGCCGGCTGAGATGATCGCGGTGTTTGTAGGCCCGCCAGGTATTGGGCGCGTGAGAAGCCACTCTGCTCAACAGTTTTGTCAGTTGTGTCTGAGACTTGCCGCGAGGTCACAATCGACGAGATGAATTAAAATGAAGGCAGCGAGTGAATCGAGAAGTGCAGTATGGCTACTCTCAAAGAAGTTCTGAACGCCAACGTGCGGGAAGCCGCGCCGGAGTTGTACGAGAAGCTCGACCGCAACCGCGTGCGCTGCTACTCCTGCGGGCACTGCTGCCCCATCGCCGAAGGCCAGGCGGGAGTCTGCAAAGTCCGCTTCAACCAGGGCGGCAAGCTCTTCGCGCCCTTTGGCTACGTGGGCGGCGCGCAGTGCGACCCCATCGAGAAAAAGCCGTTTTTCCATGCCTACAGCGGTGCTCTGGCTTACAGCTTCGGTATGCTGGGTTGCGACCTGCATTGTTCCTATTGCCAGAACTGGGTGACCTCGCAGGCGCTGCGCGATCCGCGCGCCGTTTCTCCGGCCATGCGGGTCGAGCCGGAGAGCACTGGTTCAGGAGGCGCTTCGCCAAGGCGCGCGCCTGATCGTCAGCACCTACAATGAGCCGCTGATCACCTCCGAGTGGGCGGTAGCGATCTTCAAGCAGGCCAAGGCCGCGGGACTGGCGGCTGCATTCGTCTCCAACGGCAACGGCACGCCGCAGGTGCTCGAATACCTGCGCCCCTGGATCGACCTCTACAAGGTGGACCTCAAGAGCTTTGACGAGCAGCACTATCACCAACTGGGCGGACGGCTGCAGCCGATCCTCGACACCATTCGCCGCCTGCACGCGATGGGAATCTGGGTGGAGATCGTCACCCTGCTGATTCCCGGCTTCAACGATTCCGACGAGGAGCTCACGCGGCATGACGGAGTTCCTGGCCGGGGTCTCGCCGGATATTCCCTGGCACGTGACCGCCTTCCACGCGACTACAAGATGAGCGACACCGAAGACACCACCGCCGGAGATGCTGCTTGCGGGCAGCCGAGATCGGCAAACGCGCCGGGACTGCGCTACGTCTACGCGGGAAATATTCCCGGAGGTGTCGGCGAGCTGGAGAACACGCGCTGCGCCGAATGCCACGAGCTGCTGATCGCGCGCCATGGCTATCGCATCAGCGCTTACCGGATTACCGCCGAGGGGAATTGCCCAAGCTGCGGTCGAGGCCGTCCCGGGACGCTGGGATCCGGCTTTCCGGCAAGCAGATCACCTCCCGGCCCTATGTTCCCCGTTCGCCGCTTTCCACTGACCTGACCAGCATCTCGTAGACCCGTAGCGCCAGCCTTACAGGGAAACCTCTTCCCAAGCCCCTGAATCAAATAATGGACCGAAACGGTACTGTTTTACATCCAAAAGTATAGGCAGGGTTTGCGCCAATTTCAGCGGAACAGAGAGCGGAGCGATGATTCGCCTGAGCAAGCTTACGGATTACGGCTTGGTCTTGATGACCTACATGGGACGTAGCCGCCCGGAGAAGCTGCATACGGCGCGGGAGCTTTCAGCCGAGTCGCGGGTTCCGCTGCCCACGGTCAGCAAGATCCTCAAGGAGCTGCTGCAAAGCGGGTTGCTGGTGTCGCACCGCGGGATAAAAGGCGGGTACAGCTTGGCTCAGAGAGCCGCAGGCGAGATTTCAGTCGCGGAGATCATCTCCGCCCTGGAAGGACCGGTTGCCTTCACCGAGTGCAGCAGCGAGCTGTCGAGCTGCGAGCTGCAACATTCCTGTCCCATCAGGGACAACCAGAGAGTGATCAGCCGGGTGGTGGAAGGGGCCCTGCACAGGCTCACGTTGTCGGATCTCATCCATCCGCTGAAGCTGACCAACATCCAGGATGCGCGCGGGAACCTTTGGCCCGCGATCGTCTCCGCCACCCCAGCAGACGCAAAGACAGCGCCCGCCGGGGACCCCAGGAGAACACAATGAGTACCAACGTCGATCCAATTCGGGATTTTGCGGAACGAGAGTATAAGTGGGGATTCATTTCCAACGTTGAGGAAGAACGCATCCCCAAGGGGCTGAACGAGGACATCATCCGGCTCATCTCGGAGAAGAAGAAGGAGCCGGAGTTCATGCTGGAGTGGCGGCTGAAGGCCTATCGCCATTGGGCGTCGCTGGAGAAGGCCCAGGCCGAGCCGAAATGGGCCAACATCAAGTACGGCCCGATCGACTACCAGAACATCGTCTATTACTCCGCGCCCAAGCAGAAGCCGGCGCTCGAGAGCCTGGACCAGCTCGACCCCGAAATCCTGCGCACCTACGAGAAGCTCGGCATCCCGCTGGAAGAGCAGAAGATGCTCGCGGGAGTGGCCGTGGATGCGGTCTTCGACAGCGTCTCCGTTGCCACCACCTTCAAGGAGAAGCTGGCCGAGGCGGGCGTGATCTTCTGCTCCTTCTCCGAGGCGGTGCAGAAGCATCCGGAGCTGGTGCGGAAGTATCTCGGCAGCGTCGTCCCGTACACCGACAATTTCTTCGCCGCCCTGAACGCGGCCGTCTTCAGCGACGGCTCGTTCTGCTACGTGCCCAAGGGCGTGCGCTGCCCGATGGAGCTATCGACGTACTTCCGCATCAACGCCGCGCAAACCGGCCAGTTCGAGCGCACGCTGATCGTCGCCGACGAGGGCGCGTACGTCAGCTATCTGGAAGGCTGCACGGCGCCCATTCGCGACGAGAACCAACTGCACGCCGCAGTGGTGGAGCTGATCGCGCTCGACAACGCGCAGATCAAGTACTCGACGGTGCAGAACTGGTATCCCGGCGACAAGGAAGGCAGCGGCGGAATCTACAACTTCGTGACCAAGCGCGGCAAGTGCGCGGGCGTGAACTCCAAAATCTCCTGGACGCAGGTAGAGACCGGCTCGGCCATCACCTGGAAGTATCCGAGCTGCATTCTGCAGGGCGACAACTCGGTGGGCGAATTTTATTCCGTGGCGCTGACCAACAATCGCCAGCAGGCCGACACCGGCACGAAGATGATCCACATCGGCAAGAACACGCGCAGCACCATCGTCTCCAAGGGCATCTCGGCCGGCCACGGCCAGAACACCTATCGCGGGCAGGTCAAGATCATGAAAGGCGCCACCGGCGCGCGCAATTACACGCAGTGCGACTCGCTGCTGATCGGCGACAAGTGCGGCGCGCACACCTTCCCGTACATCGAGGTGCGGAACTCGACGGCGCGCATGGAGCACGAGGCGTCCACTTCCAAGATCGGCGAAGACCAGCTCTTCTACCTGCGGCAGCGCGGGCTGAAGGCGGAGGACGCCGTCTCCATGATCGTGAACGGCTTCTGCAAGCGCGTCTTCCGCGAGCTGCCGATGGAGTTCGCCGTCGAGGCGCAGAAGCTGCTGAGCGTCAGCCTGGAAGGCAGCGTCGGGTAAAGAGAATTTTTCGATTAGGAGCGGATCAAAAGCAAGATGAGCCATTACTGGAAATCAAGAATCTGCATGCAAGCGTCGCCGGAAACGAAATCCTCAAGGGAATCAACCTGACGATGAACACCGGCGAGGTGCACTCGATCATGGGCCCGAACGGGTCCGGGAAGAGCACGCTGGCGCAAGTGCTGGCGCGGCGTGAGAACTATGAGGTCACCCAGGGCGAGGTGCTGTTCAAAGGCAAAGACCTGCTCGCCATGAAACCTGAGGAGGCCGCCTGCGAAGGACTCTTCCTCGCCTTTCAGTATCCGGTGGAGATTCCCGGGATCAGCAACGCGTATCTGCTGCGCTCGGCCTTGAACGCGGTGCGCAAGTATCGCGGCGAAGACGAAATGGACGCCATGGACTTTCTGCCCATGTTTCGCGAGAAGCTCAAGCTGCTGGAGATGGACGAGAAGCTCATGAACCGCTCCGTCAATGAGGGTTTCTCCGGCGGCGAGAAGAAGCGCAACGAGATCCTGCAGATGGCTGTCCTGCAGCCGACCTTGGCGCTGCTGGATGAAACGGATTCCGGGCTCGACATCGATGCCTTGCGGATCGTGGCTAACGGCGTGAACGCTATGCGTGGCCCCGAGCGCTCCTTCCTCGTGGTGACCCACTACCAGCGCCTGTTGAATTACATCGTTCCCGACACGGTGCACGTGCTGGTAGATGGCCGCATCGTCCGCTCCGGCGGTCCCGAGCTGGCGCTGGAGCTGGAAGAGAAAGGCTACGGAGCAGCGGAAGGACAAGAGAAGCAGAGCGCGCCTGCCGCGTAAGGCAGAGCCGGGAGAACGATTTGACTACGGTAACGCATCATTTCGAGCTGCAGCATTACCTGACCGAGTTTCGGCGAATTCGAGAAGACCGCCGCCGGCCGGGAATTGCCATGGCTGCGGGAGTTGCGGCAGAGGGCCTTCGCGCGTTTCTGCCAGGCGGGCTTTCCCACCACCCGCGACGAGGACTGGCGCTTCACCAACATCTCGGAAATTGCACGCACTCCCTTTCGGTTGCCCGCCACGGCCCCGCGCAGGACGGCGGACTCAGCGCGGCTGATATCGCCCCGTGGCGCATTCCGGGCGCGGCCTGCCAGCTTGTTTTCGTCAACGGGCGCTTCTCGCCCAAGCTGTCTTCGATTTTCGCGGCTTCCGGCCGGGGTCGAGGTCGACAGCCTGGCGCGTAAGCTGGCGCTGAATCCCTCGGCGCTCGAGCCGCACCTGGGCCGCTATCTGAACATCGGAGCGGGATTCGTTCGCCGCGCTGAACACCGCCTTCGCTGAAGATGGAGCTTACGTGCATGTGGCGCGCGGCGTGGTGCTGGAAGCTCCCATCCACGCTGCTCTTCGTGACGGTGGACGCCGGCGTTCCCACTGTGACGCATCCCCGCAACCTGATCGTCGCCGAGGAAAGCAGCCAGCTATCGGTCGTGGAAGATTACGTTTCGTTTCCCCATGCGGACGCCGCGCCTACGCTTTCGAATTCCGCTACCGAGCTGTTGGCGGGCGACAGCGCCGTGGTCTCGCATTACATGCTGGAGCGCGAGCATCGAGCAGGCGTTCAATGTTTCCACGCTGCGCATCCAGCAGGGACGCAGCGCCAATGTCGCCTCGCATTCCGTGCTGATGGGCGGGCGCTGGTGCGCAACAACGTTCACCCGGTGCTGGCGGGCGAAGGCGGCGACTGCCTCATCAACGGCTTGTTCGTGGGTGGCGCGACGCAGCACCTGGACAACTACATGCTGGTGGAGCACGCCAGCCCGCACTGCGGCAGCCGCCAGTTCTACAATGGCATTCTTGACGACCGCGCGCACGGGGTCTTTCACGGCCGCATCATCGTCCACAAGGACGCGCAGAAGACCGACGCCAAGCAGACCAATCGCAACCTGCTGCTCTCCGATTCACGCGCAGATCGACACCAAGCCGCAGCTGGAGATCTACGCCGACGACGTGAAGTGCACGCACGGCGCGACCATCGGCCAGATCGATGAAGACGCGCTCTTCTATCTGCGCTCGCGCGGCATCGACTGAGCGTCGGCGCGCACGCTGCTGCTGCTGGCCTTCGCCAGCGAGTGCGTGGCGCGAATGAAGGAAGAACCGCTGCGCCGCCACATCGAGCGCATGATGAACGAGCGCCTGTTCCACATGGCTGCGCCCCTGGTGCGCGAGGTCGCGGTTCCGGCGCCGACATCTGCCGGCGACCTCCGATCAACCTGGGAGGAGATTGCATGACAGCCCTGCCCAAAAGATGGCCGGAAGCATCTCGACTCGAAGCAGTGCCGCGCAGAGCGGCCGGAGTCTTCGATGTCGAACGTCTCCGGGCAGATTTCCCTATCCTGCGCCGCCAGGTTCGTGGCAAGAAGTTGGTCTACCTGGACAATGCGGCTACTTCGCAGAAGCCCACGGCGGTAATCGATGCGCTGCGGCGTTACTACGAGCAGGAGAATTCCAACATTCATCGCGGCGTGCACTTCCTCTCCCAGCAAGCGACAGGCGAATATGAGGCGGCACGCTCCACCATACAACATTTTTTGAACGCGGCTGATCCGAGCGAGATCATCTTTGTGCGCAGCGCCACCGAGGGTATCAACCTCGTCGCCCAAACTTATGGCCGTACCAAGGTTGGCGCCGGCGACGAAATCCTGATCACCGCCATGGAGCACCACTCCAACATCGTGCCCTGGCAGATGTTGTGCGAGGAAAAGGGCGCGAAGCTTCGGGTCATCCCCATCACCGACAGCGGCGAACTCATCTGGGAAGAATTTGAAAAGCTGCTTGGACCGCGGACCCGTCTTCTGGCCGTCGCTCACGTCTCCAACGCGCTCGGCACGGTCAATCCGGTGGCGCGCATGATCGAACTGGCGCACCGCCAAGGTGTTCCGGTGTTAGTCGATGGCGCTCAGGCAGTGCCGCATCTGGCGGTCGATGTGCAAGCCCTCGACTGCGATTTCTACGTCTTCTCCGGACACAAGGTGTACGGCCCCACCGGAATCGGCGTCCTCTACGGCAAGGCGGTGCTGCTGGATGCCATGCCTCCCTACCAGGGCGGGGGCGACATGATCAGCTCCGTTACCTTCGAGAAGACGATCTACAACAAGCTTCCCTACAAGTTCGAGGCGGGAACGCCGCACATCGCCGGCGGCATCGGCTTGGGTTGCGCCGTCAGCTACCTGAGCGGAGTCGACATCGACAAGGTAGCTGCGCATGAGCACGAGCTGCTGACGTATGCGACTGAGGCGATCGCGGAGATTCCGGAGTTGCGCGTGGTCGGTACCGCCCAGGATAAGGCGGGCGTACTCTCGTTCGTGATGGAGGATGTGCATCCGCACGACATCGGCACCATCCTCGATCGAGCAGGGAATCGCCATACGCACCGGCCATCACTGCGCCCAGCCGGTGATGCAGCGCTTTGGCATTCCAGCTACTGCGCGCGCTTCCTTCGCGCTCTATAACACCGAGGAGGAGGTCGATGCCCTGGTGAACGGGCTGCACAAAGTGCGGGAGGTCTTCGCCTGATGGCCGATCTGCGCGAGCTGTACCAGGAAGTGATCCTCGAGCACAGCAAGGCTCCGCGAAACTACCGCGAGCCGCGGAACACCAACCTGAAGGCCGAGGGATACAACCCGCTGTGCGGCGATCATTTCACCGTATACCTCGAAGTGGAAGGTGATTCGATCCGCGATGCCGGTTTCCAGGGTTCGGGCTGCGCCATCTCCAAGGCCTCGGCTTCGATGATGACGCAGGCCATCAAGGGCAAGAGCCGGGCCGAGGCGGAAAAGCTGTTCGCCCGCTTTCATCGGCTCGTGACCGAAGGGAAATCCGGAAACGGCGATGGGGACGAGTTGGGCAAGCTGGCGGTCTTTTCCGGGGTGTCGGAATTTCCGGTGCGAGTGAAATGCGCCACCCTCGCCTGGCACACGCTGCAGGCAGCCCTGCAGGGGAAACAGCAGCCGGTGACAACGGAATAGCCCTGTGCTTCGGGCGGGTGGCGAAGCGGAGTTCAGCGTATGGAAACAAACACCGAAATCAAACTGACCAGACAGTGCCCCGCAATCGGCATTCCCAATGGCGTTCGCGAAACGCTGCCGCAAGGCTCGACCGTTCGCGTCGTGCAATCACTGGGAGGGAGCTGCACGGTTACGGATCAGCGTGGCTACATGTTCCGCATCGATGAGCAGGATGCGGATGCGCTCGGCCTCTCCCCGCAGGCGGGCGCCAAGCCGGCCGGGCAGCAGAGCTTCAGCGAGCAGATGGTCTGGGAGCAATTGAAGACCGTCTTCGATCCCGAGATTCCGGTAAACATTGTCGAGTTGGGGTTGATCTATGACTGCGACATCTCTGACCTGGAGCAGGGAGGGAAGCGGATTGACATTGAGATGTCGCTTACGGCTCCGGGCTGCGGCATGTCCGACGTGCTGAAAGCGGACGTGGAATGCAAGCTCTCACGCCTGCCCGAGGTGAAAGAAGTCCACGTCGACGTGGTATTCAATCCGCCATGGACGCCGGCGCGCATGTCGGAAGCCGCCAAACTGCAGCTCGGCTTCGATCTTGACTACGGCGCCGGCTCGCCGTTCCCCACGATTTAGCGCCCGTCGAACTGAACAATTACCTTGAGGTGTCATCCTTCGGTCTCGCAAAATTTGCTCGACCTCAGGATGACCCTTCTTGAAAGCGGTTTGCAGTTCAAAATTGTGGGCGAAAACCAAAGTCCCCACATTTAGGACTGCGTCCTAAATGTGGGCCACCAAAGGTTCTTCTCACCAATTGCGAAATTTCGCCGGTGGATCGTAGAGTCCGCCGGAAGCCTCGACCAGCTCCTTGATGCTCTTGGCCGCCAGCAGATCGCGCGTAGCCTGCCGTTTGTCCACGCCAATGTCCTCCGCACGGCGGATTACCTTGCGGTCGCGCAGGTTCTCGACCATCTGCTTGTCGCGCCCCAATCCGACCTTGGTTGTTCCGGCAACACCGCGAATCGCCTGCTCGCGCTCCTCCGGCGTCCGACAAAGCAAGAGGTTGGCGATACCCTCCTCGGTGATGATGTGGGAGACATCTTCGCCGTAGATCATCACCGGTGGCAACTCCATCTTGGCCGAAGCGGCCAGATCCCAGGCATCCAATCGCTCGACGAATGCCGGCTGGGTAACTTTGCGCCCGCTTTCGGTAATCTGTGCCACCAGCTTGCGCCCGCGCGGAATGCTTGCGTTCGGCGCTGCTTCGCGTCCGGCGCGCAGCCAGGCATCGGAGGCGTGGCGGCGCCCACGGGCATCGCCGCCCAGGTTGGGAGCTCCGCCAAAGCCGGTGATGCGACCCTTGGTGGCCGTCGAGCTGTTGCCCGCCAAGTCGATCTGCAAGGTCGCGCCGATAAACAAATCGCAGGCATAGTGACCGACGGCCTGGCAAAAGGCGCGGTTGGAGCGTAGCGAGCCATCGCGGCCGCAGAAGAAGATGTCCGGACGCGCGGCTACGTACTTCTCCATGCCGACCTCCGAGCCGAAGGCGTGTATCGACTCGACGAACCCGGCCTCGATGGCGGGAATCATCGTGGGGTGCGGATTGAGCGCCCAGTGGGTGCAGATTTTGCCCTTCAGTCCCAGCTCCGCCGCATAGGTTGGCAGCAGCAGCTCGATGGCCGCCGTGGCAAAGCCGATCCCGTGGTTCAGGCTGCGAATGCCATAGTCGGCGTAGAAGCCCTTGATGGTCAGCATGGCCATCAGAATCTGCATCTCGGTGATGGCTGCCGGATCGCGCGTGAACAGCGGTTCGGTGTAGTGCGGTGTCGGCGCCTTGACGTAGAAATCGATCCAATCAGCGGGAACATCCACGCGCGGCAGCCGGTCTAAAACTTCATCCACCTGGGCGATTACTACGCCACTCTTGAAGCTGGCGGCCTCGACGATGGCAGGCGTGTCTTCGGTATTGGGACCGGTGTAGAGATTGCCCTGGCGGTCGGCAGCGCGGGCGGCGATCAGCGCTACTTTGGGCGTGAGGTCCAGCAGATAACGGGAATAAAGTTCCAGATAGGTATGAATAGCGCCGATCTTGATCTTTCCTTGCTCGACCAGCTTAGCCAGCGGCTGCCCTTGCGGTCCTGAGAAGGAGAAATCCAGGCGTCTCACCTGGCCGCGCTCGATCACCTGCACGTGCTCCGGCAAGGCGAGCACGGACTGCACCAGATGCAGGTCGCAGACCCGGTTCACGTCGGTCTGGACTAAGGCTTTGGCGAGGAAGTCGGCCTGCTTCTGGTTGTTGCCTTCCATGCAGAGACGGTCACCAGGCTCGATGACGGCTTCCAGCAGGGCGACGATGTCTTTGGCTGCGACCTCCTTGCCGCGCGCCAGCGACGCGGCACGATTGAGCCGCGCACGGTAGTTGCGCACCTGGGTATCCCAAACTTTCGGCTGAGCAGTAGCTATCGTCATAAATACCCTCCCTCACCTTCTCTGATATGAGTGGAACCGCGATGAAAACTATAGAATCGCCGAGATTTGTCGCTTTGCAAATGCAAAAATATCGCTGTGCCCGCATTCAGAATTGGGCTCTGAATGCGGGCAACCAGGCACTTGCTAATTCCGGAACTTTTCCTGCGGAATTATAGCCCCACCGCAAGCCTCGGTCAGGCACTTGATATCTTTGGCCGCGGGCAGATCGCGCGTAGCTCTGCCGTCAGGTGACGCGGGCCTCATCCACCAGGCCCTTATCTACCTAGCAACGCCACTGCTTCCTTGCCGGCACCTTGGACAGCGTTGGGGAACCACATTGCTATGCCCGGGAAGGTGCAGAGTATCACCACCGCAACCGCCATCAGGACAACGAAGGGCAAGGTCCCCCAGATGATGTCCTTCAGGGGAATGTCGGGAGCAACGTTCTTGATGACGAATATGTTGAGCCCGACCGGCGGATGTATGAGTCCCATTTCCATCACCACCGTCATGACCACCCCGAACCAGACCAGGTCGAACCCCGCCGTCTTCAGCGGCGGCAGGATAATGGGCGCGGTCATCAGGATGATCGACACCGGAGGCAAGAAGAATCCGAGCACCACCACGAAGACCAGAATCGCCGCCAGCAGGATCCATTTGGACAGGTGCATGGCCACGATCCACTCGGCCGCCGACTGGCTGATGTGCAGGTAGCTCATCACGTAGGAGTAGAGGAGCGACATGCCGATGATGAACATCAGCATGGTCGATTCCTTCAGGGTACTGGCGTAGATGATCTTGACGTCCTTGGGACGCCAGGTGCGGTAGACGATGGCGATCAGCGCCAGCGCCAGCAGCGCGCCCAGGCCGGCGGTTTCCGAGGGCGTGGCATAGCCGCCGTAGAGCGCGACCATGACGCCGGTGAGCAGAATCACGAAGGGCAGCACCTTGGCCAGCATTCTGATCTTTTGCCGGCCTGTGAAATTCTCCTCCTTCAGATACGCGGACTTCTGGCCGCCACTCTCGTAAAGGGCAAGCGCCTTCTTATACTCGGCCTTGTACCGGAACATCGCGTAGATGGAGAACAGCGTCACCAGCAAGAGCCCCGGCCCGATACCGGCCAGAAATAGCCGCCCAAGGGACTGCTCCGCTGCCACCGCATAGAGGATCATGGTGATCGACGGCGGCAGCAGGATGCCCAGGGTGCCGCCGGCGGCAATGAGGCCGGCAGCGAATCCGCCGGAGTAGCCGCGCTGCCGCATCTCGGGAATTCCCGCGCTGCCGATGGCCGAAGCGGTCGCCGGGCTGGAGCCCGCCATGGCGGCAAACAGGGCGCAGGCAAAGACGTTGGCGATGCCCAGGCCGCCCGGAATCTTGTGCATCCAGGCGTGAATGGCCGCATACAGATCGGCTCCGGCGCGGGACTTGCCTATCGCCTGCCCTTTTAAGATGAACAGCGGTATGGAGAGCAAGGTGATGCTCGCCATCTCCTCATAGACGTTCTGCGTAATCGTGTCGAGGGCGGCGCCGGGCATGAAGATGTACATGAAGGCGACCGCGACCGCGCCCAGCGAAAGGGCGATCGGCATCCCGGTAAACATGACCACCAGGGTGACAACTCCGTAGAGAATACCGATTTCTCCGACGCTCATGAAGCCTTCCTCTGCCGCAAGAAATGGGTGGGAATCTGCAACAGCAATTGCAATGAGAGGAGCGTCATGCCCACGGCTAGCAGTCCGTAGGGAATCCACAACGGCGGAGCCCAGGTTGACGAGGTGGTTTGATTCTCCGACCAGGCCTCGTAGAACATCGCCCAGGACTTCCAGGAGAAGAAAGCACAGAAGGCGCATCCCAGAACATCAACCACGAAACGCCGCACGCGGTTCACGCTCGCCGGCAGAATGCTGGCCAGGGCTTCAATGCCGATGTGCCCGCGGTAGGACTGCACGTAGGCGCTGCACATGAAAATTGAGCCGACCAGCAGGAAGACCGAACACTCATCCTGCCAGTCGGTGGAGATCTTCAGGAAATAACGGGTCAGCACGCTGTAGGTGAGAATGCAGGCGGCGCCCAGCAAAGCCAGCGTCCCCAACCGCATGATCTCCTGGTTGATGCGATCCATGATCCGCGTAAGTGTGGCCAGGACTCCACTCTCTGCGGCCTTATCTTTGCTCACCACTTCCAGGCTAGGCCCATGGCTCATAGCGGCTTCTTTGCGAGATTTAGTGATCAGGATCTGTTCCTGGGTTTGGCTCATACGAGCTTCTCCGCGGCTTTCAGCAGACGCGCGCAACGTTCGCTTCTGGCGGCATAGTCCTTCCATGCCGTGTTGCGAGCGATGTTCTGCCATTTCTTCACGGTAGCGGCGGAGAGATCATAGATTTTTGCGCCGTGGCTCTGGTAAACCTTGGCCACAGCCTGGTCGTCGGCCTTGGCGGCATCGGTGCCGAACTTTTCCAACTCGGTCCCCACGGTCATCACGATCGACTGCATATCCTTGGGCAGCTTCTGGAAGATGTCGCGGGAGATGAGCAGCGGTTCCAGCATGAACCAGTATGCCTTGCCGCGGCCGGTCGTAAGGTGTTTGGCGACCTCCTCCAGGCGGAAGGAGATCAGGCTGGTCGAGGAAGTCATGGCTGCATCCAGGGCGCCGGTCTGCACTGCCTGGTAGATTTCATTCGAGGGCAGAGACATCACGGAAGCTCCGGCCTCCTTGAGCACCATATCCATCTCGCGGCTGCCGCCCCGGACCTTCATGCCCTTGGCATCCTCGGGTTCCACTAACCCCTTGTTGCGGCTGGCCACTCCGCCCGCCTGCCAGATCCAGCTCACGAACATGGCGCCCTTTTCGTAAAGGACGTCTGAGAGCAGCTTGCCGGCCTCGGAGTTTTTCCATGCCATGCCCTGCTCGTACGAGGTCACGATGCCCGGCATCAGCCCGATGTTGAGCTCCGGAATTTCGCCTCCGGAATAGGAGATCGGGATACAGCGACATATCGAGCGCGCCCCGGCGCACGGCATTGAGCTGTGCATTGGTCTTCATCAAGGACGCGCCTGGATAAACCGTGGCTGTCAACTGGCCGTTGGTTCGCTTCTTGACTTCCTCGGCGAAGCGGCGGCAGAGACGGTCGCGGAAATCGCCTTCCGTGCCGGTTGCACTCGGAAACTGGTGAGAAATCTTGAGGTCTTTCGCGGGAACTGCGAAGGCGGAGCGGCTTAGCATGGCCAGCGAAGGCGTCGCTAGCGCGCCAATGACGAAACCACGCCTGGTGATTGCCATAAGCTTTCTCCTTTCGCTACGCTCTAGCTTTAGGGTTTGGTCCCCGCAGGCGAGCTGAACAAGCGCCTAGCGGGCCGGTGGCGTGCGAGAACTCGACTCAAGTTGCGGTGGGTCCCGTCGAGCCGCAGGCAATGGCTCCGAATCCCTGCTTTCCAGAGACCATCACGGCCGCCTTGAAATAGACCCCTTACCCGGCCCTGTATACAGGAACGTGGCCGGAAATACAAGTGTTTTTACTTATCTGGAGGAGCCACGAAACACCTTAGGGGTATCCGCCACAAGCGCGGATTTGTAATCGGCCAGCCCTGAATCGCGCCGCCGTTGGCGCGAAAGCGTGATCCGTGCCAAGATCAGAGGATGGACAGGGAATCTGGCCCCGGCTGGATTAAACGGAGCGCCCGCTGGGGCTTGTGCCCGCAAGCCGCGTTGGTACGGCAGGAGACCAGCGGCCCGCCGGCTGCACAGAATGCTCCTGGCACTGGGCTCCCTAAGGTCCACCAAACGCAACCTGGTAATAGCAGAGGGCCATCCGGACTGTCTCAGCCGGAGAGCTCTCCCGGGATTGGGGCGGCGGTGGCGGTGGTGCTTACGGGCATTGGCGCCTTCCTGAATCTCAACGCCACGCAACCGATTCTTCCCCTGTTTGCGGAGTTGTTTTCGGCTTCCAAGTCGGCCGTTGGCATGACCGTAAGCGCCACAATGATTGGCGTGGTATTTTCCGCACCTTTTTGCGGCCTGCTGGCCGAGCGCTTGGGACGCAAACGGGTCATCCTGTACGCCATGACGCTGCTGGCCTTTCCGACCATGCTGACAGCGACGTCCGGCTCGCTGAATGCCCTAATTATGTGGCGATTCCTGCAGGGGCTTGTCATCCCCGGAGTCTTTGGGGTTGTTGTCGCCTACATTACCGAGGAGTGGCCTGCCTGGAACGTAGTCAAAGTCGTGTCCTACTACGTGAGCGGTACAGTTCTGGGCGGCTTTATCGGGCGCGTGCTGGTGGGTTACAGCAGCACGCACACCGTGATTCCCGGGATCGCTCCGAGCTGGCGGATCGGGTTTGTGATGATCGGAGTTCTGGACCTTATCTTCGCCCTGATCGTCCTGCGCTGGCTGCCGCCCGACAGCCAGGGACTGCAGCGCGCCACCCCGGCCTCCCTGCATGGCCGTACCCTGCAACATCTCCGCAATCCGCAGCTTGTCGCCACCTATGCGGTTGGATTCAACGTGCTGTTCTCGCTGGCGGCTATCTTCACCTACATAAACTTCGTTCTGGCCGACGCCCCCTACTTCTGGAACCCGGCGCAACTGAGCTACCTGTTTGTGGTCTACCTGGTCGGATTGGTGGTGACTCCATTCGGTGGAACGTGGATTTCCAAAGTGGGCTCCCGCTTGGGCTTGATCGTGGCGATGCTGGTTGCCATAGTGGGCGTGACGCTTACCCTGGTGCACTCGGCCTGGGTGATCCTGGTGGGGTTGGTGCTGTGCTGCACCGGGGTTTTCATCTGCCAGTGCTCCGCCTCGAGCTACCTGCAAACGGCAGCGCCGGCGGGCGAGCGCGCTTCCGCAGCCGGTCTGTACGTCGCCTTCTACTACCTCGGGGGAAGCCTGGCGGGAGTTCTGCCCGGCTATGTGTGGCGCTTCGGGGGGTGGACGGCATGCGTAATCCTAGTGTTGTTGATCCAGATTACTGCCATCATCATTGCGGCGGCGGCCTGGAAGCAAAAGGCGGAGGCTTCAGTTAGCCAACTTCCGACCGAGCAGTTCGAGTAGTTCGTTAGGGCTTTGTCTCCGTACGGCGGGTGGAAACGGCCCAGGCGGAGTCAGGATCCTCCATCTCCAGCTTTAGAACTCCCCCAGGAAAATGGTTTTGCAGCTTCTCGTACTCGGTGCGATAAGCGTCGTCGGGATGCTTCCACTCGTGCAGGTAAAAGACCCTGTCGATGCCCGCTTGCAGCATTTCCTTGATGCAGCCGAAGCAGGGCTGCATGGTCGTGTAGAGCGTTCCGCCCTCGACGGCGATACCGAAGCGGGAGGCGGCCAGCAGCGCATTCTGCTCGGCGTGCACGCAGATGCAGAGATCGTAATCGGTTCCGGGAAGGTGCAACTCGCGGTTGGCGCAGCGCAGGCAGCCTCCTTCGAGGCAATTAGGCATGCCACGCGCTGTGCCGTTGTAGCCGGTGGAGACGATGCGGCGGTCTTTGGCGATGAGGGCGCCCACCCGGTTGCCGATACAACTGGCGCGCGCGCGCACCGCCATGGCGATGCCCATCAGATACTCGTCCATGTTGGGACGGGAGGCGTCCTGCTTCACGAGAATGCTCCTGCCATCACGAGTCGAAGGCTGCGCCGCAATTGTAAACCGGGTGAGGCTACGGCCGGTTTTGAGCGATGGTTTCGACCGGCCCTACGGAGGCGAATCCGATTTGGGGGAATGTCGAATCGGCGCACAGCAGTCTAGGGCCGGCTTTGGATACAAAGACGAACAACGACGGGGAACAAATTTCATTTTTCTCTGCGCCCTAGCGCAGGAACTTGGCCGGCGACTCGCCCCGGCCATGGCTGGCCGCGGCCAGCCCAGCCTCTTCGGCCAGGTTCTGCATCGCCAGTCGCGTCTCGCGGACCATATATACGCATCCGCCTATGAGGGCAGCGACCGAGAACGATCCTATGGCGAGTGCTATCGCGGCTACGGTGTGGAAGGCGAAGGTACTGCCGTAGTACACCAGCGCTGCCCCGAGAACGGAAATTATGGCGGAAGCGGTGAAGCTTCCCAGGGCGGCATATTGCAGGCGGAGCGCCTGATAGAGAAGGTGATTACGGACGCGAAGCCGTTCCATCTGGCGAATGCGCACGTCGTAGTCCGGATTTTCAGGTTCAATCGCTGACAATTCGGCTGCGACGGTGCGGGTTCGGTCCACCACTCGCGCCACGCGATTGCCGGTGGCCATGCAGAGCACCGAGCAGGCATTGGTCAGAATGGCCGGAGCCACGATGGCGGTCAAGATGGTGTACGGGTTCTCGTGCGGAAGCTGCATCTGCTCTCACTTGCTTCGCGTCCGCAGCGAAATCCGAACTCGGCATTCGCTGAGGACGCGGCGGCAGTTCCCGTGATAGACGACCCTGAATTCGGAGGAGCTCTTGCTCCTCCGCGCCCGCATCAATCAGCGCCGGCGGCGGTTGGCTTGGCGATGATCTCGCGCATGGCCCGCACTTCCTTGCTCAGCAGCTCAACCAGCCTCATCGACAGCCTGATGTCGTCCTGCATGAGACCGACCAGCTCCTGGCGAGTGAGAAAGCTCAACTCAGCGTCGTCGATCACCTCTGCCGTTAGGCTGTACGGATTGCCACTGATCGCCGCCGGCAAGCCGAGCAAGCCGCCGGGCTCAACCATCTCTTCGAAATGAACATGACCGTTGGTCGAGCGCAGCGTCATGCGAGCCCTGCCGGTCTTGAGGATGTAAAGGCCGTTGACCGACTCTCCCTGCCGGAACAGCAGGGCCCCGGCTGGCTTGAGAACAGTCTTGGCTTTGGCTACGAACTTCGATTCCAGTTCACCGTCCACCTTAAAAGGCACGAATACCTCCCCCACGACAAGTTGGTTAATTGTGAGGCCTCAACGCGACCGGCGCTGTGATGAGGCTCACGCTGTTGTTGTGAGCCTCGTCGCAAAAGAAACACCCTCTTCGGCAGCAAGAGTCATAGGGGCGCCTCAAGGGCGCGGGAGGATCAGCCGGCGACAAATTGCCCGGCGCTTATTTCGTTTACAATGAAACAGCTATGCGGAAAATGTGTCTCATTCTGGTCATGACGACAGCCGCCTCTTTCGTCGGCTGCCAGAGCTCCTCGCCTCCTCCTGCCTCTGCAGCTCAGTCGTCTGCAGCACCATCCTCTGCGGCTCCCCCGGCCGCGCCTTCCAGCAGCTCCGGCGACGCGGTGACGCAGAAGCTGCAGCAACTGTCCGGCGACGGCGCCAGCGATTGCGGGCGAGTGAAATACCAGCCGCAGGGAGCGCCGGATGCCACGCGCAACGCCAGTAACTGCGCCATGCAAGCGGCACAGGGCAAGCGTCCCTTCTTCGTAGCCTATGAAATGCCGGGGTTGACCGTCGGCGTAGCAGGGAACCGCGAAGGGAAGCTCTTCTCCCTGCAATCGGAACAATCGCCGGCCGGCAAGCCCGCCGAAGTCAAGAGCGGGCCGTGCGCGGCGGAGCTGCGGGTTGCCGAAAGCGGACGCGTTACCTGCATGCCGCGAGGCTCGATGGCTACTTCCGGCGGATCAAGTCCGCATGGCGGTATGTCCATGCCTCCCACGCAGAATCCTCACGGTGGCATGAGCATGCCTCCGCCGGGTACTCCCAATCCGCACAGTGGGGACATGCAGCTGCCGCGCTCGGGCAAGAGCAATACGGGCGCAACCAGTACTCCTCAGAAGGCAAACAGTAAGGCCGGATTTCCGCAACTAAAGGCTGCTCCGGGAGCGAATATGGCGAATCCGATGCGGAGTTTGCTGTGGGTTCCGGGAAACATACAGGCGAAGATAACCGAAGCCCTGGAGTGCGCGGCCGACTGTATCGTGCTGGACCTGGAAGATACGGTTCCCATCTCGGAGAAGGCGAAGGCGCGCGAGATGGTGGCATGCACGCTTCAACAAGCGAGGCCCGCGAATAAACTGATCGGGGTGCGCATCAACTCCTGGCAGTCGCCGTTTGGAGTGGATGATCTGCGCGCCATGGTGAAGGTCAAGCCCGATCTCATTCGCATGCCAAAATGCAACACGGTGGAAGAAGTGCAGGAAATGGATCGGCTGATCGCGTCGCTCGAACTCGAGCACGGAATCGCGCGCGGCACCGTCAAGGTCATTCTCTCGATCGAATCCGCTTTAGGGATGATCAATGCTTACCCGATCGCCAAGGCCAGCGAGCGGGTCATCGGCCTCGGCATCGGCGTGGAAGACTACACCACCGACATGAAGACTGCCCGCAGCACCCGCGGCCTGGAGCTCGGACTGCTTTACGCCCGCTCTCATCTGGTTACGGTGTGCAGAGCCGCCGGCATCAAGGCGATCGACGGCGCCTTTCTCGACCTCAACGACGATGAGGGCTTGGCGGCGGAGACCGAGCTCATCAAGGAGCTCGGCTTTGATGGCAAGGGACTGGCGCATCCTTCGCAGATCGCGATCGTACACAAGGTCTTCGCGCCCTCCGCGCAGGAGGTGGCGTTCGCGAGGAAGGTAGTCGATGCCTTTCGCCAGGCGGAAAAAGACGGCTCTTTCTACGTCTTCGTCGACGGCAAACTGGTCGACCCGCCGGTCTTTGCCAAGGCGCAGCGCATCCTGGAGCTCAGCCAGGACATTTAAGATTTATTGATTTTCGATTTCAGATTTCCGAAATGCTCGGCAGACCAGCGGCTACCCTTTAAATTCCTCAATCAAAAATCGAAAATCAAAAATCTTAAATGCCTCCGTGCCCACAGCAACCCTGAAGTGCACTAAAATATTTGCCCATGGCAAGTGGTTTTTCATTATGGGCGCAGCCCTGGTGGGTCAATCTGTTGATCCTGGTGCCGGCGCTTTCGTTTTTAAGCTGGCGACGCAGCGGGTTGAGATTAAGCTGGCGCCGGCTCTTGTGCCTTCTCGCGTTCGGCATTGCCTTCGGTTTTGTTGAAGCTGCTGTCGTGGTGTATCTGCGGGCCGGACTTACGCCCTCGGGCGCGCAAGCTGCCTCCCAGCTGGCGCCGGAAACCTATCAGCAGATAATCGCTTCTCTGGCGCAGTTTCCCCGCCGGCTGCTCACGGTCGAGCTTTGCCGTGAGGCAGCAACCATGGTCATGCTGCTCACGTGTCGCGCTGCTCACCGCGCCGCAGAGCGAAGGAGCGCTGGGCCTGCTTTCTCTGGTCCTTCGCCGCCTGGGACCTCACCTATTACGCCGGGCTGTGGGCGATGCTGGGATGGCCGTCATCGCTGCGGGATTTCGATCTGCTGTTTCTGATTCCCGTGCCCTGGGTTTCGCAGGTGTGGTTCCCGGTCTTGGTGAGCGTGCTGTCGTTAGGGGGAGTGGCCTGGTGCCGAGGGGAATCGCGGCCAGCCGAGGTTAGCAGGCAATGCCGTCGGCCCGCACTCCGGCAGCTCCCGAAGAGGCGCTGCCGGACACGAGCGATTGAGCCTCGGAAATTACTTGGCGGGAACTTTCTCATTGAGGATGATGACTCCGTCCTCGTCCGCCCAGACGTGATCTCCGGGGTTACAGATTTGCCCGCCGATCTCGACCGGAATATTAGTCTGTCCCTCGGACCGCTTGCTCGAGCGGCACGGGTTGACGCCCACGGCCTTGACCCCGATTTTCAGCTTGGCGAGCTCCGCCGTATCGCGCACGTACCCGAACAGCACGATGCCCTCCCAGCCGTTCTTGGTGTAGTCGCCGGCGATCACGTCGCCCAGCACGGCGCAGCGGGAGCTACCCCCGGCATCGACGACCAGTACCTTCCCGGCCCCGGGGGTGAAGCTCAGCTCCTTGAGGCGCGAGTTATCTTCATAGCATTTGATGGTTACCGCCGCTCCATGAAAACTGATGCGGCCGCCGAAATCGCGAAAGACGGGCGCCAGTACGCGCAACCCTTTCTGCTCGAATTCGTCGCAAAGATCTGTGGTCTTGAAATTCATTTCAGCTCCGGAGACTGCCAAGCAAGTAGTCTGGAATACGCCTTCGATTGTACAGCCAAGCTAAAGCTGGTATCGTAATCAGCCGCAACCGAATGTCATCTGGCAGCCGAGGAGGGCCTTGCGATGCTCCTGAATCATTGGCGGTCGTCTCGTGCCGGGACGATCTTGATCGCGCTTGTACTGCTGGCAGGCGTAACCATGTGGGGCGCGGGCGCCCCGGGGGAGAAGAATGCAGCCGTGAACGATCTGGTGACAGCCAACCATATCCTTGCCGACAAAGAGGTGGTGGACGGATACGGCCATGTCAGCATCCGTAATCCGGAAAATCCCAACCAGTATTTTCTGGCCCGTTCCATGGCGCCGGGCCTGGTGACCGCCGCCGACATCATGACCTTCGACCTGGACAGCAACCCGGTGGGCGGCGACACTCGCGTGAGCTATGCGGAGCGCTTCATTCATGGCGAGATCTACAAAGCGCGGCCTGACGTGAAGGCCATCGTGCACTCGCATTCGCCGGAACTGATCCCATTTGGCGACACCGGTATCGAGCTGCGTCCCATGTATCACATGTCGCTCTTCATGGAAGACGGCGTGCCCATCTACGAGATCGCCGACTTCCGCACTCCCGCCGACAAGAACACCATGCTGGTGCAGAACCATGCTCTGGGGCAGGCGCTGGCGCGCGTGCTCGGCAGGAGTTCGGCTCTGCTGATGCGGGGACACGGCGGCGTGCTGGTCGCCAACGACCTGCCGCAGGTGGTCGGTCGCAGTGTCTATCTGCAGATCAACGCCAAGCTGCAGGCGCAGGCCATGACCTTCGGCCGTCCTATCAGGTTCATGGCGCCCGGAGAGAACGTCCCGGCGGCAGTGAGTTCCTATTTCCGCAATTGGGAAATCTGGAAGCTCGAGTCGGAGCGCAAGCGGGCACGTCCCGGCACACCGTAGCCTCGCCGTCGAACGCAGTTTCGAGTGAATAAAGTCCGATCTGACCCCATCTAACGCGAATGCGTTGGATGGGGTCCTTTCGAACGCCTTTCCCCTTACGTGCTATCGAGTTGGAGTTGCCAGGCGGCGATCAGGCCGCGCGGGTTTTGCCTTCGTCGCGGAGCATGGAGCGTAACTGCTCGCGAAGTTCGGGTGAGTTGCTGGTGTCCGTGAGAGTTGACGGCATGCTCTACGGCGATGTCGAGCACCTCCTCCTCGCTTCCGGAAATAGCGATATCGCAAGGCTTTTCGGTTGGAAACCAGCGGCAATCGATGATTTTGCGGGTTGTGGCCATACCTCACCCCCAGTTGATTTGGCGCAAAGCTTAATGGGTTCGGCTGAAACATTCAACGCTGCTGGATATCGTCTTGCGTAGGCCCAGCCGCTCCCCGCTGGGCGGGGCGCAGAGCACACCTGCTGGACACGCAATTGTTCCCCGGCGCGCAATCGAGCGCCTGTAATTCCCCAAAGACAACTGCAATAAGTAACTGCCAAGCGCGGGGAAAGATGGTATGGTACGGCGGAAAGCCCAACCGGCACCGCCTGCCGCATTCCAATACCGCCGCGGTGTTCTCTGGGACTTTTGGCGTGAACTTCGCGAGAGGTGTCTTGATTTCGCATGCTGCTGCGCACGAGCGATGCCGAGCTGTTCTTTGAGACGGCGGGGAAGGGCCCCAATGTCGTTCTGCTGCATCCATTTCCCTCGAGCCATCAATTCTGGTCTCCGCTGCAGGAGAAGCTCTGCGCGCGGCATCGGCTGATCATGCCCGACGTGCGCGGCATGGGCCAATCCGGTTGCGGCGACGGGCCAGCCACCATGCAGAAGCATGCCGAGGACCTCGCCCGGCTCTGCGACGAGCTGAAAGTCGGCAAAGCGGTTTTTATCGGCTGCTCGATCGGCGGTTATATCCTGTTTGAATTCTGGCGCCGATTCCGCGAGCGCGTGAGCGGCCTGGTGCTCGCCAATACCAAGGCCTCCGCGGACAACGCCGAAGCCAAAGCCGGACGTCTGCAGGTGGCCGAGCAGGTTCTGCAGCAGGGTCCGGAGCAGTATATCGACAGCATGATAGAGAAGCTTCTCGGCGAATCGACCCGGCGCAACCGGCCCGACTTAGTGGAGGCCGCCAGGCGCACCATGGCGTGCTCGACCGCCCCAGGCCTCGCCGCCGTGCAGCGCGGCATGGCTGAGCGTCCCGATTCGCTGCCTACGCTGGCCAAGATCAACGTCCCGGTGCTCATCCTGGGCGGAGCTGAAGACGTGCTGATTCCGCGCGCGGAGCTGGAGAAGATGCGCGCCGGAATCAAGAACAGCACATTGCAGATCGTAGCCAAAGCCGGCCATTGCGCCGCCTTCGAGCGTCCGGCGGAGGTCGGGATCATCCTCAAGCAGTTCATCGAGCAGACAGCGCGTTGAACTGTTCGTGGCCAGTGCTACTGAATGGTCGCCTAAAATTAAGAGGTGTCATCCTGAGGTCGCGCTGTATCAGCGAGACCGAAGGATCTGCTTTTCCTTCTGAAAATGAAAACAGCAGATCCTTCGCTTCACCACCCCCAGCAGACGCGAATGAAGCGTCTGCCGGGGGCCCCGGCTCGCTCAGGATGACCCTCTCAAATACCCTGGGATGCCCAACCCCATCGCTGTTATCGCGGTTGAACCGCTCTGCTGGCGCTTTCGGCAAGATGACACCCTTACATCTGGGCAGATCAACGCTGGAGCGTTCATAGGGCGGGGTTTTTCGTCGTACACCCAACAATGTATCTTGTATGAATATGAACGAGAGCGCAGAGCGGCGTGTCATCACCCCGGCGGCGAACGTCGAGGGAAGCGTAGCCCTTCCGGGAGACAAATCGATCTCCCACCGCTACGCCATGCTGGCCGCGCTCGCCGATGGCCGCTCCCGCTTTGAGAACTTTTCCGCCGCCGCTGATTGCGCCAGCACGCTGGCTTGCCTGCGGCAGGCCGGCGTGCGAATCAAACACGAGGGAGGCCGCGTCGAAATCACCGGCGGGCCGATGGCGGCCCCATCCGAACCGCTCGACTGCGGCAACTCCGGCTCGACCATGCGCATGCTGGCCGGCATCTTGGCCGGCCAGCCGTTCGCCTGCGAGATGACGGGCGACGACTCGCTGCGCCGCCGTCCCATGGCCCGCATCTTCGAACCGCTGCGCCAGATGGGAGCCGCGATCGAGGGCGCCGCGGGCGACCGGCCACCGTTGCGTATCGACCGGGCGGCGTCCGCTGCGCGCCATCGACTATAAGCTGCCGGTAGCCAGCGCCCAGGTGAAGAGCTGCGTGCTTTTCGCCGGGCTGCTGGCGCAGGGCACGACATCGGTCGAAGAGCCCGTCCCGACGCGCGACCACAGCGAACTGGCGCTCGGCGCCTTCGGCGCCACCCTGGAGCAGCAGGGAAACCGAATCCGCATAGAGGGCGGGCAGCGCCTGCGGGCGATCGAGACTTCCGTGCCGGGCGACATCTCCTCGGCCGCGTTCTTCCTTTGCGCCGCGGCGCTGTTCCCCGGATCAAACCTGGTGGTCGACAACCTGCTGCTCAACCCGACGCGCGCGGCGATTCTCGATGTACTGGCGCAACTCGGCCTGGAAATCCACTTCGTGCATGTCGCCGAAACCAATGGCGAGTTGGCCGGCTCGCTGCAGGTGCGCGGCGGCAAGTTGAAGGGCTGCGAGATTCGTGGCGCGCTGACCGCCCTGCTCATCGACGAGCTGCCGGTGCTGGCAGCCATCGCGCCCTACACCGGCTCGGGCGTGGTGATTGCCGATGCGCGCGAGCTGCGCGTCAAGGAGTCCGACAGGATCGCGGCCATTGTTTCCAACCTGCGCGCCATGGGAGCCACCGTAGAGGAGAGGGAAGACGGCATGGCCATTCCCGGAGGGCAGAGCTTGCATGGCGCCACGGTGAACTCCTACGGAGATCACCGCATCGCCATGGCATTCAGCGTGGCCGCTCTGCGCGCCAAAGGGGAAACGATCATCGAGGACGCCGGCTGTGCCGCTGTTTCCTATCCCGCTTACTTTGAAACCCTGGAGAAGCTGGTGCAGCGGTCTTGAAGGGTGCCCCAGGTTCCGCACCGCTAGAAATTCATTTGATAATCGCTGTGCTGCTCGGTCGGACTATGTCGTTGGGGGCAAACGGCTCTCGATTGAGCGGCGCTAACCTGGGAATAACCCGCGTCCCCCAACCACATTTGTCAGGCAAGGCGGCCTGCGCCCGGTCTGCGACATCCAACTCGCAATACAGGATGGAAAATGACCGAGGATGCGCTTAGGAACTATCGCCGCTTTAGCGGGGTGACGGAAGCCTGGGAGCTGGTGAAGACCGGCATGGTCGTCATCGCCGATACCCGGTACAGGCTGGAGGTCTGGCACTCGTACTCGAATCCCGACATCGCTTATTTCGTCTCCGTGTATGTGCTGGAAGGCGGCGCCTGGAAAAGAATGCCTGACGCACCCTTTCCCGAAGCTCCCGAGCCGGAGATAGCCATGAGCACGGCGATAGCGCTGCTCAGCGAGCGCGCCGCCTGACTTCGGCGGGGCCTGAAGCTGGTAAGGTGGCAGGCCGTGTGTGATAAATTACGAGAAGAGCTGGAGCCCTGAGTTCCGGCTCTTCCGCGGGTTTCCCATAAAGACGTGTTTTTGGGGAGCAGAGGAGCGCGTAGCTCAGTAGGTAGAGCATCTGCCTTTTAAGCAGAGGGTCCCGGGTTCGAATCCCGGCGCGCTCACCATCAAAATAAAAGAGATCCTGCGCCTCCTTCCAGGATTTCTCCTCCCGTGCTTCCCGCCGTCTCGCCCGGCGCACTC
Organism: uncultured Acidobacteriota bacterium; assembly: GCA_963791145.1. Lineage (GTDB taxonomy): Bacteria > Acidobacteriota > Terriglobia > Terriglobales > Acidobacteriaceae > CAWBRT01. The sequence goes on along the minus strand of CAWBRT010000011.1, from coordinate 383,644 downwards.
GCCAGACAGCCCCCGCATCCAAGTACATAAGTAAAACTTTTAGATTTCCCATCGCGAGGTTGTTATGAACAGAATTGCCACCATCGCAATCCTGAGTGCGCTGTTGTGCTCTCCGCTGGTTTTCGCGCAGACGCAGGGCGCCGGCCAGGACATGAAGAACGCAGGTTCAGAGGCCAAAGGCGCGGCCAAAGACACGGGCAATGCCACTAAGAAGACGGCCGGCAAGGCCAAGAGCAAAACCAAGCAGGGCGTCAACAAGACCGCCAAGAAGACGCAACAGGGTTCGGAAAAGGTGCAGAACAAGACGAGCACGCCATAACAGCAAAGGTTTCAAGGTTTCAGAGTTTCAACGTTTCCGAAGTGCACACCTCCGAAACCTTGAGACTCTGAGCCCTGAAACCCTGAAACGTTGTTGTTCAGAGTTCCAGCGGCAGCTCAGTGGAGAATTTCGCCTGCTTCATGCAGATGTTGGATTTCACGTTGGTGATCCCCGGAACCTTCCCGAGCTTGTTCATGTGGAAGTTGCGCAGCTCTTCCAGGTCGGGAACCACCACGCGCAGCACGTAGTCCCACTCTCCTGCCACCAGGTAGCACTCGAGGACCTCGGGGAACTTCTGCACCTCGGCCTCGAATCGCTCGGTCAGTGCGCGGTTCTGGTGCTCCAGGCGAATCTCCACGAAGGCCTGCTGGCCCCGCCCCACAGCTTTGGGATTCACCAGGGTCACGTAGCGCTCGATCACTCCGTCCTGCTCGAGTTTCCGCACGCGCCGCAGGCAGGGAGAGGGAGAGATACCCACCCGTTCAGCCAGCTCCTGGTTACTGATGCGAGCTTCGGCCTGCAGTATTTTCAGAATTTTGACATCTGTCTCATCCAGCAACATGCACGCAATTTAACACAATTATTTGGCTGGATATCGAGTAAATTATTGCGTACCGGCGGCCAATGTGCGCGAAATTGGCAATCGGCTTCCAAGCGATGGCACGTAAGATGAAGCAGAAACATACCTCGACCCCGGCAAGCGCAACCACGGTTTTTGCCGGGGCCCCCGGTGGAAAGGGTCTGCCTCGCCGTACGAGCGTAGCCCGTACGGTTCTGTCTGTTTGAGGTGAACGAGGAGATGCCGATGTGCGTCACAGGTTTGTGCACTCCGCGGGAAACAATCACAAGTTTCTTTGAACTCCGTCGCCACGCCCAGCGTATGGGCCCCAAGCGGGTTGCCGTGGTGGTGGCGGACGACGAAGTCGCCCTGATGGCGGCTGCCGATGCGCTGCGGTTGCGGATCGCGCGCCCGGTGCTGATCGGCGATGAGCAGAAGATCCGTGCTCAGGCGAAGGCGCTCGGTCTGGACGAATTGCTCGCCGGGGCGGAGCTTATCGGCACAGCCGATCCTGCCGCGACAGCGGTACGCATGGCGCAGGCGGGAGAGGTCGATATCCTTCTCAAGGGGCATCTGCGCACCGATGAGCTGTTGCGCGCCGTGCTGGACAAAATAACCGGTCTGAGAACGGGGCATCTGCTGAGTGACGTGATGCTCTACGAAGACACGCTGGCCGGCGTTCCCAGGCTGGTAGGGATGAGCGACGGCGGTCTTAATGTGGCGCCCACGCTCGAGCAGAAGCGGCAGATCGTGCACAATGCCGTTGCCGTGATGCGCAGCCTCGGGCTGGCGCGCCCCAAGATCGCCATCATGAGCGCCAGCGAAATCGTATCTGACTCCATGCCATCCACGCTGGACGCGCGGGCTTTGACCGAGATGGGAGCAGCCGGAGAGTTTGGCGAAGCCGATGTCTACGGCCCGCTGGCGCTCGACAATGCGCTGCTGGAGTCGGCGGCCAGGGCCAAGGGGATCGGCAATCCCGTGGCCGGCCATGCCGACTGCATGGTGATGCCGAACATCGAAGCCGGCAACCTGTTTGGCAAAGCGGTCAAGTATGTTGGGGGCTCGCAATGCGCCCACGTGGTGGTTGGAGCCAAGGTGCCGATCCTGATTCCGTCGCGGGTAGAAAGCGCCGACGACAAGGTTAACGCAATTGCGTTGGGGGTGATCTTTGCCGCCTGGTCCGCTCAAAATACTGGTCATTAATCCGGGATCGACCTCGACCAAGTTCGCCGTCTACGTTGACGAGCGGGCCGAGTTTGTCGCCAACCTGCCGCACGCGGACGCGGAGCTGGAGCAGTTCCGCGGGCGTCCTGTCCTCGATCAGCAGCCGTTTCGCGCCGCGCTGATCGAGCGCGAGCTCAAGCGCGCCGGCTATGCTCTCAAGGACCTCGATGCGACGGCCGGGCGCGGCGGCCTGCTGCCTCCCCTGGTCAGCGGAACCTATCGCGTCAATCAAGTCATGATCGACGATCTGCGCGCCGCCGAACGGGGCGAACATGCCTCCAACCTCGGCGCCGTGCTGGCAGTGGAAATCGCTCAGCACGCGGGCGTGGAAGCCTACGTAGTCGATCCGGTCAGCGTCGACGAGTGGAGCGAGCGTGCCCGCCTGTCCGGTTCCGCGCTCCTCGAACGCTACTGCCTTTCCCACGCACTGAACACCAAAGCCGTCAGCAAGCGATTCGCGCGCGAGGCGGGACGGCCTTACGAGCAGTTGCGGCTGATCGTAGCGCACGTCGGCAGCGGGGTCTCCGTCTCGGCGCACGAGGACGGAAGGATGATCGACGGGACCAACACGCGCGAAGACGGGCCGTTCTCCGGCGATCGCGCCGGCGGCGTGCCCTGCACCAAGCTGGTCGAACTCTGCTTCAGCGGCAAATACACGCGCAAGCAGGTCGAAGCCATGCTCTTCGGCGAGGGCGGACTTTACTCCTACCTGGGCACGAAGGACCTGCGCGAGGTGGAGCGCCGCATCGCCGCCGGCGACAGCCGCGCCGCCCTGGTCTTTGACGCCATGGTGTACCAGATTGCGAAAGAGATCGGTGCCATGGCTGCAGTCCTCAAGGGCCGGGTGGACGCCGTGCTGCTCACCGGCGGCATGGCCAAGTCGGAGAAGCTGGTCAATGAGTTGCGGCCGTCGGTCGAATGGATTGCGCCGCTGGTGGTCTATCCCGGTGAAGATGAGCTGCAGGCGCTGGCCGAAGGAGTGCTGCGCGTGCTGCGCGGAGAAGAGCAGGCACGAGAGTTCAAGCCGCAGCGGCCGATGTTAGAACCGGCCTGAGCCGGAACTGCAACCGCAACGCCGCCGGCACTGAGTCAGTTCGGATGGCGCCCCATCAGGTTCCGCGCCGCGCTGTTCGCGATTTGGAGCGTTCCAGAATCGATGTCCCCGACCAAGAACACAGGATGTTATTCCGACCGGAGCGGCGCACCATGCGAGCTCTTTGCTAGAGCGTGTTTCAAATATTTACGACCTTGGTTCCCGGGCACCTCTGAAACCTGATTTCAAGGCACTTACGGGGATCACCGGAACGCAGAAAACGATTTTTGAAACACGCTCTAGACTCTGCCGAACTCTGCTGAAACACAGGTTCAAATGTGCTACTCTGGCCGCCGAGACGGAATCTCCCAATGAGCGACTGTGTTACGTGCGGCAGCGACATGCCTGCTGGCTGCATCTCTTGCGGCCAGTGTGGCTCTCCAAATTACCTCTTAATCGCGCAAGGCGTGTTGCAGGACGAATCAGTAAAGCAAGAATGGAGTGCCGCCGCTATCGCCGGATGGATGCGGGATGGCTTGGTATGCGTTTACTGCGGCAGGGATATGCTTGAGTCCTATGACGTTGTATATCACGGATACGCTACCGATCATTTGCTCCCGGTTAGCAAATACCCAGAGCTAGATTCTCAAGCATGGAACCTGGTCTTAGCTTGCCGTGCCTGCAACAGCTTCAAACTGGCTTACGACCCCAACGATCCGCCTATCTATATTCCGGGGCAGCAGCTAACCTTGGAGGTTCGGTCTGAATTATTGGACCGTGCTAAGAAGTACATAAAAGAGAAGAGGCAGCACCGAGAGATGCGGTTTCAAAAAGAAAAGCAGGCCATACAGCGTGCGGTGAAGTCCCTGAGAGCTGGGCTGGCGGCGGCGGCGAAGTAGCTGGGCATGAACTACGCCGCGACAGCATTGCTCAACTTTTGAAGGCGAGCTGCACTTCGCCCATTTCATGTCTAGAGCGTGTTTCAAATATTAACGACCTTGGTTCCCGGGCACCTCTGAAACCTGATTTCAAGGCACTTACGGGGATCACCGGAACGCAGAAAACGATTTTTGAAACACGCTCTAGGAAGTCTGCTTGCGGCGATATGTTCTGGCTCTCAGTGGGGTGCTCCTGCGCGGCGGAGTGGAGGAACCTTGTGTTTTGGAAAAGGGAAACACAAGGTGGCTCGACTCCGGCGCAGGAGCGACTTCTGAGGCAGACCGACAGCCCTATGCGAGAGGGGCTGGCTTAGCCAAGCGGCTCCAATTGGAGCGCCTCCGCTCGCCATGACAGCCTCTTTCTCTGGATAACCATCGCTGAAGGCCGGGTACCCCATACCTGCCCGGTTTTGGCAGATGTGTGTGAATGAGTTCCCACTGTACCTCTTATTGCGCGCCGCTGGCCGATCCGGGTGACCCTGCCGATCCGGCTTTAGGCCGGTATCTCCGTGCTCATGGTTTCCGCAGCGTAACGGGATAGGTACGGCAGCATGGGCGTAATCTCAAAAGGCTTGTTTTCCCGCGGTCTGAGTAGCGGTACCGGGCGGGCCTTGCTGATCTCGACCTGTCCGGTCCAGGCGTCGACCTTGATGCGCCCCCCCAGCGGCAGGGCCGCGATCTGCGTCAGGTTTCTGCGCTCCAGCCCCGGAGCGCCGGAGGTTAAGGCGGCGACCCCGGACGATCTCGGGTCGGCAAAAATGGTATTGCCCATCCGGGCGCTGATCAGGTTCGGCAGCAGCTTGTGGCTGCGCTGCACCTGCTGCAGGAAAAGCCCGACGGTCGCCAGCCGGCTGCTGTAAGGCGAATTCTGCAGCAGTTCCATGCCTTTCTGATCAGCCGCCTGCTCCTGGGCAGGGGTATGCGCCATCGACATACGGCGCAGGGTTTGCTCATCGGCAAAGATGGTGCGGTCGGTGAACGCGTAGTCGGGCTCCATGCGATGGTCGAGCACGACATGGGCAAGCTCGTGCGCGAGCATGAAGGCCAGGCTCGCCTCGTCGGGAAGCACGTCGAGCAGGCCGCGGCTGAGCACGATGGTGTGGCCGACGGAGAAGCTTTCCACCGGCGTGGTGAGCATGATGCGGCAGCGAATCTCCGGATCGAAGGTGAGGTTGTTGGTGATCATCAGGTTGTTGACCACCGTTTCCAATACTTTCTCGGCTGCGCCAGGTGGCGCCATCAGGCCGGCGCGCTGCAGCCGATTGACGACATTGTCCTCGGCCAGCCGCTGCCAGGCACGTTCGGCGGCGATAGGCGTGAGATCGCGCGAGCGCTCGCTTTGGTCCTTAACACCATCGTTGGAATCCACCACCACTTGGGTGAACTCCTGCAGATCGCCTTCCCTGGTTTTGTATCCCCATAGCCGCGTCTGCGCGCGAAACGCCGTGGCTCCCGGCGTGCCCATGCGGCGGGCGTGCAGTTCTTCGCAGAAAATCATGGCAGGCAGCCACAGATCGGGCTGCAGGTTGAACCGCCACATATCGAAGTGCAGGTACGGATTGTTCGCCACTTCGGCATTGAAGACGCCGTTGGCGCGCACGATGTTGTAGCCCTGGTCTTCCACCCAGATGCGCCCGAGAAAGCGTCCCTTGCCGGCATGGCGCTTGGGTTGGACCTCGAAGACCAGGCAGCGCAGCTCGCCCACGAACTCACGATCCAGAAGCTTGAAGTCGTAGTGCTCGCGGTCGAAGCCGGCGCCGTCGATGATGGCCATCTGCGCGAACCCGAGCGAAACAAACTCACCGCGCCGCCGAATGCTCTGCAGGCGCCGGAACAGGGTAGTGAAGAAACGGGTCTTGTCGGCGCGCAGATAGCTGTCGTCGCGCACCGCGCCCTTAAAGCTGGCGCGGCCCAGGAAGTAGTGGTCCGCCACCGGATCCAGTCCCAGCTCCTTGTCTACCCGGAAATCCTGGATATAGGTTTCCACGATCGGGGTGAATTGTTGCAGGACGCGCAGATTTTCCCTCTCTCGCACGATAATACGGTCGAGCACCTGGTCCAGTGCACTCGGTTGTCCTGGGACAGTTCTCGCCGGCCCCGTCGTCCAGTTCTTGAGGCCGGAGTTTTGCTCAGCCCGCTGTCCCTGGGCCGTCTCAGCGCTCAGCAGCAGAGCACATCCCAGGATCGCGATGATGTAACCCGTTTTGCTGAACGTTTTCAATCCTGTCTCCACTCGTCCGACGGCTTTCAACTGAGCTGGAATACGATGTGCAACGTGGCGTTGGTATCGACAGTGCGTTTCTCCCGCTGTGCCGGCGTGAAGCGAATCTTCTGCGCCGCGCTTACCGCTGCTTCGTCCAGGCCGTGTCCCAGGCCGCGCAGCACCCGCACTACCCGCACCTGGCCGCCGGCGGTGAATGTCACTTCCAGTAAGACCTCGCCCTCCAGGCGCAACTCGCGAGCCTCGCGGGTATAGACCGGCGTCGGCTTATCCAGAATTGAGACCGGAACGTCCACCGGGCCTTCCGCCTTCTTGCTCGGCTTTGGCGCCTCCACGACGGGAGTAAAGTTCGTGGCTTGTATCCGTCCGGATTGCGGAACGGGCCGAGGAGCAGACGCGGTTCTATCGCCGAAGCCCGCGCTGGGAGCCACACCACGGACTCCCGACGCGCCTCCCGTGCCATTGCCGTAGCCGGGTCCGGAGGGAAGATCAAAGCTCCCCAGACTGGCTATGGTCAGCTTGCCGTTTCCGGTTGCCGGCCCGGCGAGTTCAACACCGTTGGAGTCGCCGAATCCGCCCGTCTGCACCTTGTGGGCAGGCGTTGGCGGCAATGTTGGAGACGCCGTGCTGCCACCGCCGAAGCCCCCCGTCTTTACCGGTGGTTGCACTTTCGGCTCAGGTTGTTTTGCCAGCGGGCGAGTGGGTTCCAGGGAAGCGGCCAACGGCGGCGCTTTGAGCGGCACGCTTTCAAGCTGCTGCGGCGCAATCAGCGGGGCGATAACCTTCGAGGACGGTACTTCGAGAGGCGGCGCCTTCATCCGGGGCGGAGCGCTCACCTCTACTGGCGGTGGAGCGGGCTGCACCCAGGCCACTTGATTCGGCCGGCGAGAGGAAAGCTCGTCTTGAAGTCGCCGCGAAACCACCCACTCCGATCCGGCAAAGGCGGCAACCGACGCCAACAAAGGGACTTGCAGGAGAAAACTCAGGACGAACGACCGCCAACGGCTGGGCGCGTGGGGCAACGGCAGAAAACGAATTCTGACATCCATCCGGCTCATCTTTTGGGATCCGGGACAGCGTGAGAGTTAATCTCTGTTGGCGCACAGATTTGTACGCAAAAGGGCTGCCATTCCACACTCAAAACTCGAAAGTGTATGTCCTTTAGTTACATGGCTTAGGCAGGCTCTACCGGGCACCTAGAGTTGGCGGAAGCTTTAAGGGGAAGTTTTTCCTGCAATACATGTGCAAGAGTTTGCACACTTCCGCGGAAGGAGGGTCTGCAGTCAAGATGGATGCCCACGCCAAGGGAAAGCGATTCAATTGGAAATCTGCAATCTTATCTGCAGTCTCTAGCCCTCCGCCGCTCCCGCGGCGCTTTCGTCTTCCCGCTGCTTTTCCGGACGCAGCAGACGGGAACAGGATGACGTCGCGGATCGACCTTGAGCCGGTCAGCAGCATGGTGAGCCGATCGATGCCGATGCCCTCGCCGCCGGTCGGCGGCATGCCGTAGGAGAGCGCGCGGATGTAGTCCTCGTCCATCTGGTGCGCCTCCTCGTCGCCGCGCTCGCGCTGCTCCGAGTTGCTGCTCGAAGCGGCGGCGCTGCTCCTCGGGATCGTTGAGCTCGCTGAAGGCGTTGCCGATCTCCATGCCCGCCGACGTAGATCTCGAAGCGCTCCACCCAGTCGGGCTCGTCGCGCTTGTTCTTGGATAGCGGCGAGATGGCCAGCGGGAAGTCGTAGAGGATGGTCGGCTGCCAGAGGTGGTGCTCGGCGAAGTGCTCGAAGAGGCTGGCGATAAGTTGTCCCGCGGGCGCGCCCTTGCGCGCCTCGGCCTGGATTTCGCCGATGCCGGCCGCAGCCGGTGCAGGTTCCGCATCGTCTCCTCGCAGGGTCCGCTTTCCACTGCGGCGTGAATGGCATCGGCGGCTCTTGGAATCAGCGCCTGCACGCCGGCAGTCGGAGGCGAAGTCGTCATGGCCGGCGGATCGCCGGCAAAGTCAGGCCAGTACTCGATGATCGCCTCGCGCATGCTGAGCCGCTGGAACTTGCCGAAATCGATCTGGCGGCCCTCGAACTCGCACACGGTCGTGCCGTTGACGTCCATGGCGACCTGCCGCAGCAGCTCTTCGCTCAAGTCCATCAGGTCGCGATAATCGGCGTAGGCCTGGTAGAACTCCAGCATGGTGAACTCGGGGTTGTGCGTGCGTCGAGATGCCCTCGTTGCGGAAGTTGCGGTTGATCTCGTAGACGCGCTCCAGCCCGCCGACGATCAGCCGCTTCAGATACAGCTCCGGCGCGATGCGCAGGTAAAGATCCAGATCGAGCGTGTTGTGGTGCGTACGGAAGGGCCGCGCCGCCGCGCCGCCGGCGATGGGATGCATCATCGGCGTCTCCACCTCGATGAAGCCGCGCGCATCGAAGATACTGGCGCATCGACTGGATGATCTTGGCGCGCTTGACGAAGACCTCGCGCACCTCGGGATTGACAATCAGATCGACGTAGCGCTGGCGGTAGCGCATCTCCACGTCCTGCAGGCCGTGCCACTTCTCCGGAAGCGGCAGCAGGTCCTTGGCCAGGAACGTGATCTCGTCGACGTGAATCGTCAGTTCGTTGGTCTTGGTGCGGAACAGGTATCCGCGCACGCCGATGTGGTCGCCGATATCGAGCAGCTTGAACAGCTCGAAGCCCTTTTCGCCGACCGCGTCCTTCTTGATGTAGAGCTGCAGCCGCTGGCCCTGCTGCTGCAGGTGGACGAAGGCGGCCTTGCCCATGGTGCGAATGGCGACCAGGCGGCCGGCCACCCGCACATCCACCCGGTTGGCGGCCAGGGCTCGCCGGTCGTCTCGGAGTAGCGGGCCAGGATCTCCGGAACGGCATGGGTAGCCTGGTAGGCGTACGGATAGGCAGGCTGTCCAAGTGCTTCTATTTGCGCGAGTTTCTTTCTTCTGAGCTGGTAGATATTATCGTCGAGTGCCAATGTGTGGGTTCCTTCGTTCTCCGCCTGTACTATGCGAATTACCGCCCAAAATGTGACGCGGCTCACAGGCGTGAGCGACAGCTTGATTTACAGTCGAAATAATCTCCGGCAGCCGGGCACTTTCGAGATTATAGAAGCCCCGCTTCACCTGTGCCACAAATTGGCGCTGAGTCTGTCCCGCGAGGGGCAAACACGGCCCGAGTGGCGCGCGAAGTCGGGTTGGTTCGCCGAGGGACTCTGTTGAGGCAAGCCGCGTAACCCGGCTGGGTTGTGCTGCTTGCGGCAAAGAGCTCTCCCGGCTGGCGGCTCCGGAGAACGGCGAGGAACCATGCCCCAGAATTACGTGCCGATTTTCATCTTCCTGATCATATCGTTTCTGGTTGGTGCGGGAACGATCACCATAGCAACCATCGTTCGCCCGAAGAATCCGCAAAAGACGAAGTTGATGCCCTACGAATGCGGCATCGACCCTGTCGATAATGCCCGCCAGCGCTACACGATCCGCTTCTACATCATCGCCATCCTGTTCGTCATCTTCGACGTGGAAACGGTCTTCCTGTTTCCCTGGGCGGCCGAGTACAAGATGCTGGGGCTGTTCGGCTTCGTGGAGATGCTGGTCTTCCTCGGCATCCTGATCGTCGGTTACATCTGGATCTGGAAAAAAGGCGCACTCGAGTGGATTTAAGCTCAACAGAGCAGTATCCGCAGCACGCGCCGCGGGTGCATGTCGGCAGGCGAGGCCAGGGCGAAACCGTACTGCCGGAAAGGCAAGACTGCAGCCGATCGCGCGAGCTAAATGTGACGTTCATCACACCTATTTGTGATAGCAATCCGTTCTGCCGCCGCCCGCCCATTGCTATAACTGAAGCTGCAAACAGATCAATCCGACCCGTAATGGAAACTGCTCATGCCCGATGAATCTCAGCCTGTAGGGTCTGCGAACCCGGCGGAAAAGCCCGCCGAACAAACAGAGAAGAAAGAGGCCGCGCCCGCTCCGGAGACGCAAGCGAAGCCGGCAGCGCCGCCAGCCGTCCCGGCCGAAAAGCCCGCCGCCGCGGCCGCTGCTCCGGCTGCCGCCGCCAAGCCGCCAGCGGCTCCGCCCAAGCCACCCGTGCCCAAGCCCGACCCTTGGAATTCGCCGCTGATTGAGCGGCTGCGCCAGAGCTATGGCTCGGGACTGCGCGAGGCCTCCACCTGGATGAAGCAGAACTACATGGTGGTGGACAAGTCGGTCGTCGCCGAAGTCCTGCGCATCCTGCGCGACGAGGAGAAGTTCGACTACCTGGTCGACGTCACCGCCGTGCATTATCCCAAGCGGGAAGAGCAGTTCGACGTCGTCTGGATTCTGTATTCTTTCCCGCACAACAGTCCGCATTCGCGTCAAGACCGCCATCAAGGAAGGCGAAGCGGCTCCCAGCGCGGTTCCGCTCTGGCCCACCGCCAACTGGCTGGAGCGCGAAGTGTTCGACATGTTCGGCATTCACATTCACCGGCCACCCGGACCTGCGGCGCATCCTGATGCCGGATGGCTGGAAGGGACACCCCCTGCGCAAGGATTACGGCCTCACCCAGCAGGACCAGGAGTGGGTGCAAGACAACCTTGGCATTGAGAGCGGCCAATGAGCGAGTCGAAGTTTTACGAGAGCACCGAAACCGAGTGGAAGGAAACCGGGCGCACCTTCCTGGATTCCAGCGAACTGATCCTCAACATGGGACCGCAGCACCCGTCGACCCACGGCGTGCTGCGCGTGATTCTCAAGCTCGACGGCGAAAAAGTTCTGGGCACCGAGTGCGTGATCGGCTACCTGCACCGCGGCGTCGAGAAGATCGCCGAGAACCGCACCTACGCCAGTTCAATCCTTACGTCGACCGCATGGATTACGTGGCCGCGGTTTCCAACGGCCTGGGCTACTGCGAGGCGGTGGAGAAGCTGCTGGACGCGGAAGCGCCGCCGAGCGCGCCCGTTACCTGCGCGTCATTCTGACCGAGCTGAACCGGCTGGCCAGCCACCAGGTTTGGCTGGGCACGCACGCGCTGGATATCGGCGCGCTGACGCCGCTGTTCTACTGCTTCCGCGACCGCGAAGAGATCCTGAAGATCTTCGAGAAGTATTGCGGCGCGCGCCTGACCACCCATGCCTTCCGCATCGGCGGCTGCCAGTACGAAGCCTACGACGGCTTCGAGAAGGATGTGCTTGACCTTCTGCGACTTCGTGCTGCCCAAGATCGACGAGTACGAAGAGCTGCTGACCACCAACCGCATCTGGGTGCGAGCGCACCAAGGGCGTCGGCGTGCTGACCGGCGCGGATTGCATCGCGCTGGGCGCGACCGGCCCGGTGCTGCGCGGCAGCGGCGTGAAGTGGGACCTGCGCAAGGCGCAGCCCTACGCGGCTTACGACAAGTTCGAATTCGACATTCCCATCGGCCAGAACGGCGACACCTACGACCGGTACCTGGTGCGCATCGAGGAGATGCGGCAGTCGGTGCGCATCATCCGCCAGGCTGTCGAAGGATCTGCCGGCCGGCCCGATCATGGCCAAGGTTCCCAAGGTGCTGAAGCCGCCGGTGGGCGAGGTTTACCATCTCCATCGAAGCGCCCAAGGGCGAGCTGGGATACTTCATCGTCAGCGACGGCTCCACGCAGCCCTACCGCGTGCGCGTCCGGCCGCCGTCATTCGTCAATCTGCAAGCCCTGGACAAGATGGTGCGCGGCCGGCTGGTCGCCGACGTGGTCGCCGTCATCGGCACGCTGGACATCGTGCTGGGAGAGGTGGACCGCTAAATGGACCTTCTCACCAAATACCTAGCTCGAACGTGACCCCCGGCGAAGCCGGCGACCTGCTCTGGGCAACCATCTACGTGCTGCTGGTGGTCGCCGCCGTATCGCTGGCCGTGCTCTCCATGAACTGGCTGGAGCGCAAAATTCTGGCCCACATCCAGATTCGCTACGGCCCCATGCGCGTAGGCCCGCACGGCCTGCTGCAGCCGTTCGCCGACGCCATCAAGCTGCTCATCAAGGAAGACATCATGCCCGACGAGCGCCGACAAGCTGGTGTTCTGGCTGGCGCCGGTGGCCGTGGTCATGACGGCCTTCACCACCTTCCTGGTCGTGCCCTTCGGCCGCACCCACGCCGTCACCGACATGAACATCGGCATCCTGTTCATGCTCGGCGTCTCGTCGCTGAGCGTGCTCGGCATCATCATGGCGCGGCTGGGCCTCGAACTCGCACTATCCGCTGATGGGCTCGCTGCGCTCCAGCGCGCAGATGGTTTCCTACGAAGTGGCCATGGGCCTGGCGATCGTCTCGCGCCATCCTGATGACCAGCCTGCAAGACCGGCACCGGCACGCTGAGCATGATCGGCATCGTCGAGGCGCAGAACGCGCAGCACACCTGGTTCATCTTCTCGTTCTTCCCGCTGGGCTTCCTGGCCTTCGCGATCTTTGCCATCGCCATGGTCGCGGAAACCAATCGCGCGCCCTTCGATCTGCCGGAAGCGGAATCGGAGCTGGTCGCCGGCTTCCATACCGAGTACAGCGGATTCCGCTGGTCGCTGTTCTTCCTGGCCGAATACGCGGGCATGCTGGCCGTCAGCTCGATTGCGGTGACGCTCTGGCTGGGCGGCTGGATGCGGCCCTTCCCCAATGCGCTCTCCGGACACGCCGTTGGACTTGGCGTTCTCCTTCCTGCCGGCGCTGACGGTTTTCCTGCTGGCCGGCATGTGCCTGCTGGGCGCCGTGCGCATGCCAAAAGAGCCTTCGCTGAAAATTCAGACTATCGGCCTGGCCGGTTTCGGGCTGGTGCTGGGCGCGGTGGGACTGGTTCTGCTTGTCCCCGCGGTTCGCGAGCGCGTGCAGGATATGTACTGGTTCGCCGTCAAAGTAGCGGTCTTTATGTACCTGTACATCTGGTATCGCGGCACCTTCCCGCGCTACCGCTTTGATCAGCTGATGAAATGGGTTGGAAGGTCCTGCTGCCGCTTTCGCTGGCCGTGCTGATCCTGACCGCGGCGGTCGGGATTCGACAGGAGCTGGCGACGGCCCTGATGGGGGTGTTGCGGTGAGTCTGGCTCCTCTGCTGCGCAAGATTTTTCTGGTTGATCTGCTCAAGGGCCTCAAGGTCACGTTGAAGTACCAGGCGCCCAAGGAGATCGTAACCGAGCAGTATCCGCTGGAACGGCCCGCCATAGCCGAGCGCTACCGCGGTCAGCCGCGCATGAATGTCAACCCGGAGACCGGCGAGTCGCTGTGCATCGCCTGCGGGCTGTGCGCGCTGGCCTGCCCGGAGAAGCTGATCGTGGTGGGCAGCGAGCGCAACCCCGAGACCAAGAAGAAAGAGCTGACCGAGTTCAGCTACGACGTCAGCCGCTGCATGTTCTGCGGCCTGTGCGAGGAGGCCTGCCCGAGCGATGCGCTGGAGCTGACCCAGGACTTCGAAATGGCCGTCTACAGCCGCGACGAGCTGCTGCTGCGCCGCGAGCGGCTGGAGAAAGGCCCGGAACCGACGGAGTACAAACGATGACTCCTGTAGCCACAACGTTTTTCTTCTACTTCCTGTCGGCGATCGCGATCGTCTGCGCCATTCGGCGTGGTCACGCGCCGCAACCCGGTGCACTCGGCGCTGCTGCTGATCATGACGCTGCTGGCGCTGGCCGGCCTCTACCTGATGCTCTACGCGCCGTTCGTCGCCGGCGTTCAGATCCTGGTCTATGCCGGCGGCATCATGGTGCTGTTCCTGTTCGTGATCATGCTGGTCAACATCGAGCGCGCGCAACTGGAAGAGCGATTCAACAAGCAGTGGCTGGTGGGCTCGCTGGTGACGGTCGCCCTCGGCGGGCTGTTCCTGTTCATTTACGTCAAGGGCAGCGCGGTTTTCCCGACGACCTTCCACTTGTTCGCGGAAAACAGGAACACGCAACAGGTAGGCCTGATGCTCTACCGGGACTACCTGCTGCCCTTTGAAATCGCCTCGCTGCTGCTGCTGGTGGCGATGGTCGGCGCCGTCGTCATGGCGAAGAAAAGGATATAAGCGATGGCCGAGATCAGCACATTACATTACCTGGTGGTTGCCGCGGCCCTGTTCATTATCGGCACGATCGGCGTGCTCACCCGCAGAAACGTGATGATCATTCTGATGTCGATCGAGCTGATCCTGAACGCCGTCAACCTGAATCTGGTGGCGTTTTCGCGGCTCTACGACCTGCATGGGCAGGTGTTTTCCATCTTCATCATCGCCGATGCCGCCGCCGAAGCGGCCGTCGGACTGGGAATCCTGATCGCCTTCTTCCGCAACAAGGAGACGGTGAACATGGACGAAGTCGACCTGCTGAAGTGGTGAGATTTTTACGATCCCGAGTAAGCGCATTTGGCTTGCCGGGTAGTTTAGGGAACCGGTTCGCAGTACTGACAAGAACCGGGAATGAGAACTGAGCAATGTTCTTCCTGGAACACATTTGGATCATCCCTCTGTTGCCGGCCTTCGGCGCGGCCATGATGTTCTTCTTTGGGCGCCCGCTGAGCGGCATCAAGCCGCGTCCGCGGCCGGTTGGCGGCCACGACGACCACGGCCACGACTCGCACGATACTCATGCCACGCCTGAATCGCATGACGCTCATGCCGCCCACGATGCCCACGGTGCCGCTGATGCGCACGGCGGCCATGGCGGCCACGGTATACACGAAATACACACCTGGGTGAACGTCATCTGCGTCGGCGCGGTGGTGCTGGCCTTCCTGTTCGCCGTCGGCGCCGTCTGGCAGTTCGTGCACAGCGGTCTGACGCAATACGAAAAGGTCATCTACACCTGGCTGGGCGACGACTCCGGCAAGATGGTCTTCACCACCCTGGCCGGCCACGCCGCCGAGTTCAAGGCCGAAGCGGGCTTCCTGCTCGATCCGCTCTCGAGCATCTGGCTGCTGTTCGTCACCGGCGTCGGCATGCTGATCCACATTTATTCGGTCGGCTACATGGCCCACGACGGCGGCTACTACCGCTTCTTCGGCTACCTGAACCTGTTCATGTTCTCCATGCTGACGCTGGTCCTGGCGAACAACTACGTCATGATGTTCGTCGGCTGGGAGGGCGTGGGTCTCTGCTCGTACCTGCTGATCGGCTTCTACTTCCTGAAGCACTCGGCCTCGACGGCGGCCAACAAGGCATTCATCGTCAACCGCGTCGGCGACGCGGGCGTCATCCTGGGCATGTTCACCGTGATGTGGATGTTCGGCACGGTGAAGTTCACCGCCGTAACCGAGATGGCTCGCTCGCAGGCGGCGCAGATCACCGCCGACCCGATGCTGAGCGGCCTGATCACCGCGGCCTGCCTGCTGCTGTTCCTGGGCGCCTGCGGCAAGTCGGCGCAGCTTCCGCTGTATGTCTGGCTGCCCGACGCCATGGAAGGCCCGACGCCGGTCTCCGCGCTCATCCACGCGGCGACCATGGTCACCGCCGGCGTTTATATGGTGGCGCGCTCGAATGCGCTGTTCGTGCTGGCGCCCGACGGCCATGCAGGTCGTGGCCATTGTGGGCGCGCTGACGGCCATCTTTGCCGCCTCGATCGGCCTGGTGCAGAACGACATCAAGCGCGTGCTGGCCTACTCCACGGTTTCGCAGTTGGGATACATGTTCCTGGCGCTCGGCGTCGGAGCCTTTACCGCCGGCGTGTTCCACGTCTTCACCCACGCTTTCTTCAAGGCGCTGCTCTTCCTTGGCTCCGGCTCGGTGATTCACGCCATGAGCGGCGAGCAGGACATGCGCCGCATGGGCGCGCTCTCCAAGAAGATTCCGATCACTTACAAGACGATGCTGATCGGAACCATCGCCATTGCCGGGTTCCCGCCGCTGGCCGGCTTCTTCTCCAAGGACGAGATCCTGTGGCAGACCTGGTCGTGCGAATGGCGGCGCGTTCCGGCCGTCTGTGGGTGGTCGGCTACATCACGGCGATGATGACCGCCTTCTACATGTTCCGGCTGGTCTGGCTGACCTTCTTCAGCAAGCCGCGCATGGATCACGAGACGGAGCACCACATCCACGAATCGCCCAAGACGATGACGGTGCCGCTGATGATCCTGGCCGTGGGCTCGATCTTCGCCGGATTGCTCGGCGTGCCGCACGCGCTTGGCGGATCGAACCGCTTCGAGAAGTTCCTGGAGCCGGTGTTTGCGAACCACGCATTCATGGAGCACGCTGCCGTCTCGGAACACGCCACAGCAGCCGCTCCTGCGGAGCATGGCGCGACCGCCGCTGCTCCCGCCGGACACGGCGCCACCGAGCACTCGGATATCGCAGTTCGTGACGAGCATGGCGCCAAGGCCCAGCACGGCGCGGTTCCCGCCGATGCCTCCACGTCGCTGGCAGCCACTGCGCACCCGGCTGAGCAACATGAAGAGCATGCCAGCAGCACGGAATACCTGCTGATGGGGCTTTCGGTGCTGGCCGCCTCATTGGTCTGTTTGGCGCCCGAAAGGCGTACGGCAAGGCCGGCGAAGGATTGCAGCTTGCCCGCGCAGGCGAGCCTATGCCCGCGGTGCGCGAGCCGATCAACGCTGCTGCTCGCCTGCGTTCTATCGCACGCTGCTCAACAAGTATTACGTCGATGAGCTCTACGACTACGCTGTTCACCGGGCGCAGAAAGCTCGGCTCGGTGCGGCTGGGAGTGATGGGCCTGGGTGATGGCGTTGTGGAAGTTCGACGCCAACGTCGTCGATGGCGGCGTGAACGGCGCGGGCTGGCTGACGCGCTTTACCGGTACGCTCTCCAGTTGGTGGGACAAGTGGATCATCGACGGTGTCGGCGTCAACGGTCCCGCCATCGTAACGCGCGCGCTGTCGTATCCGGTGCGCCTGCTGGAGTGGGGCCTGGTGCAGTGGTATGCGCTGGTCATGGTCATCGGCGTGGTCGGATTTGTCTGGTATTACGTGGTTCGCTAGACGCGGCGCAATGCGGAGTGCTGAGTCTGTTCAGCGAAGAATTAGAAGAACTGAGAACTATCAATGTATAACCACATTCTCTCGATCATCCTGTTTACGCCTCTGGTCGGGGCCATCGTTCTGCTGTTCGTCCCCAAGGAGAACAAAGACGCCATCCGCTGGCTGGCGAACATCTTCGCCATGCTCGGCTTGGCCGTGTCGCTGCCGCTGGTGCCGTGGTTCTGGGCGGTGAAGGACATGCCGGGCTTCAAGTTCATGGAAGGCGCGGCCAGCAACTGGATTCCGACCATCGGCGCCGGCTACTCCTGGGCATCGACGGCATCTCCTTTCTGCTGATCATGCTGACCACGCTGCTGGGAGCCATCTCCATCCTGTCGTCGTGGGAAGCCATCCAGGTGCGGGTGAAGGAATACTACATCTGGTTCCTGGTGCTGCAGACCGGCATGCTCGGCGTCTTCATGGCGCTGGACTTCTTCCTGTTCTTCGTCTTCTGGGAAGCCATGCTGGTGCCGATGTACCTGCTGATCGGCATCTGGGGCGGCCCGCGCAAGCTCTACGCGGCCATCAAGTTCTTCCTCTACACGCTGGCCGGCTCGGTGCTGATGCTGCTGGGCATCCTGTTCCTGTACTTCTTCAATCACGCGCAGACGGGCGTCTACACGTTTGACATCCTGGCGCTCTATCGCACGGCCCCGCAGATTCCGGCGGTCTACGGCGACGTGGCCGGCATCATCCTGTTCCTGGGCTTCTTCATCGGCTTTGCCATCAAGGTGCCGATGTTCCCGTTCCACACCTGGCTGCCGGATGCGCACGTCGAAGCGCCCACGGCCGGCTCGGTGATCCTGGCCGGCGTTCTGCTGAAGATGGGAACGTACGGCTTGATCCGCTTCTCGCTGCCGTTCTTCCCGTCGGTCGCCAAGTACCCGGCGCTGCGCGGATGGCTGATCGCGCTCTCGCTGATCGGCATCATCTACGGCGCGCTGGTTTCGCTGATGCAGAAGGACATGAAGAAGCTGGTGGCGTACTCGTCCGTCAGCCACCTGGGCTTCTGCACGCTCGGCATCTTCGCCCTGAATCACGCCGGCATCGCCGGTTCGGTGCTCCAGCAGATCAACCACGGCATCTCCACCGGCGCGCTCTTCTTGATCGTCGGCATCCTCTACGAGCGGCGGCACACGCGCGAGATCTCCGAGTACGGCGGCATCTCCACCGTGATGCCGGTCTACGCCACCGTCACGCTGATCATGTTCATGTCGTCGATGGGCCTGCCGCTGCTGAACGGCTTTGTCGGCGAGTTCACCATCCTGCAGGGAACGTTCATGGCCAACCGCGCCTGGGCGGCCTGGGCGGTTCCCGGCGTGGTGCTGGGCGCGGCCTACCTGCTGTGGCTCTACCAGCGCGTTTTCTTCGGGCCGGTGACCAATCCTAAGAACGAGAAGTTGCTGGACCTGACGCCGCGCGAGCTGGCGACCTTCGTTCCGCTGATCGTGCTGGCCTTCTGGATCGGCCTCTATCCGAAGCCGTTCTTCCGCGTGCTCGACCAGCCGGTGACGGAGATGGTGCAGCGGATCGACAACAACGGCAATTAAACGCCGCGACGCCGGCGATTCCCGGCTGCGTCCAAGACCGCTGGCGGCGTCTGCGGCCGGCAACCGGCGTAGGCTGCGCCGGCAGGTATGGCATTCCAGGCAGCCGCGTCAGGAGCGGACCCAGCCACGCCGGTAGCGCAACTACGGGGCTTGCCGGGCGAATGGACCATCGACGTCGGGAGCTTGAAGGGATAAAAGATCGTGGCAATCTCGATCTCACAATATTTCTCCAGCAGCGATTATCTGCTGTCGCTTCCGATCGTGCTGCTCACGCTGTTCGCGCTGGGGATCCTGCTGATCGATTTGATTCTTCCGGCGGAGTGGAAGCGCTTCAACGCCGTCATCGCTCTGATCGGGCTTGGGTTCTCGGCCGCCGGAGTCATCAAGATCCAGTGGGCCTTCCAGCGCGCAGGCGAATCGCCTTTCATCCCGGCTTCTTCGGCGGCGTGCTGATGGACCGCTTCGCCATTTACTTCTTCTATCTGTTCCTGGCGGGAGCGGCGGTCGCCATCCTGATGTCGGTGCGCTATCTGGAAGTGGAGCGCGAATCGCACGGCGAGTTCTACGCGCTGATCCTGTTCTCCGTCGTCGGCATGATGTGCATGGCCTGCGGCTTCGACCTGGTGCTGCTGTTCATCGGGCTGGAGCTGATGGCGCTTTCGACCTACGTGCTGGTCGGCTTCCTGCGCCGCGACAAGCGCTCCAACGAAGCGGCGCTGAAGTATCTGCTGCTGGGCGCGTTTTCCTCCGGCATCTTCGCCTACGGCCTTTCGCTGCTCTACGGGCTTTCCGGCTCGCACCAACCTGGCGGAGATCGGCAGTGGCGCTGCAGCACCGCATCGCTGCCAATCCGCGCGATCCGATCATCATCCTGGCGCTGATCACCACCGCCACCGGCCTGCTCTTCAAGATCGCCGCCGTGCCTTTCCACCAGTGGGCGCCGGACGCTTACGAAGGCGCGCCCACCAGCGTTACCGGCTTCATGTCCGTGGCGGTGAAAGCCGCCGCCTGGGCGATGCTGCTGCGCATCTTCCTGTTCGCGCTCTATCCGCTGCGGCCGCTGTACGTTCCGCTGCTGGTCTTCGTCTCCGTCGCCACCATGACCGGCGGCAACCTGGCCGCCATCACCCAGACCAACCTGAAGCGGCTGCTGGCCTACTCCTCGATCGCGCATGTCGGCTACATGCTGCTCGGCCTGGTGGCCAGCGACGGCCAGACGCAACCAGACGGGCATCCAGGGAATCCTGGTCTACCTGCTGGTCTACACCTTCATGAACCTGGGCGCGTTCGCGGTGATCACCTCGCTGCGGCGGCGCAACATCATCGGCGACGACCTCGACGACATCGCCGGGCTCTTCCACAAGGCGCCGACCGAAGCCGTGCTGATGCTCGTGCTTCCTGCTCTCGCTGGCCGGCATTCCGCCCTTCGCCGGCTTCCTGGGGAAGTACTTCATCTTCCTCAGCCTGGTGCAGACGGGCCACTACACGCTGGCCACCATCGCGGTGCTCTACGCCGTGGTCGGCCTCTACTACTACATGAAGATCGCCAACGCCATGTTCATGCGGCAGGCGGTGGACGCCGAGCCGGTGCACGTCGGCCCGGGCATGCGCCTGGCGCTCACCATCACCGGCCTGGCGACGATCGGCATCGGAATCTTCCCCAACATGTTCATCCAGGCGGTGAACTGGTCGCTGGCCAGCCCCATAACTGCCGTGGCCCAACTGATCAAGTAGATCGAAAGAATCCAGCTTCCGGCCGGAACTGTTTGGTTCCGGCTTTTTTTGTTGCAGATTTAAGATTGCAGATTGAAGATTGAGATTGGAAGCTGTGGCGATATTGCAGCTTCGGATATCAAGGTATTAGTCTTTCAATCTGAAATCTGCAATCTTCGATCTGCAATTTGCCATGGACAACACCCCCAATCCGGCGTCTCCCGAAGAACCCGAGAGCGGGCCAAAGAAGCAGAACCCCATGGTGCTGCTGGCCCGCTACTCGGAGATTGGATTCATCTTGCCGGCGGCGGTGATTGTCGGATACCTGATCGGCCTGGCGCTCGATCACTGGCTTCATCAGAAGTGGATCTATATTGTCGGAATTATCTTTGGCGCCATCGTCGGCTTCGTAAAAATGATCCGCATGGCGCTAGCGTCCTCTAACGAGCGGGAATGAACAACCAGGCCGCATCACCATCGGAAGCATTCTATGAGGGCGTCATACGGCGCATGCAGCACGCCATAGTGGCGGCCGGCGTAGTCGTCATCGCCGTTGCTGCCCTCGGCTATGGCGCTGCCCCGGCCATGGGTGCCGCGCTCGGCGCCGCCCTCTCCTGGCACAATTTCCGCTGGCTGGCCAAGACTGTAAACTCGCTGGGTGAGCGCATCACCACCGGCCATAGCCGCGAGCGCGGAGGTCTTGTCGTGCTGCGTTTTACTGCCCGCATCCTTTTGATGGGAGTGGGCGCCTATGCTATATTCAGGTATTCCCGGAGTAGCCTGTACGGCTACCTGGCGGGTCTGTGCGTACCCGTACCAGCCCTGCTTTGCGAGGCTGCTTATGAGTTGTATGCCTCGTATCGCCGTGGAGTCTGAGTGAGGAAGGCAAGCCGGGTGTTGCTGGCCCAAGCAAGCCGGGCCGGCTTTGAAGCTTCTCCAGTTGCAACGGATTTCAGCTCACTTACGATGCTTCCTTTTACCGAGCTACTGAATCGTCTGTTTGCCGCTCCCGTCAATGCCTTGTTGCAGGCGCTGCATATTCATGTGCGCCATCCGGACCGGCCGATTCCCGACTTCATCGCCATGCAGATTCTCGTCTTCCTGCTGCTGCTGCTGGTGTTCATCGTGGTGCGCGCGCGGCTCTCGGTGGAGAAGCCCGGAGCGTTGCAGCATCTGATGGAGGGCATCGTCGGCTTCGTGGAAGACTCGTGCCATGAGATCATCGGGCACGATTACCGGCGTTACGTGCCATACATTTGCGCGCTTGGAATATTCATTCTGTGCTGTAACCTGCTGGGAGTAATACCGTTCTTCGATTCGCCGACGGGAGATCCCCGGGTGCCGCTGGGGTGCGCGGTGGTGACTTGGATTTACTATCACGCCGCCGGCATCCGTACCAACGGGGTTAGCTACATCAAGCACTTCCTGGGGCCGGTGTGGTGGCTGGCGCCGTTGATGCTCGTCATAGAGATAGCCAGTCATCTGGCGCGCATCCTCTCGCTCACCGTCCGTTTGTTTGCCAACATGTTCGCCGGCGACATGGTGATCCTGGTGTTCTTCTCCATGATTCCTATTGCCTTGTCCGTTCCTTTTGTGGCGCTGCACATCTTCGTTGCCCTTGTTCAGACTTATATCTTCATCCTGCTGGCCATGGTCTACCTTGGCGAGGCCGTGGCACACGAGCATTGAGCCGGCCGATTGCCTTTCGGGTTCAGCAGCATTAGTCAGGTTTCAACGTTTCAAGGTTTCAAAGTTTCAGAGTCGAAACGCACAAATAGAACCTTGAAACTCTGAAACCTTGAAACATTGAAACAGGTCTTTTCCGCAAGCGTGAGGGCGTCGCATTACCCGGGCGTCAACCACCCACTGGCGGACACTCAGCCCTGCGGGGCTTTTCAGGAGCAACATAATGCGTAAACTGATGTTCATTCTGCTGGCAATCGCCGCCATGGCGACGCCCGCTTTGGCGCAAGCACCGGGAGGCCAGGCCAGCGCTCCCCTCAACGTGGTTCCACTCGCTGCCGGCTTTGGCATGGCCATCGCCGCCGGACTGGCCGCGCTCGGCCAGGGCCGGGTTGGCTCTTCGGCCTGCGAAGGCATGGCCCGCAATCCTTCGGCCCGCCCCGGAATTCAGGTGGCTATGATTCTCAGCCTGGCCTTCATCGAATCGCTGGTGCTATTTACCTTCGTCATGATCTTCATCAAAGCGGCCTAGCCCGGAGTCTCTGGCAAAGAGCAAGCTTTGCGCCTCCCTGGCATGCACCAGGGAGGCTTTCGTTTCACGTAGCCGTCCAGGGTTGGAGTCGTAGAACCCGCATCTGAAACGATCGTGAAACGTGAAACTTGAAACCTGAACCCTACCTTATGCCCCCTGCTCTTCAATTCGACGGCGTCACCAAGATCTATCGCAAGGCCATCTCCAGGCGTTCCGTGGTCGCGCTGGACCGGCTTTCCCTCACCGTCGAGCGCGGCGAAATCTTCGGTTTCCTCGGGGCGAATGCCGCCGGAAAGACCACGGCGATCCACATTGCCATGGGCTTCACCTTCGCCAGCGAGGGGAGCGGCACTTTGCTGGGGAGCCCGTTCGGCGACATCGCGAGCAAACGGCGCGTCGGATTCCTGCCAGAAAACGTGCCGCTGCACTTTCGTCCCGCCGACCGGATTGCTGGCCTTCTATGGCGCGCTCAACGGAATGAGCAATCGCGGCGATCGGCAACTGGCGCGCCGCGTCGCCGAGGTGCTCGAACTGCTGGGCCTGGGTTCGCGCGCCAGTGACAACGTAAAGAGTTTCTCCCGCGGCATGCAGCAGAAGGTCGGACTGGCGCAGGCGCTGGTGAATGATCCCGGAGCTGCTGATCCTGGACGAGCCCACCTCGGCGCTCGATCCCGTGGCGCGGGCCGCCGTTCGCGAGCTGCTGCTACGGTTGCGCGAGAGCGGCAAGACGGTATTCTTCAGCTCGCATCAGCTCTCCGACGTGGAGCAGATTTGTGATCGCGTCGCCATTCTGCGCGCCGGACGCGTCGTTGCCGAGGGTACCTTGCAGTCGCTGCTGACAGCCGGTGATGAATGCGTCATTCGCGCGCGCAATCTCAGTCCGGACAAGCTGCCCTCTATCGTAGCCGGCAGCCATTGTGCGCCCGGCCTGGCGCGCTTGCGTGCTCGCCTGGTGGAAGGAGAACTGCTCGAGGTGGCGGTCCCCTGGCCGGCGCAACGGGAGTGCCTTGAACGCATATGGTCCGCGGGAGGGGAGATCGTTTCCCTCAACCCCTCGGGAAACACACTCGAGGCCCTTTTCCTGGAACTGGCAGGCGACGGCGAACACGCGTCAGATGGCGAGAAGCCCGGTCCCGGTACAGCGTTTCCGAATTCAGCTCAATCCGGGAGCGCAGGAGCAGACAACCGATGAGAGCCGTAGCGCTGATTGCCGGAAACTTCCTGCGCGAACAACGCTGGGTGCTGCTCGCTCTGGTCGTTTACAGCGTCGGCATGAGCTTTGCGCTCACAGTGGGCGAGGCTCCCGAGGCTGACGACCTGGCATTCTTCGCGCGGCAACAGGGAACGCTGGGGCTGCTCTTCGGGCTCTTGCTGATCTCGGCGGCCATACACAATGACCGCCGTTCACGCCGGCTGCTGCTGGTTCTCTCCAAAGCGGTGGCGCGATGGCAATACCTGGCTGCGCTCACATTGGCATCGGCGGTGGTGAGCGCCGGATTCATTCTGCTGGCCTGGATCGCGTTACAGGCGGTCAAGGATCCCATGGCTGCGAGCATCGCCACGCGCATACTCCTGCCGTTCCTGCCGGCCGCGCTGCTGGCTATCTCGATCGGCATCTGCTTCGCCACTTTCACGCATCCTTTTTTCGCCAATGTGCTCACGCTGGCCGTGCTGGGAGCCTCGTTCGCGATCGGCGCGCGCCTGCCTGCCCAGGCGGCCCTGTTGTTGCCCGGCGCCGGACTGTTCCTTTCCGGACTTGCTCCGCGCGGCGGCCCGCTGCTCCCGCCCGTGGTCGCGGTGCTGCTGCAAAGCGCCGCTGTTTTTGCGCTCACCTGCCGGATCTTTTCCCGCCGCGATTTGGGAAGCAACGTGGAGTGACGTCTACGCACCGCCCTACCTCATCAATTCCCGCGCCGATCCCAGGGTAAAGTTGAGCAGGCGTCCGGGGAGAACTCCGAGGTAGATGGTGGCGATCAGGCTCAACACCATGGCCAGGCCGGCGGAGAAGGGAATTGGCGGAACGGGAGCTTCGTCGCGTGGCTCGCGCATGTACATCACTACGATCAGGCGCAAGTAGTAGTAGGCGCCGACGCCGCTGTTGAGTACGCCGATGATCGTCAGCCCCACCAGGCTCGATTGCAACGCGGCGGTGAAGACGTAGAACTTGGCGAGGAAGCCGCCGGTAATTGGAATTCCGATCAGCGAGAGCAGGAAGACGCTCAGCGCGGCGGCCAGAATGGGCGAGCGGCGGCCAAGGCCGGCATAGTCGTCCAGACTGACGTATTTCTCGCCGGCGCCGGCGAAATGGCTCACCACGGCGAAGGCGCCGACGTTCATGGCGGCGTAGGCGGCGGCGTAGAACATGGCTGCCGAAATCCCCGTGCTGGTATCGCGGAAGCTGGCGAAAGCGACCATCAGGTAGCCGGCGTGGGCGATGGAAGAGTAGGCCAGCAATCGCTTGACGTTGGTCTGCACGAGCGCTCCCAGGTTGCCGAGCGTCATGGAGAGCGCGGCCGAGACCCAGATCATCCAGAACCACCCCGGCTGCGCGGCGCCCCAGAATCCGTTGCCGCCGGCGGTTCCGTAGAGCACACGCAGCAGCACGGCAAAGGCGGCTGCCTTGGGCGCGGTCGACATCAGCCCGACCACCGGCGCCGGAGCGCCTTCGTAGACATCGGGTGTCCAGACCTGGAACGGCGCCGTCGCCACCTTGAAGCCCAGCCCCACGAACATCAGCGCCATCGCCAGATACGCCAGCGTAGGAGCGCCCCGGGAAAGCGCGCGAGCGATGTCATCCACGTTGGTCGAACCTGTCGCGCCGAACATGAGCGCCACTCCATAAAGGAAAAACGCGGTGGCAAACGATCCCAGCAGGAAATACTTGAGTGAAGCCTCGGCGCTGGCGGCGGAGCGGCGGCGGAAGCCGGCCAGAACGTAGGTGGCGATCGAGGAAATCTCCAGGGCGATAAAGATCAGCACCAGCTCGATGGCGGAAGACATCAGGCACATGCCCACCGTGCCCAGCAGAATCAGCCCGTAGTATTCTCCCAGCCGTATCTGCTGCACCTCCAGATATTCGAAGGAGCTGAGCGTGGCCGCCAGCGCAACCAGTATCACCACTGCGTGGAAGAAGACGCTGAAGCCGTCCACCCGGATCATGTGGAAGAAGGCCATTCCCGGATAGGCCGCCTGCAGGAAGACGGCCAGCAGCGCGCACACGCAGCCAATGGCCGAGAGCACCCCCAGCGACCTGCGGTTATCGTGCTCCGGCAGCAACGGGTCGATTATCATGACCACCATGCCGAACAGGGAGAGCACGATCTCCGGAAGAATGCGAATGTAGTCGACGCCGGGTATCATCGGCCGTTCACCTGGTTAACTTTCGCCACAGTATTGTCAGAGTGGGTGCCCCACGTCCCGCCCTTCTGTTGGGCTGACGCGGGGCTTTTCCCCCGGTCAGCGCCCGCCTTCCCCGCGCCAACTAGGGCGCCAGCCGTTGCCCCTGACGTCTGCGACTGGGCCAGCGCGCTTGCCACCGAGTGATCGATGCGGTTCATCCACATCGAGGGCGCGACTCCCATCACCAGCGCGGCCAGCGGCGAGCGGCCACAGACACCAGCGCTCGCGCTGGTTCACGTCCGGCAAGGGCAGCGTTCAGCGGGGTTGGTCACCTTACCGTAAAACAGGCGCTGATAGAGCCACAGCAGATAGCAGGCGCTCCAGATGACGCCGCTGGCCGCCAGCACGCCCCACCAGGCCTTCGCCTGGAAGGATCCGCTCAGGATCAGGAACTCGCCGATGAAGCCGTTGAGCAGCGGCAGGCCGATCGAGGACAGCGTGATGATGAGGAAGAACGTGGCGTAGACCGGCATCGGCGTGGCCAGTCCGCCGTACTCCGCGATCTCGTAGGTGTGCCGCCGTTCGTAGATGATGCCGCAGCAGCATGAACAGCGCGCCGGTCGAGACGCCGTGGTTCAGCATCTGGTAGACCGCGCCGTCCATGCCGGCCATGGTAAAGCTGAAAATGCCGAGCACCACGAAACCGAGATGGCTTACCGAGGAGTAGGCGACCAGCTTCTTCAGGTTCGGCTGCACCATGGCAACCAGCGCGCCGTAGATGATGCCGATGATGGCCAGCACGGCGATCCAGCCGGCATTGCGCGCGCGCCTCTGCCGGGAACAGTCCGACGTTGAAGCGCAACAGGCCGTAGGTTCCCATCTTCAGCAGCACGGCGGCCAGCAGAACCGAGCCGGCGGTGGGCGCTTCCACGTGGGCGTCCGGCAGCCAGGTGTGCAGCGGGAACAGCGGCACCTTTACGGCGAAGGCGATAAAGAATCCCAGGAAAAGCCACAGCGCCGCACTTTCGATCCCTGGCACCCGGCCGGCCTGGAGCAACGCCTGGATGGTCACGAAGTCGAAGGTTCCGGTCTTGGCGTAGAGCCAGATGATGGCCGCCAGCATGAACACCGAGCGCGATCATCGTGTACAGGAAAAACTTGACCGCGGCGTAAACGCGGCGCTCGTGACCGTACATGCCGATCAGCAGCGCCATCGGGATCAGCGTCGCCTCCCAGAAGAAGTAGAACAGGAAAAGATCGAGCGCCACGAAGACGCCGATCATGGCCGTCTCCAGCACCAGCATCAGGATGAAGAATTCCTTGACGCGGTCCTGGATCGAGCGCCACGAGATCAGCACGCACAGCGGAACCAGGAAGGTGGTCAGCAGCACCAGCCAGAGCGAGATGCCGTCGATGCCGACGTGGTAGTGAATGTTGGGCGTGGAAATCCAGCTGTGATTGACTTCATAGGCGAGAGAGAGATTGGAGGTCAGCGGGATCGCCGCTTGCGGCTGCGCCGGCTTTACCTGGCTGTGGAAGTACCACGGCAGGTGCAGCGAGAGCAGGAAAGTGACGATCGCCACCAGCATGGCGAAGCCGCGGATATCGCGGTCGCGGCGCGGAAGGACGGCCAGAAGCACCGCGCCCACCGCCGGTGCAAAGACCACCAGCGTGAGAATGTACGGGTTGAAACTGGCGCCGATCATCGTGTCCCCATCCAGACCATGTACAGCACGACCAGGGCGGCTCCGGCGGCCACCCAGCCGGCGTAAGAGCGAATGTTGCCCGACTGCTGGCGGCGCAGCGAGTCGCCGATCTCGCGCACGCCGCGCGCGCCGCTTTCCACGCTGCCGTCGATCAGCGTGGCGTCCACGCCGCGCCAAAGCACGCGCGTCGAGAAGGCAATCAGCGGGCCGGATGATGGCCGCGCCGTAGATTTCGTCCACGTAATACTTGTTGAGCACCGCCGTGTACAGGCCGCCGAGCGAATTGGCGATCTTGTCCGGCAGATCGCGCCGCTTTATGTAAAAGAGCCAGGCCAGGCCGAGCCCGGCAAACGCCACCACCACGGAAACGCCGGTCAGCGTCAGCTCAAGCGAGCTTTCCCCTTGTGCTACTTCGCCTGGAGCCTCATGCGCCGGGCTGAAGGATTCCGTCATGGACCGGCATCGACGAGGACGAGGAAGTGCTCGATCTCGTTGCGGCCGTGCAGCGCCGCCGGCACGCCGACGTATCCGCCGATGACCGACAGCACGGCCAGCATGCAGCAGCGGCACCACCATCACCCACGGGCTCTCGTGCGGCGTGCCGTGTCCGTGTTCGGCCGTGAGTCGGCGCATGCGCCGGCAGCGTGATCGCGTGCGGCTCGAGCGCCCTCGGCTGCGTCGGCGATGCTGCTCGCGCAACCGCTCCGCGGTATTCATTGAAGAACGTCATGAACAGCAGGCGGAACATGTAGAAGCTGGTCATGAAGGCCGTGATGACGCCGACCAGCCAAAGCAGCCAGTGTCCATGCGGGCTGGAGAATGCCTGCCAGAGGATTTCATCCTTGGAGAAGAAGCCGGCGAATCCCGGAATGCCGGCGATGGCGCAGGTGGCGATCAGCATCGTCCAGAAAGTGTACGGCGTGTATTTCCGCAGCCCGCCCATGCGTCGCATGTCCTGTTCGCCGCCGACGGCGTGAATAACCGAGCCGGCTCCCAGGAAGAGCAGCGCCTTGAAGAACGCGTGCGTCATCAGGTGGAAGATGCCCGCCGAATACGCGGCCACGCCGCACGCCAGGAACATGTAGCCGAGCTGCGAAATCGTCGAGTAGGCCAGCACCCGCTTGATGTCGGTCTGGGTGATGCCGATGGTGGCGGCGAAAAGCGCCGTCAGGCAGCCGATCACGGCGACCACGCCGAGCGCGATCGGGCGACCGGTTGAAGATGGGATTGGACCGCGCCACCATGTAAACGCCGGCGGTCACCATGGTCGCTGCGTGGATGAGGGCGGAAACCGGCGTGGGGCCCTCCATCGCGTCCGGCAGCCAGACGTAGAGCGGAAGCTGCGCCGACTTGCCGCAGGCCCCGACCAGCATCAGCAGTCCGATGGCCGTCAGCAGCCCGGCGCCGGCCTCGATTCCCGGCGAAACCTGCGCGACCTTCTGAAAGACTTCCGTATACTGCAGGGTTCCGAAGTGCTTCACCAGCAGGAACAGCGCGATCAGGAATCCGAAGTCGCCGACGCGGTTGGTGATGAACGCCTTCTTGCCGGCGCTGGCGGCCGAGTCCCGCAGGAAGAAGAATCCGATCAGCAGATACGAGGCCAGGCCCACGCCCTCCCAGCCGACGAACATCAGCAGGTAGTTGTTGGCCAGCACCAGCGTGAGCATGAAGAACATGAACAGGTTCAGGTAGCTGAAGAAGCGGTAGTAGCCGCCCTCATGCGCCATGTAGCCGACCGAGTAGACGTGGATCAGGAAGCCGACGCCGGTGACCACCAGCATCATCACCATCGAGAGATGGTCGAGATAGATCCCGTACTCGACGGCGAAATTGCCGCTGCGCAGCCAGGTGCCGTAATGCTCGATATAGGGAATTGGCTCGCCGGCAAGCCGAGCAGCCGCACCGCCGCGACCAGCGCCCAGGCGAAGGATGCCGCAGTCGAAGCCAGCGCCACGGGGTGACGAGCTTCTGGGAGAAGCGCCTTCCCGAAGAGGCCGTTGATGACAGCCCCGGCGGCGGGCAGCAGCGGAATTAACCAAAGGTTCAGATACATGGCTTCAGCAGGTACGACATAACTCGGATCCCGAAACCAGCGAAAAACTACAGGCTTACAGCTTCAATAGATTCACGCGGTCCACGTTCAGGGTTTCGCGCGTGCGAAAGACGGCGATGATGATGGCCAGTCCGACCGCGGTCTCGGCCGCGGCTACGACCATCACGAAGAACACGAACACCTGCCCGCTCAGCGCCTTCCACTGGCGCGGCGAAAGCCACAAAAGTCAGGTTCACGGCGTTCAGCATCAGCTCGATCGACATGAAGATGGTGATCATGTTGCGCTTGATGAGAAAGCCGGCGACTCCGCAGGCAAACAGGATCGCCGCCAGCACCAGGTAATAGGAAATCGGCACCATCAGTCGTTCCCCCTGCGCGCCAGAACCACGGCGCCCATGATGGCAATCAGAATCAGCAGCGACGTCACCTCGAACGGCAGCAGGAATTCCCTGAAGATCAGCCGCCCAAGCCCTTGCGGCCGTGCCATGCAGCTGGCCTATGGCCAACCTCGCCCAGGCGGTGATTGTGCGCCACCAGGACCCATACCGCCGCACCCGCACCGACCAGATCAGCCCGGGCACGCCGAAGCAGAACAGCCACCCGGCTGCCCTTGGTGCGCTCTTCGACTCCGGCGTTGAGCAGCATGATGACGAAGACGAACAACACCATCACCGCGCCGGCGTAGATGATCACCTGGATGGCGGCCACGAACTCGGCGCCCAGCAGCAGGTAGATCAGCGCCAGCGATCCCATCACCACCACCAGCGAGAGCGCGCTGTTGATCGGGTGGCGCTGGACCAGCAGGTTGATGGCCCCGCCAACGCATAACGCCGCGAAGATCAGAAATAGAACAAGGTGCAGCATCGGTTCAAATTTCGTCCTACCGCAAAACCAAACTCGGTATCCTCAGTCTTTGAAAGGGCGCGGCTTCAGCCGCGCCGAACAGTACCGAGTAGGACGGCCTTTAGGCCCTGAGGGACCTGCCCTCAGCGGCTAAAGCCGGATTCCTGACCAATCCACACGGCACGCCTGAAGAGGCTGCGGAAAAACAGATTTCGGATCGGATGGCACTACAAGATCTTGATAGCGGATCTTATAGCAACCACATCCATAGCGCCTCGCTTGTTGCTTCGGCGCGTTTTTCCGCAGCCTCTGAAGGCGTGCCCTTTCAAAGATTCAGACATGCGGCCTTCCTGCTGTCCTACTACTGCGCTAGAACTGCAACTCACGACCGCAAAGCCACCACCAGGCCGGTGACGAGAATGTTGGCAATCGCCAGCGGCAGCAGAAACTTCCAGCCGAACCCCATCAGCTGGTCGTAGCGGAAGCGCGGCAGCGTGCCGCGTATCCATATGTACAGAAAAATGAAGGCAAAGATTCGCGCCATAAACCAGACGATCGGCAGCAGCGACTGCAACAGCGGCGGCCCGAAGGTCGGCCCGCTCCAGCCTCCCAGAAACAACACCGACGCCAGGCAGGCGACGGTCACCATGTTGGCGTACTCGGCCATGAAGAACATGGCGAACTTCATCGAGCTGTATTCAGTGTGATAGCCGGCAACCAGTTCAGTCTCCGCCTCAGGCAGGTCGAACGGGATGCGGTTGGTCTCGGCGAAGGCGGCCATCAGGTAGATGAAGAAGGCCACGATCTGCCAGCCGCCGTTGAAGATGTTCCAGTTCCACGGGCTGCCAAGCTGCCGCTCGACGATGGTTCGCAGGCTGAAAGAGCCGGAGACGATCAGCACCCCGACCAGCGAAAGTCCCAGCGCCACCTCGTAGCTGATCATCTGCGCCCCGGCGCGCAGTGAGCCCAGCAGCGAATACTTGCTGTTCGACGACCAGCCCGCCAGGGCAACGCCGTACACACCTAACGACGTGATGCCAAGGATGATGAGCAACCCGATCCCTATATCCGCCGGCTGGTTGTTTTCCATCACCCCCGTGATCTGCAGCGGAGTTGTGATGCCGTGAATCGTGATCGCTGGGCCGATCGGCACCATGGCGATCGAGGTCAGCGCCATCACCAGCGCCAGCATTGGCGCCAGAATGTAGAGGGTCCGATGGACGTAGGGAGGAGTCAGGTCCTCCTTGAGAATGAACTTGATGCCGTCGGCCAGCGGTTGCAGCAGGCCGAACGGGCCCACGCGCGAGGGCCCCCAGCGGTTCTGCATGCGGCCCACGACCTTGCGCTCCAGCCAGACTGAGTACGCCACGATGGTCAGCAGCACGCCAGAGCGTAATCGCGATTTTGACAACGGCTACAAGGATGAAGATCAGTACGTTCATAAGTACCGGTTCAAAGGTTCAGAGTTTCAAGGTCTCAGCCGTGTTGAGATTGTGAAACCTTGAAACTTTGAAACCTTGAAACCTTTCTGTCAATCCGCCGCGGCCGGGCTGTCGACCGGAGGCGTGCTTCGCGCCTCCATCACCGAGTTCATCGTGTTCGAGTAGCGGCCCAGCGTGCCGGAGCTGAACAGCGTGTCGTTGGCCGGAACTACCAATTCCGGATGGCTCTCGATCCCCGCCGGCTGAATGTTCACCAGTTTTGTCCGCTGATCATTGCCCGCCACCAGCTCCAGTCGCGAGATGTCATAACCGGGCACCAGCCGCTGGATTTCGTCGAGCACGGCAATGGGATCGAACGGCGAAACCTTGGGCTCGAGCCCATGGGCCTGCAGCCAGACGGCGTGCTGATCGGCCTCGCCCGACTGCGCCCCGCGTGTCTGCCCGAAGTCGGCGCGAACGCCGCGGCGTCCAAAGGGCACCAGTTGGCGGACGTCATAGCCCATCTTCTCGGCCAGCCGCACGATGATCTCAAAATCACTCTTCACGGAAGTCACATCGCCGGCCTTCTTCACATACTGCAGATCGCCGCAGGTATTGGTAAAGGTGCCGGTCTTTTCGTAAGCATTCGCCGCCGGCAGGATCACGTCGGCGAGCAAGGCGGTTTCCGTCATGAACATGTCCTGGACCACCAGGAACGGAGCCTGCAAGATGAACGGATCGACGGCATAGCGGGCGACCGGGTTGGAGCCGACCACGTATAGCGCGTGCATCTTGCCTTCGCGCGCCGCCTCCAGCATCTGCTGCAGGCTTAGGCCCGGCTGAGGCGAAATGCCGCGCCACTCCTGGTGGAAGGCCGACTGCGCGTTAGCAACTGAGGCGTAACCCGGCAGCAGGTCAGGGTAGAGGCCCATGTCGGCCGCGCCGCGCGAATTGGCGTAATCGCCGAGACAGATGAAGCTGGCTCCCTGTGCGGCGCCGAAGCGCACCAGGGCGGCAATGTCGTTGCCACGCAGCTCGGAGCCGAAAATGATCACCAGCCGCTGCTCAGCCTTGAGGGTCTCGCGCAACTTCGCCAGCGCCTCGGGAGCGACTCCGGAAATTGCCTGCGCGGCCGTGTCATCACCGCCCAGATAGCGCACGAAAGCGGCCTCCGTGCCTTCCGGAATGCGCGTAAAGCTGGCCGCCTGTCGCCGCAGCTTGATCGCTTGCGAGTTGACGACGTACAGCCGCGCACGATGCAGCCGCACGTTGGTACGAATCTGCCAGGCCAGCAGCGGATGCTGGTTCGTTGGGTCGTTGCCGATCAGCAGGATCGCCGGCGCATCAGCGACCTCGCGCATGCTGGCCGTCCGAGCGTTGTTTTCGGCAATCGCTTTAGCGAACGCGGGGAAATCGGCTGTGCGGTGGTGGTCGATGTTGTTCGTCCCCAGTACCAGGCGCGCGAACTTCTGCAGCAGGTAGTTCTCTTCGTTGGTGGTGCGGTTGGAGCCGATCACGCCCACCGCTTGCGGCCCGTGTTGCTCGATGGTCCGGCGGAAATTGGCGGCGACGGTCTCGACGGCTTCCAGCCAGGTGACCGGAACGAAGCGGCCGTCGCGCCGCACCATGGGTTCCTTCAGGCGATCCGCATGGTTGACGAAGTCGAAGCCGTAGCGTCCCTTGATGCAAAGGAAGTCGCCGTTGATCCCGCTCTTGTCGCGATTGTCACCGCGCACGATCTCCATGCCGGTTTCGCTGCGGCGGCAGCCCAGGGTGGTAAGGCAGCCGTCGCCGCAATGGGTGCAGATGGTGCCCACGTGGTTCATCTCCCACGGCCGCGTCTTGTAGCGGTAGGCCCCCGAGGTGAGCGCGCCGACCGGGCAGATGTCGATGCACATGCCGCACTCTTCACACTCCAGGTGGTCCCCGTGGTTGGGCGCGATGATGGAGCCCTGGCCGCGGTTCTGGATGCCGAGCGCCCACACGTCCATGCCTTCGCCGCAAACGCGCACGCAGCGGTAACAGAGGATGCAGCGCGGGCGGTCGAAGAAGACCACCGGCGACCACTGCTGCTCGTCGCGGTGGCTCTTGATGTCGATGAACTTCGACTCCGAGGCGCCGTACTTGAACGTCATGTCCTGCAGTTCGCACTCGCCGCCGGCGTCGCACACCGGGCAATCCAGCGGATGATTGGCCAGCAGCAACTCCAGCATGCTCTTGCGCGCCTGCACCACCTTCTCAGTCTCGGTGCGCACCACCATGCCTTCGCCGACCAGCGTGGTGCATGCCGTCTGCAGCTTGGGAAGCTTCTCGATCTCCACCAGGCACATGCGGCAGGCGCCCTGCAGCGACAAGCCCGGGTAATAGCAGAACGAAGGGATCTCGATGCCCGCGTTCTTGCAGGCATCGATCAGCAATGTACCCGGCTTCACGGACAGGGCCCTGCCGTTGACGTTAATCGTGACGAGTTTGGGTGCATCAGCCATGAAACTGAAACCTAATCCCTGATCCCTAGCCCCTAATCCCTAAGTGTTACGGATGCGAGCTGCCGGGAAACTCCGGATGGTACCTGACCTCTTGCACCTGCAATCCGTGCCGCTCCGGATGCAGCGCCATAAGCGTGAAAAGCTGGAAACCGTCCAGATCGCCGGCCAGCGGATGAGAAACGATTTTCGACCGCAACTCCTCGGCCGGAATCTCGGCGACGAAAGCCAGGGTGCGGTCGCGGGTGGCGTTAAAGCGGTTGAGGGCCTCCTCCAGGCTGCTGCATCTTCCCGTGGGCAACGCGCGCTCGGGCGCGTGGTTCTTGCGCGTGCGGTCATACGCCGCGGCCAGCAGCTTTTCATCCTTGGCCCGATCCGTAGTTCCGGGCAGAGCGAGCTTCTCCCACAGGCGGAGCATCTGCTCCTCGGCTACGGCGACATGTTCGGCGCACTCCAAAATAGTCCACCTGTCGTCGCTCCGCCGCCATGTAGCATGGCCTTCGCTGACCATATCGAAGGAGCGCAGGTAGCGCTCGCGTCCTACGCGCAGCCGTTCCAGCAGGACTTCCTTTTCGTCCGCTTGCGCCGCCGGGGCTGTGCTTTGCTCAGTCATCGCCGATTCTCCTCTCCCACTGCGCAGTGCACGCGTGCGCGCCGCGCCTTAACCCACGTCAGCGCGGTAACCGGGCGCAACGTGGGCCACCTGTGTTAATGGGCCTCCACCATGACCGGGCGTTCCGCACCGGATTTCTCAAACGGACACGGGCGGCCCTCCAGGTGGTCTTCGAATTCGCGGCGGAACTTCTCCACGAAAGCGATTGTCGGCATGGCTGCGGCATCCCCCAAGGGGCAGAATGTGCGCCCGAGCATGTTCTCGGCCAGGTACTTCATGTTGTCGATGTCCCTGGCGACTCCGCCGCCGTTGTGAAAGCGCAGCAGGGTCTTTTCCAGCCAGTCCGTGCCTTCGCGGCAGGGAATGCACCAGCCGCAGCTTTCATGACGGTAGAAGCGCATCGTCCGCAGCGCGAACTTCACGATGCAGGTCTGGTCGTCGAGAATTATCACCCCGCCGGAGCCGAGCATGCTGCCGGCCTTCATCAGCGAGTCGAAGTCCATGGCTACGTCGATCTCGTCCGCCTTCAGTACCGGAACCGAAGAGCCTCCCGGAACCACCGCCTTCAGCTTGCGGCCATTGGCGATGCCGCCGCCAACCTCGTAGATCATCTCCTTGAGGTTGTAGCCCATGGGCAGCTCGTAGACGCCCGGCTTAGCGATGTGCCCGCTGAGGCAGAACAGACGCGTGCCGCCGTTTCTCGGTGTGCCTAAGCCGGCGTACTTCTGCCCGCCCATCAGGATGATGTGCGGCACCGTGGCCAGCGTTTCGGCGTTATTGATCACCGTAGGGCCGCCCCAAAGCCCGACGACCGCCGGAAATGGCGGCTTGATGCGGGGCACGCCGCGCTTGCCCTCCAGCGATTCCATCAGCGCCGATTCCTCGCCTACTTCGTAAGCGCCCGCGCCACCGTGCCAGTAGATGTCCAGGTCGTAGCCGCTGCCGAAGATGTTCTTGCCCAGGAACCCCTTCGCGTACGCCTCCGCCAGCGCCTTCTGCATGATCACGGAGAGATAGCGGTATTCGCCGCGGATATAGATGTAGCCGGTATGCGAGCCGATGGCGATGGCGGCGATCATCACGCCTTCGATCACCGCGTGTGGATCCTGCTCGAAGATCAGCCGGTCCTTGCAGGTGCCGGGCTCGCTTTCGTCGCCGTTGCAGAGCACGTACTTGGGCCTGGCCGATTCCTTGGGAACAAACGACCATTTCATTCCCGTCGGGAAGCCGGCGCCGCCGCGCCCACGCAGGTTGGAGGCCTTCATCTCGCTGATGATCGCCTCCGGCCCCATCTCCAGCGCCTTGCGCACCGCCTGGTAGCCGTCCAGCTCGAGATAGCGGTCGATCGCGATCGCACCCATGCCGAAGCGGCGGGACAGGACCTTAACCTCATCGGGATGTGATACCAGGTATGCCATGACTGTTATGTAGCGCCGCCGTCCCCGGCGGCGGGTCTTGAATTCCCTTCACGACAGAGGGTCAGACGGGTGGCCCACTCAAGCCCTTTGTTGGCTTGAGTGGGGTAGTTTCCTCCGCTTGAGACTGCAAACAACCCCACTCAAGCGAAAGAAGCTTGAGTGGGCCACCCGACGTCCCAGAACATTCCTTGAAAGGGCCCGGCTTTAGCCGGGCCACCCCGGCCTGCCAAAAACCGGCTTTAGCCGCTGAGGGAACTCTCATTTAGATCCCTCAGGGGCTAAAGCCCTGGATTCTCTGCTCTCGTTGCGGCGCGGCTAAAGCCGCGCCCTTTCAAAACAAAACTCAAACGAAGTGTCATCCTGAGGCCGCGACTTCAGCGGCCGAAGGATCTGCTGTTCCTTTCCCTTTTACTTCTCCGCCCGGGCCCGGTACGACTCCAGAATTTCGTCCACCTTGTCCGGCGTCAAGTTCTCGTGGAAGTCGTAATTGACCTGCATGGCCGGGGCCCAGCTGCACGCCCCTATGCACTCGACCTCTTCGACGGAGAACATGCCGTCCTCGGTGACGCCCTTGTTCGCCTTTACGCCTAACTTTTTCTTGGCATGCTCCAGTATCTCCTCGCCGCCGCGCAGCAGGCAGGAGATGTTGGTGCAAACCTGCACATTGAATTTTCCTGCCGGCCTGGTGCGCAGCATGGAGTAGTAGCTGATGACGTTGCGCACCTCCAGCGGCGTCAGCTCCAGCCGCCCCGCGATCTCCGTGATGGCCTCGTCGCTCAGATATCCCAGCTCGTCCTGTGCGTAGAGCAAAGTGGGAACCAGCACCGAGCGCTTGGTCGGATAGTGCGTCAGCATCTCGGCGAAACGGGCTTCGAACTGGTCAGAAAATTTCATTCGTTTCGTTTCACGTTGCACGTTTCCCGTTTCACGACTTGAAGCGTGAAACTTGAAACTTGAAACTGCGTTATCGATCCACGTCTCCCAGCACGATATCGATACTGCCGATGGCCGCCACCACGTCGGCGAGCAGGTGGCCTTCGCACATCGGCGGAATAGCGTTCAGATTGGCGAACGACGGGCTGCGCATGTGCACCCGATACGGCTTGGCCGTGCCGTCGCTCACCACGTAATAGCCCATCTCGCCGCGCGGCGACTCCACTGCCTGGTAAACCTCGCCCGCCGGCACCGTAAAACCTTCGGTCACGATCTTGAAGTGATAGATGAGCGCCTCCATCTGGGTCTTCATCTTCTCGCGGTCGGGCAGCACCACTTTGGGCGCGTCCGCTTTGATCGGGCCTTCCGGCATTCCGGCCAGCGCCTGCTGGGCGATCTTGGTGGATTCCCGCATCTCCTGCACGCGGAGCAGGTAACGCGCGTAGACATCGCCATCGGTCGAGATGGGAACCTTGAAGTCGAACTTGTCGTAGCCGGAGTATGGCATATCGCGCCGCAGGTCCCAATCCACTCCGCTGCCGCGCGCCGTGGGACCGGTCAGGCCCAGGGCGAAGGCGTCCTCGTAACTGATTTTGGCCACGCCTTTGGTTCGCTCCACCCAGATCGGATTCTTCGTCAGCAGGG
Source organism: uncultured Acidobacteriota bacterium (assembly GCA_963791145.1). Lineage (GTDB taxonomy): Bacteria > Acidobacteriota > Terriglobia > Terriglobales > Acidobacteriaceae > CAWBRT01. The sequence goes on along the minus strand of CAWBRT010000011.1, from coordinate 345,470 downwards.
ATTCGTATTCGTCGACCCGCCGGGGGAAGCGGTCAAGGAAACTCTTGACCCGATCGAAGAACCCCAGGGGCACGTCCAGCGCGAGCCCGCCCACGCGGAAGTACGAGGTCATCATGCGCTGGCCGCTCACCATTTCGAAGAGGCGCAGGATGTCTTCGCGCTCGCGGAAGCAGTACAGGAAGACGGTCATCGCGCCAATGTCGAGGGCGTGTGTTCCCAGCCAGACGAGATGCGAATTCAGACGAGTCAGTTCATTGAGCAGCACGCGGATCCATTGCGCGCGCGGCGGAATCTCCAGCCCGAGCAGCTTTTCCACCGCCAGCACGTAGGCGAGGTTGTTGGTCATCGGGCAGAGATAGTCGATGCGGTCGGTCAGCACCACCACCTGCTGGTAGAACTTGGCTTCGCAGGTCTTCTCGATTCCGGTGTGCAGGTAGCCGATGTCGGGCTTTATGCGGACGATGGTTTCGCCGTCGATTTCCAGCAGCAGGCGGAGCACCCCGTGGGTGGACGGGTGCTGCGGGCCCATGTTGAGAACCATGGTGCGGTCTTCGCCGATATTCTCGACAACCGGCTCGCCGGGGTCCCCGGCAAGCCGGGTTTTGGCTTGCTGGGGGTCGAGGCTGCTGTACTTGGTGGCCATCAGCGATATCCCTCGACCGGGTAGTCCTTGCGCAGGGGATGCCCTTCCCAGTCCTCCGGCATCATGATGCGGCGCAGGCCTGGATGCCCGTGGAAGCGCACGCCGAACAGGTCGAAGACCTCGCGCTCGAACGGATTCGCGCCCGGCCACAGAGGCGTGAGCGACTCTATGGCGGCATCGCCTCCATCCAACCGCACCTTAAGACGGATGCGCTCCCGCCGCGTCATGGAAAGCAGCGAGTAGACCACTTCGAAGCGCGGTTCGGAGGGATACCAATCCACACAGGTAACGTCGGAGAAGAAGGTGAAGCGGGTCGCCTCATCGTCGCGCAGCAGCTCGCAGGCGGCGCGCAGAAAGCCGCGCCTGATCCAGATCGTCAGCTCATCGCGGTCGAACTTGGCCGCCTCGACCGCCTCGGCGTTCCACGAGAGCAGCCGGGCCAGCGCCGGCCGGTCCTTCAGCTGTTCGAGATCGGTGATCGCAGCAGCCAGGGCCATCAGGCTATAAGACCTCGTTGCGGGTGGGCTTGTTCCAGTCCAGCACGCCTTTCTTCCAGATGTAGAAGAGGCCGACCAGCACGATGGCGATGTACACCACCATCTCCCAGAAGCCGAACATCTTCAACTCCTTCAGCAGAATGGCCCAGGGAAACAGGAACACCGCTTCCACGTCGAAGAGAATGAACAACATCGCAACCAGGTAGAACTTAACGGAGAAGCGCTGCCGCACATCTCCCACCGGCAACATGCCGCACTCATAGGGTGACATCTTGACCGGGTTGCGCTTGTGCTGGCCCACCAGGGTCGAGAGCACCACAATGACCCCCGCCAGTGCGCAAACGATGGCGACATGAATCAGAAGCGGTATGTACCTGATGAAGTAGTCTGATCCCATAAGGCGGGTACCACTGTCTGCCCCGCATAACTAAGGCGAACACTTGAGTGTAGATTTCACCGATATGGGGTGTCAAGAACGCCTGAGCCGACCCGATCAGGCTGAGTTCGCTGCGGCGAAGCCCGGCGCCGCCATCCCCCGACTCCGAATCCATGTCGAAACCCCAGAGTAAGAGAAGGCATTTTGCAGCGCAATAGAAGTGTCGCCAAATTATTGGCCCGCATGTGAAACGTTTCCCTTTCTCGATTCACGACTGAAGTGTGCTCGCGGCACCCATAGTGGCGCTAAAATACAGACAATGAAACGATTCATCACGGCGGCCGCGCTTGTCCTGTGCCTGATGGCGGGAGCTACCGCCCAGCAGCAATATCCGGAAGACCAGTTCCCGGCCCAGTTGCCGGTGAAGAAGGACGCCAAGCCCCCGCACATCGACAACACTCCTCCGCATTCGCCCGAGAGCGCTGGCGAGAGCTCCAGCAAAAGTACCAAGATAGATCTCAGCCCACCGCAGTGGGAGAAGGAGAGAGCTCCCAAACCCGCCGAGACGTACTCCTACAATCCTCGCCGCGCCGCCAAGGCCATCGAAGTCGGAACTTTTTACTTCAAGAAGGGGAGTTACAAGGCTGCTCTGAGCCGGTTCCAGGAAGCGCTGCAATGGAAACCGGGTGATGCTGACGCGACCTTCATGCTGGCGCAGACCTTCGAGAAGCTGGGCCAGCAGTCCGAGGCGCGCTCTAACTACGAGACCTATCTGAAGATTCTGCCGGATGGGCCGCACGCCAAAGACGCCCGCAAAGCGCTGGAGAAGCTGCCCAACGACAGCGTCAAAGGGATCTTAAATTTCAGATTGCAGATTTGTAGACTAATAGCTTCGTGTGCCATTTCACGAGTGGCTTACGTAGGTTCGGGAAGTGAAGGGATATACCAGGACCAGCTTCAATCTTCAATCTTAAATCTGCAATCTTCAATTACTCTGGCGTTTTTTCCGCCAGCCGGCGCGCGTCCTCCTGCAGCGCCGTCAGCTTATCGCGTTCGGTGGTCAACACTTCTTGTTTCTCCGCCATATCCTGGTTGTACTGCTTCTCCGAGGCGTTCCATTGCGCCTGCCCGTTGGTCATCGCGTTCACGTCGTTGTTATGAAGCAGAGTTTGTTGCTCGTGTTCGCGCTGGGCCAGCTTCACTTCGCGATCCAGCAGCGATACCTTTTCCTGCTGGCGCGCCAGCTTGTCGTTCATCTCCGCCTGTTCACGCAGGCGCTGGACCTCGCTTCTGAGAGCCTTGTCTTCCGCCGTGGCCGCGTCCTTCTTGCTTGTCTCGGATTTGCTGGAATCGCTCTGGCTCGCCTCCGCTTTGCTGGCGGTCTTCGGGGCGATTTCGACCACCGCGGGAACATCGTCATTGGTGATCACCCGCTTGGCGCGCGGGCGCGAGGAGCTTCGGTTCTCGCGGGCGACATCGGCCAGGCTCTGGCAGACGCCGGCGGTGCCCACCAGTAACAGAGTGGCGATCGCTAGTCCGGCAAGAGCTCTCATCGTGACACCTCGGTCTCCGACAAATGCGCTGTTCCACCGCGACAATGAGGATTCGCGATTTCGCGGCGGAGCCCTATTCGCAGCGCAAGTTGCTGACTGCATTTTAGCTCGCTTCCCGCACAAGTTCATCATTTAGCGGTAACTTTGCCGGTAACCGAAGGACGAGCCTGGAAGGTGCCCTGCGGGCGCTGGTCAGCCGTGACTGTTCTTGCTTTGCAGTGTCAAAAGGATCAGAACTGAGAGAGATACCAGTCCAGCAGGCGTCCTCCGAAGAAGACAGCGAACAGGGCCATCGACCCCAGGAAGACGCCGAACGGCATCTCGTGGAAGCGCAGGGCCAGGGAGGCCGAGCGCCAGGCGCGCCTTCCCGGCCTGGCCTGGGTGGCGCGTTGGCGGTAACGCCGCCAGCGTTTGCGGAAGACGTTCAGCACCACCGCCAGCCCGTAGAGTCCTCCGCTGACGGAAGCCGTGATCAGCGTAAAGAACGTGAGCGCCGGTCCCAGAAAGGCTCCCACCATAGCCATCAGCTTCACGTCTCCAAAGCCCATTCCTTCCACTCCGCGAAAGCGCAGGTAGAGGGCCCCGGAGGCATAAATGAAGCCGCCGCCGACCGCCGCGCCGAGCACGCAATCGCCGAGCGAAAGCAGGCGGGCGAATCCTGCGAGATGGTTTCCCTCGACGTTAAACCACAAACCAAGTGGGCCTGGAACCGCCAACCAGAGACTCCACAGCAGGCCTAAAGCCAGGCCGGGAAGGGTCAGCCGGTCGGGCAGAAGGTGGGTTTCGGCATCGGTCATGATGAGTCCCAGCGCCAGGAAGCAAAAGGTGCACCACTTGAGAGTGGCCGGCGTCAGACCGAACAGGCTGTAACAGGCGAGGAAGAGCAGCGCCAGGGCGAGCTCTACGACCATGTAACGCGGCGTGATGCGGGCGCGGCAATGGCGGCAGCGTCCTCTCAGCCACAGCCAGCTCAGCACGGGAATATTGTCGTAGGCGGCGATCTGGTGGCCGCAATGAGGACACGCCGAGCGCGGGCTGACCACCGACATTCCGCGCGGCAGGCGGTAGATGCACACGTTCAGGAAGCTGCCGAAGATCAGCCCCAGGACAAATGCCAACCCGCCCGCTATCCGGTTGAATGTCTCCAGGTCCACGCTCGAATCCGTTTACGCGAGGTGAGGCGATTATACAGGCTGCGGAAAAACGCGCCGAAGCGGGGTCCCCAACGAACGCCGATTTTGCGTTGGTTGGGGTGCAAGCAACAAGCGAGGCGCAATGGATGTGCGGACCATAGGAACCGTTATCAATATTTTGTAGTCCCATTCGGTCCGAAATCTGTTTTTCCGCAGCCCTCTATAGCGTCCGGCAGCTGGGCGGAAAGGTATCGATAGGGATGCCTGCTGTAGCAATGACCGGCCGGAACTTGTGCTGGATTTGGATTTGTATCAGGGCACGGCTGAAGTTGGTGCCCTGATACACACTAAGTTCCGCTGCGCACATCTTCTTTAAAATTGCCGAGAAACAAAAAAGGGCGCGGCTTGGCCGCGCCCCTTGCATGAGGTTCGAAGTCTACTCGTTTTGCATTGCCCGGCGTCCGCTGCCGCTGCCCGGGGTAACCGTGAGCGGCGCCTGTGTCTGGAAGCTGACCAGCGCCTCCGGAGAGAGCTTGATCTGCTGACCGTGGGTAGCTGCCTGCACGCCTGTGCCTGCGCCGGCTCCTATGATGGCGCCGATTCCCGCTCCCTTGCCGCCGCCGGCCAGTCCGCCGATGATGGCTCCCAGCGCCCCGCCACCGCCAACTTTGGCCGCCGTATTCTTGCCGCGGCCGGTAGACTGGCGCGTCCACTGGTTGGTCTGGAGCTGGTAATTGTGGCCGCCGTAGCTGATGCGGTCAAGTGTGATTGCCAGCTTGGCCGCTCCGGCGAAGCGTCCCGCGCTCTGCACGTCGACCACGTGTCCCTGGACGTTGGCGTCGGCGGGAATGGCGATCGTGTTGTCGACCATGATGGGGGCGTTGAGCACGGCGCGGAAGGTGTCGCCGGGCTTGTTGCGCTCCGAATCCAGGCTGTCATTGAGGCGCACAGAGATGGCCGTTCCGCTCGGAATCGTCAGCGTAGTGGGCTTGGGTGGCGGCGGAGGAACGGCGGGTGTTGCCGGAACTGCTGGTGCGGCCGGCATGCTGGATTGAGGCGCACTCGGAGCCGTCGTCTGATTGTTGTCGTCGATCGCAGGCGGTGGTGCCGCTTGGGAAACTACCGCGCCGCGGTTGCGAGCTTCGTGCCGGGTCTTGGCGCTGCGCGGCGGCTTCTGCTCCGGAACCGGCGCCGGGGCTGGCGGTTCCTGCATCGGAGGCTGCGCCTGGGCCACCACTGGCGGTTGCACCGTCAGGTTGTTGATTACGGTTTTCACGCCTTCGACGGCGGCCGCGTCATTGGCGGCGGCATTGCGCTCGGCTTCGGAAGCCACCGAGCCGGAGAGCGTGACCACTCCGCTGGCCGACTGCACCGCCAGCTGCTGCTTGCTGGAAATCGACTGGTCGGCGCCGATCTTTTTCTGCGCGTCGCTGGCCAGTTCGGCATCGCTGCGGGTCTTGGCACAGCCGATCGCCAGAACCATTCCCATGGCCAGCAGCACAGCCAGCAAACCGGTTACTGTCCAGCGCGGTTCGTGCGTCTGGCGGGATTCAAGTAGCGCCAATTTCGCTTTCATACTTTTCGCTCCTGTCGCGCGCCATCGGGCGTCCGGATGAATTTTGGGTAGAAGGAAAAACGGAAACAGCTCAGCGGTTCCGCATCCTCACTGCCTTTCGCCACGGCGGCCCCCATCATTGAGAAATTCGAAGGAATAACTCCTGCAATCAGACACGCCCGGCAGCATCTCCCGTTCCTAATAACACAGATGCATTTCAGAAACTCTCGCGATTACCTCTGCTCCGGAAGTAAGTACTGTTTTGGTACATCGCCGGGGAATATTTTCAGCCGACCCGGGTTTCTATGCTACAAGGGGCGCGTTGACGTGGAAGCCACGGCCTCCGCCGGTTCCGGCCGGGAGAACGCACCTGGATGCACGGTTCTTAGGGAGATAGCGCGATGGGTTTCCGATTGGAACGATCCGAATTCGATGCCCAGCATGGTTTTCTGTACTACCTGTGCTTCAAGCCGAACATGGCGCTCGGGCAGGAAGTGCTCTCCGCGCGCATCACTATCCAGGCGATCATCTGGCTCTCGGAAACCAGTGACTTGGCGGAGCTCACCTTCGAGGTTCCCAAGGAGTGCCGCCACCTCGAGGCTTTGCGTTTTATCTGCCAGGACAGGGAAGCCAAGTACGTCGAACCGCGGGTCTTCATCAGCCGTCCGGGTTGCAGCGGCGACGCCGTACTCGACCTTCCGGCTAAACTCGATCTCGACTTCGCCGGACGCATCGTAGGAATGACCATCCAGTGGATTCCCGAGTCTATGGATATGTTCGCTCCTCCTCCATTCATGCTCGAAAAGTCGATCATGTAACATTCCAAGCATGGATCACCCGGCTCCCCCGGCGAATGCGAAGAAAGCATTCGCCGGGAACCCTGCTTCCAACTCAACCAGCGCGAAGGTGACGCTCGCCGGACGTGCCGTCACTGCCTTCGTATTGGCCGGCGGCGAGAGCCGCCGCATGGGCCGCGACAAGGCTCTGCTCGCGCTGCCGTCGGGAGAGACGATGCTCGGCCATGCACTCGCCACGGCTAAAGAAGCAGCAGGCACAGTCGTGCTGGTAGCCCCCGCCGGCCGCTATCCTGAGCTGCAGGGCCGGGTCAGGATGATTCAGGACGTATACCCGGGGCGCGGCCCGCTGTCGGGAATCCACGCCGCCTTGTGTGCCTCCGCGACGGAGTGGAACATGGTTTTGGGAGTCGATTCCCCGCGCGTTACGCCGGAGCTGCTGCGCTTTCTGATGGCGACTGCCGCCGGCACAGCGGCCCTGGCGGTAGTGCCGCGCGTCGAGGGCCGCCTGCACACCGTGTGCGCGATCTACAAGAAGAGTTTTGCGCAGGCGGTAGAGCGGGAGTTGTTGGCTGGCAGGGAACATTTGCCGGGCGCGGGCGCCGCGTTCAACTCCGAAGACGTGCGGCGGGGCCGCCCTCGACGGGAAGGCGACGCCGGCCAGGGACCGAGGCGCGGCACGCGCATCGAGCGTGTGTTGGCCGGAGTGTCCAGTCGCATCCTGGAAGAGAACGAACTCCGCGATGCCGGCTTCGGCGCGGAGCTGTTCGCCAACGTGAATACTCCGGAGGACTTCGCGAACATCGCCTCAGTGTTACCGGCGAAGGATGGGAGCTGAACCAGCAGCGCCGCGTAGCGGCGATGTTAGCCCAGCGCTTTAGCGCCGGGAAATCGATTGTGAGAAACTTGAGTCCTTAGGGACGACGCGTAAAGACTCCGGGACTCGCGCACATTTTCTCCGCGGCACGGCCAAGAACGATGAACCACGAGCGCAAACCGTATATCGAATTCCAACACGTCTCGAAGGCCTTCGGCGAGAAAGTCGTGCTCGACGATGTCAGCTTCGACGTCCTGCCCGGCGAGACCGTCTGCATCATGGGACGCAGCGGCGTCGGCAAATCGGTGGCGCTGCACCACATCATGGGTTTTCTCAAGCCCGACTCCGGGCGCGTCTGGGTCGCCGGCGAAGATATCACCGATTACGCGGAGGACGCGCTGGAGCGCATCCGCAAGAAGGTCACCATGGTCTTCCAGAATGGCGCGCTCTTCGATTCGCTGACCGTGGGTGAAAACGTGGCCTTCCCGCTGCGCGAGCGGCGCGACCTGACCGAAGAGCAGATTTACCAGATCATCGACGGGCTGCTGGAGATGGTGGGCGTGGCGCAGTACCGCGACCAGCTGCCCTCCGATCTTTCCACTGGCATGAAGCGCTCGGTAGCGATCGCGCGCGCGCTGGCTGCTCAGCCCGAGGCCATTCTCTACGACGAGCCGACCACCATGGTCGACCCGCTCATGGGCCACCGTCTCGGCGATCTGATCAAGAAGCTGAAGCACCAGCTCAGCCTCACCAGCGTGGTGGTAACGCACGACGTGGCGCTGGCCAAGAAACTCGCCGACCGCCTGGTCTTCCTGCATGAAGGCCGGGTGGTGTTCTTCGGAACCGTCGCGGAGATGGAGCGCTCCGAGATCGATATCGTGCAACAGTTTCTGCTGCTGGACAGCGAAAGACTGCTCGACCTCGCCAAAGAGCCGCCGGCCGCGAACTTGTGAAGTTCCCAGTGTGGCCCATATTTGCCTTCCGTTGGCAAATGTTGGGGTGTTTCCGAAACTGCCCCAGCTTAGCCAATAGAAGGCGAACCTGGGCGAAGGGTGGGGCAGTTCCTAGCGCAAGAAAATTATGAGGAGCCGGCCGTCGGAATGATAGGAACCGCCGGTCGCGTTGCGAGCCTCTTTGACCGGATTTGAAGGGGCAAAATAGCTCATGGTTTTTACCGCGCCCGCACTCTGCAGTGTGCTTCCGATGTGATCACGTTCACCGTCCACTGCGGGGTCGATCTTGTGGGTAATTTTCCCGTTGCGCTGGTCTTTTTCAAAGCCAATGTCGTGCGTTCCCGCTCCCACCCAAACCGGTTGTCCGTTCCACGCAAAAGCAGCTTTCCAAAGGCGAAAGTGATGGCGGCTGGCCGCCACCGAGTAGGCTGCCGCCTGCTCATAGCCGAAGTCTTGCGGGCGATTAAAGAGGTATAGCGTGCTCATAGGCATCTGCAGGTAATCCTGCTTCTGATACGTGGTTATGATGGCGTTCACGATGGCGGTTTTTTTCGATTCATCGGCAACGTGCCAATCGGCTGATTGGAGCGCCTTTTGCAGTTGCTCCTGCGAGCCGACAATCACGAAGTTCACCATGTCGCCCAGGTTCTTGAACTCATCCTGAATGCGGCGAGGAAGGCCATCCAGGGATCGGCTGAGTTGCGGATCCAGTCCCTCCGTGATTACCAGCGACCCCGTGGACGTCGCCAGTGCGGAAGAATCCGCTGCCGGGGAAGCATTCTTTCCAAACTGCCCGGAAAGCCATGTCTGAGCTGCCGCAGCGGCCTTCGATTTTATGCTTGCGCTCTGGCTCACCGCCGCGGTGACTTGCAGAGCAACCGAGAGTTCGCCCGTACAGGGAGGGTTAGGACCAGCGTTCATACCCAGGTAGAGGCGGCCTGCTTGATTTACCGCCAGTTCCTTGCTTGAGCCAACGGGAAAGGGTGTTCCAGCGCTGAGTTTGCCGATCAAAGCACCAGGGGCGACGGTAGAAAGCGGTTGACCATCGCTTGGCACGCCCGTGAGTCCTTCCGGTTGGCAGCTCCCCTTGCCGGCAGTCGCGGTAAAGCGCACGACATCGCCCGGATGGAGATCAACACCGCTGTCAGTCCATGCCTGGCTTGACGGTATTGTCAGGCGGTAATTCGCCAGGGCAGTCGTGGGATTAGGGTTTTGGGCTGCCAGAGTCAAGCAACAGAAGAGCGACAGGCAAACGATAATTTCGCAGCACCGCATAGGCGTGCCCCCTGTTAAGTGCTCCCAGAAGTTAGGGACCAGACACCCGTATGATGTCTTTCGCGTTTCCGCTCGAACCCTCTCAAGATTGTACTTCTGGTAGGGAATAATCCTGTCAATTCCACTCCAGTGCCGTTTCTGTTCTAAGTTGCTGAAATCTAGGAGACGATTTCGTTCCGAACCATGTCACATTTCCCTGGTCCAAAATGTCATACTGGAATTAGCGAACAACGCAGGCCATCGACAACCCCAGTTCATGTTTGCCGTGGCGCGACGGTGGCCCATATGCCTTCTTTTGGCAAACGTGGGGCAGTTTCTTCTCGCGTCTGTAATGAACAGCCCCACATCTGCTGCGCAGCTATGGGGTGCCAGCGGTTCCCCGTGATTAACCCGTTTCAATCGAAGAATTTACCCGCAAGTTCCCGGCATTCAAGAATTTGCGCCAGATTGCTATAGCTAACGATCATTATGTACTTGACACAGAAACAGAGTTGTGCCAGAATCGAGGTGTCGATGGGAGATAGCCATGAACCTCATAGACGTTTCAAAAGAACTCGGAACCGACGAACAGTGCATTGCGTACCTGGAGCAGATGCGCTGGCCTGATGGTGTGGTCCGCTGCCCGATCTGCGGCAACGATAAGATTTCCAAGATTACCCGCAAGACCGCCAGCAAGAACAAGCGCGCACAGCTTTACCAGTGCCTTGAAAAGACCTGCAAGCATCAGTTTTCTGCTACCGCTGGCACGATCTTTACGCGTCAGCCTGCCCTGCATAAGTGGTTATGGTCATCATCTCTGGTGATAGACGCGAAGAAGGTAATGAGCGCACTGCGACTTCAGGCGCATCTCGGCATCGGTTCGTACAAGACCGCTTGGTACATGTATCACCGCATCCGCAAGGCGATGGTCGATGAGTTCCCCACGAAAATGACCGGAGTTGTGGAGGTGGATGAAACGTATATCGGCGGAAAAGCAAAGCGCCGTGGTCGCCCCAAGAAATCAATCGCCGAAAAGTTCGATATGGTCATCGGTATGCGTGAGCGTGGTCCTGCTGGCCGCGTCCGCTATTTCCACGTTCCTAACTTCAAGGCAAAAACAATGAAGCCGATTTTTGACCGGCACATTTCGAGCGGTGCAAAGCGAATCATGACGGACGATGCTGTGACCTACGACTTCGCCCTCGACAAGGATTTCAAGCGGAAGCACCGCACCGTGAATCACTCAATCGAGTGGGTAAAGCCGGGAGACATAACGATCCACACAAACACGATTGAATCGGCCTTCAGCTTGCTCAAGCGCGGGCTCATAGGTTCCTTCCATCGCGTGAGCATAAAACATCTGCATCGCTACCTGAGCGAGTTTGAGTACCGTTTTAATGCGCGGGAAATAGCGGATCGGTTCAGTAAGACGCTGAAAGCGATGTGCGGAACAGATGTGATGCCGTACAAGCAACTTACCCTTGACGAAGTCACTCCCGAGTAGCACGATTATCGCCACCCTCTCGGGGGAGGCGATATGGCTCTATATCTCGCCAGCTACGATGTTAACGAAAAGAACCGCGAGGAATACCAGCAGCTATGGGATTACTTCGATAGCCTCAAGGCGGTGAAAATCCTCTATTCCGAATATGCCGTTCCTTTTTCCGGGACAGCACTGGACCTCGCCAACAAGATAACTCCACACTTGAAACAAGGTGACCGACTATTGGTTTGCGAGTTGTTCAATGCCAGCGGTGTTTGCGCATGGAGAAACCTCATGATCAGCGATGACGCCTTTAAGAAGTTGCTGGCCGATTACGCCCGTGGCCTGAAGTGAACCGTTTACGGCCGCTATAGAGGTTAACTTGGCCGAGTCAATAAGAAGGCAGAGAGCGGCATTCTCTTCTTTGGTTTCGGGCTCTATATGCAGCCCGCACTGCCACCAGAAAACTTTCATACAACCCCCAAACAGCAACCCGCCGAAAGGCGGGTTTTGTGTTCAATAGCGACACCAACTCGGGCTATAATGCTGGGCAACCAATCACATCTGGTGTGCTTATGCCATATGCGCGGCACGAAACCGAGCAATTCACGGGGGAAATGGCGGTGCTTCGCCAGAAAGACAAAACGACCCACGACAAGTTAGAAAAAATTTGTGAGCGGATCATATCAGCCCCATTCAACTACGACAGCACCCTGAAGGGGCCGAGATCTGGACAACTAAAGAAAAAAGCCATCGAGGAACGATGGCGTATCGTTTATCGCTTTTGCGCTTATTGCCTAAAGGTCTTCAAGAAGAAGTGTAACGGCTGTGACCTGCCCAACAACGCCGTAGTTTTCGTGGAAGTGTTTCACCGGGACGAGGGCTACTGAGGCGCGGCTGCCGCCATGGCTACGCGCTTGACGGTGCCCAATCTGCGCCAATCATCATCGGTATACTCGAAAACACCCCACAATGAGTCAACCCAATCTTCATCTAGCTCAAATTCAGCCCTTGCTCGCTTTGATTCAATCTTGGGGAGAACTGTCGCAGTGCTCGGAATATCTGCGATCTTAATGCTTATCCCGTTCCACACAATGACTCGGTCGTAGACAACCTGCTTCAACTCGGGAAAGCTAAGCGGAGCATACTGCCGCGCCGACTCTTTGACGTAATTGCAAATGCCCTCGTTGAGTTTCAGCAACGGATCGATTGATTCAATCAGTATCCGGCCGGAATCGGTCAGGGCTATCGGCTTGTGTCCCTTGACTTCGGATAGATACCCGCTTGCATGGAGAGCCGCACCGTCCTCATATACCTCGGTTGTCATCGGACCGTGATTGAACCGAAAATATGTGTAGCTAAATGTCTTTTCTCCGCGTTCGCTCGCGTCCAGTTCTGCCATAAACGGAACCTTCATCAGCTTGAAGGTGCCGTCTATTCGACCATAAAGATTGCCGCAGTGAACAGCGTAGAGCATCAGCAGCCTATCAACTAAAACCTCTTTTGCTGTCCGCATGTTGGGCCTCTCTTACTTCGTGGGCTTGCGTTGTCCTTGGGGCTTGTGCTTTTCGGGCGGGGACTTAACTAATCGCCCGAGCACCTTGTCGAACTTCTCTTTATCGACCTTGATTTGCTTCTCCATCAGTTACCAGCGGGAGTTTTTCCACACCGCGCCAGGGCAAAGACTCGCAATCCACAGGCTTTCCACAGATGTGCAGTAGTTACGCTGTTGCTTGTACTTAAAAACAGTGCACACTATATCATGTAGGTACGGAGAGGTTGGGCATCGGTTAAGCCCAGTGGCCTTATAAGCCACCGTTCCCTGCCAGGGGTCTTGCGGGTTCGACTCCCGCCCTCTCCGCTGCATTTCCCCGACTCCCGGGATTACATCGGCAGCTTGCACCTGCCGAAATAGCCCGGAGGAAAGGGGGTGAATCATGAAACAGCGTTCTCCCCGCTGTATCGTGGTTCTGATCGTCATTCGGGTCGGCAAGGACACGCTGACGATCATTGTGTTAATAGCCCCAAGCCGTTAACACTTCCCTCGGCCCCTCAGAATATCGGGGGGCCTTCCCTTTTACTGTGATTAGGATGCGACCGCAGCATACAGCGTGTCACATGCCCATTGTAATACAGTATTTCCCCTATGAAACCGCTCAGTAACCTTAGGCGTTACCGGAGAGAAAATCCGCTCGGCACCCTAGATTCGCGCTCACCACAGCCACCTTTATCGGCAATTTCCACTACTCTCCAATAGCACAAAGGTGCTTTCTGTGTCAGCGGTAGCATCGTCTAGCTAACATCCTGTAACCAAAGAATTTGCTCAAAAGACCCGGGGGAGGGGGTACCCGGTTATTCGGGGGTACAAGCCGACCGGCACGAGGCGCAGTTCGTCTTAACAACGATGAACGAACAACGAAGAACCGGGAACTGAGAACCAGGAACTGAGAACTGTTTCTAGAATCCTTTAGCCACCAGCGTTTCCGCCTTGAGCGGAGCGGTCTCGGGCCGGCGCATCCACTTCTCCAGGTACTTGGCGACGATGTCGGTCTCGATGTTTACCGGGTCGCCCGGCTTCAGCGACCCCAAGTTCGTCATCTCGACGGTGTGCGGAATGATGGCGATCGTGCAGCGCAGCCCTTCCAGCTTCGCGACTGTCAGGCTGATGCCTTCGATGGCGATCGATCCCTTGAAGACCAGATATTTCTCCAGCTCCTCAGGCACCTCGACGTGCAGCCAGTAGTCGTCAGAGTTGGGGATGCGCTCGAACTCGATCAGCTTGCCCACGCCATCGACGTGCCCCTGCACCATGTGCCCGCCCATGCGTCCGTCGGCGCGAAGCGGCAGTTCCAGGTTGATCAGCGCCCCCGGGGTGATGCGGGAGAGCGAGGTGCGCACCCAGGTCTCCGGCGCCAGGTCGGCGGCAAAGATGTTGGGCTTGATGTCCAGGGCGGTCAGGCAGACGCCGCTCACGGCGCAGCTGTCGCCGGTCTTCAACTGCTTGGGAGTGTTCGCGGCCTCGATGATGATGCGGCGATTCTCGCCCTTCTGCTCGATGCGCGCGATGCGGCCGACTTCTTCGACGATTCCAGTGAACATAAGTGCTCCGTGGTTGTGGAAAGATGATTATACCGGTAATACAGGGTTAGCCATCTGCGATCAGCGAGCTCGCGCTGGTAGCACGTCAACGGCCAACGAAGAACTGTCTGTCTACGCGTACGGATCGCGCAGGTATCCCTCGACGGCGAAATCCTCGCCGTAGCGGTGCAACGTGATGTCGGGCCGAAGGGCCACCTCGGCTTGCGCCGCCGTCTTCGCTGCTGGCCAGTGGAGCGCCGCCGCCAGAATATCTTGGGCGCGTAGAAGAGCCAGACCTTGTCGACCAGCCGGCGCGCAGAAAAGCGCCATTGACCTTCGCTCCGCCTTCGACCAGAAGGCTCGTGATCTGCATGCTCTCCCAGGCGCCTTCAGGACGCATTGCAGATCGGGCGTAGAACTGCCGGCGTGCCGGCGGAACCACTTCGACGCGTACGCCGCGCGACTCCAGTGCGCGCTTGTTTCCTCGGCGGTGGACAGCAACAGAAAACGACGACGTCATCCGGCGCGGCCTACACCACGCACTGGCGACAATGCGCGAGTCGAGCGGCAGCCGCAGCTCGGAATCGAGAATGACGCGCAGCAGCGGCCGGCGCCGCGCCAGGCCGCTGCGGTCGGTCAGCAGCGGATCGTCGGCGATGACCGTGCCGATGCCGACCATGATGGCGTCGGAGGCGTGGCGCAGCCGATGCACCTGCCGCAAGGCCGAGGCCCCGTAGATGTAGGTAGTCGAGGGCCTGGCAGCGGCTTGCCATCGGCTGGCCAAGCGCAGTGCGTTGCCGTCCAGCGTCATCGCCGTCTTGAGGGTGACGAAGGGAACGCCGGTGCGGATGTAACGCGCGAAGGCTTCGTTCAGCTTGCGCGCCTCGGCCTCGAGGATGCCTTCGCCGACCTCAATCCCGGCGGCGCGAAGCTGCTCGAAGCCTTTCCCGCGCAACCAGCGGATTGGGGTCGCGCATGGCGGCCACCACGCGCCCAACGCCGGCGGCGATGATGGCCTCGGTGCAAGGCCCGGTGCGGCCCGGTGTGGCAGCAGGGCTCCAGGTTGAGGTAGAGAGTGTTGCCGCGCGCCAGCGGCCCGGCCGCTTCCATGGCGATCACCTCGGCGTGCTTGCGCTCGGCATACTTGTGGACGCCGCGCCCGACGATGCGGCCCAAGCTCGTCGACCACGATCGCGCCGACACACGGATTGGGCGAGGCCAGACCCATCGCCCTGCTGCGCCAGCTCCAGCGCCGCCTCATGAACAGCTCGTCCGCTGAACGTCGAATCGCCATCATCTTGGATCTTAAACGCTATTTCGCGAACAGCGATTCCACGAAGTCTTCGGCGCGGAAAGGCAGCAGGTCGCCCGCCTTCTCGCCGACGCCCACGTAGCGCACCGGCAGCCCCATCTCGCGCGAGATGGCGACCACGATTCCGCCCTTGGCCGTGCCGTCCAGCTTGGTGAGCACGATGCCGGTCACCCCGGCCGATTCGGTGAACAGCTTGGCCTGCTGCAATCCGTTCTGGCCGGTGGTGGCGTCCATCACCAGCAGGGTCTCGTGCGGCGCGCTGGGAATGATGCGCTGCGCGGTGCGCCGCATCTTCTCCAGTTCGACCATCAGGTTCTGCTTGGTGTGCAGGCGGCCGGCGGTGTCGACAATGACGTAATCGGTTTTGCGCGCGCGGGCGGCCTGCAGGGCGTCGAAGAGCACCGCCGAGGGATCGCCGCCCGGCTTGGTCTTGATGACTTCCGTGCCGGTGCGCTCGCCCCAGATTTCAAGCTGCTCGATGGCGGCGGCGCGGAAGGTATCGGCGGCGCACAGCAGCACGCGTCTTGCCTTGCGCGCGCAGATTGTGCGCCAGCTTGCCGATGGTGGTGGTCTTGCCGGTGCCGTTGACGCCGACCACCAGGATCACCTCCGGCTCGCCGTCGACGCTGCTGACCGGCTTCTCCGCCGAGACCAGAATGGCCCGCAGCTCGTCTTTCAGAATGCGCTTCAGCTCGTCGACATTGCCGACCTGCTTGCGTTCCACTTTTTCGCGCAGCAGGCCGAGCACCTGCGCGGTGGTAGCCGTGCCGAGATCGGCGGCCAGCAGGGTGGCTTCCAGGTCGTCGAGGGTGTTGCGGTCGATCTCCCGGCCAAAGCTGACCACGTCCTCGATGCGCTCGGCCAGGTTCTCGCGCGTGCGCGAGACGGCCTGCTTCATCCGCTCGAAGAACGAGGGCTTCTCTTCCGCGCTGCCGAATAATGTCTGTATCATTCCAATCCGAATTATACGGAACGGCGGGACAGCGCGCAGCGAAGTCGTCCTGCCTGCCCTGCGGGCTCTCATCCGGCTGTTGTATCATGCATGAACCCTGGGGCTGAGGAGTCAAATCTGACAAAAGCTGGAGATTGCAAGATGTTATCGTGGAAATCCATCTTCGTGGCAGGGGTGGTGTCCATAGCTCTGGCCGCCGCTTTCGCCGCCGACAAGCCGAAGCCGGTCACGGTAACCCTGCAGAACGCGCAGGGCAAGAGCGTCGGCACGGCTACCCTGTCCAAGGCGTCCAAAGGCGTAAAGATCAAGCTCAACGTGCACGATCTCTCGCCCGGGCAGCACGCCATTCATGTTCACCAGACCGCCAACTGCGAGCCTCCGGCCTTTACCTCGGCCGGCGGGCACTTCAACCCGGAGGGCAAACACCACGGCCTGGAAAATCCCGCTGGGCCTCACGCCGGCGATTTGCCGAATTTCACCGTCGATGCCAAAGGCACTTCCAAGGCGACCATCGTCGCTCCGAATCTAACCTTGAGTGATGGTCCGGATTCCGTCTTCACCGGTGGCGGAACGGCGCTGGTCATCCATGCCAAGGCCGACGACATGAAATCGGACCCGGCAGGCAACTCCGGAGACCGCATCGCCTGCGGCGTGATTAAGAAATAGAGGGCGTGTTGCGGAAGCATCGGGTTCAGCCCGATGAATAGGTTCTACGGAAAAATTGGGGCCTCAGCCCGTGTTCAAACACATGGGGCCAACGCCGCTCAGTACAGCTTCACTTCCGTGGTGAAGGGCCGCGTCATCAGCTCGTGGATGGCTTCGCGCGGCGGCTTGCCTCGATGCAGCAGGGCGTGCGCCTGCTCGGTGATGGGCATTTCCACGCCGTGACGTTGGGCGAGTCCGACGGCGGCGTTGGTGGTGAGTACGCCTTCAGCCACCATGCCGTGCATGCCGGCGATCACTTCCTGCAGTTTGCGGCCCTTGCCCAGCTCCACGCCGACGCTGCGGTTGCGCGAGAGGCCGCCGGTGCAGGTAAGAACCAGGTCTCCCAGTCCCGCCAGTCCGGCCATGGTTTCGGCCTGGCCGCCGCAGGCTACTACCAGGCGGGTCATCTCCGTCAGCCCGCGAGTAACCAGCGCGGCCACGGTGTTGTATCCCAACCCGAGGCCGTCCACCACGCCGGCGGCGATGGCGATAATGTTCTTCAGCGCGCCGCCCAGCTCTACCCCGATCACGTCGTGATGGCGGTAGAGCCGGAACTTGGGATCGCTGAATTCCTGCTGCACCTGGCGGGCCAGGGCGTCGTCCTCCGATGCAATAGTGATGGCCGTGGGATCGCCCTTGACCACCTCGCGGGCAAACGACGGACCCGATAGCGCGCCCAGCCTTGGCCGGAAGCCGTCCGGTCCTTCGCTCAGTACCTCCTCGATCACTTCGGTCATGCGCTGCAGGGAATCATTCTCAATACCCTTGGTGGCCGAGACGAAAAGCATTTGCCGGCGCACGTAAGGCTTCATCTGGCGGTAAAGGGCGCGGGCATGATGCGAAGGCATGACGCCGACCACCACCGCTGCCCCTTCCAGCGCCTGGGCGAGAGAATTGGTGACCGCAACCGACTCGGGAACCGCGACCCCGGAGAGAAATAACTGGTTCTCGCGGTGGTTCTGGATCGACTGGCAGACCTCGGTTTCGTAGGCCCACAACCGCACACGGTGAGCTCCGTTGCGGGCCAGTACGATCGCCAACCCCGTGCCCCAAGCTCCCGCGCCGATAACTGCGACTTCACTCACCTTGTCTCTCCTTCTAGCCCCGTAACCGCGAATGCGGAATTAGCGGGAACCTGGACCCTTGGCCGAGCCGAAGCGATTTTCGCTACCCGACAGCAGCCGGCTGATGTTCGTCTTGTGTCGATAGATGATTAAAAACGATACGCCGGAGATCATGATGAGAACTCCCGGCGTAGCGTGTTCCGGCTGAAGCAGGTAAAAGCAAAGTGGAAACAGCGCCGCAGCCACCATCGAACCGAGCGAGATGTAGCGCGTGAGCGCCACCACGGCGACGAACACGACCACCACGATCAGCACCGCCTTGGGCGCCAGAGCCAGGAACACTCCCAGGCCGGTGGCGACTCCCTTGCCGCCATTGAATCGCAACCAGACGGTGTACACATGCCCGATGATGGCGCAGAACGCCGCCACCGCCGCCAGGGTGAAGGCCTGCTGCACGGCCGCCGCTTGTGCCGGACCGGCCTGGATATCGCTTCGCGTCGCGACCATCATGCCGTAACCATACGCAAGCTTGACGGCCACATAGCCCTTCAGGATGTCCAGCGCGAGAGTGACGATCGCCAGTCCCTTGTGGCCGGTGCGGGCCACGTTGGTTGCTCCGATGTTGCCGCTTCCGGTCTGCCGCACGTCGGCGCCCAGGAAAAGCCGCACCAGGATGTATCCGAAGGGAATCGAGCCCAGCAGATAGGCGAGCACGGCAAAGAAAAAGTAAGTTGAAGTGGACAAAAGTCCCTCTCCGGCTTTTCCCGGCCAAACGCGCTGCCGCCCATGTTTGCGGAGAAACGTGGGGAAGTTCCGCCAGGCCCTTTCGCAATCGACGCGGATGCCTCTGTTACCTCGTCAACGGAAAGCGCGCCAGCGGGTTATAAATCGCTCCGCGGGGCGATAGCGTACTTTGAAACAGAATGAACTCGTGAGCTGTCATTCTACCGAACTCGGGGGCAGCTTTGCTGCTTAAGTATTGCCGGATGGACTGCAGGCCCTTATCGCTGGCGCCCTGGCCGCGCGGCCTGCCGGAGCCGGCACGCGCCAGCGTGAGGTGGGGCTTGTAAGGACCCGGCTCGGAAGCGATGCCGAACGACCGCAGCGATTCATCGACCTGCCCGGCCAGGCGCTGCAGGCGGGCATCCGCTTCGATTCCCACCCAGAAGACGCGCGCCCGTTCGGGGTTGGGAAAGAAACCGCAGGCGCGGAAGGCAAGCTCTACCGGCTCGCCGCGCACCGACTGCAAGGCGCTCCGCAGCTCGTCTGGCCGCGAGCTTTCGCCGATGAACTTGAGCGTTACGTGGAAGCTCTCCGGGGAGACGAAGCGCACGGACGGAACGTGTGCTTGCAGGTCGCTGACGAATTCCGCCAAACGGCGGCGAATGTCCGCGTCGATGTCGAGTGCGACGAAGAGGCGCATAGCGTACTCAGATCAGCCGCCGCCGGATCATGTCGAGCGCCAGTTGTGTGGCCCATTGGCGAATGCGATCACGGTCGCCCGGGAAGCGCCGCTCCTCCACTTTGGTTTCGTTATTGTCGGAGAGCGCGACGTAAACCAGCCCAACGGGTTTCTCGTCCGTTCCCCCGGTCGGCCCGGCGACTCCAGTGATGCCCACTCCCAGCGTCGAGCGGCAGCGTTTGCGGATTCCCTCGGCCATGGCGGCGGCCACTTGCTTGCTCACCGCTCCATGCTCGGCGATCAGCAGCGGCGGAACGTTGCAGAACTGCGATTTCAGATCGTTCGAGTAGACGATCGCGCCGCCCACAAAATAACGGGAGCTGCCGCTGATGGAGGTAATTCGCTGCCCCAGCAGTCCGCCGGTGCAGGACTCGGCGACCGCCACTGTGGCGTCCCTCATTTGCAGGTAATAGCCGGCGATCTTTTCCAGCGACTCGCCCGAAGTGGCGAAGACGGCTTCCTGGAATTCATCCTCCAGCTCGGAGGCCAGCCGGTCGACCTTGGCCTGCGCCTCCTCTTCGGTGGAGGCCTGTGCGAACAGGTGCAGTTGCACCTCGCCGATGCCCGCCAGGATGGTGGTTTGTACGTCGGTATGCTTCTTGTAAATGGGCGCCGCTCTGAAGTCCGCCTGCGACTCCGGGACCAAGGCCAGCTTCAGCTCTTTGGTCGCCATGAAGAAGGGCGGCAGCCAGGCTTGCAGGCGGGGAGTGCACTCGATCTCAAACAGCGGCTCCAGCTCCCACGGCGGACCGGGGAGCAGGATGATCACCCTCTCCTTGTCCTTGTAAAAGGTCTTGAGAAACTGGCCGGGAGCGGCGCCCTTGGGATTGCGCAGCATCTCCGCGGTGTCCAGGATATCGGCCATCTTCTCGTTGTTCTTGGGCATGCCGCCACGCCAGCGCGAGGCATAGCGCGCATAAAGGGCGGCCACGATGTCGCAATCGCGATGCATGCCCAACCCCAACGCATCGCACAAACACTCGCGCGTCAGGTCGTCCTCGGTTGGACCGAGCCCGCCGGTCAGGATCAGGACCTCGGCGCGCGATAGCGCCTGATGTATGCACTCCACCAGATGCTCGCGCCGGTCGCCCACGACCGCCTTGAAGACGACCTCAACCCCGAGTTCGTTCAGCTTTTTGGTGAGAAAAAGAGAGTTCGTGTCTGACCGGTAAGGGGTCAGCATTTCCGAGCCGACAGCTATGATTTCCGCATTCACAGCACCAGTGTAACAAACGCATTTATGATTTCAGATTTTTGATTTTAGATTGAAGAAGAAGAAAATGGCGGTTATTTCCTGTTTTACTCTGGAAATCTGAAATCAAAAATCAAAAATCGTAAATGGTGCTATCCCCAGAGCGGCTGTCCCGTGATGCCCCAGGCCAGGTGATGCACGGCGTTGGTAGTGGCCAGAATGACGGCATTCCCCGGGGCGAACGCCAGGCCCACCAGGTTGCTGCCCGAGAGGATCAGCGACGGCTCGGCTGCCGGCGTGAGCCGTACGATGCCGCGCCGGCCTTTGAGCGAGGCGGCGACGTAAAGGTTGCCGTCGACATCGAAGGCGATGCCCTGCGGACGTCCCAGTCCGCGATAGAACTCGCGCACCGTGCCGTGGGGATCGATCTCGTAGACCGCGTCGAAGCTGGAGATGGTAGGGCCGGTGACGAAGAGGTTCCCCGAGGGGGCGAACGCCAGGTGATAGGCCGAGACACTGGGTTCGAGCGTGGCGAAAACGTAGATTTGGCGGTCGCGCGCGATCTTGAAGATGGTCCCGCTGCGGTCGCCCACATAGAGATTCTCTTCCGGATCGAAGGCTATACCGGTGGCGACCCCCATGCCTTGCGCGTAGGTTGCCATCGCGCCATTGGGCGCAACGCGGTATACCGTGCCGTCGTAGCGCGAGGAGACGTACAGGAACCCGGCCGCGTCCAGTGCCAGGCCGGTGGCGTTCATCAGTTCGGAAACCAGCGGCTGGACGCTTTGGCCGGGCCGAATCTTGTAGACCGAAACCGGAACCGCCTGGCCGCGCGAGCCGGAAAAGCTGACGTAGATATTCCCTTCGCCATCGACGGCCGGATTGGCTACCGGATGCAGATCGTCGGCGAGTTCGACGGCCACCCCGACCTTCACCGCGTTGGAAGAGGAATCGGTGGATACGGTCAGCTCGCTTGATTCAGGACGGATGGGCATCCGGGCGACGATCAGATCGCTGGAGGCGAGCGTGATACTGGCCTCTGCATTGCCGATACGGACGTCGGGACGGGTGAATTCCCGTCCGATCAGGTGCCGCCCAATGATGCGAACCTCGCCCCCCGGCAAAGCGAAAGGCGGATCGATAGTGGCGATGTAAGGCCGGGAATTCGAACCGCTCTCTGGTATTTTCGGCTTGGCGTCCATTTCGGCTCGGCGTCCGTTCCGTGAGCTTACTTTAGCTTAAGATGCCTGCTCGCAGCAAAAGCTGTAAAACGATCCAGGCGTAGACTCCGGCGCCCAGATCGTCCATCACGATACCCACGCCTTCAGGCAGCTTCTCCAGCCGGCGGATCGGCCAAGGCTTGAGGATGTCGAAGGCGCGAAACAGAATGAAAGCGGCCAGCAGCGGCTTCCAGCCAAGCGGAGCACCGGCAAGCGTGAGCAACTGCCCGGCGACTTCGTCAATGACTACCTGCTGCGGATCCTTTGCGCCGGCGGCACGCGCGAAGCGCGTGGCTGCCGGAATGCCAACCGCCGTCACCAATGCTGCCGCAAACAGAGCCGCGATGCCTCGCACTCCGGCCGGAAGAGCGCTCGCAATCGCCGCCCACGACAGCACCGCGGCTAGAGAGCCCCATGTGCCTGGCCCAGGACGCAACGTCCCGGCGCCGAAAAAGGTAGCCACCAGCCACGCCCATCGTGGCGCAGGGGACGCCGCTGCCGGCGCGCTTGCCTCAGTTTGATTTTCGGTCTTCATAGGGTGGCCGAGGCTCTTCCTTGTCTGCCGGGTCGCCATCAAGCCCGGCTGCAGGCTTGCTGGAGTGCCCTGGCTGGTTGCGCTCGCTGTGCCTTTTGATAGTAGACGAAGGAGGCCGCTCGGTGTATTCCGCCTCGCCGCCGGATTCGGGATCGTTGATCGGGGTCGAGATCACATAGCCATCGCTCGCCCATTTCCCAAGATCGATCACGCGGCATCGATCACTGCAGAAGGGAAACTCCGGCTCGCCCGCCAGCACGATCTTCCGGCAGGTAGGACAGCGTACGCTCTTGTTTTTCCGTCGCGGCATGTTACGTTTCGCGCTCTCAGTGCAACCCCAAGAGCAGCATCCAATCCCGAAGTAAAGATATGTTTCAAGGTTTCAAAGGTTTCAAAGTTTCAAAAACAACTACGCTACCTTGAAACTCAGAAACCTTGAAACTCAGAAACCTTACTTAAATCAGTTCCGCCACCAAGTCATAGTCATGCGCCTCGACGATGCGGCAGCGGTAGAACTCTCCCGGGAGCGCCTCAGCATGCTCGCCCAGGTCGTTGATGAAAAGTTTACCGTCGATCTCCGGTGCGTGCATCGGGCTGCGCGCCTCCCACAGCAGCTCGGTTTCGCTCGACGGACCCTCCAGCATTACCTCAAATTCCCGGCCGACCATGGCCTTGCGCTTGCGCCGGCTGATCTGCTTCTGAATCTGCATCAGCTTGCGGCGGCGGCTTTCAATCGTCCTCGGCGGAATCTTGTCCGCCAGGTGAAACGCCTGTGCACCTTCTTCGTCGGAGTAGCCAAAGACGCCAAGCCAGTCAAACTCGGCCTCGCGCACGAAGTCGCAGAGCTCCTCGAAATCCTTCACCGTCTCACCCGGAAAGCCCACGATGAACGAGGTCCGCAGCGTCAGCTCCGGGATAGCCTTACGCATCTTGGCGATCGAATCCAGAAAGATGCGGGCTGAGCCGCCGCGCTTCATGCGCCGCAGAAGGCTGCCGGAGGCGTGCTGCAGCGGCACGTCGATGTAGGAGCAGATCTTTTCGTTGGCGGCGATGGTCTCCAGCAAGCGCCCGTTGATCTTGTTGGGATAAGCGTAGAGGAACCTCACCCAGCGCAGTCCCTCGATTTGCGCCAGCCGCTCCAGCAGCAGCGCCAGCCCGTCTTTCAGCCCGAGGTCTTCGCCGTAGCAGGTGGTGTCCTGCCCGATGAGGGTGACCTCGCGCACGCCCTGGGCGGCGAGGCGCTCGGCTTCGGCCACCACCGACTCAAACCGGCGCGAGCGGAACCTGCCGCGCAGCTGCGGAATGATGCAGAAGGCGCAAGGATGATCGCATCCCTCGGCGATCTTGATGTACGCCCAGTGCTTGGGTGTAGCCAGAATTCGCGGCGTGGTCTCGTTGTACAAATAGGTCGGCAGTTCGGCCGTGGCGCCGTCCCATTCGGCCCGCGAGAAGCGTCCGGAACGCGCCCGGGCCTCACCTTCAGCCCGGCCAGTCGAAGATGAAGAGGCGGCGACGCCCGATTTCAGCTTCTGGCTGGCGGAGCCCTGGTTTAGGATATTGAAGGGCGAATCGACGGAAGGCGCGGTCAGCGGCGCGATCTGTGCGGCGGCCAGAATCTGTTCCAACTCCCCGGTGCCGACGACGGCGTCCACCTGCGGGATGTTCTTTTGGATCTCGTTGCGGTAGCGCTCCACCAGGCAGCCGGCAACGATCAGCTTGCGGGCGCGGCCGGTCTCCTTGTGGCGCGCCATCTCCAGGATGGCGTCAACCGACTCCTGCTTGGCGCTGTCGATGAACGAGCAGGTGTTGACGACGATGATGTCGGCCTCTTCCGCGTTGGCCGTGATCTCCGCCCCGGCCTGGCTCAGCATGCCCATCATTACCTCGCTGTCGACGAGGTTCTT
This sequence comes from uncultured Acidobacteriota bacterium, assembly GCA_963791145.1. Classification (GTDB taxonomy): domain Bacteria; phylum Acidobacteriota; class Terriglobia; order Terriglobales; family Acidobacteriaceae; genus CAWBRT01. The sequence goes on along the minus strand of CAWBRT010000011.1, from coordinate 320,988 downwards.
GGGACAGCCGAGACTCACGAATCCCACGCGCGGGCGCCCACTCACCGCGGAGAGCTGGCTCTCGCGGCTGTTGGCGTTTGTGGGCTGATCGACTGCGGGCGGGACCACGCTGATGCCTTTGTCACTCATTTCCGATCTTTCGATTTTAGCATCCCGGCCTTGTGTTCCTCGGGAAGGTATGATCCGGGTTAGGGGCTTCGGGCGACACGCGCCCGCGGAACGACATCGAGAGATGTTCAAGAAAGTGCAGCAAGGAGCTAGTAAAATGGACGCCTATTTCGCCCGTATTTATCTTGCGACGCGCCTCGGCATTCGCCGATTTTCCCAACGATGGAGTAGGCCGGAATCAGCGATCCTCATGCCGCGCGGATGTGGAGCTCTCGCCAGCGTGCTTGCAGTGCTCGTGCTATTCCTCGCGGGTGCGGCTGTTCACGCGCAGTCGCTACAGCCGCCGCCCGGCAAGTACCCGGTGCGTTATTTCTCGTTGAAGGTGGAGAGCCAGGACCTGCGAATTGCTTACCGCGACGTTGCTCCCACGGCGGCTCCCAACGGCAAGGCCGTACTTCTGCTGCACGGGAAGAATTTTTCCGGCTTCTACTGGGAGCCCACCATCGAGTTTCTCGTCCAGCGCGGCTATCGCGTGATCGCCCCAGACCAGTTAGGTTTCGGATTTTCCTCCCGGCCGGACATCCACTACAGCTTCCATCAGATGGCCGCCAACACCAAGGCGCTGCTCGATCACCTCGGCATCAAGACGGTATCGGTGGTCGGGCATTCGATGGGCGGCATGCTCGCCGTGCGCTTCACGCTGCTCTATCCGGACACGGTCGAAAAGCTGGTGCTGGAAAATCCCATCGGGCTCGAAGACTATCGCAAGCTGGTTTCCTACACGCCGCTCGAGCAGCAGTACGCGGTTGAGCTAGGTCAAACTCTCGACAAGATGCGCGACTATCAGAAAAGTTACTATCCCGGCGCCTGGAAACCCGAGTACGAAGTCTACGTGCAGGATCAGGCATGGGTGATCGATACGGGAGAGTTCCCGCGCGCAGCCTGGTCCTCGGCGCTCACCTACGCGATGATTTACGAGCAGCCGGTAGTTTACGAGCTGGGAGAGATTTGCCGTCCGACGCTGCTCATCATCGGCCAGGCCGACCGCACGGTGGTCGGCAAGAACCGTTTGCCGGCAAGCTTGCAAGCCGTGGCTGGCCAATATCCGGAGCTTGGGCGCAAGACGCAGGCGGCGATCAAAGGTTCGCAACTGGTCGAAGTCCCCGGCTGCGGGCACATACCGCACATTCAGAAGCCGGAGCAGTTTCGCCAGGCGCTGGCGACGTTTCTGGGACGGTGAAACGCTCGCGTTGGCGGCAAACGATTTCTCTGCAAGCGGGTTTCAGCCAAACGGGGGTACTAGCGCGTAGTTTTGAGCGTCTATGGGAGGATCGTGCGCTGCCCCTACGGGGCTCGTCACTTTTCACTTCGCCATCCCAGCCCTGAAGCGCTGGGCTAACGAACATTGCCGCTACGCGGCGAGGCGCGTTGCTCTCAGTTCGTGCAGCCGTAGTCTCTGCAGAGGTTGAAATCTTCCAAATTCAACTCAGTACCCTTCGAGCAGTAAGCAACAAGTCTCATCGGAAACCGGAAACCGGAAACCGGAAACCGGAAACTGAGAACTGGGAACCGAGAACTGAGAACTGAGAACTGGGAACGAAGAACCGACGTTACCGCGCCGCGTTCTTCACCTGCCGCAGCAATGCCGGCAGCAGGATGGCATCCTCGGCGGAGTCGGCGTAGCGGGCGCGCTCGTAATGCATGGTGAAGCGGGCGACCGCGTCGCGCAGCGCCGGATGCGAGATGACGGAAGCGAACTCGGAAGGGGTCTGGTTTGGCTTACGCCGCCAGCCGCGGCCGCCGGTGGTGCGCGTCATCTGCTCGTAGAGCAGCGTGGCCGCGTGCCTGGGGTCGCGGCCGGGTTGCGAGAGCAGGGCATTGCGCCGCATCCAGCGTGCCGCCTGCATGCTCAGCGGGATGGAGAAGGCAAGCATCATGAGGGCGAGTCCCACCGCCTGGTATCGGCGCGGGTGGAGTGTGATGCTGCGGCTCAGGGCGCGTCCCCACTCGAGCAGGTGCGGGTAGATGCCGGCAAAGACCGACCAGGCCTTCTCGCTGGCCCGGCGGCTGCTGCTGATGGTCGAGGCCGTCAGAATGCGCTGGTGAGCGTAGTCATAATTGACCACCCAGTCGCGCCAGAATTCATTGGCGGCGTCAAGGTACAGTTGCAGCTTGTTCCAGCGTCCCGGAATCGCTCCGCTCATGGGCGTAGGGTCGAAGGTCGCCCAGCCTTTGCCGGGAATATAGGCTTCCACCCAGGCGTGAGCGTCGCGGGCGCGGATGATGTAGCTGCCGGTCAGATCGTTGAACTCGCCGCCGCGAAAGCCGGTGACCACCCGGCTGGCGATGCCTTCCTCGCGCAACATGACGGCCATGGCCGAGGCAAAGTACTCGCAGTGTCCGCGCTTGCGCTCGAACAGGAAATTAGCGATGGGATCACGCGGCACCTGCCGCGGAAGTTCCAGCGTGTAGCCGAAGTTGTTGGACAGGTAACGCTCAATCGCCTCCGCCTTGTCGAACACCGTCATGTGATCGCGCGTAATGTCAGCTGTCAGTTGGGCGATGCGCGGGTCCAGCTTGTCGGGCAGCTGGAAATAGCGCGCCGGCATGGAGCGGGGAAGAGTGCCCCGCGCCTCGCGCAGCTCCGCCGGGCTCGGCTGCGCAATATCGGAGATGCCGGAGTAGCTGGAGAGGAAGCGTTCCGGGTCGAGCGTCTCGACCATCTGATCGAAGTTCTCCAGCACTCGGCGCGCGTTGCCAAACAGGGCCCGGGGCGTGGGGATCACGAAAACGACGTTGGCGCCGATCGGTTCCAACAGCACCCGATACTGCACCAGCCGCGAGTTGCGGGCGGTGGCGAAGCCGCGCAGCGCCGGATTCTCCAGGGGGTGAAAGAACGCCTCGGAGATTCCCAGAGGCGCCGTCAGCGAGTGCGGACTGCTGCTCCAGTTCTGCCCGTCGAAGCTGGCCAAGGCGGCGCCGCGCAGCCGTATCTCCTTGGGAGCAGCGCCGTCGAAGCGCACGTGCATCACGACCTGCGAGGACTGCTGGATGCGGCCGATCTGTCCCAGCCGGACGCGTTCTCCGAAGCCGGTCATCAGCTCGCTCTGCTGAGCGAGGTCGCCCAGGTATCCGCCCGAGAGTCGCGGCAGGGCGAAAAAGATGAGGGTCCCGCAGAGCGCGATCCCCAGCGCCTGGGCGATGGTAATGCCGGCCAGCGCGCGGTAGAGCTGGCGCCAGTGCGCGGCCGTGTGAGACTGAAGAACTCCGCTGCGCTGGCTGGCGACGATCGAGCGGCGAATCTCCAGGATGATGAACGTGCCGATGCTGATCACCACGAAGAGCACGAACGCCGTCAGGAAACTGGTCTCAACCGTCAGCACCGCCGCCGATAGAACCTCCAGGAAAGCGAGCACCCCCAGGTAGAGCAGGTCGCGGTCGCGCTCCACCGAGAACAGCTTTACCACCATGCCAAAGAGCACCAGGTGGATGGCGGCATTTACAAAGCTGCGGGAGATGAACAGGCAATCAACCAGGAAGATCAGGAAGTAGAGCACACCGAGCAGCGAGGTCCAGCGGGCCGGAATCGTCCAGTTCTTCCCGCGCAGCAGCATGGCCGCGCGTAACGCCAGGGCAGCCGTGGCAACGACAATGCTGAAAAAATCAAGTTTGCCGGTGCCGACCAGCGTGAACAGCCCGGTGGCCAGCAACAGCACCAGCGCGAGCTGGCACAAACGGTCGATCCGCGGGAATATCTCCTGGTCCGCCGCCGTATTGAGGCTCTGCTCCGCCATGGTTCAAAGCGAACCCCCGCATGTCGAGGATGCGCCAGTAACTATTGTTGGCGATTCGTGAGCAAAAGGAAAGCCCCAGGCGGCAGCTGCTCAAGAACCAAAGTGCCGGCCCGCCGAAACTCATCCCTGATCTCTCCTCCCGGCGATGATAAAATTAGCGAGGTCGGGCATCGGTCCCGCGCGACGCAATCCCGCCAACCCCGCCAGGTCCGGAAGGAAGCAACGGTAACGGGCTCGTGCGTGTGCAGTGGGTAACCGGTGTCCGGCTCTTTTTTTCGGTGTCTTTCAGGTTGTTCGGAGTTCGCCGCCGCACCTGCTTCGTTGTTTATTGTTTGCTGCTCGACGCGCATTTTGCGCAGTCCGCTGTAACTCCGGGGGCAGCTCTCACTCTCTCATTTACAAGGCCGCTGGTGATCGGTAACAATTGGTGTTTCTTCGGAGAACCACGTTGAACACAATGAAGCGCGCCAAGATCAGCGCCGTCGGAGGCTATGTTCCGCCCCGGCTGCTCACCAATTTCGACCTGGAGAAGATGATCGACACCACCAACGAGTGGATCCTGGAGCGGACCGGCATACGCGAGCGCCACCTGGTGGAAAAGGGAGTGGCGGCCAGCGATCTGGCAATGGGCGCGGTGGAGAACCTGGTCAAGCGCTATGGGGCCAGGATCGACGACGTGGAGGCAATCGTGGTGGGCACGGTTACGCCGGACATGATGTACCCTTCCACCGCCTGCCTGGTGCAGCACAAGCTGAAGCTGCCTAAGGCGTGGGGTTTTGACCTGTCGGCCGGCTGCTCCGGATTCCTGTACGCCTTGACGGCCGGAGCCAAGATGATCGAGAGTGGCGCGCACAAGAAGGTGCTGGTGATCGGCGCCGACGTCAACTCGTCGATGATCGATTACACCGACCGCGCCACCTGCATCATCTTCGGCGACGGCGCCGGCGCGGTACTGCTGGAGCCGTCGACTGACGACGAAGAGTACGGGATCATCGACTTCGTTCATCAGATAGAAGGCTTCGGCGGGCAGTTTCTCTACATGCCCGGCGGCGGGAGCCTCAATCCCGCCTCGCACAAGACGGTTGATGACAAGATGCACTACGTCCATCAGGACGGGCAGCAGGTCTTCAAATACGCCGTCAAGAAAATGGCGGAGATGACCGAACGGGTTCTTCACAACAATGGCCTGACCGGCGCGGACGTGGATTGCTTCATCGCCCACCAGGCCAACAAACGCATCATCTGCGCCACCGCTGACCGGCTGAAGATGGCGCAGGACAAGGTAATCATCAATATCGAGCAGTACGGCAATACCACGGCCGGAACTATTCCGCTGGCCATGACCACGGCCATCGACGAGAAGAAGCTGAAGAAAGGCGATACGCTGTTGCTGGCGGCTGTCGGAGCTGGCTTCACCAGCGGCGCCACGCTGATCAAGTGGGCCATCTAGCGATTTATGATTGCAGATTGTAGATTGCAGATTGAAAAGCGCGCTCATTGAGCGCGCTTCATATTAGGGGCCATATCTGCGGAGCCGAAGGCGAGCTAATGAGAGGCAGTTCTTTTCTGCGTAGGTACAGTCGACCCCGGCTGTACGTGCCAGACGCGCGTTAGCGCGACTGGCAACCCGCTGTTTGTTCAGCAGGTGCGCTACGCGCACCTGCCCAGCCGAGGGCGGATGGGCCTACGTGCAAACATGGGGCACCTTTAGTTTGCATTCGCTACGGATGAGTCATCCTCTCCGGCTTCACCACCGCGTCGAATTCCTCGCCGGTCAGGAAGCCCAGCTTGAGCGCCGCTTCGCGCAGGCTGCTGTGTTCGACGTGCGCCGTGTGGGCGATCTTTGCCGCCTTGTCGTAGCCGATCTTCGGCGTCAAGCGCCGTCACCAGCATGAGCGAGTTCTTGACGTAATAGTCGATGCGCTCGCGGTCCACCTCAATGCCCTTGATCATGTACTCCACGTAGCCGTGGCAGGCATCGTGCAGCAGCGTGCAGCGAGTGCAGGAAGTTGTAGATCATCACCGGCTTGAAGACGTTGAGCTCGAAATTGCCCTGCGAGCCGGCGAAGCCGACCGCGGCGTGGCTGCCGTGAACCTGCACGGCGACCATGGTCATCGCTTCGCACTGCGTGGGATTTACCTTGCCGGGCATGATCGAGGAGCCGGGCTCGTTTTCCGGGATGATCAGCTCGCCCAGCCCGCAGCGCGGTCCGGAGGCCAGCCAGCGGATATCGTTGGAGATCTTCATGAACGAAGCCGCCAGGGTTTCCAACGCTCCCTGGGCGAAGATGATCTCGTCGTGCGCCGCCAGCGCGGCGAACTTGTTGGGATGCGAGCTGAACGGCAACCCGGTCAGCTCGGCGATCTTTTTGGCCGCCCGCTCGGCGAACTCCGGATGCGCGTTCAGGCCGGTGCCGACCGCCGTACCGCCGATTGCGAGGTCGTAGAGACCCTTCAGCACCAGCTTGAGGCGCTCGATGTCGCGCTCCAGCTGGCTTGCCCAGCCGGAGAACTCCTGCCCCACGGTGAGTGGGGTGGCGTCCTGCAGGTGGGTGCGGCCGATCTTGACGATATCCTTAAATTTCACGGCCTTGGCATGGATGGCATCATGCACTTCTTTAACTGCCGGGATGAGCTTGATAACGGCCTCGGCGGCGGCGATGTGCATGGCCGCCGGAAAGGTGTCGTTGGACGACTGCGACATGTTCACGTGGTCGTTGGGATGGATCGGAGTCTTGGAGCCGAGGACCCCGCCGGCCATCTCGATCGCGCGGTTGGAGATGACCTCGTTGACGTTCATGTTGGTCTGGGTGCCGCTGCCGGTCTGCCAGATGCGCAGCGGGAACTGGTCGTTCAGCTTGCCTTCGATCACCTCGTCGGCCGCCTGCACGATCAGCTTGGCTTTGTCCGCCGGCAGCTTGCCGAGGTCCTGGTTGACCAGGGCTGCCGCTTTCTTGAGAACGCCGAAGGCGCGGATCAGCTCCGGCGGCATCGTGTCGCGGCCGATGTTGAAGTGGATCAGCGAGCGCTGGGTCTGCGCTCCCCAATAGACATTCGCCGGGACCTCGATCTTGCCCATGCTGTCCGATTCGACTCGCGTGGCATTTTTCGTGGCTGTCGCCATGATTCACTCCTGTTGAATTCGATATGAATGCTGTCTTATGCCCCGGGGCCGCAGGTGCCCTGTGCGCACCTGTTGGAGGGACGGCGTCCGCCATTTGCAGGCCGGCCGCAGCCCGGAAACCGCTACGACTTAGAATGCCTTAGGAAAACGATCGCCCGCCATTATACCGCCGCACGGCTGGTCGGATGCTTTGTAAAATAGGGTTATGGAAACGCGGGGAAATTACGACGTTGTGGTGATCGGCGCCGGTCCCACCGGGCTGGCATGTGCCATCGACGCCAAGCGCGCTGGCTTTCGGGTCTGCAACATCGACAAGGGCTGCGTGGTCAACTCCCTTTATCACTACCCGACCAACATGACCTTCTTCACCACTTCCGAGTTGCTGGAAATTGGTGACATTCCGTTTCCCAGCCCGAACGCCAAGCCGACCCGGCAGGAGGCGCTGGAGTACTACCGCAAGGTTGCCGACCACTACAAGCTGGAAGTATTCCAGTATGAGACGGTTCGCCAGGTCGAGGGCAGCGACGGCCGCTTCGAGCTGCAGACCACCGACCTGCTGGGACGCCTGCGCCAGTACCACGCCCGTAAGCTGATCCTGGCCTCCGGCTACTACGACCTCCCGAATTACCTGAATGTTCCAGGCGAAGATCTCCCCAAGGTCTCGCACTACTATCGCGAGCCGCACCCGTACTACCAGTCGGACGTGGTGGTGGTCGGGGCCAAGAACTCGGCGGCCATCGCCGCTCTCGAACTCTGGCGCCACAGCGGCACGCGTCACCTTGGTCCATCGCGGTCCCGGCATCCACAGCCATGTCAAATACTGGATCAAACCGGATATCGAGAATCGGATTAAAAACGGAGAGATAAAGGCTTACTTTAATTCTTGCCTGAAAGAGATTGCGGCCGATTCCGTTGTGCTGCTCACGCCCGAGGGCGAGGTGCGCCTGCCCAATGACTTCGTGCTGGCCATGACCGGTTACCATCCCGACTTCAAGTTCATCACCAGCCTGGGCGTCACGCTGGCGGAAGACTGCACCCCGGTGGTCAATCCGGAGACGCTCGAGAGCAATGTTCCCGGCATCTATCTGGCGGGAGTGATTGTTGCCGGCAAGCGGACGAATGAAATCTTCATCGAGAACGGACGCTTCCACGGCGTCCAGATCGCGCGCGACCTGAAGAAGCGGCTGCCTGTTACGCGCTCTTAAACGTTGTTTCGTAGTATGTGGGTTGCTGGCGTGCAATCTGTTATCTGTTCACCGGAGGTCAGCATGTTCACCCGGCGCAACATAGCACTGATACTGTTGTGCGTTACAACCTTTGTCGCGTTCTGCGCCGTCGCGAGTCCGAGGGCAGACGAACCTGCGCCCCGGTTCAGGGCGAAAACACTCAACGGGGAGATGTTCACGAACGATTCCGTGAAAGGCCATGTCGTGCTCTTGCAGTTCTGGACGACTTGGTGTCCTTATTGCCGGGGCGAGCAGTCCATTGTGGACAAGCTCGACCGGGAATTTGCCGACAAGGGTCTGATAGTCCTCGCAGTCGACGTGGGCGAATCGAAGAAGACGGTCAAGAAGTATCTCGCGGAACGACCCCGTTCCTGCCGAATCGTCCTTGCCGAGGATACGAATCTCGCCGCGATGTATGCGGCCAACGCCTTTCCCATCTACGTGGTGATCGACCGCGACGGAAATGTCGCCGGTAAGCAGCGAGGAGCCGCAGGCGAGCGCGCTCTCCGGGCGCTGCTGCGCCGTGCGGGATTGGGAACGGAGTAACTCGTTGGAGGGTGATCCACCCTTAGCGTCGCCGGGAATCTCTTTTGCGATAAGGCCATGCAGCTTTGGATTGCTGTGGCACTTTCAGCAAAGGCTTCTCGGAGTTCGACGCCAGGGCAGGGCAGTTTGCTTGAATGTGGAGAGATGAATGAAACCTGCCTTAGTCATCGCCATGTTTTTGATTTTGCCCGTGGTAACGATAGCGCAGATGGATGCAAACAGTGCGCCGCAAGCACGTCCACCGGCAGCATCTGCGGGGCCCGCTGTTCCTGGGTTTCCGTTCCCGGGCGGCTTCAATCCACCGGCGGGACTCTTCGACCAGTTCTGGAACGATCCGGCAATCGCGGCTGAGCTGCGCCTCACCGACGCGCAGCGGAAGCAATTGCAAGCTGCGGCACTGGCACAACAATTGTTGCTCATCGATGGCGGCGCCGATGGGTTGAAGGCGCTCGCCCGATTGTCAGCCCTCCTCGATGCCGATCAACTGGACGACGCGGCCTATAAGCAGCAAATCAACAATCTGGCGGCTGTCGCCGGAAAACTGGTTCAGGATGTTGGCGAGATGGCCGCCGCTCCGCGCCACGTTCTTACCCTCGAGCAGTGGCGAAAACTGCAAAGCCTGCAGCGAGCCAAGGCTCGGTCCTCCGCTCCGCCAAGGCCGGCAATGCAACCGCCGCCAGGCAATAGGCCATAATTCGGCGCGGAGTCACGTTTTTGAATTACTGGGTTGAGAAACGATTCGCTCAACTGCACTTCACTACCGTCGCTCCGGTGGCGCGCAGAAGCTCCTGCGGGGCGATTTCGAAAACCGCAAACGGAGTTCCGGCTGCCGCCCAGATGCGTTCGTAGCCGAGCAGCGCCTGATCAAACCACGTAGCTATTGCAGCTTTGTGGCCCAGTGGCGGAACGCCGCCGATGGCGAAGCCGGTAGCCTCGCGCACGAACTCCGGCGTGGCGCGCTCGATAGGCTCGCCGACGATAGCCGCCATGGCCTTCTCGTTTACCCGGTTGCTGCCACTGGCGATGATCAGCACGGCGCGTCCGGTGCGGGCGCCGCGAAAGATCAAAGATTTGGCGATCTGCCCAACCTGGCAGCCAACGCTCTCGGCCGCCTCCTTCGCCGTCCGGGTGGTGGCCGGCATCTCGCGAACCACCGCCGTGATCCCCAGAGCCGAGAGTGCCTGTTGCACTCGCGCCGCGCTTTCCCGTACCTGCTGTTGCTGTTCTGCCATGATCTCCACTTCTTTCTTGTCATTGCATGGTAAAACAATCCTATGCAGCGTGCCGTGCGCAAGCCGCAAAACTCCGGTGTGATGGCCAAGGCTCCCTGCCGGGTCGACCTGGCAGGCGGCACAGTCGATATCTGGCCGCTGTATCTTTTCCACCCGGGCGCGATAACCGTCAACGTGGCGGTCGACATCCAGACCAGTTGCCGCATCACTCCGGTTCGCTCTGCGCAGATTCACCTGCATTCGCTCGACACCGGGCGGGAAGACCATTTCGCAAACTTCGAGGCCTTGGCTGCGGCGCGCCGACCGCGGCACGCGCTGGCCGCGCACCTCGTGCGCTTCTTCCAGCCCCGTGGCGGATTACTGCTGGAAACCCATTCGGCTGCCCCGGCCGGGGCGGGCATCTCCGGCTCCTCGGCGCTGATGATCGCCGCTACGGCTGCCCTGGCCCGCTATGTTGGCCGCAGGGTCACGCATGAAGCCATCCGCGAGATCGCGCAGAACGTCGAAGCCCAGCTCATCGGCGTCCCTACCGGCTGCCAGGATTATTACCCCGCGCTTTACGGAGGCGTCAGCGCGCTGCATCTGGAGCCCGACGGCATTCATCGCGAAGAGCTGGCAGTCCCTGCCGCGGAGCTGGAGAGGCGTGTGGTGCTGGCGTACACCGGTGCTCCGCGCCAGTCGGGAATCAACAACTGGGAGGTCTTCAAGGCGCACATCGACGGCAGCCGGCGGGTGCGCCGCAACTTTGATCGCATCGTCGAAATCGCCCAAGCCATGGCTACCGCACTCCGTGCCCGCGACTGGCGCGAGATCGAGCGGCTGCTGGGCGAAGAATGGAAGCTGCGCAAGACGAACGCGCCGGGCATTTCAACCCCGTTGATCGATCGCCTGATTCGGATCGCCGGGCGCAATGGCGGACGCGCCGCCAAAGTCTGCGGCGCCGGGGGTGGCGGATGCGTTCTCTTCCTGGTCGAGCCCGGCGCCGGTCAGCGTGTTGCTAAGGCGCTGACAGATGGCGGGGGCGAGATATTGCCTTTCCGGGTGGCTGCCAAGGGCCTCACGCTCGCGAAGCCGGCGACCGTCCGGACGGACGCGTGACATGGATCTGGTCTCGCCATTCCGCCAGCACGACACAGCCGCTGATCCGGCTCCCGATCCCCCTCTACATCCCATCTTCCGCTTCCTGATAGCCGCTGCCATTACTTGGGCGGGGAATTGGCTGGCGGCCAACGTGTGCTTCAGCCTGTTCGGGGATCATCCGCTGCTGGCCGATGCTCTCTATCGGGTGCTGGCGGCGGCGCTGTTGATCGGAAGCTATTGCATACTGCTGAATCTGCTCGATCACCGCTCCTTCGATCGACTGACGCTGCAGGGATTGCCGTGGAAAAGCTATGCGCGGCTGCAGTTTCTGACGGGGCTGGTGTGGGGAATAGCGGCCATCGGATTGATTGTTCTGTGCACTGCTCTGGCCGGCACCTACCATGCGGAGGTTAGACTGACGGCGCGCGCCCTGCGGCAGAGTGCCGAGGTGCTGGTGTTGCTATTGGGCGGAGCCTTACTGGAAGAGGTCATGTTCCGTGGATATCCATTCCAGCGTCTGGTGGAGGCGGTGGGACCATTCTGGGCGGTGGCCTTCGTCTCGGCCGTGTTTGGAGCCGCGCATCTGGGGAATCCGAATGCCGGAGGCATGCTGAGCTGGGCGTTTTTCAACACCATTGCCATAGGAGTCTTGCTGGCCCTGGCTTATTTGCGCTCGCGCACCCTGTGGCTTCCCTTGGGCATTCATTTTGGCTGGAATTTCGCGCTTGGGTTCCTCTTCGGACTGCCGGTGAGCGGCATGACTGGCTTCGCCGTCCTGGTGCGGGGTTCCTCCCGCGGCGAACCATGGCTGACCGGCGGTCCGTATGGAGTCGAGAACAGCGCCTTGGCCGCCGCCCTGCTGATGGTGAGTTTCCCGCTGGTCTTGTGGGCCGGTTCCCGCCTGCAAGCCCCAGTCAACCGCCCCGACCCAAATCCAAACGAGGTACCGTAAAGGCTTGCACCACGAATGCGAAAGAGTGAAACTCGATGGACCCGCAGCTTGCGATTGCCGCTGGCGGGCCAGGGAAAGGCGACCGATGCGTAAGCTTCTGATCATCTGTGTAGGAAGCGTCTCTCTATGTGCGGCATTTGCGGCCGGGCAGGCGGTTTCGCCGGCGGCCGGCGTGGACCCTGGCGCTCGGGCTTCGGCCCCCGGAGTGACGGAACTGGCCGCGCCGGAGAATCCGCAGAAGAGCGAAAATAAGATTACGGTTCCGGCCGGAACCAAGGTTCCGGTGGTGCTGAAGCATGCCATCTCCACCAAGAATGCCCGCGAGAACGATAACGTCTATGCAGAGACGAATTTTCCCGTGATTATCAACGGCAAGGTGGCGATTCCGCCGGGAACCTACGTGCAGGGAGTGATCACCCGCAGCAAGCGTCCTGGACGGGTGAAGGGTAAAGGCGAACTGCTGGTGCACTTTAACTCGCTGATATTCCCCAACGGCTATACGTTGCTGCTGCCGGGCGCGCTGGACAACGTCCCCGGGGAGAACGTGAAGATGAAAGGCCCCGAAGGCACCGTTGAGGGCCCCGGTAGCAAAGGCAAAGACGTGGGAACGGTTGTCAAGACGACGGGTGCTGGCGCGGGGATCGGCGGCCTGGCCACCCAATCAGCGCGCGGAGTGGGCATAGGAGCGGGCGCCGGGGCGGTAGCCGGACTGGGCGCGGTGCTGCTGACACGCGGGCCGGACCTGACACTGGCGAAGGGAACGACGCTCGAGATGGTGCTGGAGCGCTCCCTCGTTATCGACCCCACGCGCGCGGCGCGGAAATAGGACGTGCCGCGCCGGAGAAGTGCCCCCAGACGGGATCATCGCCGGACGGCGATTGCTCTGCGGTCCGCTGTATCCGATAGTTCCTGGGCGAAAGTTGTTTGACATTTTCGAAAATTGCGGCACGATGGGGAAAGATGCTGCACGATCCACCTCGGCAGGCTAGACCGGATTCGCGGAAGGTATACCCCGGGCCGTAGCCGGACGGTCAGTCCGGCGGTGATAGCGAAGGGTACAGTCACTTTGAATCCGCTGTAGCCAAGGCGGGCGTGCAGCCACTCCAGGGAGGACCAGCAATGCGCAAGTGGGCAGTTCCATTGGCGGTACTCGGGGTCGGTGGCCTCGGGGCCCTGATGTTTTCCGCGCGCGGAAGGCATGCCATCCGTTGGGTTTTCCGGCGGATCGAGGAGGCTCCCGAACGAATCGCGGAGTGGAACGAGACCGCCCAGACGGAAATAGACAAGATCCAGGTAGCCATCAACCAACTGGCGGAATCACTGCGCGTTAACCTGGTTCGCTAAGGCACGACTTACGCTGCCAGGCTGTTGATCTTCCGCGCCATGGCTACGTCGCGCTTGGTAAGCCCGCCCGCGTCGTGCGAGGTGAGCGAGAGCGTCACCCGGTTGTAGTTGATCGTGATGTCGGGGTGATGATTGGCTTCCTCAGCCTCTTCCGCCACCCTGTTCACAAACTCCATGGCCCCGCTGAAATCGCGGAATTGAAAGACGCGGTGGATCGCCTTTTCCTCGAGCTTCCACTCGGGAAGTCCAGCCAAAGCACTGTGCAGGTCGGGATCATGCAGGGGAGCGGTCATCGAAGGTCTCCTTGGCGTCAGTTCCTGGTTCTCAGTTCCCAGTTCTCGGTTCGCTACTCACTATTGGATTCCAGTTCTTCGTGTTTCGTTTTTATCCAAGAGTGTGATTATTTTGGGGTGTCACCCTGAGAGCATCCGTCTCGGACTCAATGTAAGAGGACGTACGTACAAGGCTGTGTTTTTCCTTGCCTGCTTGCAAGCTCCAGCGGCTAGGAGCCGGGAACTGAGAACTGGGAACTGAGAACTAGCCGGAAACTGGTGCTAAACAATTCTGACTGGAGCTACCAGGTGCGTAGGAGCGAAGCCGGCCACCTGGGAATCTATCTCACGGCGCAGCTCGGTCCAAACCTCCTCGGGGATGGAGAGGAAGATGTCGGCCACCTCGGGGTCGAACTGCATGCCGGACCACTTGATCACTTCTCTTCGCGCCATCTCGAATGGTTGGGCCGGGCGATAGGGCCGGTCGGAGGTGATGGCGTCCAGCGCATCGGCCACGGCAAAGATTCTGGCTCCCAGCGGGATCTCCTCGCCCTTCAGGCCTCGCGGGTATCCGCTGCCGTCGTAGCGCTCCTGGTGCGCGTAGACGATCTCGGCGGCTTCCTGCAGGAAGGGAATTTTGCGCAGCATCTGGTAGCCGTGATAGCAGTGTTCCTGCACGATGCGGAATTCGGCCGGAGTCAAGGCTGCCGGCTTGCTGAGAATGGCATCGGGGATGGCCATCTTGCCGATGTCGTGCAGGAAGGCGCCGCGGGCGATCACTCGCACCTTGTCGGGCGGAACCTTCATCGAGCTGGCGATCTTGATGGTAAACGCCGTAACCCGCTTGGAGTGGCCCACGGTTTCGGCGTCCTTCAAATCGAGCGCGTCTCCCAGCGCTTCCAGTGTGATGTCGTAGGAGCGCTCCAGTTCGGTCATGGCCTGGCGCAACTGCTCGGTGCGGGCGTTGACCAGCGCTTCCAGGTTTACCTGGTAGTTGCGGTTTTCGATCTTCAGGCGGCTGTTCTCGACCGCGCGGCGGGCCATCACCAGCAACTGCTCGCGCTCGAACGGTTTCAGCAGGTAGTCATAGGCGCCTTGCCGGATGGCGCCCAAGGCGGTAGAGACGTCGTGCACGGCGGTGACCATGACGACCGGGACATCGGGGAACCGCTCTTTGATTTTTTCCAGCAGCGCGATGCCGTCCATCTCCGGCATCATCATGTCCGACAGCACCAGCTCGAATTCATCGCCGCAGCTCAGCAGCTCCAGGGCTTCCATGCCGGAGGTGGCCAGCCGGGTTTTGTAGCCGGCCTGATTGAGCATTGAGGATACGACTTCGCGGATGGTTTCTTCGTCGTCTACGACCAGGATGTACTTTTCAGCCATGAGTGTCCGTGTAAGCGCCGGCTCACCCGCAAACGAGAAATTCCCCTTGCTGGGGCAGACCGGCGGGAGAGCACGTGTATTGTACATCCTATTTAGCTCTCCGGGTCATTACCTTCGTGTACCTGGGCCGGGGAAAACACGCCCGCCGGCCGTTCCTTTTGTGGTATACAGGCGCTGAGTGTCGACCGTGTTTTCATTGTGTGCCGCCGTACTTTTTCTCGCTCAACCGCTGGAGCTTTCCGAGCTTCTAGCTGATGGCGCCGGCACCCTGATCCTGCTGGCGGCGGCCATCTTCGTCGGTCGCAGTGTCCGCGAGCGCTATCTCGGAACCTGGATTTGCGGCTGGGTGCTTTATTCCGTTTACCGCGAGGTCGCGGTCATTGCCGGCCCCACTCCCGGACAATTCCTGGCCGGACTTTCCCAGCTTAGCTTCGTTCTGGCGATGACCCTGCTGGTCACGGCCATGCTGGTCTACACCGATTCACCGCGATATTTCTTCGCCCTGGTGCCTTTGGGCGCGGCGGGGGTGCTGTGCACGGTATTGCGGGTGGGCTGGTTTCCGCGGTCGTTTGCCTTGCTGCTGGCATTTCATGTCCTGTACCGCGCCATGGCGGTCATCGGCGCCGTTTGCCTGATCAGTTTCAGCCGCGGCCGCCGCGAGCTCGGCCCCTGGCTCGTGTCCCTTACCCTGCTGCTGATTCATTTTCAGACGGCGCTGCCGGGCGGCTATCCCTTTCGCGGCCTTGGCGGGCTGGTCGAAGTTTTGCTCGGGTTGAGCATCGTGACCATTGTCTTCGACGACTCGCGCAGTGGTAATCGCCGTCTGCAGACCTTCAACGCTCTTACCTCCGCCATAGCCGAGTCCCGGGACTCAGGCGCCATGCTGCGCGAGGCGCTCGTCCATCTGCAGCAGGCGCTGGGAGCGAAGGCCGGCTGGATCAGGCTGCGCGAAGGCGACAAGCTGGTCCTGCACCAGCATTTTGGACTGGGGCAGAAGGTGGAGCTGCTGCGGCGGGAGCTGGCATTCGCGGGAAGTTTCATGGAAAGGATGCGGCCCGACAGGGAGCCCATCATCGCCGACTTTGACGTTCTGGACGACATTCTCAGGCGGCCGGCCGTCGAGTTGCGCCTCGGCCACCTGGCGATTCTGCCGCTGCGCGGGAGCTCGTCCCTGCTGGGCTCGGTAGTGCTGGGGATGAAAGGCAAGCGGGGATATTCGGCCAAAGAGAAGACGTTCCTGTCCACCATTACCAATCACCTTGGGCTGGCGCTGGAGAACGTGCTGCTGTTTGAAAAAATCATGGAGTCGCACCATCGCTGGATCAGCACCTTCGATTCTATCGACGATCTGATCCTGGTGCACGACGCCGAGCAAAAGGTGATCCGCGCCAACCGCGCCTTCGTGCGCAAGCTCGGGCTCACTGTGCGCGATCTGCCCGGACTCGACTGCCGCCGCCTCCTGCCCAACGCTCCCGAGAGCTGCCCTTACTGCCTGCGCGCCGGGCAGGGTATCGTGGATGCCCCGGACCCGTGCTTCGGAGGCTTTTCCACCGTCTCGACCTCCTCCTACGCGGAAGAACTGGGCACCGAGAAGGGAACGGTTCACGTCATTCGCGACACCACCGAGCTGCACGTCGCGGAAGAGAGATTCCGCCTGCTGTTCGAGAAGATGAAGGAAGGTGTCTTCATCGCCAGTCCGGAAGGCAAGCTGCTGGAGTGCAACGAGGCCTTCGTGCAGATGCTCGGCTATGGCGACAAGGCGGAGGTGCTTTCGCTGGATTTGAACCGCCTCCTGTATTCCGACCCGCGGCATCGCGCGGCGTACCAGGCAGCGCTGGAGGGCGAGGGCTTCCTGCGCAATTACGAATTCTCCTACCTTCGCCGCGACGGCCGCCGGGTGACGCTGCTGGAAAACAGCTTCGCCACTCGCGGCGCCAAGGGCGAAATCTTGCGCTGCCAGGGCTTTCTGTTCGACATCACGGAACAGGTGCAGGCGGGAGAGGAGCTTCGCCGCAGCAACCGCGAGTTGCATGCCCTGAACGCCATCGCCATCGCCGGCGCGCAGACTTTTGATCTGCACGAGGTTGCCGCGGTTACGCTGCGCCATGCCATCGAACTGGCGGGCGCGGTCAGCGGCAGCGTCTTGATTCTGGAGCCGGGGAGCAGAACCTTGCGGCTTCAGGCTTGCGAGGGAACGCAGGGTGACGTCGCCGCCGGCCAAAGCTATGAGCTCTCGCCGCAGTTCTGGAACGAGTACGCCGGCGACAAGACGGAGATGATCACGGCGCGCGCGCTGGAGAACCTGCCGGTGGAGGTTCGCTCGGCGCTCGACCAGCAAATGCGGCATGCTCTCTGCGTCGCCATGCGGACCCGCGAGAGGGAGCCACTGGGTCTGCTGCTGGTGAGCCGGCGCGAGGACCGCGAGTTCTCCGCCCGCGAGCACGAGCTGCTGACCACCATCGCCCGCCAGCTGGCCATCTCCGTCGAGCGCGCGCGGCTGTACCTGCAGACCACCAACGCTTATCAGGATCTGCGGAACGCCCAGGAACAGCTGCTGCAGAGCGAGAAGATGTCTGCCCTGGGCCGCATGATCTCGGGAGTGGCGCACGAGCTGAATAATCCTCTTACCGCCATGCTCGGCTATGCGCAACTGCTCGAGGGCGAAGAACTCAGCGAGCGGGCCAAGGATTTCCTCGCCAAACTCTACAAGCAGACCCAGCGCACGCAACGCATCGTGCAGAACCTGCTCTCCTTCTCCCGCCAGCGCAAGCCGCAAAAAGGCGAGATCAACCTGGCGCAGGCCGTGGAGGAGACCCTGGCTTTGCGCGAATTCGATCTGAAGCTGAACCGGATCCTGGTTCACAAGTCTTTCCTGCCGGTGAGCCCCGTGATCGCCGATGGGCACCAGCTCGAGCAGGTCTTTCTCAACATCATCAACAATGCCGCCGATGCCATGCAGGAGAATGGGCAGGGCGGGAATCTGGAAGTTTCCATCTTCGAGGATCGCGGCTTTGCCTGCGTGCAGTTCCACGATTCCGGCCCGGGTATCGCTGAAATCGGGCGCATCTTCGATCCCTTCTACACCACCAAGAAAGTCGGCAAGGGAACTGGCCTGGGACTCTCGATCTGCTACGGCATTCTCAAGGAGCACGAGGGAGAGATCATCGCCTCCAACCACGAACGGAACGGGGCTGTCTTCCAGGTTCGCCTGCCGCTGGCGCCTAGGAACGACAATCCTCCAGCGGGGGCGCCAGAACCCAACAGTCAGAGTCAGTCCGTGGCGAATCTTACCGCGCCTTCTAAGCCCTCCAGCTAAAGGAAAGGTATTTCTTTCCGCCCATCCGGGAAAATCCTATAGTGCCCATCCGGGAATAATGAGCATCCGGATACCACTTTCTGCCCTGCTGATAACCTCCTGCCTATAGGTGAATAGGCTCTGAGGTGGCATTCTCAAGCGCCCCGCCATTTCCGGAGTAGCTGTATGTATTTAAGGAAACTTCACTTATGCGAGGTTTAACTTTGCCGGCAACTGGCTAGTCTGGCAACACCTGCTTGGGACACCGGATTGCTAACTAGAGAAACGCGGCTCTTACAAACGGGTTGGATGAGAGAGAGGTAAAGACATTATGCAGAGCATTCAGCAGACGAGCTTTACCGGTTTTGAGTATCCGCCGGCGGTAGTGCAGAGCGGAAGCTGCCATGCTGTCTACAGCGCAAACAAAAACAGGCTTTACGCACTGGCGTTCTGGATGACCGGAAACGAGTTGCAGGCCGAGGTAGTGCTTGAGCGGGTATTCGTGAGTGCCTTCCGGCAGCCAGCCCTCCCCAGCGAGGAGATGCTCGACTGCACTCTGGTCGCCGAAATCCGAGAGTTGTTGCCGCTCGGAATGCTGACCCTCGATCATCAGGAATGTTCCGAGGTGTTGAACGTGCGTGGTAATACAAAGCGAGTCGATCTGGAGCGCGCGGTCCTGCAGCTTCCCGCGACTGAGCGGCTCATCTACCTCATGCACGATGGCGAAGGCTATAGCCACGCCCGCATCGCCCGTACCTTGGGAATCACCGAACAGGATAGCCGCCGCGGATTGCACCAGGGGCGCCTGGAGCTGCGGTCGCTTTTGGCCCGCTCCCGTTAGGCCGGCGCTGAGCGGAAATCTCTCTCCTATGCTGCCCCTCTCCGAGGGGCATTCTTTTTGCCATACGATTCTTGCGCATGCCGTTTGCGCCCAAGGTGTCAGCTCGCGATCCCTGCCCAATTGTGAGCGGCGTCACCGAATCTGTGGTTGTCGGGATGGTTCAATAAGGGTATGAAATCTACTCGTAAATCGCGACCGGCCGTAGCCAATCCTGTTGCGGCAGCAAAGTCCAGAGGCAGCGCTGGTGTTCCACCCAAAGCAAAGAATCGTAAGTCACCGGCAACCGCCTCTGCCCTGGCTGGGGTGACGAACGGGACTCCTCTGGTTTGCGATTGCGGCGCCTGCGATCTCTCCTTCTGTGACTGTTCCGATATGGAAGGCAGCACGGTCGCGCCTGTCGTCGACCACAAGGAATAGCCGCTGACAACAAGGAATAGCCGCTGACAACAAGGAATACACCACGCTTCTAGGATCGCGGTGATTTCTCTTTAGCCTGATCCCTAACCCCTAATCCCTGTCTTTTTTGATCTTCTCCCGGCGCATCTTGGCCCATCCTGGCCGATTCACCTGCTGTGCACGTGCTATCGCCAGCGCATCGGCCGGAACGTCTTTGGTTATGCAGCTTGCCGCGCCTACGTAGGCTCCGTCGGCAACCGTTACCGGCGCCACCAGAGTCGTGTCGCTGCCGATGAAAGCGCCTTTGCCGATGACCGTGCGGTGCTTGTTCACGCCGTCGTAGTTACAGGTGATGGTGCCGGCGCCGATGTTGGCGCCCTCGCCTATCTCGGCATCTCCCAGATAGGTTAGGTGGTTGGCCTTGGCGCCGCGGCCCAGCGTGTCTTTTTTGATCTCCACAAAGTTGCCAACGTGCGCGCCCTCGCCGATGTGGCTCTCCGGACGGATGTGGCAATAAGGACCAAGCACCGCCTGGTTTTCCACTACCGAGTCCGCCAGGACGGAACCGTGGCGGATCGTGACCGCGTCCCCGACCCGCATGTTGGTGAGCACGGAGAAGGAATTGATTTTGCATTCGCTGCCGATGCAGGTCGAGCCCAGAAGCTGCACGAAGGGGCCGATCACCGTGTCCGGGCCAACCTGCACGTCCTGATCGATGACGCAGCTCTGCGGCTGAAAGATGGTGACGCCGTCATTCATGAGCTGGGCCGCCTTGCGCGAGCGCAGAAGCGCGTCGAGCGCGGCCAGCTCCGCCCGCGTATTCACACCCAGGACTTCGGTGGGGTCTTCGGCCTTGATGGCCAGCACCCGCTCGCCGGCCCGGCGCAGAATGGCGACGATATCCGTCAGGTAGAACTCCCGGTGCGGATTATCCGTCTTGATCTGGTCGATGTAGCGGAACAGCTTGGCAACGTCAAAGACGTAGGTGCCGGAGTTGATCTCCCTGATCGCCTCCTGTCCGGGCGCGAGCGACTTCTGTTCCACGATGGCGCTTACCTCGCCGTTCGGCCGGCGAAGAATGCGTCCATAGCCAAACGGGTCCGGCGGTTCGGCGGTGAGGATTGTCATGGCTGCACCCTGCGCCAGGTGAAAATCGCGCAGCCGAGTCATGGTCTCCGGGGTGATCAGCGGAGCATCGCCGGAGAGCACCAGCACGGCGGTGTGGCCGGCTAGCGCCTTTCGGCATTGCATCAGGGCGTGACCGGTGCCAAGCTGCTCAGGCTGCTCGATGAACTGCGTGCCGTAGTGCGAGACCGCCTGGCGAACCCGCTCGGCCTCGTGCCCGATGATGCAGTAGATGTTGTTTGCGGGCGCTATGGCTGTGGCCGCGCGAATCACGTGCGCCAGCAGCGGCAGCCCGCCGATCTCGTGCAGAACTTTCGGGTGTTGGGACTTCAGACGGGTGCCCTTGCCGGCCGCCATGATGGCGATCGACACCGGAGTCGCGGAACGAGTGCTTGTGCTCATAGGATTTTCATTTTCACAGCCGAGATAGTCGATGTGCCTATTTTAACTGCACGCTTGCGGGCGGCGCGTCCGGACGAACTCCATCAGGTCGTGCGCCAGCTTGCGGGAATTATGCCGCGCCACCACTGTGTCGTCGAGGTATTCGCCCAGCAGCGGCTCCACGCCCTGGGCTCGCACCGCATCCAGATCATTGATGATGGGCTCGGCCTGCTGGGCGGCGTAAGCCATCTTCAGCGCCGCGGGAACAGGCGTGCTGTTGAGCAGCGCGTAGTGGAAGATTTGCCGGCCCGCATGTTGGAAGAGAACGCGAATGTGATCGGAGGCGGTAAGGCCAAGGCTCTCGTTGGGCTGGGTCATCAGGTTTCCGACGTAAACTTTGAGCGCCTTGGAAGCCGCAATGGCCTCGGGAATGCCCTGCACGAGCAGGTTCGGCACCAGGCTGGTGAACAGCGAGCCCGGACCGATGGTGATCAGGTCGGCCTCGGCCAGCGCCCGCAGTGTTTGCGGGATTGGGCGGGCGTTGGCGGGTACCAGCTTGATCTCATGAATGTGCTTGTTGCTGGCCGTGATATTGGTCTCGCCGCGCACCCGCGAGCCGTCTTGCATCCAGGCGTCGAGGTCGACGTTCGCCAGGGTGGAGGGCACGATCTCGCCGCGCGTCTTGAGAATGCCGGAGGAGAGCTTGACGGCTTCGGCAAAATCGCCGGTGATCGACGACAGCGCGGTCAGAAACAGGTTGCCGAAGCTATGCCCTTCCAGTTCGCCGGAGGAGAAGCGGTACTGGAAGACGCGCGCCAGAAGCTCCTCGTCTTCCGACAAGGCGATCATGCAATTACGAACATCGCCGGGGGGAAGCACTCCCAGGTCTTTGCGCAAGCGGCCACTGGAGCCGCCGTCGTCGGTGACCGTCACCACTGCGGTTAAACCTGATATCCAGGCGTTGTCAGAGGCTGCCGCAGCCTGCGGAGAATCCGATGGTGCGCCGCTGGCGGCATCACGAACTGCTTCAGCCCGCGCAGCAGGGTAGCCAATCCCGTGCCCCCGCCAATGGCCACTACCTTCAGCGCGACGGGGGAGTTACTTGGAGAATCCATCGCCTGTTCCTGGGAAACGCAACTCTCTTCGCAGCGAAGTCCGGCTGATGCCGATGTCGCCGCTTCGATTGAGGGTAGCGCCTGGGGTCACCGAAACAGACGCCGGTTATACCGTACCCTCGGGATAGATCAGTTCGGTAAAGCGCGGATCGTCGGCCATATTGCGAAAATCGGAGTCGTTTCTGGCCTGCAGGCGGTTGCTCGGATTCAGGCGGATGGCCTCGCCCAAGTGCTGCAGCGATTCCTGCGCCCGCCCGGTAAGACAGTCCAGCACGGAGAGCCCGTACCAGACGAAATCGAGCTTGGGGTCTTCCTTCAGGATCAGCTCCAGGTGCTCGCGCGCGCCGACGTAATCGCCCATGTTCATCAGCGAAACCGCGTAGTCGTAGTGCTCCTCGCAATTGGCGAAGATGTTCTGCACCCGCGAAAGCTGCTGATTGCAGATGTTCAGGTGGACCAGGGCGCGATCCACCAGCTCTTTCGATCCGCTGGCGATCACCTTATCGAACAGAGGCTTGGCGCGGTCAAACTTCTGCGCCTGCATTGCTTTCAGCGCCTGTTCGTAGGCTTGTACGGCCTGCGCAAACCGGGGATCCTCGGTCGAAGCCTTGGCCGGCGATGGATGAGAGCTATTCTTCATGACTCGCGTCTATTAACCTGTATCAATCAGAGCACTTAAACTCGAACGGCTGAACGGTGCCTGCTCCAGGCTGCCCATTCCCTAACCGGGCTTGCTGCGGGAGTTCAGGCCTCCGTGGAATAAAGCTTTATACCCGCAAGCGCAACTTCCGTCAACCGGCAACCAATTCCATCCTGAAGCTCTGCTGGTCAACCGCGCATCCAAAGCGAGAGCAGGAGTGGTACCAATCGCCTCGCCCGCCTGTGGAAAACAGCTCCTGCCGAGTACGGCCCGCAAATCCTTGCGTCACAATGGGTCACAGACCTAAGGCCCTTGGTGCAGGCTTCCATCCGGTAATGGCAGATCAGCCTCTCTGATTCGCTACATGCCTGTTCGCACCCGATATTACGCTTTCAATTCCCATTTGCACAAACCCGATACAAAAACCGGCGCTGTAGGTTTAAAGTTTAGCTATGATGTCGGGTTGTCAGGGGTTTAAGGCGGCATGATCGTTAACGAAGAAGGCAAGGAAATCGCGAGGCCTCCCAAACGGGAGAAGTCGCCACTGAACTGGGCGCGGGACATTTTCATCTCGCTGGCCATCTCTGCTTTCATGATCGTCTTCGTCTACCAGCCGGTGAAGGTCGAGGGCACCAGCATGATGCCCGGCCTGAGCGACCAGGAACGTATCTTCATCAACAAGTTCATCTACCGCTGGGAGCCGATTGCGCGCGGCGATCTCGTCGTTTTTCACTATCCTCACGATCCCGCCAAGAGCTACATCAAGCGGATCATCGGCATTGCCGGCGACCAGGTGGAGATCCGCCACGGCTGGGTCTACGTCAACGGCGAGTTGCTCTTCGAGCCTTACGTGCTCGACGACTATCGCGACCAGCGCTCCTATGGACCGGTAACCGTCCCCCAGGACAGCTATTTCGTGCTCGGCGACCACCGCAACTTCTCCAACGACAGCCGCGATTTCGGTCCGGTGCAGCGCGAGTACATCTACGGCAAGGCGGTCTTCGCCTATTGGCCGGCCGAACGCGTCGGCAAACTCCGCTGACGCAACGAACGCACATCTTCGTTGTCCAGCTCCAATCGCTCTGTCCGCGCCGGTACAGGCTCCCGTTGTAATAATATGCATTCAAATGAATGTATATTCAGGAAAGAAAAATCTCGAAAAATCGCGTCATTTCGCATAGACCGCCTTTGCGAGCGGCCGCCATGGCCTGATAAAATTTATAAAATCTAGGCCATCGGAGACGCGATGCAGGCAGCAATCCTTGCTCTGGAAGACGGCAGAATCTTCCGCGGCAAAGGCTACGGCGCCAAGACGGAATGTTGCGGCGAAGTAGTTTTCAACACTTCCATTACCGGCTATCAGGAGATCTTCACCGATCCTTCCTACGCCGGCCAGATCGTCGTTCTCACCAATCCGGAAATCGGCAACTATGGCACCAGCCCGGAGGATCAGGAATCCGCCAAGCCTTACATTGAAGGCCTGATCGTGCGCGAGTTCTCGCGCATGGCCTCCAACTGGCGCTCGCAGGAAGTGGCCGACGAGTACCTGGAGCGCCATAAGGTTCCCGTGCTCGCCGATATCGATACCCGCGCCCTGGTGCGCCATCTGCGGGATCGCGGAGTGATGCGCGGAGTGGTGTCGATGCTGGAACTGGATGCGGATAAGCTCGTGGCCAAGGCACGCTCCATTCGCACCATCGACGGACTGGACCTCGCCAAGGTGGTCTCCACCAAGCAGCCTTACACCTGGACCAAGGGAGTGATCGAACCCGGCCAGATCATCGAGCCCGGCAAACCGCGGCACAAAGTGGTGGCCTACGATTACGGCATCAAGCACAACATCCTGCGCATGCTGGTGGACCGCGCTGCGACGTTACCGTGGTGCCTGCCGAAACCAGCGCGGAAGACGTGATGGCGCTTAAGCCCGACGGCGTCTTCCTCTCCAACGGCCCGGGCGACCCCGAGGCGGTCGGCTATGCCCAGCAGAACATTCGCCGGCTGCTGGGGCGCGTGCCGATCTTCGGCATCTGCCTGGGACACCAGTTGATCGGCCTGGCGCTGGGCGGCCGCACCTACAAGCTGAAGTTCGGCCACCATGGCGGCAACCATCCGGTGAAGCAGTTGGCGACCGGCAAGGTGGAGATCACGGCGCACAACCACAACTACGCGGTCGATCCGGACACGCTGAAGGCGAGCGAGGTGGAGCTGACGCACCTCAACCTGAACGACCAGACGATCGAGGGCCTGTCGCACCGGACGTACCCGCTCTTCTGCGTGCAGTACCACCCGGAAGCATCTCCCGGCCCACACGACTCGCATTACCTGTTCAAGGACTTCGTCAAAATGATGGATGTGTGGAAGGGGAAATGAGAAGTCGAAAGTTCGACATACAGCTGGTATGGGCAGGTTCTTGTTTTGAAAGGGCGCGGCTTTAGCCGCGCCGCTGGGTGCCAAATTGATCGGGGCTTCAGCCCCTGAGGGAATTCGAATCAATGAGGCCGAAGCGCGAACGCGTAACCCATAACCAGCAGACGTATTTTGTTACGTCGCTGACTTGGCAGAGGCGGCCGCTGTTCCAGGTTGTGCGCTGGGCAGAATTGTTTTTGGAAGTTTTGGATTCCTACGGAGCGAAGGCCTATCTGTTGCACGAGTACGTTCTCATGCCGGAGCATTTTCACCTATTGATTACTCCATCGGTGAGTCTGGAAAAGGCGATGCAATTAATCAAGGGCGGGTTCTCATTCCGTGCGAAGAAGGAACTCGGATCGGCGATGGAGATTTGGCAGGTTGGATTTTCCGATCATCGAATTCGCGATGTGCAGGATTACAGAAAACATCTCGAGTACATTCGTCGCAATCCTGTCGGAAGAGGGCTGGCGCAGAAGACAGAAGATTATCCATACTGCTCGGATTTCCCCGGCCGGATCAAAGACGAGGTCCCTCAGTGGCTAAAGCCACTGAACGAAGTTTCCGATTGCGGCGCGGCTGAAGCCGCGCCCTTTCAAAACAACCCCCGGCGGGAGATTGAAGCTAAAGCCGCGCCCTTGCAAAACGAGGCCGGACTAAAGGAGCAAGCCGAATCCTTGTCCAAATGGCGGGATGGTGACGACAACGTCTCGCCGATTCCAAAGAGCGCCAAGGCAGGAAAGTGTTAAAAGACCCTCCACGGCCGGGCTGTCTGTTACAGGGGAAGAAATAGCCGGTTGGTGAAGCGTTGAACTGGGAAGTACGAATTGACAGCAATCACGAAAAGAAATCTATAAGGTTACAAATCCTGACTCATGCCACGTCGCGAAGATATTTCCAAGATTCTGATCATTGGTTCCGGGCCGATCGTCATCGGCCAATCGGCCGAGTTTGACTATTCGGGCACGCAGGCCTGCAAGGCCCTCAAGTCGGAGGGCTATCGAGGTGGTGCTGGTCAACTCCAACCCGGCCACCATCATGACCGATCCCGACATGGCCGACCACACCTACGTCGAGCCGCTTACCCGCGACTATCTGGCCGAGATCATCCGCTGCGAAGTCGCCCGCGGAGTGGGCAAAGGCATGGCCGTGCTGCCCACCGTCGGCGGCCAGACGGCGCTGAACCTGGCGGTCGAGCTGGCCGACAGCGGCGTGCTGGAGAAATACGGCGTCAAGCTGATCGGCGCGCAACTGGAAGCCATCAAGAAGGCGGAAGACCGGCTGATGTTCAAGGACGCCATGACGCGCATCGGTCTCGAAGTCCCGCGCTCAGCGCTGGTCAACAACCTCAAAGACGGCATGGAGTTCACCGCCAAGCTCGGCTTCCCGGTGGTGTTGCGTCCGTCGTTCACGCTGGGCGGCACCGGCGGCGGCATCGCCTACAACGGCGAAGAGCTGGTCGATCTGCTGGCGCGCGGCCTCGATCTCTCGCCCGTACACGAGGTGCTGATCGAGGAAAGCGTCCTGGGCTGGAAGGAGTACGAGCTGGAGGTGATGCGCGACCTGCGCGACAACGTCATCATCATCTGCTCGATCGAGAACTTCGACGCCATGGGCGTGCACACCGGCGACTCGATCACCGTCGCTCCGGCGCAGACGCTCACCGACCGCGAGTACCAGCGCATGCGCGATGCCGCCATCAAGGTCATGCGCGAGATCGGCGTCGAGACCGGCGGCTCCAACATCCAGTTCGCCGTGCATCCCAGCACCGGGCGCATGGTGGTCATCGAGATGAACCCGCGCGTCTCGCGCTCCTCGGCGCTGGCCTCGAAGGCCACCGGCTTCCCCATCGCCAAGATCGCCGCCAAGCTGGCGGTCGGCTACACCCTCGACGAGATCACCAACGACATCACGCGCAAGACGCCGGCCTGCTTCGAGCCGACGCTCGACTACGTGGTCGTCAAGATTCCCAAGTGGCAGTTCGAGAAGTTCCCCGGAGCCGACGAAGACCTCGGCCCGCAGATGAAATCGGTGGGCGAAGTGATGGCCATCGGCCGCACCTTCAAGGAGGCGCTGCTGAAGGGCGTGCGCTCGCTGGAGACCGGCAAGCAAGCTCGAGACCGAAAAGATCGAGCCGCGCATCATCACCAAGCGCCTGGTCTCGCCGCATCCCGAGCGGCTGCAGTACCTGCGCTACGCGCTTGCCCATGGCTACTCGGTGCAGCAGATTGCGCGGCTCACGCACATCGACCCGTGGTTCCTCTATCAGTTGCAGGAGATCGCCGAGACGCAAAAGGCTCTCGAAGCGCTCACGCCGGAGTCCATCACTCGCCGAGCAACTGCGCGAGAGCCAAGCGCATGGGCTTCAGCGACGCGCGCCTGAGCGATATCTGGAAGCTGAGCGATGGCCGCGCCGGCGCCATCAAAGTTTTCAACCTGCGGGCGCAGGCCGGGCTCAAGCCGGTCTACAAGCGCGTCGATACCTGCGCCGCCGAGTTCGAAAGCTACACGCCGTACCTGTATTCGACCTACGAAGACGAGGACGAGGCCGCGCCGACGGCCGCAGAAGAAGGTCATCATCCTCGGCAGCGGGCCGAACCGCATCGGGCAGGGAATTGAGTTCGACTACTGCTGCTGCCATGCCGCCTTCGCCCTGCACGAAGACGGCTACGAAACCATGATGGTGAACTGCAATCCCGAGACGGTTTCCACCGACTACGACACCAGCGACCGCCTCTACTTCGAGCCGCTCACCTTCGAAGACGTGATGGCCATCTACCAGCACGAGAGCGCGGGCGGAGCCGAGGTCGGCGTCATCGTGCAGTTCGGCGGGCAGACGCCGCTGAACCTTGCCCTGCCGCTGAAGGCCGCCGGGGTAAGCATCATCGGCACCTCGCCGGAGTCGATCGACCTGGCCGAAGACCGCAAGCGCTTCGGCAAGCTGCTGGAAGAGCTCGCAGATTCCGCAGCCGCCGGGCACGACGGCAACCTCGATCGAGGGCGCGCTGGAGGCAGCCGAGAGCATCGGCTACCCGGTGCTGGTGCGTCCCTCGTACGTGCTGGGCGGCCGCGCCATGGTCATCGCCTACGACGCGGAAGCTGTCAAGGCTTACATGAAAGAGGCGGTCGAGTACTCGCAGGACCGTCCGATCCTCATCGACCACTTCCTGGAAGAGGCCACCGAGATCGACGTCGACGCGCTCTGCGACGGCGAAGACGTGGTCATCGGCGGCATCATGCAGCACATCGAGGAGGCCGGCATTCACTCCGGCGACTCTTCCTGCGTGCTGCCCGCGGTCGACATTCCCGAGCACGTGCTCAACGCCATTCGCGAGTACACCTACCGGCTGGCGCGCGCGCTGAAGGTGGTCGGGCTGATGAACGTGCAGTACGCCATTCAGCGCGAGAAGGTGTTTGTCATCGAGGTGAATCCGCGCGCCTCGCGCACCGTGCCTTATGTTTCCAAGGCGACCGGGCGTGCCGCTGGCCAAGATTGCCGCCCGGCTGATGACCGGCCGCCGGCTGCGCGAGTTCCTGCCCGCCAACGTTGAACGCGTCAACCGCGGCCAGAGCGCCGACCTGAGCACCGGCGACTGCTACTACGTGAAGTCGCCGGTCTTCCCATGGAGCAAATTCCCGGGCGTCGATACCGTGCTGGGGCCGGAGATGCGCTCCACCGGCGAAGTGATGGGCGTGGCCGACAACTTTGGCGAGGCCTTTGCCAAGGCGCAGCTCTCGGCCGGGCAGGTGCTGCCGGCGCGGGGCACGGTGTTCCTCAGCGTCAACGACCGCGACAAGGCGCAAATAGCCGAACTGGCGCGCCGCTTCCTCGACCTGGGATTCAAGATCGTGGCCACCCACGGTACCGCCGATGTGCTGGAACAGGCCGGCCTGCAACGTGGAGCGCGTTTACAAGGTAATGGAAGGCCGGCCTAACGTGGTCGATCTGATCAAAGGCGGCCGCATCAAGCTGATCGTCAACACGCCGCATGGCGGCGAGCCCTGGTTCGACGAGAAGGCGATCCGGCGGGCGGCCATTACTGCCCGCGTTCCAACGATCACCACGCTGTCGGCCGCGCGGGCGGCAGCCGAGGGCATCGCCTCGCTGCAGCGCGGCGCGATCAGCGTGCGCGACCTGCAGACTCTGCACGCCGGCGTGCGCCAGTCGCAAAAGGCGGTTCTTAGCTCGTAGTGCCCGGTTCCCGGTTCTCAGTGCTAGCGGTTGTGAACTTTGGCTTGACTGGCGCCCCACATCTGCCAAAATCAGGCAGATGTGGGGCACCAGCAGTCCACAAGTTCCCGAACCTTTTTGTCTTCCGGACGCGCGGAGTAGACTAGACACTGCCGTGCTCCAGCCCCGCGGATCCCGCGGGGCTTGGCCGAGGGTTTGTGCGATATCTGATTCTTCTGTTAGCCATTGCCGGAGTCATAGTTTCAGGCCTGGCTCTGCATGTGCACTACACCACTGACGATCAGCCCTGCAACCTGAATGACAAGTGGGACTGCGGGGTGGTGAACCACAGTCCTTATGCGGTCATGTACGGAGTCCCGGTGGCGGCCATTGGCATCGCCGGATACCTGCTGATTGGCGTCCTCAGCCTCTTGCGGCAGCGCGGCCTGTTGCTGGCCGCGGCGGCCATCGGTTTTTCCTTCGCCCTTTATCTGACCCACATTGAAGCGCACGTGCTGGGCGTCTGGTGCCTCTACTGCGTCATATCCCAGGGCATCATCGCAGCGCTTCTGCTGCTCACCATCGGCTGGTTCTTGTGGAGCCTGCGCCGCCGGGCTGCCCAGCCAGCGCCTTAGTTCCCCCTAAACTCCCGGTTTGAGCTCTCTGGATGGGAGCGGTCTTCGCAACGAGCGTCCTATTCGTGTCTTCTGCGAATAACCTGTGCAGGGCAGCCGCACGCGGCCGGTACGAGCAATTCGACAAATCGAGTGGCAATAAAAAAGCCGGCCTCGCAGCCGGCTCTCCGCAAATGCACTAGCGGCGAGGCTACTTCAACGTCTTGACGTATCCGGCCACAGCCTTGGCCTGATCTGCCGTCAACCCAGGCATCGCCTTGACATGAGGCGGCTTCTTGGCGCCACCAGTGGTGAGGAAGGTGGCTACTTCGGCCGCGCTCATCTTGATGCCCTTTAGCGGGGGATTGGTACCCTTTCCCTCGCCGGCAGCTCCGTGGCAGACGGCACATTTTGTCTTATACAGATCGGCGCCCTGCCCCCAAGTCAAGGTGGAGGCCAACGCTAACAGACCAACAAATACCGTGTAACGCTTCATGGAAACGACATCTCCTTGTTCGCAGATTCGTGAAACCACTTCGGCTAAACACCGGCGTTACTACCCCAGCAAACGCCAAAGCAGGCCTTCGCTGGAGCCCGGTCCCCAGGACTGGGGCACGGGGGAACCCGTGTGAGTTGTACACTGTTACCTACAAAGGTAAATCATTGTACAGCGGCTAGCTCGCCAAAGAAAACCCAAAGAAGCGAGAATGTTACGGCTACCCTCTCGAAGGCTGGATTAATGCCATGAATACACAACGTCTTGTCTTTGGGAATTCCGCCCGAGTCCTGGGGTTACCATGCCGGTTTCCCTGAAAGTGTGCTACTTACGCTTGCTGAGGCGGCGATAGCGGAAGTACAATCGCGGCATTGAGCACGTCATTTCAGCTTGGAGAGATGTGGATGTCCAAGTGGCAAAGTTACCTCTGCGTGGCGGCTGTATCGGCCGGAGTCTTACTTGGTCTGTGTGCGATCTCCCCGGCAACGGCAAAGGCAGCGCCCCTCCCGAAGGAGAAAAAGGCGAAGGTGGAGAAGTTGCCTCCGGGCGCAGATCCGCGATTCTACGCGGCCATCGTGCAGGTGCAGAAACGCGGCCGTCGCATGCAGGTGCCCGATTACATCGGGCACGATTTGGGGCTGGTCAACGTCAATATGCCGCGGCTGGCCGCTTTTAGCCTGTCAACAGAGGACGACATGCACGCCATTTACGTCATCGACGAGCTGAGGAACGATACCGTCATGCTGATATCACAAGCCGGCGGGCGACCGCTCGTTTATGTGACCAACTCGGCGGGTGTGCTCAAGAAAGCTGCCGTGGTCACCACCGGGCGTATGAGTTCCCGCACACTGCACCTTATCCCCGTGACGGGGCTCGAGGAGGCATTCAAGACGGAACAAGAGTTATGGATCAAAGTGCTCTCTTCTACGGGCGATCCCCAGGATTCCATGCTCGCCGACCCGGCAAAGTAGCTGTGGGCTGATCCTTCACCCCAGCAAACACAAAAGTGTTTGCCGGGGCCCCCGGATCCGGATCGGGGCCCGCTCGCCTAAGCTGATCGGCAATTTTCTCCGTCAGTACTTTACGATGGCCGCAAACGACTCGGGGCTGAGGCTGGCGCCTCCCACCAGCGCGCCGTCTATTTCCTGCTCGGACATCAGTGCTTTGGCATTCTCCGGCTTGACGCTGCCCCCATACAGAATGCGCATGCCCTTGGCGAATTCCTTGCCGAAGGAATTGGCGGCCTCTTCGCGGATGACCACGTGAGCGTCGGCGGCCATCTGCGGAGTCGCCGTCTTGCCGGTGCCGATGGCCCACACCGGTTCGTAGGCGATGCTCAGTTTGGCGGCCTTGCGGGCGGAGATGCCGTTGAAGGCGCGCGTGCACTGGCGGCGCAGCACGTCCTCGGTGAGCTTGGCTTCGCGCTCCTCCAGCACCTCGCCGACGCAGAGGATGAGCGACAGCCCGGCCTCGAGCGCGCTCTTCAGCCGGCGGTTCACCGTATCGTCGGTCTCGCCGAAATACTGCCGCCGCTCGGAATGGCCGACGATCACGAACTCGCAGCCGGCGCCAACCAGCATGGCCGCCGAGACCGCGCCGGTGAAGGCGCCCTCCTTCTCCCAGTACACATTCTGTGCGCCCACCTTGACCTTGGAGCCGCGGCAGCCCTCCACTACGGCGGGTATGTCGACGTAGGGCGGGCAGATGACGATTTCGTCGCGCTCATGATCCTTGACCAGCGGCAGAAAGGCCTCCAGGAAAGCCTGCGCTTCCTGAACCGTCTTGTACATTTTCCAATTGGCGGCGATGATTTTTTTTCGTGTCATTCTTTTTTCCGGGCTTTCTTCCGGGATCTCCGGCAAGCTGCGTACTACGTTTGCTGCGGTGAGGTGACGTGGTCGAGCCGCCAGTCTGCCCGGCGGCGTTCGGCGACGCTGCGCGCCGCTTCCAGAAAAGTATCCAGCGTGGGCCGGTCGAACAGCACGAAGCGGACCTCGCGCACGTTGCGGGCGTCGACGAGCGTGGCGATGGCGACCTCGATGGCGGTTTGCGCTGCCTGTGCTACCGGATAGCCATAGACGCCCGTGGAGATGGCCGGA
Source organism: uncultured Acidobacteriota bacterium (assembly GCA_963791145.1). Lineage (GTDB taxonomy): Bacteria > Acidobacteriota > Terriglobia > Terriglobales > Acidobacteriaceae > CAWBRT01. Next base: position 288,345 of record CAWBRT010000011.1, on the reverse strand, counting down.
AACGCCAGGTTGTGCAGGCCGAGGCGGTCGGCCAGACACAGGGAATTACGGTAGGCGCTGGCCAGCAGCGCGGGCTCCCCGTGCATTCCTCCGCGCCAGATGGGGCCGACTGTGTGTATGACGAATGCCGCAGTCAGGCGCCCGCCGGTGGTGGATACAGCCTCGCCCGGAGGCAGATGTCCCTGGGCGGCGACGATCTTCTTGCACTCTTCCAGGATGGCCGGCCCCCCGGCACGATGAATCGCGCCGTCCACGCCGCCGCCTCCCATCAGCGTCGAGTTGGCGGCGTTGACGATAGCGTCGGTGTCCTGCCGCGTGATGTCGCCCTGCAGGAAAACCAGCGTGGAGCCCTCGCCCAGGTCGAGTTGGTAATAGTCAGCCATAAGAAAACAGTTTCCAGTATCGAGTTTCAAGTTTCGAGTTTCAAGATTTCAGCAAAGAGTTATGCGCAGCTCGTCGAATCCTCATTGCTTAAGGAAAGAATTCATGGGGTTTCCGCGCATCTGGGAACTCGAAACTGGAAACTCGAAACTGCTGTACTACTTGTCCGTCAAGGCCTCCACGCCGGGCAGCTTCTTTCCCTCCAGGAACTCGAGCGATGCGCCTCCTCCGGTGGAGATGTGTTTGATCTGCTCGGCGACGCCTGCCTTATGCACGGCGGCTACGCTGTCGCCACCGCCCACGATGGAAGTCGCGCCGGCGTTTTCGGCTACCGCCCGCGCAATGGCCGTGGTGCCGTGCGCGAACTGGTCGATCTCGAAGACGCCCATCGGGCCATTCCAGACGATGGTGCGCGCCCGCGCGATCTCAGCCGCAAACAACTCGATCGACTTCGGGCCGATATCCACCGCGATCTGATCTGCCGGGATGGGCTCACCCTGGGGAATGATCTTGGCTTTCGCGCTGGCGTCCACCTTGTCGGCAACCACGTGATCGACCGGCAGCAACAGCTTCACCTTGCGCGCCTTGGCCTCCTGGAGCAACTGCGTCGCCAGTTCTACCTTGTCGGCTTCCAGCAGCGACTTGCCGATCTCCATCCCCTGCGCCTTCAGGAAGGTGTACGCCATGCCGCCGCCGATCAGGAAGGTGTCCACCTTGTCGAGCAGGTTGCGAATCACACCGATCTTGTCGCTAACCTTGGCGCCTCCCAGAATGGCGACAAACGGCTTGGCCGGATTCTGCGTGGCCCGGCTCAGGTACTCGAGCTCTTTTTCCATCAGCAGGCCGGCGGCCGACTTGGAGACGTACCGCGTCACTCCGACCGTGGAGGCGTGGGCGCGATGGGCGGTGCCAAAGGCGTCGTTGACATAAAAATCGGCGAGCGACGCCAGCGCCTGCGAAAAAGCGTCGTCATTGGCTTCTTCCTCGGGATGGAAGCGCAGGTTCTCCAGCAGCAGGGTCTGCCCGCGCTCCAGTTTGCCGGCCATCTCGCTGGCCTGCAGGCCAACGCAATCGGGCGAGAAGCCGACGTTCTGCCCGCGCCCGATGAGCTGGTCGAGCAGGATGCGAAGCCGTTCGGCTACCGGCTTGAGGCTGTATTGCGGATTCGGCTTGCCCTTCGGCCGGCCCAGGTGGGAGGCCAGGATCAGCTTGGCGCCATGCCGCAGAGCGTATTCGATGGTGGGCAGCGTCTCGCGGATGCGGGTATCATCCGCGACCCGTCCGCCGTCGAGCGGGACATTGAAGTCAACCCGCATCAGAATGCGGTGGTTGTTCAAGGAAAGATCGCGAATGGAAAGTTTGGCCATACTTTCTCCTTGCAGCCAAGTACCGTCCCCAACAGCCTGCAGCGTCTCAGGTTTGAGGTTTCAAGGTTTCAGAGTTTCAAGGTTTCAAGAGAGTGAATTCTGAAACTTTGAAACCTCTGAAACCTTTGAACCTTGAAACTTCAACGAAAGGTCATCGGCTTTCAATCTGAAATCGAAAATCGTAAATCAGAAATTGTTAGAGTCCCTTGCTCGCCAGAAACGTGATCAGGTCCCGAACCCGGCAGCTATAACCCCATTCGTTGTCGTACCAGGAGATCACTTTAACGCAGTTTCCGCCGACCACGCGAGTCAGCTTGGCATCGACGATGGAAGAGCGCGGGTCGCCGCGGAAGTCGCAGGAAACCAGTTCCTCTTCCTCGTAGCCCAGGTATCCCTTGAGTGGGCCCGCCTCGCTGGCTTTCTTGAGGGCGCCGTTGACCTCTTCCACGCTGGTCTCCTTTCCGGTGAGGACCACCAGGTCCACCACGGAAACGTTGGGCGTGGGCACGCGCACGGCGAATCCGTCGAGCTTGCCCTTCAGCTCAGGAATCGCCAGGTAGATTGCCTTGGCCGCTCCGGTCGAGGTGGGAATCATCGACAGGGCGGCGGCGCGGGCACGCCGCAGGTCCTTGTGCGGGAAGTCCAGGATGACCTGATCGTTGGTGTAGGAGTGGATCGTGGTCATCGTGCCTTTCTGGATGGTGAACTTGTCGTTGAGAACCTTGGCGACCGGGCCCAGGCAATTGGTGGTGCAAGAGGCATTGGAAATGATGTGGTGTTTGCCGGGATCGTATTGGTCATGGTTGACACCCATCACGATGGTGATGTCCTCGTTCTTGGCCGGCGCCGAGATGATGACCTTCTTGACCGGGCCGCGCAGGTGCGCCTTAGCCTGGTTGGCATCGGTGAAGCGTCCGGTCGACTCCACCACTACCTGCACGCCCTGTGATTGCCAGTCCAGCTTGGCGGGATCCTTTTCCGCGAAAACGCGGATCTTGCGGCCGTCGACGTCGATGGCGTCCGCCGTAGCGGAGATCTTGTGCTGCAGGTTGCCGAGAATGGAATCGTACTTGAGCAGGTGGGCAAGGGTTTTGGGGTCGGTGAGATCGTTGACGGCCACGATCTCCATGTCCTTGTTGCCCAGCGTCGCGCGCAGCACATTGCGCCCAATACGGCCAAAACCGTTGATCCCGACTTTAACTGCCATAATTGCCTCCAGGCTGGCGGTGCCAAAAGTTATAGAATTAGGATATTGTTCGCGGCCCGTGGCGCGCCTCTTCTGGCTGCGGGGTGCTCTGGAACAGCCAAGTCCCCCGTGCCGACAAAGCGGCGCTTCCCGGCAGCGAAGACCTCACACTGCGGAACAGACGATGCTAGCATCCATAAAACCATGGAAGCAAACTCACCGCCGGAAGGAGCAGTGCGCCCAAACGGCGGACCCCATCGATCGTCGCCCTCATCCCCGCGTCGCGGGAGGTACCTGCTTAGTTCTCCCCGATGGCATCGTAACTGTGTTATAAGCCCCGTATGCGTAAGTGGATGCGAGACCGTATGAAGCGGCGCAAAGGGAAAGGCAAGGCAGAGCAGGGTACCAGCGCCGAGCCCGGCCCGGCTCCTTTGCAGCCCACGTTTCTGGACCGGGCGGCTCCGCGCCCGCCCGAGTCGGACGAACAGGAATTCACCGCCAGGCGGACGCGCCAAGACGAGGCTGGCGAGCCCGCGCCAGCCGACGCCTTAGCATCTCGCGATAGCGAAAGGCCTGACGCGGAACCCTCCGCCGGGTTGCGGCAAGACGTGGAATTTCAGGGTGCCGAGCCTGCGGAGGCGGGTATTCCATCCGCACGGGGGCCGGGCGCCCGCGGTGACTCTCGCCGCGATCGCAGCCGTCGCCGCGGACGTGGAGGACGGAGCCGTACCAACGCGAGACCGCAGCCAGCTCCGGAAGCGCCCGGCAAGACGCCCGGCGCAATGCTGCCGTTTGCCCCGGGGCAGGCGACAGGCGAGGCCGCCGAGGTCGATGGGGTGCTGGGCACAGAAGCCGGGCCGGAAACCGAGGCTGCTCCCGCACCGGCTCATGGCAAGTCCAAGGGAGCAGTGGTGCTGGCCATCGGCTTGCCTGGATCAGGCAAAAGCTCGTGGTTCAAGCGGCACAACATCATCCCGCTCTCCAGCGACCTGGTTCGCGGCCTGCTCTTCGACAACCCCACCGAACAGCGTTATCAGGATCTGGTCTTCTCGTCCTTGCGCTCGCTGCTGCGGGCGCGGCTCATCGCCGGGCGTCCGCTGAACTATATCGACGCCACTAATCTCTCGCCCCGGGAGCGCCACAGCTGGATCAAGATGGCGCGCGACTACGGCTATGAGGCGCATGCCGTTTTCTTTGACGTTCCGGCGGAAGTCTGCATGGAGCGCAACCGCAAGCGCGCCCGCAACGTTCCCGACGACGTCATGCACCGCATGGCGCAGAAACTGCGTCCGCCGAAGTTCGAAGAGGGCTTCGCCAGGATCACCGTGGTGCGTCTGAAGCGCCATGAGCCGGGCGGCGAGGAGCAAGCCTGAGCACGAGACCTGGTGACAGATCTCCGCTCCGGGGCAGGGCCGGCGAGAGATGCCGGTTGCTTCTATGCCTGGTATTGTTCGCGTCTTGTCTTGTCGAAGGCGCTGATTCCCGTCCCCTCCAAAGCGCTCCGCAAGCGCCTGCGAGCGCGTCTCATCAAGTCCTGACCGGCATCGACGTAATCGTCGAGCGCGGTGCATTGTGGGCCGCGCCGGGCGCCAAGTCCGATCCGGAGTTCGTTTCCCGTCCCGCGAGCTGCGCGAACCGACCCTGTCGCCTTGGCCTGGTCACCAACCTGACTGGACGTGATGTGCGTGGACGCCGCACCATGGACCTGCTAGCGCGGCTGCCGGCAGTAGAGCTGACGGCGGTTTTCAGCCCGGAACACGGTCTCGGCGGCGATCAGGACACAACGGCAATTGGCAACTCGCGCGATCCGGTGACAGGCGCCCCGGTATTCAGCGTTTACGGAGCGAGCGACGCCTCCCGGCGGCCTCCGATGCCGATATTGCGCGGGCTCGACGCCGTAGTCTTCGATCTCCAGGACGCGGGAGTTCGCTGGTACACCTACGAGACCACGCTCGGTTATTTCCTGGAAGCCTGCGCGGCAGCCAAGCTGCCGCTGATCGTGCTTGACCGTCCCAACCCGATCACCGGCTCCGTTGCCGAGGGCGCCGTCTCCGACGCCACCCAGCAGAGCTTCGTGAACTATCACCCCATTCCCATACGCCACGGCCTCACCCTGGGAGAGCTGGCGCAGTTGTTCAACGGCGAACGCCGGCTGGGCGTGCAGTTGCACGTGGTGCGCATGCGCGGCTGGCGGCGCGAGGAGTGGTTCGATGACACGGGCCTGCCGTGGATCAAGCCCTCGCCCAACCTGCCCAGCCTGGAAGCAGCCGTGCTCTACCCCGGCGTGGCCCTGGTTGAGGGCACCAACGTATCGGTCGGGCGCGGAACGGAGACGCCGTTTTCCTTGCTGGGCGCGCCTTGGATCGACGGCAGCCGGCTGGCCGAGTACCTGCATGCCCGCGCGGTAAGCGGTATCCGCTTTGCGCCGGTGTCATTCACCCCGTCCAGCGGCCCCTATGCCGGCCAGCTCTGCCACGGAATTCGTATGGCAGTGAGTGAACGGAACCAACTCGATTCCCCGGAGTTCGGGCTGGAGCTGGCGGCGGCGCTGCTCAAGCTTTACCCGCGTGAGTTCAAGCCTGGGCGAATCGCGGAGATGCTGGCGCAGCCGGAGAGCTTCGAGCGACTGCTGCGGGGCGCCGACCCACGGCAGATCGCCCAGACTTGGCGCTCTGGATTGCAGCAGTTCGAGCTTGTGAGGCGAAAGTACCTGCTGTACTGAATCAACAGAGCTTCAGCTTCGGCACCGCGAGCGGGGAACTCTCGTCCAAATAGTTCCTTCCCCCCCGTGGCAACCCGCTCTCGTTCCCCAGCCTCTCTGTTGCTGTGCCCCTGGAGAGGAGATCTCCGAGATGACGAACGTATCACCCCTGAAGGTCCTGCTGGTTGACAGTGCTCCCGACCGCAAGGAGAGGATTGCCCTTCTTCGGAGCCATGGACTTACCATCTACCCGGCTTTGGATCTGGAACAGGCGCGCCAGCGCTGTAAGACCGGCCGCTTCGCTCTGATCGTAGTCAACGCTGCCATGGCTCCCGATCTGGCCCTGCAGGTCTGCGACCAGATCAGAAGCGAGAATCCGGAGCAGCCGCTGATCATGCTGACCGCGCCTGGAGTGTCTGCTCCGGCTCGCGATTACGTCGAGTCCATGCAGCCGGAGGCGCTGCTGAAGCGGGTCAAGGCGATCTTTACCGCCGCTCAGACGGGCAAAGCTCTGGCCGCCTGAATTATTAGAACGGGCTTAGGCAGGCAATCTTGCATGTACAAAATTACGCGCGGGATTTTACACTGTCAGTGTGAAGATTGCGCTTGCCCAAATTAACCCAACAGTCGGTGACTTCACCGGCAACGTGCGCAAGACCATTGCCTTCGCGCGTCAGGCCAGGGAGGCCGGCGCGAGCCTGGTGTTGTTCCCGGAGTTGAGCGTCTGCGGCTATCCTCCGCGCGACCTGGTGGAGAAACCCGCCTTTGTCGCGCGCTGCCGCCAGGCGCTGGACGAAATAGCCGCCGCTACCACCGGCATCGCCTCCGTCTGCGGTTTTGTCGCTCCCGCCTGTTCGCAGACCGGCAAGTCGGCGATGAACTCCGCCGCCGTGCTCCGCGATGGCGCGGTGGCCTTCGTGCAGTCCAAGCGCCTTCTGCCCACCTATGACGTCTTTGACGAGATGCGTAACTTCGCCCCGGCCGAGTCGCAGCAGCTTTATCCTTTCGACGGATCGCAGATCGGGCTGACCATCTGCGAAGACGCATGGAACGACAAAACTTTCTGGAACCGCCGCCTCTACACTGTCGACCCGGTGGAGGAGCTGACGGCCTCCGGAGGCGACATCGTGCTGAACATCTCGGCGTCGCCTTTTCATCTCGGCAAGCACGAGTTGCGGCGCGAGATGCTGGCCGCCATCGCCCGCCACCACAATATTCCGGTCGCCATGGTCAACCAGGTGGGAGGCAATGACAGCCTCATCTTTGACGGCTCCAGTTTGGTGGTGAACGAGCGGGGCGACGTCGTCGCGCGGGCAAAGTCGTTCGAGGAGGACCTGATCTTCTTCGACACGGAGACGAGACAGGGCGACATGCATCCCTGGATCGAGCGCGAGGAGGCCAGCGCCTACGCTGCCCTGGTGCTGGGAACGCGCGACTATGTCCGCAAGTGCGGCTTCCAGAAGGCGCTGATCGGCCTGAGCGGCGGAATCGATTCCGCGCTGACGGCGGCCATTGCCGTCGAGGCGCTCGGGGCGGAAAACGTCATGGGAGTAGCCATGCCCAGCCAATATTCCTCCGAGGGCAGCATTACCGACGCGCGCGATCTGGCGCGCAACCTGAATATCCGCTTTGAGGTCATTCCTATCGGCAACGTCTTCCAATCGTTTCGCGCCGAGCTGCAGAAGGTCTTCGCCGGAATGAAGGAAGATGTCGCCGAGGAGAATATTCAAGCGCGCGTACGTGGCACCCTGCTGATGGCGCTGTCCAATAAGTTCGGCTCGCTGGTGCTCTCCACCGGCAACAAGTCGGAGCTCGGGGTGGGCTATTGCACCCTCTATGGCGACATGGCGGGCGGACTGGCCGTCATCTCCGACGTTCCCAAGACGCTGGTCTACCGCATCGCCCGCTACATCAATTCACGGAAAGAAGTGATTCCGCGATCCACCATTACCAAGCCGCCCTCGGCGGAACTGCGTCCCGGCCAGAAAGACAGCGACTCGCTTCCACCCTACGAAGTGCTGGATCCCATCCTGGAAGATTACGTCGAGGAGATGAAGACAGCGGAGGAAATCTCCCGCCGGCGCGACATCCCACTTGAGACGGTAAAGGCGGTCATCAAACTGGTCGAAATTGCGGAGTACAAACGGCAACAAGCCGCGCCCGGGTTGAAGATCTCGGAGAAGGCGTTCGGCGTGGGGCGCCGCTTTCCGATCGCCGCGCGCCACCAGGTTTGATGGCCGGCCGCACGAGAGACATCAGCTCACACCCGAGTTTCTCCGCTGGGGCGTCGTAATTTCTAATCGAAAAGACGGGAACAAGATGAAAAGAAGTTTCGCGGTTCTTCTCCTGGTTGTTGCTCTGGTCTTGAACAGCCAGGGACAAAGCAGTGCAGGCGCGGCAGCGCCAAGTGCGCCGGCGCCTAAGCAGGAATCGGTTTCGCCGGATAAGCCTGATCCTTCTCTGCCCAGCGAAGCTACGCTGAATGCCTTCTTCCACCGCATGTTCGGAGTTGATCCCAGCCTGAAATTCCAGGTGGTGACGGTCAGACCCTCACCCGTCCCCGGGCTGGCGGACGTCATCACGCTGGTGATCACGCCCGGCGGCCAGCAGATGATGCGCTTCTTTGTCTCCGCTGATCAGCAGCATGTAATCGTCGGCGACCTCAGGCCCTTCGGCGCCGATCCCTTCGCCAGGCAGCGTGCCATCCTGCAGAAGGAGGCCTTCGGGCCGAGCAAGGGCGCAGCCAATCCGGCAATTCTGCTGGTCGAGTTCGGCGATCTGCAGTGCCCCGCCTGCCGGTCGGCGCAGCCCGCCATCGAGAAGCTGCTGAGCGAAGAACCGGCCGTAAAGCTCATCTTCCAGAACTACCCCATGGAGCAGCTTCACCCGTGGTCGCCGCAGGCGGCTGCCTACCTCGACTGCCTGGCGCGTGAGAACAACGAACGGGCATGGAAGTTCATCGCCGCCGTCTATGACCAGCAGGATGCGATCAACGATCAGGATGAGAGCGGAGGAGCCGCGGCGCGGACCGCCAAGCTGAACCAGATCGCCGCCAGCACCGGCGCCGACCAGAGCAAACTGGCCGCCTGCGCCGCCTCCGCCGAAACCAAGTCGCGGGTGGAGCGCTCCAAGAAAATTGGCGACGAAGCCGAGATCAGGGCCACGCCCACTCTCTTCATCAACGGACGATCAATGTCGAACCTGCTCTCCATGCCTTACGAGACCCTCAAGGCGGTAGTGGAATTCGAAATCTCCCAGAGCAAGAAGTAGAACGGTTTTCACGCAGGTCAAGCCGCGGGGTTCACAGCCAGCCCGACTTCAGGCTTGCTGGAGTGCCCGCCTGCACTGGGGGGAGTTGCCACAGCAAGGGATGATGTATATCCGCTACCTGGCCGGCGTCACCGAGGTGATGCTCGGCACCATTATCATCGGTCCCGCCTGTGGATAGGCGACCACTACGTGGGGCGTCAGAATCACCATCAATTCATCGTCGGTTTCCTGGTTGTTGTGGACATTCATCCCGGGCACCGGCCATCCATTTACTGCCCGCGCCTCGCTCTGCGTCAGGTTGCTGACGGCGATGATTGTCTCCCCATCCGGCGCTGAGATGTAGCCGTTGAATTCGCGGTTGTTGATGATGGGTATTCCGTTCACATTCTGGGTGCCGAGCGAACGCAACTGCAGCTCCAGCTTGACCCCCACCGAGTTGTCGCGATGCACGATGGGCGTGGCCTTGAGATTGAATCCGATGTCTTCAAAGTTGAAGGAAGGGAAGGGCGCAATGAAGCTCTGGTTGGCGAGCACGGCGGAGATCGCCGAGCTGTTGAAGATGGGCGAGAAGGTGGAATTCAGAATCGGGTAGCGCTGCCCTATCTTCATGACGGCGGCTGTTCCCTGGGAAGCGCGCAGGGTCATGCCCTGGAGATCTTTCACCAGCGACTCGTCGCGCGAGAAGTTCAAGCTGGCGGGTGGAACGGCCAGCGCCGAGAAAGTGGTGCCGCCGCCGAACACAGCGAACGGCTGTGAAAGCAGGGAATTCTGTTGGCTTGTTGCCAGAAGCCCCGCAATCAGCGCGCCTATGCTCGAGACGCTTGCCTGGTTGATTGCGCCGGAGGCGATCAACTGGTTGATCAGGCTTTGCGTATTGGGGTTATTCAGTACCGAGCGCAGCTCCGATGGAATATTGAAGAGCTGGAACTGCGTGGGAATGTTCGCCCCCATCAGGCGGGTGTAAGTCCTGGAGATCTGGTAGACCTGGATATCGAATGTCACTTCCGGCTGCGTGTCCTCTAACCCCCGCAGGAACTGTTCCACTGCTTCCACGGTAGGAGCATCGGCGCGAACCGTAATGGCGTTCGCCTTGGCGTTGACGCCTATGAAGCGCACTTCAAACAACGCCCGCAGGGCGCCGACAATGTCGTTCAGGGCCGACGGTGTGGTGGCCAGCGGAAGATAAAAAGTGGCGGAAGCCGCGCCCAGCAGGCTACGGCGATTCTCGTTGGTATTGGCCGCAAACAGCGCCTGGCGGGCCGAAAGCGGCGTCCACAGGCTCTTGGTGAGCTGCGTGATCGCCCTGAGCGCCTGCGACCAGTCGGCCTGTTCCAGGTCGAGCCGCACCTGCCGGTTGGCGAAGGAGTCGTCGAACAGGGCGGTAATGCCGTAGGCAAGTGCCACCTGGTTGACGATGTCGCGTGAATTCCCGCGAAGATGAAAATTACGCTGGCCGGGTTCGGGCTGCAACTGGATTACCCCGGACAACTCCCGCTCGCTCGGTCCTTCCAGAGCCGGCATCGGGGGCAGGGAATCGTGCAACCTCTGCCGGGCGAACTCATTCTGCGGATCGAGGGCAAGCGCCTGGCGGAACAGCCCGAGCGCGCGTATCTGGTTGCCCTCCGCCAGCGCCTCATTGCCCGACTGCAGGTCCTCGTATACCAGCTTCTGCCGCGCCACCTCGCGGGCCGTGACATATTCCAGATTGTCGGGGGCAAGCGCCGCCGCCAGCTCAAAGTGCTCGAAAGCCGTGCGGCTGTGCGAACCCTGCAGCTTGAGGGCCTCGCGGAACTCGCGCGATGCCCGACGGCGGTCGGCCTGCGCCACGGACACTTTCTCGGGTGTCGTAACCGGTGAGGCGGCGGGAGCGGCCGTGCCCGGCTGCGAAACTCCCGGTAACCTGGGAGGCCTCTAGCGCGGGCGGCTCCGGCGACACGGTCGCGGGCTGCTGCGCCTGCAGGAAAACAGAGACGGCCAGCGGCAGAATGAGCCAGGAGCAACGCACGGTCTTATTGTAAGCGATCACCAGCCTCGATAAGCGCTTGCTACCTCCGTCGCGCTTCCATGGAGGCAAATAGCCTCCGCGATTCGTTACGTAGTACGTGTCGGGTCGGCTGCGAAAAGCCAGTCACAGCACGGCAGGCAGAGGTCGGGGCCCTTCTCGTGCAGCGTCTCGACGTCGTAGATTCCGGTGGCGACGGCCAGAACAGGTGCGCCGAGAGACTTGGCGGCAGCGATGTCGGCCGGCGTGTCGCCCACGAAGCAGATCGTGGCGCGCTCTCCCATACGGCTGCGTACCTGGGCGATGCCATGTCGGAAGATGCCGGCGCGGGTCTCGTTGCAGCCCTTGAGCTCGCCGGCATGCGTGCGCGGCGCCGGAAACCGCCGCCACGTCGGCCGAAAAAGAACCGAAGGAAAAATAACGGGCAAGTCCGGCGGCGCGCAGCTTGGCCCAGCCCACCGGCTCTATAGCGCCCGAGGTCACTCCCAGCAGCTTGCCTTCGCGATGCAGGTGTTCCATGCAGGACGGTAATGGAAGGGCATAGTTCCGGGCGGAAGGAATCGGCATGACGTTCAACCTCGGCACGCAGGACGGCCAGCGCCTGCGGCAGCCGCTGGCGAAATTCTTCCTCCGTCACGCCGCCCGCCGCGGCGGCAGCCCGCAGGATGCCTATATCGGTGTTGCCGTGCAAAGGAAGACCGTCGATCTTGCGCTGGCAATTCCACGCCTGGCGCAGGGCGCTATGGAAAGCGTTGTAATGTACCGTGTCGCGGCAGTTGAGCAGCGTGCCGTCGATATCGAACAGATAGGCGTCGAATCCGTCCCAAGGCAAGCCTGCTATCAGGGCCTGCCGCGTAGTTGTCCGCAAGGGCTGCTGCATACACTCTGAATAGATGCTGCTTTCTTCCGCCGGCGCATCATGACGATGGCGCGGAACATGGCTCGCCTGCGCGATACCCCTTTACCCGCAGATCAGGAGCCGTTCGATGGAGCGGGCGCGCCCGGTTTGCTCGTCGCAATCGATGACCACGGCGCACAGGCGCGGGTCGCCGGTGGCCGCCTCGAAACGGGTTGGCATGCCGTTCAAAAAGCGGTTGATGATCAGCTCCGTCTGAATTCCGATCACTCCCTGCCAGGGCCCGGTCATGCCTACGTCGGTCTGATAGGCGGTGCCGTTAGTGAGCACGCGGTCGTCAGCCGTGGGCACGTGCGTGTGAGTGCCGATGACGGCCGTCACCCGGCCATCCAGATACCATCCGAGCGCGATCTTCTCCGAAGTCGCCTCGGCATGCATGTCCACGATCACCACCCGGGCCGAGATTTGGGACAGCAAAGCGTCGGCTACCCGGAACGGGTCGTCGATGCTGTTCATGAAAACGCGCCCCTGCAGGTTGATGACCGCGTAAGCGACGCCGCCCCGCGTGGTGCCCTGGTAAAGGCCGCTGCCCGGAGTGCCGGCGGGATAATTGGCCGGCCGCAGCACGCGCCGCGCCGGCGTGGCCGGCTCGTCCAGGCCGGCATTCAGGTAATCGATCAGCTCCCGCTTGTCCCAGACATGATTGCCCGTGGTGATGACCTCTATGCCCAGGTCGAAAAGCTCCTCCGCGATCTGCGGAGTGATGCCGAAACCGCCGGCCGCATTTTCGCCGTTGGCAATGGTGAGATCGATGCCGTGCCGGGCCACCATTTGCCGCAAATGACTGCGGACCATGGTCCGGCCCGGCTTGCCAAAAATGTCACCGATAAAGAGAATGCGCACGTCCGCGCTCCGTTGGAAAACCTTGATAGTAACACGAGGGTCAGGCAGCCTTACCGCGCTAGCTCCGCCGTGGTCAGGAAATCGTAATCTCCCGCCGAACCCAGGCGCAGGTTGCGCAGGCGGCGTGAGTGCACCAGCACGTTATCGGAATACCACAGGTTGATGTAGGGCAGGTCGCGGGCGACGATCTGCTGGATGCGGTCATAGTCGCGCTTGCGTCGCGCTTGATCGACCGAAGCCCGGGCGTCGGCAATCAACCGGTCGACCTCCGGATTCGAGTAGTAGCCGCGATTGGCGCGGCGTGGCGGGGTGCTGGTGGAATCGAAGATATGCTCGAAGATATCCGGATCTTCGTTGCCTCCTATCCAGCGCAGCGAATAGAGCTGAAACGCCCCGCGCGTGACGTCGGCGTAGAAGGTCGCGAACTCGAAGCTGCGGATGTCCAGGGCTATGCCGGCTTGGCGAAGCTGCTGCTGGAAGACAGCGGCCAGCAGCCGCGTCGACTCCTCCGTTGAGGTCTTCATCGTGAGATGAAACCGATATCCGTCCTTTTGGACGCGGTAGCCCGCCGCATCCAGCAGTTGCCGTGCCCGCGCCGGGTCATGCGGGAAGTTGGAGACGTTCGGGTCGAAGGCCCAATGCTGCGGCGGCATTACGCTGGTAGCGGGCCGCGCCATGTCGCGCAGCAGGTAGTGGATGATCGGCCCACGATCGATGGTGCTGGCAATCGCCTGCCGCACGCGAACGTCCTTCAGAATAGGATCGCGCAGGTTGAATGCCAGGTATGCGTAGATCGTGCCGGGAGCGGTCTGGGTCGCCAGTGCCGGATCGCTGCGCAAGGCCACAACCGTGTCCGCGGTGAGCACGTTCAGGGCTATATCGGCGCTGCCCTTGCGCAGCTCCAGGGCGCGCGTGGTGGCATCGGGTACCACGTTGAAGCGTACCGAAGCCAGTTGCGGACGCTCTCCCCAGTACTGCTCATTGCGCGCCAGCGTAACCTGCCGGTCCTGCTCCATGCTGACGAAGCGGAATGGCCCGCTGCCCACCGGTGCGCGGTTGAAATCCTCTCCCGCGCCGCGCGGCACGATGCCGATGGCGCCGTCGGAGAGATTCCATAGAAAAGACGAGTTGGGCTCGCGCAGGTGGAAGATCACCGTGAAATCGTCAGGTGTGTCGATGCGCTCCACGTAGCGGTAGATGCTCGCCTTGGGGGTACGGATCACGCCGCTGAGAATCGAGTCGACCGTCCATTTCACGTCAGCTAAGGTCAACGGACGGCCATCGTGAAAGATCACTCCGCGCCGAAGATGAAAAACGTACGTCAGCGGGTCCGGGACCTCCCAGCGTTCGGCCAGCCAGGGCTGTGGCTGGAAGTGTTCGTCGCGCCGCACCAGCGCGTCGAACAACAGCTTGCCGATGCGTTCCGACTGCGCGTCGGTACCCACCCGCGGATCGAGATTGGCGGGGCTGCTCTCGATGATCATCACCACCTCAGGCGGGGGCGCCGTGCGGGAGCAGCCGGGGAGGGGGAGGAGGAGCAGGAGAAAGAAGCAGGAAAGAACTACGATCCTTCTGGAAATGCTGTATCTCAAACTAGAAACGTCATTCCGAGCGAACGCCGGCTGCGATGGCCGGCGTGAGTCGAGGAACCTTGTGCTTCGCTCTCGAATGGGAAAACACAAGATCCCTCCACTCCGCTCCACCACCCCAGCAACCCCAACTACGGTGTTTGCTGGGGACCCCGGTTTCGCGTCGGTCGGGATGACGCTCCGGTCGATTGGATCTTTCCGTTGGGCGTCAAACATAGCTGATCTTGCCGAGGATAGCGGGACGCTCAGCCCCGGTCGCGCTGGGAATGTTCGAAGACTGCCGCCGCCATGTCTGGTAGGCGAGCATGGCGAAGGCGGCTGCTTCCTTGGCTTCCGAGGGAAGCCCCTGCTCGCCGGTGGTCGCGATTCGCAGCTTCAGCGGAGCCAGGCGCTCGGCGAGCATGCGCATCAGCGTCTTGTTCTTGGCCCCGCCGCCGGAGACAAAGAAATCGTGAAAGCGAGCATCCTCGGATACGGCGCACACCGCGGCGGCTATCGACTCGGCGGTCAACGCCGTGGCGGTCGCCAGCACGTCGTACCGGCTCATGCCGCGGCAGCGGCGCAGGAAAGCCGTGGCGAACTCGCGGCCGAACTGCTCGCGTCCGGCAGTCTTGGGCGGCGGGCGCCGGAAGAACCGCTGGCGCAGAATTTCGGACAGCACGCGAGGCTCCGCTTTACCGCGCGCGGCAAAGGCGCCATCGCGGTCGAATGGCTTGCCGAAGAGCTCTCGGGCGAGCGCGTCGATCACCATGTTGCCGGGGCCGGTGTCGAAGGCAACAACCTTGTCCGGCCCTGCCGCTGCGGGGATCGCCGTCAGGTTGCCGATGCCGCCGATGTTCTGCAGAATCCGTCCGCGACGGCCATGCCGGAACAGCAGGTAATCAAGATAGGGAACCAATGGCGCGCCCTGACCGCCGGCGGCCATATCGGCTGGACGGAAGTCGGAGACCACGGGAACGCCCAGCCGCGCCGCCAACACGGAGCCATCGCCTGTTTGCCACGTCGTAGACACCCGGCGGCCCAGATAAGGCTCAGCCACGCCCTGGTGGTAGAGGGTCTGTCCGTGGCAGCCCACCAGTTCACAGGTAAGCTTGGCTGACCGCAGTGTTTGCTGGACCGCCTCGGCGTACAGCTCCGGCAGCAGGAAGTTGAGGCGGGCCAGGTCGGCCACGCTGGCGCGGCTGGCATTCATGGCAGCGAGCACGGCGCGCCGCACCCGCTCCGGATACGGATACTCGCGATGGGCAAGCAGTTCGAAGCTGGCGCGCAGGCCGCGTCCCTCGATGCGCACCACGGCGACGTTGATGCCGTCGGCCGAGGTTCCGCTCATGATGCCGGCGACGATCATTGTCCGCCCGTGGCCGCGTCGAGCGGCGCAGCCAGCCGCAGTTTTTCGCTGAACTCCCACATTTCACGGCGCAGCTTGGCCACGTTCGCGTCTGACGGTGGAGGCGCCGGCCGGCGCTGTAACGCCTTTGCCGCTGCCTTGAAGCGCAGCACGCGCTGTGCAGCGGCTTCCACCTGCGCGCGGAAGCGGCGGTTGCGCTCGGCCTCGCCCAGCACGGTGTAATAAGCTCGCCAGGCGTTCTCCTCTTTCTGGCATACCAGGAAGAGGTCGGCTCCCGCCTGGATGGTGCCCACGGCCGCGTCGCCGATCTCGGCGGCCACGCCGCCCATGTCGAGATCGTCGGAGACGATCAGCCCCTGGTAGCCGATCTTGCGCCGCAGAACCTGCGTAATCCAGTCATAGGAGAGCGATGCCGGAGTCTGCGCTCCCAGCGAGCGTCGCACCGGCGCTTGCCGCGGCCTTCCACCATCCGCCAGCGAAGGATAGGCGCAGTGCGCCACCATGACGAATGGCAGCTCGCGCTTTAAGGTCCGGTAGGGAACGAGGTCTTCCTGCCATAGCCGCTTCCAGGCTTTCGTCACGACAGGCAGCCGCACGTGGCTATCGAGGTCGGCCTCGCCCAGTCCGGGAAAATGCTTGCCGCAACCGAGCACGCCGGCTTCGCGCAAGCCGCGCAGGAAGCCGCGCGCATAAAGAATGGTTTCGTCGGGGAACTGAGAGACGGTACGTGTGCCCAGCACAGGCCGCGAGAGCTCGGAGGAAAGATCCAGCACCGGCGCGAAGTCGACGTTGAAGCCCAGCGCCCATGCCTGCCTGCCGATCAGCCTGCCGTGTTCGAGGAACAGGCTAGGACGCCGCGTAGCGGCCACCTCGGCCACCGCCGGCGATGGCGCCACCACATCGCGCAGGCGATCGACTGTGCCGCCTTCCAGGTCGACGCAGAGGAACATTTTTTCCTTGACCAGGCTCTGCGCCGAACGCAGCAGCGCATATGTCTGCCGGGCCGATTCAATATTGCGCTTGAACAGGATTATGCCCGCCGGCTGCGCCCCGGCGATGAACGTTCTCGTTCGGGGGGACAATTCAGTGCCGTTGAAGCCGAAGATCAGCAGTTGCCCGACGGCCCGCTCCAGGTCCTTCGGCGTACGGAAGACGACGTTTGGGCTTGCAGGGCGGCATGGACTCTAAGTGTCTTTTAGCACGAGTGCCGGGCCGACAGCAAAAACTTGCGCGCATTGCTAGCGGGGGCAGGTGACCGCAGATACTGCCATCGGGCCCCAGCCGAGGCGGTGCACGGCTCATTCCACCGGCAGCCCGCGCCGCCGCATCGAGCACACCATCAGGATGTCCAGGGCGCGCTCGTAGTCGAAGACGTGGCTGAGCTCTTCTTCCGGATAAATGTAAAAGGTCGCCTGCTCATCCTCGCTGACGGAGCCGTATTGCACGCCGCGCTGGTAGGAATCGATATCCTGAAAATAGAACTGGGCGACATCGCCGGACTCCAGGTCGCGGCCGACGTAGACCAGGGTCTCCATGGCGGGGATCAGCATCTCCCGGTCACAGAAGGTGACGGAGAAGTAGACTCCGCTCACTTCCAGCTCATTGGCCGGAACGGGCTCGGCATAGGGATTCACTTCTCGTTGTTCGAAGAGCATGGTGCGATCCTCGCGGGAAGTTATTCGAGCTGCTTTTTCAGCTCGTGAAGCAGGTTCAACGCCGCGATAGGCGTGAGGCGGTCCAGATCGGCTTCGCGCAGCCGGTCCACGATCGCGGAGGACAGCGGGGTAAAGATCGTCAACTGCACCGGTGAGGACTTGTCACTTGTGCCCTGGCCCAAGTGCCCGGTAGCCTGCTGCTCCGCCGACTCGTGCTCTACCAGCACTTCCCGGGCGCGGCGAATGACGTCGGAGGGCAGCCCGGCCAACTTGGCGACCTCAATGCCGTAGCTCTTGTCGGCAGCGCCCGCTTCCACCTTGCGCAGGAAGACCACCTTGCCGCCGGTTTCCTTCACCGCCACGTGGTAGTTCTTCACTCCCTGCAGCAGCGACTCCAGCTCCGTGAGCTCGTGGTAGTGGGTGGCGAACAGCGTACGGGCGCGGGTGCGAGCGTGCAGATACTCGATTACCGACCAGGCGATGGCCAGGCCGTCGTAGGTCGCCGTGCCGCGGCCGATCTCGTCGAGCAGCACCAGTGAGCTGGAGCGTCGCCGTATTCAGGATGGCGGCCGTTTCCGTCATCTCGACCATGAAGGTGGAGCGTCCGCGCGCCAGGTTGTCGCTGGCGCCAATGCGGGTAAAGATGCGGTCCACCACGTTGAGCCGGGCGCGCGTGGCCGGAACGAACGATCCCATCTGCGCCAGGATCACCATCAGCGCCACCTGCCGCAGGTAGGTGGACTTGCCGCCCATGTTCGGGCCGGTCAGGATCACGATCTGGTGCGAGCTGCCGTTCAGGTAAACGTCGTTGGGCACGAAGCGCTCGTTGCTGCCGGTCAGCTCGGGCTGCTCGATGACGGCGTGACGTCCCTCGAGAATCTCCAGGTCGCCGCTGGCGTCGAACACCGGGCGGCGGTAGTTGCGTGTGGCCGCCAGCGCTGCCAGCGCCGCCAGCACGTCAACCTCGGCCAGCGCCAGGGCAGTCTGACGAATTCGTTTTGCCTCGCCCGCCACTGCGGCGCGCAGCTCGGCGAAGATGCGGCGCTCAATCTCGACGATGCGCTCCTGCGCATCCAGAATCCTGGCCTCGTGCTCCTTCAGCTCCGGAGTGGTGAAGCGCTCGGCTCCCACCAGCGTCTGCTTGCGGTCGTAGTCGCGCGGCACCAGGTGCAGGTTGGCCTTGCTGATCTCGATGTAATAGCCGAAGACCGAATTGAAGCGCACCTTGAGCGAGTTGATTCCCGTGCGCCGGCGCTCGCGCTCCTCGATCTGGGCGATGTAGCGCTTGCTGTTGCGGTTCAGGTCGCGCAGCTCGTCGAGCGTCGTGTCCACTCCGGCGGCGATCACTCCGCCGTCATTGAGCGAAATAGGCGGCTCCGGGACGATGCTCTGCTCGATGCGCCCGCGGATGTCCGCCAGCTCATCGATGGCCGCGTGCAGCTCGCGCAGGCGTGTGGGGGCAAAGACCGCGAGATGGGCGCGCACGGCCGGCAGGCGCGCCAGCGAAGCGGCCAGGGCGAGCAGGTCGCGCGGATTGGCTGCCTCCAGCGTCACCCGGCTGAGCAGCCGCTCGACGTCCAGGATGCCGTCCAGCGAGCGGCGCAGCTCCTCGCGCGCTACCGTGTCGCCGACGGCGGCTTCGACCGCATCCAGCCGGCGATTGATCTCGTCCACATCAATTGAAGGCCGCAGCATCCAGGCGCGAAGCAGGCGCTTGCCCATCGGCGTGACCGTTTGGTCGATGGCGCGAAACAGCGTGACCTTCTCGCTGCCGCCGCTGAACAGGGGTTCCACCAGCTCCAGGTTGCGAACCGTTACCGCGTCCAGCACCAGGCAGCTCTGGCGCTCGTAGAAGCCTATGCGGTCGATATGGTCGAGCGTTCCGCGCTGCGTGCTGCGCACGTAGTGCAGAATGGCCCCGGCGGCGCAGGCTGCGGCGGGCCGGCCGGTCAGGCCGAAGCCTTCCAGCGAGAGCACTCCGAAATGGTTCTCCAGTTGCGGGATGGCGTAGTCGGGAGAAAATATCCAATCTTCCAAAGGCGTCTCAGCCCAGCCATTGCCACCAAGGCCCACAGGCAGTGCGGCCGTTGTGCTTGGCGGGATGGCAGCGCGCTCGGGTGTGGTGACTCCGGCGAACGGTGCGGTCACATTCGTCGCGCTCGCGGCGAACAGCGGCAGGGAAGAGGCAAACAGCAGCTCTCGCGGGCGCAGGGTCTGCAGCTCTTCCAGGACACGGCGTTCGGCATCGGGGCCGCAAAACTCGGTGGCGCGGAATTCGCCGGTCGAAAGATCCAGGGCGGCGAAGCCGGCGGCGTCGTTGAGGCAGACCAGCGCGGTGAGAAAGTTGTTCTCCTCCGAGCCCATCTGCGCGTCGGCGGCGGTGCCGGGGGTGAGAACCCGCGTAACCTCGCGGCGCACCAGCTTCTTGGCCAGCTTGGGATCCTCCACCTGATCGCAGATGGCCACTTTGTAGCCCTTGCGGATCAGCTTGGCGATGTAGCCCTCGGCGGCATGATAAGGAACGCCGCACATGGGCACGGCGATGCCCTTCTCCTTACTGCGTGAGGTAAGCGTGATCTGCAGCTCGCGCGAGGCCAGCACGGCGTCATCGAAGAAAAGCTCGTAGAAATCTCCCACCCGGAAGAACAGCAGCGCAGTCGGGTGCTGTTTCTTGATGGCGGCGTGCTGCCGCATGAGAGGCGTGGAAGCTTCGCTCATCGGATGGATCAACTGAGGCGCGGAGTGAGTATAGCAGAGCTGTGGACATTTAAGATTTTAGATTTAAGATTGCAGATTGAGAAGACAAGAGCAGCGTATGGTTGTTCAATCTGCAATCTGAAATCTGCAATCTGAAATCAAATTGAAGATTGATGTAAGTCTTCCAACCGGAGTCTGGCTTATCCCTCACAGGGTGGAGTTGACGGATACCCTTCAAAATGGTCTCCTAAGGTTGTCACATGGAATTAAGAAAAGACCCCATCACTCGATCGTGGGTAGTAACCGGCGATGACGGCGAAGGCGCCGCCCGTGGCGGGCCGCTGTGTCCGTTCTGCCCGGAGTCGGCCGAGCAGCCGCATGTGGTCTCCTCCGTGGCTTCGGTGGACGGCGGCACTTGGTCGGCGAGGGCTGTGGTGCATCCCTCTCCCATCTACCGGGTGGAGGGCGACCCGAACCGCCGGGGAAACGGCATTTACGACACCATGAAGTCGGTGGGCGCGCACGAGGTGATCGTGGAGAACGCCCGCCACGACCGGCAGCTCTGGGTGGCCAGCGACGAGGAGGTCGAGCAGTTTCTGCTGCTTTGCGCCCAGCGCATCCAGGATCTCAAGAACGATCACCGCTTCAAATACGTGACGGTCTTCAAGGACTTCGGTGCGCTTTCCGGGCAGGAGTTCGATCACCCGACATCGCAGATCGTGGCCACGACCTTTGTGCCGCGGCGGGTGCTCTATGAACTGCGCTCGGCGCGCGAGCACTACTCGCAAAAGGAGCGCTGCGTTTTTTGCGACATCCTGGCGCAAGAGCTGCAGCAGCAGAAGAGAATCGTGGAAGTGCGCGGCCAGTTTGTCGCCTCCTGCCCTTACGCCTCGCGCGTGCCGTTTGAGACCTGGATTCTGCCGCACGTTCATGAACCGCACTTCGAGCGCACCGGGCTCTCTCATCCCGGCGCCCTGCGCGATTGTGCCACCCTGCTGCGACGCACCGTGAACCGCATACGCTCCATCACCGACAGCTTCCACCTGGTTTTGCACACCTCGCCCAATACCCTGCACCGTTCCCAGGTGCTGAATTACTGGCGCACCATCGACGACGACTATCACTGGCACATCGAGATCCTGCCCATCCTGCCCAACAAAGATAAGTCTTATAACTTCAAAGAGGTGTACTTCACCCCCGTGCTTCCGGAAACGGCCGCCAGACGGCTGCGCGAAGCTCCCGCCGAGTACCGCGGAACGAGTTTTTAGGGATTAGGGATCAGGGTTTAGGGGTTAGTGTTGACAGCAGCCAATTCCGCCACCCTGCGGCAGAGTTGTGCTGCCAGTACAAAGTCGTAAGGTGCGAAAAGGCCTGCTATCTACAACTCACAAGCGGTTAGCTCCCTCAGTGCATCCAAAGTAGCTGAAAGGTGCGTGATGCGTTTTTGCTGCTTCATCGCAATCATTTCGTTCGCGTGCCTATTTACGGTTGGTTGCAGCCGAACAGAAGTAGTGACACAAAAGATGACGTGGGAATGCGCACCCGACGAATACAAGCCGGCATACTCCGCGCGGCCAGACGAGTATGTGCGATTTCGGTATGTTGAGAATCCGCACTGCTTCGATGTGGAATCCGCCAAGAATCTATGCGCTGTTTTGCAGAGCATCGGGAAGCCCATCGTGTCCGTTGAGTTTGAGGTTAACGGTGGGCGTTGGGGTTTGGCAGCAGAAGGCTATCGAATGTTATCGGTGGAAGGTCAGCCGCTCATCAACGTTGGCGGCTGGGGACACAACGGCAGCACAGAACAAGGCAATCCTTGCCCTATTGGCAAAATAATCGTTTCTTTCCGATAATTGGCGATATATCAACATTGCGTACGTTCCGAAGGTTGCACTCACCTCGTTGCATGGATCGCTCCCTAATCCCTAAGCCCTAACCCCTGAATCCTGTGGCATTTATCTTGTGACAGATATCACGTCATCCCGTGATGTCTGCGGGCGAATCCTCAGTTCTGCTTTGTATAATCGAAGTTGGTACGGCCCGGCCTGATGCGCCTGGACCGCATTTACCTTACAATATGCCGCTTTTCTGGCTGAGAATCGCGACCGTTCTGTACGGTGTCTGCCTTGTCTACGCCCTGATCGTGCTGGTGACCAAGGGCGATAAGCTGGCGCGGATAGCTATCCATGCCGGCGCGCTGGGGCTCATCCTGCACTGTGTCTCGGTGGTGGAGACGGCCCTGATGTACGGCTACCTCGACCTGCTGACCATCCGTTACGCGGAGTCGAACCTGGCGCTGATCCTGGTGGCGCTGTTCATGTTCCTCTACGTGCGCTTCCAGACCACCGCGACGGGCTTGTTTATCTTTCCGGTGGCATTCTTGCTGACCTTCGGCTCGGCGCTGGGCCCGCGTCCGGCGGCCATTGTCTCGCCCAACTTGCGCAGCGGATGGATCCTGGTCCATGTTTCCTTGCTGCTGGTCGGTTATGCGGCCCTGTTTCTGAGTTTTCTTTCCAGCCTGCTCTATCTGGTGCAGTCGCACAGCCTCAAATCGAAGCACTTCTCGCGTTTCCTCGTCCGGCTGCCGGCGCTGCAGGTGCTCGATGAACTGGGATACAAGTCGCTGCTGGTCGGCTTTCCCTTCATGACCGTGGGGCTGATCATCGGCTCGGTAGTGGCGCAGGAGCAGTTCGGGGTCCGCTACTTCGCCGATCCCAAGGTCTTGCTCTCGCTGCTGACCTGGGGCGTGTACATGCTTCTGCTCTATACCCGCTGGAGCTCGGGCTGGCGGGGGCGCAAGGCGGCTTACCTGGCGACGTTTGCTTTCGCCGCGGCGGTTTGCGCCTGGGCCGCCAATTATCTCAGCCGGGTCCACAGGTTTATCGCCCCATGAACTTCTTCCTCATCGGCGTGAACCACAGGACGGCGCCGGTGGAGGTGCGCGAGCGCTTCGTCATCCCGGAGGCGCGTCTGCCCGAGGCGCTGCGCCAGTTGGCCGGCTACAAAGGCGTGGAAGAAGGCATGATCGTTTCCACCTGCAACCGGGTGGAACTGGTAGCCAAGACCGCCAACGGCAGTTGCGATCTCAAGGGGTTTCTGCGGCAGTACTACCAGTGCGAGCCGGAGGAATACCAGAAGTATTTCTACGAGTATCAGCAGGCGGAAGTGGTGCGGCATGTCTTCCGCGTGGCCGCCAGCCTGGATTCCATGGTGGTGGGCGAACCGCAGATCCTGGGACAGGTAAAGGAAGCCTACGCCACGGCGCGAGCGGTAGGAACCGTGCAGTCGCACCTGGACGCCTTGTTCACCCGCGCCTTTGCCGTCGCCAAACGGGTGCGGAACGAGACGGCGGTAGCCAGCTCTTCGGTATCCGTGGCCTCTGTGGCCGTCGAGCTGGCGGAGAAGATCTTCGGCAGCCTGCAGGGCAAGGCCGTCTACCTGGTCGGGGCCGGCAAGATGCAGGAGTTGGCGGCGCGTCACCTGATCGCCCACGGCGCCGGCAAGATTTACGTCAGCAACCGGACCTATGAGCGGGCGGCGGTGCTGGCCAAGAAGTTCAATGGCGAAGCCATTCCCTTCGAGAAGCTCCACGACACGGCCGACCGGGCCGACATCGTCATCAGCTCCACCGGCGCACCGCAGGCCATATTTCGAAAAGCGGCATGGGGAAAAATTCCTGGCGCGGCGCAGAAACATGCCCATGTTCTTCATCGACATCGCCGTTCCCAGGGACGTGGATCCGGCGCTGAACGAGCTGGACGGAATCTTCGTCTATGACATCGATGACCTGCAGCAGGTGGTCGAGTCGAACCTGCGCGACCGCAATCGCGAGGCCGAGCGCGCCGAGCAGCTGGTCGAGGAGGAGGTAGAGAAATTCCAGGGCGCGCCTGCAGACCCTCGACGTAGTGCCGACCATCGTTTCCCTGCAGGAGCACCTGGAGAATGTGCGCCAGGCTGAGATCGACCGCGTGCGCGGACGTCTGGGTACGCTCAGCTCCGAGCAGGAAATGGCGATCGAGACGCTGACCCGGGGCATCATCAATAAAATCATGCACACCCCGATCACCACGCTGAAGACCGCCGCTCGCGAATCGGAGGCCACCACCGTGGTCGAGCTGGTCCGCCGCATCTTCAACCTGCGAGGCGAATCAAAGCGCGGCGCCGGGGACGGCGAAGAACAATGACGGCTCAGAGTAAGCTGTTTTCAATCTAAAATCGAAAATCTACAATCTTAAATAGCATGGCTCTTCTTCGCATCGGCTCGCGCGGCTCGCAGCTTGCTCTCTGGCAGGCCAACCACATTGCCGCGCTGCTGCGCGGGCGCGGCCACCAGGTCGAGCTGGAGATCATTCGCACGACCGGCGACAAGATCACCGACGTTGCTCTGGCCAAGGTCGGGACCAAGGGGATGTTCACCAAGGAGATCGAGGAGGCGCTGGCCGAAGGTCGCGTCGATTTGGCAGTGCACAGCCTCAAGGATCTGCCCACCGAGCTGGCGCCGGAGTTTGAAATCGCCGCCATCACCACGCGCGAGAATCCGCGAGACGTGCTGCTCTCGGTGAAGTATTCCGGCTTGGACGATCTTCCGCGCGCCGCCAAGGTCGGCACCAGCAGCCTGCGGCGCCAGGCGCAGCTTAAGGTCAAGCGGCCTGACCTGGAGGTTTTCCCCTTGCGCGGCAATGTCGATACGCGTGTGCGCAAGCTCGAGGCCGGCGAGTACGATGCCATCATCCTGGCGGCGGCCGGACTGAACCGGCTGGGCAAGACGCAACTGGTCAAGCAGGTCCTGCCGGCCGAGCTGATGTGTCCGGCGGCCGGCCAGGGCGCTCTGGGAATCGAAATCCGCCGCGGCGACAAGGCCACGCGGGAGCTGCTGCGCTTTCTCGACGACCAGGCGGCGCGCATGGCCACCACCTGCGAGCGGGCCCTGCTGAACAAGCTCGGTGGCGGCTGCCAGGTTCCGATCGGCGCCTTCGCCGAGATGGCCGAAGGCAAACTCACGCTGACCGCCATTTGCGCCAGCCCTGATGGCGGAAAACTCATTCGCGAAGTACAGAGCGGGAGCGATCCTGTCGAGTTAGGGGAGAGAACCGGCGCACTGATCCTTAGCCGAGGGGGAACAGAGATTCTTGCAGAGGTCTACAGCTCGGCAGCCACCGCTCCGCAGCAGCCGTAGCGCATTTCAGATTTAAGATTTTTGATTTCAGATTGTAAGAAGAAAATGCAGGTGGCCCACCCCTCGCGCCGCTTTTGGGCGCTAGGGTGGGTTCGAATCCAACCGTAGCACCGCTTCGCTTCGCGAAGGTGGGGCACCAGCGGAAACGGTGCCACACCCAAAGAGGGATATCGGACGTAGAGGACATGGAGACATCCGGCGCACAAACAGGACCGAACGCGTTACCGCTCGCCGGCTGGCGCATTATTGTCTCGCGCGCCCGCAAGCAGGCCGGGACGCTGGCAGGAGAGCTGCGCGCTTTGGGCGCTGAGGTCCTGGAGATTCCTTTCATAGAAATTCGGCCTCCGCGCTCTTACGCCAGGCTGGACGCCGCACTCGACGGCATCGCCGGCTACGAGTGGCTGATCCTAACCAGCGTGAACGGCGTCGAAGCATTCTTCCAGCGCGCGCAAGCTCACCAGCTCGCTGCTTCCGCGCTGGGGCATCTCAAGATCGCTGCCATCGGTCCCGCAACAAAAGCGACAGTCGAGCGCCAGGGGTTGACGGTGGAGGCGATGCCCAAGGAATACGTCGCCGAGTCGGTCGTCGAAACCCTGGCCGAGAAAGTTCGCGGCCAGCGCGTGCTGCTCTGCCGGGCGAAGGTGGCCCGCGACGTAATCCCGCGGGAGCTGCGCAAAGCGGGAGCCCGTGTGGACGTAGTCGAAGCCTATGAGACAGTCGCACCCGCGGAATCGCGCCAACTGCTGCGCGCGGCGCTGCGCGAACGTCCTCCGGCGGGTGTGCTCGCGATCACCTTCACCAGCTCTTCCACCGTGCACAACTACCTGAAGCTGCTGGGTGTCCGCTCAGCGAAATCGGCGCTGGTGCGCGGGGTGTTGAACGCCTCGATCGGGCCAATTACCTCGGAGACCTTACGGAGCTATGGTCTCGCGGTCGACCTGCAGGCGCGAGAGTACACCATCCCAGGACTGATTGAAGCTCTGCTGGAGCGGGCGAAAGAAGGCCGGTAACCCGTTTTCACCCGCATAGTTTCGTCATCTTCCAATTACATCGATCATTCGCGTGGATCATTCGCGTGCGATGTCCGCCGCTTCTACGCCCATCTACGCACGCTACGCGCGGCGTCTCCCGATTTCCTTATGCAGAGAGAAACACGATTCAACCTGGCGTGTTTGATGAAGCGAAAGGAAGAGGGGAACGACCATGAAGAGGTTACATGTATATGCGATGGCGATAGCGTTGGCTGCGGGTGGTGCGGTGGGCGCTCGTGCGCAAACCCTCCCTGCCCGCCGTTTGCCCAGACCGGCTTCAGCTTTTTTGACCATGACGACCATTGGGGCTCCGAGCATTGGGAGGAGGTGCGCCGGATAGCGCAGGACTATGGCTTCCGCGACGGCGCGCAGGATGGCCGCAACGATTTCTTCAGCCATCGTGACTTCCGTCCTGCCCGCAATGGCTCTTACAAACATGCGGACCACGGTTACGAGCGGCGTTTTGGCGACAAGGGCCGCTACAAGGATATTTACCGGGAGGCTTACCAGCGTGGCTATGAGGACGGCTATCGCGGCCACGGAGGGCCCTTCCACGGCGACCGCGATCACGACCGCTAGTAATTCCATGAGACCGGCAGTTCCCCCACAGAGCCTCAAGCAGGCCTGGGAACTGCCAGTTTTTATGTCTCGGAAACCTGCCTTTGCCGGTCTCGGGAAGGACGCTAGGCCGCCGAGGCGCCCGGCGCCAGGTTCATAGCAGGCTGAGTGTCCTGGTTGCCGTTCGGTTGATCGTCCTGCTGATCGTCGGCAGGCGGAGTGCTGCTGGGGTTAGCCGGGCGTTTGTCGCTGGGAGCGTTAGCAGCAGAGCCCGTGATTTCCACCTGGCTGGCGCGCCACTCACCGTTGGAATCCTGTTCGGCGGTGACGCGAATTTCCACCCCGGGTTCCAGCGCCCGCACGGCTGGGTCCTTGCGCCGCTCGCGTGGGACCGCCGGCTCGTAGGTCACCTGGGCGGATGAAATATCGACATGCCTTAGCGTTCCATTCCGGCTGCGAACATAGATCCAGTGATCTTCCCCTGACGTCACCATGGTCCCCAGAAAAGTACCGGGAGAGCCGGCGAAAGCGACTGAGACGAACAGCAGAACGATTGAGCCGAGTTGGGTGCATCCGCGTAGCATGCTTCGAATAAGATGCAGGCCAGGGGTGGCAGGACGCGACCGGCGGGGGTAAAAATCCATGAAAAAAAGTTATTCGTCGGTTCGCCGGTTGCGGAGGGAGCATCGCATTTTGAATCAGGGTGGGTGCCTCACGTCCCTCCCGGCGCTCGGGTTGACGTTGGGGCACCCAAAACTGACCCACTAGCGGAGATACTCAGTCGTAGTACTCCAGTCCAAGGTGGGTGATCAGCTCTTCTCCCTTCAGGTGGCGCAGCGTGTTCTTCAGCTTCATCAGCTGGATGAACAGGTCGTGCTCGGGATAGAGCCCGGGGGCGGTCATGGGCGACTTGAAGTAGAAGCTGAGCCACTCCTGTATGCCGATGCCCTTCAGCGTGCTGGTCCGCTGCGCCAGGTCCATGAACAGCACCAGGTCGAGCACGAGGGGCGCGGCCAGAATGCTGTCGCGGCACAGGAAGTCGACCTTGATCTGCATGGGATAACCCAGCCAGCCGAAGATGTCGATGTTGTCCCAGCCTTCTTTGTTGTCCCCGCGCGGCGGATAGTAGTTGATGCGCACCTTGTGGCAGATGTCTTTGTACAGCTCGGGGTAGAGCTGCGGCTGCAGGATGTGGTCCAGCACGGAGAGCTTGGATTCTTCCTTGGTCTTGAAGGAGCCGGGATCTTCCAGCACCTCGCCGTCGCGGTTGCCCAGGATGTTGGTGGAGAACCAGCCCTTGACGCCGATCATGCGCGCCTTGAAGCCGGGGGCCAGGATGGTCTTCATCAGCGTCTGCCCGGTCTTGTAATCCTTGCCGGCGATGGGCGTCTGGTTGCTGTCGCGAGAGCTCGAGCATGGCGGGAATATCGACCGTCAGGTTGGGCGCGCCGTTGGCGAAGGGCACGCGCTCCATCAGCGCGGCGTAAGCGTAGATCTGCGATGGGGCGATGTGCTGCGTCGCTGTTGCACAGCGCCTTCTCGAACGACGCCAGCGACTGGTGCACCTCGCGTCGGCTGGGTATAGCTCTCCGTCGAGCCGCACCAGATCATCACCAGGCGGTCGGCCCCGGACTTCTTGCTTGAAGTCGCGGATGTCCTCGCGCAGCTGCTCCGCCAGGTCCATCTTGTTCTTGCCCTTCTTGACGTTGGGGCCGTCGATCAGCTTGACGTAGTTGTGATCGAAGACGGCCTTACGCGGGCTTGATCGACTGCAGGAAGGGCTTGACCTTCTCCAGCAGCTCCTTCTCCAGCACGCCGGCGTTGCTGGCGGCGGCGTACATGTTGTCCTCGAAGATGTCCCAGCCGGTGAAGACCAGGTCGTCGAGACCGGCGAGGGGAACGAAATCCTTGATTCGGGGAGAACGCCCCTCGGTGCGCTTTCCCAGGCGTATGGTCGCCATTTGCGTGAGCGAGCCGACAGGGTCGGCGAAGCCACGGCGAACCGCTTCCACGCCGGCCACGAAGGTGGTAGCCACGGCGCCCATGCCCGGGAGCATGATTCCAAGCTTGCCTTTTGGCGGAGTGATGGCCGCCAAACCGGCAGCCCCGGACGGACCAGCATTATTAGGTGCAGACATGATCAGGGAGTCCTATAAGGGATTGTCGAAAGTATATCTTCTACCACCGGCGCGCCATTGAGCAAACATTTTGCGTTCTGCCCCGGCGGAGACCGATTGAAAGGTGCTGTTTAGCCGTCGTGCTGCTGCTTTTCGAGGCCGAGTGGTGCGGCTCGACGGTCTCCGATTTCATGCCGGAAAGCGGAAAATCCGCGCCCGGCGACCCCGGCCGACTACGCTCCCGCGCTTCCTACCGTCATCCCGCCGCAGACGTAGAGCACCTGCCCGGTGACAAAGCCGCTGCGCGCATCGAGCAAAAACGAGACTGCGTTGCGCCACGTCTTCGACGCAGCCCATGCGGCGCACCGGGATGGCGTTCGAGGATGGCGCGGGTGCGCGGGCTGTCGGGAGGGTTGCCGCGATCGAACAGTTCGGTGCGGATCGGCCCCGGACCCACCGCGTTGGCGGTAATGCCGAATTCTCCCAGCTCCAGCGCCCAGACGCGGGCCATGCCCTGTAAGCCCCGCCTTGCTGGCGGCATAGGCGGTGCGCAACTCCTTGCCGAGGGCGGAGCGCGAGGAAATATTCACGATGCGCCCGAATCCGGCCTCCTTCATTCCCGGCAGCACCGCCTGCGCGCATTGCATGGCGCAGCGCAGGTTCAGCGCCATCACGGCGTCAAACTCGTCTAGCGTCTGCCCTTCGATCGGGGCCGGCTTGATGACGCCCACGTTGTTCACCAGCCGGGTGATTGGGCCGTCCGCGCAGCGCCTCTTCCAGAGCGCGAGCAGTCTGTTGCGGGTCGGACAAGTCCGCGCGGATACCGTCTCCGACCAGATCGATGATGACCGGCTCGTAGCCGTCTGCCCGGCTGCGCTCGGCTATGGCGCGGCCGATCCCGTTGGCGCCGCCGGTGATGAGAACGCGTTCCTTCGGCATGGTTGACTCCTCCCAACCCTATTTGCTTTCCACTGTCGCCGCGTCGCGCACACGGTTCTTCAGGTGATTGCGCACGAACCACACGATGCCGGCCAGGAGCAGAACGACGATCACGGCATCCAACCGGTGGAACCAGAGCTTCAACCGTGGATCGCTGTCCCAGCGCTCGCCCAGCTTGTAGCCCACATAAGCCAGCATCCAGCACCAGGGCCACGAGCCGACGAAGGTGTAGAAGTGGAAGCGTCCTCGCGGCATGCGCGCGATTCCGGCTGGCAGGGCGATGAAGGTGCGGATCACCGGCAGCAGGCGTCCGATAAAGACCGTAATGCTGCCATAGCGCTGGAAGAACCGCTCCGCCAGCTCCAGGTCATGCCGGTTCAGCAGGATATATTTGCCGTACTTCTCGATCAGAGGCCGGCCGCCGTAGGCGCCTACCTCATAAGCCAGCACCGAGCCGAGATTGCAACCCAGGGCGCCCATGGTGGCGATCAGCCACAGTGAGCTGAACCGGTTGGCATAAACCAGGTAGCCCGAGAAGGGCATGATCACTTCCGAAGGAAGAGGGATGCAAGCCGATTCGATGGCCATCAGCAGCACGATGCCCGAATATCCCAGCGAGGATATGGCGGTCTTGATGAAGGCGGCGAGGGCCAGCAGGATATTGGAGATCATGCTACATCAAAACTTATGGTTGCAGATTTTTGATTTCGGATTTGGCAGATGGCGTTCTAATCGATGTATGCCTCTTGAAACGAGCAATCATATGTCGGATCTAAAAACTTTCCGGGTCCTGGGCGAAGGCGTAGCCGGCCAACGTCGCCCCGGCGGCGGACTTGCTGACTCGAACCCGCGTGGAATCGCCCGTGCCCGGCGGGACGTTGGTCTCGCGAAGCATGGCGAAGTCGGCCAGCGCCTCGCTGTAGAGCTTGGTCACGAGATAAAGCTTTCCCGTGGCCTCGTGACGCCAAATCTGTCCAAGTTGAATCGACTTTACTGTCATTTCGTAATCTCGGCGGTGGCCTTCTGCCTAGGCCGAGCAACTCTTCCAGCCTAAAGACTCCCGCGAGTAGCGTCAACTGCCCCGAGGTGGCATAGCTTACCCGACCGGTGCCTCATGTCTAGAAGCAAACGTGGGGGAAGTCCATCGATCGCAGAGCAACGCCCCATATTTGCACCAGACAACAGCTCAGATATGGGGCGCCAGGTCTACCTCGCCGTGGCCGGCAGCGACTTCAAGCTGCGCTGCACCTCTTCCGCCGGGTATTCATAGTCTTGCAGCTTGCCCGCCATGTAAGCGTCGTAGGATGACATGTCGAAGTGGCCGTGGCCGCTGAGGCAGAACAGGATACTGCGTGCTTTGCCTTGCTTGCGGGCCTCCAATGCCTCGTCGATCGCGGCCTTAATGGCGTGCGAGGATTCCGGGGCCGATAGGATGCCTTCCGTGCGCGCGAACTGCAGCGCCGCTTCGAAGCACGGGTTCTGGAGATAAGATCGTGCCTCGATCAGCCCTTGATGGAGCAGATGGCTGGCCAGTGGCGAGGCGCCGTGGTAGCGCAGTCCACCGGCGTGGATGCTGGCCGGCACGAAGTCGTGTCCCAGGGTATACATCTTGACCAGCGGCGTGAGCTTGGCGGTGTCGCCGAAGTCGTAGGCAAAGGAGCCCTTGGTTAGCGTCGGGCACGCCTGCGGTTCGACTGCCAGCAGCCGTACGCGGGAGCCGTTGCCGTTGAGCTTGTCAGCCACGTACGGCAGGGCGATGCCGCCGAAGTTGCTGCCGCCGCCGAAGCAGCCGATCACCACGTCCGGCTTATCATTGGCCAGGGCCATCTGCTTTTTCGCTTCCTGGCCGATGACGGTCTGATGCAGCAGGACGTGGTTCAGCACGCTGCCGAGCGAATAGTTGGTGTCCGGATGGGTGGCCGCGTCTTCGACCGCCTCGCTGATGGCGATACCGAGCGAGCCCGGCGAATCCGGCGAGTGCGCCAGCACGCCGCGTCCGGAATTGGTTTTGTCCGTGGGGCTGGCAAAGACTTCGGCGCCCCAGACGTTCATCATCATGCGCCGATAAGGTTTCTGCTGGTAGCTCACCTTCACCATGTAGACCGTGCATTCCATGCCGAACATGCGGCAGGCCAGTGCCAGGGCGCTGCCCCACTGTCCCGCGCCGGTCTCGGTGGCAAGGCGGCGGATTCCCGCCTGCTTGTTATAGAAGGCCTGGGCGATGGCCGTGTTCGGCTTGTGGCTGCCCGCCGGGCTGGTGCCCTCGTACTTGTAGTAAATGCGGGCCGGAGTGTCGAGCGCCTTTTCCAGCCGGCGCGCGCGGAACAGCGGAGTAGGGCGCCACAGCCGGTATGCGTCGAGCACCTCGCCGGGGATATCAATTTCAGTTTTCGGCGAGAACTCCTGCGCGATCAGCGCCTCGGGAAACAGTGGCGCCAGATCGGCCGGCGTTAACGGCTTCAGCGTCCCCGAATGCAGCGGAGGCGCCATCGGCTCCTTCAGCAGCGGCAGAACGTTAACCCATACGGAAGGAATGTGATCGTCAGTCAGCAGGAACTTCGTGATCTCGGACACTTGGCGGCTCCTCTGGTCAGGATTCAATCCTAACGAACTTGACTCCGGCGCTTAGCGACCCGGTTGCGAACGATCCCTAGGGAAAATGATCTTCTTATCATCATCTCTCGCTGCTGATGGGGTCAAGAGCGGCGCTGGAAAGCTAGTGTAGTGCGTCATAAATAGGAACACTGGAAGCCGACCCCGCGAAGCGGGGAAAGATGGTAGCCCATGGCGTCAGCCATGGGTTTGGGGCTCAAGAGCCCGCAATCGCGGGCGAAAGAATCTCGACCGGTTCTGTCGCCCCCTTCGGGGGCTTGTGAACATAAGAGCCCACAATCACAAACAAAAAAATCTCAAACAATACTATCGCCCCCTTCGAGGGCTTGTGATCCTGGACGCCTTTCACCCACGGCTTGCGCCGTGGGCTACCATCTGCCGCCGCCTGTCGGCGGCTAAGAGAAGCTAAAAACTGCTTATCTGTTTGACGCACTACACTAGAGCCTCTTATTAACTTATAGGACGGACAGCGTTGCGAGCGAAAATGGGCCCAGACGAGGCGGAGTCCGAGGGGCATGGTGATTCCATGTTCGAGGACGACAACGAAGTATGGGTCCATTTTCGCCGCAACCCTATGGGACGGGGCGGATTTTCCCGATCGCGGTGTCGCTCGTCGCCTTAAATACTCCAGTATTTGCCGCTCCTCGCTCCTTGCGCTCGAAATAATCCGCTCCCGTCGCTGCCGTTCTATAAGTTAATAACAGGCTCTAAATCCCAGCTCGCCGGAGCGAAGCTGGGATGGAGGGGAGACAGCGAAATTGGAGCGCAGTTAGCGAGTCATCGCCACCGCTCCTGACATGTGGTTGAGAAGTCCGGGCTTGCTGATTGCCTGCACGTACAAGGTATAGGTACCGGGAGCGAAGTTGTATCCGCCCAGGTTCACCGAATGCGTGCCGGCTGGAACTTCCATGATCGGCATAAGATTCTGGCCGTCCTGGGAGACGTGGACGTTGTAGTGGTCCACGGTGTTCTCCTGTCCCGTAATGCTCCAGGTCAAGGTCTGTGCGGAGAGCGCGGCGGTTACGGCGACGCAATTGTCGACGCCCGTTTCGATCTCCGTTCCTTCCTCGTAATCGTTCCAGGTAGGAATCTGCATGAAGGGAAGCTGGTTCGAAGCGGAGTAATACTTGTTGACCTCGGCGAAGCCGGCCAGCCAGGTGGCGCCGCACTGCTGGTTCACCTTGCGGTTGGCTCCCCAGGGAGCGATGGAGTCGTCGAAGCCCTTGTACGAGCTGGTAATCGCCACCTTGGAAGGCTGTCCCAGCGCCGTTTGCAGAAAGCTGTCCAGATAAGCCGTGCCCATGTCAGCCGGGTTGCCGGTGATGCCGACCCAGTCGAAGCTGCCGTCGGAATCAGCGGTGGTGAAACCGCCATTGTCGCGGAAGATGAACAGCGGATTGCCGGCGGCCTGGGCACGCACGGTGGCCCAGTTGATGGCCATCGAAGTGTTCAGGAAGAAAGCGACGATCGGCCGGTTGTTCCAGCGCATGTAGCGCGGGGAGCTGAAGTAGTTGTCGTTCATGTATTGAATGTCCGACAGCAGCTTAGAAGTGGGATCGCTGGCGCCGGTGAGCGAGCCGGAATCTTCGACGATGGCGAACTCGAAATCGGTAGTCGCCTCGGCGGCTGCCTTCACGTTCTTGGTGGCGGTGTCGAGCGCAGTATTGCCGGGGCCGTACCAGTCGATCATGAAGCCGTCATAGCCGCGGCTGCGGGCATCGTTAACCTGGTTGGTGACCACCGCCGGGTCGTCTTCGTTCAGCCCAATGTTGATGTGGCCGGCGGAACCCCACCACGGCATGTAGTGGGCAAAAATCTTGGTGGTGTGCCCGGCATAGAGAAGGCTGTGCACCGATACCTTGCTGACGGCTCCGCCCTTGATGTTGCCATTGGTGGTGCCGGCAAAGCTGGCGGCCGTGCTGGTGTTGTTGCCGGTCTCAGCGGCCAGCGAAGTCGAGGCGACTACGGCTAGCTGTGCGGAACTAGTTGGCACCAGATTGACCGGCGTGGAACCGGTCGGCAGCGACTGCCCGTCGCTGCTGCTCGCCGGAGCGCCCGTGCTTGTTGGAGAGGCCGCTGAAGCCGGCTGCGCCAGAGACTGCGAGCTTGGTTTGGAGGATGATCCTCCACACCCAAGAGCAATCAACATGCTGGCAATGACAACCACAAACGCAACGTTTCGTAGGTTCAAGTTCAACTCCTTCAGAACCCGCCTGGGGGAGGTTCGCTGGAGGAGAAGTTACAGTCCGGTTAATGGCAATACAGTCGACCGTTGACTGTAGAGAACTTGGCTTTCGACCTGAAATTACAAGGGGGGAAAGGCCTAGCTGATCTAGGTGCCGGGCGTAAGGTCGAAAAATAGGAGTTACACCCGGCCCCAAAACCAGCGATTTGCCGTAGGAATGACGACCCCAATCGTGCTAGCCCAGCTAATGTGAGCTGCTGGATACATGCGTCAATAGAGTTTGTGAGTACAGGGAGTTACAGACGGCGCTGGTTTCGCTGAAGCATAGGTTGCGGCAAAACATAAATCTTGAGGTGCGAGGCGCGAGACGCGGTTTCGGAGTGAGATTCACCAGGCAGAAAGACAAGAAAAGCGGCTGCCGAGCCGCTAGCGAACCTTAATGGATTCTGGAAGCGGCAAATCAAAGTTAAGGTTGTCGCGGGAACGTTAGTGCGCCCGGGGCCCGTCCGGCGCGCGGGTAATGCTGCAGTGATAGAATCCGGCCTGAGAGGCTATTGGAAGCTGGGTTACTGTCGCAGCGCCCTCAGCGGCTGATTCTCGCGGCAGATTCCCGTACCGGCCTTCCCCACGCACAAGGAGCTGCAATGGTAAAGCGGTCATTGATAACTATGGCGATGGCGGCGCTGCTGGTGGCAGCCATGACGGCGCAGAATCCGGCGCCGAAAGACAACCAGCAGTCTGCGCCACTGGCCACGAAAAAGGGCAAGCTCAGCTACGCCCTGGGACTCGATTTGGGAAGGCAACTGCAGAAGATGTCCGTCGACATTGACCCGGCGGTCTTTGCCCAGGGCATGAAAGATTCAATGCCCGGCGGTAAGCCGGCACTGACCGATGACGAGGTCCGCCGGGCCATCTCCGAGATGCAAACGGAACAACAGGCCAAGATGCAGAAGCTGCAGGCCGAGAGGGCGGCAGCCAACAAGGCTCTAGCCGAGAAGAACAAGAAGGAAGGGCAGGCCTTTCTGGCGGAAAACAAAACTAAGCCCGGCGTGGTGGCCTTGCCCAGCGGCCTGGAATACAAAATCCTGAAGGAAGGCACCGGGCCGAAGCCGACCGCGGAGGACACGGTGGTGTGCCACTACCGCGGAACCCTGATCAATGGCACCGAGTTTGACAGCTCTTATCAGCGCGGCGAGCCGGTGACGTTTCCGGTCAAAGGCGTCATCAAGGGCTGGAGCGAGGCGTTGCGGCTCATTCCTGTCGGCTCCAAATGGCAGCTCTTTATTCCTGCGGATCTCGCCTACGGCGAGCAAGGTTTTCCCGGGAAGATCGAGCCCGGCTCGACGCTCATCTTTGAACTCGAGCTGATCTCCATCCAGAAGAAATCGTAACGGCTACGTGCCCGGACTGGCGCCGGGCACACAACCTGCTTTGCGCGATTCCAGTGCTGTTTTGTACCACTCCACCGTCCGCCGCAGGCCTTCTTTGAACTGGACTTGCGGAGTGTATCCGAGACACTTGGCCGCCAGGCCGATGTCGGCTAACGAATGCTTGATGTCGCCGGCCCGTTCGGGCCCATATTTGACCTCTCCGCTGTATCCAGTCAGCTCGCGCAGCAGCTTCACCGTATCGTTCAAGGTGATCCTCGATCCGGTGGCGACGTTCATCACCTTTCCCGCCACATCGGCGGCGGGAGCATGCGCGGCCAGCAGGTTGCCGTGTACGACGTTCTCGATGTAAGTGAAATCGCGGCTTTGCTCGCCATCGCCGAAAACCGTGGGAACCTCGCCGCGAAGCATCTTCAGGGTGAACTGGGCGAGCACGCCGCTGTACTGCGACAAGGGGTCCTGGTAGGGGCCGAAGACGTTGAAGTAGCGCAAGGCGACGCCTTCCAGGCCGTACACCCGATAAAAGGCCTTCAGGTAAAGCTCGCCCGCCAGCTTGGTGACCGCATAAGGAGAAATGGGATTGGCCGGCATCTGCTCATGCTTGGGCAGGGTCGGCGCGTCGCCGTAAACGGAAGACGAACCGGCGAAGATAAAGCGCCGCGCCTTGGCGTCGCGGGCGGCAAGCAGCAACTGCAATGTGCCATTGACGTTGCTGTCGTTGCTGGCAACCGGATCGTTGACCGAGCGTGGCACCGAAGCCAGCGCCGCCTCGTGAAACACTACCTCCACGCCATCGCATGCCGCCCGGCAAGCCTCGGGATTGCGAATGTCGGCCTCGATGAACTCCATCCGCTCCAGGCCAGCCAGATTCTCCCGCTTGCCGTTGGAGAAGTTGTCGATTCCACGCACGCGCTCGCCCTTGTTCAGCAAGGCAGCGGCAATTGAGCGGCCGATGAAACCGGCAGCTCCGGTCACCAGATATTTCGTCACGCGTAGCTCCACGTGTGAACAACGTTGCAGCTATGATACACGCCACGGTAGCTGGTCTTAGACTCTCGGCTCCCAGGGCGGCGGCCAACCGGGGCCTCCGTCCAGTGGCGGTGCGTTGAAGGGATAGAAGCACGGATCCCCGTCCAGCGCCGGTCCATTGCTAGGATCAGAGTCGGGCTTTTTGGTGTCGATCTCGTCCAGTGGCGGAATGGCCAGCCCCTCGACTACATATCCCCGGTCGGGTTCGGGATCCTGCTTCGGGTTCGGTCGCTTCACCTTCTCGAGGTTGGCGTACCAGAGGATCAGCTTGCGTAAATAAGCCTCGTCTTCCGGATTCATGGCGCTGAAAGAGACTCCCATGCCGGCTCCCGGCGTGGAGTGGCGAACCGAAGCTGCGGTGAAGAAGATTACGCCCTCGATGTTCACCAGCAGCGAGAGGTCCGTGCCGATAGGGAAGGGCTTTTCCATCTCGATATAGCAGCCGCCTTCGCTGATGTCGGTCACGCCGGCCTTAATCGGCTGCCGGCCTTCTTTTTGCCAGACGGAGACGGAGCCCGTGCAGGGATAGCGCGGGCTGATGCGCTGTTCCGGCTGGTTAGCGCGCTGGGCCGGTTGCACGAAATCGATTTCC
This sequence comes from uncultured Acidobacteriota bacterium, assembly GCA_963791145.1. Classification (GTDB taxonomy): domain Bacteria; phylum Acidobacteriota; class Terriglobia; order Terriglobales; family Acidobacteriaceae; genus CAWBRT01. The sequence goes on along the minus strand of CAWBRT010000011.1, from coordinate 250,762 downwards.
CAGATATTGGTGTGCGGATCGGCCGCACTTAAGCCGGCTAAGTCGCGAGCGGTAGCCCCGCCTGGCCCCGTCCAGGCGACGCGGAAGCAGGCCGTGCGGTTGTTATGGGTGATTCTTAAGAGGTCATCGGGCCGGAGCCGCCGCTCGAGCCCGCCGATGCAAGCGCCGCGCTCGCTCACGTTGAGCGTATGCGCACTTTGTATAAATGGCCGGTTCAGCGCATCCTTGCCTTCCACCTGAACGGGAAGCTGAACCTGCAGGCGGCGCTCTACGGAAGCGCGCGCCGGCATCGCCAGGTTTCTCGCAGCCAACGCATTTTGAAACAGTGACGACATAAAGGCCACCTCGGCGCTCTTCCGGCGGGCGATCCTTCGCGAGACGCGGGCTCCGGCAGGCTCGAAAGAACCGCCTGAATACCGCTGACTGCCCCTGACTACTCGCTTCTGGATTCCGGACACATTGTCTATCGGCAATTTGGCGAAAAAGATAAGCCCGGAAGGGGGAAAAGGGGTCGCTTAAACAACGGTGGGCCAAAGAATAGTGGGGGCGGCCACCCGCGATGGCCGCTGTGCATTGTGAGTTTTTCACGTTAAGGCTAAAATCACTGGGACTTACGGCTCAAATGGAGGATCCTGGTCAATCTAGATTGAGGAGATACAGGCGTATGAATGACATGAAAACCGGCCGCCGTCCCTTCATGCTAAAGACTTGCGCAGTCATGGCGGGAGCTCTTGTTGGCCCCACCGTGATCGGGCCTGTTCTTAATGCAGCCGCGGAGGAGCATCATCATGAAATGATGATGGGTCACGGAGGAAGTGACGGCTACATAATGAATGCCTCGGTAAAAGGGCACTGCGGTACCTGCGACTTCTGGGGCGGGCCACGCCGCGTCTCGAAAGATGGCAAAACCATCACTATCACTGGTCTCGGCTGGTGCAATAATCCCAAGTGCCCTGGCTACCAAGGAATGTCAAGTCCCGACCACCAGTGCGGGGGCACATGGCGGAAGTGGAGTGTCTTGGGATGAAGCCTCACCGGGGTTAATGCCGGTTGAAGACCGGGCGGACGGCTGCCCCTTTCGCCCAGTTTTGGCGATGGGGCAGTTGGCCGGGAGCGTCAAAGCAACTCAATCCGACGAGGCCGCCCCCGACTTTTCTGCGCCCGCCCGGTACTGGACTCCCAGCAGCTCTTCGAAGACGCGGATCATGGCGCCCTTGTCCTGCGCGCCATAGCCCTTCAGCAATGCGGCCTGGTAGGTGGCCGTAGCCGCCGCCAGAACCGGCATGGGAATGCAAAGTTGGGCGCCGATCTCCGCACCGCTTACCAGGTCTTTATAGGCGTGCTTCATGGGGTAGCCGTCGACGAAGCTGTTCTTGAGAATGCGCGGCAGGAAGAACTCGGAGGCGTAGCTTCTGCCGGTGCCGCTGTTGACGACTTCGCCGACCTTCTCCGGATCGAGACCCATCTTCACCGACATGGGAAGAATCTCCGCCAGGGCGGCGGCGTTGATATCGAACAGCAGCTGGTTGATCAGCTTGGTGAGCTGGCCGGCGCCTGCCGCCCCCATGTGCAGAATCTTGTTGCCGATGCACTTCAGGTACGGCATCACCGCATCGAGCGTCTCGCTCTTGCCGCCACACATGACGGTCAGAGTCCCTTCTTTGGCGCGTGCCTCCATGCCCGAGACCGGAGCATCGAGAAAGGCGACCCCGCGCGCCTCCGCCAGCTGGGCGATCTTCATGGTGCTGGCGTAGGTGATGGTGCTCAGGTCGACCACCATTTTCCCGGCCTTGAGCTTGTCGAGAAGCCCTTTGTCGCCCAGCAGCACGCCCTCCACGATCTCGCTGCTCGGCAGGCTAAGAAAAATCATGTCCGCCCCGGCGAGCTCGGCCAGCTTGGTGGTGGCCTTCACTCCCTTTTTCTCGAATTCGGGAAACGAATCCGTCCTGACGTCGTTGACGATGAGCTCGGCCCCGCTCTTGAGCATGTTCATCGCCATGTGCTTGCCCATCTGTCCTAAACCGACAAATCCGATCTTCATTTTCCGCTCCAATTCAGACTGTTTCCGGAAACTTTGAAACCCTGAAACCTCGAAACGTTTCAAAGTTTCAGAGGTTTCAAGGTTTCATCAATCTTCAATCTTCAATCTTCAATCTTCAATCTGCAATCTTCAATCTGAAATCTTCTACGCCTGTATCCCAAGAATTTCGCCCGGATTCTTCCGGGTCATAACAAGAATGTCCTTCTCCGGAATCCCCTGGTCGAGCATTTCGCGGATGAAATTCTCCATCGAGCAGACGGGCGCGGGGTTGATGACCTGGCCGCTGTCGGTGCTCATGATGGTGTGCTCGGCGCCGACCTGCTTGATGGCCTCGGCGATGCGCGACGGCGGAATGGGCTTCTTCATCTGGTGCGTGATGTCGTTGACCACGTGCTCCAGCATGGTGGCCCCCAATTCCAGGATCCGCTTCATGTCGGCTACCGAGTAGTTCTCCATGGGCGAGACCGGGTGGGTGACGACAATCTTCTTGACGCCAACTTTCTTGGCTTCCGGCACCAGCGCCATGGCCTCGGGAATGGAGATGTGGCCGGTGGCCAGGATCGCATCATGCTGCGCGATGAGCGCCAGGCACTCCATCACCTCGTATTTCAGCTTGCCTTCGGCATTCAGCAGGTTGATGCCCTTGATGCCCGACTTGAGCAGCTTGGCGAACATCGGTACGTTGTCCACCTCGCCCAGGTAGTGCTCGGCGTGGATGGTGGGCATCCAGACTTCTTTGGCGCCCATGCGCAGGGCCATCTCCACCGCCTGCGGATTCACGCCGCCTACCGGCAGGTTCAGCGCCACTCCGCCGAAAACGGGAAAGCCCACGACCTGGCTGGCGATCTGCGCACGGTCGGCGGTGCAGGTGACGTGGTTCTTCAGCAGGATGCCCTTCATCCCGGCGTCCTTGGCCTGCTGAGCGGCCTCAATGTCGGTTACCAGGCGCGGAAAAACGTCCGGGCCGGTATGGATATGGAAATCAATGCTGCCGGCGACCAGCTCTTTGGCTCGTGTCTTGTTGTCCATGGACGGAAAACCTCCTCTTAATGGCGCTCACGCGGATCGTGTTATCAGTACGATTTTGCTCCCCTCAGTATACGAAGCGGAGCAGAGGTTGGCGAGAACTCTCCTTCCCCGCAGTGATTGCGGCTGCAGGGAAGGCTTGAGCATCCTATCGTGAATCCGGAGTTGTCACGGAAGTGCGGGGTAAAAACGGCGGTCAAGAGAGTCGAGTGAATCAGGTGGGAGTTCAGCTCAAGTTCGTTTGGCGTGAGCCGGCCAGTTAAGATGAACGTCATTCCGAGCGAGCGCCATCCTTACGGCGCGAGTCGAGGAATCTTGCGTTGCATTAATAGCCAAAACGCAAGATCCCTCCACTCCGCTTCGCTCTTCGGGACGACGTTTCTTTCGGGAGAATAGGGATACGCAGCGGAGGGCGCCTTCCCGATCCCTAACGTCACTTCTATTCCTTCCCTTCAAGCAACTTCGGCAGCCGTGCTCCAGGGCAGCGCACGCCGATGTAAAACGTTCCGAAGTTGGAATAGACCGCGCTCACTTCATCGAAGCGCATTTCATAGATCAGCTTCTTAAAGCTCACCGGATCGCGCGCGAACAGGTCCACGCCCCATTCCCAGTCGTCATAGCCGATCGATCCGGAGATGATCTGCTGCACGCGGCCGGCGTAGCGGCGACCCACAGTGCCATGCTCGTCCATCTGCCGCTGGCGCTCTTCGATCGAGAGCGTGTACCAGTTCTTCATCTCGCCGCGGCGGCGATCCATCGGGTAGAAGCAGATGTAGGGCATGTCGGGAATCGGCGGATACAACCGCGGCCGCATCGCCTGGCGCTGGCGGGCGAGCAATTCTTCCACTTCGCGATTCCATTCTTCTGAGTGCGGAACTACGTTGCGCTCGACGAACGAGCGATAGAGCTTTACTGTGGAGTCGTAAAGTCCGAGCTCCACCACCGAGACGTAGGAGGCCGACGGTTCCAGGTATTGCTGCAGCGGCTGGCGATTCAGGCTCAGCTCGGCTTCGTTCAGCTCCTCCAGCGAATCGCGGAAGTGCAGCACCAGCAGGTCTGCCTTGTGTCCCAGGATGGAGAAGACAGCGCTCCGCCCCGAGCTCTCAAGCGCAGCCAGCGCCTCGCCTGCCTCCGCGGCCATGCGGGAGCGCTCCGCCGCAGGTAGTTGGTTCCAGAGTCCCCAGCGAACGCGGAACATCTGGTGCAAAACACTGGCGCCCTCGAGCGTAAGCGGTAGCGCTGGCAGCTCGACACCGCTGGTCTCCTGCAGTTTCTCGATTTCCATGTCTCTCCTCTAAGATGCTTAGATGAATGCGACGCGGGGGAGAGGCTTTTCTTCAACGGAAAACCGTGCGCCGGCTGCCCGGGCTCGCTCTGGCCCTAACCGGCACAATCATTGTAATCTGCATGACGTATTCGAAATCTGAACGGGAGGCGCCCATTCATGGTTCGAGGAAAGGTTCCGCGTCAGCCCTCGAAGTTCGGACGTCAAGCCGGGGTAAAGGCTGGGATAAAAGCCGGGGTGCGGGCGGGAATCAGAACGCCTCGTGGCGTCGGGCAGCGAGCCGCCGGTGCAAATAAGAACGCCCCAGGTCGGCCTCTAAGGTCCAAGGCGAGCGTCACGAAGCAGGCCAAAGGTGCCGCCGCGCAACCCAGCCCCAAGGACGCCCAGTCGAACCGGCCGAAGAGCGTACGGCCGGGCGGGTACAATCCACTCGCGCCGGAGAGGATCGACGAAATCCTACGCCGGCTCGATGCCACCTATCCCAATGTTCGCTGTGCCTTGCAACACAAGAGCGCGTGGGAGCTGCTGGTGGCCACCATCCTTTCCGCCCAGTGCACCGACGCGCGTGTAAATATGGTGACGCCGGAGCTGTTCCGGCGCCATCCTACGGTACGCGACTTCGCCTCTCTCACGCCGGAGCAGCTCGAGCCGGAGATTCGCTCTACCGGCTTTTTTCGTAACAAGGCGAAGTCCATCGTAGGCGCGGCCCGCAAGATCGAGACCGAGTTCGGCGGGAAGGTTCCTGACGAGATGGATTCGCTGCTGACGCTGCCGGGAGTGGCGCGCAAGACGGCCAACGTCGTACTCGGCTCCTGGTTCGGCAAGGCCGAGGGCGTGGTGGTGGACACGCACGTGCACCGCATTTCCCGCCGCCTGGAGTTGACCGCGAATAACGATCCGCAGAAGATCGAACAGGACCTCATGCGGGTGATTCCGCGCCAGCGCTGGATCGATTTCGCGCACCAGCTTATTCACCACGGGCGCGCACTGTGCCTGGCGCGTACCCCCAAGTGCGCCGATTGCCCTCTGGAGAACCTTTGCCACGCGGCAGACAAAACCTGGTCCACGGTGGAGCTGCACCCGGACGCCAAATGAATTAATCTGCCGCAGGAAGGAGTAGCCGCATGCCGATGCTTATGAAGTCTCGTGCATCAGGGCATCGGTAGCAGCAAGTTGGATATAATCTCCCGATTGATGAATCGTCTGCGAATCCCCGCGCTGCTTTTTGCCGTCCTTCTGCTTTTGAGCGCAATTTCCTTCGGCTCCGAGCCGCTGGCTAAGGGAAGCTCCGACAATAAAACTTCCAGTTCCAACGGTATTCATTACCTCGCGCAGGACCCCGTGGCCTCCGGCTCTGCCGCGGACCATTTGTGGAGCGGGGCTGTTGATGCGAACTCCATTGAAGTCGGCATCGACCGGCAGTTGGCGCGCGCTCAGGAGGCCATCGATCGCCTGCTGGCCGTCAAGGGAAAGCGCACGCTGAAGAATACTCTGGCGCCGTTTGATGAAGCCGTCGATGAGCTCGACAGCGCCGCCTACCAGTCGCAGCTCGTGCAGGCCGTGCATCCGCAATCGGCCGTGCGCGATGCGGCGCAGAAGATGGTGCAGAAGGTCAGCGCCGCGCAAACCGCGCTGAGCCTGAATCAGCCTGTGTATCGCGCCCTGACAGCACTGGACGCCACTAAGGCCGATCCCGCCACGCGCTACTACATCGAGCGGCAACTTCTTGAGTTCCGCCTCTCCGGCGTGGACCGGGACGCGCCGACGCGCAGCCAGATTCGCGCCCTCAACGATGAGATTACCGCGCTCGGCTCCAAGTTCCACCGCAACCTGGTGGAGGATGTTCCCAAAGTCGTGGCCCAGAAGTCGGAGCTCGATGGGCTGCCGTCCGACTTCATCGCCCGCCACGCGCCCGCCTCAGATGGCAGCATTACTCTCACGACCGAGCCGCCCGACGTCTTTCCGGTGATGAAGTTCTCCAACAGCGCGGAGCTGCGCCGCCGTATGTATCTCGCCTATACCGGCCGCGCCTATCCGCGCAACGAGCAGGTGCTGGCGGAGCTGCTGGACAAGCGCGCTGACCTGGCCGCCGTGCTCAAGTACGCCAACTGGGCGGACCTCAACGCCGCCGACAAGATGGCGCAGAACGCCAGGACGATCGGCGAGTTCATCGACCGGCTGGACGCAGCCTCGAAGCCCACGGCTGAGCGCGAATACCAGATGATGCTGGAGGTGGCCCGCAAGCAGGAGCCGTCGCTTCAGGTCATCAGCGGCTCCGACACTGCGTATTGGCAGGAGCGGGTGCGGCGCGCCTATTTCGATTTCGACTCGCAGGCAGTGCGGCCGTATTTTCCTTACGACCGGGTGCAGCAGGGAATCCTGGAGATCGCCTCGCGCCTCTTTCGCGTTTCCATCCGTCCTGCCGTCGGCGCCGTTGCGTGGGATCCCGCGGTTTCGACCTGGGATGTCTTCGAGGGCAAGCGCAAGCTGGGACGCTTCTACCTGGACATGCATCCGCGCGCGGGCAAGGACAAGTGGTTCTCGATGTATCCGGTGCGCGACGGCAAGCGCGGCCGGCATCTGCCGGAGGCGTCGCTGATCTGCAACTTCCCGGGCGGCACGCCGGGCGATCCCGGCCTGATGGAGTACGGCGACGTGGTCACCTTCTTCCACGAATTCGGCCACCTGATGCACTGGATCTTCCAGGGGCAGCAGCGCTGGGCCGGAATTGCCGGCATGATGGAGAGCGACTTTGTCGAAGCCCCCTCGCAGATGCTCGAGGAGTGGATGCACGACCCCAAGGTTCTGTCCACCTTCGCACGCCACTACCAGACCAACCAGCCCATCCCGGCGGAATTGGTCGAGCGCATGAACCGCGCCGATGCCTTCGGCCGCGGCCTGTGGACGCGCCGCCAGCTCTCCTACACCGCGCTTTCACTTGAGCTGCATGAGAAGCCCGTGACCCAGCCGGATCTGGAGCGCGCCTATTACGCCACCTGGAAGCGCTACGTGCCGTTTCAGCCGATCGAGGGCGATCATATGGTCGCCTCCTTCCGCCACCTGGTGGGATACTCCTCGGCTTACTACACGTATCTCTGGGACAAGGTGATCGCCGAGGACTTCTTCAGCCAGTTCAACCGCGCCGACCTGCTCGCCGGCGACACGCCTCTGCGCTACCGCAAGACCGTGCTGGAGGCCACTGGCGCCATGCCTGCCAACGAGATCGTGAAGAACTTCCTCGGCCGTCCGCAGAAGGTCGACGCCCTGGTCCGCTGGATGAACCAGGAGTTTGAGGTGGAGAAACCGGCGACGGCGAAGGCAGGGGAGTAAAAGGAATAGGTTGGCGTGAGTTGTGGCGCGGATACCTCACTCCGCCAATATCTTCAAACATGTGAGCGGGTTCACGCCTGTCGAAGGGGAGCACCGCCACGTTCTACAAGTCGACATTTCGGTAATCATTCCATCTTACGTTGCAAGGAGGCACCGCTGAAGTATGTCGGGCAGAGAATCTTATTAATAGGGAACATGACAGTTCTCTTTCAGAAGTCCGACTTGAGCCTCCCAATGAGATGAGTGTCCCACGGCGCTTCGCCTTACCCGAAGTTTCAACTACAGCGCATGTGACTCGATGCAACTAATCCAATTCCACTTTAGGTTGCGGTCAGGAGTTTTGCATTAACAGCAATTACCTATAACGATTCAGCGTATCGTACTCTGCCCTGCGCTGCCGTTTCGCACGTAAACAAGAGGCCAAAGTGCCACGTCTAGATTCCCTACTACTTCGAGTCGCTCACGTGCTGAGGCGTTAGTGTGTTAATCCAGTACCTTCTTATCTTCTACAGGCGGTCAAAGTTGCCGCAACTGCCAGCTCACCCCTCCTCCTACTTCTCCGTGCGACTCTACGTATCGCCGTTTAGCTTCCAGTGCACTGTGGGCGGAAGAGTTGGACGGGCATCGCGCCTTTCGAGATGCACGGCATTTAGAACTAAAAAGTAAGCAGACAATGCTGCCGTACGCGTTACTCCTCAATGTCATCTCCAACGTGGCTCCTAGGTGTATGCGGCTCGTACGTGTATGGGCCCTTATGTGCGAGTGCTCTTGCTTGCAGGGGTTCTTAGATGCAATCCATGTTATGTACAAGTGCTCTTACGCCCTAGCCGATCTTAGGCGCAGGGCTCTTAGGTGCGGAGGCTCCTAGGTGCAAGTGCTATTCCGTGTAAGTGCTCTTATGTGCGGGAGAGCTTAGGTGCAATTTACAGCGTATATGTAAGTGCGCATAATCGGGGCGCTATTGAAAGAGGGTTCTTTGATGGCGGCTCACGAGAAGCGTGGCTCAAATCGAGGCAAGGTGCTAGGTCACTGGGACGCAAGTCTTATTAGCGGATGTTAATAGTCCGATGATTATACCAACGGACAATTGACGTCAGGAACACACAGACAGGGTGTGTACCGCCGACCATGAAGACTGAATTCGAGACCATCCACCGGAGCCGGTTATACGAAGAAGTAGCTGATCGGCTGCAGCAATGGATCTTGAACGAGATGGAGCCGGGCGACAAGCTCCCCCCCGAGCGGCAACTGGAGAAGATGTTTGGTGTCGGGCGCAGCTCGGTTCGGGACGCGGTCCGCCGCCTGCAAGCCATGGGCCTGGTAGAACCGCATCAGGGCCGGGGAACGGTGGTGTGTGAGGTTTCCGATCATTCCATTGTCAGCCCCCTGGCTTCGGTTCTGGTCAGAAAGCGGAAGCTCGTGGCCGAGCTGCTCGAAGTGCGCAAGATCATCGAGCCGGGTATCGCGGCCCGTGCTGCCCGGAACGCTTCGCCGGAACAGATCGCCGAGATGAAAACGATTCTGGCCAGGCAAGCGGAGAGTACCCGGCGAGGCGAGTCGGGAACCGAAGAGGATTCCGCCTTTCATTACTGCCTCGCGTTAGCCGCCGACAATTCCGTGGTGCTGAGGATTCTGGATTTGCTGATGGATCTATTGCAGAAATCACGCGAGCATTCCTTGCAGTTCAAGGGGCGTCCCGCCAGTTCGCTGGCCGGACACCGGAGAATTGTTTCCGCCATCCAGCGGAGGGATGCGGCTGCCGCCGAGGCGGCCATGCGCCGGCATCTGCAACAGATCGAAACCATAGTAGTGATGAGGAATAAATGGGTACAACCCGGCGTCATTCCCATCCAGGAGGACATTGATGCTTCAGAGTGAAACCTAGGCCCGCCTCCTGCACGAGGCGGGCGTTTCATCCTGAGTCTCTGGACTGAACTGGGTGGTGGAAAATCCCGACCCACCCTAGGAGGTGTGCCAATGGCTACATCTACGGTCTCTGGGCCTAAAATTGAACCTCGCATCGTCAACCGCTGGATCCAGCTTATTGCGGGTATCGTCGCGATGATGGCAATCGCCAACCTGCAATATGCCTGGACACTATTCACCAGACCACTAACCCAAAGCATGAATGCAACCCTGGCCGCCGTCCAAGTGGCGTTTGCGGCTTTCATACTCGCCGAGACCTGGCTGGTGCCGTTCGAAGGTTATCTGATCGACCGACTCGGACCACGCATGGTCATAGGTATTGGCGGCATTCTTGTCGGACTAGGCTGGATCGGCACCGGCTACGCCACCACTCTCAATCAACTGTATTTCTGGTACGTGCTGGGCGGCATAGGTGCGGGCGCTGTGTACGGCGGAACCGTCGGCAATTCGCTTAAATGGTTCCCCGATCACCGCGGCCTGTGCGTGGGCTTTACCTCCGGGGCGTACGGAATCGGCACGGCTGTAACGGTGGCGCCCATCGCCGCTATGATCAAAGCCTCTGGATACCAGCACACGCTTATCGTCTGGGGCTTCATCCAGGGGACGATCGTAATAGCCGCCGCATTGATCATCGTTGCTCCGCCTAAAGGCTGGGTACCGCTGGGTTGGGCAGAGAAGGAAGCCCTGATCAAGGCAAAAGGAACCGGGCCTCGCCAGAGCGCTTTGGACGCAACCCCGACCCAGATGCTCAAGCAGGGGTCGTTCTACGTCATCTACATGATGATGACGATGGTGGCCTTCGGCGGCTTGGTGGTTACGGCGCAGATCGCGCCTATCGCCAGGTTCTACAAGGTGGATAACATCATCGTCATCGGAGGCATGACCGCCCTCGTCATGGCCATCGAGGTGGACCGCGTCTTGAATGGCTTGACTAGGCCGTTCTGGGGCTGGGTCTCCGACCACTTTGGCCGCGAAAATACCATGTTCATCGCCTTTACGGCAGAAGCAGTGGCGGTGTTCGGCCTCTTACAGCTGACCACTCACCCGATCTGGTTCATCCTCATGTCGGGCCTCTGCTTCTTTGCCTGGGGCGAAATCTTTTCCCTCTTCCCGTCCATCACGGCAGACTTGTTCGGGAGGAAGTGGGCCACTACCAATTATGGGATTGTATATACCTCCAAAGGACTGGCTTCTATTTTTGCCGGACCTATAGCCGCCTTGGCCAGCGTCAAGACGGGTTCCTGGGTTCAGGTGTTTTACGCCATGATCATCTGCGACTTGTGCGCGGCGTTCATGGCATTGCTGTGGCTGAAGCCGGTAGCTGCCCGCACACTGGCGCATTACAAGCAGATATACGAACAGGAGCAGGCGGCCGAGGCTGCCCGAGCAAAGGCTGCCAAAGCATAAGCATGAACTCGGGTTTATCGGCGTGGTAGCAGTTGGCGAGATTGCAGTAAGTGTTTCGTGGGGGACTCGTGCTGAAGCCAAGAGTTCCCCTTATAAAGGAGTCTCTATGTCGCGAAACACACATCGCTTGCAAGTTATTACAGGGGGTAAGCCGAAGCCATTCCTCATAAAAGGAAGTGTTGCACGAAAACGCAAGCCAAAGGGACTCGCGGTTCTATTGCAAAAGTTCATGGGGGCCAAAAGAGCGGCCAAGAACAGAAGGCCCAGGAGAGAGATGGACCCCTTGTGGGTTTATGCTCTCAACTGACGGATGTGGACAGCGGCATAGCAGCCCTCGGACCAAAAGACGCGCGTGAGCGAGGCTGGCATCCATTGCGTGTCCAGCAGGTGCGCTATGCGCACCCGCCGAGGGTACCCCAGCAAGTCCGAATTCAGGTAGTGGTTGCAGTTTGGGTTTCCACAGGGCTGCACAGATCACTTGGACGACGTAAACTAAAGCATGACAAAACAACGAGATCATCAAGCCAAGCGAAATGCAGTCGAGCCCACGAGCAAGACTAAAAGCGAAGAGCGGCAGGAACGAGACACCAATAACGCCAAGGAGAAAGACGAATCCGAAGCCATTCCTGCCCCTAAAAAAAGCAAAGCCGCGAGGACGTGAGCTAGGCGGCTTTCAGGATCGTGCGTGAAGCGACTGATACAGCTAAGCGTTCGCTAATTCCTCGCCGTTGAACGGAAGAAACATCGAAGCATTCAGCTTCGGGAAAACATTATTCACAACTTCGTAATACCTATCCCACTCGCCAAAGCCAAACGGCCTCGCCATTCCGATCAATTCATGCAGGTGACGAACAAGAGCCGGATGGCCGGCGGGTGGGGCAGTTAGCCCCAGCCCACGCGGAGCTAACCCGTGTTGACGTTCACCACCAGCCGTCCGCGTACTCGTCCGGCGACGATCTCCTGCGCGGCGGCAAACGTCTGCGGCAGCGGAATCTCCTGCATCATGAGGTCAAGCTTTGCCGGATCGAGATCGCTCGCCAGCCGTTGCCACGCCTGCAGCCGCAGCGATTTCGTCGACAATCCTGAATCGATGCCATATAGCGTAATCCCGCGCAGGATGAACGGCGCCACTGTCGCCGGGAAGTCCATTCCCTGCGCCAGCCCGCAGGCAGCCACCGCACCGTTATAGTTGGTCTGCGCGCAGGCGTTGGCCAGAGTGTGGCTACCGACTGAATCCACCACGCCGGCAAAGCGCTCTTTCTGCAGTGGCCTGCCTCCCGCAGCGCTGAAGATGGAGCGGTCGATCACCTCGGTAGCGCCCAGCGATTTCAGGTAATCCTTCTCCGCCAGCTTGCCGGTTGAGGCGATGACGCGATATCCCAGCTTGTGCAGCAGGGCAACGGCTACGCTGCCTACGCCGCCAGTGGCGCCGGTCACCAAAATCTCTCCATCACTGGGTTTCAGGCCGTGTTTTTCCAGCGCCAGAACGCAAAGCATGGCGGTGTAACCCGCCGTGCCGATCCCCATCGCCCGCTTGGTGTCCAGCGGCGCGGGCAGCCGAACCAGCCATTCGGAGCGCAGCCTGGCCTTTTGCGAGAGCCCTCCCCAATGCAGCTCGCCCAGGCCGCAACCGGTGACGGCGAAGGTGTCGCCGGGTTTGAACTCCGGGTTGGCGCTGGATTCGACCACCCCGGCGCAATCGATGCCCGCCACCATCGGCCACTTGCGCACCACGGGCGCCTTGTTGGTGATCGCCAATCCGTCTTTGTAGTTCAGGCTGGAGTACTCAATGCGCGCCAGCACGTCGCCCTCCTGCGGCAGTTGAGCCTCCTCCAGGGCCGTCAACTCGGCGGAGAACTGCTGGTTTTCCTTCGTCAGGTATATGGCTTTGAACATGAGATCCTCCGCGGAAGCAGTGCTTAACTGCAACAGAAAGGACCGGGGTGCCGCCTGCCGCCGCACTACGGCTCGGAACTATGCACGGCGGCCTGCATCTGTGGGCAGCAGCGTTCCCGTATGCATTGTATAAGGATGCGCCAGCGCATGGTTGACGAAGCTGCGAAGCCGCGCTAAGGCGATCGTCAACTTGCTTTTCGCCGGGTTTCCCAGCGAAGGCCGGGGTTGTCTTCGCCGGGGTGGAGGAAGCCTTCTGCCGCGTCCGGCGAAACGGTTTCGGGCGAGTACGCCGTCGCCGCCACTGAAGCCTGGTCCGCTGCGGATGCCGAAGCCGTGGCCAACGAAGCAGAGGTGCGGCGGCGCAGAGTCATGGCCGTCATGGGAAACAGCAACACCGACAGCATGCCTGCTCCTACAAGCGCGGCAGCGTTATCGGTGCGCATTCTTCCCGTTGAAACTCCCAGCTCGGTGAGAGCGATCACAAACGGCAGGGCGGTAGCGGAGTAGAGAGCAAAGGGGAAGAACTCTTCCTTGGCCAACTCGCGGCGATAGAGCAGCACTGGAACTCCGCGCACCACCAGGAACAGGACCAGGAAGACGGGCAGGCGCAGCAGCGCCTGCGGATTGTCGAACAGTGCCGGCAGATCGAACTTCATGCCGCTGGCCACGAAGAACAGGGGAATCAGGAAGCCGAAGCCGATGGCGTCCAGTTTGTGACGCAGTATGTGTCCCTCTTCTCCGCGGGCGCCGAGTCCGACCACCATGCCGGAGGCGAACGCGCCCAGAATCATGTCCAGTCCGAATTTCGCTGCCAATGTCACCAGCAGCATGAGCACCAGGATGGACATGCGCACCGGAAGCTGGCTGGCCGCCTCCATGGTCCTCGAAATGAGAGAAACGAATCTGGGCGGAGAAGGCCAGAGCGCCGCCAGAGCGGCGCCCACGGCGATCAGCACGAACAGGATCATGAGCGCCGTCTGCAGCCAGTGAGTGTGGTCGCGAGTAAACAGGATCGAGACCAGTATGATCGGTCCGATCTCTCCCAGAATTCCCGCCGCCAGCACGTGGGAGCCGAACTTGGTTTCCAGCTCGCCCGTGTCGCGCAGGATGGGCATGAGCGTTCCCAGCGTGGTGGTGGTCAGGATGGCGCCGATCAGCAATGGAGTATCTACAAACTGCAGCATCGCCAGCACGGTCCCGATTGCGAGCGCAATGCCCATCGACAGTACCCAACCGGTCCCGGCTTTCTTCAGCGGCGTTCCTTTGACCGAGCGCAGATCTATTTCCATCCCGGCGAGGAAGAACAGGAAGATGAGTCCGAGCTGTCCCAGAAGTCCCAGTAAACCGGTTGGGCTGGCCCAGCCGAGCACATGCGGGCCGATGATGATCCCGAAGACCACCTCCAGCACTACCATGGGAAGCCGCAAGCCCAGCGGAAGTTCGCATGCCAGTGGTGCAACCACGGCGACCAGGGCAGCCAGCAACAACGACGATGTATTCAGCTCCACCGCAACCTCCGTTCAAGCCGCTGGAATTGCGAGCATCCGCTGCCCGGTTTGGATGCCTGCCCCCAAGCTGCGGGTGCGGATCGTTTTTGCCGCAGCCCTGATACAATCTGCATTCGCGCTCTTAGCTCCGCTCCAGGAAGGCTCGCGTTCCGCGCCGATGCTTCGTATTCAGGACATAGTTCTGCTAATCGTGGTTTTCTCCTCTATCGCCGGAGGAGTTCTCTTTCCCGGCTTCGGCTCCTGGTTTCGCGAGTTTCCCGTCTACGGAATGATGGGGCTTCTACTGCTGAGTTTCCTGTCCGTTCCGCTGGACTCCATATGGCAGCTCCTCCGCAAGTCCCCAGGCTCTATCGCTTATTTGCTCGCTGCCAAGATGATCGTGCTGCCATTGGCGGTCTACTTCATCTTTGAGTGGCTTTTTCCAAGTCATGCTCTGGCCGCGCTATTGCTGGCCGGAATTTCTCCGGCCGTCATGTCGCCGCTGATTTCGGAGATGCTGGCGGCCAATACAGCTTTCGTAATCGTGGGAATGGCCAGCAGTTGCTTTCTGGTTCCGGTGACGCTACCCGCGCTGGTCAAGCTTCTTGCCGGACGGACCATGGTCATCTCTTTCACTGCCATGGTCCGCACGTTGAGCTTGGTTGTGTTCATCCCATTTATCGTGGCCGAACTGCTGAAGCGCTGCTTTCCACGGGCGGCCGACCGTCTCCTGGCTCTCCGCTATCCGGCGTCGTTGCTGATCATCAGCCTGCAGATGCTGGGCATCTTTTCCGCTTACGCCGACGTCTTCCGGCGGCAAGCCTCCATCATCGGCGTGGCCCTGGTGGCTTCCTTCGCGGTGGCGGCCGTCTCCTTCCTGGCGGCGCTTTTGTTTTCCTGGCGCATGCCGGTTCGCGAGCAGCTCAGCTATTTGATTGCCATTGCCATGCCCAACAATGTTCTGTCGATGGTCTTCGCCGCCCAATTTTTTGGCGCCATTGAGCCGTTGGTGTCGGCCATATACATGGTTCCGTTCTGGCTCTTGCTCATCCCCATGCGTATGTACCAGAAGTTGCGGCTGAGTCCGGCTGAGGCCTCGGGAAAAGAACCCTTGCCGAAAGTTGAGCCCGCCGGCCGGGAAGGCTGAGAGCGGAACGACAAGAAAGGAACAACGCAAGTGAGTGATCCAGTGAATGACGTCGTCATCGTGCAAGCGGACGCGCTGCGGAATTTTGGCGCGAAGCTATTTGAGAAGGCAGGCATGAAGCCGGAGGAGGCGTTCGTCACTGCCGACAACCTGGTGGATGCCGATCTGAAGGGGATCGATTCGCACGGCACCAGCCGGCTGCCGCTCTATCTGAAGCGCATCCGCCTGGGCATCGTGCGCGCGAACTTCGAGATGAAAATGGTTTCCCAGCGGCTCTCGGCGGCGACGCTGGATGCCTGCAACTCCATGGGCGCCTATGTCTCGCGCCAGGCGATGGAGATGGCGATGGACAAGGCCGCGCAGACCGGAATCGCCATGGTCAGCGTCGGCAACTCCAATCACAACGGCATTGCCGGCTACTATGCCGAGATGGCTCTGGGTCGCGGAATGATCGGCCTGGCCGCCACCAACAGCAAGGCGCGCATGGCGCCGTGGGGTGGAAGAGACGTTTACCTCGGGACCAATCCATTGGCGGTTGCCATTCCCGCCGGACGGCAACTGCCGGTCGTCGCCGATCTCGCCACCAGCATTGTGGCGCGCGGCAAGCTGGTGGTAGCGGCCAAGAAGAAGCAGCCCATTCCGCCGGGCTGGGCGCTGAACAAGGAAGGCGAGCCGACCACCGATCCCGCGGAGGGCGTGCTTGGCTCAGTGATGCCCGCCGCCGGTCCCAAGGGATCGGCCATCGCCCTGGTGATCGACGTCCTCAGCGCGGTGTTGTCGGGCTCATTGTTCGGTCCGCACGTGCGCGACCTATACACCGACTTCGACCAGCCGGCCTGCGTCAGCCACGTCTTCGCCGCCATCAACATCGAGGCCTTTACCTCGCTCGACCGCTTCCGCGGCGAAATGGACCGCATGATCACCGAGATCAAGAACAGCACCCCGGCCAAGGGCGTTCCGGAGATCTTCCTGCCCGGCGAGATCGAGCTTCGCCGGCGGGAGAAGTGGCTGAAGGAGGGCATCCCGATGGCCGCCGCCATCGCGAAGGAGCTGCAACAGGAAGGCGAACAGTGCGGGGTGAAGTTTCCCATTTAAGATTTTTTGATTTCAGATTTCAGATTGAACAACCAAGGCGAGCCGCATCCTTACAATCTGAAATTGAAAATCTGAAATCTTAAATGGCCTTCGCCGCATATTCCAACAGCCTGCGCTCGCCCTGCAGGTCGCGCAGCGGCTTGATATCCTGCGTCAGCTCCAGCGTGCCTAGATATTTTCCTTCCTTGTCGCGCACGGCGAAGTAGCGGATGTGCACGTACTTGCCGTGGAAGTCGATCCAGAACTCCGCCACATTCTGGCGGCCGGCGCGGAAATCGGAGAGGATTTGGTCGACCACGTTCACGCTGCGCGGCGGATGGCAATGCTGCACCTTGCGCCCGATGATCGCCTTGCTGCGGGCGAAGATGCGCTCCGGCCCTTCGGTAAAAAAGGCGACGCGGTCGTCGGCATCCACAAAGGTCAAATCCAGCGGCAGGGTAGAGAAGATGGCCGTGAGTTGTTCCAGGGTGATGTTGCCGCTGGGCAGCATAAGCGCGCCACCCGCCGGCACACTTAGCGCCTCCTGCATGACTTGTTCGGGAGGCGCGTAGCCCACGCGCGGTTCTACCAGGCACCAGCCGTATTTCGGAGAAGACGCCCAGATCTCGCCCCACTCGTCTTCGGTCAGCGTGCTGAGCGACATCGGCAGCAGGATCTGCTCTTCCTTGAACATCATCTCCTCGACCGCGTTGGCGGCCGTCATGGCAAGCTTGTATGGATCTGCCTTCCAATCGGCGGCGCGAGCCTCAGGCTTGTGCAGCATTTCGCCCAACTGCTTGAGCATGGCGCGGATTTCATCATCCTTGGCCCACATCACCTTGGAAGGGCCGGTGATGCCATGCTTTTCCAGGAAGGAGAACAGCGCGTGCTCTTTGCGTTGGTAGTGCTTCTCGATATCCATCAGATCGTTGAATGCCTGGCGCAACTGGAAGAGCGGCGTGCTGGCCTCACTATCGTCGGGCAGGGCGCGAAGGTCGGCCAGGGCCGTGCGCAGACGGGTGAGCGCCTCCCGCAGCGCGTCGTTTTCTCGCCGGAAGGTATCCACCGGGTGCCCAGGCGCAAGCTGCTGCGCAGAAGGAATCTGGACCAGCACTTCGCGGGTGACCTGCGAGTGCAGATCGCACATCGAGCGTACCTCTTCCACCGGCATGCCCTCGGCCATCAACTCCTGCTCCATCGCCATGATCTCGCCCGCGTCGGTCTGCTTCACGATTTGCCGCAACTGGATCTTGACCTGCTCGGCGGGCGCTCCCGAGTGCAGGTGCTTGATGATGTCTTTTAATGCGTTAATCCGCTGAGCCCGGTTATCGATCAGTTCACTCATCGCTTGCTCCTTTACGAATCCAGACTAGCCACGCAAGCGCCAGCGGTAGATGACTTTAGTCACGACTCGAGAAAAACCGTTCCTGCTCCGGGGGTCCCCGGCAAGCGCGGTTTTCGCTCGCTGGGGTGGGAAAAACGCTCCAACAATGCGTAAAACAACCGAAATCCGCATACTTTCACGGCAGGACAATACCCTTTCGTAACGTTTGCACCACCTTGCGGGCATCTGGTTCTCTGGATATGCTCCTATCGCGAACATCTTCAGTGCTTTGGAGAGAGATGCGGACATGTTGCCGGCGAAACTGAGCAATGGCTTTCTTGAGGTTTCCACAGACAATGGCATCCAGTATGTAATGCCGTCCTTCCTGGAGCGCCTCCGCCTGATGTGGATCTTCCGCAACTTCTCGGTGCTCTCCGAACAGGTGCTGACCGAGCGCCAGCAGCAGCTCATCTCCTCTCTGTGCTCGGCCGAGCGCATGCTTCCATCGCTGGACAAGAAAGAACGCCTGGAAAAAGTTCTGATCGGCAAACTGGAAACCACTGGTTCAGCGCAGCAACCCGAAGAGCGGCGGCACAGCCCGCGCTCGACCGCGCAGTTCGAGGTTCGCTACGGATATGGCCGGCGCCTGCACGACGGCCAGGGATTTAATTACAGTACTGGCGGCCTCGCCTTCACCGGGCCGCGGGAATTTCCGGTTGGAGCCGAGTTGGACCTGCGCTATCGTCTGGAACCCAAGTCGCCCTGGATTCGCACCCGCGCGCTGGTGCGCCACCGCATCGCTGGAGTCATGGGAGTGGAGTTCCTATCTAATAAGTGGAAGTGAACGGCGCAAACCGCAGCGCAGTAGCCTTCAGCTGATCAACATGTCCCGCTAAAAACAAAAACCAGCCGAATAGCTGGTTGCATTCCTGCCGAAAAAATATTCGATTTACCAGAACGGCTGGGAAAGAATGGCGGGGACGACGAGACTCGAACTCGCGACCTCTGCCGTGACAGTTCTTCCAACGACTCAGGCAGCAAAGAGCAGGAATAAGCCTGAGTGAGCATAACGTATTCGGAATACAAGCCTGTCTACTCTAACGCATGAGCTGTGCCAACCTCGACTGAGCAGCAGTTCTCCACGCTTGCACAAAGGGGTTATGGCACAAAGTATGTCACAAATATTTTGGTCGGACCGCCAGCCAGAACGTAGGCTTGAATTCCCTATTCCGCTCCTGCCATTGCAGTCTTAACAGGGACTTTCGCGGCTACTGCTGTCGCTTTCTTCGCTTTAGCCTTTGCTGTTTTCTTAGCCGCCAGCTTCTTCCTTGCCACCCACCTAGCCTTCATCATCTGAGACATGCGCTTCCGAGCTGCGGCGTTCATCCGGCGACGGGCACGCGCCTTCTTCGGGGTAGGTTTTGCTGCCTTCTTACGCCGTTCAGCCCATCTCTTTTTCATCATTTCTGATAGGCGTTTGCGGCCAGCAGCGGTC
Source organism: uncultured Acidobacteriota bacterium (assembly GCA_963791145.1). Taxonomy (GTDB): domain Bacteria; phylum Acidobacteriota; class Terriglobia; order Terriglobales; family Acidobacteriaceae; genus CAWBRT01. The sequence goes on along the minus strand of CAWBRT010000011.1, from coordinate 231,324 downwards.
AGGCGGCGTTTCCTGCGTGGCTTCAGGGCAGTCCTGGTGCCGCGACTTGGCCGTCCTGTCGAGTTCAATGATTCGAGTGCCGCGATGGCTTGGTCGAGGCGATCACGTTCGGAACGTAGCTGGGCGAGAATCTGTTTGGTATCCAATCAATGCTCCTCATTTGCTGTTAAAGGTAACGACGATAACTGAGACTTAAATTTCGGCAGCGAGAATGGTAACATTCTGAGCGTCCGCGAAACCATTCTTGTTGATGAAGCTCTACGTCGCCATCACCGACTCGGACTGGTTCGACTATCTCTCAGAGCTACGCCCAGACGAGGTCAATTTTTGGCAACCAAGCGGATCGGGTTCTTTTCGTCGGCTCTCAGCCGGCGAACCACTTTTATTTAAGCTGCATTCTCCAAACGACTTCATCGTTGGAGGTGGCTTTTTTAGCCACTATACTGCGCTCCCGGTCAGCTTCGCGTGGTCAGCTTTTGAACAGAAGAATGGCGCGTCTAGTCAGGCCGAAATGCGCCGGAGAATTGAAAAGTACAGAAGGGTCGAACCCAGTACGGCATCCGATTTCACGATAGGGTGCATTCTTCTCCAAAGCCCATTCTTCTTCGCCCGCGAGGAATGGATTCCTGTCCCGAATTGGCACAAGCCAATTGTGCAAGGCAAGGGTTTCTCGACAGACGAAGAGGTCGGAAAGCAGCTTTGGGTCGAAGTAGAATTGCGGCTGCGATCCAGAGCTTTGCCCTTGCAAGAGCCTCCGATGGCGGTTGGCGATGGCAGATTTGGTCAGCCCCAGACTGTTCTTCCACGGCTTGGTCAAGGGGCATTCCGAGTCATCGTGACAGATGTTTACAAACGGCAGTGTGCCTTGACGAATTCTCATGTGCTGCATGTGCTAGAGGCCGCGCACATTCAGCCATATTCAGAGGGCGGAACACACAACCCAACTAACGGACTTCTGCTTCGCCAAGATGTTCATACACTTTTTGACCGGGGCTATCTGACCGTCACCCCAGATTATGCTGTCGAGGTTAGCCGCCGCCTCAAGGACGAGTTTGATAACGGGAAGGAGTACTACGCCCTACACGGAAAACGAATCCTGCTGCCGGACGCGCCAGCATATCGACCATCAGCCGAACAACTCACTTGGCATAACTTGAACCGTTACCAGCCCTAGTAATGTTCCCACTTCTATTTGACTGCAATCTGCGATGGGCTGCGTGCAACGATTTCAGCAGTGCCTCGAAACTCCTGAATTGTCCCGGTGACGCACATTTCCTTCATGGAATAGTCCCGCTCGGGGTTGCCAAATTTGGCGCGGTCACTGCCCCAGATCAGAATCGTGAAGATTTGGTTTGGATAGGGCTTGTCGAGATTTATGAAGGTCGGCTGTCCCTTGCTTCGGGCAGCAAAATGAGCACTCGCCACCATGCCGCAGACCGTGGCCCGTTCCCCAATATGGCTTTTGGCCTGATCGGGGGTATAGATGTTTTCGGCAGCGAGGTGAACTCCAGAGAGGAACAGAACCGACGAGATCAGTACGAGAACTAAACGACGCAAAAACGAATTGAAATTAAGCATCGGTATTGCCTCCTGGTGGATGCCTCCTAACGTATCCGTGTTACATCAAAGAACTCATCTTCATCTTCGATCAACAGTTTGTAAACGATGACCGATTTCCCGCCGTATTGTACGGACTTTGCAAATACCACCACATCGGGGTGATAGGCGTAAAAATACGAGTAGGTATGGAACTCGAAGATCATTCCATTATCTAACTTTACGATCTTATCGAAGTCAGCCCCCTCCAACTCACCAGAGGCATTAGTACATGCCAACACCGTATATCCCAGCACTTCGTGAAAATCGCTTGCGTTGATGGCGTTCGTCAACGGCGCACAGGAGAGTACGAAGAAAATCAGCAACGGCAGCGTTCTTTTCATGTATCTTTTCCTATTGCCTGATTTTGCCGAATTGTACCGCTGGCCAACGGTTTGGCAAGTCAATACTGCGGGAGCCTCACATGTGCGTGAGCAGCCCGAAAAGACATGTTCCATCCTTTTTCCCGTTTTGAGACAATTCGCCAGAATTGAAATGCGAAGAACTCTGAGTCTGTTCGTCATCGCAGTGGCGTTCCTGCCCAGCATCTGCTGGAGCTGGGGCCGGGAAGGCCACCAGATCATCGCCACCATTGCGGAAAATCATCTCGATCAGACAACGAAGGTTGTGGTCCAGAGCCTGATTGGCAACAACCACCTGTATTCGATTGCCAACTGGGCCGATGAAATTCGCAAAGAGCGACCGGAGACTGCACCCTGGCACTACGTGAATATCCCGCTGGGCTCCAAATACGACGCCAGCCGGGACTGCCCTGTGCCCAAGAGTTGCGTGGTCGAAAAGGTCGGCGATTTTCTGAAGGTACTGGCCGACAAAAATGCGTCCCGAGAACAACGAGCTGAAGTACTGAAATTCGTGGTGCATTTCGTTGGCGATGTTCACCAGCCTATGCACGCAGTGAAAGAGGCGGCTGGCGGGAACGGGATTCACGTCTGGTTTCTGCAAAGCAACCGTTGCGGCAGGTACGAGTGCAACCTGCACGGAGTCTGGGACACGAGCCTGATCCAACAAGCTGATCTGAGCCGAGAGGACTACGCAGAGCGGTTGGAGCAACTGATCAAATCAGAACATCTGGAATCTCTGAATGGCGGCACACCGGAGCAATGGGCGAATGAATCGGCGCGGCTGGCTCAGGCTGCCTGGGTGCCTGATAAAGCGTTTCTGAACGGGGGGTACTACCAGCAGCAAATCAGGATCGTGGACAGGCAAATGGCTCTCGCTGGGCTACGGCTGGCCAAGCTGCTGAACGAGACGATTGGGAAAATGACGCCAAGGGATTTTCGATGATGACGCTGGTCCAAATCTTCGGTGTACCCACTTCGACACACAGACTACAAAGCGCATGGAGCCGAGTCCCGCCTTCCGCACTATTTGTAAAGGGAAATCGCCAGAAATAAGCAAGTTGCAGAATATCAAGAGGTTACAAAGCCGCAGAAATTGCGGCTTTTGTCTATTTTGTCCAATCTGACCTCTCCAATGCCGTTCTGGGATCGCTAAACATAGCTAAATATTGCTAAGAAATCTTGGTGCAGGGTCGGGAAAAGCCGCAAAATGGGCTGAGCGGAGATTCTCATGCTCTACAAACTCAATCTTACGCCGCCTTCACCATTCGCTTCCCCACCCGCCAGCGGTTTCGGCTCACTCACCGATCTCGTTGGATTTGTCCCCTGGCAGCCCAGCGCATGGCCGGAAGCGCCAGCCGACCAGCATGAATTTACAAACGTGCTGAAAAGAATTTTCGAAGTCTCGATGCTAATGGAAATTAATAATGTCATCGAGGACGCCAAGGCTCGTAACGACAGCCTCGAACATCGTGGGCATGTGCTTGCCATCTCGATGTTGTGTGCGCTGGATGCAATTTCGTCCTACGGCTATGGCGCATTGTGCGGAAAACAGATTCCCCCTTTTGTCCGCGCACATTTTCGTGAGGAATATAAGCCATTTGCGCTTGGCATATTGAGATTCTATCGGCACGCCCTGGTCCATAGCTGGAATCTGTTCCAGGTTGCAATCACACCCGGCAATGAAGGCATAACCGCAGACAAAGGCGTGATTTCGTTTGGTCTCTTGAATTTCTTTAGTGCATTGCAAGAAGCGACAGAAGATTTTCTAACGCGGCTTTCCGGCACCAAGGAACTCCAGAGGAAGGCACGGAACCGGTACAGCAAACTGAGACGCACCGCGAAACCGGCTTTAGCTGTGGCGAAAAAACATTGATATTATTGATGCACTTACGTCCTGGTACCAGCGGCTTGTTAGTGGGGGTCGGTATTTTCCTGCTCATTTGGATTATTGCGCACTGGAGAACACCCGAAGGTAGCTATCATTTCGATGCTCACGGCCAGAAAGGGTCATTCGAGAAATTACTGTCTCTTTACTTACGAGTTGCAGAGGTTATTGTTGGCCTAGCGTCAGGCTCGATTGTACTTCTTGTGGGCTCATCTGCGTTTCGGACAAGTGGGCGTTTACCGTGGGTCTTCGCCTCGCCGTTGTTTATTTTGGCTTTTTGTGTCCTCTACGGAATTTTATTTATGTTGTTCGAGATACTTAATTATGAAGGATACAGGCATCAGGGCGCGCAATCCTATACTCGATTCAGATATGCAAGAAACCAAGCGCTAGGCATCAGCACGTTGCTTTGTTTCGTTATTGGCTATTTCGCCTTGGTTTGGATGATAGTGAATTCACAATGACAACCTTTACGGATGGAAAGGTAAAAGGTTGGTGCCGCTCCTATGACCGAAGAGAGCAACCCTTCCCCGCCCGCAACGCAAGTGGCTCCTGATGCGGATAACCGCTATGTCGTTTTCTGCGATATTCTCGGATTCTCGAACCGAATATTGGTTGATTTCGATCAAGCCCTCGAAGTCTACAAACAATTCGGGGAATCCTTGTCCTCGGATTTTCACTTCAATGAAGTTAAAGCGACTATGTATTCGGATGCCATTCTTTTGACGGCGGACTCGCTTGCAAGGCTCCTGGTTGCAGTGCAGATGTTATGGTTTTTGGCTTTACAAAATAACCTTATGATCCGTGGTGCAATCACCAAAGGTCGCTATTGGGAAAAGCGGCAGGGGGATCATTTACTTGTTGCGAGTGACGCTCTCGTTCGTGCGGTGAACCTGGAAAAATCGGTTGGCATTCCTGCCGTTGTTATTGCAGACGATGTGGAAATTCCCGATGAATATTGGCTGGCTCGTTTTGCACATGGCCCGTTTGGCACTGCACTTCTGCATTTCCGTGACAGGAACATTGCCAATCCTTTCAGCATAATGTGGGGTGCCTCGGCAGCGACTCGTGCCAGCATGTTGATGGCTGAGAGCCCCGCACACAAAGACAAGTACTTGTGGTTCCTCGCCCTCTATGAGGCAGTCAAAAATGGGCAGGAACTAATACCACCGGCTGTTTTGGCACGGTGCCAAATCAGCGTTAGCGGTCTCCACATCGATTGCGACGAAGTTCGGGGAGTTGGGCTCCTCCATGCGCGGCAGAGTAGCACACAGACATACGCCCATCAACATCTGTGTGTACCAGGGGCTTCCTTCATGTGAGAAACCTCTCAGGTCTTGCTCTTTGGCCGGGCTGTAAGGCCGTGAAGCTGGATTTCAAAGTCAAGGAAACGGGACTTGAGCATGGCTGTAATCGCCGGTGCAAAAATGAGCCACGTTACGCCGCGTGAGCGGGGTGATGTGGCGGAGTAAAAGTAGTCCACCCGCCAGATTTTGGTTTCCCGGACAAGCCAGGCATTCTAGGGGTGACGAACCAGGTTCGTTGCCGTGGGCGAAGTGTGCTTTCCGTGGGACATCGAAAGGATGTACACAGTGGAACTGTATGCACGAGTGAGGCGGGCGGTTCTGGTCGAAGGGCGGAGCCGGCGTTGGGTGGCGAGGGAGTTTGGGCTGGCTCGCAAGACGGTGAGCAAGATGTTGGCGTATTCCTTGCCGCCGGGGTATCGGCGGCAGCAGCCGGTGCGGCGACCGAAGCTTGGTCCGTGGCAGGGTGTGATCGACGCCATTGTGGAAGAGGACAAGCTACATCCGAAGAAGCAGCGTCACACGGCCAAACGGATCTTCGATCGGCTGCGGGCCGAGCATGGGTTTACGGGTGGCTACACCATCGTGAAGGACTACGTGCGGCAGTCGAAGCTCGCGAGCCAGGAGATGTTTGTGCCGTTGAGCCATGCGCCGGGCGAGGCGCAGGCCGACTTCGGCGAAGCGCTGGTGGTGATGGCCGGCGTAGAGCAGAAGGCGCACTTCATGGTCTTCGATCTGCCACATTCGGACGACTGCTTTGTGTGCGCCTTTCCCGCCGAGACGACGGAAGCGTTTCTGGAAGGGCACGTCCGCGCCTTCGCCTACTTTGGTGCGGTGCCGACGCGGATTCTCTACGACAACACCCGGCTGGCGGTGGCGCGCACTCTGGGCGACGGCCAGCGGCAGAAGACACGAGCATTCTCCGAGCTACAAAGCCACTACCTGTTTGCCGAGAAGTTCGGACGCCCGGCGAAGGGCAACGACAAGGGGAAGGTGGAGAACCTGGTGGGTTACGCGCGGCGCAACTTCATGGTTCCGGTTCCACGAGCAGCCAGTTGGCAGGAGCTGAACGCGCATCTGGAAGCCGAGTGCCGGGCTCGCCGCCTGCGTCGTCTGCGCGGCCACGATGAGACCATCGGCGAACGCTTTGTGCGCGACTTGGCGGCGATGCTGCCGCTGCCCAGCACGCCCTACGAAGCCTGCGAAAAGCTCACCGTGCGCGTCAGCTCGCTCTCCCTGGTGCGTTACCGCACCAACGACTATTCGGTGCCGACCAGCTACGGACATCGTCAGGTGCTGGTCAAAGGCTATGTCGATCAGGTGGTGATCTGCTGTGCGAGCGAAGTGATTGCCATCCATGAGCGCAGTTACGAGCGTGAGCGCGCGATCTACGATCCGCTGCACTACCTGGCCCTGCTCGAACACAAGAGCCGGGCTCTGGATCAGGCCGCGCCGCTGCTAGGTTGGCCGCTGCCTGAGTGCTTCCACACGCTGCGCCGTCTGCTGGAGGCGCGGCTGTGCAAACACGCCGGCCGCGAGTACATCCAGGTGCTGCGCCTACTGGAGACTTTTACCTTTGCCGACGTTACGGCCGCTATCGAAGAAGCGTTGCATCTGGGCGCGATTAGCTTCGACGCGGTGCGCCACCTGGTTTTGTGCCGCATCGAGCGCCGGCCGCCGCGGCTGGATCTGGACAACTGGCCGCATCTGCCGCCGACCACGGTTCGTGCCACCCAGGCCGCCGATTACATGGCTCTGCTGTCCACCTCTGCCAGTACAGAGACGGAGGTGAGGCGATGAGCGCCCAGTCCGAGCCTTCACCGGCTACGCCGCAACTGCTGCTGGAACACCACCTCCAGCAACTGCGCCTGCCCACCATTCTGCGCGAATACGACAAGGTCGCGCGCCAGTGCGCCGTCGACAAGTCTGATTTTCCAACTTACCTGCTGCGTCTCACCGAGCTGGAACTGCTCGACCGCGACCGCCGCGCCGTCGAACGCCGCATCCGTCAAGCCCGCTTCCCGGTGGTCAAGAGCCTGGACAGCTTCGACTTCCTCGCCATTCCATCATTGAACAAAACTCTGGTCCTGGAGCTGGCACGCGCGGAGTTTCTCTTCCGCAAGGAGAACCTGTTGTTGTTGGGTAATAGCGGTACAGGTAAGACGCATATCGCTCTGGCCCTCGGCTTGTCTGCCTGTCAGCGCGGTCACCGTGTGTGCTTTACCACCGCCGCCGCCCTGGTCAGCGAACTGATCGAGGCACGAGACGAAAAGCAACTGCGGCGTTTCCAGAAACAACTAGCCGCCTACGAACTGTTGATCATCGACGAACTGGGCTTCGTGCCGCTGTCTAAAACCGGCGCCGAGCTGCTGTTCGAACTTGTCAGCCAGCGCTACGAACGCGCCTCCACGCTGGTCACCAGCAATCTTCCGTTTCAGGAGTGGACCGAGATATTCGGTTCCGAACGCCTCACAGGCGCCCTTCTTGACCGCCTCACCCACCATGTTCACATCCTGGAGATGAACGGCGACAGCTACCGCCTCAAGCAAAGCCGGCGCAAACGAGAGCCACCCGCAAGGCGCTGATCCGCCCGCCGAACGCGCCGCGAGGGAGAAGGGCCTCTTCCGCTACGCTCCAGAGGCCCCTCTCCCTCGCAAATTCCCTCTCGCTTCTACCTAACTACACTGGCTCCCTTTTGCTCCGCCCTAGTGGACTACTTTTATTCCGCCCTTGACACAACCTGTACATCGACTTCAGATTTGCCCGACGTGAAGGCCAGAATTGCCATCAGCCGTTGGCCATAGGTGTCGAATCTCTCCGTCTCCTCATTGCGCTCAACCGTCTGGTAGAACTTGTCCCACAGTTCATAAGCATCGGGAGCTAAGTTGAGGGTCTTTTGCTCCTTAGGAAGACCGGTCTCTGGATCAAGGGACGGCGCGGCCCTGAGAATCTCAGCAAATTCGTTCGCAAGAACATTAAGATCAGCTTCGGGAAAGTCGGATCGCGTAAAACGCTTTTCTGTTTCGTTTGCAGCTAATAACACGCGGCCAAAAAAACCTGACCTCACCATCTCGCTGCCTTTGATCATCGATTCGAAATTCTTTGTTGTGGTGTTCGCTGATAACACTAGATGTGCGTTTCGGACATTGATGGGGTTTTGCAGCACCAGGTTCTGGTAGTTGTTCTTGCTGAACAGCTCGGTCAATGCTGTCAAAAGAGTTGAGCCCTGAATAGCCAGCTTTTGTTCCAAGCGCCGCAGTTCATCCAGATGGAATAATACCCTGTGATATTTGTCGAAGATCTTGACCAGTCCCTCACCGCTGCCCGCGCCAGAGACGATATGCAAGGGCTTTTGAAACCTATCGCTGGGTCCGGCCTCCGGATCGTCCCAGTCAGTAAGTGGTCCAGGATGCAAGATCCTGTTGGCTCTGTCGATGAGATCCAGAGTGACTTCGCTGGAGAAACTCTTTCGCCCCCAACCCGCAGGCCCTATCTTCAGGAGGTAAAGTCTAGGCTGTACAGAGTAAGGGAAATTGGCTTTGATGCGCCCACTCAACATACCCCCGGCTTGTACCAAGAACTCTAGATAGAAAAATTCTTTTGGCGGCTCAGATCGCCGATCGTAAAAGTCGGCAAATTTGGCACCTAGTCCTAGATACGCTGACTCGGGAAATTTGGTGTCATAGAGCCTGCTTTCGGCGACCTTACCAATCTCGTTTGGTGTTGGCCCGATGATTATTGGGTTGCTTTGGCGACCATTGCGAGAGACCACGACCGACGGAGGAGAAGGCTGTGACTGATCGGCGGTATTTCTGGCTTCTGGGCACATAATTTGCGGCGTGGGCGGCTGAGTCGATCCTGCTGGCCTATTGGAATTAGAAGAGGGCGTGCTCACTTGGCCCTTTGCTCGTTACTCGTGTCATCACTCGCCGCAGATGCCTCACGCTGTGGTAGAAAGCAGCCGCTGAACGACCGGCACCGGATTCAACTTGAATGTGGAGGTGCTCGCCTTCGCCGTTTGCGGTTTTATCGTCAACTTCTAAACTTGCTTCGGCAATTTATCTTTCGGTTCAGCGGCTGCGCGCGCCTGCTCAACAAAGCGAGCAACGTCAGCCGGGTCAAACAGAGTCCGGGCACCCAATTTCACCTTCAACAGTTTTCTTTGACTCGCCCAACGGCGAACTGTATGGGGAGACACCCGCAAAGCCTTCGCGACATCATTTATGTCCATCAAAACAGGTGCAGCACTCATCGATTCTGCCCTCTCAATCTTGATCAAGATTTATCTTGACCCACCCCTTTAGATGCGTAGTATACTAATTAGGTTACTACAGTGGAATGGAATTCTATGCCGAGAAAAGCGTTTGAAATCCTTGTAGGCGAAGAGTACCGGACCCCTCAGTTCAGCGCTGGGGCGGTGGCGAAGCTCGTTGGCATCGAGGTTTCGAAGTTACAAAATTTGCTCGATTGCAGACGTTATCGATTTGAACCTGGACAGCTCGGCGAGGGGAAAGGATCACGTCGATGGTTCACAACTAAAGACGTATATCGCATAGGGATCGCCGCCTTTCTTCTGAAGGATGGCTTCGCGCCGAAGTTGATCGCTCAGGTTTTGAAAAATATTGATGATCAGCATCTAATCGACTTCGATGAGCGGGGAGAAGTCTACACCGGAATAAAGTTAATTCGCACCGCACAGGGACCAAAGCTGGGTTTCTTCCGCTCGGGACGTCCCCCAATTACACCGGGTGGGAATGTTTACTACACACTCGACCTGAGCGACGTAACCGCGGAGATAGATCGTCGAATTTCTGAATTGGGAGTAAAAGAGGGAGAGGTGTAATTGTGGCACTATTTAAGCGTGGAAAGCGGTGGTGGACAGACTTCAGCGTAGACGGACAACGATATCGACAATCGCTCGAAACAAAAGACTGGCGTCAAGCTCAGGCGAAAGAAAAGGAGCTGATTACTCAAGCGAGTCAGGGGAAACTGGCTCCTGTCAGCCAGCAATTCTCGCGACTGGACATATCGGAAGCTCTAGCAGGCTGCTGAAAAAGCTGTGATCCGCAATGAACTCTGTCCCAGTTTGTCTTTCGACTGTATCGGGGGGAGAGTTCGTTTTGGGCTCTGCCTGCTGGCTGGTGAACTTCTTTTCCCCAGCAGACACACTTCTTCCTTCGATTACGCCGCCTGAACCGACAGGTTCCTCAGGCGCACCAGGTTGTAGGCCGCGCAAGCAAAGGTGAACACCCAGTCCACCTTGAAGGTTCCGCGATGCCGAACTTTGCGCAGCAGAGCAATCGTTTTCAGCCAACCAAAACATTCTTCGATCCGTTTTCGCTTCCGCTGGCTGACACCGTAGCCTGCATGGCGCGTCGTTCGCTGGTCGATGGCACTTCCGCCCGGCCGGTTCTCATTCCGCGCCACGTGCGGCGTAACCTGCATATGGCGGCATTCGGCCACGAAGTTTCGCGTGTCAAAGCCCTTGTCGCCGCCCACCGTCACTGGCTGGCAGCCAGGAATCTGCTCCAGCATCAGCAGCGCGGTATCGCGCTCGGCCGTGCCGTTGGCTTCCCAGGCCATCGCATTCACGATCAGTCCGTTCCGGTTTTCCACCAACAGATTGCCGCTGTAGCTCAACTTGGACTCCTTGCCATCCCCTTTCCGTGCCAGCTTCGCATCCGCATCGGTCTTCGACTCGTGCGTCTGGTTCGACCGCTTCTCCCCATGGAAGCTCACCGTCGGATTGCCGGGATCGTCATCGTCAGACAGAGGATTCTTTCCCTCTTTCCGCTGAAAGCTCTTCACCCCCGCCCAAGCTTCCAGCAACGTGCCGTCGACGGTGAAGTGCTCATCCGAGGTCAAGCCCTTCGCCCGCGCCTGCTTCACCACCTGCGCCAGAAACTGCTTGGCCACATCCGCCTCCAGCAGTCGGTCCCGGTTCTTGGTGAACGTTGTCGCATCCCAAACTTCTTCGTCCAGGTTCAGCCCCACGAACCAGCGGAACAGAATGCTGTAGTCGATCTCTTCGATCAGCAGCCGTTCGCTGCGGATTGAGTACAGCATCTGTAGCAATTGCGCCCGCAACAGCTTCTCCGGCGCAATCGACGGCCGTCCTTCGCTGGCATACATCCGGTTGAACCGCGGCGACAGCTCGTGGAGAACCGCGTCTACCATCGTCCGGACCACCCGCAGCGGATGGTCTTTCCGCACCCGCGTCTCCGGCGACAGATAACTGAACATGTCACTCTGCTGATGATCCGCTCCTCGCATACTTCTCGTTAACACAACTAGCCTGTGGATTGGGAGTAGTTTTTCAGCAGCCTGCTAGACCGCTATCTAGCCGATCGCTCGGCGCGCGTAGCCGCTCGGAGCCATCGTTCGGAGTCGGACCACGCCAACCCTTTGCGCGCATTCTTCGGCACAACAACGGTGAATCGGATTACCGCTGAGACCATCCTAGACTACATTCGCGAGCGCAAAGCAAAAGGAATATCCAACACGACTGTGAATATGGAGATTGGCATTCTGCGTCGGGTTCTGAAACGAGCGAAGCGCTGGCATTTCGTGGCAGACGAAGTACCGCACTTGCCAGAACGGAAGGATATCGGGCGAGCGTTAGCATCGGATGAGAAACTGCGCCTACTCCGCATCGCTGCGAGTCGCTCCGAGTGGGAGACCGCGTATCTTGCATCTGTCTTGGCGCTGAATAGCACAATGAGGGGATGCGAACTGAAGCAGCTACGCTGGCGGGACGTAGACTTGATGGAGCGAACCCTCACGATTCAGCGCTCCAAAACCGTAGCCGGCGAGCGGATTATACCCTTGAACTTCGACGCCTATTCGGCTGTACTTCGGCTGCGGGAACGCTCCAAAAAGCTCTTTGGTGATTCCCTCTTGCCTGACTGGCATTTGTTTCCTCACGCTGAGGGCGCAAGCAAGCCCGACCCAACCAAGCCCATGTCAGGTTGGCGCTCCGCTTGGCGGAAGTTAACTAAGGCCATTTCCTGCCCTGCCTGCAGTACGCTTCAAGACCCGGCGGCCGCCTGCTGCAATGAGAAATGCAAAGCCGACATCTCCAAGGTGAACAGCACCACAGCCGGGCTGCGCTTCCACGATCTGCGCCATCATGCGATTACCGAATTGGCCGAATCCCAAGCCAGCGATCAAACGATTATGGCGATTGCCGGGCACGTCTCGCCCAAGATGCTTGCCCACTACTCACACGTTCGTCTAGAGGCCAAGCGCAACGCACTGGAAGCCATCTCCAGCAAGCGAGCAGATCAGACCTCGGGGAAGGGCAAAACCGAGGGTTACGACACAAACAACGGCACAAATCCGGCGAAAGAGGTTATGCCGGATTTGCATGTCCTTGAAAAGAATGGCGGGGACGACGAGACTCGAACTCGCGACCTCTGCCGTGACAGGGCAGCGTTCTAACCAACTGAACTACGTCCCCAACCTGATTCAATTATACGGGAAGCGGCTCAAACGTCAACGCGAGCACCTGCCTCGGCCCGGCCGTTATCTCCCTATGAGACAACGGCCGAGCCGGCGAAATAAGCAGCAGACTTACTGCAAAGCCTTGTCGTTCGGATGCTTGAAGGCCTCCGCCACCTGCGGGCTCATGGGGAAGTTCATATTGAGTCCCTTGGGCGGGATCGGAGACTGCAGCCACTTCTTGTACCAGCGTGCCGCGTCGCCCGAGGTCATGATCTGGGTGAACACCTTGTCCACGAACTTCTTGAACTGCGGATCGTCCTTGCGCAGCATGCAGCCGTAGGCCTCGAACGACTGCGGCGTGCCCACCACCACCCAATCCTCCGGATGCTTGGCCGTCATGCGGTCGCCGTAGAGCAGAACGTCGTCGATCATGAACGCCGCCGCGCGCCCGGTCTCCAGGATCAGGAACGACTCGCCATGGTCCCTGGCGCCGACGATATTCATGTTCATGTTCTTCTCGACGTTCAGCTTCCGCAGGATGGCCTCAGAGGTTGAGCCGGCATTGGTGACCACGGTCTTGCCTTTCAGGTCGGGAAAATCCTTGACGCCGGAACTCTTCTTGGTCAGCAGCCGCGTGCCGATGATGAAGAAAGTCGGCGAGAAGGAGATTTGCTTCTGCCGTTCCAGGTTGTTGGTGGTCGAGCCGCACTCGAAGTCGATGGTGCCGTTCTGCACCAGCGTCATGCGATTCTGCGGAGTGACGGGAATGAAGTTCACCTTCAGGTTCGGCAGTTTGAGCTCTTTTTTCAGCGCATCCACCAGCTTGTAGGAGTATTCCTGGGCGTAGCCGACGATCTTGCCGTTGGCATCGTAATAGGAGAACGGAGGCATCGCCTCGCGGGCGCCCATGGTGATCGTGCCCGAATCCTTGATCTTCTTCAGCGTACCGCTCAGCTCCTCGGCAGCCAGGGGAGCGGTGAAAAGAGCGAGGATGAAGACTACGGCAAACAGGCGCCTCAATAGCGTAGCTGAGCGCCGCGACGGAGTGTGGCTCATGAGTTCGATCGACATGGTTGTCCTTTCCGCAAGAATCGACAGGCCCAGCTTGCCCCGCAAGCACACGCACGGCGTTCCTTCAACCAGCCGCACGTACCGAACAGGGTAGAACCGGAATGGACAATCTACCTTGTTCGGGCGCGGAAATCGAGAATTTTCTCGGGCGGATCAAGCGCCCATCTGGCGCAGGATGGTGACGTGATCGAAGTACGCCCTTTCGCACTGCAGGCGCTCGCCATCGCTCAGGTACAATCTTTGAGCCGCCAGCAGCTGAATTTGGGGGAATCCTTTACGGTGCAGATTTCCACTCGGATCAATTTCTCTATCACGAAATGAAGCGAGCCCGTAAAACTCCAGTGACGCGAGCGGAACAGCGCCGTTCAGGTCTGCCCGCCCGAGACCAGCACTATCCCCTGATGTAGGGTGGGAAATGTACGGAGGACGTAATCCTAAGCTGCCAGTGATTGTTCCTGCTGAATGCAAGCACTGGAAGGGCAGCGTCTTTTCTGGTTCTGCAATTCAGATAGGTGGACACCGGCTGGCATCCTGCAAGCAGGCTCCCGCTTCGCTCACGCCTGTGATTGGTAGGCTGCGGGTCAAGTGAGGGGTGCTTCTGGTTCCGTTAACGGTATCCTCAACAGCCCCTTATACCGATAGTGATAGAGTTCGCGGACTTCAAGTATTGGCATGACGGCTGCCCATATCTTCCCCAACCGTTCATCGATTTCCGCACCGTCAAACTTGTAAAAGTGCTGGATTTCGGTCAAGAGCGCGAGCAGAAGCCCGGATGCACGACCGATATGCATTGCAATGTACCGCTCGGCGGCATCGTCCAAGTCTTCACGTTTATCGCGCGGGATACGGTCACCTGCAATGAAGGGGTACAGGCTGACAAGACCGTCGAAACTGGTATGGGAGATGGACGAATACTCCTGCCAGAGACCCAAACTCACTCTTCGAAGCAGCTCCTTATGTGGTGTGTCCGGCTTTAACCTGATGTATTCACCCAGAAGAGGCCACCTGTTTGCTTTGTTATCCATATCAGAATCGGATATGCCATCTGCCCGCATTCCGTTCTCCAGGTTCCGCCTTGCTTCGAAAAGGTACTGTTCCCACGCCGGGTCGCGAGAATACCTATCTTCATCACCCTTCAGAGCCTCTCGCATTCGATAGTATCCGCTGACTCGGAACGCGCGTGAACGGGACGGGTCATCCAGCATTGCGGTGCAGTTGTAGAACCCATCGATGAGTGTGCGAACAATCGGCAAAGCCACAAAGCTGTAAACCTGACGATAAGCCAGATTTTCGAAGCGCATCTCATCCGAATTGATAAATCTGAGTAGGTTGTATGAGTGCGTCAATTGACGAAGAATGATGCCTATATCGAGCGGGACGGGTACGTTTGCTATGGTCTCTGGCCCTTCGCGCTCAACCTTGTTGGTGAGCGCGACCGCAAGAGCCGAAAGTTCAACGGTGAACTTACTCGCGTCGATGACCGTGAGATTCGGGTTTCTGGCCTTCTTGCGTTCGAGCTTTCGACTCTCGGCACGTTCCTTTAGCCGAGATTCAAGCCACTCAGCATCGTACATGGTGATAAGAATGATAGCCTCTCGGCTCGGAAAGGTGGGGAAATCCCGGAGATTGGGCGGGCAACCTACAGTACAGCGTCCGCGAAAACGCGCTTCAGATTCCGTGCCGTTCCCGTGCCGTTCGTAAAAACATGGAAAAGAGGGGACTCGGAAGAGCTTGCGCTGATTGACCCCTGCCTTAGAATTCCGGCCTGGAAGGAACTCCGCGTAAACCGTTGATTTTAGATATGGTGGGCAGTGCAGGACTCGAACCTGCGACCTCCTGCTTGTAAGGCAGGCGCTCTAACCAGCTGAGCTAACCGCCCATGGCGGCTTGAGTACTGAGAGCAGTATATCGCACTGCGTCTGGTCGTCCGGCGAGGTTGCCGCGAAGTTCCCCACGTTAGCGGCAGATCATAACGACAAAGGGCGCTCCTTGCAGAGCGCCCTTTATTGTGCTCCGAAATAACGGCAGCCGTTTACGCCGTGCCCGTCTTGAGCCTCTCCTGCTCGCCGCCGGCAAAGCGCACGGAGACGATCTTGGAGACGCCCGGCTCCTGCATAGTCACCCCGTACATCACGGGCGCCACCGACATGGTCTTCTTGCTGTGGGTGATGATGATGAACTGCGTCTGCATGCTCATCTCCTGCACCAGTTCGGTGAAGCGCGCGATATTGGCGTCGTCCAGCGGCGCATCGACCTCGTCCAAGATGCAGAACGGGCTCGGCTGGTGCTGGAAGACGCCCACCAGCAGCGCCAGCGCCGTCAGCGCCTTTTCGCCGCCGGAAAGCAGCAGCACGTTCTGCAGCTTCTTGCCCGGAGGCGAGGCTACGATGTCGATGCCGCTTTCGGCCGAATTCTCCTCGTCCGTCAGCTTCATGAAGGCCGTCCCGCCGCCGAACAGCTTGGCGAAGGTCTTCTGGAAGTTCTCGTTGATGGCTACGAAGGCTTCATCGAACTTCTGCTTGCTGATTGCGTCGATCTCCTTGATGGTGTTCTGCGTATTTTCGATCGACTCCCACAGATCCCGGCGCTGTGTTTCCAGGAACTCGTGCCGCTGCGCCGTCTCCTGGTACTCCTCCAGGGCCATCATGTTGACCGGGCCCATGCCTTCGAGCCTCGTGCGCAGTTCGCGGTACGCCGTTTCCTCGGTGGCGAGTTCCTCGCCGCCGAGCCGTCCCACGGCCTCGTCGGCCAGCAACTGCTCCCGCGTGGCGGAAAGCTCCTGCAGGCAGGTCTCCGACATGTGCTCCAGGTCGGATTGCAGCTTTGCCGCGCCGGCCGCCAGCGTTGCCCGACGGTCACGCGTCTGGTCGAGTTCGAGACGCGCCGCCTTGAGCGCCTCCTCGATTTCCATGAGCCGCGCGCGAATGGTTTCCGATTCGGCTCGCAGCCCTACCTCGCCGGCCTCGATCCGCTCGCGCTCGCCGCTCCACTCCTGCAACTGCACCGCGATCTGTTCGTTCTCCACCGCACGCTGTTTCTGCTCCGCCGCCGCCGACTCCAACTGGGCGCGCAGCCCATAGATCCTGCGCGTGACTTCGCCGGCCATCGACTGAATGCGGGAAAGGGAAGAGGCTGCCGCGCGGCGGCGCTCCTCCAGCGTGGCTACCAGCGCCATCGCCTGCGAAGCCGCCTGAGCTGCCTGGTCGCGCGCCTCCCGCAGCCGCTCCAGCTCCGCCTGCCCCAACTTCATCTGTTCTTCCAGCTGGAAGCGGCGATCCTCGTGCGAACTCAATTCCTGCTGCTGTCCGGCAATCAACTGCCGCCGCTCATTGCTTTCGCGCGTCACGTCCTGGCTTTCGTGCTCGTAGGTGTTCAGCCGCTCGCGCACGCGCTCCATCTCGCTGTCGAGCTGGCGCAGCGTGTGGCCGCTGGTCATGGCTTGCTTCTCAGCCTCGTGGCGCTCGTTCTCCAGTTTCTCCAGCAGCGCGGTAAGCTCGCCGATTTCCCGGCCCAGCAGCGCTACCTTCGTTTCCTGGTTACCCAGAGCGCGCTCCAACTCGCCCATCTGGCGCAGCACTTCGCGCAGCTCGCGCTTGAGCGAGAGTGGACCTTCGTTGCGCTGCTTGCCTCCGGTGACCATCACGTTGTGGAAGCACTCGCCTGATTGCGACAGGAAGAACGCATCCGGATTCTCCAGCGCCATCGAGCGCCCAGTGTCGGGATTGGGCACGATGTAGCCATTGCCCAGCTTCGGCAGGATCACCTCCAGCGATTTGCCGAAGCCGTTGAGTACCCTAATGCAGTTTTTCAGCGGCACCAGTTGTTCGGCGGGCATGGGCCGCCGCGCGGTCTCGTCGACGGCAAAAGAAAACTTGGCCTGGGAATCGTTCGGATGCACCATGAAGGTGGCGCGGCCATCCACGTCGGTGCGCAGCAGACGCAATCCTTCGTCGGCTGCGTCCCACGACTTGACCACGATGTAGTTGAGTTCCTCGCGCAGGAACTCGTCCACCACTCCTTCGTAGCGGTCTTCCACCTCGAGAAAATCGGCCAGCACGCCGGCCGGCGCCATGCCGCCCTGCAGCGCCTGCGAGCGGAAGAGCCGGCGAACGGATTCGCTCGAGTAGCCGTGCTCGGCGATCACCGCCTCCAGCGAGGCACGCTTGCCTTGCAGGGTGGCGAACTCGGCGCGCATGCGGTCGAGCGAGCGCTTTCCCTCTGCCTCGGCTTGGCGTTTTTCGTCCAGCTGGCGGTGCGTCTCGGCGATTTGCGCAGCCACGCTGTCGACTCTCTGCTGCGCCGACTCGAATTCCAGGCTGATCTGGCCGCGCTGGCCGCCGAAGCTTTCCGTCTGCTGATTGGCGGTTGAAATCTCCCTTTGCAGCCTTTGCGCCTCGCGTTCGAGTGCGGCAATGCGCTCCTCGGCCTGGGTAATACGGTTGCGCACCGTAGAGGCCGCCGCTACCGCTTCCATGATCGAGTGCCGATGCTGCTCCTGCCGCCGTTCCACCTCCTGCAACGAGCCGCTGGCGTTCTGCGCCTCCTGCTGCCTCTGGCGTAGTTCGGCCTGGGCGCTGGCCACATCGGCGGCAGCCGACTCCAGTACCTGCTGATTGGTCGCCAGCTCTTCCTGCAGCCGCCCGAGCTGTTCGCTGGTCTGGGCGATTTCGGCTTCGGCTGCGGCTGAGCGTGCCGTCAGTTCGGCGCAACGTTCATCGTTGTTACGGCTGCGGGTGGCCGAGCGATCCATCTCCAGGTTGAGCTGGTTCAACCGCTCGCGCGCTTGCCGCGCCTCGTTGTCAATGGCGTAGCCTCTTTGCGCTCGCTCGCTGTGCTCGCTCTCCAACTGCTGAGCAGCGTGGCCGCGGGCGATCAGCTCCTCGCCCAATGAGTGCAGCTCCGTCTCCAGGCTCGAAGCCTGCTGCTGCAACTCGGCGAAGCGGCTGGCCAGAACCAGGCGCAGCTTGCCGCGCATCTCGTCGCGCAGGCGGGCGTAGCGCTCGGCCTTGGCGGCTTGGCGCTTCAGCGAATTCATCTGCCGGGTAACTTCGTCGAAGATGTCGTTGATGCGGGCCAGGTTCTGCTTGGCGTCGGCCAGTCGAGCTTCGGCCAGCCGCTTGCGCGCCTTGAACTTGGTGATCCCGGCAGCCTCTTCGATGATGTTGCGTCGATCGGTCGGCTTGCTGCTCAGGATTTGCCCGATGCGTCCCTGCTCGATCAGCGCATAGGATTCCGGTCCGAGCCCGGTTCCCATGAAGATGTCCTGAATATCCCGCAGCCGGCAGAACTTGCCATTGAGCTGATACTCGCTCTCGCCCGAGCGGAACAACCGCCGGGTAACAACAATCTCGCCTTTGCCGTAGCTTCTTTGAACTTGCGGCGGCGAATCTTAAGCACTACTTGAGGTCCAGCCTGGGGCAGTGTATTGCCGTCCGCAGCCGGCCTGGATGCCGGACCGGCGGGAGCATCTTCAGGTAAGCTGTGCCTGCCACCAGCCTCGGCCGATGTCGGGAATTCGGCTACTGAAGCGCTGGCGCTCGCGAGCTGGTCAGGATTCACCGGGCCGTTGCTTGCGGCGGCAAGAGCCTGCACTTCTTCAGCTTGTCCCGGGCGAACCGCTTCGATGTATTCCTCGACCTCTTCGGCATTGGCCTGAGCCAGGGCAGCCTCGTCCCAATCCGCGGCGGGCCATGTCGTCCCGGATTTCAATCTCCGGTTCCTTGACCGGAGTGCCGTCATAGGTGTCGGGATCGACCAGATGCAGCGTAACCTCAGCCATGCCGGTCGGCTTGCGTTCGCGGGTGCCGGCAAAGATCACGTCTTCCATGCGGGCGCCGCGCAACGACTTGGCGGACTGCTCGCCCAGCACCCAGGCGATGGCATCGGAGATGTTTGATTTACCGCAACCGTTGGGACCGACGATGGCCGCAATGCCCTCACCGGGGAACTTGAGTTCGGTTCGGTCGCAAAAGGACTTAAAGCCCAGGATCTGGAGCTTTTTGAGTTTAAGCAAGTTCAACTCCTTGCGTGCTCGCGCCCGCCGGTAGCCCGAAATCCCAAACCCTCGAAGCGCTACTACGGCGCGCGAGAGCCCCACTGGGACAAAAGACCACCAGTCTCTGAAACAAAATTGCCGTCACATCCTCAGCGCACAGGAATTCAGATGCCCCTGCCGCTGAAATGACCCTGGCAACCGCGGAGTTCGCTCCGCGGCGCTTATAGCATGGCGAGCCGTTGGCTGGTTTCACCCCTGCAGATACAGTAACGCTACCTACCGGGGGCCTTTTGGTATGCGGCAAACGTTGACAGCGCTTGAGAAACCTGTCACCTGATTGCAGCTCCCGTAAAGGGTCCGCCTCGCAAGTTGAAGCCACTTTAGCTGGGTTACAGGGCGGGGTCAAGCCCGTAAACCCGATATATGGGCCATTAATTTCCACAGCCCAATATATAGTCTGGCCTGTGTAATATTTCTGGTTTCTGAAGGCGGGGTCAAGCGGATAAAACCTGTAATTGCACCATTTTAGGTGCAATAGGTGGACGCGACCTTGACGTCTTGCCGCCGATCTCACTTCAGCGGGCGGAACGAAGTCTCGGGCTCGCGGACAGAAATACGTCCGCCTGGCGACACTTAACCAGCGCACGGCGATACCGCTCTGTGGGAAGAGGAGGCCGGAGAACCAGAGACCAAGTCAGCATACTCCTGTCCTGCTGAGGTTTTCAATGTCCTGGTCCTAAAGGAGTGCCCAACAAGGTACCAACGGCACCTGTTTCAAAGACAAAGTATCTCGCTGGGTCCAGTTCGGCTCAGAAGGGCCGCGCTCGTCTTTTTTGTGTAAGATTTTTGTCATTTCTGGCTGAAAAGTGCATATATCACGGAACTCTGCCCAGCATCTTCTTTAGGATTTAGGCATGATTTCAACCTTCGGAGACAACATCCAGCCCCACCCGAAGGGGTCTCAAGCGCGTGTACTGTTCAGTTCCGTGTTCGGCCCCTATGCCCAGGATGACGAGTTCGGCAGCCGCGCCATCAATCCGATGGAGCTCTACCACAACCAGGTAACGCGCGGCCAGGGCGTCTTCTCGCTGCGCATGTTCCATCGCTCCTGGGGCCTGATGATGATTCAGCACAACATCTCGGCGCCCTGCACGCTGCTGGATTTCCCCACCCTTGAGCGTTTTGACCGCGAGCTGACCGAGCACGAATACGACATGGTCGGCATCTCCTCCATCATTCCCAATCTCGGCAAGGTGCAGGAGATGTGCCGCCGCGTTCGCCGGCTCTCGCCGAAATCGGTCATCGTCGTTGGCGGGCACGTCGCCGCCATTCCCGGCATCGAGTCGATGATTGACGCCGATCACATCGTCCGCGGCGAAGGCATTGCCTGGATGCGCCAGTACCTGGGTGAAGATCCCGATGCGCCGATCGAGCATCCGGAGATCCTCTCCGGCTTCGGCATGCGCGTGCTCGGGCATGAAGGTTCCCGAATCAACCAAGGATACGGCGGCCACCATCATCCCCTCGGTCGGCTGTCCCTTGGGATGCAACTTCTGCACCACCTCTTCGTTCTTCGGCGGCAAGGGAAAGGCTCATCACTTCTTCGAATCGGGTCAGGAACTATTCGACGTCATGGAGCACATGGAGCACTCCATGGGTGTGGACTCGTTCTTCATGATGGACGAGAATTTTCTGCTCAACCGTCCCCGTGCCATGGAACTGCTGGCGCTGATGAAGGAAAAGGGGAAGAGCTGGGCGATGTACGTTTTCTCCTCGGTGAACGCCATTCGCAAATACACCATGGACGAGCTGGTGCAACTCGGCGTCTCCTGGATCTGGGTAGGGCTGGAGTCGCCGCACTCGACCTATTCCAAGTTGAAGAACTCCGACACCCATGCGCTGGCGGCGGAGCTGCGCCAGCATGGCATCAAGATGCTCGGCTCGACCATCGTCGGCCTGGAGCACCACACGCCGGAGAACATCCGCAGCGAAATCGAGTACGCGGTCGATCACCGCACGGACTTCCATCAGTTCATGCTCTACACTCCGGTGCCGGGCACGCCGCTGTTCTTCCAGATGCAGGAAGAGAACCGCATGCTCGACGTAGACCTGGCGGACATCCACGGGCAGTTCAAGTTCAACTTCAAGCATGAGGCCATTTCGCGCGACGACTCGCAGCGCTTCCTCGATTGGGCCTTCAAATTCGATTTTGAGAAGAACGGCCCCAGCCTGTATCGCATCTGCGAAACCATGTTCCAGGGGTGGAAGCGCTATAAGAACTACCCGGACTTCCGCGTGCGCGCGCGATTTGTCGCCGAAGGCGCAAAGCTCAGGGGGACCTATAACGCGGCCTTGTGGGCCATGGAAAAGAACCTGCGCAAGACCAATGCGGCCGTGGCCGAGAGGATCGGCGAACTCCGCCGCCAGATCGAAGACGAGTTCGGATTGGTGGCGCGGTCGGTGCGCTGGGTCACCGGACCTCTCCTGCTCTGGAGTTCCCGGCGTGAACAAAAGCGGCTGGAGCGCGGCATAACCTACGAGCCGCCCACCATCATCGACCGCACCAACTGGCAGGGAGCGTAGATCATTTAAGATTGTCGATTTCTGATTTGAGATTGAATGACCGAGGCGATGGCCTCGGTCTTTCAATCTGAAATCGAGAGTCTGAAATCTTTTCGCCGGAACAAACCTGAAATCTCAAATATCAGTCTTGGAGACAAAGCTGATTAAACGAGATTTGAGATTGAAAGAGCAGAGCGAAGCGCCGCCGTCCTCCAATCTGAAATCAAAAATCTGAATTCTTAAATACGTTAGAACTTGAACACCAATCCGACGCTCGGCACAGCGGTGTGCGTCGTTTGCCCGGTGTGCAGGTCGGCTGTGTCGTGGAAGTCGGGCGCCTGGTATAGCAGCCCGCGGTACTGAACGCGCAAGCCCACGGACTTGGCCAGCTTCAAGTCCGTGCCGACACCGTAAAGGAAGGTGGGACGGTTTTCACGGCTTATGGGAAGTCCCGTGGAAGTGATCGTGCTCGAGGTCGGACTGAAGACCAAGACGCCGCCGCCGGCCAGCACAAAGGGTTGGATTGGTCCACGGGCGCGGCGCAGTACCAGCGCGCCGGTGACCTCGTGCATCCCGGCCTTGACGCCGAGCACGTTGCCGAAGCCGAAGTTGTAGTCCTGAGAATTGCGGCTATACCCGTAGTTGCCTTCGATCCCGGCGTAGCGCTTCAGGAAATAGCGGAACGACAGCAGCCCTCCGGCGGAGTTCGTCTGCGTCTGCTGAATCCCGTTTCCGGTGACCGTCTGTCCGAAGATGCCGGTCAGATTAGCCGAAATATCAGCGCGTGAGCCCTGCGCCAGGGCCGCGGTGGCCATCGACATCAGACACAGCACGAGCAGTGGAATTGCACGTTTCACAATTTCTCCTTTACGCCCGGACGAAGCCCGCGCAACTGCCTCCGCCGGGTTGATCAATTCTGAGTTTCTGACTAAGTAAAACACACCTAGCGGGAGAAGTTGCGTAGGATTTACGTCGCCAAATGGTGGGGGTACTCGTTGCCGGACAGTAATATTTGTTGCCGCAGGAAGTCGTGTGCCACTTGCGCCGCGTCACGTTTCTCTCCATCGACGGCGTAGTTCATGCTCCGCATCTCGTCGACGTTGATCTTTCCGCCGAGATGTTCCAGCGCGGACCTCATCGCGGGATAACGCTCCAGCATATCTGTGCGGGCAACAGGCACGGCATCGTAGGGCGGGAAGTAATGGCGATCGTCTTCCAGGACCGTCAGGCGCAAGGCGGCGATCAGTCCGTCGGTATTGGCCCCGGCGATGAGGTCAACCTGCCGGTTTTCGAGCGCGCGATAGAGCAGCCCCAGGTCCATGACTCGCGGCTCGGCGGCGAACCGAAGGCCGTAGGCTTTCACCAGTCCGTTGTATCCGTCCTGCCGTTCCAGAAATTCGTAACCCACTCCCATGCGCATGCGCGGAGCGAAGGGCGCGAGCTGCGAAAGCCTGGTGATGCCTATGCGCCGCGCCTCTTCACCGCGCATGATCATGGCGAAGCTGTTGTCGAAGCCGAGCGGCGGCATCACCGTCAGCCCGAAGCGGCGCGCGTATTCTTCCCTGACGCGTTCGTAAACCTGGCGGTGATCGCCCGCAGTCCTGGCGGCAACCGGCTCTTTCAGGACCGCGGCCAGGGCCGTGCCCGTGTACTCGACGTAGACGTCGATGCGTCCCGCCAACAGTGCCTGGTGGCAGATGTAGGTGCCGGCCAGGTAAAGCCGGCGGTCGACCGGCGAGTGCATCGCCGACTCGAGCGCTTGCGCCAGCAGCTCGCCGAGGATGAGTTGCTCGGTAAAATTTTTCGATCCCACGGTGACGCGGTGGCGCGAGGCGCAGGCCGCCAGCAGCAGTGGCAGGCCGGTGAGAAAGGCGCGACGGTTCATTTCGCGCCGGCCCGGGGCGCGAGCCTGGGTGAGCGAATCGCCTGCGCCCGCCGATGCCGGACCACCAGCCGTTGCAGCATTCCCAGGATCAGGTCGGCGCCCAGGGCCATAAGCGCGGCGGGAATGGCTCCGGCGAGAATCACGTTGTTGTCCACCATGGCGAGTCCACGGAAGATGAACTCTCCCAGCCCGCCCGCCCCGATAGCCGCGGCGATGGTCGCCACGCCCACCGTGATCACGGTTGCCACGCGCACGCCCGCCAGTAGCACAGGAAACGCCAGCGGCAGCTCCAGGTACCACAGCAACTGGAAGGAAGTGAGGCCCATGGCGATAGCTGACTCGCGCGCCGCCGGATCAACGCCGGCGATCCCCGTGTAGGTGTTCTGCACGATCGGCAGCAGCGCGTACAGCGTGAGCGCCGCAATCGCCAGCCGGTCGGCGCGCACTCCCAGCCAGGGAAGCGGGAGCAACAACCCGAACAGCGCCAGGCTCGGGATGGTCTGGACCACGTTGTTGGCGCCCAGCACCACGGTCTTCCATGCCGGCCTGCGGGTGAGCAGGATGCCGAGCGGAACCCCCACGGCTACCGCCAGCAGCATGGAGATCAGTACCAGCCAGAAGTGCTCGGTGGCCAGCGTCACTACTTCATGCTGGTGATTGGCTATGTATCGCAGCGCGGACATTCGTGGTCTTGTCGCTTGCCGGTCAGGCTTCGCCCCACCGCGAAGTGAGGTTGAAATCGGAGATTAGAACAAGTGCGGTCTTGCCAGTAGAGGCTAGCAGACAGTCCGGCGGGACTGAGCCGGTAGCTCGCATGCCGGAACTCGATCGCGGTTTCCGTCTGCTCGTTCATCGGCAACAGGGGCAAACGGCGTTGTGCCGTTTACGCGGATAAGCCTTGGCATGTGCGCGGCCCGAGCCGCGCGGGCAACAGCGACCTTGGCCTTGCGTCTCCATCGCGAGTGGCTCAGGCTGCCGTGCCGCCTTCTGCTATGAGACGCTGTTTCAGCCTGAGATGCCGTATGCCGTGGCAGGCTCTTCCACTTGTAGATGGCATGCGCGTACAGTGCCAGGCAGAAGAGATTGGCGGGAACAAAGCCGAGCTGCGCGGTGTGAACGCCGATGATGCAGATAATCACGCTGTTAGCCGCTGCCACCACCCACCCCTGCCACAGGCGGCGGGAGACGAGAATGGTTGACAGGATCGTCAGCGCGCAGGATAGATAATCGAGACGGAACATTGGACAGAGAGCCCAGTTGGTATTCTTATGTAGCCAGAGTAGCTGGCTGGATGGAATCCAGTTACTCTCTTAGGTTCCCTCCCGAGAACACCTGAGTTCTCCTGTGCCGGGATATAGCGGGCCATGCAATTGCGTCAGGCAATGACGGAAGCGGTCTACCGGCTCGAGTCGGAGGGCATCGGCTCGCCACGCATGAATGCCGAGCGCCTGCTCATGTTCGTCCTCGACTGCGACCGGGCATATCTCTACGCTCATCCCGAGCGCGAACTCGATGTTGATACGCAGGCACGCTACGAGAACGTGATCGCCTTGCGCGCCTCCGGCTACCCGGCGCAGTACATCACCGGACACCAGGAGTTCTGGGGGCTGGATTTAATCGTCACCCCGGCGGTGCTGATCCCGCGTCCCGAAACCGAGCACGTGGTGGAAACCGTTCTGGAACTGGCGCGGGCGAAAGAGTGGCACAGCGCGCCCAGGATCATCGATGTCGGCACCGGTTCGGGAGCAATTGCCCTTGCGCTGGCCAAAGAGCTGCCACAGGCGGAGTTTTACGGTACCGATCTCTCCTCCGAGGCGCTGGAGATCGCGCGGGCCAACGCGGCGCGGCTACAACTGGACGGGCGTGTACGTCTTCTTGAAAGCGATGTGCTGGAGAATATCCCGCGGGAGCTCCGCTTCGATTTCGTGCTCTCGAATCCTCCTTATGTAGGCGTACACGAAGCCGACAAGGTGCAGGATGTGGTCAAGAAGTTTGAGCCGAAGATGGCCGTCTTCGCCGGCGACAGCGGGCTCGACGTGATTCGGCGGCTCATCCCGCAGGCGGCCGGAGTCCTTGAGCCCGGTGGCTATCTCGTCTTCGAGATCGGCTTCACCATGGCGGAAGCTGTAACTGAACTGCTGGCCGGCTGGAGCGACGTGCATACCGTGCCCGACCTGGCCGGCATTCCCCGCGTGATGGTGGCCCGCCACGGGTAGCCGAACTGCCGCCGGCGGCTAAGCCGATTTCTGCGATGCGGGTGGCTGGACGGAGAAGCCGCGCATGATGTAATGTTGTTTTCTCTCCGCTGTGGGTTTGCGGAGAGATCTAAGGTCCTGGTGCAACGACTGCCTTGGTCGCGGCCCGGGCGCAGGTGCCCTGGTTGAGTAGGTCAAAGCCGAGCAGCTCGGGGCCGAGCTTGGCTGCCGCAGGATGCGGCAACGCGGCGGCAAAAGACGCGAGCTCTTCATTTATACTCAGAGGCGGTGCGTACCGTCCCATTGCTCGCACCATTGGGATGCTAACCGTGTGGTTTTCCGTGTGCAACTTTGGCCGGAGCGGAAATGGAAAACAGACAGAAGCCTAAGGTGCTCGTGGTTGACGATGAGCGTGTAATCGCCGACACTCTGGCCATAATCCTGAACCAGCACGGCTTCGACGCCCAGGCGGTCTACACCGGAACCGGCGCGGTGGAGCAGGCCAAAGCGGTTCGCCCCGATCTGATCATCAGCGACGTCATCATGCCCGACATGAACGGCATCGAAGCCGCCATTCGTATCCGGAAATTTCTGCCCGAGTGCAAAATACTGCTTTTCTCCGGACAGGCCGCCACGGCCGATCTACTGGAGAGCGCCCGCGCCCAGGGACACGAGTTCGAGATCCTCGCCAAACCCGTCCACCCGCAGGACCTGCTGGCCAAGCTGAGAGGCTAGACCTCATTTCTGATTTTCGATTTTTGATTTCAGATTGAAAGCATGGCTGAAGTGTTCCCAATTTGCGGGGTCATCCTGAGGCGGAGCGAAGCGGAGCCGAAGGATCTGCTGTTTGCCCCTGTTTCATAAAGACAGATCCATCGAAAGCAGATTAAGTTCCAGGTCGAAGCTTAAGACAATCAACAATCAAAATTCAAAAATCAAAAATGTTCACAGCTCCCGCCGGCCCTCGATCGCCTTCTGCATGGTGACCTCGTCGGCGTATTCGATATCGCTGCCGACGGGAACGCCGGTGGCGATCCGTGTCACCCGCACGCCGGTATCCTTCAGCAGGCGTGCGATATATACGGCGGTGGCTTCGCCTTCCAAGGTGGGATTGGTGGCGAGAATGACCTCGTCGGCAGCGCCGTTTTCCAGCCGCCGCGCCAGGTTGGCGATGCGCAGATGTTCGGGGCCGACGCCGTGAATCGGCGAGAGCGCGCCGTGCAGCACGTGATATACGCCGTTGTAGTTGCGGGTTTTCTCGATGGCGGCGATGTTGGTTGGCTCTTCCACCACGCAAATCAGCCGCTGGTTGCGCGTGGCGCTGGTGCAATAGGCGCAAGGGTCTACATCGGTGATGTTGTTGCAGCGGGAGCAGAGGCGAAGGTGTGCCTTGACGTCGCGCACCGCCTCCACCAGGGCGGCGGCGTCTTCCTCGCTGGCGCGCAGAATGTGAAAGGCGAGCCGCTGCGCGCTCTTGCTGCCCACGCCGGGCAGCTTCTTCAGTTCTTCAATCAGGCGAGCCATCGGCTCGGCAAAACGAGTCATGAGAGTTTCGAGTTTCGAGTTTCCAGTTTCAAGTTTCAAGCTCTAAGATTCTCATTGGACGGAAGCTATCCGCGTCCCTTCGCTGGCTAGCTCGAAACTTGAAACTCGAAACTGCCTTTAAAACATTCCCGGAGGCAGTCCCATGCCGCCGAGCATACCGCCCAGTTGCGACTGCAGCGCCTGGTCGATCCTTCTTCCCGCCTCGTTGAAGGCGGCGGTAACCATGTCCTGCAGCATTTCCAGGTCGCCGCTCTGCATGAGTTCGGGCTCGATCTTGACCGACAGCACCTGCTTGGCGCCGTTCATGCGCACGCTGACGCTGCCGCCTCCGGCCGAGGCGTCGACCACCAGTTCCTGCATCTTCTGCTGCATCTGGCGCTGCATCTCTTGCGCCTTTGCCATCATGTCCTGCAACTGTTTCGGATTCATCGTTCTTCCGTCTGCAATCCCCGTCTCGCGGGGAGCTATTGGTCGCTATCGAGCACGGTACGCAGCTCGGCGCCGAATTTTTCCGTCATGCGCCGCACCACCGGATGTTGCGCGGCCTTGCCGCGGATTCCGCCCGGAGTTGCCGCGCGCGCCACCGGCTTCTCCACCTTCTGCTTCGCCGCGCCCGGAAGCACGGCGAGGCCCAGCGGGCGTCCCAGCGAACCCTGTATTGCCTGCTGAATCAGGCGCCTCTGCTCCGGACCGAAGGTCATGGCAATCATCTGTTCGCTGCTGGAGACGCGGATCGTCATCTGCGTGGCATTCAGGGTCCATTCGCCTTCTTCCAGCGCCAGGGCCGCCATGCGATGGCCCGCCTCTTCCAGGGCCGAGACTACTGCCCCTCGCACTTGCTCCAGCTCGGGTGCCGCGGTCGGCGCCGTTGCCACAGCCGTCCCTGCGGAGGCAAATGGAGCGCCCGCCGGGGATGCCGTTGCCTGTTCCACACTACCGCGTCCTGGCTCGGAGAAATAGCCCATGCCGGGTTCTCCGGTCGAGCTCGCGGTTTTGGCAGGAGGTATCTCGGGGGTGCTTCCACCCTTGCGCTGGCGGTCGAGCTCAAAGGGCGAAGGGCGCGAAGTCGAACTTGAAGCAGTGCCAGGCGTACTGCTGGACGCCAGATCGCGGCTCGAACCACGGCCGGCCGGCTGGCTGGCGCGGGTGGATGCACCTCCGCGGCCACCTCCTGCCGCGGGCAGCTCCGAGCCGCTCAGCAGTTCTTCCAGCGGCAGCAAGCGTTGCGCGTGAACCAGCTTAAGAACACCCAACTCCAGATGGAATCGTTGCTCCTGCTTGTAACTCACATCCGAGTGGGTGCGCAGCATGATCTGCAGGAAGCGTGTCAGGTCTTCTTCGCTGAACAGTTCGGCGATGCGGGCAACGCGCGCCTTCTCGTCGGCTGAAATCTGCAGCAGCGCCGAGTTGGCGCCTGCTACCTTGGCGACCACCGCGTTGCGCAGAAAGCGGATCAACTGCCGCACAAAGTGGACCGGGCTCTGGCCTTCGACCAGCAGTTTGTCGACGATCCGCAGCGCCTGCTCGCTGTCGCTGCCGTGTACGGCCGTCATGACCTGTTCCAGCACGCCGGAGTGCACGGTGCCGATCAGTCCGCGCACGACCTCGGCGGTCAGCGTGGTTCCGCAGCAGGCGATGGCCTGGTCCATGATGGACAGCGCATCGCGCATGGAGCCGTCGCCGGCCTCGGCCAGCATCGCCAGCGCATCTTCATCCACCTGCAGGCCTTCCTTGGCGGCGATGGAGCGCAGCTGTTCCACGATGTCCTGGAAGAGCACGGCGTGAAAGCTGAAGTGCTGGCAACGCGAGCGGATGGTCTGCGGGATGTCTTCCGGCTGCGTGGTCGCCATCATGAAGACGACCCACGGCGGAGGCTCTTCGAGAGT
This sequence comes from uncultured Acidobacteriota bacterium, assembly GCA_963791145.1. GTDB lineage: Bacteria > Acidobacteriota > Terriglobia > Terriglobales > Acidobacteriaceae > CAWBRT01. The sequence continues at coordinate 201,595 of CAWBRT010000011.1, read as the reverse complement.
CTTCAGCAGGGCGTTAAAAGCGGCGTCGGTGACCTGGTGCGCCTCGTCGAGGATGAAGATGCGGTAGCGATCGCGCGCCGGCTCGGCCGTGGCGGTGGCGATCAGTCCGCGCACCTCGTCAATGCCGCGGTTGGTGGCGGCGTCGATCTCGATGACGTCCATGGCCCCGACCGCTCCCTCGCGAATCTCGCGGCAGGAGTCGCAAACCCCGCACGGCTCGGCCACCGGATGATCCGCCGAGCGGCAATTCAGCGCCATCGCCAGGATGCGGGCCACGGTGGTCTTGCCGATGCCGCGATGCCCGCTGAAGATGTAGCCGTGCGCGATCCGCTGCTGGGCCAGGGCATTGGTCAACGTGCGGGTCACGTGCTCCTGGCCGATCACCTCGGAGAAGAGTTGCGGACGATATTTGCGGGCCAGAACCGTATAGCTCATACGAAGACTCGATTATACCGTTCGCGGGCTGCGGAGGAATTTTCACCCGCACTTGCGCCAGGTCTCCGTCTGCAGGGAAGGGAATGCCGCTCCGCAAGGTAAGACGCCCGCTGACTCAGGTATCATATCTGGTCAGCTAAGTTAAACCAGTCAGGAGAATCTGCATGAGCCACGCTGAGCTAATCGAGCGCTTTCTCAAAGGACCGGAAGTCATGGGTCAGGCGGTGCGTAACATCAGTCCTGCCGTTTTGGACAAGGTGCCCGCCCCGGGCAAATGGAGCATCCGGCAGTATCTCGTTCATGTGGCGGATACCGAGCTGGCCGTTGGTAGCAGGCTGCGCCAGGTGGCCGCTGATCCTGGCGGAAGTCTGGCAGCCTTCGATCAGGAGAAGTGGGCCGCCTCGCTGTGCTACGACAAGCAGCCGGTCGAAGATGTGCTGGCCGCTTTTGCGGCTATGCGCAAGGTCTCGGGAAATATGCTGCGGAACATTCCCGCGTCGGCCTGGAACAATAAGGGAATCCACCCTAAGAGGGGTGAGATGACACTGATCACGCTCGTGGAGCTGGCAACCAACCACTGCGAAAACCACGCCAAAAAAATTGGCGAGCTGAAAGCGCAGTTCGGCAGCGCCGCCAAGGCGTAAGGAAAAAGGTCATAGGGATTAAGGGTTAGGGAATAGCAGGCAACTCGCTTCCGTCCAAACCGGTTTGCTCGCCAACCTCTAATCCCTAATCCCTAACCCCTGCTTTTCTACGCCGTCTTGCTGAATGCCTGGACGGCTGCGGCTTCGTCATCGCGCACATCGAAAAGCTTGTGCAGCTTGGTCACCTGGATCAGGTCCTTGGCGCTTGCGCTGAGGTTCAGCAGCTTGAGCTCGCCGCCCTGGTTGCGCAGGGTGCTGAAGGCGTTGACGAGTTCGCCCAGGCCGGAAGGATCAATCGTGCTGATGCCTTGCAGGTTCAGCAGCACCAGCTTGTGTCCTTCGCCGGTCAGGCGCTTGATCGTATCGCGCAGCTCGGCGCTGCCCTCCTCCCGGGTAATGGTTCCGCTCAGATCGACAATCGTGACTTCATTCACCTGGCGCGTATTCGCGGTCATAGTCGCTGGCACCCTCCCTGCTATCCACCCTCTTTGGATGTCAAATCAAGCCGGTTGGGATCAATTCACCAGCAAAGTTGGATGAACTTTTCTCCCGGGCGCCCGCTGATGACGCTGGCCCGGAGCTGGGCAAGGGAATCCAGCAGCACGTCCGCACGGCTCAACTCGGCCGCCGGGTAGGTCGTAGGGACGGCTAAAACCCTCATTCCACCGCGATGCGCGGCCTCTATTCCTGCAGGCGAATCCTCAATGGCGACACATTCCTCAGGACGCAGGCCGAGCAATTCGGCCCCGCGCAAAAAGGGCGCCGGATCGGGCTTGCCGAGCCTCACCTCGTCTGCGGAAACCATCTTCTCCGGTACCGGAAGTCCCGCCAGCCGCAGCCTTTCGATGGCCAGCCGGCGCGTCCCGGAGGTTACCACTGCCCACCGCTCTGGCGGCAGCGTGGCCAGCAGACGGTCGGCGCCCTCAATCCGTGTCAGCCCGTCGGTCTCCCCCAGCTCCCGCCGCTCAAGCTCCGCCAGTTCGGCCGTGCTGTCCAGGTGCGGGGCCAGTAGTTCGACGGTTTCGATGGCGCGCCGACCATGCGCCAGCCTGACTACCTCGGCGGGGATCGAAACCATGTTCCATAGCCCAGCCGCGCCAGACACGGGCTGACGCACGGGGTGGAATCCACCAGCACGCCGTCCAGATCGAACAACACCCCGCTGCATTCCATGCTTCCCATCGAGGACACATTCTACAGGGAACCAGACTCCCGAACCCATGGCCTTGGCGGATCGCAACACGTTTCGTAAATTCTTGTGCGTCGACCGCGCTTCTTACTTGGCTCCTTAACACTCCCGGAGGTATGCTCAGTCCTGATGCTCGCGTTATCGGAAATCATCGGACAGCCAGTCTTCGACGCCGCCGGCGCTCGGGTTGGCCGTGTGCGCGAGCTGGCCATGGTGCCGCAGGAAGACGCCAATCATGTCGCCCTGTTTGTCGTCCGCACCATGGTGGGCGACCGTCTGCTGGCCATGCGCATGGTCCACTCCATCAATGGCGGGGTGCGTAGCTCGGCTTCGGTGGCCGATTGGGCCGTCTTCAGCGGCTCCGAGGGCATGCTGCTGATGGATCGCGACCTGCTCGACCAGCAGATCATCGACGTCCATGGGCGCAAGGTGGTTCGCGTCAATGACATCAGCCTGCAGCCAGAGCAACGAAACGGCGTTATCTTTCTGAAGGTGGGCGCGGTTGACGTGGGCGCGCGCGGAGCCGTTCGCCGTCTGCTGAAGAACCTGGTACCGTCCGCTGCGCTGCGCAATCTTCTCAACAAGATTCCGGCCAAGCCGATCCCCTGGGAGTTCGTCAGCCTGATCGAGACCGATCCGGCGCGCCGGGTGCGGCTGAAGATTTCCTCCGACCGACTGACCAAGTTGCATCCAGCCGATTTGGCCGACATCATCGAAGATCTCGCGCCCGCCGAGCGCGACGCCGTCTTCCAGACCCTCGATGAGGAGACCGCCGCCGAGACGCTGGAGGAGGTCGACCCCAAACTTCAGGTCTCCATCGTCAACTCGCTCGACTCCGGTCGCGCCGCCGACATCGTCGAGGAGATGGATCCGGACGCCGCCGCCGACCTGCTGGGAGACCTCTCGCCCGAGCGCTCCGAGGCCATCCTGCATCAAATGCAGCCGGCGGAGCGGCAGGAAGTACAGGAGCTGCTCGAGTTCGCCGAAGACACCGCGGCCGGCCGCATGACCACCGAGTACATGGCTCTCAGCACCCATGCCAAGGTTCGCGACGCCATCGAGATGTTGCGCAAATTCGAGGGCGGGCTGGAGAGCATGAGTACCATTTACTTGGTCGCCGAAGGCGAAAAGCTGGTGGGCGCGGTTCCGCTGGCCAGCCTGGTTCTGGCCTCCCCGGAGGCGCCATTGTCCTCACTCACCGTCGAGCCGCTGATCTCCTGCCACCCCGGCGCCGACGAGCGCGAGGTCGCCGAACTGTTCGATAAGTACAACCTGCTGACCCTCCCTGTAGTTGACGCGAAAAGCGGTGAGCTGACCGGCGTCATCACGGCCGACGACGTCATCAGTATTCTGCGGGCAAAACTCTAGAACAGGTTGCAAAGGTTTCAAGGTTTAGAAGTTCGGGTTCAAACTCTGGGCGGCGAATCCCAAGAATTGAGAACCCGTAGCATGACCACTTCCAAGGCTATCTGGCTAGCGATGACAGGATGTGCAACCCCGGGACGTTGAAACCTTGAAACCCTGAAACCTTTTTCTTCAAACTTTGTTCCCCAAAAACTAGCTCAGCAATTATCCTGACCTTAGGCCTCTTCATCACCCTGGCGAGCACAACTGTGGCGCTGGCCGGACCTCGAGGCCGGAATCCCCTAAAGTCTTGGACGCATGCGCAGGCTAAGGCACTGGAAGACACAACTGCTGGTGATCCTTGCCGTTGTCGGGCCGGGGTTCATTACCGCCAACGTCGATAACGATGCCGGCGGTATTTACACCTACTCGGCGGCCGGGGCGCAGTTCGGCTACTCCCTGCTCTGGACCATGATTCCCATGACCCTGGCGCTGGTGGTGGTGCAGGAGATGTGCGCCCGCATGGGTGCGGTGACCGGCAAGGGGCTCAGCGACCTGATCCGCGAGGAGTTCGGCTTCCGCATTACCTTCCTGATGATGGCTCGGCCTGGTGGTCTGCAACTTCGGCAACGTAGTGGCGGAATTCGCCGGCATTGCCAGCAGCCTGGAACTGTTTCACGTCTCGCGCTTCATCAGCGTGCCGCTGGCCGCCCTGTTCGTCTGGTTCCTGGTAGTGAAAGGCGATTACAAGAGCGTGGAAAAGGTATTCCTGGCAGCCTCGTTCTTCTATTTCGCCTACATCATCGCCGGAGTGCTGGCCGGCCCGGCATGGCGGGACGCCCTGGTGGCCACCGTCAAGCCGCCCCGCATGGCTGACTTGCGCAGCTCCAGCTATCTCTACATGGTCATCGGCCGTGGTGGGAACCACTATCGCCCCCTGGATGCAGTTCTATCTGCAGGCCTCGGTGGTGGAGAAGGGAATTGAAGAGCGGCAATACGGGGCCTCGCGCATCGACGTGATCGTCGGCTGTTTCTTCACCGATATCGTCGCCTGGTTCATCGTGGTCGCCTGCGCCGCCACTCTTTACGTGCACGGCTTCCGCGAAATCAAGGACGGCGCCGACGCGGCCCAGGCGCTGCGGCCTCTGGCGGGCGATTACGCCTACCTGCTCTTCGCCGCGGGACTGTTCAACGCCTCGTTGTTTGCCGCCTCCATCCTGCCCATCTCGACCGCTTACACGGTCTGCGAAGCCCTGGGATTCGAGTCCGGTGTGGACAAAAAGTTCGGCGAAGCCCCGGTATTCTACTGGCTTTACACGGTTCTGCTGGGAGCCGGCGCGGCCGTCATTCTGCTGCCCAACATTCCGCTGGTCAAGATCAGCATTCTCTCCCAGGTGGTGAACGGCGTGGTCCTGCCGTTTGTGCTGGTCGCCATGCTGGTGCTCATCAACAAGCGCGAGTTGATGGGCAAGAACGTCAATTCGCGCGCCTTCAACTGGATCGCCTGGGCTACCACGGTCATCATGATCGTCCTGACGGTCATGCTGGTGGTCAACGTTCTCAGTTCTTAGTTCTTCGTTCCTCGTTCTCAGCTGATCGTTCCAGTCTCCTTCGCTCTTCCATCGCCAATTTCACTCTTGGCTCCCGCCCCGCCAAAGCGTCGCCCCTCGCCGCGACAACCAAGAACGAAGAACGAACAACGGAGAACAGCTTTTTGCAACCTAAGTGAACAGCTTCTCATCAGCCGTAGAGAGGCGAAATTCGATTCCGGCCTCTTCGGGCTGAGAATCTCGGTCCGACGCCCCAAGACGCAGGAACCCCGGCCCCGCAGTGCGGCAATAATCCACCCGAGAACCGGGAACCGAGAACAGGGAACTGAAATGGCAAGCATAGAAGTCGCCCCGCGCGAGGGCGAACAGCGGCGTGCAGTTCCGGTCGTAAACGACTTCAGCATCCAGGTAGCGACCGTCAACGGCTCCGGATCGCAATCTGCCAATACCGTGCTGCTGCGCGCCATCTTCCAGATGGGCGTGCCGGTGAGCGGCAAGAACCTGTTTCCCTCCAACATTGCCGGCCTGCCGACGTGGTATACCATCCGCGCCAGCAAGCACGGCTACATCGCCCGTAAGAAGGAAATCGACTTCCTGGTAGCCATGAACCCGGAGAGCGCGCGCGAGGACGTAATGTCGTTGGCCGCCGGAGCCGCCGTACTCTATGACGAGCCCCTCAACCTGCGCCCGTTGCGCAGCGATCTCGTCTTCTATTCCGTTCCCTTCGACAAGCTGACGACCGCCGTCTGTCCCGACGCCAAGCTGCGTAAGCTGGTCAAGAACATGATCTACGTCGGCGTGACGGGGTGGCTGCTCTCGCTCGACATGCAGGAGGTGGAGAAGGCCATCCGCCGGCAGTTTGCCAGCAAGGCTAAGGCGGCCGAGCTGAACTGGAACGCCGCTAAGGCGGGATACGACTATGCCGCCGCGTCCCTGATCAAGGCGGATCCGTTCCGGGTGGAGCGCATGAGCGCTACCAGCGGCAAGATCATCATCGACGGCAATGCTGCTGCTGCTCTCGGAGCCATGTTTGGCGGTGTTACGGTTGTTACCTGGTATCCGATCACCCCGTCCTCATCGTTGGTCGAGCAGCTTATCGATTACATGAAGGAGTATCGCGTAAATCACGACAACAAAGCGAGTTTTGCGATCGTGCAGGCAGAGGACGAATTGGCGGCGATCGGCATGGTTATAGGGGCAAGCTGGGCGGGGGCGCGTTCCATGACGGCTACCTCCGGTCCTGGCATCTCACTGATGTCGGAGTTTGCCGGCCTGGCGTATTACGCAGAGATTCCCGCCGTCATCTGGGACGTGCAGCGCATAGGGCCCTCGACCGGCCTGCCGACGCGTACCGCGCAGGGCGATCTGCTGGCCATCGCCGTGCTCTCTCACGGCGACACACGCCACCCGATGCTGTTTCCGGCTTCGGTCAGCGAATGTTTCTCCATGGGAGTGGAGGCCTTCGATTTCGCCGATCAGTTGCAGACGCCCGTTTTTGTCCTGAGCGACCTCGACCTTGCCATGAACAACTGGATGAGCGATCCCTTTCCCTATCCCGAGCAGCCCATGCAGCGCGGCAAGGTGCTCTCGCAGGAGGATCTTCAGCGCCTGGGAGGCTTCCATCGCTACCAAGACGTGGACGGGGATGCCATTACTTATCGCACCTTGCCCGGCACCGATCATCCTGCCGCCGCGTGGTTCGCGCGCGGCAGCGGACACAACGAGGCAGGCCAGTACAGCGAACGTCCCGGTGACTACGTGCGCAACATGGACCGGCTGGCCCGCAAGTTCGAGAATGCCCGGGCCATGCTTCCCGCGCCGAAGATCGTGGATGACAGGCACGATCTGGCCATTCTGGCTTACGGCACCTCGCACTGGGCCGCCATGGAGTCGCTGGGCCAACTCGAGCGCGAGCACCAGATGCGCTTCGACTACCTGCGTGTCTGCGCCTATCCCTTCGCCGAGCAGATTCGCGAATTCATCGCGCGCCACCGGCGTGTCTACGTCGTCGATCAGAACCGCGACGGGCAGATGCTGCAACTGCTGAAGATGGATTTACCGGCAGAAGAGATCGCCCGGCTGCGCAGCGTGCGCCACTACAACGGATTGCCGATCGACGCCCGCTCGATTACCGACGACATTGTCTCCCAGGAGGAACGCCAACATGGCGAGCGTACCGAATTCGCCGCGTGAGAAGGCCAATCGCATCGGCTTGACCGTGCTCGACTACCGCGGCAGCAAGACCACGCTCTGCGCCGGCTGCGGACACAATGCCATCTCCGAGCGCATCCTCGACGCCTTTTTCGAAATGGGCGTGGCCCCGGAGCGCGTAATCAAGCTCTCCGGCATCGGCTGTTCCTCCAAGAGCCCGGCGTATTTCATGGGCCGCTCGCACAGCTTCAACGCCGTGCATGGACGCATGCCCTCGGTCGCCACCGGCGCCGCGCTGGCCAACCAGCGGCTGCTGGCGCTCGGCATCAGCGGCGACGGCGATACCGCTTCCATCGGCATCGGCCAGTTCGTGCACCTCATGCGGCGCAATCTGCCCATCATCTATATCATCGAGAACAACGGCGTCTATGGGCTCACCAAGGGACAGTTTTCAGCCACCGCCGATCGCGGCAGCAAGTTGAAGAGCGGCGTAATCAACACGCTGCCGCCGGTCGATACCTGCCTGCTGGCCGTCGAGCTGGGTGCGACCTTCGTCGGCCGTTCCTTCTCCGGCGATAAGAAGCAGTTGCACACCATGCTGAAGGCCGCCATCGCCCATCGCGGCACGGTGATGCTCGACGTCATCTCGCCCTGCGTGACCTTTAACGATCACGAGGGTTCCACCAAGTCCTACAAATTCATGAAGGACCACGAGGAGCCGCTCACCGACGCCGATTTCGTGCCATCGTTTGAAGATATCAGCGTGGAGTATGACGCTGGCACGCGCATCGATGTCACCATGCACGACGGCTCGCACCTCCGCCTGCGCAAGCTGGAAGAGGATTACGATCCCACCGATCGCGTGACCGCCGTCCGCCGCCTCATGCAGGCTCACCAAGCCGACGAGGCGCTGACCGGTATCTTCTACATCGATACCAAGCAGCCCAGCTTCATCGAAATGCTCAATCTGGTGGATGAGCCGCTGGCCATGCTGCCCCAGGACCGCGTGCGCCCCGGCCGCGAGGCGCTGCAAAAGATTATGGACGAGCTGCGGTAACTACTCCGCCGCCACAGTTTCCGCCGCCGACATCAACCGCCTTGCCCGCGCACGGGACGAAGCGTCAATGGCCTGATTGTCGACTACACTCTGGAGTATCGGTTGCAGTGCCTGCAACTCAAGTAACTGGTTATTGCGTTGCATCTCGTCGATCCGTGCCAAGGCAGCGTCGATTCCCGCACTGTTGGATGGCAAGCTGTCATTCAGCCGGCGTCCCGCCTCCATGGTGGCCGAAATCCTCGCGAAGATGGATGTGAGCTCGTTCACCCTCGGATCATTCGAATGGTTGTAGGTCGCTTGGTTGTCCTGCTCGCTGCTCATGAAGCCATATTCTCTGGGCAAGGCGTCTTGCCAGCGCAGAGTCATCGTCGTCGCCTGGGAGGAATCGCTGGTCACTTCGTAGTTCCCCTGCTTGAAATACTGCAGCTCCCGCGCCAGGCGGAAGATCTCGTCGCGGGTCGCCTGGCTGCTGGTGAATTTCATGAGAAAGAAATCGCCCGGCGTCTCCCCGGGGTAGATCGCGGCTTCGGCCTGATAGGCCATCCGTCCGGTCGAGTCTATCGAAATCGAGTACCAGTGCGGCGGCTCGCTCCGCCAGTCCATCTCGAAGGTGACCGTGGGAAGCCCGAAGGCAGGCTCAGCGTCGGGCGTCTGGGCCGCGACTTTGAGCGAGCCCAAGGCCAGCCCAAGTACAAGCAGGGAACGAAGGGTGGGATTTTTCATAGAAACGCCTACGGTAGAGATGCGATTTCACCGCCGGGTGCCGCAACTCCGCAAGCTTGCGCAGTAAGGACCAACGGATATCCCGGTTGTGGGATCGGAGATACTCACCGCGACGGAGCAACCGCCTGTCGTGCCAGAGTTGTGGCCGTGTGGATATGGCAGATAGCGATGGCCAGCGCGTCGGCTACATCCGGCGGCTCGGGAGCTACCTCGAGCTGCAGCAGGCGGGTGACCATCATCTGCACCTGCGATTTCTCCGCCCTGCCGTAGCCGACTACGGCCAACTTCACCGCCAACGGAGCATAGGTCACCACCGGCAACCCGGCTTCGGCGGCAGCCAGCATGGCTACTCCCCGCACATGGCCGAGCCGCAGCGCGGATTTAGCGTTGACGGCGTAGAAGACGTCCTCGATAGCGACCACTTCAGGAAGGTGATCGGCCATCACCCGGGAGAGCTCCTGGAAAATGCGGCGCAGCCGGATTTCCAGCGACTCGCGAGTGGAGAGCCGGACTGCACCCAGGGCCAGGCAGAGCAACCCTCCGTTATCCTGCTGCTCGACTACCCCGAAGCCGGTGTACTCGCTGCCGCAATCGACGCCCATCACCCGCATGTGGGTGAGTGTAGCCCAGCTCGCAATATCCAGCAATCAGCTTTCAGAAAAAGGTTTCAATGTTTCGTTCGGACTGCATTGCGAGCCATAGACTCTGAAACCTTGAAACTCTGAAACCTTGAAACCTCGGTAACGCAAAGCTAGTAAAATATAAACAGTCCAATGCGCAGAGTTTACCTCGATAACAACGCTACCGCCCCGCTGCTGCCCGAGATCTTCGAGGCTATGCGGCCGTATTTCGAGGAGAAGTTCGGCAACGCCTCCTCCATCCACAAGCAGGGGCAGCAGGCCCGTGCCGCCGTCGAGCAGGCGCGAGACAGCGTCGCCCAGTTGCTCGGTGCGCGGCCGGCTGAGATCGTATTCACCAGCGGCGGCACCGAAGGCGACAACCTGGCCATTTTCGGCCTGGTCTCGCCGGGCGATCACATCATTACCAGCACGGTTGAGCACCATGCGGTGTTGTACTCCGCTAGGCGCGCCGAGGCACTCGGCGTAGAGGTCACCTATCTTCCCGTTGATGGCCAGGGCTTGGTCGATCCGGGTGCCGTGCGGGCGGCATTGCGTCCCAACACGCGGTTGATTTCCGTGATGATGGCCAACAATGAGACTGGCGCCGTGCAGCCGGTCGAAGAGATCGGCCGCATTGCCGCCGAAGCCGGTGTGCGCTTCCACACCGATGCCGTACAGGCCGCCGGCAAGATCCCTATCGATGTCGCTCGCATCCATTGCGACCTGCTGAGCATCTCCGCCCACAAGCTGCACGGGCCCCAGGGCGTGGGAGCGCTGTTCGTTCGCAAAGGGACGCTGCTCAATCCGCTTTTTTACGGCGGCCGGCATGAGCGCGGACGGCGCGCCGGAACGGAGAACGTACCGGGAATCGTTGGTCTTGGTAAGTCTGCCAGCCTGGCCGGCGAATGGCTCGCGAGCGGCGGGGCGGAGAAGATGGCCGCCATGCACGACCGCTTCGAGCGCCGGATTCTCGACGAGGTCGAAGCTACCCGCGTGAACTCCGGTTTGGTGGCGCGCACGCCTAACACTTCTAACATCGTCTTTGACTGCATCGAAGGCGAGGCGCTGGTGATCGCACTCGACCTGAAGGGAGTCTCCGTCTCCACCGGGGCGGCCTGTTCCTCAGGAGCCGTCGAGCCGTCGCATGTGCTGACCGCCATGGGCTTGACCCCCGACCAGGCGCGCGCCTCCATCCGCTTCAGCCTGGGCAAGCAGACCACGGAAGACGATCTGGAGTTCGTCCTTGAGCAGGTGCCCGCCGCCGTCGCCAAACTCAGGGAACTGAGCCCGGTGTGGAAGAAGGCAGTTTCGAGTTTATAGCTTCGAGTGGCCGGCGCAGACTGCGCCGCTTGACATAGACTCGGCCCATGCCCTATGAGGGGTCATCCTGAGGCGCAGCCGAAGGATCTGCTGTGTATTGCATCAAGCAGAAGCATATCCTTCGCGTCGCCGGAAACGACAAACGAATCGAGAACAGGGAACTGAGAACTGAGAACCGAGAACTCCAAGACGATTGCCGTTGCCATGTCGGGCGGGGTTGATTCCTCGACCGTAGCGGCGATGTTGTGCGCCGAGGGGCACACGGTCATCGGTCTCACGATGCAGCTCTGGAACCAGCGGCGGCTCGCCGGGCGCGAGGGAATACCCACCGAGGTGCGCGGACGCTGTTGCTCGCTCGATGACGTTTATGACGCGCGCCGGGTGGCCGAGCGGCTCGGTATTCCGCATTACGTCGTCAACCAGGAGGCGCGCTTCGAGCAGGATGTGGTGCGGCCCTTCGTCGCCGAATATCTTTCCGGGCGCACGCCCATTCCGTGCAGCCTCTGCAACAATCATCTGAAGTTCGACCAGCTGCTGCTGACCGCGCGCCAGATCGGCGCCGACTGCATTGCCACCGGCCACTACGCCCGCAACGAGTACGACGCAGGCCGCGGACGCTGGCTGCTGAAGCGTCCGGCTGACCGCGCCAAGGACCAGACGTATTTCCTCTTCGGCCTGACGCAGGAGCAATTGAGCCGCACGCTGTTTCCCCTGGGAGATATGTGCAAGCCCGAGGTGCGCGAGCATGCGCGCGAGCAGGGACTGACTGTGCTCGCCGGCAAGCCTGACTCGCAGGAAATCTGTTTCATTCCCGGCGGCGATTACAAGGTTTTTCTCGACGCCTATCTGGCCGAGCAGGGCGAGCAGTTACCCGATACCTCGGGCGAACTCGTCACCACCACGGGCGAAGTGCTGGGACGCCACAACGGCATTCACAACTTCACCATCGGCCAGCGCAAGGGCCTGGGAGTAGCGACTGGCGAGCCTCTCTACGTGATCGAGATCCGTGGCGACCGGCGGCAGGTGGTGGTCGGCGCGGGAGATGAATTGCTCTCCCGCACCCTGCGCGCCAGGCGCATGAACTGGATTGCCTTCGAGCGGCTCTCCGAACCCATCCGGGTGGAAGCCAAGATTCGCCACAAGCATCTGCCGGCCGCGGCTACCCTCGAGCCTACAGGCGAAGACGAGGTCCTCGTCACCTTCGACGAGCCGCAGCGCTCCATCACACCCGGACAGGCTGTCGTCTTCTACCAGGGAGACATCGTCGCAGGCGGCGGCTGGATATGCTGAGCGCGGCAAACGGCTAGCGCCGCGCTTTACTCTCCCGTCACTTCCTTGACCACGAAATAGACCACCGGTTGCTGAATCTGCTGCCACCAGTGAGGAACGTGGTCGGGTATCACGATGACGTCGCCCTTGCCCAGGTGGTGTGTCTCGCCGCCGGTGATGGAAGTTCCGCGAGTCTCGCCGGGGCCGGTGGTTTTGCCTCCAACCACCGTGCCGCCGGTAACAAACGTCGCCGAACCCTCAATAATGTAGAAAACGTCGGTATCCTTGGCGTGGACTTCCACTTCTCCCGGTTTAGCTCGCTCACCCATCTGCACGCGATAGAACTTGCCCTTGTAGAGTGCAGTGCCGGAGGTCATGGCCTGCATGACCTTGTCCTTGGAGAAATAATCCGCCGATGCTTTTGTCTTATCCATGGTTTGTGCCAAGACGGCACCCCAGGCGAAGACAATCAACGTGGTAAGAACAATCCATCGTGCCGAGTTGAACATCGCTTCTCCTTCCACCCATCTCTGACAGGAACTTCTATTTCGAGCGCTGAATTGTATCACCCCCTAATTTAGGCGGTCTAGTTCGTGTAGTTGACTGCCTCTAGGCGGTTCTTAGCGTAAGTTTGCCGGGATGGAGTTCCCATTTCGGGATCGCTGGTGATGGGATGCTTCGCGCCTGTTCACAGAGTCGCTCAGCGTTACACCCAGGTCACGGGGAAGCACCGGGCTTCAGCCCGGTGAATCAATGCGCCCAAAGAGTAAAGATAAGGGGCTTCAGCCCCTGCGCTCAGATCACAAAGGCCAAAGCCCCGTTTGTTTCCTGCCACAACTCGCCGGGCCCCAAAGCCCAACGCGCTCTCAGATAAACATCTCGTCCCGCGGCACGGCATTTTTCTGGCGCTCGATTCGCCTACTGCCGCGCAGCTCGGCCAGGGCCGCGGCGATGCCGGTCAGCACGCCGGTGATCTGCCGGGCAGGCGAGCGGACGGCCTGCTGCACCGTTTCGCGGGTATGCTCAACCCGGTTGAGCGTGCCGGTGAGCATCTCGTCCACCCGTGCCGTCTGCTGGCGAACGCGGGTGGCGACGTCGTTAGCCGCGAGCCCGAGCCGTTCGGTTTCCTGGCGCGCGGTGGCGCTGGCGGCGCACAGGTTCTCGATGGTCTCGCGCAGCTTCGGGCCGCTTTCGCCGATCAGCGTGCGCAGGTCGCGAAACAGCGGAAGCATGGTCTGCTCCATTTCGCGCATGACCACCTGCAGACTCTCGCGGGTCCGCTTGGAAGAGACGTACAGGGCGATCAGCACTCCCATCTGGATGATGATGGCAAGCGCCGTGATCCCCACGAACACCGTCAGCAGAGTTTCGTTCATAATGTTTCAAGCCCAACATGTGCCGAGCCGCCTGGCCGGCGCTTGTGATATTACGGCTAAGGTTTGGGTGCGCTTCCTTCTGGGGAGGGCGCTGAAGTCGCTTCGCGATACGCCTGGCGGCCGGCCTCGAAGGCCGAGCGGATCTGATCTGTCTGCTGATTCACGTACTCGCGTCCACGGCCCACGGCTTCCTCCGCCTGTTCGCGGTAGTGGCGGGCGCGCTCGCGCACCGTATCGGTTCCTTCCTCGGCCGCATTCAGGATCGCGTCGCGGGTTTCCTGGCCCGATTTGGGGGCATACAAAACGCCCAGCGCCGCGCCAACTCCCAGGCCAGCCAAGAACCACAGGATTCCATTGCCAGTATCGTCAGCCATGAGATTTCCTCCTCAGAATTTCAGAACAAGGATCGTAGCACCCGGATCGGCGAAAGTGAAATCCGAAAGCTGGACCGGATTCGCGGAAGGTATACAGCATCCGGGGCACACTCCCGTAGCATATCGCATCCGCGCCCGCGGCGTCGGTGCTGCCACTGCGCTAAGGCTTGACGGTCGGCCGGAGCAGGACCTCGCTGGCGAAGGCCCGTGGAGGCTGCGTTACCAGCATGGCCACCGCGTGCGCTATATCCTCCGGCTGAAGCATTTTGGCAGCTGCTTGGCCCTCGTGCCCGCTGAAGCCGGAGTTGGTCGAGCCGGGACAAACCAGCGCCACCCTTATGTGGTAGGGACGAAGTTCCTCGGCAACCGAGTAGGTCAAGCCGTTGAGCCCCCACTTCGAGCTGGCGTAGGCAGCCCGATTCGCCAGGGGACCTTTCGAGGCAAGCGAAGAAATGTTGATGATGTGCCCTGACTTGGCCGCGATCATCATGGGAGCGAATACCCGGATCGCGTAGTACACGCCGCGCAAGTTGGTATTCATCACCTGCTCCCATGTTTCTGGGGCCAGCAGGTGGAGCGGGCCGGAAAGTGCGCCCACCCCGGCATTGTTAACCAGAATGTCAATGTGCCGCCAGCTTTGCTCCACCTGCTTGGCCAGCCGTTCCAAGTCCGCCAGCGAAGTGATGTCGCAGATTGCTGGTTCGCACTTGTGGCCGGCTTGGCGGATTCGCGCGGCGGTCTCTTCCAGTTTCTGGCGGTTGCGGCCGGCGATGATGACGTTAGCGCCCAGCGCCGCCAGCTTGTCCGCAATGCCAGCGCCGATCCCGTGTCCTCCTCCAGTAACAACCGCAACCTGTTCCTGAAGCGTATCGTTCTGATCAGCCATAGGCAGATGATAGCGAATTTTTCTCAGACGTGCTTTCGGGCCGGGGTTCCCCACGCGGCGCTATCATGTTGCGCAGGTATGAAAAGCGGGGGGCGGAAGCTGCGCGGCAGAAATCCTGCCTTCCGCGGTTTTGCATCCAACCTGGGGTTGGATCCCGTCGTGCGCAACCGGGCGCGTTGCGCGACTCCCGGCCAAGTACCTATAATCGCTGCAAATCGAGCCGCCAGTTGCCGGGCTAGGCCAGTAGTGCGGATGAGTGAACTCCGGGTTCGGAACGCTGGGTCCATGCTGTGGAAGGAGAAAACCCTAATGAAGAAGTCGCTCGTCTTGTTGTTGCTTCTGGTAGCGGCCGTTGCGCTTGCCCAGCAACCGGCGCCGCCCGCGCAGGCCGGAGCCGGAACCTCACAGCCTGCCGCCGGGGCCACGCCGCCGGCCACGACAGGGCCGAAGATCACCGATGCCAACGAGTACAACGCCTACCTGGCGGCCGTGAACACGCCGGACCCGGCGCAGCGGGCCGCTGCCCTGGAAGCCTTCCTGCAAACCTATCCCAACACGGCGGTGAAGGAGCAGGTCATCGAAACCCTGCTGCGCACCTACCAGCAGTTGATCGTGGCTGATCCGCAACAGTACACGCAGAAGGCTATGGACACCGCCCAGCGGCTCCTGCAGGTCAACCCCAACAACATCAGCGGCCTGGTTGTGCTCAGTTATTACGATCGCGTGCTCGCCCAGCAGGGTGGCCCCAAGGCCGACCAGTTGCTCCAGCAGGCCAGGGAATTCGGCGAGCGCGGATTGAAGCAGCTGGGGACGCAAAGCAAACCGGATGGCTACACCGACGAGCAGTGGACCAAGTTGAAACAGGATTTCCGGATCATCTTCCTCGGCTCGGTGGGCCACGCGGCTTTGCAGGCCAGGGACTACCCCACGGCGCAGCAGAGCCTGAAGGAAGTGGTGGCGTCTGATCCCAACAACTTTACCAACGTCTACCTGCTGGCTCTTGCCTATCTCGAACCGCTGCCGCCGGATACGCAAGGTTTGTTCTGGATTGCCCGCGCCGTCGCCCTGGCGCCACCGCAGATGACGCCGACGCAAAGGGAAACCATTGAGAAATATGGCCAGAGCAAGTACGCGCGCTTCCACGGCTCCGACGAGGGCTGGCAACAACTGCTGGCCATGGCCAAGACCGACTCCGCCCCGCCGGCCAATTTCTCCGTTAAACCAGCGCCGTCCCCATCCGAGCAGGCCAGCCTGATGCTGCAGAAGAACACGCCCGAACAGATGGAGTTCGCCGAGTGGCAGTTCATCCTTACCTCCGGCAACCAGCAGGCGGCTGATCAGGTCTGGAATGCCATCAAGGGCAAGCCCATCAGGATGGTAGCCCAGGTTATCTCGGTTTCCGGCAACACCCTGCAACTGGCGGCCAGCGCCGACGACATCGCGCAGAACAAGCCGGACGTTGAACTGACGGTCGCGGCTGCGCCCGCGCCGGGACGGGCGCCACGGCCAGGCGCGCAGATTACGATTCAGGGAGTTCCCAGCAGTTACACCTCGAACCCGTTCCTGGTCCGCATGAGCGACGGCCAGCTTATTTCGCGGGCCGAAGCGCCGGCTGAACCCCGGCGTTCACGGCCTTAGACGATTTCATGCCAGATTCCGAGCAGGCGCGTAACTTCAACCGGCAATGATGTGATGGAAGACGGATGTAGGGATACGGATGTAGATACGGATGTAGAGACACTGCTGCCCGGGACGGCTGGCACGAACTCCGACAACTGCCGCGGCGGCCCGGCAAAGCGTCATTTTAGCGTGCTGGGGCGCTCGCGGTTAGCGGGCGATTTTCTTTTCCAGGGTGGTGGCGCGCTCGGCGCGCGGGGGCCGGCGGACGCCGCCACGCAGGGCGCGGACATCGACCTTCAGTTCGGCGATCGTGCGACTCAGAGTGTTGCGATGCATCCCAAGCTGGCGTGCGGCCTTGCACTGGTTACCGTTGTTTTCCTCCAGCACGGTAATAATGAAGAGCTTCTTGAACTCGCGTACAGCCTCGCTATAAAAGATTCCGCTTTTGTACATCTGCATCACGAGTGCTTCCAGCTGGTCCTTCACGGTTCGCCTTCCTTTCCCGAAAAACAATCAATCATCCGGCGGCGGCATCCCCGGTAACTGCGCCTCATTCGCCGACGCCATGGCTACTTATGAGAACCGCTCTTATCGGCGGCTTTTCGTCCCTCGTCGTGCTGCATCTCGCTCAACTGACGAAGGCCATCCCTGAACCTGGCCCGTAGTTCCGAGGGAGCTGCCCAGGAGGCCCCCCGGCCCATGACCAAGAAGTAAGACCCCAGGCTGGATTCGGCCAGCAGGCGCGAGCCGTTACCGAAGACAGCCATCGTCATCACCAGAACCATGACGATCAGGCACCCGCGGACAGCTCCGAAAGCCGCGCCCAGCAGCCGGTCGAACCAGCGTAGTCCGATCCCCTGCGCCGCCCACCTGGCGATCCTGCCCGCGGCCCCGGCCAGGAACACCACGCAGACGAAGATCGCCAGAAAGGCGACCCCCTCGGCGATCCACTGGTTCTTGGCATAGGACAAGAGCCAGACGCCGAGGCGCTTGTAATTCCAGGCGGCCAGCAGATAGCCCAACACGCTGCCGGCCAGCACAAACAACTCGTAAAAGAAACCGTGGGTCGTGGCCAACAGTACGGAAAACGCCAAGATAGCCACGATCAGCCAGTCCAGCCCGGTCACGTTGCAGGACTCCTAGTCCAGCGGCAGATCACGCCCCGTCAGCAGCCGGTATGCTTGAACGTATTTGGCGCTGGTATTGGCGGCCACTTCTGCCGGCAACGCCGGCGCCGGCGGCAACTTGTTCCAGCGGATCGACTCCAGATAATCGCGCACGTACTGCTTGTCGTAGGATTGCTGCGCCCGGCCCGGCGCATACTGATCGGCCGGCCAGAAGCGCGAGGAATCGGGAGTTAACACCTCGTCCGCCAGGACCAGCCCCTTGGACGTGCGGCCAAACTCGAATTTCGTATCGGCAATAATGATCCCGCGCTGCGCGGCGTAATCGGCGGCCTTCTGGTAGATCGCCAGGGTCAACGAGCGCAGCTTCTCGCTCTCCGCGGCGCCCACCAGCTTGACCATATGATCGAACGAGATGTTCTCGTCATGACCGCTGACCGCCTTGGTCGCCGGGGTAAAGATCGGTTGCGGCAGCTTGGAGCTCTCCTTCAGTCCCGCCGGCAGCTTGATCCCGGAGACAGCCCCGGTCGTCTGGTACTCCTTCCAGCCCGACCCGGACAGATACCCGCGCGCCACGCATTCCACCTGGAACATTTCCGCCTTGCTCACCAGCATCGAGCGTCCGCGAAGCTGGGCGGAATACTTGCGCACCTGCTCCGGGTACTGCTTCACATCTGCCGTGACCAGGTGAGTCGCTACCAAATCCTTGAGAAACTCGAACCAGAACAGCGAAAGCTGGGTCAATACCCGGCCTTTCAGGGGGATGCCGGTGGCTAACACGTAGTCGAAGGCCGATATGCGGTCGCTGGCCACGAATAACAGGTGACGGTCGTCGACCCGGTACACGTCGCGGACCTTTCCGCTGGCATGGAGCTCCAGGTCCGGGAAGTCAGTTCGCAGGAGGATTTCTTCTGGCGTATGCGTGCTCACAGGAATGAAATAAATTTCGTGGAGAATTGTCAAAAAGACGTTTCGATTTGTCAACCAATCTTCTTAAGAGAAAAACGCGGCCAGCAATCTGTCCGTCCTGCCTGCGACCGGTTTCACGGAAAGCGCTGTAAATGCACTTCCGGCTTGCTTTCCCCGTCCCGCCTGCCGAGACTCGCGATTCCGGCCGCCGCTCCCCAGGGAATTTTTTTCGATCACAACTCGGGCCGTATGGCAAGAGACAACTGCATCTCGAAAAAAAATTGAGTACCAGAACGGACCCGCAGCAGTTGCAACTTTCGGACCTGGCCGCAATCAGATCGCGTGGAACAATAGTGGAACACTGCCGTAGAGTCTATCTTCAGCAGAAGTAACCGCGGCGCCTGCCGGAGATCCCGCGTCTGGCACTTATCATCTGCCCAGGACAGCGAAGAAGCGGATCAGCGACTCGATTCCGCTATAAAAATTCTCAATGTGAAACTTCTCGTTGGGAGCGTGATTGTTGTCATTCGGCAGGGCAAAGCCCATCATCACGCTCGGCATCTTCAGGTAGTTCTGGAACTGCGCCACAATCGGAATCGAGCCGCCGGCGCGGATAAACACCGTTTCCTGATGGAAGACCTCGCGCAGTGCCGCCGTGGCGGCGCGCACAAAGTCGTTATCCGTGCTGACCACCGACGCCGGACCTTTGCTGTGCACCTTGACCTTGAGCTGAATGCCCTTGGGTGTGATCGCATTCACATATTTCGTGTATTTGGCCAGGATGTCGTCCGCATCCTGCTCGGGAACCAGCCGCATGGAAATTTTGGCCGAGGCGCGCGCCGGGATCACAGTCTTGGCGCCGCTGCCGGTAAAACCTCCCGGCATGCCGTGCACCTCCAGGGTCGGGCGGGCCCAGGTGCGGTAGAGCACGGGATACTCGGGCTCGCCGGTCAGTGCCGTCGAGCCGATCTCCGTTTTGCGATAGTGCTCCTGGTCGAAGGGGAGTGCCTCCCAAGCCTTCAGCTCGGCGGCGCTGGGCGCCTTCACCGCGTCATAAAACCCGGGGATCAGGATCTTGCCGTTCTCATCCTTCAGCTTGGTAATGATCTGGCTCAGCGCGAAGAGTGGATTCGGCGCCGCTCCTCCGTAGGTCCCGGAGTGCAGATCGCTGGCTGCCCCCTGGCATTCCAGTTCGGTGTAGACCAGCCCACGCAATCCCACACAGAGGGTCGGCAGTCCGGCCGCGAACATCTCCGTGTCGCAGACCAGCGCGAAGTCGGCCCCGAGAGCCTTGGGGTTGGCGCGCACGTATTTCTCCACCGACTCGCCTCCGACCTCCTCTTCGCCCTCATAGAGCACGCGCACGTTGACGGGCAGCTTGCCGTTGCCGCTTTGGAAGAGCGATTCGAAGGCTTTGACCTGCAGCCAGAGCTGGCCCTTGTCGTCGGCCGCTCCGCGAGCGTAAAGGTTTCCGTCGCGCTCCGTCGGCTCAAACGGCGGGGAGAGCCATTCGTCGAGCGGATCGGGCGGCTGCACGTCGTAGTGGGCGTAGGCCAGCACGGTGGGCTTTCCGGCGGCATGCAACCAGTCGGCCGAGACCAGCGGGTGCCCCGCCGTCTCGATCACCTGCACGTGCTCAAAGCCGATGCGCTTCAGCTCCGCCGCTATGAACTCCGCTGCCCGCCGCACGTCCGTTTTGTGCTCCGGCAAGGTGCTGACGCTGGGGATGCGGATGAGGGTTTTGAGCTCCTCTAGAAATCTCTTCTTGTTCTGCTGGGCGAAGCTGACGGCGGAGGCGGCCATGGTAGTGTCCTTTCCGGGTGAAAGTGAATTGGGATGAGCTTGTGACGATTGAAACCGCGGGTTCCTTGGCAAACCCGAGAGTATAACACCGCGCTACGGCCACCTGCAGCCAGCGAGACTTCGTCTCGCGCACGACTGCTCTAACGATGATCGGGAAAAGAATTCAGCGTTCGTTCTGCTTCGTCGAGCCCCGGGCGATCTTCTTTTCCAGGTAATCGACATGTTCGTCCTCGAACTCCGCCAGTTCCCGGTAGAGCTTGTGCAAGGCCAGGTCGGAGGTCACGTCGGCCAGCCCGGCGTAGAACTTGCGGGCGCCGATCTCGGCGGCCAGCGCCACGCGCAAGGCTCTCTCGCGCATGGCTGGCTTGGCGGTGTCGTCAGGGTCGTCGAACAGTTCGCTGGTCTCCAGGCGCGGAACCTCGACGATTTCCTGAAGATCTTCCTCGGTCAGCGCGCAACTGGCGTTACCGTGGCGCTCCATGTATCGCTGCTGCAGCTCGGTGCTGTGCCGGCGCTCTTCGGCCGCCATCTCCCAGAACACGCCGGCGACTTCCAGCGACTGGCTGTCGCCGAACTCCCGGAACATCTCGGCAAAGCGGTGATACAGCTCCGCGTTGCGCTCCTCGATGAAGATGGCGACGTGCAGCGCCTCCGGCGGGGTGAGGCTGGTGAATGACCTTTTCATGACCTTGGCGTGGGCATCGGCAGAGCAGACCCACGGCTTGCTTAGACGGTTACTGGGCCGCAAAAGAAGTATGAGCCGGAAAAACTCGACCGGGAAGACCGTGCCAGATTGGGAAAAACCCGTGCCCGGAGCGGCTGGCTGTTCTCCGCTCTTCCCCCAGCTCTGGCGGCCCATGTTTGCCTTTGGCAAATGTGGGGCAATGGCCGCAGATCGAGCGGAATGAGCGGGTGCTCCACCCTCGCGTCGCCATGTGCGGCGCGAGGGCGATAGCGAAGGCTGCGCTCTGACCGGGCGCCGCGGGGTCCCCAGCGTACCCGGTTTTGGTGCGCTGGGGTGTAAGATCAGGCCGACTCGATCAGCCGGTTGTTGATGGCAAACAGCGCCAACTCCAAGCGGCTGGAAACCCCCAGCTTGTCGAAGATGTTGGTCAGGTGGTGCTTGACCGTATCCTCGCTGAGCGAGAATTTCTGCGCGATCTCCTTATTGCTGAGGCCGGAGATGATGGTCGAGAGAATCTCGATTTCGCGCCGTGTCAGGCCATAGCTCTTGGCTTTGGAATGCTGCTGGCCGGCGGCGTGCGCCCGCAGGAACTGCGCCATATCGGTGACCGGCTCGCGTCCCACCCAGTACTGGCCCGCCATCACGGTGCGGATGGCTTTGAGCAGGATCTGCGTGGCCGCCTCCTTCATCACAACCCCTTTGGCGCCGATCTGCAGGGCCTCGATCATCTGCCGGTTTTCCACGGCGGCGGTCAGCAGTATGACCCGCACTCCGCTCTGCTGCGCCGCCATCTCGCGCAAGGTCTCCAGGCCGGGCATGCGCGGCATAGCCAGATCGAGCAGCAGGATGTCCGGGCGGACCTGCGGCACCAGCGCCAGGGCTTCGGCTCCGTCCGCGGCTTCGCCCGCCACCTCGAACTCGGGTTCCGACTCCAGCAGACGGCGCAGGCCATCGCGGAAAATCGCATGATCATCGGCGATGACGATTCGAATCTTGGAATTGTTGCTATCCATGAGCGGACTTTCCTTTCGGTGGTAGGGTGATTTCCAGGCGTGAGCCGCGCCCGGGCATCGACTCGATGCTCAGTTGCCCGCCGATGCTGCGAACGCGCTCCTTGATGATAGTGGGGCCCTTGCTGGTTGAGGTAAGCTCGTCCGACACCAGTTGCCCCTCGAAATCGAAGCCGCGGCCGTTATCGGAGATGGCCAGCAGCAGCGCGCCCGACTCCGAAAGCGTGATCTTGACGACCGCGTGCGTCGCCCGGGCGTGCTTACGGATGTTGACCAGGCCCTCCTGCACGATGCGCACCAGTTCACGGCAGGTGTGCGGGCTCAGGTTCACCTCCTGCAGATCGGAGACGAAGCTGGCCTCGATACCGGTATCGCGCCGGAAACGCTCGACCGTGTCGGCAACGTAGTCGAGCAGTTGCTCGGGAGTCAAATCCACGGGCCGCATCTGCTGCATCAGTTCGCGCAGGTTCAGCACTTCGTTGCGCAGCAGATGCTGCAGTTCGGTCAATTCGGCCGCTGTTGTTTCGCTCGCTGCCCGCTCGGCCCGGCGGCGCAGCACATCGACCCGCATCTCGGCGGAGATGAGGCTCTGGATGGCGCCGTCATGCAGCTCGCGCGCCACCCGCGCCCGCTCCATGGCCCCCGCCCGCGAACGCAAGCGGCGAATCAGGAATACGCTGTACAGGGCCGAGGTTGCCTGCCGGGCAAGGGTCTCGGCAAATCTGAGCTCGCGCTCGCGCCGCCATCCCAGCCGCGCATCCAGCAGCACCAGCCGCGCTCTCCATCCGTCGCCCATTTCGCTGCCCACGCAAAGCACCGATTCCGGCATCCGTGGAATCAGATCCAGCTTGGGCATGGAGTCCAGATGTCCCGCGCTCAGGGTGCCTGCCTGCAACGAAAGCATGCGGACTCCGTCCTTGTTGCTGTGGCAGTAAACCGTGCCTGGAAGCTCCGGCAGCAGGTAACGGCCGGCATTCTCGGCGGCGATCTCCCGCAGGCGCGGCCTCGTTTCGGGTGAGGAGCCGGCATCAAGCTGCCAGACCAGGATTCTGTCCGTCAGCACTTCCTTGACGATCACGTAGGCGCGCTTGGCGGAGAACAGGCGCATAAATTCCGACAAGACGATCTGCAGGCTGCTCGCCAGTCCGGCTTCGGGACGGACCGCATGCAGCAGGCGATTCAGCATGGCCGCCTCGGCACGGTTCTCCTTGGTGTTCTCCGCGCCCATGCCGATCAGCAAGCCCAGCACCACGGCGAAGGCGCAACGCACGATCAGGTGATTGACCTCGAACGAGCCTTGCAGCACGTCGTGGAACGAAGCCGTCGTGCCCACCAGCATGGATTCCAGCACGAAGACCACCGAGTTGAAGAGCGCCGTCGCCACTGTCTCGGGAAGGCCCCAGCGAAAACCGGCGGCGACCAGGCTGAAGGTAGCCATGGCCACCAGTGGGCCGGCCTGAATCAATAGCGTGATGGAGCTGATCCAGAAGAGATCTACGGCATGCAGCACCCAGGCCGGCGGCGCGCTTCCCTGGGTATACAGCCACACCAGCAGGCAACAGCTATACAACAGCCATGGTGCAAGAATCAGGTAAACCAGGTTGGGCGCATGCGGGGCAGCTCCCAAGTGCGGCGTGTCGACATAGATCCCCACCAGCACCAGCAGGGCCAGCATGGCGCGCGCGAGACCGAGTAAGCGCTCAATTCTCAGCCTTTCCAGGTCTGAGAGAGGCGTACTCAGTCTGGTCAGATATCGATAAAATCCTGGCCAATACAAGTCTCGTCTCAGGTAGAGCAGCCCGATTATTTCGCAAAACCTGCTTCGCCCGCAACCGACTTTCCGGGGGTATCGTATGCTTCGGGCTTGTTTTTACGCGCCAGCGTCGGCGCCGGCCCGATCCGCGGTGGTCGTTTTCATGGCGTAAAGATCGGAAGCGAGGTTCTCCAGTGGCGTGATTCGCGGCATAGCCGCCAACAGTCACCCGCAACTGTGACTGCGCTCACTGCGGAGGGAATGCCAGTTGCCTAAGCTGGGCGCGTCCGGAACGTGTGCCGATGATCGGCCGAGGCAGCGGCCGCGGCGACTTCCGCAGAGCCGGCATCCGGCGAAGGGGTTCCTCCTGCTCCCGCCGCTGCCGGCTGTCTAATTTATGAAGACGGACACCCCATCAGTTGCTTCCAAGGCCTCCAAGCTGAGCCGCAAGGTAGTCCTGCCGCCGGTGCTCGACGTCCATCAGGATTCCAAGCAACAGCCCAGCCACGCCGCCAACGGTATCCTGGAAATCGCCGCCCACAACAGCTCGCGCCGCCTCGCCGCAGAGGCCGCCCGCCCCGGGTATAAGCCAGGCTTGCGCAGCTGGCCCAAACTCTGAAGACGATCGGCTCGCAAGCGTTACGACAACAAAGAAATGTCATTCGACGCCAAGATAACCGTGCGATCGCAGATTTCCCGACGGTCGGAGAGCAAGCTTGGTTTCTCGCTCGAACCCGGCGCGTGTCGAAGAATCCTGTGGTTCCTTTAGGAAGGGAAGGAAAACGCAAGATCCCTCCGCTCCGCTCGCCACAGAGGCTCGCTTCGGTCGGGGTGACGTCTCGGTGCAGCAAATTTTGGGATTAGTCTGGTTTGCAGATCAGTTGGAATTGATTCGGTACTACCTCTTACGTGAGGCAGTCGAAGCGGGAGGCGGAATCACCACCGGGCGGCGCACCGGCACCAGCGCGTCTTTGGGAACGTTGGTCTGCGCGCGCCGCATGACCTCCTGCTGGACGTAATGCACGAAGTCCTGCATCTGGTGCTGCATCTGCTCCATGCGCTCGCGCATGTCGAGAATGATGCCGATGCCGGCGATGTTCACGCCCAGGTCGCGGGCCAAAGACAGAATGAACTCCAGCCGCTTGAGGTCATCTTCCGTGTAGAGGCGCGTATTGCCTTCGCTGCGCGACGGCTTCAGCAGACCCTCGCGCTCGTACAGCCGCAGCGTCTGCGGATGAACGTCGTACATCTCGGCCACCACCGAGATCATGTAAGCGCCTCTGCCTTTGCGTTTCGTCATACTTTGAGTTCCCAGTTCCCGGTTCTCAGTTCGCCGTTGAGGGATCCGCGGTCGGCGATACTGCCCGAAGCCGAAGAACGATGTACGAACAACGAACAACGAGCAACGAGCAACGAACAACTCCCGTTAGATCTTGCTCCACAGTTCTTTGCGCGGATCTTCCGGATGCATCTTCTGCAGCTGCTGCCACAGCTCCTTGGCGCGCACGTCCTGCACCTCGGGAACCACGATCTTGATCTCGACGATCTCGTCGCCGGTCTGGCCTTCGCGGGTGGCGCTGGGAACTCCTTTGTCCCGCATGCGCAGCTTCTGCCCGCTCTGGGTTCCCGGAGGCACGCGCAACTGCGCCCGTCCGTCGATGGTCGGAACCTCTATCTTCGCGCCCAGCGCCGCTTCCCACGGCATTACCGGCAGGGTAATGTAAATGTCGTCGCCCTCGCGGCGAAATACCGGGTGCGGCTCGATGTGTACCACCAGGTAAAGGTCTCCGGCGCTTGCTCCGCGCATGCCGGGATTGCCTTTGCCCGCCAGCCTTATACGCTGGCCGTCGCGCGTGCCCGGCTTGATGCGGAACTCGACCGGCTCGCTCGTCATGCGCCCCTTGGCGTCGGGCCGCTGAATATCCAGCTTCAGGTTGCCGCCGCGAATCGCCGTCCAGAAGGGAACTGTGACCTGGTATTCCAGGTCAGTACCGCCCATCGGACCGGCCTCGGCCGGAGCAGCGCCGCCGCCGAAGATGCCGGAGAAGATGTCGCGAAAGCCGCCGCCACGCTGTCCGCCGGCCTGGCCGCCTCCGAAATCGAAGTTGCCGAAATCGAAGTGCACCTCGCGCTGGTTGCCAGAGCCTTGACCGCCGCCCGGATACCCGCCGGGGTAACCACCGGAAAATCCGCCATAGCCGGAGCCGGTGCCTCCGCCGGCGCGGGCATACGCCTCGGCCGTCGCCGGATCGATGTTGTCCGAGTAGAAGCCGAGCTGGTCGTAAATCTTGCGCTTCTTGGGATCGCTGAGGACGTCGTTGGCTTCGGAAATCGCCTTGAACTTCTCCTCCGCCGTCTTGTCTCCGGGATTCACGTCGGGATGGTGCTTGCGCGCCAGCTTGCGGAAGGCCTTGCGAATGTCGTCCGCCGAGGCGCTCTTCTTCACCCCGAGAATCCCGTAATAGTCCTTCTTGTCAGTCGCGGCAGGCATAAGTTTCGACGTCGTTCATTAAGGTTTCCGGTAAACGCTAAATCCTCGCTCCCGTTCCTCTGCTGTTAATTTCCGATCAAGTGTTCCGGCCAACCATTCAGCTTGGCGAATACCCTTCACCATATCCAGAACACTAGTTTCGCCGGTGAAATGGTTGTGTTTCACGATTTGATACTCTTTACGGTCATCTTTCATCGGTTCTCTCCGATGCGGGGACCCCATTCAAGCCAAATACATCTGCGTAAACGTGATCGATAAGCGCGAATCGCTTCTCCAATTGGTCGCGTTGGTCGTCGTCCAGCGGTAGACCTAAAGTTAGGACAAAACCCGCAAGCTCTTTCACGTCGAGCACACCGCCAATTGATAAGGGATAGTTCTTGGAGAAGGTCGTGCGCATGAATCGCTCTCGCTCTTCTTTAGGCCACCGCAACTTCTCAAGAGCAAAGATTGCGGTCTCCTGTAGCAATTCGTCTTTTGTGCGATCGCGTCCACCACTCGCCAACTCGCGGTAGGTCTCCAGCACCGTTGTCACTACGAGCTTCTCTTTATTCCAGAACATAGGTCCTTCTGAACCTCGACCAACCATCAGGAGTGTCATGCTGAGCGAAGCGAAGCATCCCACTACTCTTTCCCGGCCCGTGCGGCGGCGGATTTTTCAACCAGCACATCACCCCGTTCATTCGGCATGAGAACCTTTCGTCCCCAGCCTTCCGCCAAATCCTCCCAGCGCGGGTTTGATTGTTCGATCAGAGCAATCTTTTTCGCTCGTGTCCACCCCTTGATTTGTTTCTCCCACCGAATCGCCTGCAAGGGGCCGCTCCATTGCTCGTACCAGACCAGCCGATGGCAAGCATACTTAGCACTGAAGCCACCGAGAAGCTTGTTCTTGTGCTCAAAGACTCGCCGGTCGAGATTGTTCGTTATACCAACGTATAACGTTCCACTCTTGCTGGCGACGATGTAAGTCCAGAACTTGCGCATTCGGCTCTTAGTCGAAAACTCTCAGCCTCGCTTATGACCCGGCGCTTGCCGGGGATGTTCCGCTTCGCTCAGCATGACATCACCGAGAGAGTCATGGACGCGCGAAGTACATCAGTTCACTACCGTCTCCGGCCCCTCTTCCTCTCCTCCGTTTTCGTGCAGAACGGGAAGGTTCACCGTCGGCGATCCGCCATCGTCCAGCACGGCCATGCCGGCCACACCGTGGATCGTCGGCTTCAACAGATACCACCGTCCTTCACCCGGATGGAACTGCAAAAAGTAACTTTGTCCCTGTATTTCAAACTGCATGTTATTTCCTTTGGTCCTTGCCCTTGGTCAATTTCTCTCTTCTTTGCAGAAACGGAAGGGGCGCCTGCGACGCCCCAACCTATGGCACATCATTTACAGATCCTTCGACTCGCGCCAATAGCAGGCGCTCGCTCAGGATGACCGCCGGGGCTCCCGCTTGGCTCACGCCCCGGACTACGCGGTCAGTTCTTCTTGTCTTCGACGTCCACGTACTCGGCGTCGATCACGCCTTCGTCCTTCTTCTTTTCGCCGGACGCAGCGCCGCCGGCTCCATTGGCGCCGGGCTGCGGACCAGCGCCCGCGCCGGGCTGCGCCTGACTGGACGTGGCCTTGTACATCGCCTCGGCCAGCTTGTGCGAAGCCTGTTGCAGGCGGTCGCGAGCCGTGCTCATCGTCTTGAGGTCGCCGCCCTCCAGCGCCTTCTTGGCGTCGGCCAGGGCATTTTCCACGTCGCCGCGTTCGGAGCCGGAGATCTTGTCCCCGTGCTCGCGCAGCATCTTCTCAACCTGGTAAACCATGCCGTCGAGCTGGTTGCGGGTCTCTATCTCCTCGCGCTTCTGCTTATCTTCGGCCGAGTGGGCGTCGGCTTCCTTGGCCATGCGCTCAACTTCTTCCTTGCTCAGGCCGGAAGACGAGGTGATGGTGATCTTCTGGTCCTTCTGCGTGGCGTTGTCCTTGGCGGTCACGTTGAGAATGCCGTTGGCATCGATGTCGAAGGTGACCTCGATCTGCGGCACGCCGCGCGGCGCGATGGGAATGCCCGTCAGGTGGAACTTGCCCAGTGTGCGGTTCTGCGCCGACATCGGACGCTCGCCCTGCAGTACGTGGATCTCCACCGAAGTCTGGTTGTCGGCCGCGGTCGAGAACGTCTCCGTCTTGCGGGTCGGAATGGTCGTGTTGCGCGGAATCATCGGCGTCGCCACACCGCCCAGCGTTTCAATGGCCAGCGTCAGCGGAGTCACGTCCAGCAGCAGCAGGTCTTTGACCTCGCCCCCGAGCACGCCGCCCTGAATAGCCGCGCCTACGGCCACCACTTCGTCCGGGTTGACGCCCTTGTGCGGCTCCTTCTCGAAGAGCGTCTTCACCAGGTTCTGGATGAAGGGCATTCTGGTCTGCCCGCCGACCAGCACCACCTCATCGATCTTGTTCGCGGTGACGCCCGCATCTTTCATGGCCTGCTTGCAGGGTGCGACGGAGCGGTCGACGATGTCGCGCACCATCTCTTCCAGCTTGGAGCGCGTCAAGGTCTTCACCAGGTGCTTGGGACCGCTCGCATCCGCCGTAATGAACGGCAGGTTGATCTCGGTCTGCATGGTGGTCGAGAGCTCGATCTTGGCGCGTTCGGCCGCGTCACGCAGACGCTGCAGCGCCATCTCGTTGCCCTTGCCGCGCAGGTCGAGGCCTTCGTCCTTCTTGAACTCTTCGATGAGCCAATCGACTACGCGCTGGTCGAGGTTGTCGCCGCCCAGGTGTGTATCGCCATTGGTGGACTTCACCTCGACTACGCCTTCGCCCACCTCGAGAATCGAAATGTCGAAGGTGCCGCCGCCGAAGTCATAGACGGCAATCACCTCGTTCTTCTTCTTGTCCAGACCGTAGGCCAGCGCCGCCGCCGTGGGCTCGTTGATGATGCGCTTGACGTCCAGTCCGGCGATCTTGCCTGCGTCCTTGGTGGCCTGGCGCTGCGCGTCGTTGAAATACGCCGGAACGGTGATCACCGCCTCGGTGATTGTTTCGCCCAGGTAGTCTTCCGCCGCCTTCTTCAGCTTCTGCAGAATCATGGCCGAAATCTGCGGCGGGGTGTATTCCTTGCCCTGTGCGATTACGGCTACGTGGTCGCCCGACTGCACGACCTTGTAGGGAACCATCTTCATCTCTTCGCTGACTTCGTCGAAGCGGCGCCCCATGAAACGCTTGATCGAGTAAATGGTGTTCTCCGGATTGGTGATCGCCTGTCGCTTGGCTACCTGCCCGACCAGCCGCTCGCCGGTCTTGGTGAAAGCCACCACCGAAGGCGTAGTCCGGCCGCCCTCTTCGTTGGCAATGACCTTGGGCTCTCCGCCCTCCATGACGGCCACGACGGAATTGGTCGTGCCGAGGTCAATACCGATAATCTTCGCCATTGCTCCTGCCCTCCTGCTTGTCCCAGAAACTCTGTTCTTATAACAGTCCGATGATAATAATTGAGTGCGTTACAGTCAAGAATATAGATGGTACTTACCGCAGGTAAGATGCACGATTTAAGCTTGCATCCGCATTTTCTTTCTGCTTGATAGGAAAAGGCTTAACGTCGGATTGCGTCCTCGGGAGAGTACCTCAGAGGGACAGGCCCTTGGGTCGAGCGCCCTGATCGCTACCCGCACCGCTGCTCCTGAGAGGCAATAAAGGTTACCCGGTGCTACTATCGTTTGCGCTCCGCCGCCCATGAACAGCTCTGCTTTGAATTCGCGCCCTACGCCTCAGCAAACGACTGGACGACACCTGCCGCCAGTCGGGTTAGCTCCCCTGCTGATGGCGACCTATTTTATGGTCTCCGGCGGACCCTACGGGCTGGAGGAGCTGATCGCCAAAACCGGATACGGCCCCGCTCTTCTCGTCCTGTTGCTGGTGCCCATCTGCTGGAGTCTGCCCACGGCGCTGATGGTGGCTGAACTCTCCGCCGCGCTGCCCGCCGAAGGCGGCTTCTACGTCTGGGTTCGCCGCGGCCTGGGACGTTTCTGGGGGCTTCAAGAGGCGTGGCTCTCGCTCGCCGCCAGCGTCTTCGACATGGCGATCTACCCCACGCTGTTCGTCGCCTATCTGGCGCAGCTCTGGCCCGAAGCCGGCAAGGGCGCCGCACCGATTCTGCTCGGTACAGCCATGATTGCCGTCTGCGTTGCCTGGAACCTTGCCGGAGCCGGCGCCGTCAGTCGTGGCTCGGAGTGGCTGGGCTTATTGTTGCTCGCACCCTTTATCGTGCTGATCGTGATGGCCTTCCGCGCGCCTGCTGTGGCGCTGGCCAATCCGCGGCTGGCGACCCCCGATCTCTTGGGCGGTCTTTTGATCGCCATGTGGAATTACATGGGGTGGGACAACGCCTCAACCATTGCCGGCGAAGTGCGCCAACCGCAGCACACCTATCCAAGGGCCGTGCTGGGAGCTTTGGCGTTGGTTGTTCTTAGCTATCTGCTATCGGTTGCCGCCGCCTGGCGCGCCGGCGTTCCCCTGGTGCTTTGGACCACCGGCTCGTGGGCCGAAGTCGCAGCCCTCGTCGCCGGGCGCGGCCTCAAGATCGCGCTGGTCGTCGGCGGGATGATCAGCGCACTCGGCATGTTCAACGCCCTGGTGCTCTCCTACTCGCGCCTGCCCTATGTCCTCGCGCAGGACGGCTACCTGCCGCGGACATTCCTTCGCACCCTGCCGCGTAACGGAGCGCCATGGGTCGCGGTCGTGGCCTGCGGCATCGCCTGGAGCCTTTCGCTTGGCCTAAGCTTCGCGCGGCTAGTGATGCTTGACCTGATGCTCTACGGCCTGAGCCTGGTGCTGGAGTTTGTCGCCTTGATTGTCCTGCGTCGCCGCGAGCCGGAATTGCCGCGCCCCTTCCGCGTGCCGGGAGGAACGGCTGGCGCCATCCTGATTGCCCTGCCTCCCGCGGCGCTCATCGCCGTCGGCCTGCTGAGGACCGGACAAGAGCGGCTGGGACCAGTGACCGCCTTGCAGCTCGGGATCGCCCTCATTGCTATTGGGCCGCTGCTGTATCTCTGGGGACGGAGGCGGGCTGCTCGCGCGGTAGAGGAGCCAGAAGCGTGCGAAGATGCACCGTCGTCACAGTAGGAGACTTTTCAGCATCTATCATCGCAAGAGTCGTCTCCCCTTCGTCTTCTTCTGAGAAACGGCGATTGAACGCTGCACATCAGACCGAGAATACGAGTGTAGCTCTTTGCAATGACTGCAAAGAATATCCATCCTAAATGGAAACGATCCTCTGCTAGGTGGCGTGGCAGTGACCGTTTTTCCTGTCTTTGGGCAGATGAAATATATTCTCTGCATGGTGCCGAGAATTATACTGCGGAGGGTTCAACGCACAAAGATGGCCTTCATTTGCGGCCTATCTTCTCTCGAATTGCCTTCAGTTCATTCTGAATCTTGTCCAGCTTACTCGCCAGCCACAGGAAAGCAACCAGCGCCATAATCAGAAAGGCATAGAACTCAGGTCGCGAAATCATTAAGTCCGCCCTCCCCGCTGCGATGCGCCAGACTGTTTGAAACTCCCCACGCAAGCAAAAGAAGCTTGAGTGGGCCACCCTGAATGCACCCCTTCGGCCTACTTCGCCGTCGCCTTCAGCGGCTGCACCTTCACTCCCGCCGCCAATAATTTCTCTCGCAGCAAGCGCGCGGTTTCCGGAGCACCGGGCGTATCCGAATGCAGGCAGATCGTCTGCGCCGCGACGGAAATCTTCTTTCCATCGTAGGTGATGATTTCCCCTCGCATGGCGATTCCCACTCCCTGTTCGGCGGCGCGCTCTGGCGGTTGCATCAGAGCCCCCGGCAGCTTGCGGCTGCGCAGGTTGCCATCGATCTCGTAAGCGCGATCGGCGAAGGCCTCGGTCACGCAGGCGAGTCCCATCTCGCCATAGAATCGCTGCGCGGGCGAGCCGGGCAAGGCCACCATGATCAGCTTGGGATCGCAGGCCTTGACGGCGCGGCCAATCGCCTCCGCCGTCTCCTGGGTATTGGCCGCATGGTAGAGCGCACCGTGCGGTTTGACGTGCACCACCGGGACGCCGTGCCGTTTGGCGACCGCCTGCAGCGCCTGGATCTGTTCGCGCACTGTCTTTTCCAGCGCCGCTGGCGATATCTTCATTTCCGTTCGTCCGAAGTTGGCGCGGTCGGGATAGCCGGGATGCGCGCCCACGCCCACGCCGAGCCGCTTGGCCAGACTCACCGTGATCTCCATCGTCTGCTCATCACCGGCGTGGCCGCCGCAGGCGATGTTGGCCGAGGTGAGCTGGCGCATGATCTTCTCTTCCGTGCCGTCAGCGATGGCTTCCGGTAGTTCGCCGATATCGGAGTTGATGTCGATGGTCTTTGGCATTGGTGCCATCCTATTTAAGATTTCAGATTAAGAGGCAGCACTTCGCTCAGGCTTGCGTTCCAGGACGAATCTTCAATCTTCAATCTGCAATCTGCAATCTGCAATCTGCAATCAAAAATCAAAAATCAAAAATCTGAAATGCCGTCTTCAATCTGAAATCAAAAATCTTAAATCTGAAATGCTGTTTTCACCCACTCCTCCTGCTCGCGCAGAAGCCTGACCGCCTCTTCGACGCTCACCAGGCGGAATCGCACCTCGTCTCTTGGACGCAATTGCGCCAGGTGCCGCAGGTCGGCGGCGATCACGTTGGCCGCTTTCGGATAGCCGCCCGTTGTCTGCTGATCCACGAAGAGGATGATCGGTTGCCCATCCGGCGGAACCTGCATTGACCCGAGCGAGATGCCTTCGGTGACCAACTGCGACTTGGGCGGCAAGGTCAGCGCCTCTCCCTTGAGGCGGACGCCACGACGGTCCGAGTCTCCCAGCACCGCGTAAGGGCACCGCTGCAGGGTGGCGAAGCCCTCTTCGCCGAACCAGGAAGCCTGTGGGCCGGCCGTGATGCGCAACTCGCGCCGCGGCCGCAGGAACGCCTGCGCCTCCGGCCGCAGGCTGCGGAGGGCAGTCGAGTCGGCATGTTTCACCTCCAGCCGGTCGCCGGCTCGCAACTCCCGGCCTTGCGGACCGCCGAAGCGCGCCGAGCGCAGGGTGGAAGCGCTACCCATTACCGGAACGATGTCGAATCCGCCCTGCACCGCCAGGTACGACCGCGCTCCTCCCGTGATCGGCCCGCACTTGAGCACCGCGCCCGGCAGCACCGGAAACGGCTTCCACATCGGCGCCCGGGCACGTCCCATGCGGCAGTCAATTCCGGCGCCGGTGAGAGCGACGATCGCCGTACGCTCGAACTCGATGGTGGGGCCGAGCAGCGTCATCTCCAGTCCGGCTTCGTTCTCCCGGTTACCCAGCAGCAGGTTAGCCACACGCAAGGCGAGCGCGTCGGCGGCTCCGGCAGGCGTGACGCCGAAGTGAGCGTAGCCGAACCGGCCCAGGTCTTGGACGGTGGTCAGCAGGCCGGGATTGACGATTCTCAGGCTCATCCTTTTCCGCCGGCGACCATCGCGTCGAAAGCCTCGCGCGTAATGGGATCGAACTTCACCAAGTCGCCCGGCTGCAGCCGCGAAGGCGGGTTCGCCGCCGGGTCGAACATCCGCAGCGGGGTGCGGCCCAGCAGCCGCCACCCTCCGGACCACTGCATGGGATACAGTCCCGTCTGGCTTCCTCCGATGCCCACGCTGCCGGCGGGAACCGAAGTGCGCGGTGTCTTCAGCCGCGGCGTGGCCAGCGACTCTGGCAGCACGCCCATATACGGGAAGCCGGGCGAGAAGCCTATGAAATAGACCGTGTAGACCGTCCCGCTGTGCCGCTCGATCACCTCTTCCGGCGACATGCCGCAGTGCTCGGCTACGTCGCCGAGGTCGGGTCCGAGTTCGCCGCCGTAACAGACGGGAATCTTCACAGGAGTCCGCGCGCCGCTTGAGGAGTCCGCGGTCTCCCGCTTCCGCCAGTTCCGTAACGCGCGCGCGCAATTCTTCCAAGGGCAGCCGCAGCGGGTCGAAATCGATCAGCAGGGTAGCGTAGGCAGGGTGCAGGTTGGAAATCCGCGGATCGGGATTCTGCTGCAGCTTGTGGAAGAGTTCAATGACGCGGCGGTTTAATTCCGGCGAGATGACATCGCCGAAGACCACCAGTAATGAGGAATCGCTCGCTTCCACCAGTCGCATCAGGAGCACCCGCCCGAAAGGCGAGAGGCTGCCGCAAGGCCTCCGCCAGACCAGCAGGTCGAGAGTACGCTCGACGCCTTGCTTGCGCAAGCTCACCAATAGCGGCCAGGACGGTGCGCACAAACAAAAAGGCCACGACCTTCGAGGCTGCGGAAAAACATATTTTCGGCCAATGAGACTGCAAGATTGCTAGTAGATCTTATAGTACCCTCATCCATAGCGCCTCGCCGTGCTTGCACCCCAACGAACGCCAAATCGTGCGTTCGCTGGGACCGATTCGGCGCGTTTTTCCGCAGCCTGTCTTCCGCGGCCCACTGTATAGGAACCTGAAGCTATTGGCTGTCAGGGTTGGAGGTCACTGTGAGGCGCCGGTACCCCCCGTACTGCTACTGGGGTTCGTGCTGCTGCCGGTGCCCGTGGTGCTCTTCTTTTTCTTGTGGGTTGACTTCTTCTTCTTGGGAGTTGTCTGGTCGGTGGAGGTCTTGCCGCTGGTGTCTGCGCCCATAGAGCTCGACTGGCCGCTTGACTGGCCCATGCTGCTGCCATATCCACTTGAGCTTGACGGGCTCTGGGTTGAACTGCCGGTCTGCGCCGCAGCTATGCCCACAGCGAACAGGCTGGCGGTAGCGATTGCTAGCAATTTCTTTTTCATCGGGTACCTTCCTTCGGTTGCGCTCGGCACGGCGCTGCGCCACGCTCACTTCCCGTTGCATCTCCGCGCCTGATCCCTGGCCGCGGCAATCCGCAGTATTGTCCCGGTTGTCACTTGGCTCAGGGGCTTCAAATTTCTGATGTGCGAATTTTCCCACGTGTTGGCCCGCTGTGAGGTGTGAGAAGAGAACTTGGAAAGCGCTGTGTTTTCAATGACCCAGAAGGAGTCTGTACTGCGCGGGCCATCGTTTTGCGCAACCTGCCGCCAGCTTCTTGCATCTTGCTAACAGGCGGAGACCATCGCAGCTTGCCGCGAATCAGCGGAATGCCCACATGTATAACCTTTTAACCATCGAGCGCGAGTATGGAGCCGGGGGAAGCGTAATTGCCGCCAAGCTGGCCAGCCATCTTGGCTGGAAACTGTATGACCAGGAGCTGACAGCGGAGATCGCCCGGGTGGCCAAGGTGGACCCGAAGACGGTGGCCCGGTGCGACGAGCATTGCGATCCGCTGCTCTACCGTCTGGCCAAAGTTTTCTGGCGCGGCAGTTATGAGTCCTCGCTGCGGATTCCCGAAGACCGCTTCTTCGACACCGACAGGCTGGTCTCCGTGGCGCAGCGGCTGATCGAGGAGGCCGGCCAGCACGGGCGCTGTGTGCTGGTCGGGCGCGGCTCGCCGTACATCCTCCGCAATCGCCCGGACAGATTTTCCGTTTTTCTCTATGCGCCTCGCGAGCTTAAGATTCGCCGCGCCATGGCGCAGTGCGAATCCGAGCAGGCGGCCGCGGAACTGGTCGATACCATCGATGTCGAGCGCGCCCTGTTCGTCAAGCGCTACTTCGGCAAGGATTGGCCCTGCCGCACTCTCTATGACCTGATGCTGAATACGGACTGCGGATACGACATGGCCGTGGACATGATTCTTCAGGCCATGCAATCGAAGGCGCAGCAAAGTGTCAGGCTCGCCGGTTGACCGCTTGCCGCTCGCCACGCGCTTCCATCGGAACGTTCCGTTCTCGGTCTAAATTTTCGGTCAGCGCGGAGCGTAGCTGACCCCAGAGGTCGACATGCGAATTGCCGGGGTAGCCAGCGCCTTTCCCAGTCACTATTACACGCAGCAGCAGATCGCGGCGGAGTTGAAGGCGCACTGGACGGCCAAGGTCGGCAAACCCGAGGTCCTGGACCGCCTGCTCGCCCGTGTGGGCGTGAACGGCCGCTATATGGCGCTACCGCTCAAAGCCTACGACCGGCTCACGACATGGGGAAAGGCAAACGACGCCTGGATTGAGATCGCTGAAGCCCTGGCGGAGAAGTCCCTGTGCCGCGCCATGACGCACGCGGGCATCTCCGTCCAGGATCTGGCGGCCATTTTCTTCGTCTCCGTGACCGGCATTGCCAGTCCCTCGATCGACGCACGCCTGGTAAACCGTATGGGACTGCCGCCGGCTATCAAGCGCATCCCGATCTTCGGCCTCGGCTGCGTGGCCGGAGCGGCCGGCATCGCCCGTGCCGCCGATTATGTGCGCGCCTATCCGAACCAGTATGCGGCGTTGGTTTCGGTGGAGTTGTGCTCGCTCACCTGGCAGCGCGACGATCTTTCACTGGCCAACATCATCTCCTCCGGTCTGTTCGGCGACGGCGCTGCTTCGGTGATCGTCGCCGGGGACCAGGCCGCGCCGCGTGAAACCTCGGTGGCGCAGGAAGGAACTACCCCACATCAGGCAATGGAAGGCAGATTCGGCGCACCTGCCGCTCATTGTCCCGGACCGCGCATCTTGAGTTCGCGCTCCTCGTTCTATCCCGGAACGGAAGACGTCATGGGATGGAATATCTCGGAGAAGGGCTTCACCATCGTTCTCTCGCCTGACGTTCCGCGCATGGTCTACGACCACCTGGCGGCCGATGTCGAAGCCTTCCTCGCGGACAATGGCCTGCGCCATGGTGACATCGAGCATTGGGTCATGCACACCGGCGGACCGAAGATTCTCGAGGCCACCGCCGACGCTCTACGACTGCCCCCCGGCGCGCTCGATGTCTCATGGGAGTGTCTTCGCAAGGTAGGCAACCTCTCTTCCGCCTCGGTGCTGCTGGTGCTGGAGGAGTTCGTGAACGTGCGCCATCCCGCGCCGGGCAGCTACGGCCTGCTGGCCGCCATGGGGCCCGGCTTCTGCTCCGAGCTGGTTCTGCTGCGCTGGTAGCTCAAGTCAGTTCTCCGTTCCCCTACCCAATGTTTATCCGGTGGTGCAGTGGCCTCCAAGCAGGTTCATCCCGGGGACTATAAAAGTGAGAACTAGGAACTGAGAACTGTTACGCAACCCGGCCGTGTTCGCTGGAGACCTTGGCCAGCGGCAACGTCGCCTCGATCAACGCGCCTCCGCCGGCGCGGTCGCTGATGCGGACCTCGCCGCCGTGCGCCTGTATGACAGCGTTGACGAAGGCCAGTCCCAGGCCGTGGCCGGTTGAGTGCTGTCCCTTGACGAAACGTTCCAGTGCCCGTTCGCGCACCTCGGGCGGAAAGCCGGGACCGTCGTCCTCGATCGATAACCGCGCCATCGTCCCGTCGGTTCTGAGCGTCAGCCGTATGCCGCATCCACGCGGCAGGTGAGACACTTCGTTATCGAGCAGATTGACCACCACGCGAGTCAGCAACGCCGGATCTGCTTCAATCGAGATGCCATCGTCTAGATCGTACTGGAGTGTGTGGCTGTGTTCCGCCATGGCCGGCAGATAGAGCTCCGCCAGTTGGCGCAACCAGGATGCGGCCTCGAGCGGTTCCTTGTGGAGTTGCAGGGCGCCGGCATCGGCTTCGGCGCAATCGAGGGCGGTGTTCAGCACCTGCGACAGCCGGTCGAGTCCCTCAATGGCCTCGCCAACCGAATCGCGCCAGGTGCCGCCGTCCGGGCTGGAGAGGGCCACCTCCAGGCTGCCGCGGATGGAGGTCACGGGACTCTTCAGGTCGTGAGCGATGGCATCGGTAACTGCCCGCAGCTCTTGTACCGACGCCTCTATGCGGTCCAGCATGTGATTGAAAGTGCGGGCCAGGCGCGAAATCTCATCGCCGTGGCGCCCCACCGGAACCCGTGTGCTGAGGTCGTTGCTGTCGATGCCGGCCACGGTTTCCGTGATGCGCTCCACTCGCGCCAGCAGCAGATACGTCCTCGCCGAGGAGATCAGGAAACCGAGCGCGACCATGCCGCACCAGATGAACAGCAGACGTTTTCCCAGATGGCCCAGCATCTGCTTGCCGGCCACGTCGGAGTAACCGAGATAGATTCCGCTGCTTTTGCCGCTGGCCTGGTAGACCACGCGGAAAGGCTGTCCATAGCCGGGTATGGCGATACTCTGCGGCGCCTCCGGCAGCAGCCGTGCGGTTTCGATGGCATCCAGGAAAGGTTCTCGCAAGCTGGGGCCGACCCACAGCGGCGGTTGTCCCGGCTCGCTCTTCAGGAAGAAGACCGAAGCGCGTGTACCGTTGTCGGCTTGCGGCACCTCATGCAAGGCCAGTTCGGCCACCCTTTGCATCATTCGGTCATTGAGGATATCGCGTGGAGTATTCGCGGCCACGTCGGCCAGGGTCGCGGCCTCGCCGCGCAGCCAGATGTCGCTCCTGGCCCGCAGGTTCCGGGAGACCAGTACGAACACGATGACGAAGGCGACGGCGCTCGCCGCCGCAAAGGCGATGGTCGTCCAGATCGAGATGCGCCAAGCCGCGGTGGGACGGGTGCGGCTAAAAATCCTTAAGGACATAGCCGACTCCGCGAATGGTGTGAATCAGCGGCCGCTGCGACTCCTGGTCAACCTTGCTTCGCAAACGGTAAATGTGAACGTCCACCACATTGGTAACGGGATCGATGCGCATGCGCCAGACGGTGTCCAGGATCATGGTGCGCGTAACTACCCGCCCGGCGTTGCGGCAAAGGTACTCCAGCAGGGAAAACTCCTGCGCGGTCAGCGGCAGCAGCCGGTCTCCCCGGCGCGCCTCGCGGCGCACGAGGTCAAGCTGCAAGTCGGCAACCCGCAAGCGCACCGGTTCCTGTTGCGCCGGAGTGCTGCGCCGCAGCAGGTTGCGTACCCGGGCCAGCAGTTCGGCCAGGGCAAAGGGCTTGGTC
Source organism: uncultured Acidobacteriota bacterium (assembly GCA_963791145.1). GTDB lineage: Bacteria > Acidobacteriota > Terriglobia > Terriglobales > Acidobacteriaceae > CAWBRT01. The sequence goes on along the minus strand of CAWBRT010000011.1, from coordinate 162,358 downwards.
AGGTAGTCGTCGCCACCCTGCTCCAATCCGCGTATCCGCTCGCCCACCGAGCGGCGGGCGGATAGAATCAGCACCGGAGCGTTATTGCCCTGGGCCCGGCAGCGGCCGATCAGGTCCAAGCCGTCCATGTCGGGAAGCCCGAGGTCGATCACCATGCCGTCGTATTCCCGATCGAGCGCCAGGGCTTCCGCCGAGTGGCCATCGGAAGACACATCCACTTGGTAACCAGCCTCCGCCAAGCCGCGTTTGAGGAATTCCTGGATCGGGATATCGTCCTCAACTAACAGTAATTTCACGACTCTTCACCTTGCGCTCTCACGGAGCGCCGTACCCCGCCAACTCTAACAAGACACTACTCTGAACTAGATGACAAATTCGCTACGCGCGGCTAGATTGAGGGCCAAATTTCGTTGTGACTACGCCTGAACACCGCAGCTATGCCGCGGCCCACGGTGCCGGCCCAGGACGGCTGTCCGGGTCTGCGGCAAATGGCGCAGCTCCGTTTACTGGCGTGCAAACCGGGGCTTTCCGCGAGGCATCTCCGTGTTTAAACACCAATTTCCAGAAGAGCTTATTGACTCAGGGGGAAACAATGCACCGCAAATTCATGATCAGCAGTTGTTTGCTGATGGCGCTGGCCGCAGCGGCTTCGGCCCAGAACACTGTTCAGACCACAACTGAACGTCGCCAGGTCGTCAACGGCGAGGCGATCGGTAACGAAGTGGGCATGAACGCCGCTCCCACCACTGGAGGTATGGGCGGAGCCGTTTCCGGACAGACCGGAACATCATCGACCAGGGTGGAAGGAAGCTCCGGAGCGATGGGCAGCAATGCCTCAGGGAGCGTCAACACTCCCGCGCCGCCGGAGGCCTCCCGTTAGCGCAGCCAGTCGAGCGCATAACCGGTTTGATTGTTCCCGGTTGGACGCCCTGCGCCAGAGCCCACCCGAGTCGCACGCCGGCGACTTGGGTGGGCTTCTTTGTTTAGCGCGGCAAAATCTCCAGCAACGCCGATCAATATCCCCCGGAAGTGCCTTACCGGAAACGGCAACTCTGTCCCCACTTCCCACGCCGGGGCTTACACCATTAGTATGGAAATCGGAATTCGTCCGGAGGGGATTATGGGTTCTTCTGCCGAGCAGGCTCAGGAGCTTAAGGAAGCTGCCGAACATGGGAGCCACGAATCAAATCTTGCGCCCGTAAGCCTCACCATGGCCATACTGGCCGTGCTGGTCGCCGGCGTTGCCGTACTGGGACATCGCGCCCACACCGAAGAGATCATCCTGCAGAACAAGGTGACGGACCAGTGGTCCTACTACCAGGCCAAGAACATCCGCCGGCAGAACCTGGAGCTGTTCACCGACCTGTTGACCATCTCCGAATTCAGGGATAAGCAGACGGTGGAGAAGCTGAAGCAGAGGTATCAGGACACCATCGCGAAGTACGCCAAAGACCAGAAAGAAATCGACGCCGAAGCGCGCAAGCTGGAAACAGAAGTCGGCCTCGAGCGTCGCCGCGCCGACCGCTTCGACCTGGGAGAGAGTTTCCTGGAGATTGGCTTAGTCGTTACCTCGATCACGCTCCTGACGAGGAAACGCCTCTTCTGGGGTATGGGAATTTTAGCCTCGGTGATTGGGGTGCTGATCGCGGCCCTTGGCTTCCTCTTGCATCACTGAGATTTCAGGAATTGAAATTTCAGGGATTTCGGAATTGCTCCTGGTTTGTTCTGCAAGTTCCCAGCCCGAAAATGAGGTGTCATCCTGAGGCCGCTTTGTGTGCGGCCGAAGGATCTGCTTTTATGTAGCGCATCAGGCCTTTCGCTCCGCTATAGACGTTAATTTCTTGCACGCTTCGTGCCTACCCGATCTTCAGCTTTCCCAGCACGCTTTTCTGCAGCGCCAGCAATTCGCCGAGTCCCTTGCGCGCCAGGCTCAGCATCTCGGCCAGTTGCTCGTCGGTGAACGGCGTCTGCTCGGCCGTTGCCTGCAGTTCGATGAAGCGGTTCGAGCCCGTCATGACGAAGTTCATGTCGACTTCGGCCTGCGAATCCTCTTCGTAGGAGAGATCGAGCAACGCCTCGCCGTCCACGATTCCCACCGAGACCGCGGCCACCTGATCGCGCAGAGGTAATTTCTTCAGGGTGCCGGCCGCAACCAGTTTGCCGAGAGCCGCCGCCAGGGCCACGAAGCCTCCCGTGATGGCCGCCGTGCGCGTCCCGCCGTCGGCCTGGATCACGTCGCAATCGATCCACACGGTGCGCTCGCCGAGCCTCTCCAGGTCGGTGACGGCGCGCATGGAGCGGCCGATCAGCCGCTGGATCTCGTGCGTGCGCCCGCCCACGCGTCCCCGGCTGCTCTCGCGCGCCGTCCGCGTCAGGGTGGAGCGCGGCAGCATGCCGTACTCGCTGGTGATCCAGCCGCGGCCCAGGTTGCGCATCCAGCCAGGCACGCCCTCTTCGATCGAGGCAGTGCAGATAACGCGGGTGTTGCCGAACTCCACCAGGCAGGAACCTTCAGCCGTGCGAATGAAGTCCAGCGTCAGCTTTACCGGCCTCATCTGGTCCGGCAGGCGATTGTCAGAGCGAACAGAAGCAGGAACGTTCACCTGCCCAATCTATCACGCCGCAAGTTTCTTGCAGGTAACCGCAGGCATCGATAACGTGACTGGCATCTGCTGGGCGGGCGGGAAAAACGGCAGGCGATTACGCTACTTCAAATCCCGGGCGAGTTGACGGATGGTATTCACATCATAGGTCGCCTTCAGATCGGCGTGCCCGGCCAGCGTCTCACGCTCTTTGCCGTCGACCAGGAAGCTCACCTGCGTCAGCTTGGGGAAGGCCGCCGCCAGGGTCTCGGTGAAGGAAACGACGGTCAGCTCCTCCACCAGCGCGCCGGAGCGGTGCTTGTTGGCGAAGTCGGCGTTGAGGTCGATGACGGCCAGGTTGTCGTTGACGAAGTAGACGCCGCGGATGTCCGCTCCTTCTCCCAGCCGGTGGGCAGACGAGCTGTCAAGATAAGCGCTCGTCAGCGCGCGCAGCAACGTCACCGCCCGGCTGGAAGCAGAGGCCGGCAGGGCGAGCGAAATCTGCTGCTCGTGAATGTTTCCCTCGCGGTCGTCGGCGACGAACAGGCGTGCCGACTCGGCTTGTCCGCTGACGGGCGGCGCAATCGGGCGGCTGTCATGCACGATCGCCATCGCCTCCTCGGCCTGGCGGCGCAGACGCAAGGCGTAGTATCCAAGCCCCAGGGCAACCAGCACCAGCACCGCCAGCACGATTTGCAGGCGACGGGAGATCATCTGGCCGCCTCCCCTGCGCGCTTTAGGCGTCGAGGCGTGCGCGTTGTCTCGCAGCGGAAACGTGCGATCATCTGGCGGCCTCCAGCTTGGAGCTCATAGCCGCCACTCCGGCTGACACCGAGGCGGCAATTGTGCGCAGGTAGTTGCCGGTATTGATCGCCTTCCCAGCTTGCTGCGGAGCGATTTCGATGGCGATTGCCGGGGCCCAGATGTTATTCAGCGGGCGCAAGGGCGAGGCCGCGGCGTGCACCTCCAACTGGCGCTGGGTCAGCTCGGCGGCGATTGAGCCGGCCAGATTGCCGCTCAGCTCCAGCCAACTGGCCTGCGCCGTGTCCCAGGGCAGAAACTGTTTATGCGTGGGCGCACGGGATGAAGCCGACAGCAGCGCCGTGAAGAGCCGCACCCCGTGACCGTCGCCGGTGGCGTGAACGGAGATGTAGGCCAGAATCCGGGCAGAATTCGCGCTGGCCGCACGCTGGTCCGGACTGAGCGTAGTGTCACCGGTGCGCAGCATCAGCGTCCCCAGTCCGCGCGACTGCAGATCATGCTGGATGAGCCGCGCCACCTCCAGGGTCAGCTCCTTTTCCGAAGCATTGGCAGGCAGGGCCGCGCCGTGATCGCTGCCGCCATGGGCAGCGTCAATGACCACTACCGGCCTTGGCGGCGTGGGGGCAGGAGCGGGTATCGACGCAGCGGCGCCTGCGGTGCCCGCTGTTGCCGGAGTGGTAGGCAGAGTGGACGAGGTCCCGGAGTTCGCCTCTGGCGAGCTCTTCTCAGCCACTTGCGGCGCGGGCGAGGGCACGATGGTGATCGTTTTGCCGCCGTCGGAAAAAGTTGCCATCACCGGCTGCGTGACGTTCACCGTCAGTTGCAGAACCCCATTCAGCGACGCAATAGAGCTGGACTGGAAGAGAGGGTCGGAGAATTTCTGCTCACCGCCTGTCGCTGGCGGTATCAGCGGCTCACGCGCAAAGCTGAGACGAATGCGTCCCGCCTCGGTGGCAATGCTGGGATTGACCGGCGAGGGAAAGCTCAGAACAAGGCGCGAAGGGCCTTGCCGAAGCTGCTGGCTGAAGCTGAATCCCGTTACGCCGATCAGCACTCGCTCGCCGGGATAGACCTGTACCGGTTGCCCCATCACGCGTGCCAGCAGGCCGCCCAGCGAACCGAGCGGCACCAGGCCCCGTCCCCGCAACAGTACGAACTCCGCCGGCAGTTCGTAGTTGGAGCCGCGCACTTTGCCCTTATTGCGGCCTTCCGTGAACTCGACTTCTACGGAGCGCGACCGGGGAGCGGCGAAAGTCAGCCTCCACCGTCCCTTGTCGATGCGCGATTCGACCCGTCCCAGCGGTTCCAGCAGTTCCAATAGACCGGCGTATGGGGTGCCATTGTGCTCGAAGACCGGCACAACGTAGCTGGTCTGCGGCGAAAAAACCCGCAGTTCCCGCTCCGAGCCGGATTGGGCCTTGAGCGCTATGAATCCAGAAGCGAGCAGCAGCAACGCCCAGAGGGTAATTGCCCGGCGCGCCGGCGCCCTGCCGCGACGCGGGCCCACCCCAGCAGACGCAACAGCGGCGTCCGCTGGGAACCCCGGCAGCGGCCGTCGTCCGGGACTGGTTTTAGGGGGGAACCGCATACGTCAGCCGGGTCTAGACCGGATTCGCGGAAGATATACCCCCGGACAGTAGCCGGGAGATCGGCCCGGCGGTGATAGCGAAGGGTAGGTCCACTTTGAATCCGCTCTAACTTAGTGGAAACTGAGCTGATTCTAGCAGCTAGCAAAGTCAACCTACTAGCTTTCCGTAACAACACACGCGGGGGTAGTCACCTGCCTCAAACACGCCTGGCCTCACCGCCAAGCTGGCCTGAGCCGGGGCCCCCGGCAAACGCAGTTGCGTTTGCTGGGGTGGAAGATCCGGTTCCGGAAAGGCCAGTCCGGACGGACTTGGGTCTTGGCGCTGTGCTTGGCCCTCGGGCTAGCATTAATCTTTCACTTGAAGATTACAGCGCAACGCGAAGTCAGCAAATCTCCTGCACAGAGAGCGATAGCCAGTCCTGCCGTTGATCCGATACCGGAAACTACCAATGCAAGGAGTCGGATGTGCAAATTTATTCCATGGGGCGTGTTCTCCCTTCCGCGCACTCCGGAAGAGGGTTACGCGCCCGATTTGCTCTCTCAGATCAGCGGGTAACGGGGGGCAAATGTTCGCCGCCACCCCAGAAACCCCGGTGGCTATGGCGGCGAAGATTAGCAGAGAGCTGCGCAACCAATATGTTCTCCGATGCCGTCCAACTTATTCAGCCCACGATGGCAAGTGGCGCGAAATCCAGTTAAAGCTTCTGCCCCCCGAGGGGGTGCCGCGGCTTTCGGTTTATGCCGGAACGGGGTATTATGCTCCGAGTGAACAGACTCATATGGTTGACGTTGCTGGTTTCGCTCGTCTTCTGGACGATGGCGCCGGCAGCGGGCGCGCCTCAGCAGTCCACAGGCATCGGGCAAGGGAATCCCATGCCCGCGCCTCCTCCCCCCCTGTCTCAGCCGAACGCCTCGTCCGGCCAGGGACAGCCGCCCGCGACTCCGCCCAACCAGCCTGGCGACACGGTTCAGGTTCCCAGAGGACAGGCCCCCGATCAGGAAACGAACGGCGTCTTTGTCTTCCGCAAGCAGGTGGAGGAGGTTACGCTGCACGCTACGGTGGTCGATGAGCGGCAGCAGTTGATCACCAGCCTCGACCGCAATGCCTTTGTCGTATACGAGGACGGCAAGCCGCAAAAGATCACCTCCTTCCACAAGGGAGATGTGCCGGTGGCGTTGGGCATCCTGGTTGATAACTCCGGCTCGATGAAAGACAAGCGCCCAGCGGTGAACCAGGCGGCGCTCAACCTGGTCAAGGCCAGTAACCCGAGAGACAAGGTCTTTGTCGTCAATTTCAGCTCGTCGATCTATCTCGATCAGGACTACACCGACGACATCACCCTGCTGAAAAATGCCCTCGAACTCATTGAGGCGCGCGGCGGTACCGCCCTGTACGACGCCGTGGCGGCCTCGGCTGACCACCTCATGAAAACCGCTCCGCCCGACCAGAAAAAAGTTCTGCTGGTGGTGACCGACGGAGAAGACACGGCCAGCATGGATACCATGGAACAGGCGGTAAAGAAGGTCGCCGTCGACGGCGGTCCGACCATCTATACGATCGGTATTCTCGGCGGGGAGCGCAATCAGAAACGAGCCCGCCATGCCCTGAGCACGCTGGCCGAACAGACCGGCGGAGTGGCCTTCTTCCCGAAGAATCTCGATGAGGTCGATGCCATCAGCCAGCAGGTGGCGCACGACATTCGCAACCAGTACATCATCGGTTACAAGCCCAGCACCCCCCAGAGCAACGGCGGATATCGTACGGTGCGGGTGGAGGCCAAAGCCACCGGACACAAGCGCCTGCAGGTGCGAACCCGCAGCGGCTACTACGCTACCCAAGGCCGCGTTGCCGCTCGCTGATTTGATTCTCTGTTTCTCAAAGAAAGCCCAGGACGAGTCCTGGGCTTTTCTGCTTTGTCACGCGAGCGAAGAACGAGGAACTAACATCTAGGAACGAAGAACTGAGAACTGAGAACTGGGAACTCTCAGGGCTGCTGCGTGCCCTGGGTGCCGGTAACGGATTCGCCGATCCAGTCGAGATAGGCAGTCAGGCCGTTTTCCACCGCAAACTCCAGCACCTCGGGCAGCTCATACGGATTCAGGCTGCGAATCTGTTCGCCCAGCCGCTCGAAGTTCTCGGCCGTGGTCTTGATCAGCAACAGGAACTCCTGCGCATTTTCAACCTTGTCCTTCCAGCGGTAAACGGACTCGATCGGGCCCACCACGTTGACGCAGGCCGCGACCTGGCCGTTCACCAGGGCTCGCGCGATCTTCAGCGCCACCTCGCGTGAGCCGCACGTAGACAGTACCAGCCGCTTGTCGGTCATGGCGGAATTATAGGCGTTGCGCGAGATTTCTTGGCGCTCATGCCGCCCCGCATCTAACATTACTTCATGGCTACTCTCATCAAGTTTGGCACTTCCGGGTGGCGGGCGGTAATGGCCGATGAGTTCACCTTCCACAACGTGCGCCGGGCCATGACCGGCATTGCCCGTTACGTATCGAGCTCGAAGCCGCAAGGCGCGCGGCTGATCGTCGGCCGCGACCCGCGCTTCCTGGGAGAAACCTTCGTCACGCTGGCGAGCGACGTCCTGGCCGCCTACGGCATCCAGCCGCTGATTATTGCCGAACCGGCGCCCACACCGGCCATCGCGTGGGCCATTCTGCAGCTCCGGGCCGACGGAGCCATCAACTTCACCGCCAGCCATAATCCGCCGGAGTACAACGGCATAAAGTTCTCGACTCCCGATGGTGCGCCGGCCTTGCCCGAGGTCACCAGCCGCATAGAGGCCGAGATCGTCGCCGGCGGACTCCGCCCAGCAGCCGCAGTCGGCGTCCGGCGTCTCCCAGGCCAAAGCGGAGGAGATCGACGTTAAGAACGATTACCTGAAACGGTTGCAGGAGGTGATCGACTTTGCCGCGATCGCTAAGGCCGGCATCAGGGTGTGTTTTGATCCGCTGTGGGGCGCGGCGCGCGGTTACAGCGACGAGCTGCTGCGGGCCAACGGCATCCACGTCGCCACCGTTCACGACCGCCGCGACGTCCTTTTTGGCGGGCACGCTCCCGAACCGGACGGGCATCTGCTCAACGAGCTCCGCGAGAAGATGCAGCAAACCGGCGCCGTGATCGGCATCGCCACCGACGGCGACGCCGACCGCTTCGGCATCGTCGACGCCGATGGCACCTACATGTCGCCCAACTACATCATCGCCCTGCTCTTCGATTACCTGGTCGAGAGTCGCGGCTGGAAGAACGGCGTCGGCAAATCGGTAGCCACCACGAACCTCATCAACGCCCTGGCCGAGCATCATAAGGTTGAGCTGCACGAGACGCCGGTCGGCTTCAAGTACCTGGGCGAGCTGATCAAGCAGGACCGCATCGCCATCGGCGGCGAGGAGAGCGCCGGACTTTCCATCCGCCATCATGTTCCGGAAAAAGACGGAGTGCTCGCCGGCCTGCTCTGCTGCGAGATGATTGCCCGGCGGGGCACTTCGCTGCGGCAACAATTGAACGCCATATTTGCCAAAGTTGGTTCGTATTACCCGTTGCGCGAGAACTTCCGCTTGACCGATGAAGTGAAGAAGAAGTTCACTATAAAATTAGGGACCGAACCGCGCGAGTTCGCGTCGCACAAAGTTGTTGAGGTGGTTCGCACCGACGGCCTGAAGCTGGTGCTGGACGACGGTTCCTGGGTCTGTTATCGCGCCAGCGGCACCGAGCCGGTGGTGCGCGTCTATACCGAGGCGCGCAGCGAAGCCGGGCTGGCTGAGCTCAGCGCCGCCGCCAAGCAGTGGGTGTTTGAAGACTAGCAGGGTAAGTTTGATTGAGGTGTATTCGTAGGGACGTGGGTGGCCCAGAGTTGGCGCAGTTCCAACTCTGGGGCTCTGGTTAACAGGATCAGAAAATGTTTTTCGAGCGCGTAATGACGGTTTTGTACTTCTGCCGGCACTGGCTGGCGATGGCGGCGGTCGTTGCCTTCGCCTGCGCGCTCTCCTATCACGTCATCTTTGGCGCTAACGGCATGATGGCCTATCGCCAGAAGGTCTCCGAATTTCACCATCTGCAGAAAGAAATCCAGCAGTCGCAAGCGGAAAACGAGAGACTGCAACAGCGCATCAAGCAGCTGAAGAGCGATCCGCAGGCCATAGAAAGGGAAGCCCGCGAGCAGTTTCGCTACGCCCGTCCGGGCGAGCTCATCTACGTTCTGCCCGCTCCCAAGCCTCCCGAGCCGCCTGCCACCAACACAGCGCAGAAGCACTGAAGCCGGCTGTACCTTCACACCGCGTTCTCGGGCAGCACAGGCCTGAGTAGCTGCATCCAAGTCCACGGGTGGAGCTAGTGTCTTTCTTCTCTATTCCAGGCGGCTCCATCGGGCCTCCCGTCTCTTTTTCTCGTGCTGGATTCGTGCCGGGGCTTTGTGTTTTTCACGTCTCCTTCCCAGCTGTGATCAGGCCGGGCTGAACAGGTCTTTCTTGCAAGGAGCCGCTTTCTTGTCTATCCAGAGAACATCCGCGCAAACGATTTTGCTGGTGCTTGCCGTGGGAGTGCTGGCTTCCTTCGCGTGGGCGACGAGCCAGCCTCCGCAACTGCCGACTGCAGCTACTAACGCCATCGTCAAGGCCGATTCTCTCAGCGTGTACCCGGCAATGGACAAGTCCAGCAGCATTGTTCGCTCGCTGGCGAAAGGCGAGTCCGTGTATGTCGATCTCCGCGTGGACCAGGGAGGGATGCTCTGGTGCGGTGTTCGCATCGCCGGACAGGCCAGGAGGCTCGGGTTTGTCGACTGCAGAAGTCTTGAACGGGTGGATGGGCCGCAACCAGCAAGCGCCGCTACAGCTGAAGCCAAGCCGGCCGGCACGGCGCACGGTAGTCCTGCGGAAATTCCTCTTTCGCGTCCCGCGATGCCGGCGGAGACCGGATACGCCGCTATCAAGGCGCAGGTGGTGAAGGACGGCGAGATCGATTCCGGTTATATTGCGACGCTGGAGGCACAAGCCAGGAGTGGCGGTGCGGCGGCGTCGAAGCGCGCGGCCCTGGCCCATCTTGCCGCCGGCGACTTTGAATTGTCGCAGAATGACTTGGACGAAGCCGCCCAGCACTTTGAAGCGATGGAAACTTTTGCGGGGCAGCAGCGGGAATTGCTGCGGTTAAGCCTGCTGGGCCGCGCCCACGCGCTCCTCCTGCAAAGCGAGTTTTCCTCCGCGCTGGAGGCCATTCAGCGGGCGCGCAAGATTGCTCCCAACTCGGCAGAAGCGGCGGCCATGGCCGGCTGGGCGCACTACCGGCTCAACCAGACGGACGCGGCGGTCGCCGACTTTGAAGCTGCACAGCGCCTGGGTCCGAACGAGAGCGTGGCGCGTCTGCTGGCCAAAGTGAAACAGGACAGGAATGCGGAGAGCGATTTCCGCCAGGGCGGATCGTCTCATTTCGTTCTGCGCTACCACGGAGGAGCAAGCCATCAGCTTGCCTACGAAATCATACAGACCCTCGAGGGGCAGTTCCGCAGCCTGAGCGCCGAGCTTCGCTACACCCCGCCCGAGGCGATCGGGGTAATTCTCTACACCCGGGAAGCCTTCCGCGATGTGACCCGCACGCCCGGCTGGGTCGGCGCCGCCAATGACGGACGCATTCGCGTGCCGGTGCAAGGCGTGGAAACGATCTCTCCCGAGTTGACGCAAATTCTCAAGCACGAGCTCACGCACAGTTTCATCTATCAGAAAACCTCCGGACGCTGTCCCACCTGGCTCAACGAGGGGATCGCGCAATGGATGGAAGGAAGGCGAACCGGTGGTGATGCCGCGCCTCTGGTCGCGCTCTACGAACGCGATCAAGCCAAAGCTTTGCGCTATTACCCGGGATCGTGGATGAACCTGAACGCCGCGCAGGCGCGCTTCGCCTACGCCTGGTCGCTGGCCGTGGTCGAAGCGATAGAGGCCCAATCAGGCTTGGACGGCATCGACCGCCTGCTAGACGCGCAGCGGACCGGAGCCTCCGGCGAGGCCGCATTGGTCCAGGCATTGCACACCAAATTCTCTGATCTTGACCAAACCACGATTGCCTATCTGCGGCAAACGTATTTGCATTAGCCTCTGCGGCCCACTGCCTCGGATAGTGAGCTAAATGGCTCTATTCCCGACTACTGTTCGCCGGGAATACTTCCCGCGTTGCCCAGGCTGATCACTGCTGGCTTCACAGAACGCGACTTGAACTAATTCCGTGGATGGACCGGCTCTCCGGTGCGCCGGATCCGTCAGCGATGTCTCCGCGTTATCGACGACCGGTAAGCAATTCTGAAATCTTCTGTAACACCTGCGGCGGAGAATCACCCTTGCAGATGAACAAATCCGCGTATTCCATGCCGTCCGGCGGTTCCAGAGCACCCGAGATGATTACGATTGGAATTTTTGGTTTTAGTCTCTTCATGGCGGCGGCTAATTCTGTGCCAGTGGTGTCTTGCAGGAAGTGATCGCTGATGACCATATCGACCGTCGATGAGGAAAACAGCTCCATCGCGGTCGCGGAATCGCTGGCGACCAGCACTGAGTATCCGGCGCTTTCCAGCACCAGTTGTCGGACATGGAGAGCGGATTGATTGTCATCAACGCAGAGTAGTGTCTGCTTGCGTGGTGCGGTACTGGCCATAGCTGCTCCTTCGTGCGCAAGGCCAAGCGTGCGTCCAAAGCGGGCGGACGCTAAGCCGCAGGCAGGAAGATCGCAAAGATACTGCCGCTCCGGCCCGGTTTCGTGCTGCTTCGGACGCGAAGCGTACCACCGTGCCTTCGCACCACGTCTTTGACCAGGGAGAGCCCCAACCCGCTGCCGCCATGACCTTTTGTGGTAAAGAAGGGCTCTGAATATTTTGTGCAGGTTCTCCGCAGTTATTCCGCAGCCGCTATCCGCGAACGTTACCCGTAACCCGCGTCTCCGCTGTCCCGACCACTCATGGGCCGCGGATGCCCTGGCGTGCAATCGTCCGCCTTTGGACATGGCATCGGCGGCATTCAACAAGAGGTTAGAGAACACCTGTCGCAACGGGCCTGCGTAAATCGGAAGGTCGCCGTCGCCACAGTAGCGGGTATTGACCGAGATACCACGCGCCTCAAATCGCGATTTGTAGAAATCGACTACGGAGCCTAATAATTGCGGTACGTTCGCGTCCTTCCGCGCTCCCGTGTCCCGAGAATCTTGCAATGCCGTATGAGCGATTTGGGAAATTCGCCGTATTTCTTCCTCGGCGAGTGTCAGGTAATGGCGGCCATTTGGGGTGAGCGCAGGTTCTGCTTCCAACAGGTAGAGAATACTCAGAAGGGAATCGAGAGGGTTATTGATCTCGTGCGCAAGACTTGCCGCAAGCCTGCCCTCTTTCGCGGGCGCAGCCGAACGGCTTTGTTTTGTGCACTCCACAGGAGTACTCAAGAGAACCTTGAGCCCGCTTGCGCGTCAAAGTATACCAGATTCTATGTCTGATACCGGACAAAAGTACCCAGTTGTCTGATACCGGACATAAAAATAAGCAAAGCGGAGTCCCTGTTAAAGCGTACTATTAAGTTACATCTCCATACGCATCTCCGCCCGCCCATGGGGACTGGTTCATTTGCGCATCCAGATGCCGGCTAGTTCGGCAAAGGAGCAGCGATGAACCCGCCCGCAAAAACCTACAAGAATCGTGTCTTGGCAGCACTGCCGAAAGCGGAAATCGACCGCCTGGCGCCGCATCTGTCCCCGGTCACCCTGAAAGTGCGCACCCAACTGCAGGACGGCCAGGGCCGATTACGCCTATTTCCTGGAAGAGGGGCTGGCCTCCGTGGTCTTGACTCTGGCCAACGGAGCCACAGTTGAGGTTGGCGTGATCGGTATTGATGGCGTCGTCGGGCTTCCCATGCTTCTGGGAGCAAAGAAAGTACAAGGCGAAACGTACATTCAGGTTGAGGGCTCCGGTTATCGCATCGATGCCAAGCGCCTGAAAGCTGAATTTGATCGCGACGGCCAGCTACGAACCCATTTGCAAAAATACGTGCTGGCTAACATGGTCCAAAGCGCCCAGAATGCCGCCTGCAACCGGCTGCACTCGATTAGTGAGCGTCTGGGGCGGTGGATTCTTACCTGTCACGACCGGGTGCAGTCCGACCACATGCCGCTCACCCACGAGTTCCTGGGCCAGATGTTGGGCGCTCCCAGAACCACGGTTACCTTGGCGGCCGGCATGCTGCATCAAGCCGGCCTGATCGACTACTCACGCGGCCATGTGACCATCAAGAACCGCCAGAAGCTTGAAGATGTCACTTGCGAGTGCTATGGAACCGTGCGGGATGAATTCCAGCGCCTTGGGCTGCTTTAGGGTTTCCCTTGGGTCTATTGGTGTGTTGGCAAAAATTAATACCCCGTGGGTCTGATTCCAGACAGACAGGGTACTCTGATGTGGATAAGATTCTGTTGATAAAAGATCAACTCTGATACGGAATCGACTTTCCCAGGCAGAGACACGATGCGTTCCCGTCGCATCCATAACGGTCTTCCTCCCCAAGAACTAGAGAACGGCGCGCCAGGCGGATGCTGCCCGATAGGCGGAGACTGCCCGGAAGTTCGTAAGCCTCTGTTCGTCCATCACTCCATCGCGAACGGCCTGACCGTGTCCACCTGCTTGTTCTGCCAGAAGGTATTTGCCAGCCCCACCGCTGCCGGCCTGAAACTGGCGGAAGCCGCCCACAAATGCAAGGGGCTAGATTTTGGCTGGTGAGCTCAATTCCGATACCCTGTTTGAGCGGAAATTATGCGAGCAATCCGGCAGAACGCTGATCGAATCGCGCTGCCTGCAATGCGGACAGCTCCTACTGGGCTCTGTCATCTTGGGGGACTTGTTGATACAAGAACAGCAGCACACGCTTAAATGTGTTCGGAACTCCGGGACAACCGTATGAGCTTCTGCCAAGCGAGCCAGGCGACCAGGGAGAAGTTGGCCAGGCGGCAGCACAAAAAGGGCTCTGCGCCATGTGGAGCCTGCAATCTGAATCGGCACAACTGTTGCCGCCCACGTCTGGACGGCACGCCCTGTACCTGCTCGTGCCGGTGGGCGCAGAAGAAGAATTCATAACGCCGGGTAGTTGAGTTGCAGTTGCTTCCGGTGCCAGGTGCGCTGACAGCTCAATCCGCCGCAACCGGCTCGGCCAGGACTTTCTCAGGCGGACGCTGGCGTGTGGTACGCTCGTGCGGCGAGGCTTCGAAGCGGCTCTTCAGGGACAGGATCGGTTTCTCAAAGCGGTACCATAGCAGCGCCGCGAATCCCAGCGACAAAACCATCCGCGCGGCAACAATGGCGAGGTTCCCCATCTGCCCGTAGCCCACAACCCAGCGCTCGTAGTATCCGATCACCACGAACACCAGGATGTGCGTCATATAGAGCCCATAGCTTACCGTCCCGAGGAACTTCAGCGGGGTAGTGCGTAAGGCGCGCCCGTAGAGATGCAAACGCCCTTCCGAGAAGATTGCCGCAATCAGCATGCCGGCAAAGCCGATTGCCAGGAACGTGTCGGTCAGGGAACTGTCGTACCACACCATGAGCACTATACCGACAATGCCCAGCGCGGCTGCGGCCATGCCAATCTTCTGCCAGTGCCGCTGCTTCACGATGTCCATCCGCAGCAGCACCGCGATCAGCGATCCGATCGCCAATCCGTCAAGATGGACCAGCGTATGGGTTTTGGTAAGGAAGCCGGTCCCGCTGTTCAGAGCCCTCACGATGGGCGAAGCCGCAAAGACGGCAATCAGTCCCACTGCCAGGTACGCGGGCCGGAGCCGGCGCCCAATCGGCGCCCACACCACATAAAACTGCTCCTCGATGGCCAGGCTCCAGGTCGGTGCGACCGGCGCGGGCAGGAACAGGAAAAACAGGTTCTGGACGAAGAGTGCGTAGTAAGCCCAGGGTGCGCTCGTCGTGAGCCGCCAGGCGCGGCCCGGATCCAGATCCATGATGGTCGGCAGCGCCAGATAATTCAGCAGCAACAGCAGCACGTACATCGGCCAGATGCGTAGCGCGCGCCGCGCATAGAAGTTACGGAAGAAGTGCGGATCGTCGCGCGAGTCGAGAATGATGCCGGTGATGAGGAAACCGGAGAGGACGAAGAACAAGTTCACCCCGGCCCAGCCGAATTCGGCGAATCGCGCCACCAGTCCGTGGCCGAGCAGGGTATGACAGTGGTAGAGGAGGACCAGGCCGATGGCGATGCCGCGCAGCCCGTCCAGAGCGGGGATATAGCGTGGCAGCCAGTCCGGACGGTTCATTGGGGACCCATCCATCGTTGATCGGGACCCCTATGTTGTGCGCGCGAGCTCAACGCGAAACACCTTCGAGCGGCGAGCTGGCCGTAGCGTAGAGCTTCTTGGGCATGCGTCCGGCCAGGTATCCGAGCCTGCCGGCGAGCACGCCGTTCTTCATGGCCTCGGCCATCAGCACCGGATCTTTCGCCCCGGCGATGCCCGTATTCATCAGCACCGCATCGAAGCCGAGTTCCAGGGCCAGAGTCGCGTCCGATGGAATCCCTACGCCGGCGTCGACAATCAGCGGCACCGTGGTAATCATCTCGCGCAGGATCTTCAGGCTGGCGATGTTCTGAATGCCAAGTCCGCTGCCGATCGGGGCACCCAGCGGCATGACCGCGCTGGCGCCCGCGTCCAGCAGCCGCTGCGCGATCACCGGATCGTCGGAGGTGTAGGGCAGCACGGTGAAGCCCTCTTTCACCAGCACGCGCGTGGCCTCGACGGTCGCCCCCACGTCGGGATAGAGAGTCTTCTGGCAGCCGATGACCTCGATCTTCACCCAGTCGGAGAGTCCGACCTCGCGCCCCAGCCGCGCCGTGCGGATGGCTTCATCAGCCGTGTAACAGCCGGCGGTATTCGGCAGCAGGAAATACTTCTTCGGATCGATGAAATCCAGCAGCGATTCTTTGCTGCGGTCGAGGTTGACGCGGCGTACCGCCACCGTCACCATCTCGGCGCCGCTGGCGGCCAGCGCCTGGGCGGTTTCCTCGCCAGACTTGTACTTGCCCGTTCCCACGATGAGGCGCGAACGGAAGGCTTTTCCGGCAATCACTAGTGAGTCCATGGCATTATTTTAGAGCCTTGCGCCGGAAAAGGTGTGAGCTATGTCACAGAGGAAGCAAATCGGGCAACGGGCGGCTCTGGACCGGGAAGCCGGTCTCAGGCAGCAATCCTCGTGTGCTACCCACATTCTTGGGTCGGGGAGAACGAACCCGCCCCGGAGGGCCGGTCGAATCCTCGCACCCAGCATCTTGGGTTGCACCCAACCACCGCTGGAATGCATCCATTCCCCTGAGTGCATCCTAAGTTCGTGGTTGGTAGGCGCCTATGAGAATCTTGCGTAGCGGTATTGCATTAACACTCTGGCTGGCATCCATCGGCTGGGCGGTGGCGCAGCAGCCTGCGCAGTCTTCGCTCCCGGCTCCCTCCGTCAAGGTCGGGCAACTGGCTCCGGACTTTACCTTGAAGGACCAGAACGGCAATCAGGTTTCGCTGCATGATTTCCGGGGAAAGAAAAACGTAGCCCTGGCCTTTTACGTCTTCGCTTTCTCTCCCACCTGAACCCAGGAGGCGAGAAGCTTCCAGCAGAATCTGCAGAAGCTGGAAGCCGCCAATACCCAGGTTCTGGGTATCACCTTGGATAACGGCTTCGCCAACAAGGCGTGGACCGATCAGCTTGGCACCTCCTTCCCCATGTTGAGCGACTGGGGAGGCGATACCGCCCGCAAGTACGGCATCTTCAACGCCGAACGAAAAATAGCCCGACGCGCCACCTTCCTCATCGACAAATCCGGAAAGGTATTGGAGGTGCAGGTGGACAAGGAGGCGGCCGATCCCAACTACGTCGTAGCCGCTTGCGAACGCCATAAGTAAGAAAGAACGTTGCCAACTAAGCTGCCCCCCTTTTACGGCGTCTTCAGTTTCTGGCGGCAAAAGTCTGTAGAGAAAAATAACGGGGGCAGTTACGCTGGAGCCTTTAGCGTGACTTGCCCCCGTTTGGTCTGGCCGGCAAGCTGGTTTACTTGCTGACCTGCACAGTCTGCAGCGGGCTGGAGCTACCTTGCTGGTAGTAATTCACGGTCATCTGGTTGCCGGCGATGTCTACGGTGGCGAAGCCGTTTACCGCCTGGCACCAGTCGGCGCGTCCAGGAATGTCGCAGGCGTAGAGCGGGGCTCCCGCCGCGCCCGTTATGATCTCCTCAATCGGGTGCGTCAGCGCTGGGAAGCGCGAGCTGTTGAGTTGGGTGTGAGCGAGGATATGCTCGTGCCCGTGCAACGTGGCAGTGACGATCGGGTGATTGTTCAGCACGGTGATAAGGCCGGCCGGAGCGTAGCTGCCGGTCGCTCCCGTGTAGGGGCAGTGCTGGCTTTCCACGCAGTACACCGGGCCGTGGAAGTAGATGAATGCATGCACCAGGCCGCGCGATTCGGCGGCGGCCAGGTCGGCGTCAAGCCAGGAAATTTCCGCGGCGGTGATCAAGCTCGCGTCCCCCGGCACATCGATGCCGACAAAGTGCGCATTCTGATAGTCGAACGAGTAAGTCAATTCGCTGGTGAGCGAGCTGAAGTGGGAGGCGCCTATGGCGCTGGCGACGCCGGGCAGATTATAGAATGCCTGCCATCCCGCGGTGTTAGCCGCGTCGTGGTTGCCGCGAATCGGAAGGGTCTTGCCGGAGAGCCCGTTATTGTTATTGCCGTTCAAGGCCGCCTGATAGGTCTGGGTGCCGGCAGTGGTGAATCCCGAAGGCTCCAGGTCGCCCGTATAGATCGTGAAAGCCGGGCTCTCCCCGAGCACTTGCGAGGAGATCGAAGCCAGGGTGGAAGCGCCGTCTCTGGAGTCTCCCCAGGAGACAAAACGGAACGCCGCTGCGCCGCTAGAACCCGAGGATGACGACGGGGACGACGATGAGACCGGCGTGCTGCTGCCGGACGGCGTCGAACTGGAACCCGGTGACGAGTTGCTCGTGCTGGCCGGCTGGCTGCCGCCGCTCGCGGTGCTTGACTTGCTGCCGCCGCATGCTTCCAGTACCAGCGTAGTAATGACCAGTCCAGCAATCAGAGTAAATACTAATCCGAGCCTTTGGCTTCTTGTATTCATGTGAACTCCGGGGGGAATAAATCTGTGCATGTCGCAAAGCTACGGGCATAGGGTAGGCGGGGAAATGCAGCAGACCCTCTAGGTAGGGGGCGAACTTCTCTTACCCGGAGCCGAGGGAAAACCCTGAGTCCAATCTAAGGAATTCACCTGCAGAGTAGGAAATTGCTGAAAAGAAACCTAGTTTCACCCAAGCAGAAATGCTGGCCGGAGAAGCTCGTCTAGAGGCGGTCAATGTTTACCAATAAGTAATATGCAGTCGCCCTGGGATCTTGCGAAAGCTATGCGTGTCCGAAGTGGCCCTTGCTCCATCACAGAAACTGCGATGGAGGCGGATGACATTCCGCTGCAGCGCGGTTCCGGTCCGCTGTCGGCACTCTCCCAATCAACATCTATTCATTCGTCATGCATCATGTATTTGTTCATCGTGGGCGGCTTCCAACTTGGAACTCCCCGGAAAGAGAGCTGACATGGGCAAGAACCCAATGCTTGTACTCCTCGCCACGCTGATCGCGTTGGCGGCGGCTTCGGACATGAAGGCATCGCAACTGTCGCAAACACCCCGGAAGACTTATGCCACCGCTTCCGCAGCCATACAGGTTATGACTTCAGCCGGAGCCGCAGCACTCCAGTCGTCCGCTCCTGTTACACAGCCTGACTCAAAGGAGCGGGCAAATGGAACCGGCCCGGCAAACCGCGCAACTGCCCCGGCGAATGTGACGCTTCCCGCCGGAACTAGGATCGTCGTCCGGCTGGATAGCGAGATCAGCTCTAAGACCAGCGAGGAAGAGACACTGTTCACCGGCTCAGTCGCCCGGCGGGTCGTCGTAGGCAAAACAACAGTGATTCCCTTGGGCACTCCGGCCAAAGGCTTGATAGAAGAGGCTGAGCCGGCGGGGAAAGGTCCCAGTGGCGCGGAGTTGCAACTCAGACTTACTTCGGTGACGCTCGCCGGACGACTCTACCCCATGCGCACCGCTTCAGTTTCGCCATCCAGCAAGGGGAAAGGCCGTGCCGCCAACTCGGTATCTGCTGGCAATGCTGATATCACGCTGCCGGCAGGATCGACTGTCAGTTTCAAGTTGCTTCTGCCGCTGAAAATAGCAGCACAGCCCTAGAGCCTGTTATTGACTTATAGGGCGGCAGCGACGGGAGCGGATTTTTCCGAGCGCGAGGAGCGAGGAGCGGCAAATACTGAAGTGTTTTAGCGACGAGCGACACTGCGATCGGGAAAATCCGCCCCGTTCCGCAGGGTTGCGGCGCAAATCGGCCCAGACTTCGTTGTCGTCCTCGAACATGGAATCACCATGCCCCTCGGACCCCGCCTCGTCTGGCCCAATTTTCGCTCGCAACGCTGTCCCTCCTATACGTTAATAACAGGCTCTAGCAATCGAGGGCCCCGGCAAGCGCCGACTTTGCGCTTGCTGGGTGGAAACTGCGGCTGGCAAGCACGTCTCATGTTGGCTTTCCAGGCGCGGGATAGCCCTGAGTCCGTTTTGGAACTGGCGCGAGAGAAAAAACGGTATTCCGCCTCCGTAATCAATTACACTGACGTGCCGGAAGAGACAATCGAAGCGGGGTACGCCTGATATGGAACCGGAGATCACCCGTCTAAGTCTGGCCGAAGCCGCGGAGTTGGTGAAGCAAGCGAAGATTTCTCCCGTCGAGCTGACGCGCGCTTGCCTGCGTAAGATCGAGCAACACAACCCCGTCCTCAACGCCTTCATAACCGTTACCGCCGACAGTGCTTTGGCCGAGGCGGCCGAAGCCGAGCGCGAGATTCGCGGCGGCCGCTGGCGCGGCCCGCTGCACGGCATTCCCGTGGCGATGAAAGACCTCATCGATCAGCGGAATGTGCTCACCACCGCCGGCAGCGCCGTTTTCCGCGCCAACGTTGCCCAAGAGGATGCGGAGGTGACGCGACGGCTCAGGGCGGCGGGCGCGGTCTTCCTCGGCAAGCTCAACCTGCACGAATTCGCCTATGGCGGCAGCGGAATCATCAGCCACTTCGGCGTGGTGCGCAATCCGTGGAATACGGAGCGCATCACCGGCGGATCATCCTCGGGTTCGGCGGCGGCGGTGGCTGCCGGCATGTGCTTTGCGGCGCTCGGAACCGACACGGCGGGCTCCATTCGCTTGCCCGCGGCCTGTTGCGGCATTGTCGGCCTGAAGCCAAGCTTCGGGCTGGTCAGCCGGCGCGGCATCATTCCGCTTTCGCTCTCGTTCGATCATGCCGGGCCCATGACGCGAACCGTGGAAGACGCCGCCATCGTCCTCGATGCCATTGCCGGATACGATCCCGCCGATCCCGGCAGCCGCGAGTTTCCCGCCGTCAGCTACCGTGCCGCCGTGCGCCGTACCACCACCGATCTGCGGGTCGGAATCGCAACCACCTACTTCTGCGAGGGCGCGGACCCAAAGATCGAGTCGGAGCTGCGCATTGGCATCGCGCGCATCACCGCTCCCCGCACCTCGGCGGTGCGCGATGTCAAAGTACCCATCGACGAAGACCGCACGGTGCACCTCTACGAGGCCTACCAGTATCATCGTCAGTTCCTGGCCACGCAGAGCGATCAGTATCATCCTCAGACCTTGCAGCGGATTCTGGCCGGTAAGGACATAAGCGAGGCCGTCTATCAGGCCAAGCTTGCCGAGCTTGAAGCCCTGCGCCGCCGGGCGGGCGAGCTGTTCCGCGAGATCGACGTGCTGATCACCCCAACCATTCCCGTGCCCCCGCCGACCATCGCCGAGATGGAGGCAGCCGGATCGGAGCTGCGCAAGCGCGAGCTGGTCCTGTTGCGCAATACCCGTCCCTTCAACGTGCTGGGACTTCCGGCGATCACCGTGCCGTGCGGCTTCACCGTCGCCGGCCTGCCGGTCGGCATGCAGATCAGCGCCGACTTGGCGGCGAAGATAAGGTGCTCGCGGTCGCGCACCAGTTCGAGCGGCTCACCGAATGGCACCGCCGCCTTCCGCCTTTGGCGGCGGCGCGGCCGGCGGCACCTTCGTAGAAGCTCTCGATTTTGGCGCAAGGCAAGCAGACCGCGTTTGACCGCCGCTAGCTCGAACCGTTAATCTGCCCTCGGATATTGGAGAGCGAGGATTGACGTCTCTCCCTACGTTCCAAGAACATCACACGCGAATCTCGGCGAACTTAGCGCAAGAAATCTCTTTACCGGAGCGCATCAAAGTTCCTGTATGCAATACGCTCTCAAGCAGTTTGCCTCCGCCGCAGTTTTATCCTCCTCGTTTCTTCTGGCGCAGACCTCTGCTCCGGCGCCGGCCGCACAGCCCCCGGCTGCCGCGTCGTCCTCGGTCGCGAGCGCCGCCAGGGAAACTCCGCTGCGGGCGTTGCCGTACACGCCCGGTCTCGACCCGGCTTCCATGGATACATCAGTCGACCCCTGCGTGGATTTCTATGCCTATTCCTGTGGTGGATGGATCAAGAGCAACCCCATTCCGCCGGACCAGGCCTCCTGGAGCGTTTACGGCAAGCTGACCGACCAGAACCAGCGCTTCCTCTGGGGCTTGATGCTGGATGCCGGTAAACCTTCTCCCAAACGCGACCCGGTGCAGCAGAAGGTCGGCGATTTTTTCTCCTCCTGCATGGATGAATCCGCCGTGGAAAAAGCAGGCGCGGGGCCGCTGCAGCCTGCCTTCCGCGACCTTGCCGCCATCAGGAATCTCAAGGCTCTGGCTCCCTGGCTGGCAAAGCAGCACCTGGTCAGCTACGGCTACAGCAGCATGATGTTCGGCTTCGGCTCCAACCAGGACTATGCCGACTCGACGCGCGTCATCGCCTTTGCCACCTCCGGCGGGCTCGGCCTTCCCGACCGCGATTATTACCTCAAGGCTGATGCGCGCATGCAGGAGACGCGCAAGCGCTATGTAGAGTACGTCAGCCGGATGTTCCAACTCTTGGGCGACTCGCCGGCACGCGCCGCGCGCGAGGCACAGACGGTGATGCGCATCGAAACCGCCATGGCCAAGGCCTCGCTCACGCGCGTCGAGCTGCGCGATCCCTACAAGACATTTCACAAGATGAACCGCGCCGAACTACAGGCGCTCACGCCGTCGTTCGATTGGAACGCCTATCTCGACGCCTCGGGCTTGGGCCAGGTGCAGGAGTTCAACGTCACCGAGCCCGAGTTCTTCAAGCAGCTTGAGGCCCTGCTCAAAAGCGAACCGCTGGACAACTGGAAGACGTACCTCCGCTGGCACGTTGTCCGCCAGAACGCGCCGTATCTCTCCTCCGCGTTTGTGAACGCCGACTTCGACTTCTACCGCAAATACCTGCAGGGAGCGGAGCAGCTACGGCCTCGCTGGAAGCGTTGCGTCGGGCTGGTCAACTATCAGTTGGGCGAAGCCGTCGGGCAGGTGTATGTCGCTAAGACCTTCAGCCCGGAATTGAAGGAGCGCACGCTGAAGATGACCCGGGAGATCGAAGCGGCCATGGAATCCGAGATCAAGGCGCTCGACTGGATGGGGCCGGAGACCAAGCAGCAGGCGCTGGCCAAGCTGCACACGGTGGTGAACAAGATCGGCTATCCCGACCGCTGGCGCGACTACAGCTCGGTCGAGAATCGCCGCTGGCGATTTCTTCGGCAACTTCCAGCGGGCGACCGAATTCGAGTCCCGCCGGCAACTGAACAAGATCGGCAAGCCGGTCGACCGCGGCGAGTGGATGATGCCGCCCAGCACCGTCAACGCCTACTACGATCCGCAGATGAACGACATCAACTTCCCCGCCGGCGTGCTGCAGCCGCCGCTCTTCGATCCCAAGATGGATGACGCGCCCAATTACGGCAACACCGGCGACCACCATCGGCCATGAGCTGACCCACGGCTTCGATGACGAGGGCCGCCAGTTCGACGCCAAGGGCAACCTGCGCAACTGGTGGACCAACCAGGACGCCGAGCAGTTCGAAAAGCGGGCGCAGTGCGTCGTCGACCAGTACGCGCAAGTACATCATCGTCGACGACATCCACATCAACAGCAAGCTCACCGAAGGCGAGGACGTGGCTGATCTGGGCGGAACCGTTCTCGCCTACATCGCCTGGAAGAACGCCACCCGCGGCCAGAAGCTCGAACCCATCGCCGGTTTCACCCCGGATCAGCGCTTCTTCATCGGCTTTGCTCAATGGGCCTGCGAGAACGAGCGCCCGGAAAACCTTCGCCTGAGCGCCATCACCAATCCGCACTCGCCGGGGAAGTACCGCATCAACGGCGTGGTGGTCAACATGCCGGAGTTCCAGCGAGCCTTCGCCTGCAAGCCGGGACAGCCGATGGCGAAGGAGCAGTCCTGCAAGATCTGGTAGCGGCCAGCAGGATAGAGCGCTGCTGGCTCCGCGGTTGTTACCTTCGTAATCTTTGTGTTGCTTAAGAACCTGGAGCTCTCTGCCGATGTACATTGTGCAAGGAGCATCACAATGGCAAGCACGGGTCCTGCTCTCGATTCTACGGTTCACGGTAAGCCCGCGTACCCCGTTTGTGCAGAAGGAGCCTATCCGAACCTGCCGATGGGTGAGGCGCGAGCGCATGTTGTCCCCTCCGACAGTACTATGGAAGGGCCGGACCAGAATCGAGCGGTGCGGACTTTGCGGTTGCTGACTCGCGTAGTTCCCATTGATCGGAGTGCAGGTAACCGCCTGTAGAGGTTCCGGTCCGGCCACGCACATCGAAGGTTGTTCCCCGTCCACCGGCAAAAGCCATCGTATCGTTGCCGGGGACGGGGTTATTCTTCTTGCTGAAGTTGCGTCTTCCCCATCTGTTTGCCAATCCACATCACCCTGTGGCTGATCCCCGAGAACGCCGTCCACGGGCCGTCCGGCTCTGGTTCGAGTCCTGCAGCAGGCTCTATACTGTAAGGTGCTGGCCATTCAGTCCGGGGTCCCTGGCACGCCGGTGTTGCACGCGGAGATGGGAGCCTGGCTTCCGGCCGCGTCGCCGCTGTTCTCTGCGATAAAACGAAAGGGAACTGATGAGGAACTTTGACAGCTTGTCGGAGCGGGAAGTTCTTGCCCTTGCCATCCAACTGGAAGAAGAAGACGCGCGCATCTACGCCGACTTCGCCGAGTTGCTGCGCGAGACCTTCCCCGCCTCCGCCAAGGTTTTCGAGGGCATGCGCCAGGAAGAGAACCTGCACCGTCACCGGCTCTTCGAGCTCTATAAGCAGAAGTTCGGCGAGCATATTCCGCTGATTCGCCGCGAGGACGTTCGCGGATTCGTGAAGCGCCGCCCGGTCTGGCTCTATAAGCCGCTCGGCCTCGATGTGGTGCGCAAGCAGGCCGCCGCCATGGAAATGGAAATCCGGAATTTCTACGAGAAGGTGGCCGCCAATACCCAGGATGCCAGCCTGCGCCAACTGCTGGGCGATCTGGCCGAAGAGGAGCGCTCGCACGCCCTGCGCGCCGACGAACTCAACCGGACGATGCTTCAGCCCGACGTGCGCCGCGAAGAGGACGAAGTCAACCGCCGGCTCTTCGTACTGCAGATCGTACAGCCCGGGCTCGCCGGGTTGATGGATGGCTCCGTTTCCACCCTGGCCCCGGTCTTCGCCGCCGCCTTCGCCACCCGCAATAGCTGGGACGCCTTTCTGGTAGGTCTCGCAGCCTCCATCGGCGCGGGCATCAGCATGGGTTTCGCCGAGGCGCTCTCCGACGACGGCAGCCTTACCGGTCGCGGCCATCCCTGGCTGCGCGGCCTGGTCTGCGGCCTGATGACCACCTTCGGCGGCATCGGCCACACTTTGCCTTACCTCATCCCGACGTTCGGCCTGGCAACCACCGTGGCCGTAATTGTGGTGATCTTCGAGTTGGCCGCCATCTCCTGGATTCGCAACAAGTACATGGATACTCCGCTGGTTGCGGCAACCCTCCAGGTAGCTCTCGGCGGAGCCTTGGTCTTCCTGACCGGCATCCTGATCGGCAGCTCGTAGGATCCCAGTTCTCGGTTCTCAGTTGATAGGAGTGTTCCGTCGTGCCGCGTAGATTTCTGTTATGCAACGACGTGAGTGCAACCGTCGTAATGTACGCAATGGCGATTTCACAACAGTAACTATCGCTTTGCTCCATATCCATAACGACCATCAGAAGGAGCAAAACAAAACGTGGAGCGCGCACCCCGTGCCACCGTTCTTCGTGCACTCCGCGACGGCTTTTTGCTGGGCCTCTCGCGCTTCCGTGGAAGTCGCACAGCCGACGAAGCTCCGATCCGCCGCCAGCGCCCCGCACTGTTTGTTAAAGGCGATCCGCAAAGCGCAAGCCTTGCCGCGCTGGGAACAGATGTTCATGGCCTCTTTCTCCGCGCTGCCCCGATCGCTCCTGCCCTGCGACCATCCAGCTTTCATGTCCGAGGCGCTGTAGGCGATAGCGCCCCAGGATACCGCGCGAGGCGGCGCGGGGGGATTCGGCTTGTTCGACCGGTTCGTGTGCTGATTCTTATTTGCGCACTGGCCCCCGCAATTCTCCTGGCATCCCCAGCGGAGTCTCTCGGGTTGCATATTGCACAGGCGAACACAATCGTTCAGGCATTTGTCAAACTCCCAGGTTGTTTGTCCGAGCGCGAGTCGTGACGTCAACCCGAGAGTGATGCCGAGCAAGACGAGGATCACACAACGGCTCCTGGCGCTTCCATCGAACACCCAAACGCGTGTTGCGACCGGCCACCGCTCTTCACAGCGGGCTTCGCAAGATTGAAAATGAAATATCTTCATCCGTTCAACCTCCCGCTTTTCGATTTCGGTATCATCCATCTCCGGCTTCCTGGCACGGCAGCAATTTACGTCTGGGCGACAAAAATATCCAGAGCAATTGTCGTAAACAGGGCTTTTCACTAATCATCATGGAAAGGCGCCAGTCCGGAGCGCACTATCCGTCGCGCCGTAGGCGCAATGTTTTTGTTAGCCCCACCCTTTAGGGTGGGGAAACAGAATGTTATTAGGCCGAGTCCCGTAGGGACGACGCTATCCGAAAGGCGGGAATGAGCGGGCTCCGTTCCTTGGTGCTGAAAACGCAATGGATCAAATTGCTCGTATATGTATGTGCCATTGCACCGTCCCTTACGGGACTCGAATTCTATAACACCACCTCCCCGCACTGAAATGCGGGGCTAACGAGAACACTGCGCCGCCGGCGCGATACCCTCGATGAGCCAGCCTCTTCTTTGCAATCTGCTATGACTCCACGCTAGCCAAAGCCTCCGGCGAGCCCTCCGCGAGCTCATGTCGTTGATTGCAAACGGTAAATTGCATGTCACATTTCCTCGCGAAATCTGTCATTCTAGAAATAGGTGCATCAACTCCACTGTGGGATAAAACCCGATCTGTGACGAAGTGAAGACCTGCCTCCAAGGTATTGTGATTTCAAGAATTTACCTCTAAGTCTCACGGCATGAAGAATTTGCGCACAATTGCAATAGCTAAATCACAGACTTGAAAGGATTTGCAAGAAAATACCGGGGGGGTACCCGGCTATTGTACGAACACCACAGTAGCGCCGCCGTCCCCGGCGGCGGGCCCTGTGTTTCTTGTGACGGGACGGCGGGCGGACGCTTGCACCGCTCAGGTATTCTGTTTTCCTGCCATTCCAATTGGAGGCAACCATGCCTGGCTGGGGTGTTCTGCTCAATGTCTGCTTGCGTACTGCCGTAGTTTACTTTCTGGTGCTTATAGGTGTGCGGATCACCGGAAAGCGCGAGGTCGGGCAAATGACCCCGTTCGATCTGGTGCTGCTCCTTTTGCTCAGCAATGCCGTGCAGAATGCCATGACCGGCCCCGACACCTCTTTGGCCGGCGGTGCCGTCGCGGCCTGCACGCTGCTCATCTTGAACTATGGGGCCGCCGAACTGAGCGGCATGAACCGTCGCTTCCGCCGCTGGATTCAAGGCTCGCCCAGCCTGCTCATCCACAACGGCCAACTCATTCCTTCGCACATGGCGCGCGAGCGGGTCACCTCCGATGAGGTCTTTCGCGCCCTGCGCGAGCACGGCATCAGCTGCCTGGAGGATGTCGCACTCGGAGTGCTCGAAGTCGACGGCAGCATCAGCCTGCTGAAGTATGACGACGTGCGCGACGGCGAGCTCCATCCCAAGCGCCTGAGATTCTTGAAGAAGCAGCAGTAGGCAGGGCCAGGGAATAGGGATTAGGGAATGGGGGTTAGCGAAGACAGTTGGCCTGCTAGGATGACATCTGAAATCGTGATGAGCCGGTTGCTTCTGGCTAATCCTAATCCCTATTCCCTAATCCCTACTTGATCACAATCGGCCTCTGATCGTAGAACGAGACGGTCGCGCTCATCCCCTGGCGCGCGTCGAAAGCATCTTTCGCAAGCGGGAAACTCACGATCACCGTACCCGAGGCCTGCTCGCCTGGAGCGATGCGCGTGTCGCTCGCCAGCGGCTGGCCCGAGTGCTGGCGCAACTCGGGATAGGCCTTGAAGTAGCTTTCAAAATCGGAGACAGGTGCAAAAACGTCGCTGAATTCACCTTTCGCGGTGCGGACCGTTACTTTTACGCTCTTCACGAAGAGCGGCTTCTTGCCGATGTTCTTGACGGTGAGCTGCACGCTGGCCAGCACCGTGCGCTGGTCCGGCAGATTTACGGCAAATGCCTGGCCGATGCTTCCCGAGGCCACTGGCTCGTAGCGCAGGAAGTACACTCCCGCCGCGATTGCCAGCGCCACCAGCGCCATGGCCACGATCATGGGCCCGGCGGCTGGCATCGTGCGTTTGAAGCTGTCGAACTCCTCCGTCATCGGCACGTGGCCGGCATCTTCGGGTTGCGGATTCGGATTGCTCAACGGGCTGGCCATCGCTCCTCCTTGTTATCAGCGGCCACAAGCCCAATGGCAGGGCTCATAGATGTGATGCACTCTCTACGGTTCAGGTGCTCCGCATCTGGAGAATCGCGGGAGCTTCGTGTCTTCGAGAAATCTAGCCCCTCTGTATGGCGGCCCTGAGTTGCTCCAGCGGCAGGGTATTCAGTACGTCGGCCGGAGTAAGCCAGGCGCGCCGGGCCTGCAGAACGCCGTACTTCAGCTTTTCGAAGTGCGAAGTGTGGTGGGCGTCGGTATTGATGACGATCTTCACGCCGCGCTCGCGCGCCATGCGCAGATGCGCGTCGCACAGGTCGAGCCGGTCGGGATAGGCATTCAATTCCATAGCGACGTTGGCGGAAGCCGCCGCCTTGAACACTGCGTCCAGGTCGAAGCGATAACCGTCGCGCCGCAGCAGCAGGCGTCCCGTGGGATGCCCCACCAGGTTTACCTGCCGATTGGCGATGGCCTTCAGCAGCCGCTCCGTCATCTGCGCCGGTTCCTGGTTGAAGGCCGAATGCACGCTGGCGATGACGAAATCGAGCTGCTCCAGGGCCGAGTCCGCCAGATCCAGCGTGCCGTCGGGCAGGATGTCGACCTCGATTCCGGCCAGGATGGCAATGCCCTCGATCTGCTCGCCGGCGCGGTGAAGGCGCCGCATGTGCTCCACCGTCCGCTTTTCATCGAGCCCGTTGGCGAAGGCCAGGTTCTTGGAGTGCTCGGTGATGGCGATGTACTGGTAGCCGCGTTCGCGCGCCGCCAGCGCCATCTCCTCGATGGTGCAGCGCCCGTCCGTCTCCACCGTATGCATGTGCAACTCGCCGCGAATGTCTTCGACGGTGACCAACCGCGGCAGCGCATGCCGCGCGGCGGCCTCCAGCTCGCCGCAGTTCTCGCGCAGCTCCGGCGGAATCCAATCCAGCCCCAGCTTGCCGTAAATCTCCTCCTCGCTCACGCTGGCCACCCGCCTGCTTCCCGCCGGAGCCGCCGGCGCGGCGTCTTCTTCGGCATTCGAATCTGTGTTGTCCGGGTCCGCGGCTGGCGCTGAAGTCGCCGGCGCGCGCGCCTGTCCAGGCGGAAGGGTAAACAGCCCGTACTCGTTCAGCGTGCAACCCTGTTTCAGGGCGCGCTGGCGCAACGCCACGTTGTGCGCCTTGGAGCCGGTGAAGTACTGCAGCGCCGCGCCAAAGGAGTCCGGCGGAAGCATGCGCACGTCCACCTGCATGCCGCTGCGCAGCTTGAAGCTGACCTTGTTCTCGCCCCGGGCCAGCACGTCGACGATTCCGGGGAACTGCAGTATGCGCTCGATCAGCGCCGTTCGCTGTACGGCGTCGCCGCAGCAGGCGCCGGTGATCAGCAGGTCCAGGTCGCCGACCGTCTCGCGTCCGCGGCGCAGCGAGCCCGCCGGAGTAATCTTTTCCACTCCGGCGAGTTGCCCGAGGTGCTCCGCCAGCTTCTCCGCCGTGCGGTCGGCCTCGTCGAGATAGAAACCGGCCGGAGATGCTGCGGTAGGTCGTAATGGCCTTCAGGATTTTCTGCTCGCTCTTCTCGCTCATGCGCGGCAGGGTGCGCAGTTTGCCCTCGCGCGCCAACTGCTCCACGCCGGCCACGTCGGAGACCTGAAAGTTGGTCCAGATCAGGTTGACGGTCTTCGGGCCGAGCCCTTGAATTTTGAGCAGCTCGAGCATCGACGGGCGATACTTCTCGATCAGCTGCGCGTGCAGCCGCAGCTCGCCTTCCGCGAAGATCTCCTTCAGGTTGGCCGCCATGCCCTTGCCGATGCCGGGTATTTCGAGCAGCTTCTTGGGCTCGTCCGTGAGCTCCGCAACCTGTTGGGCAAGGCCTCGATCGACTCGGCCGCGTTGCGGTAGGAACGTATGCGGAAGGAATCCTCGCCGGCGATCTCCATCAGGTCGGCGGTTTCGTACAGGATGCTGGCGATGGCCTTGTTGTCCACGTGCGGCGTCCTGGCTTTGCCCCAGCGGCAAGTCTGTGCCGGGGGAGCCCATCAAAATTCTAGCAGCGGGAAGCGCTCATGGTTCTTGCTCGTGAAACGCAAATTGCAAAAGATGAAACAGGAAAAACCAATAAGGCGACGCGCGGATACGAGCGGCGGGAACGAAATCCTCAGCAGAAAAAGAAACCCAGCCGACACGGCTGGGGTAGGTTCGTGCCAGGTAACTTCGAGGCGATCTATGCGACCTTGATGACGTTACCGGCCTGAGGCCCTTTCTGACCTTCCACAATTTCGAATTCGACCTGGTCACCCTCCTGAAGGCTCTTGTAGCCCTCTGAAGTAATGGCAGTGTAGTGGACGAAAACATCCGGTCCACCCTCGCGGCCGATAAAACCAAAACCTTTTGCGTTGTTGAACCACTTGACGGTTCCCTTTAGACGAGCA
This sequence comes from uncultured Acidobacteriota bacterium, assembly GCA_963791145.1. GTDB lineage: Bacteria > Acidobacteriota > Terriglobia > Terriglobales > Acidobacteriaceae > CAWBRT01. Next base: position 132,083 of record CAWBRT010000011.1, on the reverse strand, counting down.
GACACTTGCGTCATCCTCCGTACCCTTCCTTGTGCAAACGTGTACTCGTCTCAACAGAGTGAGAGCTCCTAGACGGATGCTGTCGTGCACGGGATGATCCGAGTGGGATGGAATCTGCTGCTGAGACTGTTACTTGGCCAATGGTATGGCGCATACAGGTCATTGTCAAGATAGTACACAAATTCGTTGAAAAATATTTATCGATGTCCCGCTCTGGGACTGGCTTCCGTTTCGGGAAGAGTCCAAATGGCCCGCTCTTTTACTCCTTGCATTTATCGGTGTAGAGTTCGTTCAGCCAGAGCACGCCGGTGAGGGTCTTGGCATCCTTGATCCGGCCTGAGATCGCCATCCTGACAGCCTCGGATAGGGGAAAGAAGCGCGTCTCGATCACCTCGTCTTCATCCGGATTCGCTTGCCCCTGCCGCAGCCCCCGTGCCAGGAACAGCGTCATGGTTTCGTCCAGGAATCCCGGGCTGACGTAGAAAAAAAGGGCCCGCTTCCAGCTCCGTGCCGTGACCCCGGTTTCTTCCAGCAACTCACGCTTGCCGGCCGCGAGCAGGTTTTCGCCCTTCTCCGCCCGCCCGGCCGGAAGCTCCCACAGCTCGCTGCCGGCCGCATGGCGGAACTGGCGAACCAGCAGCAGGCGCGGCTCGGCGGCTGCCGTCGTCCACGGCCATGATTACCACCGAACCGGTGTGGCGCACGATGTCGCGCCGGGCGGTCACGCCGCTGGGCTCGCGCACGATCTCCGTGGTGACGTGGAACACCGGCCCGCGATAGACAACACGCGACTTGAGAACCTTGGCGGACGAAGCTTTTGCGGCTGATTTGCGAGAGCGGGCTTTCGTAGTCTTGCGGGCCATGCCTCAACTATAGCGCGGGTAGAAGCAACGGATGAACAGATAGGTGGCAGCTACGTTCGGGTGTGGGAATGACAGGGCGAAGGTAATCCGGCTTTTGCCGCGGTGCTCAACCGCGGGTCCAGGCTAATCGCAATTGGAGTTGGTGGGCAGATCGGTGAACAGGTGGCCCATCTTTTCGCGCTTGGTGCGCAAGTATCGCTCCGACTCCGGTGTCGCGTCGACTTCGGCGGAGATTCGTTTCACCTTGATCCCGACGCGCTCCAGCGCGGCGATCTTCTCTGGGTTGTTGGACATCAGCACGATTTCGTTGACTCCGAGCTCCTTCAGGATGGCGGCCGGCAGCTTGTATTCGCGGCAGTCCGGCTTGAAGCCCAGCTTCAGGTTGGCCTGTACCGTATCCAGCCCGCCGTCCTGCAACTCGTAGGCCTGCAGCTTGGCCATCAGGCCGATGCCGCGGCCCTCCTGGTCTTCGTAGATGATGATTCCCCGGCCTTGCTCGGCGATCTGCTCGAAAGCCATCTCCAGCTGTGCCCGGCAGTCGCAGCGGTAAGAGCCAAAAACGTCGCCGGTCAGGCACTGGGAGTGGATGCGCACCAGCGGCGGCTGCGAATGGATATCGCCCATGACCAGGGCGACGGCGCTCTCCTTGCGCCGGTCGACATCGCGAGGATTGTCGCTTCCGTAAGCGGCGGAGTTGGCGAACTGGCCTTCAAAGCCGAAGATCCGGAACTGCCCCCAACGGGAAGGGAAGTCGGCCTCAGCAATTTTCCTTATGGAATCCACGCTACCATTATAAACGCGGGCGGCCCGCCGCGATGTGATCTGCGGCACTTGCGCCCGGTCCATCGCCGGATATGCGGCGCGCCCGCGCTGCGCGTTGGGATGATTAGGGATAGGAATGTTTCCGCGCGGCTGCGCTCGCGCCTCATGGGCTTTGCCGGGGAGCGGCTGCGCTGTTAAGATAAGAGTGCGCATTGCTATGCGCGTTCGCGGCAGAACGGTGTCAGCGCCTCTGTCTTCCCGCCTTGACCGTGGGGCTATAGCTCAGCTGGGAGAGCGCCTCGTTCGCAACGAGGAGGTCGTCGGTTCGAGCCCGACTAGCTCCACCAAATAAATCGGCTCTACGCCAAAGACGGGGGACAAACCCCGATCCCAGAAAGATTAACCACATAATACCTTGACCCGCATTCGATAGTTTTGAAAGTTGCGGAAGCCATAGGCCTGTCGGCTGATGGTTTCCATTTTGTTATGGAATCCTTCGGTGACGCCGTTGTTGCGGGTGAAACGCCACATGGTGGCGATCTCTTGTTGCCAAGCCTGCAAGGTCTCGCCGAGCTGGACCAACTGCGGCAGGCGCGCCTGCCGCAGTTGGTCGATTGCCAGCAGCAGACGAGGGATGAGCGCCTGGCACTGCTTGCGGGTGCGGTGTTTCTTCAGCAGCAGGTAACAGAGGTGCTGTTTGAAGCGATACAGGCGGTCGAGCACGGGGTGAGCTTGGAGATAGGCTTGCAGCTTGCTTCTCTGCTCCGGTTGCAGATGGTGGCGATGGCGGCGCATCAGCGATACCAGACCGCGGTTTCTGCTGGCCACCGGATCCAGTTCCCGCCAGCAGGCCAGGAAATGGTGGTTGATCAGACGAATGACATGAAAGCGGTCGGCTACGATGCGGGCTTGGGGAAAATGCTTGCGCACCACAGCGCGATAGCTGGACGACAGGTCCATGCAGACTAGGCGCACCCGGCGTTTGTCTTGCAAGTGTTGGAAATAGGCATCCAGAGAGGCTGGCGAGCGGCCCAGCACCACATCGTAAACGCGCCGCTTTTTCAGGTCGCACAGGGTGGTGGCGAATCCCTGGCGGCGGGTGAAAAAATGCTCGTCAATGCCCAGGATGGACGGGCATTGCGGCGAGTGGTATTGGGAAAACTGCCGCTGCAGTCCATGGCGGAAATAGCGCTCCACGGTGGCGGCGCCAATGGCTTCGCGTTGGCTCACCCGGCGACGGCTGACGCCATCCAGGTGCTGGCGAAACACGGCCTGGCGGAACGGCTCGCTGGCATGTTGGCCAGGAAGAACCCCCGGCAAACGCTGGCGGAACTGGCGGCCACAACCCCGGCAGTGCCATTTCTGGGCCGCGATCTCCAGCCGGCAATGTCGTAAGCCGAAGTTTTCATGGCGTACCAAGCGAGAAAACCAACCCTTGCTGTGCAAGCCCTGGCCATGGCAGTGCGGGCAGGATCGGGGCCCGGTATACCGGGCCCCGATCCTCACCTCTCCACTTCTCCACTGAATCGCAGTAATCTGATAGTGGGGCAGACCCAACACGATCTCGTCGTTGGTCAAAACGTTCTCTCCCAGATTGTTTTACCAATCCGGGATCTCGGTCTGCCCCCGTCTTTGATCTAGAACCAATAAATCAGAGACTTTGAGAGCAGGACTTTGTGGCGACTGCTGCACGCTTACTCGTCAACGTCTGCTCCTTAGCTTATCGAGTCGATAAAAGTTGGGTAGGGAGCAGATGACTTCCCGAATTGGACCCGATAACTAACATCCATGATCTTAATTGGTCATTCGTGAGTTAAAATCCCGACACTCAGATTCATCCAGGAGAACTACGTGAAACCCATAGCGTTTCGAATACGCGATTTCAAGTCGATTAAGGACTCTGGGATTTGCGAGCTATCCAAGGACGGGATTTCGGTTCTTGCCGGACAGAACGAGTCAGGGAAAACGGCGATCTTAACAGCACTTCGCGACTTTGACCTTGAGGAAGACGAACAGCCTGAGACGCCGGAGTATTGGCCAGATGGACAAGAGGATCCTCACCCTCGGGTCTCGGTCCAATTTGCGATCGAAACTGGTGAAATCGAGCGATTCCTGTCGGATGGCAGCTACTTCATCCCGAGTGCGGTCTCTAAAGCTCTCGGAGAAGCCGGGACGGTATGGTTTACACGTGATCTTCCGACAGGCGAATTTAAGGTGGAGGATGACCTCCATCGGCTGTGGGAGCAACAGGGTACCCTTTCAGAAGGTGGACAGGAACCGCCTCCAAGAGCTAATACCGAAGCGGAGGAGCCGGGTGGACCAACTAGTGAAGAAGCGAAGCCCTTAGTTCTTGTCGGCGCAGACGAGATCGGAGGAATTCTTCGAAGCTACTGGCCAGTGTTTGTGTACTTCGATTCATTCAGCAATCGGCTTCCCCGTTCAGTGCCGTTCTCCGAGTTGCAGCGGAAAGAAGCCACATCTAAATCTGGTGCGCCAACTGGTGCCGGAAAACAAAATCCAGCTACTGTACCGGAGGCCGTGCGTGATCTCCTGGCTCTTGCGGACATCGACCTTGGGAGGATTGAGGAGTTTTCGAAAAACGACAAGCGCCTCGATAATTATCTAGAGAACAAGAGTGGACGAGTCACTGGCGATTTCTTGACCTACTGGACGCAAACTGTTGACGGAGAGCAAAAGGTTGATCTGCGTGTTGAAGGTCGGCGTAATGAGGAAGGAGAATTACAGCTTCACTTCTTCGTACTGGATGAAGCTAAGCATTTTCCAGAACAGCGCAGCAAGGGATTTCTTTGGTTCCTGTCCTTCTATCTGCGACTTGCAGCTTCGCATAAGCGATGGCCCTCCCGCACGCAGTTCCTACTGATCGACGAACCGGGATCGTATCTTCATGCGCGTGCACAGCAGGATGTTCTGAAGCTATTTGAGGAGAAACTTGTAAAGAAAGATCAAATTGTATATTCGACACACAGCCCAGTTCTAATTCCCGGTGATAGGCTTCATCGCGTGCGGCTCGTCGTCAGGGGCCCCCAAGGATGGGACGCTCATACTTAATCGCCTGACCGATCCACGCATACGTGGAGAAATCTTTCAGGACACATTATCTCCTGTACTCACGGCTATTGGCCTCGAAGTTAGAGGACAGCTCACATTTGCGCGTCTCAAGAATCTGCTAGTGGAAGGAATTTCGGATCGATTTTATTTGACGAGCCTTGCGCACGTTACTCGACGGCAATTCTGTGAGGAAGTTAATATTTTCCCCTGTCTCGGCGCGATGACAGTAACTACATTCGCTTCGTTATTTATCGGTTGGGGGCTGGAGTTTGTTGTGCTGCTCGATAGGGAGGAGCAAGGAAACAATGCGCGTGGGAAGCTAGTGAATGGGCTTGGTGTAGACACGAAGAATGTTGTCCAACCCCAGGACGCTGCGGGGATTGAGGATGTGTTGTCCTGGGAGGATTTCAAAAATTTGCTCACCGCTTGTGACCCTGCACTGGTTCTTCAACCACGCGAGAGGCCGACGCATTGCATCCGTAGACTCGGTCTCGATAAGGTACTCCTTGCTAGACGGTTTGCGGAATTGGCTCATTCTGGAGGGATGGCACTGACCCAGAAAACGAGTGAGGCGGTAGAGGCGCTTTTTGACCTTTTGGACACAGCATGGGGCAAAGTTAAGGCAGCGCAAAGGGCAGGAGGTTAGTAGGCAGCTTTTAAGGCCATTCCTCGCCACTCCGCCCCGGCCACCGTTCTAGTGCTGGTCTGCCAGTTGGGCTTTTGTCAGCTCTATGAAGGTCCGAACAGCCGCGCTGAGAGGCATTTCCTTGGACCGGATGAGTCCCTTGGAGAGCCGCAGGGGCACCCCGGCTTCCCGCAGTGGAATGACGTGGATGTCGGGATCGTTTCCCAAATGGCCGCGGCAGCCGATCGTCGCTGCATTGTTCGTCTTTACCATCGTAAGCAGGGCCGGAAAATCGTTGATCTCCATGAGCACTTTCGGCGAAATCTTTTCTTTCGTGAAGTGCTCGTCCATCACGCGGCGAACCCGGAATCCGGTGGAAGGGAGCATCAGGGAAAGCCCGCCGAGTTCGCGCACGTCTATCTCGCTGCACCCGGCGAGTGAATGTTGCCTGGGAACGACCAGCACCAGGTCTTCCGCGAACAGCTCCTCGAATTCGATCTCGCTGGAAGCGGGCGGCATGCAGGCCAGGCCGACGTCCATAGTTCGCGCCATGATCCCCTGTTCAATGGTGTGGGAGCCGCCCAGTTGCACTGACGTGTGAACTCCCGGGTAGGCGGTGGCATAGGCCGCAAGAACACCGGGCAGCAGCTTCTGGCTGAAGACATACGTTGCGCCGATGGTCAAAGTTCCGCGAACCGTTCGCCGCAGATCCCAGATCTTCTCCTTGACCAGTTCCAGCTCCTGGTAAGACTTGCGCGCCGCCACCAGAAATAATTCTCCTGCCTCCGTCAGCCGGAGGTTGCGGCCGCGATCGAACAGCGGGCCGCCAATCTCTTCCTCAAGCTGCTGTATGTGAGTCGAGAGCGTGGGCTGAGATACGTGCAGCGACTCCGCCGCGCGGGTGAAGTGCAGCAACTCCGCGACGCGAATGAAATAGCGTATATGCCGAAGTTCCATAGCAGATTGCTCGCGGTGAATGCCAACTCGAGACCGTGCGTTCCTGGCAGCGGGTACGCACATATTCTAGTCGAAGCCGAGCGAACACATGCAGCACAAAATTGAATCGACGCTTGAAATGCCCGCCATTTGTGAAGGCAATACCTGTTATTGGATCGACGAATGGCCGCCGCAATCCGCCGCAACAATTTCTGCTATTGGATCAAACAATTGGACTCGCCTTGGACGCTCTTCGTACGCTCCTGATCTGTGTGGACAACCGAAAAGATCGCATGCCCAGAATGCTGTAACGAGTACATTCCACGTTCGTTCCTCGGGACTGTTCCCCAGCATCTATTAACTGAATTCGTGATCGCCTTCGTGCGACGGAGGTTCTTCTAAATGTCGACGTTAACAGCTCTAAAACCCAAGCCATTCCTGATCGGAAGCGAGTGGATTCAGGACTCGCCCTCCTGCATTACCTGCGTCAATCCCGCAACCGGTGAAACCAATTACGAGATCTGCGCCGCCGCCGAGGCGCACATCGACGCAGCCGCCGAAACGGCCGCTACAGCCGCCGCTAAGCCCGCCTGGCGAAACATGCTGCCGCACGAGCGGGCGCTCCTGCTGAACAGGTTTGCCGACCTCATGATGGAGCGCTCCGACCTGCTGGCGCGCTGCCAGATGCTGGAAAACGGCAAGGTATGGAAGGAATGCAAGACGCAGGTTGCTCAGGCCGCGGCCAGCTTCCGCTATGCCGCCGCGGCCGTGGAAGTGCTTTGCGCCGAAGTCACTCCGCCGCGCGGCAATTATCTTTCTATGACCGCGTACGAACCCTACGGAGTCGTGGCGGCAATTACTCCCTGGAATTCGCCCCTCACGCTCACCGCCAGTAAACTTTCGGCGGCGCTGGCCGCCGGTAATGCCGTTGTGCTGAAGCCGGCTTCGAGCACTCCGACCTGCGGCATAGAATTCGGGCGCATCGCACTCGATGCGGGCGTTCCGCCGGGTATTCTGAACGTCGTGCCCGGGCCCGGCGGGAAAATCGGAGACGCGCTGGTCCGGCATCCCAAGGTGCGGATGATTTCTTTCACGGGCGGTACTGAGGTCGGCCGCCGGATCGCCACCTTTGCCGGCGAGCGGCTGATTCCCGCCGTGCTCGAACTTGGCGGCAAGTCTCCTCACATTGTCTTTGCCGACGCGGATTTGAAAAGTGCCGCCGATGCCGCAACCGTTTCCATCTTCGAGGGGACAGGCCAGTCCTGCACCGCCGGCTCCCGCCTGTTTATCCAGCGCAGTGTCATGAAGCAATTCCTGGAGATGGTGCAGGAGAGGACGCGTGCTCTGCGCGTTGGAATGCCGGATGACCCGCAGTCGCAGCTCGGCCCCCTGGCCACCTTCGGGCAGCGTGACTTTGTCGAATCGATCGTGGACACGACGCGGAAGGAAAACGGAAGTGTCCTGATCGGCGGCAGCCGCCCCTCCGATCCGCGTCTTTCCCAAGGCGCCTTCTACCTGCCTACCGTCTTGACCGATATCACCAACAAGTCGACGGCAGCGCAGCAGGAGATCTTCGGGCCGGTGCTCTGCGCCTTGCCATTTGAAAACGAAGAGGACCTTTTGCGCCAGGCCAACGACACTATCTACGGCCTTGCCTCCGGCATCTGGACCTCCGATTACAAGAAAGCCTGGCGCATCGGGCGGGCGCTCGAAGCCGGTGTAGTGTGGATCAATACCTACAAGCAGATTTCCGCCTCTTCGCCCTTTGGCGGATTCAAGGATAGCGGTCTCGGCCGCGAGCGGGGGCTGCACGGTATCCGCTCTTACCAGCAGCAGAAGTCAATGTTCTGGAGCATGTCGGACAGGTTTGACGGCGGCTTCACCATCGCCAAGTGAAATGATCCCCGGCGGAAATGCAGGCTCATCCTGCCGGGGACTCCATGCTTTCCGGGCTTTCCGCTCGGCTCTCCCAACCGCCCGCGCGAGATGAACTACAAACTGAATGCCGGCTACGGCCGGATTTCCACCGGAGTTCCCTCCGGAACCAGCCGCCAGATCTCCTCGATTTCCGAGTCGGTGACCGCGATGCAGCCGTCGGTCCAGTCGTAAAGGTGCTGCCGCGTTCCCAGATGCATGAACTCGTTTCCCAGCCCGTGGATCATGATGTCGCGGCCGGGATCGACTCCGAGCTTACGGGCGCGTTCTTTGTCGGCCTCATCCGGATAGGAGATATGCAGGGCCAGGTGAAATCGGCTGCTGGGGTTGCGGGAATCGATGCGATATAGCCCTTCCGGCGTTCTGCGGTCGCCCTCGCGCATCTTCGGTTTCAAGCCGCCTCGTCCCAGCGCAACCGCGTAGGACTTTACGATCTCATTTCCATTCAGCAGCCGCAGTTCGTGCTTCTTCTTGAGAATCAATATCCGGTCGACTTTGGACCCGGCAGCGGCAAGTGCGGATAACGGGGCGGTCAGCAGCAAGCAGCCTGTGCCCAGGGTTATCAGCAGCCACGCGATTCCATGACAGTAGGTTTTTCGGCGACACAGCATGCAGATCAATCCGAATTAGGTTCCGATCCCAGCGACGCCGAGCTTCTCGCCAGGGCTTTCTGCGGCTTGGCATCGTAGCCGTAGATGTCGCGATAAAAGTAAACCTCTCCGTTTTCGTGCGCCACGGCTGTCATATAAACGATCAGCAAGGGCTGCGGCTTCGTAAGGTTCACGCGAAAGTGGTTCGGTCCGGCTTGCATCGTCCGGCGAACCGTCTCCACGGTCCAGCCCGGCTGGTCGCGCAGCATCCACGCCGCCAATTGAGCAGGCTCCTTGACATGAATGCAGCCATGCGTAACTTCCCGATCAGGATCGGAAAAGTAATCGCCCCAGGCCGGAACATCGTGCAGAGACACGCTGTAACGGTTTGGGAAAACGAACTTCACCAGTCCCAGCGAGTTATCCGCTCCCGGCTTCTGGCGCACCCGAAACTGCCCGCTGCGAATCTGCTGTAAAACTTCCTTCGTAATTGGCGTACCAGCCAATATCCTTCCATCCGAGGCGATCAGTTCGTAACCCTCATCCGACAAGTAGTGGGGATCGTCCTCGAGACTGGGAACGATTTCGTTTCGCTGAATTCTAAGCGGCACCTCCCAGTAAGGCCGGAAGACCAGATACTCGATCTTGCTCTCCAGAACCGGAGTGCGATGGTTGTAATCCTGCCCCACGTCCACCTGCATGGTGAAAGCGATCTGGCCCGTTGCATTGAAAGCGTACAGCCGGAACTCCGGTATGTTGATGATGATGGGCGGCCGCGGGAAGTCCTGGCGCAGCGAGCGATAACGCCCGAGCGCCAGCCGTATCTGCTCGATGCGTTCGTGCAAGGGGACGTTCAACTCGTTGATCGTGTCCACGTCGAGATACCCATCCGGGCGAAGCCCATGGCGTTGTTGAAAGCGCTTAACCGCTTCCACCAGGGCCCCGGCGTAGATGCGAGAGTTGGCGGGAATCGCCGCGCCTTCCGGCAGATCGCCGAGCAAGCGAAGCAACCTGGATAGCCTCCCAACCCCTTCATACGGCGTGCCGGAAAACACTATGCCACGAGGCATTGGCAGCTTCTCTCCGTCGGCCTCCTTTTCTAACAGTGTGTACTTCTCGAGCGCCGTTTGCAGCCGCGTGTATCCAGGCAGCGCCGGCGCGACGACTCTCAGTCCGGGTTTTGCCTTCTGGTCTTGCCTTATGGCTAGCTGCGCCGGCTGCTGGCTCAGAAGGTCAGGGCTTCGTTCGGGCAGGAGGCTTGTAGCGTAAGGGAGGCTTGTAGGGTAATCCTCCGCCTTGAGCCAGGTGCTATCAGTCGGTTGCACGGCAACCTGGTCGGCCGGCACCGTTAGTGCCGCTGCTGCGGGAGGCCGGATCGGCTGAGAATTCAGCTTCGCGCGGAAGTCCGCAAACCAGTCGCCGACAGACACCACTACGGCCAGGAGCTGGTCCAATGTGGAATGAAGTCTCGAATCCATCTGCCCTGACCTTCCGGTTTCAGGCAGCATGCCCGCCGGCAGCAGCATGAAAATGCAAAGGATCAGCGAGAGAACGACACGAGAGGTCATGCTCTTGCGGACGAATCTGGCGCACACTCGCAGGGCTAAGCGCATCTTCAGCTATCGACCTTTGGTCGTATTACGGAGTGTACCAATAGTACCGTGCCATCGGAGAAACTGGCAAAACCCCGCGGGGCTTCCAGATAGAAAAGCTCGAGGGTGGTACACATTCGCCTGCGGTTTGGCAAATGTGGGGAGTTCTCGCGCATCCTGATGCAGGTTGCGCTTGCCGCCTCCTACGCCTTAGATTGAGAACGTGTTTGCCCGTCGAAGCAATTGGAATCTGGCGAAGAACGCGCTGGCTCGCGCCATCGAGGAGCACCGCGCCGGCGGCAGGGAAGTGCTGGACCTCACGCTTTCCAATCCCACCCTGGCCGGTCTCGAATACCCCGAGCGGCAGATCACGAGTGCCCTGGCTGATCCGCGCGCGCTGCAGTACGAGCCTGCTGCCAAGGGTCTGCTCACGGCGCGAGAGGCCGTTGCGCGCTACTACGCCGAGCAGGGAATCGCGGTCGATCCCGAGCGCCTGATTCTGACCGTCAGTACCAGCGAGGCGTACTCTTATTGCTTTCGCCTGCTCTGCGATCCGGGAGATGAAGTGCTGGTTCCCGCGCCGAGCTATCCGCTCTTCGAGTTTCTGGCCTCCATCCAGGATGTGCGCCTCGCGCCCTACGAGCTGGTTTACGATCACGGATGGCAGATCGAGTTCGAGTCGCTGCGCCGCGCCATCGGCAAGGGCTCGCGGGCCATCCTGGTGGTGCAGCCCAACAATCCCACCGGTTCTTACGCCAAGCCTTGGGAGATCGAGCGCCTGCACGCCCTTTGCCGCGAGCACGAGCTGGCGCTGATCACCGACGAGGTTTTTCTCGATTACCGCGTAGAGGCCGATGTAGCTCCGAGCTTCGCCGCAAATCCGGAAGCGGACGTCGGAAAGGATGCGAGTGCAGGTAAGGAAGCCGGCGCGTTGACCTTCACCTTGAGCGGCCTTTCCAAGATCAGCGGCCTGCCGCAGATGAAGCTGGCATGGCTCTACTGCAGCGGGCCTGAAGAGCTGGCCGCCATGGCCATCGCCCGGCTGGAGGTTATCGCCGACACCTATCTTTCGCCTAACGCTCCCGTGCAGTTGGCGACGCCGGTGCTGTTGGAGGCGCGGCACGGCGTCCAGCGGCAGCTTGGCAGCCGGGTACGCGCCAATCTCGCCGAGCTCGACCGGCAACTCGCGCACGAGTGCTCGAACCAGCCCGTCGCCGGACGGCAGCTTTGCCGGCGGTTGCGCGTCGAGGGAGGCTGGTACGCGGTGCTGCGGGTCCCGGTCGTTCGCTCCGACGAAGAGCTTGTCCTGGCGCTACTGCGCGAGAGAGATGTGCTGGTGCATCCTGGGCACTTCTTCGACTTCCCGAGCGAAGGTTTTCTGGTGCTTAGCCTGATCACGCCCGAAGCAGAATTCCGCGAAGGCCTGCGGCGTTTGCTGGAGTTTGTCGGCCGCTCATCCGGTATGGTGATGGATGATTCGGTATGATGAATAGATGATCCACGAGATCCTGCCGGTCGGCCCGCTGCAGTGCAACTGCTCAATCGTTGGTGACGAGAAGAGCCATGAAGCCATGGTCATAGACCCCGGCGACGACATTGACGCCGTCATGGAAATCGTGCGCAAACACGCGCTGCAGATAAAGCAGATCGTGGTAACGCACGCCCACCTGGATCACATCGGCGGCGCCGCCAAGCTCAAGCAGCTCACCGGAGCCCCCATTCTGCTGAACCAGAACGACACCGACCTCCTGCGCATGCTGGATACACAGGCGGCATGGCTCGGCATGCGTCCACCGGGAAAGGTGGACATCGACCAGAGCGTCACCTCCGGCGACACCGTCAAGGCGGGCGCGCACGAGGCCCAGATCCTTCACACCCCCGGGCATACCGAAGGCTCCATCTGCTTGTACTTTGCGCCGGAGAAGCGGGTCATCGCCGGGGATACACTGTTCGCCGGCAGCATCGGCCGCACCGATCTTCCCGGCGGCTCCTACGACAAGATCATGCGCTCGCTGCACGACAGCGTGCTGGCGCTGCCCGACGACACAATCGTCGTGCCCGGCCACGGCCCGCTGACCACCATCGGAGAAGAGCGCCAGAGCAATCCCTTCTTGAGGGAATAGGGGATAGGGGTTAGGGATTAGGGATTAGGGATTAGGGGATAAGGTAAGAAGCCAATTGGTTCAGGGCTGGTATCCATTTGGCGCACTAATCGAAAATCATAAAATCGAAAATAAAAAGCCTCGCCGTGGCGAGGCTTTTTCATTACGACCTGAATCTCTACTTGTTCGGTGTCGCAGGCGCGGCTGGCGCCGGCGTTTTTGCCGGGGCCTGCTGAGTCGTCTGGGTCCCCAATACCGAACCGCCGGCAGCGGCGCGACGGGAGGCCATGATGGCCAGCGAGAACGAGGTGACCATGAAGATCACCGCGGCCCAGGCAGTTGCCTTGGTCAGTGCGTTGGCTGCCGAGCGCGGGCCGAAGGCGGTCTGGCTGCCCTGGCCGCCGAAGGCGGCGGCGATGTCGGCGCTCTTGCCGCTCTGCAGCAGCACCACCCCAATCAGAAACAGGCAAACGATAATGTGTACGACGGTGATCAGTACGACCATGTAAATCCTTTTCGGCTATATGACGTGGCCTCCAGGCTGCTTCGGAACCCTGGCGTTCGATGGTGCGGAAGGCGGGACTTGAACCCGCATGCCTCTCGGCGCCACCCCCTCAAGATGGTGTGTCTGCCAATTCCACCACTTCCGCCCGCCAGAACGGCCCGGCCGGCAGCCGGACACACAGCGTCATGCGGCCGTTCTCGCCCAATCTCAGGCGCGAAAGACCACGAACAGAGGCAGTTTGATTATAGCAAACGGCTGGCGCGCAACAACCCTGAACGCCGCTCGGGGCAATTTCGATTCAACGGAAGACAACGGGACTGCCCCACCTCTGACCCAGCTGTCGAGTTGAGGTGGGGTTGCTTCCCGTCACGAAATGCTACTCGCAAACGTCTTCGATCGGTTCCTTACCCAGGTTGGCTGCAAACTGACCCAGGATATTGGTTCCCAGCGAGTTCTGCGCCTTGGTAGCCGGAGGGGACGAAGCTCGCGGCTTGATCTGGCGGCCGTCGTGATAGATCGTCACCAGCGTCTGTGTGTTGCTGATGTTGTCCAGCGGATTGGCCGCCAGCACGATCAGGTCGGCGCGCTTGCCCTTCTGCAGGGTTCCACGGTCCTTGATGCCAATCAGTTTGGCCGTTTCTCCGGTGGCAATAGTGATCGCGCGCATGGGCGTAATGCCCGTGCTGACCATCAGCTCCAGCTCATTATGTTCTGCATAACCCGGTATGCGGCTCGGCGGGGCCGCCCCAGAGTCTGTGCCAAAGCCGATCTTCACTCCGGCATCATTGAGGGTCTTTAAGTTCTTCATGGCCTGTGCCATGGCAGCCCTGCACTTGGGGACGACAGGATTGGCCTCGGTCTTGGCCTTGTAGTCGGGAGCCTCGAACATGGCTTTGACTTCGGGGCTCAAGCCCGCAGTCAGGAAGTGGTTCTGCCGCCATCCCGTGTAATCGGCGAACAAGAAGAACGACTGGTCAACCGTGAGGGTTGCGACGTACCAGGTTCCCTTGGCCTTCATCATCGAAATCAGTTCCTGGTCGACCGGCAGGTCGCGGATGCTGTGGGCCAGCACATCGACGTTGTCGGCAACCAGAGCCTTGGCGTCGGCGAGGTAGAAGACGTGGGCTGCAACCTTTATTTTCTTCTTGTGCCCTTCGTCGATGATGGCCTTATAGACCTCGGGTTTCATCTTCGGAAACGCCCCGAAACCGTCATCAAGCCAGAGCTTGAGAAAGTCAGGGTGCCGCGTGGCGGCTTCGTCAACCACTTTGCGCGCCTCTTCGGCGTTAGCCGGGCGGTACATCTGATCAGGAGCCAATTTGAACGGCGGCAAGGCGTTGGGAACTCCGTTACCGCGATCAGCGGAAAAGACGGTAGCGCCGCCCAGCTTGCCGGCGCGCTGCTCGGCGCGGATGTCGTAGATCAAATCCCGATTTACGCCCAGCGACATCATGGAGGTGACGCCATACTGCTCGTACTGGTTCAGCGAGGCCATCACGTTGTCGCGGGTGTAGGCGTCTGCACGCTGCACGCCTTTCAGCATGACCCCAAGATGAGAGTGTGCGCTAATGAGCCCCGGCATGATGGTCTTACCGGTGACATCGACAACTTTGGCACCTTTGGGCACCTTGACCGAAGCTGCCGGGCCGGCAGCCGCTATCTTGCCGCCCTTGATCACGACGACGGAATTTTCTACCGCCGGGCTGCCGGTGCCGTCAATCAGCCGGGCACCCTTTAGGACGACCACGTCCGCATCGGCAGCGTACAGCCAGGAGACGGAACAAGTTAAGACAAAAAGCGCGAGAAGCAAAACTAAAGAACGACGCATGCGGCAACCTCTCTTTTATTGGAGTGCACGAAGGTCACGAAACAATTTCAGGTGTTTTCACCGTTGGGCGGGGATTGTAACACTTTCTGGGGCTGTGGAAGGAAATTTGTGGTGCTCCGGTCAATTTCCACGAAACCGGGGCGCGAGAGTGGCTCGACCTGCCGGAATGCGGGCAAAAAACGGGCTGCCTTGCGGCAGCCCATGAAGCTTCTCACTGCGATGATTGTACCAGGCGTTAGTACATGCCGCCCATGCCGCCGCCGTGCGGAGGCATGGCCGGTTCCTTCTTCTCTTCCGGAACTTCGCAGACCAGGGCCTCGGTGGTCAGCATCAGCGCGGCGATGGAGCCGGCATTCTGCAGGGCCGTGCGGGCGACCTTGGTCGGATCGATGACACCGGCCTTCACCATGTCGGTGAACACGCCGTTCTGGGCGTCGTAGCCGTAGTTCTTCTCGCTGTGCTCGCGGATCTTACCCAGCACCACCGCGCCCTCTTCGCCGGCGTTGCCGACGATCTGGCGCAGCGGCTCTTCCAGGGCCCGCTTCACGATGTTGGCGCCGACCCGCTCGTCGCCTTCCAGCTTGAGCTTGTCGATGGCGTCCACGCAGCGTATCAGGGCTACGCCGCCGCCGGGAACGATGCCCTCTTCCACGGCCGCGCGGGTAGCGTGCATGGCGTCTTCCACGCGAGCCTTCTTTTCCTTCATCTCGGTCTCGGTGGCCGCGCCGACCTTGATCACAGCCACGCCGCCCACGAGCTTCGCCAGGCGCTCCTGGAGCTTCTCGCGGTCGTAGTCGCTGGTGGTCTTGTCGATCTGGCCGCGGATTTCCTTCACCCGGCCTTCGATTTCCTTAGAGCTTCCCTTGCCTTCGACGATGGTGGTGTTGTCCTTGTCGACGGTGATCTTCTTGGCCTGGCCGAGATCGCCCATCTGCACGTTCTCCAGCTTGATGCCCAGGTCTTCGGTGATGGCCTTGCCGCCGGTCAGCACGGCGATGTCCTGCAGCATGGCCTTGCGGCGGTCGCCAAAGCCGGGGGCCTTGACGGCGCAAACCTGCAGCGTGCCGCGCAGCTTGTTGACCACCAGGGTGGCCAGCGCCTCGCCTTCCACGTCCTCGGCGATGATCACCAGCGGCTTGCCGCTCTTGGCGATCTGCTCGAGCAGGGGAAGCAGGTCCTTCATCGACGAGATCTTCTTTTCGTGGATGAGGATCAGCGCGTTCTCCAGGGTGCACTCCATGCGCTCCGGATCGGTGACGAAGTAAGGCGACAGGTAGCCGCGGTCGAACTGCATGCCTTCGACCACGTCCAACTGGGTCTCCATGGTCTTGGCTTCCTCGACCGTGATGACGCCGTCTTTGCCGACCTTCTTCATGGCCTCGGCGATGATCCTGCCGATGGTCTCGTCGTTGTTGGCGGAGATGGTGGCGACCTGCGTGATCTTGTTGATGTCGCCTTCCACCTTCTGGGAAAGAGTGTCAATCGCGCCGGGGATGCGATTGCCCTCCTTATCGAGGCTGCCGGTCACGGCAGTGATGGCCTTCTCGATGCCGCGCTTCAGGGCCATGGGATTGGAACCGGCGGCAACCGTCTTGACGCCTTCGCGGAAGATCGACTGCGCCAGCACGGTTGCGGTGGTGGTGCCGTCGCCGGCTACGTCGCTGGTCTTGCTGGCCACTTCGCGGACCATCTGCGCGCCCATGTTCTCCAGGGCGTCTTTAAGTTCGATTTCCTTGGCGACGGTGACTCCGTCCTTGGTGATGAGAGGGGAACCGAACTTCTTTTCAATCACGACATTGCGGCCCTTGGGGCCGAGTGTCACTTTGACGGCGTCGGCCAGGATGTTGACGCCGCGGAGGATCGCCTGCCGCGACTCCTCGCCATGCACAATCTGCTTTGCCATATCGCTAAAGCTCCTTCAGCAACTTTTGATCTTGCGCGCCCGCCAGGAGCGCGTTTCCAACGAATGTTTTCTTGCTTTACCTGTCAGGATCCCGGCTGGGGAGATCCTCTGGGTCGCTCAGAATGACGGCTGTACCGCGAGATCCTTCGCTCGGCTTCGCCTCGCTCAGGATGACCGCTGCGGGCTCAGACGCCCGCACAACGCGCTCACTTCTTCGCGGATTTCGTGGCACCTTCCAGGATGCCGAGCACTTCCTCTTCCCGCATGATGAGGAAATCTTCACCATCAATCTTGATCTCGGTGCCGGAATACTTGCCGAACAGAATGCGGTCGCCCGCCTTCACTGCCAGCGGAAACACCTTGCCTTCGTCGTTACTCTTGCCCTTGCCGACGGCGATGACCTCGCCCTCCTGCGGTTTGTCCTTGGCGGAATCGGGAATGATGATGCCACCACGGGTCGTCTCGGACTCCTCCACGCGGCGGACCAGGATGCGGTCATGCAGCGGAGTAAGCTTTGCTGCCATTCGTAAACTCCTTTCGGATGACTGGTTTTCAGTGTTGAGTTGAGTTGAACTGCCAGGTTCAGGAACTGAACCCTCGATCCGGTGCCGGCGCAATCGCCGTTGTTAGCACTCTCAATCGACGAGTGCTAATTTACGCTTTCGAACATAAGTTTGTCAAGAGTGAATGTGAGTGACTTTCACTCACATTATTGTTGGTTGCAGCTCTACATACAGAAACTGGCCAGATTATACCAGGGCCTCAGAGCTGTTTCCACTTCCCGCGACCTCCGCCGAACCCTCTTTTCCACTGCCTGCGCCCGGCCTCCCGAGCGCTGCCACACGATAGAGGTATTCAGCTTAGCCTGCGTGTCGCCCATGAGAAGGAAGTCTCGATGCCTCAAGTCCTTCGCGGCCCGCTGGCATCTTTAGGCCACTAGACAGCCGGGCAACAACCGGAAAACTCAAGACCTCTAAGAGACAACAATAATGCCCGCGCGCGGGCTTCTCGTCCTCGCGTGGACGTTGCGGCCAGGGCCGAGATTGCGGGGACCGTGTGCGCTGTTCTGGGTATCCTTTGAGCCTCTCCCGGTGGATGTTCGTCCGTGCGTCTTTTGTGCTGTTCCTGTCCCTGCTGGCGGTAATTGGCCCAGCGGCAGCCCAAAAGAATAGTGAAGCCATAAGCAATGGCAGCGGCGCGTCCGGCTCAGCCGAGCAGTCAGCGCCGGTGCCTGCCGAGTATGAGGTTGGCTCCAAGATCGGCAGCCGCGCCATCCAGGAAAAGTACGATGTCAACAAGATTGGCGACCGCGGCATCGGCAGCGGCTTAAATTTCTATTCTCTCCAGAAGGAAGTAGCCCTGGGGCGGAGCCTTGCCAACGAAGTGGAGACGCAGTCGCGTATCATCAGTGATCCGGCTATCGCCGAATACGTGAACCGGCTCGGCCAGAACATCGTGCGCCACTCCGACGCCAAGGTTCCGTTCACCATCAAGGTCATTGACAACGATGAAGTGAACGCCTTCGCCCTGCCGGGCGGCTTCTTCTTCGTAAACTCCGGGCTCATCCTGGCCGCTGACAACGAAGCCGAACTGGCCGGCGTCATGGCCCACGAGATTGCCCACGTCTGCGCCCGCCACGCTACCAAGACGGCCACCCGCGGCCAGCTATTCAACATGGCGTCGATTCCGTTGATCTTCATCGGCGGGCCGGTAGCCTACGGGCTGGAGCAGGCGGCCAGCCTGGCGATGCCGGTATCGTTCCTGAAATTCAGCCGTGATTCCGAGCGCGAGGCCGACCTGCTCGGCTTGGAGTACGAGTACGCCTCGGGATACGATCCGGCGGCCTTCGTCCAGTTTTTCGAAAAGCTCGGCCAAGAGAAGAAGCACAAGATGGGATTTCTCTCCAAGGCCTTCTCCACCCATCCCATGACGGCTGACCGCATCAGGCTGGCGCAGCAGGAAATCCAGGATCTGCTGCCGGCGCGTAACCAATATGTGGTCGATACCAGCGAATTCCAGCAGGTCAAAGCTCAACTGGGAACGCTGGTCAACGCCCATCGCCTGCGCGGGGTGCACGATCCTAACCGTCCCACGCTGCACAAGCGCGGCGGCAGTCCAACCCTGAGAACCGGCCGCAGCGAAAACGACTCCGCCTCCGGCGACCCCTCGGATACCCAAACCACGGCCAAGCAGGACGACGATCAGCGTCCCACCCTGAAACGCAACCCGCAGTAAGAAGCTTAACTTCGTTTCACGTTGCCCGTTTCACGATCTGGGCGGATTACTTTCAAGCAAAGATCGTTGTGTGCCAGCCCAGGACGGAAGTTTGACGCGTCCACTCGCCTCAAGACCAGCAGGGGCCTGCGGAAGAAAACCGCAACTTCCAGAACTGCACTTGTGAAACGCGAAACTTAAAGCGTAAACGAATAGCTTCACCGTGTTACTGGAGTAGCCAAGACCAGCGCCGCGTAGCGGCAGTGTTTGTTAGCCCAGCGCTTTAGCGCTGGGTAAGCTAAGGAGAAGTGGCCGAGCCCCGTAGGGGCGATGCGACTTTTTGCGGTTGTTCCTAGACAGCAAACGTCGGAACCCGATGAAACGTGAAACGACTTTCAGACGCCTGCGTCCTGCCATTACAATTGCGTCCTAGCGGAGAGCTGAAATGACGCGCGTACTTGGTCTGGCGATGTTGCTGGCGATCGTGGTCCCGGTCCTCTGTTGGGCCGCGAAAAAAGATTCCGAGCAGAGTGCCGAACTGCGCTTCCTCGTGCTTCGGCAGGAGAATCAGAAGCCGATCCGCAACGCCAGCGTCGTGCTGCACCGGTTGGACAAGGATGGCCGCCAACGTGACACTATGCAGTTGAAGACCGACAGCGACGGCAAGGCCTCTCTCGACGGCATGCCCTATGGCAGGCTGCGCGTGCAGGTAATCGCGCCCGGACGCCAGACATTCGGCGAAGACTACGATGTCCAACAGCCCACGATGGACTTCCGCATCGAACTGAAACCACCCAAACAGCAACTCACGATCTACTGACCGCGCCTTGCATAGCATGTTTGGCGTGAAGCTTCGTCGTGAACTTGTGGCAGGTTTCAAAGTTTCAGAGTTTCAAGGTTTCGTCGAACTTCCCAATCCCGACTTCCCAATCCCGAACCTTGAAACCCTGAAACCTGTAGGCCTCTCGCTGTGAATCCCCGCTGCTATATCCCAACTGCCGCTTGTAATTCCTGCTTCGCCTGCATTAACTGCCGGTTGGCCCAATCGGCGTCCCAGAGATCCCGGGCGCGCATGTAGTCTTCGAGAAACCGCAGCGGGTCGGCCGGGCTGGTGATTCCGTCGCGGCGGTACCGCGCAGAACCTCCATCGCGTTCTTCGCCGGCGAGCTGACGCACTGCCGAGTCAACCACGTAGACGGTTTCGATCAGGGTAGGACCGTGCCCGGCACGCGCGTTGTATGTGGCTTCCGTGGTGACGCGGTAAAGCGCGACCGCATCGTGAGCGTCGCAGCTAATGGTGGGAATCCCGCAATCGGCTTCGAGCGAGGGCTGTGCTTCGCCGCGCGCCAAGCGGCGCCGGTTGCGTTGCCGGCTCCCAGCTCGGTTCGCTTGTGGCGCGTAGGGGCGAGTCCACTCCGATTCGACAAAGAAGAGAACCGGCAGCCGCGCCTGTCCGCAGGCCTGTAAAGTCCGGCGAAAAGACGCTTGTGCCGGCCACTGTCTCAGCAGGGCAAAAACAACTGCCTCCTCGCCGCGCAGCCTGCCTGTGAATGCCTGCACGGCCGAGAGGTGATCGAGCGGAATTCTAACCTGTTCGCTCTGCGGCTCGTCTTCGCTCCGCACCGATGCTCGGCGAAGAATGTCGGCGAAGCTTTCTCCCCGAACCAGCCGTGCAGCGTCTCCGGCGCCCAGGAGATGATCACCGGGGTGCGCGCAGAGGGCAGCCACGATCTCGACTGACGCTCCGGTCAGTAGCGCGGCGTTCCCGCCTCTATCGCGCTTATCGCCGGCGGTGTCCTGGCGTGCGTGATGAGAAACGAGAAGCTGCGTCCGCAGCAGGGCCTGGTAGAGGCGGTGCAGAATCTCGGGAGAAACCAGCGGCGCTTCACGGCGAAGGGGCGGAGTTCCGGGCGAGCGTTGCAGCTGCGGTTGCTGGGAAGGAGCAGCCGGGTGTGATCGCGAGACCAGCGTAAGTTGACGGGCAGGTGGAGTCATGTTTGTTGGCGATCGCCGCCGCGGAGCTGACCTCGTGTCAGCGAAGTACTGTCCACAAGGTCAGGTACCGCCGTGCCGTCGGGATCAGTCATTCTAGATGCGTTATCGTGCCCGTGGAGGTGCGAGATACAATTCTGCTACCAGGCACCGGCTGGTTTTTTCCACCGAGCTATGGAAATTGCTTAGGATAATCCGGGAACTCCGGCTGAAACATCCGAAAAACGACTGTTTCTCCACTTTGCACTGGATGGGGTGCGAACAGGGAGAGGAAAAATCTCGAGGTCGCCGTCTTGCGCAAATTGAGAATTGACCGCCTGCTGGTCGAGCGCGGATTGGCCGTCTCGCGCGAGCGTGCGCAGGCAATGATTCTGGCCGGTCGCGTTCTGGTCAACCAGCAGAAGATCGACAAGGCGGGCACCGCCGTCGCTGTCGACTGTTCTCTCCGCCTTTTGGGCGACCCGATGCCCTACGTCAGCCGCGGCGGCCTCAAGCTGGAGCATGCGCTCAGCCACTGGAACATCGACGTGAGCGGATGCATGGCCATGGATGTCGGCGCCTCGACCGGCGGATTTACCGATTGCTTGCTGCAGCACGGGGCCACGCTGGTGGTAGCCGTCGATACCGGCTATGGGCAGATCGCGGCCGGCCTGCGAACTGATAGCCGGGTGCGGCTGCTGGAGAACACCAATGCCCGCTATCTCGAGCCGGAGAGCGTTCCCGAGCGCATTGGGCTTGTAGTGGTCGATGTCTCCTTTATCTCCGCCACGCTTGTGCTTCCGGCAGTGGTGCGGGCGGCCTTCTCCGGCAAAGGGAGCGAGCGGCAGGAGCTGGTGGTGCTCGTCAAGCCCCAGTTTGAAGCCGGACGCGAGCAGGTGGGCAAAGGCGGCATCGTGCGTGATCCGGCGGCCTGGGAGGCGGCCGTAGAAAGGGTCCGCCGCGCGGTTATGGAGCTGGGGGCCGGCCAAGTCGATGTTACCGAGTCCCCGATACTGGGCACGGAAGGAAACCGCGAGTACCTGCTACACTGCTTCTTTCATATTTAAGATTTAAGATTTTTGATTTCAGATTTTATAGTGGTCTGTCGAAACACGGCTGTTGGGGATTCCAGCTTCGCGATTGTAGACCTTGACCGCAGGCACTTCATCAATGGTATTCGAGTCGGGGTTTTTCAATCTGCAATCTGAAATCTTCAATCTGCAATCGTAGGAGCAATGCAGTCACGAGTCTCAGGAATGAAGACCGCTGCCATAATTTCCAAACCGGCCAAGAACGAGCTCATCGAGACCTTGCCGCGTCTGGTCGCCTGGCTCAAGGCGCGGAACTACCGCGTCATCATGGACCAGCAGACCTCGGTCTACGGAGTCTCCGAGGAAGTTTTCCCGCGCTACGAACTGGGTTATGAGAACCCCACGCTGGCCATCGTCCTGGGCGGTGACGGTACGCTGCTCTCGGCCGCGCGCGCCGTTTCGCGGCAGGACGTGCCGATTCTCGCCGTAAACCTCGGGTCGCTGGGCTTCCTGACGGAGGTTCCGCTGCCGGCTCTGTTCGAAACCCTGGAGTCGATCGACGAGGGCAACTGCCCGGTCGAGACCCGCTCGGTGCTGGAGACCGTCTTGCGCCGGGGCGGGGAAGTGCTCAAGCGCTACTACGCCTTGAACGATGTCGTGGTCGGCAAGACCGCTCTGGCCCGCCTTATCAGTTTCAATCTCAAGGTTGACGGAATTTTTGTCTATACCTGCCGGGCTGACGCCCTGATCGTCTCCACGCCTACCGGATCGACGGCCTACTCACTGGCCGCCGGCGGCCCGGTGGTGGTCCCTTCGGCCGAAGCCTTCGTGATTTCCCCCGTCTCGCCGCACTCGCTGACTCATCGGCCACTGGTGTTGAACGACAAAGTCGCCATCCAAATCCAGCTCAGCCCTGGCGAGGAGGGCTACCTCAGCATCGACGGACAGGTGGGATTCCCCATCACCCCGAGCGAAATCATCGAATGCCGCCGCGCGCAGCATGACGTCAAGCTGTTCCGCCGGTCGGGCTCCTACTTTGAAGTTCTTCATGACAAGCTCAAGTGGGGCGAGCGGTAAGGGCTTGGGAGCGCCTCGGGCCCTTGTTTCAGGGTGTTACCCCCACAAAACCTTCTCCGGCCCTTTCCGGCCCAAAGCGGGAAGCATCTAATCA
Source organism: uncultured Acidobacteriota bacterium (assembly GCA_963791145.1). Classification (GTDB taxonomy): domain Bacteria; phylum Acidobacteriota; class Terriglobia; order Terriglobales; family Acidobacteriaceae; genus CAWBRT01. Next base: position 108,986 of record CAWBRT010000011.1, on the reverse strand, counting down.
GTCGAGAGATTCTTCTGTAACCACTTGGAGCTAAAAGGCATCTCCTCTTATATCGGGGTTTTAGTCCGTCCTTACGTGACACCGGCCGGACCCCGCGGGCTCCCGGATGAGTAACCCTTCGAGCACATAACAATCTTCGGAAGGGAGACCTGCTGCCGCATAACCTGTGATTCAACGGCGGCGGCGACTTTCATGTTCTTCAACCGAGCTCATCATCGCTTTGCCGTCTTCGTGGCGCTCTGCACGTTCCTGCTGATCGTTGCCGGCGCCGCCGTTACCAGCCATGACGCCGGGCTCTCCGTACCCGACTGGCCCACCTCGTTCGGCTCGCTCTACCGCATCCCGCCCATGGTAGGAGGAGTGGAGTTCGAGCACGGTCATCGCATGGTCGCCCAGTTCGTAGGACTGTTGACCATCATCCTGGCCGTGTGGACGCAGCGCGTGGAGCGGCGTCCCTGGATGCGGGCGCTTGCCTGGGCGGCCCTGGCCATCGTCGTGACGCAAGGAATTCTGGGCGGTATTACCGTTTTGTTCCGCCTGCCGCCCGCGGTTTCCACCGCCCACGCCACGCTTGCCCAGACTTTCTTCTGCATCGTAGTGAGCATCGCACTGTTTACCGGGCGGCAATGGGCGGAAGAAGCGCATGTGCCGCTGCTTCCGCTTGAGCGTCCGAGGCTGACGACCTTGACCTCGCTGGCTGTCTGCGCGGTCTATGTGCAGCTCATCCTGGGAGCGGCGTTTCGCCACTCGGGAATGAAGTTGCTGCCGCACTTGGTCAGCGCCGTGGTGGTTACGACCGTGCTGCTGTGGACCTGTATCCGCGTGCTCTCGCGTTATGGGCAGGTGCGGCGGCTGCGGCGTCCGGCAGTGACGCTGCTGACGCTTCTGTTCGTGCAATTGTCGCTCGGCTTCGGCTCGTATCTGACGCGGGTCGAATGGGGCAAAGGCCAGCCAGAAGGCGGCTTAAGCATGGCGCTGACCACGGTAGCGCACGTCGCTGTGGGCGCGCTGCTGCTGGCGGCATCGGTGATTCTGGCCATACAGTCGCGCCGGTATACGGCAAAAGAGGAAAGATCGGTGATTACAGGCAATGAAGCGGTGGCGGCATGAGTTCGGCCACCCAGTCTCTTCCGTCGCAGGCGCTGGCTCGCGGCACCGCTGCCGCCCTGGCGCGGGATTACGCGGAGCTCATCAAAGCGCGGGTTACGACGCTGATCGTCATGTCCGCCTGGTGCGGCTTCTACCTGGGCGCCGCCAAGAGTGGCGTGAGCTCGTTCTCCTGGATGTTGCTGCACGCGCTCGTGGGTATTGGCCTTGTCTCTGGCGGCACGGCGGCCATGAACGAAGTGGTGGAGCGGGACACTGACGCCTTGATGCGCCGCACCGCCGCTCGACCGCTGGTGACTCGCAGCATGGGAGTGGCTCATGCCGCGGCTGTTGCCGCCGGCATGATTCTCGGCGGTACGCTTTACCTGGCGATCGCCACCAACCTGCTGACCGCCGTCCTTACCCTGCTCACATCGGTGGTCTACCTGGCGGCTTACACGCCTCTCAAAAAGCTTTCGCCCCTGTGCACCTTCATCGGCGCCTTTCCCGGCGCCATGCCGCCGGTGCTGGGCTGGACGGCGATCCGCGGCCGCCTGGAGTGGGAGGCGTTCGTGCTCTTCGCCATCCTGTTCTTCTGGCAGTTTCCGCACTTCCACTCGATTGCCTTGCTCTACCGCGAAGACTACGAGCGCGCCGGCATACGCATGCTGCCCGTGGTCGAGCCTTCCGGCGTCTCCACAGCGCAGGCCATCGTGGTTTATGGACTGGGGTTGATTCCGGTGACGTTGGCGCCTTTCCTGATGGGAATCTCCGGGCGGCTCTATTTTCTCGGCGCCCTGATACTTGGGCTTGCGTTGTTCTGGTTCTGCCTGCGCATCTGGCGAGCCCGCCTGGCTCCGTCGCAGCCTCGGGCAAAGATGATGGCACGCCAGCTTCTGCAGGCTACCGTGTTCTACCTGCCGCTGCTGTTTGCCCTGATGATGATCAATAGCGTGCGATATTGATACATGGAGAATCGTTCATTTCGGAAGTAGTTTGGGAATCTTCAGAAAGTGGTTTGGGAATTCTTGATTGGAATCTTTGCAAGGGCATGGCTTTAGCCATGCCGTTCAGGAACAACCAAAATGCGGGCTTTAGCCTATTGTTCCCTAATGCTTTGAAAGGGCGCGGCTTCAGCCGCGCCGAATGTTCGCTACCACGAGGACTGGCCTTTAGGCCCTGAGGGGACTGACTTTCAAAAGCAGTTTCCTCAGGGAAGCGGAATTCCAAGTTGGAGATTACGATATTGCACAGGGTGAGTGCCGGACATATGAATTCGAGAAGCGAACTCGACCTGCTCCCGCGCCCTGCCGCGAGTGCCGTACCGGTGATCCGCGTTGAGGATTTGCGCCACGCCTACAATGGCCGCCCGGCGCTGAACGGTGTTTCCTTCACGGTCGAGCCGGCGGAGATCTTCGGTCTGCTCGGCCCCAACGGCAGCGGCAAAACCACCATGTTCCGCATCCTCTCGACGCTGATGCTGCCGTCTTCGGGGCGGGCGGTCGTTATGGGCAGCGACGCGGCTGCCGATCCGGACGGACTGCGCCGGCACATCGGAGTTGTCTTCCAGGCGCGCAGCATCGACCTCAAGCTCACCGCCGAAGAGAACCTGCGGCACGTGGGGCATCTCTACGGACTGCGTGGCGCCGCGCTCAAGGCGCGGGTGCACGAAATGCTGGAGCGCGTCGGTCTGGCCGACCGCGCCCGCGACCGCGCTGAAACCTTCTCCGGCGGCATGCAACGTCGCCTCGAGCTGGCCAAAGGGTTGCTGCATCATCCTTCGGTGCTGCTGCTCGACGAGCCTACCACCGGCCTCGATCCGGGCGCGCGCCGTGACCTCTGGCAGTACCTGCGAATCCTGCGCGACCAGGAAGGCGTGACCGTTCTGGTCACCACCCACCTGATGGAGGAGGCCGAGCGTTGCGACCGGCTGGCCATTCTGAGCCACGGCAATCTGGTGGCGCTGGGTACTCCCTCGGAGCTGAAGCAGGAGATCGGCGCCGATATCATTCTGCTCGACAGCCCTGAGCCCGAGTCGTTGGCGCGCCGCATCCGCTCCCGCTTCGACGTGGAAGCGGCAGTGCTTACCTCCGGACTGCCGGGTGCGCCTACCGCGCTTCCCGGAGAACCCGGCCAGGTCCGAATCGAGCGCGAGGCCGGGCATCGCTTCGTTCCCGAACTGGTGGAGGCGTTTCCGGGCGAGATCACAGCCATCTCCGTCAGCAAGCCGACACTGGAGGACGTCTTTATCCGCCGTACCGGCCACCGCTTCTGGAACGAAGACGAAGAGGGCAGGCAGGCCGAAGCGGCCAAAGCAAAGAAGAAAAGCAGGGGCTAGGGATTAGGTTTTAGGGATTAGGAATTAGGGAATAGGAATTAGGGAATAGGAATTAGGGAATAGGGATTAGGGAATAGGGATTAGGGAATAGGGATTAGGGAATAGGGATTAGGAATTAGGGTCAGGAATTGGAAAGGGAATGAAACGGATCGAGTTTAATGAGTGCACTCCCATCGCTTTCTCTAATCCCTAGCCCCTAAACCCTAAACGCTGTTTTATTAGGAGCATACGTGGCGACCCCGATTGGCAATTCCGGCGCGCAGGGAACAGGCGACCTTCAGCCTCGTTCCGGCGTTCTCCCTCTGGCAGCGCGAAGTGGTGCGCTTCTACCGCAACGTCAGCCGCGTGGTGGGCGTGCTGGCCTCGCCCCTGCTGTTCTGGATCGTGATCGGCTCGGGCTTCGGCACCTCGTTCCGCAACGGCGAAAACAGCCAGCATTACCTGGAGTTCTTTTTCCCCGGCGCACTGATCATGATCGTGCTCTTTACCTCGATCTTCGCCATGATGTCGCTGATCGAGGACCGCAATGAAGGCTTTCTGCTCTCCGTGCTGGTCGCCCCGGTGCATCGCTCGGTGATCGTGCTGGGCAAGGTTCTGGGCGGCACCACGCTGGCGACGCTGCAAGGCTTGATTTTCCTGGTCTTCGCCCCGCTGGTGGGCGTGCATTTCGGCCCGGAGCAGTTTCTGCTGATCGTACTCGACGTCTTCCTGGTGGCGTTTTCACTCACCGCACTTGGCTTCGCCATCGCCTGGCGCATGGACTCCACCTCCGGATTCCATGCCATCGTCAACCTGTTTCTGATCCCCTTGTGGCTGCTTTCCGGATCGCTGTTCCCGCTGAGCGGGGCTTCGCTGTGGATTCGCATCCTGATGCGGGCCAACCCTCTGACCTATGGAACCGAGGCGCTGCGAGCGCTGCTGTTTCCCGCCGCCGAAAGCGGCGTGCCTGTGGCGATGAATCTTGCGATCCTGGCCCTGTTCACCGCGGTAATGTTTCTGCTGGCGTTCGTCATCGCCAACCGGCGCACGACCAAGCCGGCAGCCTGAGGGGCGTTGGACGGAGTTTTTGCCGAGGCGCCTTTCGATTGCAGATTTAAAATTGAAGATTGCAGATTGGAGGGATTCCTTGCTTTCAATCTGCAATCTTAAATCTGAAATCTTCAATCCGCTGCAGAATGGCTTCGAGAGAAAGAAACTATGCAACTGTCACCTGGGCTGATTTCGCTTCCCGCGCTCAACGCCGTTCTGAATGGCGCCAGCGCCGTTCTGCTGCTGGCCGGGCGCGCGCTGATCCGCCGCGGACAAATGCGGGCGCATCGTTTCCTGATGCTGGCGGCGCTTTCCACCTCGCTCGCCTTCCTGGTTTCGTATCTCTACTACCATGCCCATGTAGGATCGGTTCATTTTCCGGGACACGGCTGGTCGCGCCCGCTGTACTTCTCCATTCTCTTGACGCATACGATTCTGGCGGCGCTGATTGTGCCGCTGGTGGTGGTGACGCTCTCGCGCGCCCTGCGCACCCGCTACAGCCTGCACCGGGCGATCGCCCGCTGGACCTTCCCCCTTTGGATGTACGTCAGCGTGACCGGCGTGGTCATCTACCTGATGCTCTACAAGCTGTTTGCGTGATTGATCGTAGCGTCGTCGATCTCGGCGGGGCTCTCTGTGGTTAACGGGGCCGGTTGAAGTGCCGGCCCCTTGTGATTGCCGCTTAGATCGCTCTCTCCTTAGCGCTCGGTTGCGCCTCGGCCATCTTGGCATTACCGTTTCCAGCGCCTACCCATGCAATCAGGGAACTGACGATGCTGTTCAGGCTGTCGGATTGTCCTTTGAGTTGCTCCCCGGCAGCGGCGCTTTCTTCGGCGCCGGAGGCTGTCTTCTGCGTGACCTGTTCCATCTGGGCAATCGCCTGAGCGACCTGCTCCAGGCCGCGGGCCTGCTCCTGGCTGCCCCGGCTCATTTCCTCGACCAGGGTCTTGATCTGCTGAGCGTATTGTGAGGTGGCGGTAATGGCTTTTTCGACCGCTTCGAGTCTTTGCTTTCCCTGCTGAGAGTTGGTGATCGATTCCTCGATCAGCGTCGAGGTGTCCTTAGCCGCCTGGGCGCAGCGTTGCGCCAGGTTGCGAACTTCGTCGGCCACCACCGCGAATCCCATGCCTGCTTCTCCGGCGCGAGCGGCTTCCACGGCCGCATTCAGCGCCAGAATGTTCGTCTGGAAGGCGATCTCATCGATGATCTTGATGATCTTCGAGATCTTTTCGCTGGAGGCGTTGATCTGGTCCATGGACACGACCATCTCGCCGAGCCTATGGTTGGCGGCTTCAAACTCGCGGGCTGATGCCTCGACCACCTCTGCCGCGCTGCGCGAACTCTCCGCCGTTTTTTGCGTCATGGAGTTGATTTCCTCGGTAGAAGAGGAAGTTTCCTCCAGTGAGGCGGCCTGTTCCGACGCCCCTTGCGCCAGCGACTGCGAAGAAGAGGATACCTGCGACGCTGCGCTGGCTACCTGCTGCGATCCTTCCGCCAGTTCGCTCGCCAGGGTCCTCAACCTGCCGCTGATCTGTCGCACGGCGAAGTAAATCCACACCCCGGCGCCCAGAGCAATAACCAGAAGAATCGTAGTAAGCCACCGGCCCAGGGATGCTCGTTGCGCGACTTCCTGCTGGTTCGTTTCCACCAATCCGTTAATGGCTTGGCGGAGTCCAGCAGCAACTTGCGTGGCTTTAGCGCCTGCTGGGACTAGATATTTGTCGCTGTGTGCGGCCGCCTCATCCGGTTTACTTTCGCCGAATAGCTTGAACACTATTTTGGCATTTTGATCGTAGACTTCCATAGCCTTTTTGCCTTCTTGGGACAGTTCCTTGCCTTTCACGGTGATCGCCAGGGCTGCAAATTTGTCGATGGCAGCAGTGGCGTCAGCCACAGCCTTGGTGTAGTCTTCCTTGGCTTTCGAGAGCTTCTCCATCTCATGGGTCTGGGAGTAGTGAAGGATACCCATGTATCGGGACCTCATATTTGCCAGCCCGGCGGAATATTCGCCTACGAGTTCAACCTTTTTTAAGCTGACGTGTGCTGTTTCATCAAAACTTGCCTGCAGCGAATAGAAGCCGTAGAGCGTAATGACTGCAAGGCACACGATCAATACGGCCATTCCAGCGAAGCTCAGCAGAAGTTTCTTCCCAACGGTCATTCCCGAATTCATGGTGCTCTTCCTTTTTGTCCCTACGGGTACCCCGGCTACACGAGTATCCAGCGCGTAGGCATGAGTTGCGGCGCGTAGTACTGCTGGCGCGTGAACTGATTTCTGGTTCATCGGCACAACCGGTCGGGAACTTTACTGAGTTGTCCAGATAGTCGCGGCGGGCTCCACGCATTCGCTCGCACGGGCCTGTTTTGCGCACGAAAAAAGTCTTGACATCAGAACCGCTCGTAGTTAACTTAACAGTGTTAACTTAACGCTGTTAATTAAGTGAGCGATGTTTATGGGCAGCAAAGAACGGCGCGAACGCGACAAGCTGGAAATTAGGGACAAGATCCTGGACGCCGCGCGCGAGCTGTTTGTCCAGCACGGTTACGAGGGCGTTTCGATGCGCAAGGTGGCGGAGAAGATCGAATACTCTCCCACCACCATCTACCTTCATTTCGCCGACAAGGAGTCCCTCTTCCACGAGTTGTGCCATCGGGACTTTGCTCATCTGGCGCGCGTCTTTCAGGAAGGTGCCAAGCAGCGCACCACGCAAGCCGATCCGGTTCAGCGCCTGCTTCAGGCCGGCCTCGGTTACGTGCAGTTCGGTGCGCAGTACCCGAACCACTACAAACTCATGTTCATGACTCCGCACCCGCAACCGCGCCCGGGCGATTGGGACAAGGAAAGAAAAGGCAATCCCGAGTTGGACGCCTATGCATTTTTGAAGCTCGGGGTTCAGCACGCCGTAGATGCCGGGGTTTTCCGCGAAGGGTTAAACGACGTCGAGCTGATTTCGCAGACCTTGTGGGCCGCGGTGCACGGGGTGATCTCGCTGGAGATCGCCAAAAGTAATGACCATTGGGTGGAGTGGCGTCCGCTGAAGAAGCGCGCCGAGTTGATGCTGGACGCGGTGATGCGCGGCTTGTTGAAGAAGGAAGAGTAAAGATGCCTCCCCTGGCGCGACGAAACCTGATGCACGACAAGGTGCGGCTGACGGTCACCCTGACGGGGATCGTCTTTGCCGTGGTGCTCATCGTCGTCGAGTTGGGGCTGTTCCTCGGCTTCGCCACCACCACCACCGGCCTGGTTGACCACTCCGGGGCCGACCTGTGGGTGACCTCGAAAAACGTGCGCTACGTGGAGATGGGTGTGCCGTTCAGCGAGCGCAAGCTGTATCAGGTGAGAACAGTAGCCGGAGTGGAAAAGGCCGAGAAATTTATCAACCGCTGGACGCAGTGGCAACGTCCGGACGGGCGGCGCGAGTCGGTGCAGGTCGTCGGCCTGAACATCGATGCCGGCTTGGGCGGTCCGTGGAACCTGGTGCAGGGCAGCCTGGAAGAGCTGAGAAAACCCGATGCCATCATCGTCGACGAGATCTACAAGTCGAAACTCGGCGTCGACCGCGTGGGTGAGGTGATCGAAATCAACGGTAACCGGGCGCGCATCGTCGGCTTCACCAACGGCATCCGCGCCTTCACCACCTCGCCCTACATCTTCACCACCTTCAAGCGGGCACAGGACTACGGCCGCCTGGCCGAGGACCAGACGATCTACGTGCTGGTGAAAGTCGCGCCGGGCGCCAGTGTCGAGCAGGTGAGGCGCGACATTCTCGGCCGCGTGAAAGACGTAGACGTGTTCACCACGCGCGAGTTCAGCCGCATGACGCGCTACTACTGGATGTTCACCACCGGCGCGGGCGTAGCCGTGCTGCTGGCCGCCGTCCTCGGGCTTTTCGTCGGATTCGTGGTGGTGGCGCAAACCATTTATGCCACCACCATGGACCATATCCGCGAATTCGGAACATTGAAGGCCATGGGCGCGCCCAACAGCTATGTCTACAAGGTCATTATTCAACAGGCCGCCATCAGCGCCGTCATCGGGTATGCGCTGGGCATGGTGGTGAGCGCCTTTGTGGTCCGTGGCAGCCAGCATGGCGGCGCATCCATCCTGATGCCCTGGCCGATGGCAGTGGGAATGTTCTTTGTGACCATGGCCATGTGTATAGGAGCGGCGCTGGTTTCCATCAACAAAGTAACGCGCCTTGATCCGGCCATGGTCTTCAAGGGCTGAGTCTGAGGGAGGAACGAAATGCAGCCGATCGTAGTCCTGCGTGGCGTGACCAAAACCTATGCCGAGGGAGCCTCCTCGGCCGTGGTCGCGCTGCGAGGGATCGACCTGGAGGTGAACCCGGGGGAACTGGTGCTTCTGATGGGTCCTTCCGGCAGCGGCAAGACGACGCTGCTTTCGATCATGGGCTGCATCCTGAGGTCGACTTCGGGAAGCGTGCAAATTGCCGGCCGCGAGGTGAGCGGGCTGAGCGAAAAGGAGCTGCCGCGTCTGCGCCTGAAACACATCGGATTCGTCTTCCAGGGATTCAATCTTTTCCCCACGCTCACCGCCGCCGAGAATGTCGAGTTGATGCTCGATCTCAAGGGCATTCGCGGCGCGGCGGCGCGGCAACGCGCCGGCGAACTGCTGGAGCAGGTTGGCGTCGGCGACAGGAGCAAAGGCTTTCCCTCGGATCTCAGCGGCGGGCAGAAGCAGCGCGTCGCCATTGCCCGGGCGCTGGCCGGCGATCCGCAAATCCTGCTGGCCGACGAGCCGACAGCCGCCCTGGACTCGCATATCGGCCGCAGCGTCCTGTCGATGATGCGCGATCTGGCGCACGCCCGCGACCGCGCCGTGGTGATCGTAACCCACGATCCCCGGCTGCTGGAGTTCGCCGACCGCATCGTGACTATGGAAGATGGCTTGATTACCTCGAGTAGCCAGCCTCCCGCGGAAGCGTTGCTTCAGGCTTCCGCCTCGGCGACTTCGGCTTGAACTGTGCCCTGATTCTTCTGAGTGGTTGGTGGAGGCCCTATGAGCAGAAAGTACAAATTGCTGATTGCCGCTGTGGTCGCGGTACTCACGGTGTCACTCGTGCTGACCCGTCTGCGCGGCAACACGCCTTCAGCGCCGGCCTCCCGTCCGCCGACAGCCCAGAACCGTGGGCTGGTGGCCGGACCTGGCCGTACCGAGCCCTGCTCGGAAGACATCAAGTTGGGTTCGGAGCTGAGCGGCAAGCTCAGATCCGTCAATGTCGAAGAAGGCGATCAGATTCGGCGCGGGCAGGTGTTGGCCGAGTTGGAGAACGACGACTACAAGGCGCAGGTCTTATCGGCCGCAGCCGACGTCAAGGCCAAGGATGCGACGCTTCGCAAGGTCCTGAATGGCGCGCGGCGCCAGGAGCGCCTGGAGGCGTGGTCATCGGCGCAGGCGGCCAAGGCCGTCGCCGACAATGCCATCGTCGAGATGGAGCGGCGGCAAAAGCTCTACGCCGCCGGAGTGACCTCGCGCGAGGAATTCGAGCGCTACACGCGCGAGTACAACGTCGCTCGCGAGAAATACCGCGAAGCGGCGGAGCACCACTCTCTGGTGGATGACCGCGCCCGTGAGGAGGACATTGTGCTGGCCGAGGCCGATCTGGAGCTGGCGAAGGGCCGGCTGGCGGAGGCGCGCGCCCGTTATGAAAAGACTCTGATCCGCTCGCCCATCGACGGCACAGTGATGCGCAAGCACCATCGCAATGGCGAGAGCGTTTCCAATTCATCTACCGTGCCCGATCCGATTCTGACCATCGGCGACAAGCGCGTGCTGCGGGTGCGTGTCGATGTGGACGAGACCGAGGTCAGCAAAATCCAGCTCGGGCAGAAAGCCTACGTCACGGCGGATGCCTTTCCCGGCCAGAAGTTCTGGGGAAGGGTAGTGCAAGTGGGCGAACAGCTTGGGCGCAAGAACGTTCGTACCGATGAGCCGACCGAGCACGTGGATACCAAGATTCTCGAGACGCTGCTGGAGCTGGAGGGGAACGTGCGCCTGCCCATGGGCCTGCGAGTAGATGCCTATATCGTTACCGACCCGGCGGCGCTGGCTGCGCTCGGCAACGCTCCGCTATCGAAGTAGGTTGTCCGGCAGGTTCTTCTTCGCCGCAACAACGCGAAGAGTGCTGAACACCAGCAGCGCTTGAGTCGTGGTCACGACGCCTTCTCCCGAACTCGCAGTTGTCCGCCCAGTACAAAAGTGTCCATGGCGTTCGCGAATCCTTCTTCCTCGTTCGAGCTGGTCACGAATTGCGCCTGGCGTTGTACCTCGGCGCTGGCGTTGCCCATAGCGATGCTGAGGCCGCTCTTCCGGAACATGAGTACATCGTTGGGCATGTCGCCGATGGTGGCGACTTGTGCCTCCGAAAGAGACAGCGCCTCCGCCAGCGCCGTGACCACGCGCCCCTTGTTGGCGTCGGGATGGGTGATATCGAGATAGTACGGCTGCGAGCGCGTTGCCGAAGCGTGGTTACCGCAGTCGCGCTGCACGTCGGCTTCGCATCGAGCCACCGCATCATAATCATCGCTGACCCCGACAATCTTGGCTACTCGATCGATGTGCGAAGTAAAATCGGGAACGACCCTGGGAGCGAACTTTACCGTCCATTGTTCATGCGCAACGTGCGGGCCGCTGGCATCGCGTACCAGCCAGTCACGGTCGGTGTAAACCCAAACATCAAGCCCGTGGCGCTCGACTGTCTTGATCGTCCTGCCTGCGATCTCCGCCGGCAGGAAGCTCTGCGCCATCACCGACATATCAGGGCGGATCAGCACGCCGCCGTTGAAGGCCGCAATCGGTTCGCTGAGGGCCAGAGCGTCGATCAACATTTTCATGCCGAGCGGCGGGCGTCCACTGGTAATGCTGAAAGCGATTCCAGCTTCACGGAGGCGCCTGACGGCCGCAATGGAATGGGGTGTCAGTGTCTTGTCCTGGGTTACCAGTGTGCCGTCAACATCCGAGATCACCAGGCGAATGTCGTTTTCCATAAGCACCTTGCTTCCCGGCGATGTGAAACACCCCGCGGGTTGGTCAACATCTATGCGCTCCGGAGCTCGCGCATCGTGCCCGAAAGCAAGGCCGCGGCGGATTCATCCACCAGCCAGAGCAATTTGCCTTCGGGATGGATGAGCTGTGCGGGCAATCGTTCCGGATCACGCGGGCCCAGCAGCACCTCACGCAGCACCTGCGCTTTCTGCCGGCCTTCAATCAGGAACGCCACCGTACGTCCCCGGTTCAGCAGGGGCGCGCTCATGCTGATCCGCCAGGTGTTCACCTCGGCTACAAAGTCGGCGAACACCAGCCGTGATTTCTCCTGCAATGCCGGGGAGTGAGGAAACAGCGACGCCGTATGGCCATTCGTGCCGAGTCCGAGATAAATCAGATCGAACTGCGGCAGGGAAGCGGGGTCGCCAAACGATTGCCGGATATCTCTTTCATACGCGCTCGCGGCATCCTGTGGCGGGCTGATCTCTGTCGGCACACGGTGAATGTTCTCCCGAGGTATCGGAACATGCAGCAGCAGCGCCTCGGCCGTCATGCGGTAGTTGCTGTCGCGATCATCGGCGGGGACGTAACGTTCGTCTCCCCAGAACACTTCGACATGATCCCAGTCAGTGCGGCTGCTGAAGCCGGCTGTCGCCAGCAGCTCGTACACGCGGCGCGGGGTGGAACCTCCGGAAAGAGCTACACGAAAACGGCCTCGCGCTTTGATTGACTCCACTGCGCTGCTGACAAACAGTTCCGCCGCTGCGCGGGCAAGCCGCTCCGCATCGCCATGCACCTGGAGCTCACCGGGATATTTGGGTACTGCGCTCATCTCGCCACCGCCCACTCTCGATGACGTTACTTTGACCAGTCAATGGTCTGAAGCTTCCTGGTAGTGATGGCCGCCAGGGTAATGGAGTTGCAAAAACGAATGCCCGTTCTCCTGCTCCAATGCCGCTCTGCTGCACAATCCGGTCTTTGCAATGGCAGCGTGTCCTGGCGCCGGGGCGCACCACGGATCCGGTTTTGATCATCCAAAGTAGACGAGGCGCTGCACGGATGAGCTTCGAACTGATTGAGCACCACGGGGCAATCGGCAACATGCGCTCGCTCGCCCTGGTGGGCAGGAATGGAACGATCGACTTCTTTTGTTACCCGGGTTTTGATTCGCCCACGGTATTTGCCGCTCTGCTCGATGACGAGCGTGGCGGCTGCTTTCAGATTCAGCCGGAGCTCAACGGCCGGCGGGTCCGCCAGCTTTATTTGCCGGACACCAATATCCTGCTGACCCGCTTTCTCTCCGAGGATGGAGTAGCCGAGTTCACCGACTTCATGCCCATCAGTGCGGTTACAGAGCGGCCGAATGAGATTGTCAGGATGGTGGCGGTGGTGAGGGGAGAGGTTCGCTTCCGCATGCTCTGTCAACCCCGTTTCAACTACGCCTTGTGCGGGCACGATATTCAGGTACAAGACCGGTGCGCAGTGTTCGTGCCGCAGGACCACACGCTTCCGCCCATGGCGCTCTACTCGACGATCTGCCTGGAACGTCAATCCGCGGACGTGACCGCCCAATTCGTCCTGCGAGCCGGGGAGAAGGCAACATTCATCTTTGGCGGGGTTCGCTCTCCAGAGCAGCAGCCCGAAATGGAGCGGGTGGAGGAACGCTTCCATGAGTCAGTTCGTTTCTGGAGGAAATGGATAGCAAAGTCAAAGTACAAAGGGCGCTGGCGCGAGACGGTCAACCGCTCCGCGCTGATGCTGAAGCTGCTGATCAGCCGCGATCATGGCTCATTGATCGCCGCACCCACGTTCTCGCTGCCGGAACGCATTCACGGCGAGCGCAACTGGGACTATCGCTATACCTGGCTTCGCGATGCCACCTTCACGCTGTATGCGCTGATCCGGCTTGGCTTTGTCGAGGAAGCGGAAGCGTTCATAAGCTGGCTTAATGACCGGTTGAGTGATGACGCCGAGCGCGGCCCGTTGCAGGTGATGTATGGAATCGATGGCCGGCAGAAGCTGGACGAGATGACGCTCGACCACCTGCAAGGTTACGAGCATTCGCGTCCCGTGCGCATCGGGAATGCGGCCTATCAGCAGCTCCAACTGGATATATATGGCGAAATGATGGACTCCATCTACCTGGCGAACAAGTACGGCGACGCGATTTCGCATGCCGGGTGGCAGAATGTCCAGCGCATGTTGTCCTGGCTGGAAAAGAACTGGCAGCGCCCCGATGAGGGAATATGGGAGGTCCGCGGCGGCGCAAGGGAGTTCCTGCACTCGCGATTGATGTGCTGGGTGGCATTCGACCGGGCTTTGCGGCTGTCGCAGAAGCGGTCGCTCTCAGCGCCGTTTCAGAGATGGCATGGATACCCGCGATGCGATTCGTGCGGATATCTATGCCAACTTTTGGGATGAAGAGCTGCAGTCATTCGTGCAATCGAAGGGCACCAAGGACTTGGACGCCTCCGTTCTGCTGATGCCCTTGATGCGCTTCATCAGCCCCGTGGACCCGATGTGGCTCTCCACCATGCGGGCGATAGAGGGCCGGCTGGTGGAAGATACGCTGGTCCGCCGCTACGAAGCGGAGCGCACGCATGTGGACGGAATAGCGGGCGGCGAGGGCAGCTTCACGCCCTGCTCATTCTGGTATATCGAATGCCTGGCCAGAGCCGGAGAATTGGAAAAGGCCCAGCTTCTGTTTGAGAAGATGCTGGGCTATGCCAATCATCTTGGACTGTACTCGGAGGAGCTTGGTTCAGACGGCAGGCACCTGGGAAACTTCCCGCAGGCATTTACGCATTTGGCGCTCATCAGCGCGGCGACCTACCTGGACAGAATGCTTTCCGGCACATCCGATGCTGAATGGCGATAGAGCTCGCCGAGCCCCGCAGATCAACCCTCAAGCGGTTCGGCAAGGCTGGCCCGTAACCTATTGAGAGTATTAAGGTAGCGCCCCACGCTACCAGAAGACCGCCACCGAGCTTCGGTTGTCCAGCTATTCGTAACCCATTCCGGCGTGAACCGTTTATACTCCCGTGTATCAAGTCTGGAATCCTGAGAGAAAGGACTGCCCCTGGATGGCTTGTGGCCTCTGACCCATTTATGAAACACGCTCTAATTTGACAAACTAAGTTAGTTTGACAGACCAAGTTATGTTGACAAGCCACCTACCAGCGGATAGAGAGAGAAGAGAGAGAGGACCAGGACATGGCAAAGAGCGTCAATAAAGTCATTCTGATCGGCAATCTGGGCAAAGACCCGGAGGTGAAGTACACGCCCCAGGGAACCGCCGTGGCCAAGTTCAGCCTGGCGACCAACGAGCGTTACAAAGATAAAGAAGGCAACTGGCAGGACCGCACCGAGTGGCACAACATTACCTGCTGGGCGCGGCTGGCCGAAATCGCCGGCGAATACCTCAAGAAGGGCCGCACCGTCTACATCGAGGGCAGCCTCCGCACCGACTCCTGGGAGGACAAGCAGACCGGCCAGAAGAAGTACATGACCAACATCGTAGCCAACGATCTGGTGCTGCTCGGCGGCGGACGCGGCGAGAGTGGCGGCGGCGGCGACGAGACCAGCCAAGCCGGTTCGCGCGGCGCTTCCGGCGGAGCCGGGGGCGGCAACGAGTTCGATCAGCGAACCGCCGGCGCAGCCAAGGGAGCGGAAATTACCGACGACGATATTCCGTTCTAGTTCCCGGTTGCCGGTTCTCAGTTCCCAGTTAAGGAACCTTCGGGTGCCCCACACAAGCTTCAGTTGCTTGTGTGGGGTAGTTCGCGAACTTTACTTTGATCGTGGAAGCCCACGCCTTCACAGGCTGCAGAAAAACGTGCCGAAGCAACAAGCGAGGCGCTATGGATGTGGGTACCATAAGATCCGCTATCTAGATCTTGTAGTGCCAACCGACCGAAAATCTGTTTTTCCGCAGCCTCTTCAGGCGTGGGACTCAGGCACCAAAACTGAACCGGCTTTTAGCCGCTGTCGTCGCAGAAACCGCGGTACCCGTTACGCCGCCATCCTGCGGTGAATCTCTTCAGCCGAGACGTCTTCCTTGTGGGTTGCAATCCACCAGGAGTGTCCGAACGGGTCCTTTACGCTTCCGCTGCGGTCGCCCCACATCTGGTCTTTCAGCGGGGCGGTTGCGCTTGCTCCCGCCTCGACTGCCTGATTGAAGCTCTTGTCGCAATCTTCGACGTAGAGGTAGAGAAACATCGGCGAGCCGCCCAATGACTGCGGGCTGCGCACGCCCATCTGCGGATTCTCCTGCCCCAGCATGATGATGGAGTCGCCGATCTTGATCTCCGCGTGCATGATGCGGCCGCCGGGGCCGGTCATGCTCATCAGCTCAGTCGCGCCGAAGGCCCGCTTGTAAAAGTCCAGCGCCTTGGCCGCGTCGTTCACGATCAGGTATGGCGTTGCCGTGTGGTATCCCTCGGGAATCGGTTTCACGCCTCCTTTCGCGTTCTCCATGATTGAGCGGATGTTGTAAGTGTCGAAATACTTCATATCTTTGGGGTCAGCCATCAGCTTCTCCTATTCTCGATCGCGGGTGTTTTGCGCCGGGGATAGCCCGGCGAAACGGGATGTTGGGTCCGCAACTCAACAGATGTTTACTAGAGACTTATTAGATGCGGGTAGTCCGCCGGCTTCCGGCCGGGAGGTGCAATTTCCGGGGTTGCCGCTTCGCCCGGCAAAGGCCGCCACGCTCAGGGCTATCGGGCACTTCGGAGCCGGTTTCACCCTTCCTTCCCGCCCCGAGAAGATCGTCTCCGGGTCGTCTCACCTCCAACCAACGTTGCTGCTGGTTTCCACATCAAACCACACTGGATTCACAGTATGGCAACATCCGACCTGAACCCGAGCTTTTCCACTAACCATCTTGCTGATTCCAAACACTGGCCGAGGCTCGTCCTGTCGCTGCTGGTCGCCGCCGTTCTGCTGCTGCAGCTTGCCTGCGGCAAGGCGGACATGCAGAAGACGCTGCGCAGCACCAGCTTGCAGGCCGCCGAAGGCGGTCCGGTAGTGTTGGCCGCCTATCAGCCCTGGTTCGGCCGTCCCGGACACATCGACGTGGGCTATTCCTCGCAGGATCGCACGGTCCTGGAGCGCCAGATGGAGGAAGCCAAGCAGTTGGGCATCGCCGGTTTCGTCGTCAACTGGTATGGCCGGCAGCACCGCTTCGAAGACCAGAGCTATTCGCTGATGCAGCGGCTGGCCGGCGAGAACGACTTCAAGGTCGCCATCATGTACGACGAAGACGAAAGTAGCGCCGGCGACACCACCGGAGCCGTCATCGACAACCTGCAGTACGCCTACGACCAGTACATCGGACCGCACGCCGTCACGCCAAACGCTGCTTATCTCCGCTACCAGGGTCGCCCGGTGATCTTCATCTTCCCCAAGCAGCGGCATACCGACTGGAACCGGGTGCGCGCCAGCATGAAGGACTGGGAGAATCCGCCGCTGCTGCTCTACAAGGATCCGTATGTGAAGTTCGCCAATGCCTTCGATGGTTTTTATGCCTGGGTCTCCCCGGGAAAGGTTGGCTGGCGGTCGGACGGCAGCAACTGGGGCGAGGAATACCTGGAGCATTTCTACGTCACCATGAAGAACCAGTATCCGGACAAGCTGACGATTGGTGCCGCCTGGCCGGGGTTCAACGACTCGCGCGCCTCCTGGAGCCTGCATCGGCGCATGGATCCGCGCTGCGGGCGGACCTTCGAGGATTCACTGCGAGTCTTCCGCCGTTACTATCCGCCCGAGCATCCGCTGCCGTTCCTGATGATCGTTACCTGGAACGACTATGAAGAGGGCACAGCCATCGAGCGGGGAACCAATTGCGAGCCGTCGCGGGCGGAGTCGACCGGCACCGCCGCGTTTCAGCCGTTCGCTAGCATCGTTTACAGGGTTCACAAGGTCGGAAGCACCTAACGGGGGCGGCATGCACAAGCTCAAGTCTGTTTTCAGGTCGTTGATTATCTTCCTGTGCGCCTGCTGTGCGGCCGCCGGCGCCTGGGGCTCGGACATGCGGCAGGTGGGAATGATCGACCTGCCGGGCGCGCCCGGCTTTCGACAGCGTGGCCTTTGCCAAGGGAATGCTGCTCATCTCCCATGCCGCCGACGGCACGGTGGATATCTTCAACGTCTCGCGGCGTCGCCTCGTCGGCAAAGTGAATAACATGTCGCGGCCCAAAGGCATTGCCGTCGACGAAGAGAACGAGCGGGTGTACATCGCCAACTCCGGCGCCAATAACCTGGTTGTGCTCTCAGCCGCTGATTTCCAGGTGCAGCGCACAATAGCCCTGCCGTTTGCTCCCGATGAGCTGATCTACGTTCCGCAGTCCAAGTTGCTCTACGTGAATTGCACCAGCGCTCAGCGACTGCTGGCAGTCGATCCGCAAGCGGGAAAGATTATCCACACCGCCGATACGGGCGCCCGCCCGGAGCACCTGGCCTACGATCCCGAGCGCAAGCTGGTCTACGTTACCCTGCAGGACCGCAAGGCCATTCAGGCCTTCGACAGCGAGCTGAAGCCGGTCAGGAGCTTCGAGCTGACCGGGTCGATGCCGACGGGCATCGCCTATGACCAGCAACTGGATCGCATCTACGTCGCCATCCGCTCTGCCCTGTTGGCGCTGGACGCCAAAACCGGTTCGGAGCTCGACCGCGTGCCCGCTCCCGGAGGCGTGGACCAGCTCTGGCTGGACGCGCCGCAGCGCACGCTCTTCGCAGTCTCCAACGGAGCGGTGCTCATGCTGCACGCCGGCGAGCGGCTTACCCTCGAGAACGAGCTTCCCGTCGAGGTCAAGGGACACACCCTGGCCTTCGATTCCAAGACCAGGTTCATCTATGTTCCCGGAGGGCGTGAAGGCCGCTCGAAGCTGCTGATCCTCAAGCAGGTGCCCTCTGATCCTGGCGGTCCCGTTTCAGCTGAGACCAAGCCACGGTCGGCCCAAACCAAAACGCAGGCGTCACGCTAGTCCTGGACAGATAATTAACATATTGTGCGTGGTGCCCCACATCTGCCTGCGGTTGGCAGATGTGGGAAAGGGGTCAGGTGGCTCATATCTGCCTGCGATTGGCAAATGTGGGAGATAGGAAATTGACTGGAAGGCGTAGTGTTCGTTATTCGGCCAGGTTCAGCGCGCGCTTGAAGGATCCGCGTTCATCCTGAATTTTCTGTTGCAGCAGGGTGATGGCATAGATCAACTGCTCCGGCCGCGGAGGGCAGCCCGGAACATACACGTCTACCGGAATCCACTGGTTCACTCCCTGCACCAGGGCGTAGTTATTGAACACCCCGCCTGAAGTTGCGCACGCTCCCATCGAGATTACCCACTTCGGTTCGGGCATCTGCTGGTAGAGCTGCCGGATGACGGGGGCCATCTTTTGCGAGACCCTTCCGGCGATGATCATCAGGTCCGCCTGCCGTGGCGAAGGCCGGAAGACCTCGGCGCCGAAGCGGGCGATATCGAAGCGCGAGGCGCCCATCGACATCATCTCGATGGCGCAGCAGGCCAGCCCGAAGGTCATCGGCCAAATCGAGTTCTTACGCACCCAGTTGACCGCGTTGTCCAGTGTGGTCAGCACCACACCTTCCTGCTCGGCGTTGCCGCCGAAGGCCAGCCGGGCGATGCGCGGGGGGCTCTGCGGATCGCCGGCGAGGTTGTCCAAACGCTCAACCCCGCCCGGAGTACCGGCCCAAACACCTTTCGCTTCAGCGTCTTCCATCACGACTCCATTCTACAAGCGTTACTGATTGGATGCCAAACGGCGGACTGGAGGCGCTATACGCTTCCAACCCCGCCCGGCATCAGATTCATAACGGAATGCCGGGCTGCCCGAAACTCCCCTTGTTAACCGGCCCCAGGCAGGACAAAATAGCTCGGAATGGATATTTACGAGGAAATTGTGAGCCTGCGCCGGGCCGGACGGCGCGGCGCGGTAGCGACCATCATCAACGTGGAAGGTTCGATCCCCTCGTACCGCACCGCCAAAATGCTGGTGCGCGATGACGGCTCCATCGCCGGCACCATCGGCGGCGGCTGTGTCGAGGCCGAGGTGTGGCAGGCGGCCCGCGAGGTCATGCAGGTAGAGAAGCCGCGAACCCTTACCTTCAATCTCAACAGCGACCCCAGATACAACACGGGGTTGGTCTGTGGCGGCACACTGGAGATCTTCGTGGAACCGGTGCTCCCTCCGTCCGAGCTGTTCATCTTCGGCGCCGGGCATGTGGCGCATTATCTGTATCAGGTGGCGCAGGTGGCCGGATTCGAGATCACGGTCGTCGATGACCGTGACAGCTACGCCAGCCGTGAGCGCTTTCCGCAGGCTCGCGAGGTGATCGCCGACGACATAGACGCCGTTCTGGCCAAGTTGCAGCCTTCGCCCTCCAGCTTCCTGGTGATCGTCACCCGCGGCCATCGCGACGACATGCGTGTGCTGCAATGGGCGGTTGGCACGCCGGCGCGCTACATCGGCATGATCGGCTCCAAGCGCAAGGTGCTCACCGTTTACAAAGAATTGGAGCAAGAAGGCGTGCAGCGCGAGCTGCTGGAGCGCGTCCATGCCCCGATCGGGCTGGACATCGGCGCGGTCACCCCGGAGGAGATCGCGGTGGCCATCGTCGCCGAGATGATCGCCGTGCGGCGCAACGTCTCCATCACCGGCAAGAGCAAGTCCCTTTACGCCCAAGCCGCGCCGGCCCAAGCCGAAGTATAAGTTTTGAAAGGGTATGGCTTTAGCCATGCCCTTTGAGCCAGTAAAGATGCGGGCTTTAGCCCCTGAGGGAAGCCTCTTTCTGTGATACCCATTGAAGGAAGTTCTAGGCTCGCTGCTGCCCCAGCTTCGCGGGCGAGCTAAAGTGGGGAGCGTCTACTCGGGCCTCCAATCCGAGCACCAAACGTCATAGCTTCTCCGCGCCGCATCTGCTATCTTTCGCTCATGACCCGTTCTCCCTCCATTTGCGGCGTGATTCTTGCTGCCGGCGACTCGTCGCGCATGGGGCGCGACAAGGCCCTGCTGCCGTGGCCTCCCGGTTATGCCGGTGGGGTTTGCGACACCTTTCTGGGCGCCTGGATCCGGCTCCTGCAGCAGCAAACCGAGATGGTGATCGTGGTGGGAGGGAAGAACTGCGTCAACCTGGCTCCGGTCGTCTACTCGATGGGCGCCTTCCTGATCGAGAATTACAGTCCTGAACTCGGCCAGTTCAGTTCCTACAAGCAGGGTTTACAGGACGTGCTGAGCCGCGGGCGCGATTCCGCTGCCGTAGCCCTTGTCGACCGGCCTCCCGTGCGGCTGTCTACCCTCTCGACGCTGCACTCGGCTTTCCTGGGTGCCCTGGAGCAGGACTTCTGGGCGGTGGTGCCCGAGCATGACCAGCGCCATGGACATCCCTGCCTGTTGTCGCGGGAGATGATCGAAGCCATGCTGCGCGCTCCCCTGACGGCTACTGCTCGCGATATCATGCACGCCAATGAGCAGCACGTTTCCTACGTGCCGGTGGACGATCCGCGCGTGATCCTGAACATCAATACGAAAGAAGACTATGAACGGCTGACGGTGGATCATATCTGAAGTCAGCTTGCTGAACTGCCCAGGCAGCCCACGCGCCGCTTGCCGGCAGCACGGGGAAGTTTGCGCAGCCCGACGTTCCTCACTGGAGAAAGAATGCAGTCCGCCTATTTGACCATGACTGAGTCTGCCCAGAGATTTATTGATCGCGTGCTGGCCCTGCATCCGAAGCTCGCCGTCTTCGACTGCGACGGGACCCTGTGGTCAGGCGATGCCGGAGCCGATTTCTTCTACTTTGAGATCAAGCGCGGTCTGCTTTCGCCCGAGGTCGCCAAGTGGATCCTGGCCCGCTACGACGGCTACCTTGCCGGCACCGTCGACGAGCTCACGATTTGCGGAGAGATGGTGACCATCCATGATGGCATTCAGGAAGCGGATATTCGGGCGCTGGTGCGCGAGTTCTTCGCCGCCGTGGTCGAGCCGCGAATTTTTCCCGAAATGCAGGAGCTGACTCGCCGCCTCGCCGCCGATGGCTGCGAGGTATGGGCTGTTTCCTCTACCAACAACTGGGTCATCGAGGAAGCCGTTACCCGTTTTGCCATTCCTGTCGATCGCGTGCTGGCGGCGACCGTCGCAATTGATCATGGCCGCGCTACCAAGCGCCTGCTGCGGGTTCCAACCGATGAGCTGAAAGCAACCGCCATCCAGCAAGTGATCGCCCGCCCGGTCGACGCCGTCTTCGGCAACTCCATCCATGATCTCGCCATGCTGGAGATCGCTGCCAACCCGTTCGCCATCAATCCGAATCCCGATTTGGCGAAGATAGCCGCTCAGCGGACTTGGACGATATATGACCCGAGAGGCTAGGGTTTAGGGAATAGGGGTTAGGGAATAGTGTGAAGGATGGATTTCCAGGCATAGAGAAACGCGCAGCCTAAACCCTATCCCCTAAACCCTAATCCCTAATACGCCCCGCAGCGCATCCACTGCTAATTGCGCGGCGTGATGCGAAGCCGGAGGCAATCCGCCCAGCGAATCGATAATGGCATCCCGCGAAATTGCCAGCGCCTCGGCTACCGTCCTGCCCGTCGCCATCTCGGTCAGCCGCGAGCCGCAGGCAATGGCCGGAACGCACCCTTTCGCCCGAAACCTGATTTCGGCGATCACGCCTTCGGTGACCTTGACGCTCAACTCCAGGATATCCCCGCAAGCGGGATTTTCCGTGCGCACCGTGGCGGTAGCCTGCGGCAGTTCGCCGGAGTTGCGCGGGTGCTCGAAATGGTCCAGAACAGCAGAGGAGTACATGCGGTCAGAAACAGAATACCCTGATTGCGAATAGAATGCGTCTTCAGCTCCAGATAACGCTGCTTCATCTGTCCTCTTCTGCGCTCTCGAATGGACGATTGGAACCAAGCAACTCGTTCTCCCGAAGACTGCCGTTGCCGTCCCCAGCATTGCTCTGCGCGGGCCCGGTCGCCTCGGCCGGGCGGGCACGCGTAGCGTGCCTTCTTCGACAATTTATGCCAGCCGCACTGACGCGCGTCTGGCACGCACAGCCGAGGGCGGCTGTACCTACGCCGGCCCGAACCGTGGAAATGTTCGTGCTTGGCCTGAGCCTGTGCCAACCGCGATAATGTCGGTACGGAATCTATGAAGCAGGTCGTGGCGGCGCTGATGGTTCGCGGGTTTTCCGGTGTGGGCGCGCTCGGGCGGAGCGGCGAGGTGCTCGTCTGCCAGCGCCGGGCCAACCAGGCTATGCCCTTCAAGTGGGAGTTTCCCGGCGGCAAAATCGAGCCTGGCGAGTCGCCGCAGGAGGCCTTGAAGCGCGAGCTGCAGGAGGAACTCGGCATCGAAGCTGAGATCGGGCGCAAAGCCGCTGTCCTGCGGCATGTCTACCAGAACGGCGGCGAAGTGGAGCTGCAATTCTTTGTCGTGGAACACTACGCCGGCGAGATTACCAATCATATCTTTCACGACGTGCGCTGGGAGAAGCTCGAGAACCTGCCTGGGTACAATTTCCTCGAGGCTGACCGCCAGCTGGTAATCGACCTCGCCGCCGGAACCGTGCTTTGAAATACCGTTCTTCGTTGTTAGTTCTTCGTTGTTCGTTCTTGGATTTTGTGCAGCCGTACCATAATGGAATTGCGGGTTGTCGCTGAACGGAGAACTAGGAACGAAGAACGAAGAACGGGTGTTGGAAATGACTGATCGGCTCTACTACGAAAATTCTTTCCTCTTCGATTTTGTTGCTGCTCTCGTGGCCATTCGCAGACTGCCGGACGGCCGCACCGCCCTCGTTTTGGACCGTACCGCCTTTTATCCCACCAGCGGCGGGCAAACGTTCGATACCGGCTGGGTAGAAGTCGAGAACCTCGACCATCCGCAGGCGCTCGATTCCAAGCGGGGTCCCCAAGCGACGCCTCTTTCGCGTCGATTGGGGTGTAAGCTGCGCGTCGACGAAGTCCTGGAGGATGAATCCACCAGCGACATCCTGCACGTGATCGATGATGCCACGGCCGTCGCCGTCTCCGCCCTGCCCGCCGGAGAAACCCAGGGTGCGGTCCGTGTTCGCGGCTTCATTGACGTCGAGCGGCGGCGCGATCATCTGCAGCAGCATTCCGGCCAGCATCTGCTGTCGGCGGCCTTTGTCGAACTCTTCGGCATGGAGACCGTCTCGTTTCATATGGGCGAGGAGAGCTGCACCATCGATCTCGACGGCAAGGCTCTCTCCCCGGATCAGGTGCGCCGCGCCGAGCGACGAGCAAATGAAATTGTCTTTGAGGATCGTCCCGTAACCGTGCAATTCGTCACCCGTGAAGAGGCGGGCGGGCTGGGGCTGCGCAAGCTTCCGCCGGAAGGACGAGAGCGGCTGCGCGTTGTCGGCATTGCTGATTATGATCAGTGCGCCTGCGGAGGCACGCACGTGCGCAGCACCGGGCAGGTGGGGGCGGTTCTCCTGCGCAAGGTAGAGAAGGTAAAACAAGGTGTTCGCGTGGAATTCGTTTGCGGCGAGCGCGCCGTGCACCATGCACGCCGCGATTACGAGACACTGAGCGAAGCGGCGGGAATTTATTCCGCGCACTTGTGGTCCGTGCCTGAGCAGGTGCGCAAGTCTCAAGACGAACTCAAGGCCGCTGCCAAGGCCGAGCACAAGCTGCTGGAAGAAGTTGCCGAGCTGCGCGCCGTTGCCATGCTGGCCGCAATCGAACCGGTGAACGGCGTCAGGATTGTCGCGCACGTGCTGGCGGAGCGCGACTTGGCGTTCACCAAGATGCTGGCGCAGAAGATCGCCACTCAGTCACCAACCGTAGCTCTGCTTGGCGCCACCGCCGGACAGCCGGCCATCGTCTTCGCCCAGTCTCGCGGCGGTTCGTTTGATATGGGAGCACTGATGAAGCAGGAGATGACGCGGCTCGGCAGCCGCGGCGGAGGCTCTCGCGAGCTGGCGCAGGGCGGAGTCGCCTCGGCGGAGCAGGCGCAGGATGCCATCCAGCGCGCAAAAGCGGCTATACTTCAGGGGTTAGGGTTAGGGGTTAGGGGTTAGGAGTTAGGGTTTAGGGATTAGGGATTAGGGATTAGGGATTAGCTTTTTTCGCTCTTGCTAATCCCTAACCCCTAATCCCCAAATCCTTGTGGCGTCGGCATCGAATTCTTTCGGCTCACGAACTAGACGAGACAGAAAACTTGGACCAGGGACTGATTCTCATCACGCTGCTGATCAAGCTCGGCGTTTCCGCCGCGGTCAGTAGTGTGCTCTCGCGCGGGCGGCGCTTCCGCGTGCTGCTCTTTCGCGAGGACCGCAGCGTCTCCGAGGCCCTGGAGATGGTGCTGTTGATCGGCATCCCGTTCGCTCTCGGCGTGATGGTTCGTGCTAAGGTACGCAACTTCATGGCCGCCGACCTGGCCCTGGAAAGCTCTATCCTGATGGGCGTCATCACCGGGCGCGTGGGCGGATCCGTGGGCGGGCTGCTGGTTTCCTTGCCCGCCATTTTCCTGCACGAGTGGGGCAATCTGCCGCTCAACGTCGGCGCCGGGCTGGCGGCCGGCTTCATGCGTAATCTCGCTCAGGACAAGGAACTGATCTGGTCTTTCTCGCCGCTGCTCGATTTGAGCATCTTTGGCTGGATTCGCCGCACCATTCGCAAGTCGCTGCTCGACTGGCAAACTTCTTTCTTCTTCCTCATTCTCGGCTTCGCCTTCCTGCGCGACCAGCTCAGGCAGATCTTCGGCAAGATAGTTTACGGGCTGGACAGCCCGAACTGGCTGATCACGGCCGCGATTTACATCACCTCGGTGATGTGCGTGGCCATCGCCCTGAAGTCTCTCAACAATGTGCGCATCGAGATGAAGCTGGAGGAGCAGGAGCGGCTCCTGCTGCAGGCGCGTATGGAGGCCCTGCAAAGCCAGATCAACCCCCACTTCCTCTTCAACACCCTGAACACCGTCTCTTCGCTGGTGCGTTTCAATCCCGATAAGGCGCGGGAGGTGATCGTCAAACTCTCCAGCATTCTGCGCCGCCTGCTGCGCACCAGCGACGCCTTCGTGCAGCTCAGGGATGAGCTGGACTTCATCGACGATTATCTCGACATCGAAGTCGTGCGCTTCGGCCCGGAGAAGCTGCGCATCATCAAAGAGGTGCAGCGCGAAAGCCTGGATGTCTCGGTCCCCTGCGTCATCCTCCAGCCGCTGGTCGAGAATTCCATCAAGCACGGTCTCTCGGCCAAGATCGAGGGCGGCAGCATCTTTCTGCGGGCGCGTCTGGCCGACAACTTGCTGGTGATCGAGGTGGAAGACGATGGCGTGGGTATGGAGAGCGCCGGCCGCGGAGGCACCGGAATCGGCCTGGCCAACATTCGCGAGCGACTTCAAGTTCTATACGGAGACAGCGCGCGCATGGAGATCAACAGCCTGCGCGGCCGGGGAACCCTGGTGCGGCTGGTTCTGCCCATTCCGCATTCCGATGATCTCTCCTCCGTCGTCTATGACGTGCGTTCCAGCACGCTGCGATAGAAATCCACGTAATGCGGAATGATCTTGGTGCTGCAGAAGCGCTTGTTCGCCTCCTCGCGGGCGCGCTTGCCCATCTCCTCCAGC
The DNA here is from genome assembly GCA_963791145.1 of uncultured Acidobacteriota bacterium. GTDB lineage: Bacteria > Acidobacteriota > Terriglobia > Terriglobales > Acidobacteriaceae > CAWBRT01. The sequence continues at coordinate 82,914 of CAWBRT010000011.1, read as the reverse complement.
TTGGCTTGGTCGGAGAGCACCTCGATGGCGTAGCGGGCCATCGTTTCGACGTCGCCCACGTCGGCCATATATCCGGTGACGCCGTGATCGATGACCTCAGGAATTCCTCCTGCATTGGTGGCCACCGGCACCACCTCGCAGGCCATCGCCTCCAGCGCTGCCAGCCCGAACGATTCCAACTCGCTGGGCAGCAGCATCAGGTCGGAGACGGCCAGCTTCTCGTGCACCCGGTTCTGCTTGCCCAGGAACAGCACCTGGTCGTGAATGCCCTTTTTCATGGCCAGCCATTCCGCCTGTGAGCGGTCGGGACCGTCGCCGATCATCAGCAGTTTGGCCGGCATCTCCTTCAGCACCCGCGCGAAGATCTCGATCACATCGCTGACGCGCTTCACCGGCCTGAAGTTGGAAAGGTGCACCAGCACGCGCTCCTCGCGGGTGGCGTAATCGCCGCGCCGTACCACCCAGTTGGGGTCGCGCCGGTAGAGATCGCAATTTACGAAATTGGGAATGACCTCGATATGGCCCGGTATGTTGAACTGCTCGAACGTCTGCTGTTTGAGGTAGTCGGAGATCGCTGTCACCCCGTTGCTCTGCTCGATGGAGAACTTGGTGATCGGCAGATACGACGCATCCATGCCGACAAGCGTGATGTCGGTTCCGTGCAGGGTCGTGACGTAAGGCAGCCGGCGCGATTTCCGGCCCTGACCCGCAGGCCAGCATCTGCCGCGCCAGCATGGCGCTCACCGAGTGCGGGATGGCGTAGTGCACGTGCAGCAGAGTCCAGGTCGTAGAGTTCGGCGACCTCGGCCATGCGCGTCGCCAGCGCCAGGTCGTAGGGAGGATACTCGAACAGCGGATAGCGCGAGACCTCGACCTCGTGATAGTGGATGTTCTGATGCGGCTCGGTCAGGCGGATCGGCTGAGAGTAGGTGATGAAGTGCACCTGGTGCCCGCGCTCGGCCAGCTCGATTCCTAACTCGGTGGCGACAACTCCGCTACCGCCGTAAGTCGGGTAGCAGGTGATTCCGATTCGTAGATCCGTACGGCGGCTCTTGCTCATTGTGTTCGTTCCCGATCCGGCGGACATCCGTGTTCCCCGAAGTTGCTTAACGTATTAGAGCGACCAACCGCGCCCCGCGATGCAGATTCCCGTCCCGCTCCCGTACCCGCCTCCGCGGCCAGCGCGGCGAAAGACACGAGCTCAATGGAATTGCGTTCGAGCGCGCGCTTGGAGCTCTCGGCCATCAGGGCCTGCAGCTCGATCTCCCGCGACTCGAGCAGACGTGTTCCGGCAGCCAGCAGTTGCGCATCGTTGTATCCCGGATGGCAGACCAGCTCCCAGGTGCCATCCTGCATGCGGTCCAGCAGGGCAGCGAGATTGCCGGCATTGAGGGTTCCGGTCGCCACCAGGCCCAGGCTGCCGTCGGTGGTGCGCAGCCCGTGAGCGGCAACCATTGCCAGAAATCTGGTACGGAAGGCGCGCAGCGCCACCACTTCCGCGTAGCGCACCGGAATGCGCAGCAGCCGCGGGATCGGCATGGAGAAGACCGGCTCGAACGGATTACGTACGGCCGGGATGCCGCACTCGGCGGCGGCTTCGAGCAGCGGCTCCAGCACGGAGGGAAAAATGTGCGCGTGTTTGTGCGCGTCGAAGTGCGATATGGGAATGCCGGCCGCCTGAATTTTTCGGAATTGCGCGCAGGCTTCGGCGCGGACTTCCTCCAGCCGAAAACGCCCGCCCAGCGCCGCCCGCGCCAGTTGCCCAAAAGAGCGGTGGAAGCGGTTCGTCCCCGGCGCCAGCAGCGAACGTACCTCGGAGAGCGGCAGCACCGGCTCGCCGTCGGCCAGCACCACGTGGCAGCCGACACCCAAGTCAACGGGGCGGCTCCGCTCGCCACAGGCAATCTCCGTCAGCCAGCCGACGGCGTCGGTGAACTCCGGGCCGTTCGCCATCAGCGTAGTCGAGGTCACGATCCCGCGCCGGTAGCCTTCGACAATGGCGCAATCGACTCCGTGAGTCAGGCCAAAATCATCGGCATTGACGATGAGCCGCTTCACCCGGCAAGTGTATCAGGATCGTTGGTCGTTCTCAGTTCTTGGGATTAGACCGGATTCGCGGAAGGTATACCCCGTGCCGTAGCCGGGCGATCAGCCCGGCGGTGAGAGCGAAGGGTACGCCACTTTGAATCCGTTCTAGCGGTTCTTGCGTGCGAAGAGGAAGACGCCGAGGACAATCAAGAGGAGCAGAGCGAAGAACATACAACTGAGAACGAAGAACCGGGAGCGAGGACCATGCAAAAGGGACGCCCTTGAGCGTCCCTTAGAAGAGATCTGCGGCGCATCAGGCGGTCAGCGACTCTTCCTTCTCATTCTCGCCCAGGTACTGCTTGATCTTTTCCAGCAGTGCGGGGAAGAGCTCTTCCTTCTGCAGGCAGGCGTTGACGTCCTTGCCGCCGTCAATCGGGCCATAGCCGGTGACGATGATAACTGGCACGCTTGGATCTTTCTGGTGTACCTGTTTGGCCAGTTCAAGTCCGTTCATGCCTTCCATGCGGAAGTCGGTTACCAGGATGTCGAACTTCTCCTTTTGAAACTTCTCCAGCGCGTCGGCGGCGTTGTAGGCGCACACGGCACGATAGCCCTGCATCTCCAGAATCTCGCAACTGAGCCGCGCCAGCACTTCGTGGTCGTCTACAAACAGAATTGCCTTCATAGAATCACCTGTGCTTCTCGGAAATCGTCAGACGCAAAGCCATTCCTTATAGATTCGATTTCGAGCGACTTGTGAAAGATGCATCGGGGCGAAAAAAATCACAAATATTTATCTAGAGTCATTACTCCAGATTTATTAATTCTTCTATTACACTTCGCCTTACAGATGCAAACACTCAGCCTGATCGAACTCAGGAGCGCCTCAATCTACGGGGTCATTGCCGTCGTAGCCTTGGCGAAGACGCATACGCCCGTACGGCACGTGCAGCAAGCAGCCATGATAGTAACGCAAAGCCGCGCTTCTCACCAGCAGAAGAGACCAGCGGAAAAACGGCAAGTGGGTCCGGCCGTCCCGGCACGCCGGTCTTTGGCGGCCAGCGATCTGCGCTGCCGCCGCACGCGATAAGATAACATCCATATCGAAATGAGGAGGTCTTTGAATGCAGAAACGAAAGCTTGGCCGCAACGGCTTGGCGGTTCCCGTCCTGGGCCTGGGATGCATGGGAATGTCCGATTTCTACGGTCCTCGTGACGATAACGAGTCGATTGCGACCATTCACCGCGCGCTCGAGCTGGGAATGAATTTCCTCGATACGGCCGACATTTACGGTCCGCACAAGAACGAGGAGCTGGTTGGCCGCGCCATCAAAGGCAAGCGCGCGGAGGTGATCCTGGCGACCAAATTCGGCAACGTGCGCGATCCCAAGACCGGCCAGTTCCTGGGCATTAACGGCACGCCGGAATACGTCCGCCAATCCTGTGAAGGCAGCCTGCGCCGCCTGCAGGTTGACTATATCGACCTCTACTACCAGCATCGCGTCGATCCCAAGACGCCCATCGAGGACACGGTCGGCGCCATGAAGCGTCTGGTGGAAGAGGGAAAGGTCCGCCACCTCGGACTCTCTGAAGCCGGACCGCAGACCATACGGCGCGCCGCCAAGGTGCATCCCATCGCCGCCCTGCAGACGGAGTACTCGCTGTGGTCGCGCGACCCGGAAAAGGAGATTCTCGGCGCCTGCCGCGAACTCGGAATCGGCTTCGTGGCTTACAGTCCGCTTGGCCGTGGCTTCCTCACCGGGCAGTTCAAGAAGTTCGAAGACCTGGCGGAAGGCGACTTCCGGCGCAACGCCCCCCGCTTCCAGGGAGAGAATTTCAACAAGAACCTGGAACTGGTGAAGAAGGTCGAGGAGACTCGCCAGGGAAAAGCATTGCACTCCGGCGCAGCTGGCGCTGGCCTGGGTGTTGGCGCAAGGCGAAGACATTGTTGCTATTCCCGGAACCAAGCGCCGCAAGTATCTGGAGGACAACGCCGGCGCGGTCAACGTCAAGCTCACGGCTGACGATCTGCGCCGCATCAACGCCGTCTTTCCGCCGGACGCCGCTGCCGGCCTGCGTTATCCGGAAGCGGCCATGCAACACCTGGGAAGATAGCACTCCCTTTCTGCGGCTATCGCAACTCAGGATGAGTTAGCAGGGTGCACCAGGCCCGGGGTCCCCAGCAGGCGCTGCTTCGGCGCCTGTTGGGGTGGCACGTCCCGCCCTGCTGTTGGGTTGACCTGGGGCAGTACTACATTGCGACAGGGAGGGTGGCCATGCAGCATCGCATTGAGCGGGTGCGGGAACGCATCGACAAGCTGGCTGAAAGCGCCCGTACCGCCGAGGGTGGCGTACTTCGGCTCACTTACACGCCGGCCTATAAGATCGGGATGGATCTCGTTCGCGGCTTCATGGAAGCAGCGGGCATGAAGGTCCGCGTCGATCCCCTGGGCAACATCTTCGGCCGCTACGCCGGTCAGGACGAATCGCTGCCGGCTGTGCTCACCGGCTCCCACCTCGACAGCGTTCCCAACGGCGGCCGCTTTGACGGAGCCCTGGGATTGATCACCGCCATCGAGTGCGTCAATGCCTGGCATGACGCCGGCTGGAAGCCGCCGCGCCCGGTTGAAGTCGTTGCCATGGTGGAAGAAGAGGGCACGCAGTTCGGCATCGTCATGTTCGGCAGCCAGGTTCTGACCGGCAGGATGAAATCGCAGACTCCGGAGCTGATCCTGAACCGTGACGGCAGATCGGTCGCCGGACTCCTCGAGGAAATGGGCCTCGACAAGAATGCCTTCCAGAGCGCCTGCCTCGACCCCTCGAAGTTCCGCTGCTTTCTCGAATTCCACATCGAGCAAGGTGAGGAGTTGCATCGCCGCGGCCTGTCTTGCGGACTGGTAACCGATATTGTCGGCATCTATCGCTGCTGGGTCACCATCGCGGGCAAGGCAAACCATGCTGGAACCACGCGCATGGCGGCTCGCAAGGATGCTCTGGTGGCCGCCTCGCACCTCATCCAGAAGAGCTTCGAGGCGGCGCTTCAGTCCACTGACCGCTACGTGGCGACGGTTGGCTCCGTGGAAGTCTCGCCGGGGGTGATCAACATCGTTCCCGGCCGGGTCTCCTTGCCGATCGAGATACGTTCCATTACCAACACCGAATTTGAAGTCGCCAAGGAATGGCTGGCGGCTGAGTTCCGCGCCATCGATGCCAAGTACGGCGTCCAGACCGAGATCACCAAGACTTCGTTTATTCCGCCTACCCACCTCGACGAAGGCATCGTCGGCGTGCTGCGCCGGGCGGCCGATGCGGCCCAGGTCAAATACCTGGAGATGCCCAGCTGGGCGGGGCACGACGCGCAAGTGATGGCCTCTGTCATGCCGACGGCGATGATCTTCGTCCCCAGCATCGACGGCGTCAGCCACGCCCCGCAGGAAAACACACGCTGGGAGGACATCGACCTCGGATTGCGCGTCTACCTGCACGCGCTGACGGAGCTGGCGGGAAACTAGGGCACAGTCTATCTACTTGGCGGGTCGCCTGCCTGAAATGTCGCAGGGTGCAAATCTCTACTCGTGTGTCATGCTGAGCGACTCCGGCAGGAGGAGCGAAGCATCCCATAGCTCTGTCCCAATCTATGCAGTCCTAAGTTTCTATAGAAACCCTTCGATTTCATCTCGTGTACGAAGCTGTACGGGGATGCTTCACTGCGCTCAGCATGGCAAGTCCAAAACGTTCAGGCCGACCCATGCGCCCGGGAATCGTTTCTTTGCCGAAATCACTTCTTCCGGTAAATCGTCATTGCGCTCCAGGCCTGGCAGACGGGCATGACCTCTATGGCGTTGATGTTGACGCGTGCCGGCCGGCTGATCGCCCAATACACCGCGTCCGCGATATCCTCCGGCATCATGGGATCAGCACCATCGTAATTCTTCAGCGCCCGCGCCGTGTCTCCGTGGAAGCGGACCGGGGCGAACTCGGTGCCGGCCACCATTCCGGGAGCGATATCGGTAACTCGCACCTGCGTGCCGATGAGGTCAGCCCGCAGGGTGCGCGAGAACTGCTGCACGAACGCCTTCGAGGAGCAATACACGTTGCCTCCTGGATACGGCCAGCTTCCGGCGATGGAGCTGATATTGACCACGTGGCCGCGGTTCCGCTCAACCATGCCGGGTAGAATCTTGCGCGTCAGGAACAGCACTCCCTTGATGTTGGTATCCACCATGTTTTCCCAGTCGTCCAGAACAGCGCGCGGCGCCATTTCCAGGCCAAGCGCCAAGCCGGCATTGTTGACCAGCACATCGATCGCGGAGAGCTCGCCGGGCAGTTGCTCGATGGAGCGCTCTACGGCTTTGCGGTCGCGCACGTCCAGCGTCACCGTGTGGAGCTTGTCCCGGCCCAACTCCTGCTGCAACTTCGCCAGCCGTTCGCTGCGGCGTCCCGCGGCGATAACCTTAATCCCTTCCTTAACCAAGCGGTGTGCGATGGCTTCGCCAAATCCGGCGGTGGCCCCTGTTACCAGTGCGATCATCTCTTTGCCTTTCCTGTGTGAATGAAGATCGGTTCTTCTAATTGTTATCAAACGGAGCGCCTCTCGCGCCAGATTTTTCGCCGCCAAGTGGAGGCCGAATCCGCTGCCGTAATGCGCTGATCAGGCGTAAGATATAGGTATTAGGGCAACATAGCTTGTTTCGCTTCGATCCCGGTTGGCGCGTGCTTAGGCGGCATTTTGTCTCGTCCGCCGCCGGATATTCGATCTCGTTGGGAGTTGGATTATGTGCCTGGCCGTTCCCGGAAAAGTTCTGGACTGCGAGGAATCCGGCGGCATTCGCGAAGGGCGCGTGCAGTTCGGAGGCATCGTCCGGCGTATTCGCCTGGACTTCGTGCCCGAGGCTCAGGTCGGCGACTACGTCGTCGTCCATGTCGGCTTTGCCATCAGTCGCGTCGATGCCGAGGAGGCCGAGCGCACCTATCAGCTTCTCTCCGAGATGGGAAACCTCGCCGAGGAGCTCGGCCTGACCGCGCCCGCCGAAGACGAGAAACCAACCAAGCAATGAACCGGCGCGTTTCAGTTGTAAATGTCTTTGAAAGGGCACGGCTTCAGCCGTGCCGCAAGCAACAAGCAAACGGAGGGCTGCCCCTGAGGGATTGCTGTTCGTTTTCGACGACTTGTCGTGAGATGAATCTTTGTCGCGACGGGCGGCGGCATACCGATAGCGAGTGCGGTTCGGCCCTATACGGTGGCGGATAAAGAGAGCTTGTGAAGTATATCGACGAGTATCGGGATCGGCGAATCGCGCACGCGCTGGCCGCCGAGGTCCGCCAGCGGGCCACGCGGCATTGGGTGCTGATGGAGATCTGCGGCGGCCAGACGCACACCATCATGCGCTACGGCCTCGACGAACTGCTGGGAGATAATATCGAGCTGGTTCACGGTCCGGGTTGTCCGGTGTGCGTTACGCCTCTGGAGACCATCGATAAATCCATCGAATTGGCTTTGCTTCCGGACGTAATCCTGGTCTCCTACGGGGACATGCTGCGGGTTCCAGGCTCTCGCTCTGATCTGTTCCAGGCACGCGCCAAGGGGGCGGACGTTCGCGTGGCGTACACTCCGCTCGAGGCCCTGAAGATCGCGCATGCCAACCCGGAGCGGCGGGTGGTTTTTCTCGGCATCGGCTTTGAGACCACCGCTCCCGCCAATGCCATGGCTGTATGGCAGGCGCGCCGGGAAGGGCTGCGCAATTTCTCCATGCTGGTTTCGCACGTGCTCGTGCCCCCGGCCATACGGGCATTGATGAGTGCTCCGGGGAACCGCGTGCAGGGCTTCATCGCTCCTGGACACGTCTGCACCGTGGTGGGGACCGAGGAATACGACGCGCTCGCGTCTGAATACCGCGTGCCCATCGTAGTCGCCGGCTTCGAGCCGGTCGATCTTCTGCAGGCGGTGCTGCTGCTGGTAAAGCAACTCGAGTCCGGAACGGCGAAGGTGGAGAACCAGTACGCGCGCTCGGTTCAGCTCAAGGGCAATACGGCGGCGCGCAAGATCATCGACGAAGTTTTCGAGGTTGCCGATCAGAAGTGGCGCGGCATTGGCACGATTCCTGCCAGCGGCCTGCGCATTCGCGACAGCTTCGCGGACTGGGACGCGAACCGGGTCTTCGCCTTGTCGGAGATTGTGGCCGAAGAGCCGGCCGAGTGCATCAGTGCCAGGATCCTGCAGGGTCTGAACCGCCCCACGGATTGCCCGGCCTTTAGCGTGCGCTGCACGCCGGAGCAGCCGCTGGGCGCGCCCATGGTTTCGGGCGAGGGCGCCTGTGCCGCCTATTATCGTTATCGGCGAATTAGGGATTAGGGGTAGGGATCAGGGAATAGGAACGCAAACGACGAAGGCAGACGGTAGAAGGTTTTCTACTCCCTAATCCCTATCCCCTAAACCCTTGGGTTGGGAAGGCGGAAGTGAAGTCGCAGATTGGGGATGCTTCTATTCCCTAATCCCTATTCCCTAATCCCTGGAGTGGAACGTGGACGATACCAAGACGCTAGCCGGATTCGCCTGTCCCGCGCCCTTGCCCGTCAAGGACACCGTGGTGCTCGGTCACGGCAGCGGCGGAACGCTGACCGCCGAGCTGATCCGCTCCATCTTCGTCCCTGCCTTTCGCAACCCCGTGCTGGCCAAGCTCAACGACCAGGCTGTGCTCAACGTCAACGGCGCCCGGCTGGCCTTCACAACAGATTCTTTTGTGGTCAAGCCTCTGTTCTTCCCCGGCGGCGACATCGGTTCGCTGGCCGTTCATGGCACAGTCAACGACCTGGCCATGGGCGGAGCGCGGCCGTTGTTTCTCAGCGTGGCCTTCATCCTGGAGGAAGGATTCTCCCTCGAATTGCTCCGTCAGGTTGTGGCGTCGCTCGGCCGGGCCGCTACTGAAGCCGGCGTCGAAGTCGTCACCGGCGATACCAAGGTGGTGGAGAAAGGAAGCGGCGACCAGCTCTTCATCAACACCACGGGAATCGGCCTTGTGCCGGAGGGCCTGGAACTCTCCGCCGAGCGCGCCCGGCCGGGAGACAAGGTTTTGCTGAACGGCTATATCGGCGATCACGGCATCGCCATCCTGGCGCAGCGCGAGGGACTCGAGTTCGAATCTCCCATCCGCAGCGACAGCGCCGCCCTGCACGGACTAGTGGCGGAGATGCTGGACGCCGGAGCCAGCGGCATTCGCTGCATGCGCGATCCCACCCGCGGCGGACTTTCGAGCGCGCTGAACGAGATCGCGGGGCAATCGCAGGTCGGCATCGAACTGGATGAGACCGCCATCCCCATCCGCGAAGAGGTGCGCGGCGCCTGCGAGCTGCTGGGGCTCGATCCGCTCTACGTGGCCAACGAGGGCAAGCTGATCGCCATTGTCGAACCAAGCGTGGCGGAGCCCATACTGCAAGCGATGCGGCGTCATCCGCTGGGTAAAGACGCCTGCATGATCGGCACGGTAACCGCGGAGCGCAGCGGCCTGGTGACCATGCGCACTACCCTGGGAACAACGCGCATTGTCGATATGCTGGCCGGCGATCAGCTGCCGCGAATTTGTTAGGGATTAGGACCAGGGTCTAGGGATTAGGGATTAGGGATTGAGACCAGAGGGCAGGGGCTGAAGTCTGATCAGAGATTTTGAGCGCTGACTGAACATTGTCGGAAACCGAAATGGATACGTATCCCTATCCTACCCTATCCCCTAACCCCTGAAGCGTTATGCACGAGATGGGAATTGCCAGTTCGATTCTGGAAGCGGTGGCCGGGCGAAGCCGCTCGTCATCCCGGAGCCGTCCCGTGCGGGTTGGGGTAAAGATCGGCGAGCTGGCAGCCATCGATGCCGATGCTCTGACCTTCGCTTTCGAAGTGCTGGTGCAGGGAACCGAGCACGAGGGCCTGGTGCTGGAGATCGAGTGGATTCCCCGCAAGCACTCTTGCCCGGCCTGCGGCGAAGAGTTCGCGGTGCGCGACTATGATTTCCAGTGCCCGCGCTGCCGCGAGGTTTCCCTGGTATTCGCCGGCGGAGACGAATTGGATTTGGCATTTCTGGAGCTGGAAGAAAATGGACCGAGTACCGCTGGAAAAGAAAGTATTAAGTGAGAACGACCGTCTGGCAGCCGATCTGCGCGCGCGCTTTCGCGCGCACGGAGTGCTCTGCCTGAACCTCATCAGCTCGCCCGGCTCGGGCAAGACCAGCCTGCTGGAGCGCACGCTGGAAAGCCTGCCGCGCGACACGCGCGTCGCCGTGCTGACCGGCGATCTGCAGACCGAGAACGACGCCAACCGCCTGAAGCGCGCCGGCTTCCCGGTGAAGCAGATCACCACCGGCGGCACCTGCCATCTCGACGCCCGCATGGTCGACAAGCATCTGGCCGACTGGCGGTTGGAGGATATCGACCTGCTGTTCATCGAGAACGTCGGCAACCTCGTCTGCCCCTCCAGCTACGACCTGGGCGAAGCGGCCAAGGTCGTGCTGCTGAGCGTGACCGAGGGCGAAGACAAGCCGCTGAAGTATCCCTCGATCTTCTTCAAGTCGGAGCTGATGGTCCTCAACAAGGTCGATCTTCTGCCCTATGTCCCGTTCGATGCCGCGGCGGCCGAGGAAAACGCGCGCAAAGTGCATCCCGGCATGGAGATCGTGCGCGTCTCCTGCACCACGCGCGAGGGCTTAAGCGAATGGCTAACCTGGCTGGATAAACGCCGCAAGGCTGCCCGCGAGGTACGCGCGGCAACGATATGATCATTTTTGATTTTCGATTTTTGATTTGTGATTTGGTGTCGATGTTTGCGCAGCAACGGGTATAGGCGCGTCCCCGGCCAAAATCAAAAATCGTAAATCAAAAATCAATAATCAACATGATTGTCCGCAAGCGGATCGACATTCAAGGCATCGTGCAGGGCGTGGGCTTTCGCCCTTATGTCTTTCGTCTGGCCACCGAGTGCGGACTGGCCGGAACGATCAGCAACACCGGTGCCGGCGTTACGGTTGAGATCGAGGGCGCAAGCGACGCGGTGGACGATTTCCTGGCCCGCCTTCCCGCCCAAAAGCCGCGCCCTGGCGCGCATCACGCAATGCGACGTGGCGGTCATCCCGTGCCTGCGGCGAGCGCGATTTCCGCATCTCTGCCCAGCCGCCGCGACCAGCATGTGCACACGCTGATCTCCGCCGACATCGCCACCTGCGCCGATTGCCTGCGCGAACTCTTCGACCCCGCCGACCGGCGCCACGGCTATCCCTTCATCAACTGCACCAATTGCGGCCCGCGCTTCACCATCGTGCGCGACATTCCCTACGACCGGCCGTATACCTCCATGGCGCCCTTCCGCATGTGCCCTGAGTGCCAGGCGGAATACGACGATCCTCTCAATCGCCGTTTCCACGCGCAACCCAACGCCTGCTGGCTGCTGCGGGCCGCAGCTGGAGCTGTGGCAACGTAGATGGCAGCCGCATCGAATGCGCCGACCCGCATCGCCGCTACCGCCGAGGCTCATCGCGCGCGGGCAGGTGGTGGCCATCAAAGGCCTCGGCGGATTTCATCTGGCCGTGGATGCCACCAACGCCGAGGCGGTCCGGCGATTGCGCGAGCGCAAACGCCGCGTGGAAAAGCCCTTTGCCGTCATGGTGCGCGGACTTGGCGGCGGCGGCCGAAGTCTGCGAGCTGGACGGCGTCTCCGCCCAGTTGCTCGAGACAGCGCAACGGCCCATCGTGCTGCTGCCGTGGAAGACGGCTGCCGGGCACGCCGCTGAGATCGCCTGCGAGGTAGCGCCCGGCAATCGCTATCTCGGTCTGTTCCTGCCGTACACGCCGGTGCATCATCTGCTGTTTGCCAGGTGCGACTCCCCGGCCCTGGTGATGACCAGCGCCAATCTCAGCGAAGAGCCGATCGTGATCGGCAACGGCGAAGCCGTGGAGCGCCTGGCAAGCCTGGCCGACTGCCTGCTGGTGCACAACCGCGAAATCCTGCTGCGCTGTGACGACTCGGTCGTGCGCGTCAGTAACGGGCGCGTGCGCCAGCTTCGCCGCTCGCGCGGTTTTGTTCCCGTGCCGGTCTTCCTGCGTGAAGAGATACCCTCGGTGCTGGCCGTAGGCGGCGAACTCAAGAACACCGTCTGCCTCACCAAGGGCAAACACGCTTTTCTCAGCCAGCACATCGGCGACCTGGAGAACCTTGAGTCCTACCAGTTCTTCGAGCAGGCCATCGCGCATCTGCGCCGCATCCTGGAGATCGAGCCGGCGGTCCTGGCCTATGATCTGCACCCCAATTATTTTTCCACCCGCTGGGCCTTGCAGCAGACAGGATTGCCGCTCGTCGGCGTGCAGCACCACCATGCGCACATCGCCAGTTGCATGGCGGAGCATCACCTGGAAGGCCGCGTCATCGGCTTTGCCCTGGACGGCACCGGCTACGGAACCGACGGGCGCATCTGGGGCGGGGAGGTGCTCGTCGCCGGCTATGAAGATTTCGAGCGCGCCGCTCACTTCAACTACGTCCGCCTGCCCGGAGGCGATGCCGCCATTCGCGAGCCCTGGCGCATGGCCGTCAGCTATCTTGCGCATCACTTCGGTCCCGCGTGCGCGGAGATGGATGTTCCCTTTTTGCCTGGGACTTGACCAACGCAAGTTAAAGTTGATGTTAAACATTATCGATCGCGGCGTAAATGCGCCATTTACCTCCAGTTGCGGGCGGCTGTTCGATGCCGTTGCCGCTCTGGCCGGCATACGCCAAACGGTGAACTACGAGGCGCAGGCAGCTATCGAACTGGAGATGGCAATCGCCGAGGCCGCCTACCGACGAACCTACAGCTTCGATCTGCAGCGGCCGCAGTCCGGTCCCTGGATCATCGATACGCGGCCGTTGTTTGTGGAATTGCTGGAGGACCTGCGCCGCCCGCTGCCGGTCGCCGAGATCAGCGCGAAATTCCACCTTGGCCTGGTGAATGTCTTCCTGCGGATCGCCCGCGAGCTGCGCGAGCGCCACGGACTGAACCGCGTCTGCCTCAGCGGAGGGACATTCCAGAATCGCTTCCTGGCGGAGCATCTGGAGCAGGCGCTGGCCGCGGATTCCTTCGAGGTGTTTTCGCACTCCGAGGTTCCTGCCGGCGATGGCGGGCTGAGCCTGGGACAGGCCATGGTGGCCGCCTACCGCAACGCTTCCCGCAAACCTTCATAATCTACCCGATCGGATGCGGCTAAATTGGCAACCGCCTGCACCACTTTAGTGCGGCTTCCTTCACTTCTACGCTGATCTCCGTTCCATGCTCGAAGCTCCGCGCGGCGGCGGTTATCAGGACAGCCTCCGGCGCTTGTCCGTAGACGAACTTTGCCAGTGCCAGCAGTGTTCCCGGCTCGAAGTGATGGGTCGCGCCTGCGGGTCCGATGTCACGCAGCTCAACATGAGGTGACGGTGATAGTGCCTGGCGCTGCTCCTTCCGTGGCATCGATGAAAACGAGCGAATCGTGCTTCGGCGAGCGAAGCCGCCAATTCCGGATTCAGTTGGTGCGCGATGATCACTTCCACGCCCGGAATTCCGCGCTCCTCCAGCAGCCTGGCAGCGAGGGGGCCGAAGCCGTCGTCGCCGCGCAGCGTGTTGCCGTACCCGATTATGAGGATGGGCTGCACCGTTGCCTTCACTCCGCAATCGCTGGCGGAAGCGCCGGGCTACACTTATGCGTGAGAACCCCATTTTTTACCGGTCCGACCCCATCATATGGGGTCAGCGCGGCAATAAAGCTCACTATATGGCGTACGAAACTAGTTCTCCGCACACACTAAAGCCCCGGTGCTTGGCCCCTGGGCTGAAGCCCATTTCCTTCAATCCTCGATTCGGCCGGGTTAATGCTCAGCGCTTCCACTATTCCCAATTATCGGCTTTTCACGACTGGATCCCGACAAAAAACCGGGCCCGAAGGCCCGGCTGTGAATCTAGGCTAATTAAGTATCGTCGGCGTCCTCGCCGGCGGGTCCCCTAACGGCTATAAAGCTCGTCCAGCATTTCGCCGTCCGGGCCGTAGAGCCGGATCTGCATGGCGAGTTGTCCGGAGGCATGCGTCGAGCAGCTGAAGCACGGGTCGTAAGCCCGCACCACCGCGGAGACGCGGTTGAGCATGCCTTCCTGCAGCTTGTTACCGTTGATGAAGTGCTCGCTGACCTGCTGGATGCTGTCGCCGATGGCCAGGTTATTGTGGCCGGTGGCCACGATGAGGTTGGCCCAAACGATGGCGCCGTCCTCGTTGACCTTGTAGTGATGGATGAGGATGCCGCGCGGCGCCTCGACGATGCCGACACCTTCCAGCGAGTTGACGCCGGCGGTGGCGCGGACATGCGTGTCGAGGATCTTCGGGTCGTCCACCAACTGCTTGATCCGCTCCAGGGCATAGAGCATCTCGATCAGCCTGGCGTAGTGGAACAGGAACGAGCTGTGCGCCGGGTTGCCGAAGCGCTGCCGGAACTCTTCCAGGGCTTTGTCGGCCTTGGGAGTGCCGCACCGGTCGGCGGCGTTCAAACGGCCCAGCGGACCGACGCGGTAGATGCCCTGCGGATATCCCACCGGCTTGTAATACGGCGCTTTCAGGTATGACTCGGAGAGCGAAGCCTCTCCAATGTAGCTCTGGTACTCCTCCGCTGGAATTCCTTCCTTGACGATCGCGCCCTTGGAGTCGCGGAAGCGTATATCGCCGTCGTAGAGCTGCAGGTTGCCCTTGCGGTCGACCAGCCCGGCGTACATGGTTGGCGCCGTGCCGAAGTGCTCGATCTCCTCCTTGAAGGAGTCGACGGCGCCCTTGAAGAAGGCGATGGTGCGCTCGGCGGCGTCCGTCATGCCGGGCAGCTCCTGCAGGATGCGGTCGCGAAGCTGGGGAGCCATGGGGGCGTTCACGCCGCCCGGCACCGTCCAGGAGGGGTGAACGCGTTCCTGCGCCAGTCCTTCGATGATCTGCAGGCCGAACTTGCGCAGCTCGATGCCCAGGCGCGCCAACTCGGGATGCTTTTCGATCACCCCGATCACGTTGCGCTTGGCGGGGTCGGAATCAAAGCCCAGCAGCAGGTCGGGCGAGGAGAGATAGAAGAAGCTGAGCGCGTGCGACTGCACATACTGCGCGCAGTGCAACAGCTCTCTCAACTTGATGGCTGTAGCCGGGATTCGCACCGCCAGGATGCCGTCGCAGGCTTTGGAAGAAGCCAGCAGGTGGCTGACCGGGCAAATGCCGCAGATGCGCGCGGTGATGCCGGGCATTTCGTAGAACGGCCGCCCTTCGGTGAACTTCTCGAATCCACGCGTCTGGGTGACATGGAGCTGGGTGCTCGAGACACGGCCCTTGTCGTTCAGATGAATTGAGATCTTTGCGTGTCCTTCGATCCGGGTTACCGAATCGATCGTGATTCGCTTCATTGGACGCTCCTTATCCAAACTTCACCTTGGGATTCGCCTCGGGTTTACGGCCCTCCAGCAGGTCGGTCACCAGCCCGGCGATAGCTTTGGCGGGCGGCGGACAGCCGGGGAGGAACAGGTCCACTTGGACAAACTCATTGACCGGGCGCGCCTTGGCCAGCAGCGCCGGGAGACATTCGGCGGGCACTTGTTTGCTCTCGTCCGCGCCCTCCACGTACACCCGCTGCAGCAGCTTGCTCACCGGCACCGAGTTGCGCATCGAGGGCACGTTGCTGGTGACGGCGCAGTCGCCCAGCGCGACCAGCAGGTTGGTGCGCTGCCGTATCTGGCGGATCTTGTGCAGGTCTTCGATCGAGCTGACGGCGCCTTCCACCAGCGTGACGTCCACTCCCTCGGGAAATTCCTGGGCGTCGACCAGCGGGCCGTAGACGATATCCACCTTGCCGGCCAGGGCAATGACCCCGGCGTCCATGTCCAGCAGCGACATGTGGCATCCCGAGCAACCGTCAAGCCAAACAGTGGCCAGTCTGACTTTCTTCATACCTGGACTCCTTTGCGGACCGCCAATGCGGTAATGTTGTCGTTCCGCTTGACCATCTCCTCCACCGCGTAGCCCTTCTCGGCCAGCGCGCCGGTAGGACATGCCTGCACGCACTTTCCGCAGCCGGTGCAACTGCTGGCTTCACGCCACGGCTGGTTGAGGTCGCTCACGATCCTGGACTGGACGCCGCGTCCGGTCACCTCCCACACGTGCGCCCCTTCCAGCTCGGTGCAGACGCGCACGCAGCGCGTGCACAGGATGCAGCGGTTGTGATCCAGCACGAAGCGCTTGTGCGAGACGTCGATCGGCAGCTTCGGATAGTTGTAGAAATACCGCATATGGGTGATGCCCATGTTGGTCGCCATGGACTGCAGTTCGCAGCGCCCGTTGGAGACGCAGACCGCGCACACGTGGTTGCGCTCCACGAACAGCAGTTCGAGCGCGATGCGGCGGTATTGCGTCAGCTTGGGCGAAGTCGTGGTGACCGACATCCCGTCCTGTACGGGCGTGGTGCAGGCCGGCAGCAGCCGGTCGGTGCCCGACACTTCCACGATGCAGAGACGGCACGCGCCTACGGCGCTCAGCCCTTCCAGGTAGCAGAGGGTGGGGATGTACTTCTCCGCCGCCCGGGCCGCTTCCAGGATCGTCTGGCCTTCCAGAGCGCTCACCAGCTCACCATCAATTCGGATTGAGAGTTTCTTTGGCAAGACTTGGCTCCTTCCTTTCGGGTCCCCGGCCAGCCCAATCAGGCTTGCCGGGATCGCCATTAGCTGACGCTCATGTGCGTCTTGACGTCGCAACGCAGGCAGCGGTTCGACTCGTCGAGTGCTTCCTCGGCGCTGAATCCGACGACCACCTCATCATCCGAGCCGGCGCGCAGCTTGGCCGCCAGCGCGTGTGGCTCGTGGCGGGGACTCTCGCTGGGCTCAGCGGGCACCTTCTGGCTGTACTTGAACTCGGGGAAGAGCTGCGTCCACCGGTCCTCTCCCATCAGCCGCTGGTCGATGTTGCGGGCGCCCTGCTTGCCGAAGCCCATGGCGTTCGACACGTTGGAAGCGCCGGTGATGACATCGCCGCCGGCATAAAAGTTCGTACGGCTGCTTTCCAGGGTGAAGCGGTCGACCTTGATCGTCCCCTGGTCCTTCAGCTCCAGACCGGAGGCCTTGCAGAAGTCCATGTCGAAGGTCTCGCCGACGGCCAGGATGACCGTGTCGGTCTCATAGCGCTGGATCTCGCCGGTGGCTACCGGTTTCCTGCGCCCCGACTTGTCATACTCGCCCAGGCGGGTCTTTTCGATCTCGATGGCCCTGACGTTGCCGTCCGCATCGCCCATGATGCGGTGCGGCGCCGCCAGGAAGATGAACTTCGCTCCTTCTTCTTCGGCCGCCGCGGTCTCTTCTTCGATGGCCGGCATGTCCTTGCGTTCGCGGCGGTAGAACACCGTCACGTCCGCGCCGGTACGCAGCGCCGAGCGGGCCGAGTCGATGGCCGCGTTGCCGCCGCCGATGACCGCTACCTTGCGCCCGATCTGGTGCTGCTCCTTCTTGGACAACTGCTCCAGCAGTTGCAGAGCGTGGTGCACGCCCTTCAACTCGGTTCCGGGCAGGTACAGCCAGTGCTCCTTCCAGGTACCGATGGAGATGAACACGGCGTCGAAGCGGTCCGCCAAATCGTTCAGCGGCAGATCGAAGCCGACCCTGGTGTTGAAGGCGAACTTCACGCCCATGCGCTGGATCAGTTCGATCTCGCGCCGCAGGACGCCCTTGGGCAACCGGTATTCGGGGATGGCGTAGCGCAGCATTCCGCCCGCCTCGGCATGCTCATCGAAGACCGTGACCTCATGACCCATCAGCGCCAGGTAGAACGCCGCGGTCAAGCCGGTCGGGCCGGCGCCCGCCACGGCCACCTTGCGGCCGGTGGCGCCGAGCTTACGCGCGGCCACGCGTTTCACCAGCTTGTCGAAATGCGCCGTTGGCGAAGACCGAGTCGGCGATCAGGCGATGCACGTCGCGGATGTTGACCGACTCGTCCAGCGTCTGGCGGCGGCAGCGCTTGTCGCAGGGATGCTGGCAGACGCGGCCGGTTGAAGCCGGCAGGGGATTGTCCAGGATCACCGCCTCGAAGGCCTCGTCCAGCCGGTGTTCCTTGTAAAGCTGCAGGAAGCGCGGAATATTCATGCGCAATGGGCAGCTGTTTTCGCAGGGCGACAGCGCCAGATCCTGGCAGACGCCCGCTTGGCAGTGATGAATCAGAAGATGATCTTCGAACTCCGTGCGGAAGTGCCTCAGTGTAGTGAGCACAGGGTTGGGAGCGGTCTGTCCGAGTCCGCATAGCGAGCACTCGCGGATCATTCGGCTCAGCTCGTCCAGGGCCCCCAGCCGGTCCCTCATGCCCTCCACGCCCCGGGTGATGCCGGTCAGGATGCGCAGAGCCTTATCGAGTCCGACGCGGCAGGGGATGCACTTGCCGCACGACTCCGAATGGGTAAACTCGATGAAGTAGCGGGCCACGTCGACCATGCAGTTGTCTTCATCCATCACCACCATGCCGCCGGAGCCCATGATCGCCCCCAGCGCCTGCAGGCTTTCGTAGTCGACCGGGGTATCGAACATCTCCTGCGGAATGGTGCCGCCCGAGGGACCGCCGGTCTGTACCGCCTTGATTGCCCGGCCGGGATGGCTGCCGCCTTCGCCGACGTCGTAGATGAAAGTCTTCAACGGGGTGCCCAGCGGCATTTCCACCAGTCCCGTGCTGTGCACCTTGCCGACGAGGGAGAACACCTTGGTTCCGGAGCTCTTGGCGCTTCCGGTCTCGCTGAACCAGGCCGCGCCCTTGGTCACGATGGGAGCGATGTTGTACCACGTCTCGACGTTGTTGATGTTGGTGGGCTTGCCCAGGTACCCCTTTTGCGCCGGGAAGGGTGGCCGGGGACGCGGTCTTCCGGCTTGTCCTTCCAGCGAGGCGATCAGCGCTGTTTCCTCGCCGCAGACGAAAGCGCCCGCGCCTTCCACGATTTGCACGTTGAACTTGAAGCCGCGGCCCAGGATGTTGTCGCCCAGCATCCCGTACTCGCGGGCCTGGTCAACGGCGCGATGCAGCCGGTGCACCGCCAGCGGATACTCGGCGCGCACGTAGACAATGCCCTCGGTGGCGCCCATGCAATAGGCGCCGATGATCATGCCTTCCAGCAGCGAGTGCGGATCGCCTTCGATCTCGTTGCGGTTCATGTAGGCGCCGGGGTCGCCCTCGTCCGCGTTGCAGATGATGTATTTCTGCTCGGACTTGGCCTTGGCCAGGAAGTCCCACTTGTTGCCCGTGAGGAAGCCGGCGCCGCCGCGGCCGCGCAGCTTCGAGGCCTTGACCTGCTCGATTACGCTCTCGGGACGGCCGTCGATCAGCGTCTTATAGAGCGCCGTATAACCGCCGACGGCGATGTACTCCTCGATGTCGTCGGGATTGATGAAGCCGCAATTGCGCAGCACGATCTTCTTTTGTCCCTTGTAGAACGGCACTTCGTTCCACATGGGGACTTCGGGATAGCCTTGGCCGTAGCGAACGGTTGAGGTGATGTGGTCCCATTCCTCAACCTTGCAGTAGACCAGGTCCGGCGTGATGTTCCCGGAGCTGATGTCGTTCAGCAGGCGCGCCACGTCGCCGGCCTGTACCCGTTTCAGCATGAGCAGCGGGCCGCCGGGCAGGCGGACGTTCACCAGCGGCTCCTGGAAACAGGCTCCGGCGCATCCTACGCTGGCCAGATGGATGTCGGTGCCGGTGCGCGAGATCAGGTCGGCAAAGGCATGATAGACGCCCTCGGCGCCATTGCCGCGGCCGCACGTCCCCATGCCGATCGCCACGCGCGGAATCCGGGGCAACAACTTTGCCATCCCGGCTTCGCGGACAGCATTGAAGGTTCCGATGTCTTGAATTGGAGGCATCACTTACTCTCCCGTTCCAGCGCTCTCACCTGCCGCTGCAGGGTATGTTCGTTTACGTGACCCATGATGTTGTGGTTGATTTCGACTACCGGCGCCAGCGCGCATTGCCCGAAACAGGCGACGGTGCGCAGGGTGAACTTCTGGTCCGGCGTGGTCAGCGCCACCTTGTCGGCCCCGTCTCCATGTTCTTCCTCGTTCTGCCTCAGCCCAAGTTCCAGGCGCAGGCTTTCCAGCAGATCACGCGATCCGCGCGTGTGGCACGCGGTACCGCGGCAGATGGCAACCGTGTTGTCCCCTTGTGGCTCCAGGCTGAACAAGGCGTAGAAGGTGGCAACGCTGAACACCTGCGCCGGCGGATACCCCGACTTCGCGGCAATGTAGCCGAGCGTTTCCATGGGCAGATATTTGCGTGGTTGGTGGTCCTGGACCGCTTCCAGAATGCCCAGCAGGGCTCCAGGACGGGTGCCTTGGTTCGCGATCACCTGATCAATGAACGCCCGCTCCGCGGCATCGGGCATTTCGCGAAGGTTAGTGTGCATGGCGCGCCCCCGTGGCAAAAATGGACCGAATTGTCAGCTATAAGTAGGCCGTTGAAACTATCCTCGAAATTGCCACGGCACACAGTGACGGCAGGTCCATCTTGACGTGATCCACCCAGCGGGGAGTAGGTGATGCTGGACACGCAGGTAGGTGAGGATGGCACTGGCGGGTAGTGAATTATTCAACATGTAGGTGGACTGTCGTAGTCCAAATCAGAGAACTACCCTAATACAAAAGGCCTGCCGGTCATCTTGCGCCAGGCCGGCAGGCTATTCCGGCTCAAAACATCGGATTTCTAACGACAGAATATCTGGCAGCCGTCACTTCTTAGGATGGCCGATCGGCATCATGTACACGGCGCTGACTTGCCCCGGCAGCCCAGCCACCTTGTTGACGTCCTTGGGCTCGAATCCGCCCACCGGCACCGCGCCCAACCCCATCGCCGTTACCTGCAGGAGCACATCCTGTGCCTGATGTCCGGCTTCCAGGCTGATGAACCGTGGCCCCTTTTCCGGGCCGTACTTGGCTAACGCGCGCTCGAAATCGCCGGCAAACAGCAGCACCACCGGCACTTGGCTGAAGGGCGGCTGGGCGGAAAGCTTGCTGCGCAGGTCCTCGCCGGAAAGCTTCATGAGTTTGTTGCCGTTGGCCACGTACTCGAAGAAGCCTTCCGCCGTGGCGACATAGAGCCGCACGTAGTGCTGATTGCCCGCCGACGGCGAGGTCCGCCGCTCCTCCGGGCCGGTAACACCCTGCGCCGCCCACAATATCTGCGAAAGCTCTGCTTTGGTCAGCGGCGTCGGCAGAAATGCACGGATCGACCGCCGCGTCGCCATGGCCTGGGTCAACGGCATTCCGCCGGAAACGGTTGGCGCGGGCAGTGCGCTCATGTTCGCGGCGGGAGCCGCGGGTGCGGCTTTGCTGGCATCCTGAGCTACCGCCACAAAACTGCAAAGAGCAAGTATGGCCAAGCTTACTATCAATAGCTTCCGCATTTCGTTCTCCCTCGCGTAATCAAAGTAGCTGCTCGTGAGTACCTATGGTACTCCAACGGCAAACTGTTGTAACCGCCCGTCGTGGGAGAACGAAAAAGCCCGCTGGAAGCGGACTTTGTGTAGCTGGAAATCGGTGGCCCATTTGCGGAGCCTGAAGGGCGGAGCTAATGTGAGTTCACGTGTGCGGAGGTGCCCCATATCTGCCCGCCCTTGGCAGATGTGGGCGGAACGCTCAGTGCGGACACCGGCGACAATCGAACCTATTTCGGATGACCAACCGGTATCAAATAGATAACGCTGTATTGCGCAGGCAACGAAGCCGCTTTCTGCACATCCTTGGGCTCGATGCCGGCCGTCGGCACCGCTCCCAATCCCAGCGCTGCCGCCTGTAGGAGCACGTTCTGCGCCACGTGCCCGGCTTCCAGGTTGGTGACGCGCGGGCCCTTTTCCGGGCCGTACTTCACCGCCGCCCGCTCATACTCGCCGGCGATTACCAGCACGGTCGGGGCCTGGTTTACCGCCTGCTGCGCCGAGAACTTGCTGCGCAGGTCCTGCCCGGAGAGCTTCTGCAGTTGGTGTCCCTGCGGGATGTACTCGAAGAACCCGCTGGCGTCGGCGACATAGATGTGCAGAAAATACTGAGCCGCCGCTGAGGGGGCGGTCCGATGTCCGGCCTTGTCGGTGATCCCCTGCGCGGACCACAGGATCTGCGAGAGCTCGGCCTTAGTGAGCGGGGTCGGCAGGTAAGCGCGCATCGATCGCCGGTTGGCCAGCGCCTGGTTCAACGTCATGCCTCCCGACAGATTCGGAGCGGGCAGCTCAATTCGGTTAGTGGTGGAGGCCGCTGGCGCAGCCTTGCCCGAGTCCTGGGCTACGGCGGAGGAAAGACAAAGAGCAAGAACGACCAGGCACACTGAGAATCGCTTCCGCATTCCATTCTCCTTGGCAATCGAAGTAGCTGATAACAGGTACCTATGGTACCCCAACGTGCAAACGGTTATGCCCGGTGTTGAATGGCATCAGCGGAATAGCTTGGATTACAACAGAATGAATGGGTGCCCCAGGTCCGGGGTCCCCAGCAGACGTGTTGTCGCGTCTGCTGGGGTGGAGGTCCCGCCCTGCTGTTGGGCTGACCTGGGGCCGTCATTGTGCTCGGGTTAGTGCAAACTTTTCGAACGGCAAAAAAAGCCCGCCTGGCGGCGGGCTTCTGTTAGCCGGTTAGATTCGGAAATGCGCTGCTCTTACTTGTTCGCCGGGAACTGCTTGCGCTCGGCGATGACCTTGCGCGCGTTTTCAGCCAACTGCCCCGCCTGCGGAAGCAGGTCCAGGGCCTTGTTGACGTTGGGGTCCGACTCCGCCTGCACCCGCAAGCCCGCTTCCTGGCCGAACTGGTTGACGAACAGCTCGGCTTTGATGCTGGACTTCACCCAGTCCAGGTTTTCGGCCAGCTCGCCTTCCGAGAAGGGAACCTTCTGCTCGTCGAGGAAGCGCCGGAACTCCTGCAGAACCTGATCATCCACCACGAAGTCGCGCGAAATGCTCTTGTGAATCGCGATGTAGTGTTTGGAGAAGTTGAAGAAAGCATACTTCTGCAGCAGCGCATCCTGGAACTTGTTGCTCTTGATGGAAGGCAGCTTTACGTCGGGAGTGATGCCGCCGCCGCCGTAAACAGTGCGTCCGCTGTCGGTCAGCCTGACTTCACGCGGGTGGCCATTATCGTTTTCGGCGCTCTGCTGGTCGCGCACGTAGTAATAGTCGTAAAGGGAAACGCCGCTGTAATCACGCTGGATAAGCCGCCCGCTGGGCGTGTAATACTTGGCGGTAGTCAGGGCCAGGCCGGTGTTCTCCGAAAGAGGATAGACCGTCTGCACCAGCCCTTTGCCGAATGTCGCCTCGCCCACGATCAGGCCGCGGTCGTGATCCTGTATGGCGCCGGCCACGATCTCCGCCGCCGAGGCGGTGCCCCGGTTCACCAGGACCACCAGCGGATACTCCTTGCCGTTGTTGCCGTGCGTGGCGTGGTAAACCTTCTCGGGTGAGTTGCGCCCGCGGTGCGAGACGATCACCTGCCCCTTGCGCAGGAATTTGTCGGCTACACCCACGCCCTCGCTGAGCAGCCCGCCGGGGTTCTGGCGCATATCGAGGATCAGGCCTTTGATGTCTCCCATCTGGTCCAGCGCCCGGTTGATCTCCTGGTCCGTGGTCTCCTGGAAGCCGCTGATATGGAGGTAGCCGATCCCGGGGCGGATCATGAAGTGCAAGTCGACGCTGTGGCGCGGAATCTCATCGCGCACCACGGAAAATTCCAGGGGCTTATCGGAGCCTTCGCGCAGCACCGAGATGCGCACCGTGGTTCCCTTGGGCCCCTTGAGCAATTCGGCTACTTCGCTGACGCTCAGGTTGTCGGTCGGCTTGCTGTCGACGCCGACGATGATGTCCCCAGGGCGGATTCCGGCGCGATAGGCGGGAGCCCCGGCAAACGGCGCGATCACGATCACCTTGTTGTTGCGTGGGCCCACCTGCATGCCGACGCCGTAATACTTGCCGCTCTGCTCCTCGCGCAGCAGGGCGTAGGACTTGGGATCAAAGAAGTTCGAATGAGGATCCAGGACGCGCAGCATTCCCGGGATGGCGCCGTTATAGATGGCCTTGTTGGGATCGACCGGCTCGGCGTAATTCTGCTCGACCATGTCGTACACCTGCGCAAAGGTGCGCAGGCTGTCGCGGACGTCGCCCTCGCTGCCGGGCAAGGCGCCCCCCAGGCGCTGCCCGAAAAGCAGCCCCAGGAAGCCACAGGCAAGAATCACCACAAAAATTACGAGAAAAGAGCGACGAAAACCGCCAGCCATCCACATTTCCTTTGTTTGCCGGAAGGTGCCGGCCTCGTTATGCCAGCAACGATTCTTCGCAGTATAGCACGCCAAAGGCCGATCAAAAGTCCGCGGCCCCGGCACCGGCGGGCTGACAGAGCCACTGCATCTGCGCCCTGTTGAATAGGATGCGAGCAGCTTACGCCCGGGTTCGACGCGGCGTAACTTTTTGCCCGCCAGGCCAAAAACCCCGTCTACGGCATTGCTGCGTCCCGCTGGGCCGAAGTATCATTAAGGCCATGAACCTGGGCATGCCCGAGTTGATTTTCATTTTCTTGCTGGCCCTGCTTCTTTTTGGGCCAAAGAAGCTGCCGCATGTCGGCCGCGAACTGGGCAAGGCCCTCACCGAGTTCAAGCGCGCCAGCAACGAGTTCAAGAACCAACTGGAGACGGAAATAGAGATGGCCGAGGCCCAGGAGCGCGAGAAGAATATACCGCCTCAGCCGCAACCTTCTCTGGCGCAAGCGGATGCGGGCATCGCCGCGCCAACGGATGCCGCCACGGCCGCCATCCCGGA
Source organism: uncultured Acidobacteriota bacterium (assembly GCA_963791145.1). GTDB lineage: Bacteria > Acidobacteriota > Terriglobia > Terriglobales > Acidobacteriaceae > CAWBRT01. Next base: position 58,076 of record CAWBRT010000011.1, on the reverse strand, counting down.
AACCCCGGCCCCGGCGTTCGATGCCAGTTTTGATGCCAATATTGTCGGGGAGCCCAGGATATTACCCCCAGCCGAGCCAACCGTCGCCAGCAGTTTCGGGCACTCGGTCGCTTCGGCCGATCCGGCGGGCCCGTCGGCCGGAATCCAGGAGGTTACTGCCGCGCCCCTGCTGCCTGCCACCGAGCAAAAGCAACTGTCACTTTTACCGGAGAGCCCCTCGGCAGGGGAATCCCCAATTGCGGCCGGCGAACACAATCAGCCAGCGCAAGCTGCGCCGCAGCCGGTAGCCGCGGCGGCAGCTTCCGTGCCACACGCCGTGGACATCGGTGTGCTGGAGAAAGCCTCCCTCAGAGATACCAATGCCTGATTTGGAAACTCCTACTCCTTCGCTGGGCACGGGCAAAGACGAAACCCTGCCGTCCATGGGCTTCCTCGATCATCTCGAGGAGCTGCGCCGCCGCCTCATCTGGTCCATTGTGTACATCGCCGGCGGCTTCGGCGTCTGTTACTGGTTTCACGAAGAAATCTACAACATGATGCAGAAGCCCATCTTCACCGCCCTGAAGGCCCACGGGCTGGATCAGAAGCTGGTCTATCTGAACCCGACCGAGCCCTTCAACATGTATTTGAAGGTAGCCCTCATCGCCGGCATCTTCGTTGCCTCGCCGCTGATCCTCTATCAGTTATGGCTTTTCATTGCCCCCGGACTCTATCGCAATGAGCGCCGTTACGTCGCCCCGTTCTTATTCTCAACCGTGTTTCTGTTCGTCTCTGGCGGCGTTTTCGGTTACTACATGGTGTACCCGGCGGCGCTGGACTTCCTGATCGGCTACGGCGCGCAGTTCGCGCCCATGATCACCATCAGCGAGTACACCAACCTGTTCATGACCATCATCCTCGGCCTGGGGATCGTCTTCGAGATGCCGATCCTGGTCTTTTTCCTGGCTCTGATGGGCGTGGTCAGCGCGCGATGGATGTGGCGCAATCTGCGTTACTCGATTCTGGTCATCTTCATCATTGCCGCCATCATCACCCCTACCACCGATATCTTGAACATGTGCATCTTTGCCGCGCCCATGATCGTGCTCTATCTGGGCAGCATCGGGATCGCCTACCTCGTGCACCCGAGCCGGCGCAACAAGAAGAAGGCGCTGAACGAATGAGCGAAGTAGAGCCGGACATCAGATCAGTCGAGGCGCGGCTGAACATGCCGCGCCTTTTTCCTGGACTGGTGACGATGATCGCCTATGCGTGACCTGCGAATGTGCGAGCGAAAGGCGAATGTGACGATTCAATGGTTGATGCTGGCAGTGCTGGCGCTGAGCCTGGCCGTCTGCGGCTGCAAACGCGACCCGCAGCAGATCGTTCTCGGTGACCAGCCTACGGGTCCGCCCACCAAAGCCCTGTGGCAGCCGGCGGCAGCCGATTTCACTATCCCGGCGAACGCTGCGCCGGCCCCGCGCGTCGACGGCAAACGCGCCATGCAGTACGTGAAGGAAGTCGTGGCCTTCGGCTCGCGCCCGATCGGCAGCCCCGCTCATCAGAAGCTCGAAGCCTACATCCACGCGCAAGCTGAGCGCTGAGCACATCGAAACCGTCGACGACGCCTTCACCGCCACCACCGCCGCCGGGCGCTTCCCCATGCGGAACATCGTCGCCAAATTCCCCGGCAAGAAGGACGGCATCATCGTCATTGCCGGCCACTATGACACCAATCTGCCGCTGCCCAAGAGCTACGTCGGCGCCAACGATGGCGGCTCCAGCACCGGCCTGCTGCTGGAGCTGGCGCGCGTGCTCAAAAGCAAACCGATGGAAGGCTACAGCATCTGGCTGGCGTGGCTCGACGGGGAAGAGGCCACGGTGAGCTGGAGCGACTCCGACAGCCTCTACGGGAGCAAGCATCTGGCCGGGCTCTGGCAGGACGACGGCACGCTGAAGAAGATCAAGGCCTTTCGTGCTGCTCGACATGGTAGGCGACGCCGACCTGAACATCGACCGCGACACCAACTCGACCGTCTGGCTGGATCAGCTCTTCTACGATGCCGCTTCGCGCCTGGGATACCAGTCGCACTTCTTCGCCCGGGAGATTGCCGTCGAGGACGATCACCTGCCGTTCGCCAGCTCGACGTCCCGGTCGCCGACCTGATCGACTTCGATTACGGCTACAACAACGTCTTCCACCACACGCCCGCCGACACCCTCGACAAGCTCAGCCCCAACAGCCTGAGATCGTCGGCGACGTGGTGCTGGAAACGGTTCGGGCGATCAATGCACACTGAGCCATTTAAGATTTCAGATTTTTGATTTCCGATTGGAAAACAACGTGTTGAGAATTGTTCAACCTGCAAATCGAAAATCAAGAATCAAAAATCTTAAATGTCTTACAATCAGACCGATGCCCGCGAACTGGCCTTTCTGGGTATTGTTTCATCTGTTCGTCTTCGCCATGCTGGCGCTGGATCTCGGCGTCTTCCATCGCCGGCCCCGCGTTCTTGGCTTCCGCGAAGCCATCGCCTGGTCGCTCCTGTGGATTGCCCTGGCGGCCGTCTTTGCCGCCCTGGTGTATCACTTCGGACATGCCATGACCGGCAGCGGCGCCCCAATTCGGTGCTCGCCGCTCGAGTTCGTCACCGGCTACGTGGTGGAAGAGGCGCTCAGCGTCGACAACCTTTTCGTTTTCCTGCTGCTCTTCCGTTACTTCAATTTGCCGGCCGAATTCGGCCACAAGGTGCCTGTTCTGGGGAATCCTCGGCGCGCTCATGACCCGTGCCGCATTCATCTTCAGCGGCGTCGCCCTCATCAATCGTTTTCACTGGCTGACGTACCTGCTTCGGCGCCTTTCTCATCTATGCCGGAGTGAAGCTGTTCGCGCAAAAAGGAGAGGAGCAGGCCGATCCCGAGCACAATCCGGTAGTCCGGTTCTTCCGGCGGCACGTGCCGCTGGTTTCCGACTATGGCGAGGGCCGCTTCTTCGTTCGCGCGATGGCAAGCGTTATGCCACTCTGCTAGCCCTGGTAGTGGTGGCGGTTGAGACCACCGACGTGGTGTTCGCCACCGATTCCATTCCCGCCATCCTGGCCATCTCCCGTGATCCGTTTATTGTCTACACCTCGAATGTCTTCGCCATTCTCGGGCTGCGCTCGTTATTTTTCGCGCTGGCCGGGTTGATGGAGATGTTCCATTTTCTCGGCTACGGATTGTCGGTGATTCTGGTCTTCGTCGGCGTGAAGATGCTGCTGTCGCGCCTGTGGGAGATTCCGACCGCCTGGGCGCTACTCGTCGTCGCCGTAGTGCTGGCGATCGCGGTGGGACTGTCGCTGGCCTTTCCGGAAAAGCCGGAGGAGAACTCGTAAGCCATTTAAGATTTCTGATTTTCGATTTCAGATTGACGACAAACCAGGGCGCTGCGTTTCAATCTGAAATCAAAAATCTGAAATCTTAAATCTGAAATGTCTTACTCGAACCGCACCTTCTCCCCGCAGATCACCGAATGCTTCAGGAAGCGCGCGTCGTTGTGTGCGGGGTAATCCAGGCGGTAGTGGGCGCCGCGGCTTTCCTCGCGCGCCAGGGCGGCGCGGGCGATCAGTTGGCCGGTGCCGGCGGTTTGTGCGCCTCCCACTGCGCGGCGTGAGCGTGGTTCCGGCAGCTCGGCGCGCAGCTCAGCCAAGCGGGCAACGGCGGCGCGCAGTCTCTTGCCCTCGCGCACGATTCCGACGTCACGCCACATCAGCTCCTGTATGGCGCTGATACTGCGATTCCAGCGGAATATCGGCGGCCGCGCCGGCGCCATTACCCGGAGCGCTCTTTGTGCCCGTCGCGGCCTTCGCTTTCTTGAGTGTGGATTCGCTGGCCATGGTAGTGGCTGCGCGAGCGCCGTACACCAGTCCTTCCAGCAGGGAATTGCTGGCCAGGCGATTGGCTCCGTGCACGCCCGTGCAGGCGGCTTCACCCGCGGCATAAAGCCCGGGCAGGGAGCTCCGCCCGCAAAGATCCGTCCGCACTCCGCCCATGCCGTAATGCGCGGCCGGCCGTATCGGCACCAAATCCGTTGCCAGGTCGATGTTGTATTCCAGGCAGGTCGTATAGATGCGCGGGAAGCGCTTCTTGAGCCGATCGCCATTCAGGTGAGTGAGGTCAAGATAGACGACCGGGTCCTTCGATCTTGGAGATTTCCAGCTCGTGGGCTATGGCGCGGGCCACGATGTCGCGCGGCGCCAGCTCTCCCATCTCGTGGTGCTTCGGCATGAAACGCGTGAGGTTGGCATTGCGCAGATAGGCGCCCTCGCCGCGTAACGCCTCCGACAGCAGGAAGCGCGGGGCGTTCTTCACGTACAGTGCCGTCGGATGGAACTGCACGAACTCCATGTCGCTGATCTCGGCGCCGGCACGGAACGCCATGGCGACGCCATCGCCGGTGGCCACGGCCGGATTGGTGGTATTGGCGTAGACTTGGCCGATGCCGCCGGTGGCGAGCAGAACCGCGGCCGCCCGGATCGGCTCCGGCGGTTGTCCCGGATCAGTCAGCAGATAAACGCCGGCCACCCGGCCGTCCTCGACCCAGAGGTCCGTGGCGAAGCCGTGTTCCCGAAACAAACGTGCTTGAGTGAAGCAGCGCGGTGATAGAGCGCGCGGCCAATCTCGCGTCCGGTGGAGTCGCCGTTGGCATGCAGCACGCGATTGCGGCTGTGGGCTCCTTCGCGCGTGAACGACAGCTTGGTGCCCTGGCGGTCGAACTTGGTGCCCCACTCGATCAGCTCTTCGATCCTGTGCGGACCCTCTTCGACCAGTATGCGGGCGGCATCGGGATTGCACAGGCCGTCGCCCGCCGAGAGCGTGTCCTGCAGGTGCAGGCAGATCTCGTCTTCATCGCTGAGCGCGACCGCAATCCCTCCCTGGGCGTATTGGGTATTCGATTCCTGCACATCCAGCTTGGCCAGGCAGAGCACCCGGCCATACGGCGCCAGCTCGATGGCAGCTCTCATGCCGGCTATCCCGGTCCCCACGACGATGAAGTCAGTCTCTTGCACGTGTCCTCGCGGCGTAAATCGCTTGCTTCCTGGCAGAACTTAAGCCCGAAGTGCTCCCTTCAGGTCTGCCAGTGCTCGCTACCGCAAATACTATCACCGCAGCGGCACTGGACAACATCTTTCCGGACCTCCGGCGGGGCGGTATTCATGCCTTTTAGGTGGGCGTTCCACCTTGGCGCGGGGTGCTGTAATATAGGCGTTTGATACGCATAAACATAGAAACCGCTTCCAAGCCGTATGCCGCCCTGATCGAGCAGGGATTATTGCGCTCGGCGGGAAACTACATCCGCGAGATGTTGCCGGATGTAACCCGCTTGTTTACCATCACTGTTCCGCCCGTTCGCAAGCACTACGGCAAGACCCTTGAGCACTCGTTGGAAACGGCCAAGCTGGAGAACTCCGTCATCGACATGCCGAACGGCGAGCGTTACAAGACGCTCTCCACGGTGGAGGAGCTCGGCAGCCGGCTGGTGAAGCTGGGCGCTGACCGGCACTCCACGGTGATCACGCTGGGCGGAGGTTGCGTCGGCGACGTGGGCGGCTTCCTGGCCGCGATTTACATGCGCGGAATCAACTTTGTGCAGATACCCACCACCTTCCTGGCGCAAATCGACGCTTCCGTCGGCGGCAAGACAGGCGTGAACCTCGCGCTCGGCAAGAACCTTTTGGGTTCCTTCAAGCAGCCCTCGCTGGTGCTGATCGATCCCGACGTGCTGTTGACCTTGCCCGACCGGGAATTCGGCTCGGGGTTGTTCGAGGCGCTGAAGACCGGCATTATCCGCAATCCGCGCATCTTCGAGTTCATGGAGACTAACCGCGAGAAGATTCTGCGCCGCGACGCGGGAGCGATGGAATGGCTCATCGCCGAATGCGTGCGGGTCAAGGCGGCGGTCGTCAGCAACGACGAGGAGGATTACGGCGTCCGCAAAGCCCTGAACTTCGGCCACACCATCGGCCACGCCCTGGAGGCGGAAACCAGCTACCGGCAATTCCTGCACGGAGAGGCCGTAGCCTGGGGCATGATCGCCGCCACCATGATCGCCGTCGGCCTGCAGAAGACCAGCTCGGCCACGGCGCAACGCATCATAAGCTCCATCCTTTCTTACGCCCATCTGCCGAAAGTGGACGTGAAGCCGCGCAACATCCTGCGCCGCCTCTCGCGCGACAAGAAGGCGATGGCCGGCAATATCCAATGGGTGCTGCCGGTCGAGATCGGCAAGGTGGAGTTCGTCTTCGACGTGCCGGAGCGCGCCGTGCTGCAATCTATCGAAGAGCTGCGCTATCTGTCGTAACATACATTTTTGATTTCTGATTTTTGATTTTTCGATTGAGCGCCGGATGAACGGCGGTCGTCGTTCAATCTGAAATCGGAAATCAAAAATCAAAAATCTTAAATGTAAAGATGCCGGAACCGGACAAATCTTCTTCACCCCAGCAGACCGAGCCAGGATCTCCTCCGGATGTCGGCGGGGCGCGGACGGCCGGAGGGCAGGACCAGGAAGCCGCTGCGCGCGCCGTGCGCGATATGTTCAGCTCCATCGCCCCGCGTTATGACCTGCTGAACCACGTTCTCTCCTTCAATACTGACCGCTACTGGTGGTGGCGCGCCGCGCGGACTTTCCGCCATATTCTTAGCCGCCCCGGCGCCGGCGTGCTGGATGTTTGCTGCGGCACCGGCGACATGACCTTTGCGCTCGCCCGGCGCGCGGCGCCCGGAGTGAAGATTGCGGGCGCGGACTTCTCCTTGCCTATGCTGGAGTGTGCCCGGCGCAAAGGGGCGGGAAGGCCCATCGAATGGGTGGAAGCCGACGCTCTGAAAATGCCTTTCGCCGACACCAGCTTCGACCTGGTTACCTCCGCCTTTGGCTTCCGCAACCTGGCCAACTATGCCGAGGGCCTCAGCGAAATCTACCGTGTCCTCAAGCGCGGTGGTGAGATCGGCATTCTTGACTTCGGCGAGCCGCAAGGGTTGCTGGGCAAGCTCTACCGTTCGTACTTCCGCCACGTCCTGCCACGCCTCGGGACATTGATCTCCGGCGTGAGAGGTCCCTACGCCTATCTTCCTGCTTCCGTCTCTCGCTTTCCCGCTCCCGAGCAGATGCTGGCGAGCATGCGTCAGGCCGGATTTACGTCCGCCGGCTACACTCCCTATAGCTTCGGAATCGCCGGTCTCTACCGCGCCCGCAAGCCGTGAGCTGACGGGGAACAACAATCCCAATCAAAGGAACGCGTGAATTCGCGGTAGATCGCACAGTTAGAGAAAATCTCAGGCCGGTAAGCGAGATATCAGTTTCCGTTTCCGGCTGAAGACATCTCAGGCCTGTGCCGATATAGCCACCTACACCGCAGCACACTGCAGTGAGGAGGCGTTATGCCCATCGTCGTATGGAACGATTCCTATAGCGTGAGCGTGAGGCAATGCGATGAACAGCACAAGAAGCTGTTCGCGATCATGAATGAGCTGTTTGATGCCATGCGCGTCGGCAAAGGCCGGGACGCAGTGGGCCCCACGGTTGACAAACTGGCCGGCTACACGGCAACCCATTTCCGCGCCGAAGAGCAGCTGATGCGCAGCGCCAAGTATCCCGATCTGACGGCACATCTGGCGCTGCACAAGAAGTTTGAAGATGAAGTCGGCAAGCTCAAGAAGGATACCGACTTGAACAACTCGGCTAATTCCATAGCCGTCTTGGAATTTCTCAAGAACTGGCTTTCAAGCCACATAATGAAGGTCGATCGCCAGTACGGGCCGCACTTGAACGAAAAAGGCGTCTACTAGACGCGATTCGCGAAAGGTATACCCCGTGTGGCAGCCGGGCGATCAGCCTGGCGGTGATCGCGAAGGGACATGCCCGCTTTGAGTCCGCTCTAGAGCGCCGGCGCGAGCCGTGTCCTGAAGGGTCAAGTGCTTCCGGGCAGGCTCTAGGCGCGGAAGGCCGCGGCCAGCGCTTCCCGATTGGCATGCTGAATGATGCGCCGGTAATCGCCGCCCAGAAAGCGGCGCAATGCCCCCGTCTCCATCACGCAAGAACCGTAGAGGTACGGAGCGGCTTCAGGTGGAACCTCGGACGCTCCCTTTTTCCAGCGCCTTTCCAGGGTTCTCCGGCAGAGGAATCGCGGCAGGTGTAGCGCTTTCACCTGGGCGATCTCGACGCACTCCGCCAGACTGACAGGCTGATCGCGGCCGGCGACATTAAAGACCATCAATTGCCCGCTCTCTTCCGGATGCCGCAGCAGATGGGCGATCAGCCGCGCGGCGTCGTCCACGTGCAGGAACTGGAAAAGCTCCTGCAGCGCTCCTGCTCCCAGGGGAAGTGGCAGCGAAAGCCGCTCTTCCCGCGGCCCGCCTTCACTTTTTCCATCATTTTCCGGCAAGCCGCGCAAGGCGCTCAGGATCAAGCTCCGGCCGCCCTCTCCGGCGCAATTGGCCAGGCGCAGAATGTAGAACGCGCAGTTCTCGATCGATTCGGCCCAGTGCTGCACCACGCGCTCGCTTTCCATGGAATGAACGGCGGCGGGTAACCCGTGGGCGCCGAACTTCGCCGTTTCCGCCAGTGCATCGTGCGGGTTGGGTCCGTAAACCTGGGCGCTGCTGCGCAGAATCAGCCTGCGCACCTGTTTCACTCGGCGGTTCGCCTCGGCGATCGCTTCCATGAGCCGGCCCGTGCCCGCCACGTTGATCTGCCACAGGCGCGACGGCTGGTCCGCCTCCCGCGGATTGTGAGCGCGGGCAAAGGCCAGGTGCACGATGTCGGTCACCTCGGCCTCACGGACAATCTCCGTCAAGCGCTCGGCGGCCGCTTCCCGGCCGAGGTCCACGGATTCGTAGGCATAGAGATCGGAATACGCGGGTGGCTGAATGTCGACGGCGATCACGCGCTGTCCGCGCAACAAAGGCAGAAGTTTGCTGCCCAGAGCACCGGAGGCGCCGGTCACCAGAATCGTGGCTTCTGGCCGTGTATTCACCTGGGCTGCTCCGGCTTCGTTACCGGCCGGCGCAGTCGGCCGCCAACTGCACCGGCTGGAGTTTGGATCGTCAAGTGCTTACTCCGTTCACACGGCGATTTCAGGATCGGCCGTTTGCGCAGAATCGTAACACAGGCTCGCGATTTGCAGGTTCACCTCGCGCCATGGCAGAGTAACCTGAGACACCTCTCAGGAGCAACCGGGCCGCATGGCCGCACAAGTACTCAACAGCGAGGCAATAAGCGCGGAAAAGCGCGGCGTAGCGCGCAATTCGGTCTTCGCCGCCTTGCTGATTACGGTTTTCAAGTTCATGGTGGGTGTCTCTACCGGCAGCTTGGGAATTCTCTCCGAGGCGATGCACTCCTGCCTGGATCTGATCGCCGCCGTGGTCACCCTGCTCTCGGTGCGGGTAAGCGACAAACCGGCGGACTCGGAACACCAGTACGGTCACGGCAAGGTCGAGAACTTGTCCGCCTTCATCGAAACGGTGCTGCTGCTGGTCACCTGCGCCTGGATCATCTGGGAGGCCTTCCAGCGGCTTTTCCTGCAGACCGTGGAGATCGCGCCGACCTCCTGGGCGTTTGCCGTCATGGCGTTCTCGATCGCCGTAGACTACTGGCGCTCGCGCGCCCTGAAGCGCGTGGCGGATAAGTACAACAGCCAGGCTCTGCGGGCCGACGCGCTGCACTTCCGCACCGATATCTGGTCCAGCTCGGTGGTGATCCTCGGGCTCGTCCTGGTCTGGCTTGCCCGGATGTTGCGGCGGGACTGGCTGTTCAAAGCCGATCCCATCGCGGCCCTGTTTGTGGCGGCGATCGTCATCTACGTGAGCTGGCGATTGGCCCGGCAGACGATCGACGCCCTCTTGGACGCCGCGCCGCAAGGCAGGCGTATGCAGATCATCGACGCCGTGGGAGCTTTACCTGGCGTGTTGGAGATCAACCGGGCGCGCATCCGCAGCGCCGGCAGCCGCTTCTTTGTCGACCTGGGGATCGGTCTGGAACGGAATGTGACCTTTCAGGCGGCGGAGCAGGTGGCGCGCAAGGTTACTGAGGCTGTCCACCAGCTGCTTCCCGACGCTGATGTAATCGTCAACGCCGTGCCTCGTGCCGCCCACTGGGAGAGCATCTTTGACCGCATACGCGCCGCCGCCCTGCGCAACAACCTGATGGTCCACGACATCAGCGTGCAGGAGCTGCGCGGCAAGCTGCACGTGGAAGTGCATGTTGAGCTGGCGGAGGAGCTGCTGCTGCTCGAGGCGCATGACCAGGTGACCGCCCTGGAGCGCGATATCCGCGCGGCGGTGCCGGAGATCGCCAGCATTCTGACGCACATTGAGAGCGAGCCGGCTACTATCGAGGGCGGCGACGAAGTCGTCGGCGACGTCCGGCTGGAAGCGCGTCTCAAGGCCATCGGCACAGAGTTCCCGGAGGTGGTCGACGTGCATGAAATCGTGCTCAAGCGGGTGCGCGACCGCTTTTTCCTCTCCTGCCACGTTACAATGCAAGACGAACTGCCGCTCTCGCGGGTGCACGACGTGCAGACGGCGCTGGAGATTCGCTTTAAGGCAGCAGCCCCGCAGCTCTTCCGGGTACTCATCCACCCCGAGCCCAAGACCGACAATCGCCGCTGACGAATCTTGTGGCTGGCGTGAAATGCGAAGCTGAGCCTTCCGCCACAGGTAGAGGAGTTGAGTTGTTGGACCGAAACGACAAATGTGCGCCCCAGCAGGATCAAAGGGAATGCCAGCCGGGGACTCCGAGCGCGACGAGCTTGGCCCCGCCGATGGACGCCCACAAGAGCGAAACTCGCCATCTGCCGCCGGCTTCCAATCCCGAGGAGCGCAACCTTCTCGGCAGGCGCGCCAGGGGGTATCTGTGCATCGCCTCGGCGACGTTGTTCTGGGGAATTTCGGCATCTCTGGGCCGGGCCGTCTTCACCGGACGCTTGAAATTCGGGGGCAAGGCTGTGTCCTTTATCCCGCCGCTGGTCCTGGCGCAGAGCCGCACCACTATCGCGTTTCTGATCCTCCTGCCCATCCTGCTCATTCTCAAGGGGCGCCGGGGAGTGGCTGTGCGCTTTGCGGATTTACGGAGATGCCTGCTGCTGGGCATCGTGGGACTCGCCGGATCGAATTTCTTCTACTATTACTCCATCCAGCAAACGACCGTGGCAACGGCCATCACCGTGCAATATGTGGCTCCCGTGATGGTACTGCTTTACATGCTGGCGCGTGGGCGGCAGCGCCCCACGGTGGCGCGCATCTCCGGCGTGGTCCTGGCGGTGTTCGGCATCATGCTGGCCATCGGCGTGGTGGCGCAGACGAAAATGTTCCCCTGGCTCTCCCTCAGCACCCGCCAGCTCAAGTACAGTACCCTGGGCGTGGTCTCCGCGCTGGTTGCGGCCCTGGCCTTTTCCTTCTGGAACGTCTACAGCGGGGGCCTGATCGAAGCCACCGATCGCTGGCGCGTAACCCTGTGGGCCCTGTTCGGCGCCGCCGCCTGCTGGATCCTGATCAACCCTCCGGCCAAACTCGTGGCCGCGCACTACCAGCCGCAGCAATGGCTGTTCATGCTCATCTTTGCTATCTGCTCTTCGCTGGTGCCGTTTACGCTCTACCTCTGGGGATTGGAGTACCTGGATCCGACGAGGGCGATCGTGACCGGCTGCCTGGAGCCCGTCTTTGCCATCCTCATTGCGGCCCTCACTCTGGGTGAGATCGTTGGGCCGGTGCAGGTGCTCGGAATCGGCGTGGTCTTGCTGGCTACTGTGCTGGTACAGATTCCGGACAAGGCGAAGGGCGCGATCACGGCAAGAGCAGATTAAGCTCTCGTTTCACGTTTCACGATTGCAAGTCATGTTACCGCGCTCTGGCGTGCCGCGAACAATATCCAGCCACTCAAAGAATACGAGGGCTCCCATTCAAGCGCAGCAGGCTTGAGCAGGGAACCATGCGTGAAACGTGAACGTAAACGGCTTTATTTCGCCTTCAAGCTGCGGATGTATTTCACCATCGCCGTCAGCCCCTTGTCGCCGAGCGCGGGACCGTAAGGCGGCATCTTCCCCTTACCCTTGGCGAGGGCTTCTCGAATCTGGGCGTCGCTCTGGCTTTGCACGGCGGGCGATGTCAGGTCAGAGGCCTTTAAGTTTTTTCCGGCGGGAGTTTGCGCGCGTCCGTCCAGACCATGGCAGAGGGCGCAGTTCTTCTTGAACACCGCGCTGACGTCGCTATTGTCTTGCGCCCAGGAAACACAGCAGGCGGCGAGCAGAAACATCGCGAAGAGACAGGCGCTAAGTTTCATGTGGGTATTCTCGATCCGGATTGCCAAAAAGTACAGGCGCGGCGGTGCTCTTGTCGGGCGCTCCTCACAATGCCGTTTCGGCACACTTCGGAAGAGCTTGTACCGTCAGGAGGCTGCCGCGCCCGCCTGGTGATTTACTTCTTGAAACTGCGGACCTGCTTGACTACGGCATCCCGCTCAGCGGCCGAGAGCTTCACCGGCTTCATCTTGCCCTTGCCCTTGTCGAGGACGTCCTTTATCTGGGCATCGCTCAGCTTCTGGATCTCGGGCGAGCCCAGGTCTTTGAGGCCCATGCTCTTGGCCATGGCAGGCGACGGTGTTCCACTCGCCCCATGGCATACGGCGCATTTGGTCTTGTAGAGGGCGGCGCCATCCTGCGCGAAGGCAGGCGCGACCACCAAGAGGCACAACACGGTTACGATCACGGCACAAAGCATGCCACGCGAAACGAAAGAGTTCACGTTCTTCCTCCTTGTGAACGTTCCGGAGGGCACAAAACGACACCTCACCCCCGCGGCAACGGATAATACCAGAATCTCAAGCCTGCCGTCAGCCTCTCGTCCGGCCGTGCAGCAGCACGAAGAAACGCTGCGCCCGGCCCACATCCCGGCCGATCTGCTGACGCAGCTCGTCCACCGACGGGAACTTGACCTCGTCGCGCAGCCGTTTGAGGAACGTCAGCTCCACCGCGGTTTCGACGGTCAGATCGAGCGGATGAAAATTCAAAATATGCGTCTCGATGGCGAATGAATCGGGGCCGAAGGTCGGACGGTTGCCGACGTTGGTGACCGCATCGAAGCATTCGCCGGTCAGCGCGATCTCGGTGACATAAACCCCGTCTTTGGGAACAAGTTCGTTGTAGCGGTTCAGGTTAATCGTGGGGACCGTGTACTTTCTTCCGTAGCCGCGGCCGCGTCCGGGAGTGGAGTCGATGCGGAAGGGCCGGCCGAGCAGGTGTCGCGCCGCCGTCAATTCGCCCGCCATGATCAGCGTCCGCACCTGGCTGGAGGACACCGTATAGCCGTGCATCTTCATCGGCTCGTAAGCGCACACCTCGAAGCCCAGCCGCTTCCCGTACTCCCGCAGGCGATCGACGTTTCCTTCGGCGCGATGGCCGAAACGGAAGTTGAAGCCCTCATGGACTTCGATGGCGTCCAGCGCCGCCGAGAGGATCTCCTGGGCGAACTGAAACGGCGGCGTCAGCGAGAGGTCGCGCGTGAACGGCAGGATGATGGCGGCGTCCAGCCCGAGCTCCTCCAGCAGGCGGAGCTTGTACGGCAGCGGGGTGATCAGCGGCGGAGCTTCGCCCGGGCGCAATATTCGCTCCGGATGCGGATCGAAGGTGAGCACGACCGAGCGGGCCTGGAGCTCTTTTGCCCGCGCCACCACCTGCCGCAGCACGTGCTGGTGGGCGACGTGCAGCCCGTCGTAGTTGCCGACGCTGACCACGGTGGGGCCGAAGTCGCCCGGAATCTGCTCGAGTTTGTGGAAGACTTGCATCTATCCCGCTTAGTCTCCGCGCCTCGGGTAAGCCCTCATATCTGGAACTCCAGTCGCAGCCCGTCGTGCGAAAGGCGCACGTTGGACGGCAGTTGCGCATTCGTCTCCTGATGGGGAAGATCGTGCGCGATGTGGGTGAAATAAGCCTGATTTGGCTGCGTTCGCTCCACCAGCTTCAGCGACTCCGCGACGGTGGAATGCGTGGGGTGCGGCTTGTGGCGCAGGGCGTCAAGGAACAGGATATCGAGGCCCTGCAGCTTGGCCAGCGAAGCCTCCGGCACCTGGCTGAAGTCCGTGAGGTAAGCGGCCGAGCCGAAGCGATAGCCATAGATTTCCTGATCGCCGTGAATCACCGTAATCGGCTGGAACTCCGCATCACAGATTCTGATCGGGCCGTTGATCTCGTGCAGATCGACCTGGGCCAGGCCGCCGAACTTGTAATCCTGCTCGAAGACGTAACGAAAAACCGAGCGCAGGACGCGGCCGGTCTCGGCGCTCGCATACAGCGGCACCTTCGCCCCGCCGGTCACGCGCGTGTAGGTCAGAGGGCGAAGATCGTCCAGTCCGAGAATGTGATCGGCGTGGCCGTGCGTGTACAGAACCGCGTCGACGTGGTCGATCTTCTCGCGCAGCGCCTGCTGGCGGAAATCCGGCGTGGTGTCGATCACGACCCTGCGCCCGTTCCACTCCACCATCAGCGAGGGCCGGGTGCGGCGGTCATGCGGGTCGGCGGAGCGGCAGACGCGGCAGTCGCAGCCGATGGTCGGCACTCCCATCGAAGTGCCGCTGCCCAGAACCGTAAGCGTCGCGCGCATTACTTGAGTCCGGCTTTCGGATCCGGCGGAGCCATCCCTGCCGGCGGACGAGCCAGCGCGTTGGTCACCTCCACGTAAGCCATCCGCAGTTCATAGAGGATGTTGCTCAGCATGTGCTCTTCGCGCGAGGTGAGATTGCCCTTGCGTCTTGTCGGCCAGCAGGGAAATGGTGTCGATGGTCTGGCGCGCCCCGATCAGGTCGGCGGTCGGCTGCCCGCCCTGCTCATGCACCAGCCCGAGCTGCAGCAGGGCCGTCATGTACAGGGAGGCGATGAACTTCTCGAAGGTAATCTCGAAGTCCGAAGCCTTGCGCCCCTGGCCCTGCGCGTCGAGTTCGTGCTGTAGCTGCGAATCCAGCTCGCGCGAGCTTTGCTGGTAGCGGTTCGCCTGGTCCTTCTGCTCCTGGGCCGTGGGCGCCGGCCTGGGAGGCTCGGCTGGCGTCGGTGTTGGTTGAGCCGTCGGCGCGGACTGCTGCTGCAGCTGTGGCTCGGGTTGGGGGCTCTCTTCCGAGGCGCTCTCGGGACGGGACTCGCCATCGACGGTGAACTTGCGCCGGTCGGTAACGGTGAAGCTGCTTTTCTTTTCGTTTTCCATAGCAATCAATTCCCAGGAAAAATTTCGTATGTCAGATGACGAAGGGCAAAGGTTCAATTCTGGCCAGGCTTTCCTGCGCCTCACCGGCACCCGTGTTGGACGCAGAGCCGATCCGTACTTCGCTTCCGCTGGCTGCCGCTTCGCGTCGAATGTAGCCCAACGCAAGCGTTACCTCGGAGTCGCCCGACGGCACCGAGGCAGCGCAGGTAATCTCGCCGACCTCTTTTTCTCCAGCGCGTATCTTGGCGCCCGCCACCGGCGGCGCTCCCTGCACCCGAAAGCCCGCCAAGACGCGATGCACGTTGCCGCGCGAGTGTATGCGCTCCACGATCTCCTGGCCGATGTAGCAGCCCTTATTGGAATGCAGCGCATCCTGCCGGCCGGTTTCCTGCGGCAGCTCGCGGTCGCCGATGTCGACGCCGTAAAGCGGAATACCCAGAGAGATTCGCAGCCACTCCCATGCCCGGGTTCCGGCCGGCGTCGCCCCGGCCGCTGTCAGGGCTTCCCACACCGGCGCCATGTTGTCCGGATGCATCCACAGCTCGATGCCCGGAACCGGCGCGGTGCGCGCCGCCGTCAACCCCACGCCGTTCCAGGCATAGTCGTGAACTTCGTAAGGCGCCAGCTCGGGTAGCTTCATGCCCGCCTTGGCGAGCGCCTCCCGCGACTTCGGTCCTACCACTGCCAAGCTGGCGAGCTTCTCGGTGATCTCAGTGACCTCAACGTCATCCATTATGATGTAGCGGTCGAAGAACTCGCGAATGCGTGCGGACTGCCGGACGTCGGTCGCAACCAGGTAATACTCGCCGCGGTTATAGGCGACCAGGTCTGCCTGAATGCGCCCTTGGGCATTCAGCAGGAAGCTGTAATTCCCGTGGTTCAGCGGCAGGTCACGAGTGTTGTTGGTGACCATGCCGTTGAGCCAGCGGACGCGATCCTCTCCGCCGACGACCAGCTTGGCGCGCCAGCTCAGATCGAGAATGCCGCAGCCGGTGCGCAGTGCCGCGAATTCGGCGCGCGGGTCGGCGAAGGCAGACGGCGTTTCCGCCCCGGCGTAAAGCCCGAACTGCGCTCCCGAAGTTGCCAACTTGCTGTTGAAAGCGGTCAAGATCATAGCCGAATCTTCGATTATAACGAAGCGCTGGCTCTCCGTGCCCTGGCGAGCACTGTTTCTGCCTCGCCGCGATAGTATCTGGTATCTTCAGCCTGAGGGGCAGAGCCGGAATTGCCGTGGCTCTCCTGGAGTCGTACTTAATTGCAGGCTACTGAACCGGGGCGCACACTAGCGTTTCAGGAAAGGATTCGAACTGCAATGAAGCCTTTGCCCGCCAGACCGGCAGGATTGCGGTGGATGTGGTTGCTGCTGCTATGTGCACTGTTGGCCTGGGCCGGGCCGGCCGGCGCACAGTCGCCGGCCTCTGTCCCGGCTTCCAACGCAGTCCCTGTTTGGAGTTCCGAAGCTCCACCGGCGACCGCTCAGGGCGGGCAGCAACAGCCCGAAAAACGCCAGCCGCCGACGGGCGGGTCCGGGGCGCGAACGCCTGCCGAGCACAAGATCACCCCACAGGAAGCCGAGGAACTCTTCCGCTCGGTGGACGAGATTCTCGCCTTCGCCAGCAAAGATACGGGTCTGCCCATCAAGGAGCCGGTGAAGCGCAAACTCGCCGACCGGGAAGAGGTGCAGCGCTACATCGAGCGCCGCATGCGAGAAGACAAGGACACGAAGCGGCTGGAGCGCTCCGCCGTTTCGCTGAAGAAGTTCGGCCTGCTGCCGCACGACTTCGAGCTGCGTCCCTTTCTGCTGGGGCTGTTGAAGGAGCAGGTCGCCGGCTTCTATGACGCCAAGACCAAGACCGTCTACCTGCTCGACTGGCTCGAAGCCGAGGCGCAAAAGCCGGTGCTGGCGCACGAGTTGACGCACGCTTTGCAGGACCAGAACTTCGACATCGACAAATGACTCCGAATCCGCCAGAACCTCCAAGTCTGACGAGGAGGAGCTCGCGCTGGAAGAATCGCAATCGGCGCGCGAGGCGGTGATCGAAGGACAGGCGATGGTCGTGCTGCTCGATTATGTGCTGGCTCCCGTGGGGCGCAGTGTCGCCGAATCGCCGGAGATCGTCGACGCCATCAAGTGCCCACATGGTGGAGGGCGGCCAGACGCCAATGTTCGCCAAGGCGCCGCTGTTTCTGCGCGAGGCGTTGACCTTCCCCTACACGCAGGGCCTGGAATTCGAGCGCCAGGTGCTCGCCAAGAAAGGACAGGACGCGGCTTTCAAGGGCGCTTTCGAGAAACCGCCGGTGGATACGCGCCAGATTATGCAGCCGGAGACGTACCTGGCTGGAGAAATCGTCCCGCCGCTGAAGGTTCCCACACTGGACCCGGCGCTGCAGCCGGCTTACAAGCGCTATGATTTCGGCGCGCTAGGACAATTCGATATCTCCATGCTGCTCTGGCAATGGTTCGGCAAGCGCGAACAGCTGGCGCAGGGCTGGCGCGGAGGATATTACTTCACCTACGAGAACACCGCCCGTCCGGGCCCTCCGTACGCGTTGATCTCGGTGACGCGCTGGGCTACCGCGGACGACGCCAAGGAGTTCGCGCGCTTCTATGCCGCCTCGCTGGCCAAGCGGTACATCACTGTTCAGGAAGTGCACCCGCTGCGCGATGGCAACGGACAGTGGCAGACCGACGAAGGGCCGGTCGAAATTTCCGTCTCCGGCACATACACCATTGCCATCGAAGGCCTGCCCGCCGGGACGCGGCTGCAAGCCTTGCAGGCGATCCAGAAGACCTTTGCACCGATCAGCCGCCAGCCGCGAGCTGCAGCCCGGTCGGCCCGCGCCGCGCGTGAGCGTAGTCGCTCGGGCATACGCGCCGGAGGGCGCTTCCTGTATAATCGCGCCGGGTCTCGCACATAAATCTCGGCGATTCCTTTGCGTTTGCTGGACGAGAGAGAGGAGAGCGCAAACTTGGCAGAAGCGGAAATTGGCATCATCGGCGGCAGTGGTCTGTACTCCATGAAGGGCCTCACGGTGGACGCGCGAGGTCGCGCTCCAGACACCCTTTGGCGATCCTTCCGACGCCTACGTGCTCGGAACGCTGGCGGGACGCAAGGTCGCCTTCCTGGCGCGGCATGGCCGCGGACACCGCTTCCTGCCGACGGAGTTGAACTTCCGCGCCAATATTTACGGCATGAAGCAGCTTGGCGTCGAGCGCATCCTGTCGATCTCCGCCGTCGGCTCGCTCAAGCAGGAGCACAAGCCGATGGAGTTCGTGATTCCCGACCAGTTCTACGACCGCACCAAGCAGCGGGTCTCCACCTTCTTCGGCGACGGCATCGTGGCGCACGTCGGCCTTCGGCGACCCGGTTTGCATGGACGTGGCCAAGGTGGTGGCCAAGGGCTGCATGCAACGCCGGCGTAGTCGGCAAGCTGGGCGGAACCTACGTTTGCATGGAAGGTCCGCAGTTCTCCACCAAGGCCGAGAGCAATCTCTACCGCAGCTGGGGCATGGACGTGATCGGCATGACCAACCTGCAGGAGGCCAAGCTGGCGCGCGAGGCGGAGATTTGCTACGCCACCGTCGCCATGGTCACCGATTACGACTGCTGGCATCCAGGACACGACGAGGTTACGGTGGAGCAGATCATCGCCGTGCTCAACAAGAACGCCGAGAACGCCTGCAACGTGGTGCGGGAAGCGGTGGCGGCCATGCCCCGACGAACGCACCTGCAAGTGCGGTTCGGCGCTGGCGACGGCCATCATTACCTCGCGCGAAGCGATTCCGGCGGAGGCGCGGACGCGCCTGAAGCTGCTCATCGGCAAGTATTTCGGCGAGTCGGCGGACGACGAGCGGAAAGACGGGAGCATAACGCATGTCGATCCTGGTGGTGGGCTCGGTGGCATTCGATACGCTGGCAACTCCTTACGGCAAGCGGGAGAAAATCCTGGGCGGCTCGGCCACGTACTTTTCGCTGGCGGCCAGCTACTTCACCAAGGTGCGCGTGGTCGCCGTGGTGGGCGAGGATTTCACCGCCGAGCACGAGAACGTGATGAAAGCCCGCGGCGTCGATACCGCCGGCATCGAGCACGCCGCCGGCAAGACCTTCCACTGGGGCGGCGAATACGGCGACAACGTCAACGAGGCCAAGACGAAATTTACCGACCTGAACGTCTTCCAGAACTTCCGCCCGCGGATTCCGCAGGCCTACGGCGATACCGAGTATCCTCTTCCTGGCCAACATCGATCCCGCGCTGCAGCTTGAGGTGCGGCGGCAGATGCCGCGCGTCAAGATGACCGGCGGCGACACCATGAACCTGTGGATCAACGTCAGCCGCCCGCAATTGACCGAGACCCTGAAGGAAGTCGACATCCTGCTCATCAACGACGGCGAAGCCAAGCTGCTGGCCAACGACACCAGCCTGGCCGCGGGCCGCGCGCAAGGTGCTGGCCATGGGGCCGCGCGCGCTGGTGATCAAGCACGGAGAGTACGGCGCGACGATTTTCTTTCCCGACGGCGTTGCATCCCTTCCGCGCTCCGGCGCTGCCCATTGAAGAAGTGCAGGACCCGACCGGCGCGGGCGACTCCTTCGCCGGCGGCTTCATGGGGTACATCGCCTCGCAGGGCAAGCTGGACCGTCCGGTGCTGACCAGGGCCATGTTCTACGGCAGCGTGATGGGCTCGTTCGCGGTCGAGCGCTTCGGCACCGAGCGGCTGCAGCAGCTGACCACGGACGAAATCCATCAGCGCTTCGATCTCTTCCGCAACCTTACGCATCTTGATTAAGACAGCACCACAACAGTTGCTGTAATCCGGATCTTTGAAAGGGCACGGAAGGAAGCCGCGCTCTTACAAAGACAACACACACGCACTCTGCTTTCACACTTACTTCTTGGCCAATCGAGAACATCTCGTCCGTCCTGAGGCTCCGAACCGGGCGCACCCTTGCGCCTGTAGAGCTGAGAAGCAGCCCGGCTGCGGAGCTCCCGCGCGAGCCGGATGTGCGCCAGTTCAGGCTCGATCTGGCGCTCGTCGCTTTGTTTGCGGCCGTGGCCTCGGTGGCAAGCTTCCTGTGGTTCTTCCTGCACGGCCAGATCTTGCTTTACGGCGACGCGGTGGCGCACCTCAACATCGCGCGCCGCGTGCTGGACTCGCGCATGCCGAGCCCGCTGCAGTTGGGCACGGTATGGCTGCCGCTGCCGCACCTGCTCAGCGTGCCGTTCGTTATCAACGACTGGATGTGGCACAGCGGCGTCGGCGGCTCGATCGTCTCCATGCTGGCCTACGTGGCGGCCGTCCTCGGGACGTTTCGCCTGGTTCGCGCCCGCGCTTCGCGCTTCCTACCCCAGCAAACGCAACAACGGCGTTCGCTGGGGACCCCGCGCTTCGCCGCGTGGCTGGCGGCAGCCCTGCTGGCGCTCAATCCCGATCTGCTCTACATGCAGGCCACGGCGATGACGGAATCGCTGTTTCTGGCGACGGTGATCTGGGCGGTCGTCTACTTCGACGAAGCGATGCACGGGCTGGCTTTGCCTGCAGGAACCTCAGATTCGGCTCGCCAGCGCAATTCTGGGCTGAGGGCCGCGCAACCGTGGAGATCGCTCGAACGCTGCGCCATCGCGCTAGCCGCCGCCATGCTCACGCGCTATGACGGCTGGGCGCTGGCCCTGGTGATCGGCTGCGCCAGCACAGTGGCGGTCTTGCGCTGGGCCCGCCGCGCAGAGCCGGAGCGCGCCGGTGCGCCGGATGTGGCGCGCCCTGGCGGCCTCCGCGCTGCTATGTGCGCTGATGCCGGCGCTGTGGCTGGCGCACAACTACGCCATCAACTACAAGCCGCTGGACTGGCTCAATGGCCCGTATTCGGCCAAGGCGCTGGAGCAGCGCAGCGTGGATGCGCGCCCGTATCCGGGCGAACACGACCCCGGCGCCGCGGCGCTCTACTTTGTGAAGGCCGCCAAACTGAACTTCGCCGAAGGCCGCTGGCAGGGATGGATGCTCACCCTGGCAGTGCTGGGTACGGTGGTGACCTGCTTTTTTCGTCGTAGTGCCGACATCCAGAGCAAGGCTACGCTTGGAGACCTGCATTTAGTGCATGGCCGCGAAATAAATGCAGGTCCTTCGACTCCGCACCCGCCAGACCCACAACGAGGTGGGTCCCGAAAAACCACGCGGGCGCGTCACTCACCACCCCATCAAACGCAACTGCGGCGTTTGCTGGTGACCCCGGCGGGATGACACCTTCTGTTGGTGAACCTTCCAACTTCGGTTCGCTCTCGCTTTTGCTGCTGTGGTTTCCGCTGCCGTTCTATGCGTACGCCATTGCCTATGGCAGCGTGCCGATCTTCGTGCCGGTGTGGTATCCGTTTTCCTACTACAACGTGCGCTACGGGCTGGAGCTGCTGCCGGCTTTCGCCGTGTTTAGCGCGCTGCTGATTGCATTCGTTTGCAAAATTGGTGGGTGCCCCACGTCCCGCCCTGTTTTTGGGCTGACGTGGGGCCATTCCCCAGGTCAGCGCCGCACCGATGAGCTGTTTGCCAGGAATGGTACTACTACAGTCTGCCGCAACACTTCTATCGAAAGTGCCTTTGGGCGGCGCGGGACCTGGGGCACCCTGAGTACGGTTGTGGCCGCGGTATTGGTTCTGTTACTAGTAGCCAACTACGTGACAATCGGCCGCGCGGGTCCGATCTGCCTGCGCGAGGCGCAAACCAATTCCGCCTCGCGCCTGCGTCTGGAGGCGCAACTGGCCGGCTTTCTGCGGCGGCTTCCGCCGGACTCGACCCTGCTGATGTACACCGGCGAACACGTCGGGGCTCTGCAGAGGGCCAACGTGCGGCTGCGCCGGGTAGTGGACACCGAGACGAAGATGGTTTGGGATGCCGGGCTGAGCTGTCCGGCGCAGGTGGCCGACTACGTGGTCGCCTTCAGCGGCGATCCGGTCGCCCAGGCGGTGGAGAGAAACCCGCGCTGGCTGGAGAAGGTGGCGGCCTTCAGCACGCCGGGTACGCCGGAGGCGACGGTTTACCGCAGCCGGTTTCCGGGACGGGAGTGATAGCCCTTCCCCCCGGTATTCTTAGCCAAATTCTTTGCAATCTATGAGTTAGCTAGCGTTAATCGAGCCAAATTCCTGAGCACGCTGGACTTACAGGTAAATTCTTGATTTATTTACGGTTAGCTCCGATGCCTCATCTCTTACACGAGGTACGGAAGGATATCTGCTCCTATTTCCAGAATGACAGATTCAGCGGGGAAATGTGACATGCTATTTGACTAATGGAATCATCAGGTTAGCCTTCGAAGGGGCTTGACAAGAGTCCCTGCCGCCAAAGCGAGCGAGGAAGATGGTTCTTGGCCGGACAGACAAATACCCATTCAAACCAATCACGGGGCGTAAGTGGGGCCACCTCCCAGGGCACCCACACCCAGGGCACCCGTAAGTTTTTAGATTTCCTGCAGAATTTTCAGAAATCGACTGAATTTCCTCAACTTTTGTGCCGATAGATGAGGTGATTAAATCCGGCCGAGCTTGTCAGGCTCGCCCAGGAGTAGAAGAGTGTCCACCAACGCAATTACCAGCAGCCTGTTGTCACAGATTTTCGGCTCATCCTCGACAGCCAACCAGTTCGCCAGCGACCTGAATCAGCTGGCCAAAGACCTGCAGAGCGGCAATCTGTCATCGGCGCAGCAGGACTTTGTCACGCTCTCCGAGGATGCACTCAATGGTACGGGGTCTTCGTCGAGCGCGACGACGGACTCCAGCGGGATCACCACGAGCCTGTTGTCGAGCATCGCCTCGTCATCGAGCGACGAAAGTTCGTTTGTCAGCGAACTGAATCAGCTCGGCAGCGACCTCGGCAACAACGATCTGTCTTCCGCCTTGGAAGACATGTTGTCTTTGAGCGCCACGGCGCTGAGCGCGACCTCTTCAGCGAGCAGCAGCGCGGCCGCCACTACGACGAACTCGGCGGGTAACTCGGCGTCGACGCAGGCGGAGATACAGGCGATCATCGAGGCAATGGCCATGGGCGATAACTCGGACGCCGGCCTGCTAATGGCACAGCTCGCCTCCAGTTCGGCGAGCTCCCCGGGCGCGAGTTATTTGCAGACGCTCAGCCAGAGCTTGAGCGGTAGCAGCAGTTCATCGTCGAATTCGGTTTCGCAGCTCCTGGACAGCCTCAACAACACGTCGTCCTCGAGCTCATCGAGCCTGCTGAACGTGCTCGGGTAGATAGAATCTCGCATCTGCGAAAAACCGGGCACAATCAAGGTGATCGGTGATGAAACCACTCCCAGGTTAGCGCCGAACAGCACGGCGCGAACCTGGGGCACCCGCATTTCTTAGATACGATGCCCCACACAAGCTATTTTCTGAACGGGAAACTGCTCTACTCAAGCCAGCTATGGACCTGAGCGGGCCACAAGCCGACATCCGCTAGGGAGCTGACCAAGAAACTTTCCCGTTGATTCCATAAAACTTCAACCCGGACGTACCGTCATGTTTGCTGCTGAGGCTCACGGTCGGCTTGCCTTTGCTGCTTGCAAAAAATAAACCGTCAAGAGTCAGCATTGCCCGGTCTGCCCCTTTTTCATCGGACAGCCAGACGACCGGGTCGTCTGGGTTTGTGTCTACCGTCGCACCTGCCAGAGCTGGTGTGCCAATCGTAAGCCTTGTGCGCCCATGGTTGTCGAGAAGAACAAATTTCTCTGCTTCAATGGTTCTGGGTCCGTTGGTGGCACCCGTTAGTAAGAGGATGAGAAGGCACAGAGCAAATCCCAGCCCAACGAGTCTCAGCTGTCGATTTTGTCGTTCAAACCTTCTGACGCGCTGGACTAGACTATCCATTTCAGCGGACATGGCAAGTTCCTCTTTGAGCAAATGGTACTGCTCTGGAACGACTGATTTAGCTACAGGCCTAGCCGGGTGCCCCAGGTTCGCGCCGTCGAGAGACTCATTTGAGACAAGCCTGCTGTCCGGTTGAACGGTGTCGCTCAAGCAAATGGCTCTCTCGGCTGTCCGGCGCTAACCTGGGTTGCGGCTCTTATTTGCGAAACTTCGTGCCTTGGCTGTCCACTCCGACTCGATTTCGACAACCCCTAACTCTCCCAGCGCATAGTGGCGGAAGCTACTCCAGGGCCACTCCTCGGGCTTCTTCACCAATCCACGCTTCACCGGGTTGCGGTGAATATAGCGCAGCTTTTCCACAAAGTCCCCGTAGCTTCGAATATTGCGATCATAGTAGCGTGCCTGCCAAAAACGTCCATCGCCGCCTCCAGTTGCCTGTGACCCCCGAACCCGCTTGGCCAAAGACAGCTTTATGTCATGAATTACGTCGGCCAGCGTAAAGCGGTCTGGTTCACTCAGCAGCAAATGTATGTGCTCGGGCATAAAGACGAAGCCATAGACTCGCAGGCCAAAATGTTTACGCGCTGCTTCCAGAACGGCTAGCAACTCCTCACAGAATTGCCGCTCACGTAAGTTGGGCAGACGCTGATAACAACTAAATGTAATGAAGTGCGACTGTCCGGATGCTTGAAGACGCTTGAGTCCGTGCGTCATGGGGATAGCTTAGCGCAAGGAGGTCGGTGATGGAACCACTCCCAGGTTAGCGCCGAACAGCACGGCGCGAACCTGGGGCACCCGCAGATCTCGTCATAGATGGGACACCCACGAGCCGTGGTAGTTAGCACCGTCCCTACGGGACTCGATCACATATGGCTTCCACTCCCCCACCCTGAAGGGTGGGGCTAACGAACATTGCGCCTCCGGCGCGATAGGCGCGAACTCTAGCCCACCTTAGCTCGCTGCGCTCGCGAAGGTGGGGCACCAGCTATTAATTTCGGTTTGTATTCTCAGCCTCTATGCGCCTGCGCGTTTGGGCAGCATTTCGCCGATGCGGCGGATTTGCGCGCCCACGCCGCGCAGCTTCTCTTCGATGTGCTCGTAGCCGCGGTCGATGTGGTAGACGCGGTCGATGATGGTCTCGCCGTCGGCCACGAGGGCGGCCAGCACGAGCGAGGCGGAGGCGCGCAGGTCGCTGGCCAGGACGGCGGCGCCGGAGAGCGGAGTCTTGCCGCGAACGACGGCGCGGCGGCCTTCGATCTTGATGTCGGCGCCCATGCGCACCAGTTCAAGGGCGTGCATGAAGCGGTTCTCGAAGATGTTCTCGGTGATCACGGAAGCGCCTTCGGACTGGGTGGCCAGCGCCATGTACTGCGCCTGCACGTCGGTGGCGAAGCCGGGATACTCCTCGGTGGCCATGTCGACGGCCTTGAAGGGGCCGTCGCCCATCACGCGTATGGATTCGCCATTGACGTGGAACTTGACTCCGACCTCTTCCAGCTTGCGCAGCAGCGTGGCCTGATGCTGCGGAGCGCAGCTGGAGACCAGCAGGTCTCCGCCAGTAAGAGCGCCGGCGATGATGAAGGTGGCGGCCTCGATGCGGTCGGGAATGATGCGGTGGCGGGCGCCGTGCAGCCGCTCGACGCCGCGCACGCGGATGGTGGAGGTTCCAGCGCCTTCGATGTTGGCGCCCATCTTGACGAGCAGGGCAGCCAGATCGGCGACCTCGGGCTCGCGGGCGCAATTCTCCATCACGGTCTCGCCCTCGGCGAGCACGGCGGCCATCAGCAGGTCTTCGGTGCCGGTGACGGTGATCTTGTCGAAGGCGATGTGATTGCCCTTGAGGCGCTCGGCGCGGGCTTCGATGTATCCGTGCTCCTGGGTGATCTCGGCTCCGAGACGCTGCAGTCCCTTGATGTGCAGATCGATGGGGCGCGCTCCGATGGCGCAGCCTCCGGGCATGGAGACGCGGGCCACGCCGCAACGGGCCACCAGCGGTCCCAGAACCAGGGTGGAGGCGCGCATGGTCTTTACCAGGTCGTAGCCGGCTTCGGCGCGAGTGAGCTTCTGGCAGCAGATGGTGGTGCGATGATGCGCGCGTCCGTAGCCGAGCTCGACCTCGGCGCCCATGGAGGCGAGCAGACGACGCTCGGTCTCGATGTCGCGCACCTGGGGAATGTTCTCCAGAATCACCGGCTCTTCGGTGAGAATGGCGGCGGCCATGGCGGGCAGAGCGGCGTTCTTGGCGCCGCTGATACGAACCGTGCCCAGTAGGGGATTGCCGCCGCGAATGACAAATTTATCCATCGATACCTGACTAAGGCGAAAGAATTTCAGGGCAGTGCCAGAGAACCACGTCCATTGTAATGGCAGAGGGCCGCGCAGAGGATGTGGCGAAGACCTTAATCTTGTTAGTGCTTTTCCCCACATTTGCTAACTGCGGCAAATGTGGGCCGCCTTCACCTCGGGAAAGCGCTGGTCGCATTCCGCGGGATGGGTCTTTATCTTTACTGGAACCTCGCGCGGAAGAGCCGCGAGGCGTGCGCATCACTGGAGGTGCTCCTCGACGGCGGCCACAATTTCGTCATGCACCAGCGGACGTACGCGCTTGATCTCCTGGGTCGAGCGGTCCGGCCAGGTGCGATTGGTGAGCAGCGCGACGGCAAGCCGGCGCTCCGGATCGCACCACAGCGAGGTGCCGGTGTAGCCGAGGTGGCCAAAGGAGAAAGCGGAGAATCGTTGTCCCGACTGCGAGGGCGGTGAAGGCGTATCCCAGCCTAGGGCGCGCGAGGTTCCTGGCGGCTCCGCCTGGCGGGTGGTGAAGAGGCGAACGGTTTCCGGTCGCACGATGGGCGCCCCGCCAGTAAGCATGCATCGTCCAAAGCGGGCGACATCGACCGCGTTGGCGAACAGGCCGGCATGCCCGGCGACGCCGCCCATGACGCTGGCGTTCTCGTCGTTGACCTCACCCTGGATGATGCGCATGCGGAAGTCGCGGTCATCCTGTGTGGGAGGAATGGCGGCCTTTAGCTCTGCGGGCGGGCAGAAGCGGGCGGTCTTCATTCCGAAGGGCTGAAAGATCTCGCGCTGGCAGAACTGGTCGAGTGGTTCTTTGGCGATGCGCGTCAGCAGCTCGCCCAGGACGATGAAGCCAATATCGCTGTAGCAGGCGCGGCTGAGCGGCGGCGCCACCAGCGGTGAAGTCAGGGCGAGCCGGAGCAGCTCTTTTGCGAGTGGTGGCGCGGAGGAAAAGCTTTTCGTAGTCTGCCAGCCCGGCGCTGTGAGCCAGCAACATGCGCACCGTGACCTGCCGGCGGCGAAGATCGTCCGAGGGCTTGCCGTCAGGGGCAAAGCCAAACGCAGGCAGCAGATCAACTACCGGCGCATCGAGCGGAAGCAGACCGCGTTCATAGAGGATCATCGCCATGGTGGTCGTGGCGACGACCTTGGTTACCGAGGCGAGGTCGAAGACCGTGGTGGGAGTCACGCGAGGAGAGGCGGCGTCGTAGGTGAAGCGGCCGGCGGCCCATGAAGCGACTAGCTCGTCACGATAGACAACTGCCAGCGATGCCCCGGGGAAGACGCGCTCCCGTACCGCCTCGTCCAGCAGGGAGAAGGCGGGAGCGAAGATTCGGTCCTGTTCCCCAAGGGTGCTGGAGGGCTTCAGGTTTGTGGCGTCGGTAGACATGGTGTGAGTGGCCCGGTCTTGCGTGTGATCCTCAGGTCTAGGCGTGCTTTGCACGCCCGCCCAGCCGAGGGCGACTGGGCCTACGTCTTAACGGCGGCTACCTCAGGCTGAAAATCCGTACCCTCAGGGGCTGAAGCCCACATCCCAAAGAGGGCGCTTTCGGCGCGGCTGAAGCCGCGCCCTTTCAAAGCCTTTGGATCGATGTTTGTTAGCCAGACAAATAGATATTTGTTGAACAAATAAATATTAAATAACACATCAGATTACCGAACATACTTCAGAATTTCCTTGAACTCCGGCGTGCCGCTGCGCCCGAGCAGCTCGTACATGATCATCTCGGTGGAGGAGATGATGCAGCCGGCGGCGCGCATGCGCTCCTGCGCGATGCGCCAGTTCCACTCGACGCGCGAGGCGATGCAGTCGGAGGCGACGTGCACGATGTATCCCTGGTTCAACGCTCCCAGCGCGCTCTGCATGACGCAGACGTGGGCCTCCATGCCGGTCAGCAGCAAAGTAGTGCGCTTGCCGGGCAGAGCTTTGACGGCGGCGCAGACGCCCGCGTCGGAGAAGGCGTTGAACTCCAGCTTGTCGAGCTGGCGGGCGCCGGGAAGCAGAGTGCAGAGCTCCGGAATGGTCGGCCCGAGGCCTTTGGCGTACTGAGTGGTCACCAGCACGGGGACCTCGAGGATGTTGGCCAGCCGCACCAGGAGCTGGGCGTTGCGGGCGACCTCCTCGCGGTTGAACATGTGCGGCAGCAGCCGTTCCTGGATGTCGATGATGACCAGGGCGCAGTCTTCCACCCGCAGCGGGCGCCGCGCGATCTCGGTGACGTCGAGGGTTTCGGGTTTGCCGTAGCCGGTAACCATGTGCACCTCGAAATTCAGGGTTTAGGGATTAGTTCAGATTTATGATTTTCGATTTTTGATTTCAGATTAAACGGCCAGTACCAAACAGATGAATCATCCAGCACAGTAATCGCGAGGCGCTAGCCGCGGCCTCCGCAGTTAGCGCAAGCGAGATGGATGCGCCTGTAACTTCCACAAAAAATCAATAAGCATTCCATCATCAAGTGAGTGCAACATTCCCTGTTCCCTGTTCCCTGTTCCCTGTTCCCTGTTCCCTGATCCCTGATCCCTAATCCCTAATCCCTAATCCCTAACCCCTGCTTTGCGGGAGTCCCCCAGCACTTCCAGCACGTCGACGGCGGCGCGGTAATTGCCGAACGGGGCCGCCAGTTGCACGCCCTGCACCATGGAGCGCACGTGGGAGAGCATCTCGCGGGCGATCTCGACGCCTTCGGCGCGCGCTGCTTCCGATGTTTTGGCGGCGGCCATGCGAGCGAGAATCGAGTCAGGCACGGAGACGCGCAGCTCGTTCTTCATGAACTCGGCGTTGCGCACGCTGGTCAGCGGCCAGATGCCGGCCAGCACGGGGATGTGCAGGTGCTCGATGCGGCGCAGGAACTGCTCCAGCAGCTCGACGTCGAAGACCGGCTGGGTGACGGCGAAGTCGGCTCCGGCCTCCACCTTGTATTCGAAGCGGCGAATCTCCTCTTCGATGTTGGGCACGCCGGGGTTGGCGCCGACGCCGATGACGAATGCCGTGGGCGCGCCGATAGGGTTGCCGCCGATATCGACGCCGCGGTTGAGGTTGTGCACGACGTTGACCAGTCCGATTGAGTCGACGTCGAAGACGGCGGTGGCATCGGGATAATTGCCGAGCTTCGGCGGATCGCCGGTGATGCAGATCAGGTTGACCAGCCCGAGGGCGGCTGCGCCCAGCAGGTCGCTCTGGATGCTGAGCACGTTGCGGTCGCGGCAGGTGTAGTGCAGAACGGTTTCGATGCCCACCTGCTGCTGCATGAGCAGGCACAGGGCCTGGTTGCTCATGCGGGCCGAAGCGCGCGGGCTGTCGGGGATGTTGATGGCGTCTATGCCGGCCGACTTCAGGAAGCGGGCGCCTTCCAGCTCCTTGACGATGGTAGTTCCGCGCGGAGGGACGATCTCGATCAGGGTGGTGAATTCGCGGGCGGCCACCTTGGCGCCGAGCTTGGAGCGCTTGGCCAGCGGGATGGTCTGCTTGACGGCCTCAGCCGAGCCTGAGACTACCTTGTAGGAGCTGACGCGCGCTTCGCCCATGCGCAGGGCCGACTTCATGGCGCGGATGTGCTCAGGGGTGGTTCCGCAACAGCCGCCAACCAGGGTGGCGCCCACATCCACGAAGCGGCGGGCGTATTCGGCCATGTATTCCGGAGAGCAGAGATAGATATTGCGGCCCTCCACATTGCGCGGATTGCCGGCGTTGGGCTGTACGGAAAGCGGCAGCGTGGTGTATTGCCGGAGCTGTTCGAGAGCGTCGAGCATGGCGGCGGGCCCGACCGAGCAATTCAGGCCGACCACGTCGGGACGGTACTCCTCAATGCGCTGGCCGTAGCTTTCCGGCGTGGAGCCATCGAGCGCGTTGCCCTCATCGTCGATCGTGACCTGGGCGACGATGGGGACTCCGGGGGCAACATCCTGGGCGGCCAGAATGGCCTGATGGAGCTCTTCGACATAGCCGAACGTCTCCAAGATCAGCAGGTCAACCCCGGCCTTGGCCAGGGCGGCGATCTGCTGGGCGAAGGCGGCGCGAGCCTCATCCAGGCCGATTTTTCCCAGCGGCTCAATGCGGACCCCCAGGGGACCGACTGAGCCGGCTACCATCGCGTCGTTCCCGGCCGCCGAGCGGGCCAGTTCGACACCGGCACGGTTAATCTCGGCCACCAATGCCTGACATCCGTGGCGGGCTAAACGAAACGAATTGGCGCCGAAGGTGTTTGTCTCCAGTATCTCGGCTCCCGCCTTGACGTATTCCTGGTGAACGCCCACGATCAGGTCGGGCTGGGAGAGGTTCAGCTCGTCGTAGCAGCGGTTGATGAAAATGCCCTTGGCGTACAGCATGGTGCCCATGGCGCCGTCGCAAAGCACCGGGCCACGCTGCAGACGGGTTCGAAAGTCAGTAGACATGTTCTTAAAATCCTACAACACGATAGCATAGCAAGGGCTTAGGAGCAGGGAATAGGGACTAGGGATGATGGAAAAGGGGCTACAGCGGATTCAAAGTGGCTGTACCCTTCGCTATCACCGCCGGGCTGATCGCCCGGCTACGGCACGGGGTATTACCTTCCGCGAATCCGGTCCAGGGATTACAGGATTGCAGATTGTTTCTCAGAATGCGGGTAAGGGATTTATTCCTGAAATATTCCAGCGCAGCAAGAAACTTGAACGCGAAAGGAATTCCGAATCCCGCTTCCCGAACCCCTAATCCCTGGTTTGTTATACTCGTTGAGTCCCAGCAACTTAGGTTTCATTTTTCGTTTCGGGGTGCCTGGTTTGAAAAAGGCGTTCGCGATCGTTTTGTTGTGTGGCATATCGGCGGCGATGGTTTCCTGCGGCGGCTCCAACAATCTTGTGATCATCATTTCCGGCCCGACTCCTCTGACCCCTGGGCAATCGGCATCGTACTTCGCCAACACTCTGGTTACCTGGACGGCAAGCGGCGATGGCGTGATCAGTTCGGGTTCGACCGCGCTCAGTTCGACGTGCATCTTTACCGCCGGCTCGGCGGTGAATCAGACAGCGACCATAACGGCGACGGCCCCGGATGGCTCCAGCGGCAGCTTCACGCTCAGTGTGGTAGCGGCGGGCACCAACGGAACGATAGGCTCCGGAGTAGCCAGCGGACTTAAGCACAAAGCCTTCGTGGCGAACAGCTTCCTCAATTCTCTAGGCACCGGCGCACTGAATATCGTGGATGCCGACCGAGACCAGTTGTCGAATTCCGTCATCTCCATCGGGGGTACGCCGGCGTTGATGACGCAGTCATCCGGCGGGGTAATTGTTTTTGACAGCGCAAATAATAGATTGAACCTGGTGGATAACGGCACGGAGGCAATCACCGGGCAGGTTCTTCTGCCGGAACCGACATCGAGCGTACTGTCCAGCGTCCCTGGGCTAGCCGTTACTGGGGTAGGCTACGCCGCCGTTCCTACGGCTTGCGAAGGGCTGGACAACTGCACCACTGGTGGTGCGCAGATTCTAGGGGCGGTTTACCAGGTGCTGTTCAATTTTAGTTCCCCGCTGAGTCCAGCGACGGCTCTCCCTGTCGGCAGCGGCGTGGCGGTGCCTGTGCCAGGAGCGACAACACTCGCCGGCGCCGTCATCCCCGGCGTTAGTGGGCTCAATATTCTGGCGTTCAGCCAGAACTGCGATGTAGTGGACTTGCTACAGTCGACGGTTGTAAATAGCATGTCTCAGCTAACGAACATCGGCCCTATTGCCGGTACCAGCGGTCTTGATTGCACTCCGACCCATACCGACGATGTTAGCGGCAATTTTTCACGCCCGATCACGGCGGTTTTTACCAGCAATGGCTCGACCGGGTACGTGCTGAGTACGGGAAAGACAAGTTCCCAGGCGTTGGTGACGCAGGTGGATTTCACAGGGGTAGCCACGTTCCAAGGAAAGGTGAGTGTACGGGGAGCACAAGTGGGATTGCTGCAGGGTACTACCCTCTACGTTGCTGGAGAGGATACAAACGCTCTAGGACACGGGGTTCTATCGATCATAGATGTGTCCACAAACTTAGGCACGACTACCCCTACTATCGTCACTCTCGGGCAAGGGATTCCAAAGGTCATTACCTGTGAGACGACAGATACGCTGGGAACCTGCCCTGCCGGCGCAAGGATCTGGATCGGCTCGACCGGCTGCACGTTGGGCGCAAGCGTACAAAACGGCTGTCTGGCCGTCTACACTCCGGGCACCGGGAGCGTTGCCTACAATCAAGTTTCCAGCCAGTTGTCGATTACGAGCGACGATGTTACCGGCATGGCCTGGTTGAAGCCGTTGAACGGACGCCAGGTAATGTACGTTATCGAGGGTGGGGAGCTGCAGATTTACCAAGCCGGCAGCAATCCCCTTACACCGCTCGCGCCGGTCGGCGCAAACCCGCCCCTTGTGGATATCGTCGGGCAGGCAGTGGACGTGAAGCTGGCCTTCTAATTTTCGATTTTCGATTTTTGATTTCAGATTGAGGGTTTGCGGCAGCTCAATCTGAAATTGGATGCGTGCTGTGCTCGGGGCAATGCAATCTTCAATCAAAAATCTAAAATCAAAAATCTAAAATGGTTGAAGCGTCAGCCGATGTGCGGCGGAGCCTTCCACCGCCGTTTTGCTGAAGGGAAGCGTGAAGGTAGTGCCCGCATACCACGCCTGCCACTGGTCGCCGAAATATGGGCTGAAGAGGTTCCCGCTCTCTCCATAGACCACATTCAAGGTACTGGCATCGAGGTCGGAAAAGTCGACGGTCATCCGCTGGGAAGGGCCGAAGGCGCGTCCGACCTGCTTCACCGTATCGCCGGAGCCGGATTGCGGGTGAAGGCCCGGTCCGGCCCACCGCTTCAGAATCGGCA
Organism: uncultured Acidobacteriota bacterium; assembly: GCA_963791145.1. Classification (GTDB taxonomy): domain Bacteria; phylum Acidobacteriota; class Terriglobia; order Terriglobales; family Acidobacteriaceae; genus CAWBRT01. Next base: position 24,890 of record CAWBRT010000011.1, on the reverse strand, counting down.
CCTTGGAAAAAATCGGATGCGCGATCTCCACCGGAAAGTCGCGCCCATAGCGCCAGTCGGCAAGCGTGGACGGCGCTTGGGAGCTGTTCACCGTCTTCTCCACCATGGCGGCAAGCAGCTCGTCATAGCTGGCGTATCCCGGCGGCAGCCAGTTGGGCGGGCTGTGCAGGACGACGTGTTCCAGCCAGGAGCCGGAGTTCATCCAGCGATAGCGCGTAGCGTCGTCGCCTAACTTGCCCTGCAGAAGAGTTTCATAAAGATTCAGGCGGGCATGGCGTTCGATGGCGGCGGCTGCGGAGTCGGCTGCCATGCGCCCGTCCCACTGGCGCAGCAGCGCGGCTGCCTCGCGGGCGCGCGGGGAGGCCTGCGGCCAATGGTCGATGGCGTAAACGAGGCGCTCGGCGAGAAAGTGGTCCAGGTCGGAGTAGACGTCGGTCTGGAGCTCCAGCATGTCGGCGCGGGTGAACTTCTTGCCGCTGGCGAGCACATGGTGAATGCGTTCGGCGCGATAGGGCCCCGCCCAGTCGGTAGTGATCAGGTGAGGATAGTCATCGGGAACGACGCGGTTATTGGCGGTGGCGATGATTCCGGAAGGCGGGTCGAAGAGCCGCGGCAACTCGTCAAAGGGAATGTATCCCTGCCACTCGTGCGCGTCGTCGCTGCCATTCACGGGCAGAGTGCCGTCGCCGGAGGCCCGTATGGGGATCAGTCCGGTGGCCTGGTAGCCAATGTGACCATCAACATCTGCATAGACGACGTTTTGCCCGGGACTGGCCATCTGCGAAAGCGCGCGGCGAAATTCCTCCCAGTTGCCGGCGGCGTTGAGATCGAAAAAGGGAAACGAGCCGGAGACCGCGTCGGGGCCCCCGGCAAACGCTTTTGTTGCGTTTGCCGGGGTGATCGAGTCATAGATGGTCCAACGCAGGGCGAGCTGCCGGGATTCGCGCCTGAGGGCCGGCGTGATGATAGGGCCGTGCCGCGTGACTACGACATCGATGGTGCGGTCGCGCCCATGCTTGACACGAATGACCTCGCGCCGGACAAGCGGCTTCTGCCAGCCCTGCGGAGTCAGATACTCGCCACGCTCGTTGAAGGTCTCGATGTAGAGGTCCTGGACGTCGGGTCCGAGATTGGTGAAGCCCCAGGCAATGCGGCGATTGTGGCCGACGATGATGCACGGCACCCCCGGCAAACTGACGCCGGCGACGTCAAACGTTCCGCTAGTTTGCCCCACCGCGCCAACTGCGGGCACGGCGGGGGCCCCGAGGATGAGGTGCAGCTCGTACCAGGTGTCCGGGATGCGGTGCGGCAAGTGCATATCGTTGGCAAGTAGCGGTTTGCCGCTAGCCGTGTGGGCCCCGGAGAGCACCCAGTTGTTGGAGCCGGGAGCGAGAGTAAAGTCGTGCCCTGATACAACACTTGTCCCCGCCGATACAAATGTCGCCGATGACGGAAAGCTTGTCTCTGGAGGAACTGATATAAAACTTTCTTCCCAAGGAAACAGATGAACGGCGCGCGGTTGGCCCGGTTGGGCCAGGTTGCTGACAAGGGCGGCTTCCTCGTCAATTTCGGTTGCGGGTCGAGGGCGCTCGCCATCGGGCAGAATGTCGCGTCCGGTGGTCACCGGGTAGAGATCAGCGGCCAACTCCGGGCCAAGCCGGGCGACAATCTTTTCGCGCGCCAACTCGTCGAAATGCGAGCGCTCGTTCAGCATCTCCGACATCATGGCGCCGATCAGGAAGGAATCGGCCGGCGTCCATGGGCGGGGCGAATAACGCAGGATACGGAACTCCAGGGGCAGAGAATCGCGGTGTGCGGCCACGTAAGCGTTTACGCCACGGGCATAGGCTTCGAAATACGCTCGCTGCGGCGCCGGCAAAATCGTGGCGGTTCTCTCGGCCACCTGGCGGAGTCCAAGGACGCGCTGGGCGATATCCGTCTGGACGTAGTCGCTCCCCAGAATAGCGGCCAGCTCGCCCGCGGCGAAGCGGCGGCTCATGTCCATTTGCCAGAGGCGGTCCTGCGCGGTGACGTACCCCTGGGCGAAAAACAGGTCTTCGAGGGAACTTGCCGTGATGGACGGTACGCCATGGGCATCCCTTAGCACGGTCACAGGCGAACTCAAACCCTTTGCGGTTATCGTGCCATCAAGCTGTGGCAGGGCGGTCAGGGCAGCGTGACGAATCCAGGTGGCGAAGGCGGCCAGGCACGCCAACAAGACAAGCAGCAATACGGCTGCAATGCGGAGCAGTCGCCGCAGACGTGGCGAGCGCCAGAGCGATGGCTGAGTGTTAGCGGCGGGAGACTCGAGGTGATGCATTGGCCTTGAGAAGATTGTATTTCAGTTGCCAGTTCCCGGTTCCCAGATTCTATAGCGGTTACGCAGATGGCGTATCTGCTTTGACTGCGGAGCTTCGCTCCGCCGGACAGCCGAGGGCGGCTGTCCCTACGCAGTCGCAGTCGAACTGAGAACCGAGAACTAGGCACTGGGAACCAGTCGAGATCCGCTTGGGTGGTCGCAAGGGCCGGTGTTATGCTCAATGTGGCCCTGTACGCATCAGCAACCGTGTGGTTGCCCGTTGCGGGCCGGTATCGGCGGAGCGGCATGCTGCAGAAACGTGTGGACGATTATTCTTCGGTGTCAAACGAGATGCTGCGCGTGGCGGCGGAGGTCTTCTACGGCCACCTGAAGCGGGTTGGCCTGAAACGCACCACGCAGCGCGACCTGATTCTGCGCACCTTTCTGGAGACGCGCGACCATCTTTCCACCGAGGAATTGCACCACCTGGTGCAGAGCCACGATCCCCATGTCGGCTTTACCACGGTGTACCGCACACTGAAGCTGCTCTCCGATTGCGGGCTGGCCAGCGCGGTCGCCTTTCAGGACGGAGTGGCGCGCTACGAACATCAGTTCAACCGGCGCAATCATCATCACATGCTGTGCGTCGAGTGCGGGGCCTCGGTGGAGTTCTTTTCGCCGGAGATCGAAAAGGTCGAGCGGGAAATCGGCCGCAAGCATCGCTACGCCACCACCCGGCACACCTTCCAGATCTACGGGGTTTGCGAGCAGTGCCAGGCCAAGGGGCGGCGCGTTTTCTGAGGCGGAGCAGGAACACCGGCGCGGTGCCCGGGATGACGCGATTTTCGCGGAGGGCAGATGCCATACTGTACAGCTTGCGGTGAGCGCGTCGATGACAATGCCGCCTTCTGCCCCAAATGTGGAACGGCCATACCTCGCACCAGCGGCGCTGGTCTTGGCGATCAGGCTCCTCCTTCCGTGGAAGCGGCGGCTCCCAGTGCCCTGGGCATTCCGGAAAACGTGGCTGGAATGCTGTGCTATATCTTTCTGGCCGCCATCATCTTCCTGCTGGTGCAGCCCTACAACCGCAACCGCTTCGTCCGCTTCCACGCCTTTCAGTCGATATTCCTCTCGCTGGCGTGGCTGCTGCTGCATGGGGTTGTCATGATCCCCTGGATCGGGTGGGTTCTCTGGCCGACGGCGAACCTGGCCTTCCTGATTGCCTGGATCGTGCTGCTGATCAAGGCTTACCAGGGCGCCCTGTTCAAGCTGCCGGTAATTGGCGACCTGGCCGAGCAGCAGGCCAGATAAAAAGCAGGACGGTGGTCCACTCAAAAGCTGAGTGCAGCGATTCGACCGGCCCTCCGGGGCGGGGGCGTGTCTGTCAAACTAACCCAGGATTTCCCTTCGCTTCGCTCCGGGTTCACCCTGGACTATTTTCGCTCCGCCCTACGGGAGGGTCCCCGTGCTGGTGTCCTGCTTTTACTCGGCACTTGACATTGTTCGCTCAAGATGTCATTCCTATTCGTTTTCGCATTGCCAGTATTCCGAGATCACTACGCAGGGAAGGGAGAGCTCCAGGCACGGCCAAGGCACCAGCAGGCGCGGTATTGGCGCTGGGTGGGCGGATCGCGCAGGAGCTTCTCCCGGGAAAGGGACCGAGTGCTAGTTCGGGTCTTTTATCACCACAAATGTTTTGACGGGGCCAGTTCGGCTTCGCTCTTCGCGCGCTTCTACCGTGAGCGCATTCGCGCCAAGGCGGAGTTCGAATTCGTGGGCCTGGTGCACAGGGCGGGAGCTCTGTTCGACGAAAGCCAGTTCACCGGCGACGAAAACGCGATCGTCGATTTCAAGTACTCGGCGTCGCCCAAGATCACCTGGTGGTTCGATCACCATCAGAGCGCGTTCCTGACGCCGGAGGACGCGGCCCACTTCGAGCAGGAGCAGAGCAACCGGAAGTTCTACGATCCGGATTACAAGTCCTGCACCAAACTGATCGCCGCGGTGGCCGAGAATCGCTTCGGCTTCCGCCTGCAGCCGGTGGAGGAGCTGGTGAACTGGGCCGACATCGTCGACGGGGCGCTCTACGACAGCGCCGAGGATGCGGTATTGCTAAGGCAGCCGGCCATGAAACTGACCATGGCCATCGAGGCTACGCCGGACACGGACTTCCTGCCGCGGCTGATTCCGCTGCTGGCGACGCGGCCGCTGCAGCAGATTGTGGAGGAGCCCTTCGTCGCCGCCGTGATTCCGCCGCTGCTGAAGCGGCACGAGAAGTCGATCGAAATCCTGCGCAGCCGTGCGCACAGCGCCGATGGGACCGTCTTCTTCGACATACGGGATTACGACCTGGAAGGGTACAACAAGTTCATTCCCTATTACCTGCATCCGGAATGCGTTTACAGCGTGGGGCTGAGCAAGAGCAGCTTTCGCGTGAAGATCTCGGTGGGCTCGAATCCGTGGACCACGGCCAAGAACCTGACCAACCTGGCGAACATCTGCGAACGCTACGGCGGCGGCGGCCACGCGCGGGTGGGAGCCATCTCATTCAATCCCGGAGAAGGGAAGCGCGCCGAGGCGGCCGCCGAGGAGATCGTGAACGAATTGCGGGCCTATAGCCGCGCCAACCACGGGTGAAGCATTTTTGATTATTGATTTCAGATTCTTGATTTCGGATTGCGGACTGAGTGTCCGTCCGGCCGACAGCTTCTTAAGAACAGTGAAATGTTCGGAGCACACTTCGCCCCGAACATTCTCGTCTGTCCTACTAAGAATTAGCGCGATATAGGCAGCGGGGCGGGGAGCCCGCGCTTAAAGTCCAGGGAAAGACTTACTGGAGACGCGCCGGGATGCCGGTCTCGGCAATGCGATCCCAATACCGCCTGTAGCTGTCGCCCATCGCTTTCAGAGTCTTCATGAAGGCGCTCTCGCTGGAGCCTTCCGCCTTCTCCACTTTCAATTCGCCCAGGGTAATCCGCGAGCTGAGCGGAGTCGCAAAATACTTGACGTCGAAAGTCATTTCTTTACTAACCTCCTGAGATATAGATGTGGCACTGCATGCAGCGATGCAAAAAGTGAGCAGTAAAGCAGAAAAAATCGGCGTGGAGAATCGCGGATCTAAATGCTTCTAGCAGACTGATGCTTCATGCAGACTTGTTAACAGTATACATGCTGGAGAGGCTTTACGGCGAGCGGAGGCTTGATTTGATGGTGCCTCAGTTTAGGAGGGTGCCCAGATTCCGCGCCGACAAGGAAGTCATTTTGATAACAGCCGGGCCGCGAGGCACCTGCATTTGTGCGGATAAAGCGATCAACGAACATCGTGAGAACTGCAGATCCTTCGACTCGCTGCCCGCTCAGCCCGGGAAAGCACCGGGCTGAAAAACATCAGCGGGCGCTTTGCTCAGGATGACGCACTCTTCTCAAGCGTAAAATCCGCTAACAACGTTCCGCGGGCTGCTCTACTTGCCTTCGGTGGTGGCCTTGGAGCTGCGCAACAGCTTCAGTGCGGCCAGCAGGGTACGGTCGTAGCGTTCGCGTTCCTGCTTGATCTGCTCGGGAGTCCAAGTCCAGAAGCCGCGTCCGGACTTCAAGCCTAGGCGTCCTTCGTCAACCGCTTTCTTCAAAACGGGACTCGGTTCCGTATTGTTCGCCAGCGACGGGTAGATGGAGCGGGCGGCGGAAAGCTGCGTCTCCAGCCCGGCGAATTCTTTTTGCAGAATCGGCCCGGCGGCGACGTAGCGGAAGCCGAAACCGTATCGCACGGCGACATCGACGTCCTCGGGCGTGCCGAGGCCTTCGTCGATGATGGCCCAGGCTTCGCGCATGAGCGCATGCTGGATGCGATTGGCCAGGAATCCGGGCAGGTCGCGATTGACGCGCACCGGCATGTGTCCTACGGACTTCATGATGTCGTAGAGGGCGTCAACGGCAGCGGCGTCGGTGTGCTCGCCGCGCACTACTTCCACTGCCGGAACCAGGTGCGCGGGAGCGAAGAAGTGCAGGTTGGCCATGCGATTTCGCGTCTTCAACTGGCCGGCGATATCGGTGATGCGGAAGCCCGAGGCATTGGAGCCGATAGGGATCTCGCGCGGAACCAGGCGGTCCAGCTCAGCGAAGATCTGGCGCTTGAGCTCGAGCCGCTCCGGAGCCGCTTCCAGCACCAGGCGGACGCGGCTCCAGTCGATCTCGGCCGGGCCGGCCACCAGGCGGAAGCGCTCCGGGTAGAAGATTCCCTCTATTTGAGCGGTGGAGGAGCGCACCCGGGCGCGGCGCGCTTCCCAGTTGGGCGTATCAGGCTCCGCCGCCTGTATGTTCCAGCCGGCGGTCATGAATATGGCGGCCACATCGCATCCCATCAGGCCGCAACCAACAATGGCGATCGTGTTAGCGCTGCTCATCATGTGTGAATCCCTCTCAGAAGACTGTCGCGAACAGTTCTCAGAGCCAGATTACACGCCTCGGGGCTTCGGCTCCAGTATTTCAGGCGGCGCGCGCGGGAAACAGCTCTGCTGGGGGCGTCATCTTAGCCTTCGGGAACCTTGAGGGTTCCGACCAGCAACGCAGCCGAATTACTAGGCGTGCTGCGCACGCTCTGCCCAGCCGAGGGTCGACTGGGCCTTACACGATTTGCACGAGAGCCACCGGCATCGATAGACTGCGTTCGACCGTTATCTGGTGCGAATCCGGATGGAATCAGGAGAAGCCTTTGAGCGACACAGATCTTAGTGCCGCGGGCGCAAACGTAGGCAGCGCGGCCGACACCGTGCGTCGACAGAGAACGCTGCTCGGTCATCCGGCAGGGCTGTTTGTGCTCTTCTTCACCGAGATGTGGGAGCGCTTCTCCTACTACGGCATGCGCGCGCTGCTGGTGCTGTACATGGCCGACTACCTGATCCGGAGGGCGCAGACGGGGACGTCGCATGTGGTCGGCTTCGCCATGCTGCAGCGCGGCATCGAGTCGGTCTTCGGGCCGATGGCGATTCAGCCGCTGTCGTCGGAGATCTACGGCCTGTACACGGGCTTCGTTTACCTGACCCCGTTCTTTGGCGGAATGCTGGCTGACCGGGTGCTGGGACAGCGCAAGACGGTGGTGGTCGGCGGAGTCCTGATGGCGATCGGACATTTTCTGATGGCCATCGAGTCGATGTTCCTGGTCGCCCTGTGTTTCCTGATCCTGGGCAACGGCTGCTTCAAGCCCAACATTTCAACCCAGGTGGGCAGCCTGTATCCGCCGGACGATCCGCGCCGGGACCGCGCCTTCACTATCTTTTACATGGGGATCAACCTGGGCGCATTTTTCTCGCCGCTGATCTGCGGAACCTTGGGGCAGGTCTACGGCTGGCACTATGGATTCACCGCCGCCGGAGTCGGGATGGTGGCCGGGCTGGTGCTTTACCTCTGGGGACAACGGTACCTGGCGGAAGACCAGATGACCCGGGCCCGTGAAGCCCACATCGAGAAAGCCAAGCTTACCCCGAGGGAATGGAAGGCCATCATCGGCCTGGTGGTGCTGTGCATGCTGAACATAGTCTTCTGGGGCGTCTACGAGCAGCAGGGCAACACCATACAGTTGTTCGCCGACCGCAACACGGACTGGCACATCTTCGGCGTGGAGCTGCCCTCGACCTGGTTCCAGGCGGTCAATCCGATGTTCATCTTCCTGCTTACGCCGCTGCTCAATATGTACTGGGGCTGGCAGTCGCGGCGGGGAAGTGAGCCGGCGAGCGTGAGCAAGATGACCATCGGCTGCGTGCTGCTGGGGCTCTCGTTCCTGCCGCTGATGTACATCACCCGGGGATTGGGCGCGACCCAGAGAATCAGCTTCCTGTGGCTGGTGGGCAGCACGTTCATCTACACGGTGGGCGAGCTGTATCTGTCGCCCATAGGGCTCTCGCTGGTGACCAAGGTCGCCCCCGCGCGGCTGGTGAGCATGCTGATGGGAATGTGGTTCCTGTCGAGCTTCTTCGGCAACTTCCTGTCGGGATACCTGGGAACCTATTACGAGAAGATGTCGCGCCAGTCCTTCTTCTTCTTTCTGGCCATACTGGGCGTGGCTGCGGGCGCAGCCATATTCGCCTTGCGCCGGCCACTGAAGAATGCCATCGGACATAACGTGTAGGCCCAGTCGCCATCGGCTGGGCGGGTGCGCGTAGCGCACCTCCGGAGAAACGGTTGCCAGTCGCGCTTACGCGCGTCTGGCACGTACAGGGCACCCCAGCAAGCCCGAATTGAGTCTTGCTGGGGACCCCGCAGCCGAGGGCGGCTGTACCTAGGCGCTGAGCGCGGCCTGCAAGCGGTCGAGAAGGTGGCGCATCGGCATGGGTTTATCGAGGAACTCGAAGCGATGCCGCTCTGGGTGTCCGGCGGCCAGCATGGGAACGGCGGAGAACATCAGCACTTTGCATTTGGGGCAACGGCGCAGGACTTCACCCGCCAGGGTGAGGCCGTCCATTCCCGGCATGTGGTAATCGCTCAGCAGAAGATCGGGCTGGATACCGCGAGTAGCCGCCAGCGCCGCCAACGGGTCGGAGAAGCCGACGGCCGTGTAGTTCTCCTCGCGCAGAATAATTTCCAGCGTGCCGGCGATGGCCGGCTCGTCGTCCACCACGAATACCAAAGGGCCCGGCATAATTACGTCCTGCTCAGACTGGAATTCCGAAGGCAGTCGGGTCAGGCGGCGGCATAACGGAAAGAGCCGTTCGCCAGGTTCACCTCGATGCGCTCCGGTTGCGATTCTCCTTTGATGTTGTCCAAGCGCTCAAACAATTGCGCGATCATCCGCTGCAGGGCGGGATCGGTGGAAATGGCCAGATACCGGATCAGCCGGTCGGTCTGGTCGCCTACGGAATGCTTCTCGGTCTCCAGGCGGGAGATGTGCTCCTTGGTGAGCCCGAGCTTCTTGCCGAATTGCTCTCCCGGTCAGCCCGATGTATTTGCGAAGATAACGTATCTGCTTGCCGGTCAGCGTAGAGGGCTGCAGGACGACCGCGGAAGCAATCACCCGCATCAGCTCGTTGATCTTGGAGAGCACGGGCGTAACAGTGCCGCACTTGTTGCATTTGAGCAGTTTCACTCCGCGCAGCATGACGTTATCGAGCCCGCTCTCCAGGAAAAGATAGTCGCCCCGAAAGGCGGTAACTTGGTTCCCACATTCACAGCCATTCAACATACAGCACCTATCCTTCACGGGCTCAACGCCCTTCGTTCGAGATGGCCAGAACCAGGACTCCTTCGATTTCAACGAAGGTAAAAACGATACTCAAGGCTTTTCCGTCTACTGTTTCCCCCTGGACGGTGAACCGCCACTGTCCAATCTTCGCATCAAATTCCGGCTCCGTATAGTTGGCGCCATGACGAAGAACATGGAGGGCATCGTTGAGGTCGATATGGAGGTCCCGCAGCCGGGCCCAGAATTGGGGATGTAGCCGGTACTCGTCCTGGTCGAGGCAGGCACGAAGTCGTTGTTTTGTGAAAGGCCTGCCGTCGCTCATTGTTGATAAATTATCAACCACAATTATGGCTTGTCAAGACTCTTTTATTTAGCCGCTGCAGAACCGCGTTAAACGTCCGGCGCTCGGCCAGCGGTTGCCGTCGCCATTTTTTTTAGCTCCTAATGGCAGCCAGCTGCAGGAGGGTCCGCGCTCAGCACCGGCGCGATGTTTACGCGTCACAGACGACCGTGGCGCCGCGCTAATCACACCTGGGTATGACGCGCGTCACAGCCAAGAGTGCCTCGCAGGAGGCACAGTACCGCCACTGGTCTCTGTGGGGGAGGCCTTACGTGGGGAAGGTCCTTTTTCTCGAATAACGCAGGGTGCGTATGCCGTGGCACAAGACCGCTCACGGCAGGGCCGCACCGGCCTTCTTAGGCATAACCCCTTTGCGGTGGAACCAACTTGCCACGCCCCGGCAACGGGACGCTTAAGGACAGGAGCACATATGCCCGACAATACTTTGACCGTGGTGGACAATCGGACCGGCAAGAGCTATACCGTCCCGATCACGAACGACACGGTTCGCGCCATGGACCTGCGCCAGATCAAGGTCGAAGCCGATGATTTCGGCATGATGACCTACGATCCGGCCTTCATGAATACCGCCTGTTGCGAGAGCACGATCACGATGATCGACGGTGACAGGGGGATCCTGCGCTATCGCGGCTACGACATCGAAGAGCTGGCCGAAAACTGCACCTTTACCCAGGTGGCTTACCTGCTGATCCACGGCGAGCTGCCTGATCCCGATCAGGAATCGCAGTGGATGCACGAGATCCGCTATCGCATGTCGATCTTCGAGAACATCAAGAAGTTCATGGAAGGCTTCCGCTACGACGCGCACCCCATGGGCATGCTGGTGAGCACGGTGGCCGCGCTCTCGACCTTCTATCCCGATTCGAAAGACATTCGCAATCCCCAGGCCCGCATGGCCTCCATCTACCGGCTGATCGGCAAGATGCCGATCATCGCCGCCTACGCCTACCGGCACCGCAAGGGCCTGCCTTACATCTATCCCGAGCCCGACTTGAGCTATACGGAAAACTTCCTGAACATGCTGTGGAAGCGCAGCGAGCTGAACAATCTCACCAACCCGGTGCTGGCTCGCGCCCTCGATGTGCTGTTCATCCTGCACGCCGATCATGAGCAGAACTGCTCCACCAGCGCCATGCGCGTGGTGGGCAGCGCCGAGGCCGATCCCTTCCTGGCAACGGCCGCGGCGGCTTCCGCGCTGGCCGGTCCGCTGCACGGCGGCGCCAACGAGGCCGTGCTCAGAATGCTGGACAAGATCGGCAGCCGCGAGAACATTCCGGCGTTCGTACAGGGCGTGAAGGAAGGGAAGCAGAAGCTGATGGGCTTCGGCCACCGCGTTTACAAGAACTACGATCCGCGCGCCAGGATCATCAAGAGAGTGGCCGAGGAAGTCTTCGAGGTCACGGGACGCAACCCGAAGATCGACATCGCCATGGAGCTGGAGCAGATCGCGCTCAACGACGAGTACTTCGTGAAGCGCAAGCTGTATCCGAACGTCGACTTCTACTCCGGGATCATCTACGAAGCCATGGGATTCGATTCGGAGATGTTCACCGTGCTGTTTGCCATTCCGCGTACGGCCGGCTGGCTGGCGCAGTGGCAGGAGCTGGCAAGCGACGCCGAGCAGAAGATAAGCCGTCCACGCCAGGTTTACAAGGGTACGGTGCATCGCTCGCTGAAGCAGGCGACGGCGGCCAGCGCCGACTGATAACGGCGGAAGCAGAGCACAAAAAGAGAGACCCCGCTCGCATCCGGCAAGCGCAAACATCGTGTTTGCCGGAAGCAGTGGGGTTTTTCTGCGTAGGCCCAGTCGCCCCGGCTGGGCGGGTGTGCGTAGCGCACCTCCGGAACGACTTTTGCCAGCCGTGCTGACGCGCGTCTGGCATGTACAGCCGAGGGCGGCTGTACCTACGCAAAAGCTTTAGTCCGTGAAGTCGGGCAGCGATTCCTCCGACCAGCGGTCAGCTTTGGGCTTGTAGGATCGCGATGGCGAAGGCGGCACGGGAGGAGGCATTCCAATCCCCGCGCTGGCAGCCGCCTTGAAATGTGCGGGGCCGCGATTTACGACCGGCAGAGGATTCACAGGGGTGGGCTTGATTTCAGCGGCGGCCTTGACGGCTGTCGCCAGCCGCAGGATCGCCTCCTGGCACACCGGGCAGAGAAGCTGTCCGGCGAGCGCTTCATCGTTTCGGCAGAGATCGCATGTCATCGTTATGGTTTCCCGAGTCCGAGCCAGAGCAGCAATCGCGCGATACAATACAGCACTTCCGGATGCGCCACTCCAGAAAACGCAACAGGCGTTTGCCACAGGGTAAGCAAGACTGAACTGGCTACTCATAGAAGTGCAGTGCAATTTGGGCGCACAATTCGCGAGTTAGCGCAGCGAAGAAAACAGGAGAGTTAACTCGCACCTGGAATCGGGGTGTGGGAAACATCGCTGCAATTTGCTAGTAGCCTTTGCGTTTTGCAGTGATGCAAGGTGCAGCTCTGTGGAGGATGGAGGCGCGGAGCCCGTGCGCGAGAGGGAGCGCAAGCAGTGACAACGCGGGTGTTCTTCGGGTGTTTCCCCGAGCTGACAAAAGCAGACTGGCTATAGCGATGCCAAGTGGAGGCGAGAGGCGCGACCCACAAGTGGCCGCACCCCGTCGCGAATTATCATAACAAGCCGGCGGCGATCTTACCGGCCGGCTGCGCTCTCTACTTCATAGTAGGAGTACCAGGGAGTGGCGGCTTTCAGGCTGGCGTTTACGTTCTCGATATTCTTCACGCCATCGCTGTTCAGCCAGTCGCGGAAGGCTTTGACGCCCTTCTCGGCGTAGATAGGGATGCCGTTCTTCCAGGTGGCGCGACCGCAGAGCACGCCGTTGAACTTCACACCGGACTCGGCTGCCAGAGCCAGCGACTCGTTGAACTCGGCGTTGCTGACGCCCGCCGAGAGATAGATGAACGGCTTGGTGGCGACCGAGGCGGCGTCGAGGAACAACTGCATGGTGTCCTTGCGGGTGTAGGCCTTCTGGCCGCCGAAAGACTTGGATCCCTCGACGAACTTCATGTTGACGGGCACTTCCACCTTCAAAACGTCAACGCCGTACTTGCCCTGGGTGAACTCAGCCATGGAGTTCTTGACGATGCTGGGCTTCTTTTTGGCGAACTCCAGTCCCTTTTCGTCGGCGCCCTCTTCGTAGCCGACGAGTTCCAGGAAGAAGGGAATGTCGTTGGCGCGGCACTCGTCGCCGATGCGCTCCACCCAGGCATGCTTGCGCTCGTTGATGTTCTTGGGATCGAACGGCGTGTAGTAGAGCAGCACCTTCACGCAGTCGGCGCCGGCTTGCTTCAGGCGCTGGACGGACCAGAGATCGAGCAGGTCAGGCAGGCGTCCCGGCCCCGTCTTGTCATAGCCGGTCTTCTCATAGGCGAGCAGCAGGCCGGCATTCTTGGCGCGGCGGCGGGCGGCGGGCAGTCCCCATTCCGGGTCCAGCAGAATGGCGCTGGCATGAGGAGTAAGCACTTCTGAAACCGCCGTCTTGAATTCCTCCAGTTCCTTGTCGCCGGCATTAGCGCCGAGCGCCTTCTTGAGAGAGCCGCGCTGGTCCATGGCGGCGGCGGCAATTACGCCGCGTTGGTTCGAAACCGCCTTCATGCCGGCCAGTTTTCCGGGCGTAAGCTTCACGGGAATCCTCCTGGTGAGTTGGTAATCTGAGCCGGGGAAAGGCAAGGTGACTACTCCCCGGCATGAACTACTTATTCTAATACTTTGCCGGTGAGCCGGTGGAGAGAGCGGCTGTCAGGCGACGGAGAGCAGCCTGACTCCAGGATCGGCGTTGACGCAGGTCCCAGTTCCCGGGCAGAGCAGGAGCGATCGTGCATTGCTCACCAACTATCACAGCGCGCCGGCGCTCAGCTTGCCAGGCGTGGCACTATCTCCTCGTTGCTGATAAAGAACTGCGCCGGGCATTTCTCCGAGCCGCAGATGACCGGAATCAGGCCGGCAATCTGCTTGCGGGTGATCAAGCCGAGCGTACCGCAGGAAGGACACGCCAAGACCGCCCAGAAAGGATCGTGCTGTTCTCCGGTCTTGCCTGCATTCTCGAGAATGAAGACGGTTCCTGGCTGCATCTGCTCCGGGATCCATTCATTCAGGAAGTTGATTTCGGCGACCATGTGACCCTCCCCCAAGCCCAGTTTCGAACTCTTCCGCCCCTTCACACGGCGCGCGCATCCGGTATTTACTGGCCGGAGGCGCGCGGCAAAGCCCGGTTCCGCGGCTGTGCCGGCCCGCGCAGCGGCGGTCTTGCCCTTGACGGATTTCACCGGGGCTTCAACCTGGTTGCTGATTCGCATTCTGGCCTCAACTCGCTGGATGGTGTCGCTGAGGCAGACCGCCAGCAGCGGCTGTCGCGCATTCTTTAGCACGTCGATAATGCTGTCGGGTGAATCCTTGATGAAAATGCTGGTGCCGTCGGTCAACAGATGGATTCGGGCATTAGCGCGGGCGGCATGGTAGAGCCGTTTGCCGAACTCGCGCTGCAGGAATCGCATGACCCGGCGCACCCGCTGCAGGCTGAAGCCGCGCTGGCGCAACTCGCAAATGACGGCGATCTCGGCCAGATCTTCGGGAGAATACAGCCGGCGATGGCCCTGGCGGCGGGGCACAACAATTCCACGCTCATCCCACCACTGCAGTTGGCGGGGCGTGATGCCGGTGAGCTCAACGACCTGGCCGGATGTGAGTCCGGAGTCCATTTCGCCTTTCCCGAAGATTAAACATTCCACTCAGGATATGTTTAGAACATATTTGTATCAGGATGATCGGCCTGTCAAGCAGAGTTGCTGGAGGGATACATAAGGTTAACGGACTGGCAGGGGCCGGGCGGGGGATGTTTGGGCTAAATCCCGCCGCCGACGAAATGCACGATTTCCAACTTATCGCCCTCGCGGAGGGCAGCCTTGGCCCATTCAGCCCGCGGGACGATCTCACGGTTCAGCTCGACCGCCACGCGGTCGCCCTTAACTCCGAGTTGCTCGAGCAAGGCGGAAACCGTCTGCGCCTCAAACTGGCGCTCCTCGCCGTTGATGATCAATCGCATGGTTTCAATGTATCAATCACGTGGGGGATTGCGCCACTTTGTTCGGGGAGTTGGGCGCGCTACGCGCGCCCGCCCGGCCGAGGGAGACCGGGCCTACGCTCTTTGAGAGGCGAGAAGCAGATCCTTCGGCCGCAAAAAGCGCGGCCTCAGGATGACATTTCCATAATGATAGGTAGGGGAGGAGAAAAAAAGAGCAGGCCACCGTTGGTGTAAACAAACACCGGGGCCGATGGTGGCCTGCTGGAAGGAACTTAACGAGCCGCAGCCGTCGGAGCTGCAGCCGGTTCTTCGAGGTGATTGGTCATCAACCGGACGTCGACACGGCGATTCTCGGCGCGCCCGCCGGCGGTCGTGTTGCGCGCCTCGGGACGGTCCTTGCCCAATCCGATTACGTAGATCTTGTGCGGCGGCACCTGGTAGTTGCTCGCCAGGTACTGAATGACGGCCGAGGCGCGGCGCTGGCTGAGCTGGTAGTTATATTGCGTATCGCCGACGGAATCGGTGTTGCCTTCGATCTGCAGGATGTAGCCCTTGGTGTTGGGAATCTGGCGGGCGATGCGGTCCAACTGCTGCCGGTCCTGGCGCCGCAGATCGGCCTTGTCGAAGGCGAAGTGGACGGTAGCTTCCGCCACGGGCTTGTAGTTATCGAAGTTGGCTACCCGGTCGGCCAGAACATTGACTCCGCTCAGCGCTCCGGAAGCCAACTGCTGAGCCTGGTCCGCCTGCTGCCCGGCGGCGAGGGCGTGCTGGTCGGCCTGGGTAGCTGTGGCCTTGGCACTCTGTATCCCTTGCTGGCTGCGGCTGTCCAGGGATCGTATGTCGCGGGTGGTCTGCGCGGTCAGGTCATCCAGCTCGTTCGTCTTGTTAGTCACCGGCGCAATCTCGCGGGAGACGGACTTCTTGGTGGCGCAGCCGGTGGAAAGCGCCAGGCTTCCCAGGGCAATAATGCCGATTACTGCAATACGGTTCATCAACGAAACCTCCCAAAAGGGCCCCTGCAACACCAAGGTGCGCAGGAGCCAAGACAGCCGCCAGGCCATTTATAGGCGAGCTGCGGTGAATACGACGGACGAAACACTCGCGTCCGCGCAGGCAGGAAATGCAAGCCTGCTGCCATTCGGGGCGATATGTTAACTTATTGACGATAAGCAAGTTACTGGCAGTCGATCACGCTGGCGTGACAGTTAATTCAGGAGCAGTAAGGCAATCCTGGGTGGGGGAGTAGAATTTTTACAGAGCTTTGGGTTGTGGAATCCATTCTGAGCTAGAGCGGCTCGACTGAATAGGTGCGGCCAAGGGAACGTCATTCCGATCGAGCAACCTGCAGAAGAGCCGCTTGCTGTAAGTACTCTTCCAACGGGCATGAACTGATTTCCTTGCGGGCCTTCGCATCGCGAGCCAAGAAATCTGTGTTTCTCCTGCCACAAGAAACACAGTCCCTCGACTCCGCTTCGCCAACCGCGGCGTCGCTTCGGTCGGGATGACGACGAATATTTGGACGCACCACTGAGGACTCCACCCTAATCACAGCAAGGAATGGACCTACACGAGAAAATTCGCACCTTGCCCAATGATCCCGGCGTGTATCTCTACAAGAACGCCGAGGGCGACGTCATCTATGTTGGCAAGGCCAAGAACCTGCGGGCCAGGGTGCGCTCTTATTTTCTCGATGCCGCGGTGGAAAACGCCAAGACCGGAAGTCTGTTGCGCGAGGCGGCCGATGTCGAGTACATCGTCGTAGCCAATGAAGGCGAGGCGCTGGCGCTCGAGAACAACCTGATCAAGCAGAAGAAGCCGCGCTACAACATCCTGCTGCGCGACGACAAGAGTTATCCCTATGTGAAGCTGACCTCGGGAGAACGCTATCCGCGGGTGTTCGTGACCCGCCGTCTGCGGCGCGACGGCTCGACCTACTACGGCCCGTACTTCCCGGCGAACCTCGCCTACCGCATCGTCGACCTGATCCACCGGCATTTCCTGATTCCGTCCTGCAAGATCGACCTCACGCGCGATCACGCGCGGCCCTGCCTGCAGTACTACATACGGCGCTGCCTGGGGCCGTGTGTCTCCGGACTGACAACGCGCGAGGCTTACGCCGAAGCGGTGAACGACGTCCGCATGTTCCTGGAAGGCCGGCAGTCGGACCTCTCACGCTCGCTGCGCACGCGCATGCAGCGCGCCGCCGAAGATGAACAGTATGAGCTGGCGGCCAAGTATCGCGACCTGATCACCACGGTGGAACAGCTGCAGGAGAAGCAGCGCATGGCGGCCGCCGAAGGCGACGACGCCGACGTGCTCAATTTCCACTACGAGAACCACATGCTCGCCGTCAACCTGTTTCACATGCGCGGCGGCAAGGTGCTGGATCGGCGCGAATTCTTCTGGGAGGATTTGGATCAATGGGAGCTGGTGGCAGGCGCTGCCGGGGATGGCGGCGCTGCCAAAGGCGCAAGCGCGGCGGGCTTTGAGGCCGGCGAGTTCTTCAGCGCGCTGCTCAAGCAGCTTTACGTCGACCAGCAGTACGTGCCGCGGTTCATCTATGTGCCGGTGGACTTCGAGGACCGCGAGGCGCTGACGGAATTACTCGGGGAGAAACGCGGGGCGCGCGTCCACATAGAGGTTCCACGGCGGGGAGACAAGCGTTCGCTGCTGGACCTGGTGGGCAACAACGCGCGCCAGTCGTACGACCAGCGCTTCCGCGTGCTCAAGCCGAGCCAGGAGGTGCTGAAGACGGCCGTGCAGGACGCCTTCAATCTGGCCGATCCGCCGGAGCGCATCGAATGCTTCGACATCTCCCACATACAGGGCGCCGAAACTGTAGCCTCTATGGTGGTTTGGGAAGACGGCGGAATGCGCAAGTCGGAGTACCGCAAGTTCATCATCCGCGAGGTCGAAGGCGTCGATGACTTCGCCTCCATGCGCGAGGTGGTGACACGGCGTTACAAGCGCGTGCAGGAAGAAGAGAAGCCGATGCCGTCGCTGGTGCTGATCGACGGCGGAGTCGGGCAACTGCATGCGGCGGCGGAGGCCCTGGAAGGACTCGGCATCACCACTCAACCGCTGGCGGCGATCGCCAAGCGCGAGGAGTTGGTGTACCTCTACGGGCAGGAGAACGAGCCGCTGCCGCTGGACCGGCACTCGCCGGTGCTGCACCTGGTGCAGCAGATACGCGACGAGGCGCACCGCTTCGCCGTGAGCTTCCACCGCAAGCGGCGGGAGATACGCGATCGCGCCACCGAACTGCGCGAAATCGCGGGCATCGGCGAGCAGACCACGCGCCGGCTGCTGCAGCACTTCGGCTCGCTCAGGGCCATTCAACAGGCTGACGCCAGCGCCCTCAGCGCGGTAGTCAACAAGCGGCAGGCGGAGGCCATCTTCGAGTACTTTCACAAGGCAGAGAAGCAGGCAGACGAGAGCCAACAGTCTTGAGACGGCCTGCCGTTTTAATCTGCAGTAATGCTTTATTAATCTGTTATAAGCTATTCTATAGTAGCTACTTAGCCGCTATGGTAGTGGAACCCTGGAAGAGCATGAAGCTGACCCAGTAGAGGCCGGTGGGATATTTCGGGGTGCGGGCGTAGCAGACGCCAATGCCGATCCGTCCGAGGCCGTTCAGGGCGCTCAGGCGGGCGACATTGGAGGGCAGTTGAGACGGGTCGGTGGTGGCATAGAAGGCCGCTACGCGGACGCCGGGCAGCGACGTTCCCGCTTTGCTGTCCACGCGTGTCCCGTTCCGCCATGGAGCAGGCCAGGCTCTGAAGGTGCGCATCGTGCTGGAAGCGCAACTCGCCGGTACCGGCTGCTTGCCGCAGCTTGGCGAACTGTTGCGCTACCTGGCCGGCGGCGTCTTCATTGCTCAACTCTGGCACGCGGTGGGCGAAATCCTCGACGATGAAGAGGAGGCCGGCGAACTCGACGATCCCGATCCCGATGCTATCGTAGGCCGGGTTCAGCAGGTTAGCGCGATGATTGGGAGATTTCATGAAGGCTTCGTGTGCGCTCTCGAGCGAAGCGTCATAGAAGACGTTCTCGCCGGCCTGGTCGAGGCGAAGCTTCGGGATCAGCCGGTTAGCCAAATCCGGTTCGCCGGGGAACTGATGCGAGAGCTCGCCCTTGGCCGACATTAGTTGCGCATGCTCATTGGCGGCATCGGCCAGCCGGTTGTCCCACTGCAGCGACTTCAGCCCCGCCTCGGCCCGCGAACGATTCACCAGAGCGAGCAGGATTGCGTTGCGGCCCAGGGTCCCCTGATTGACCATCGGATGGATGATCCGCAGCGCGGCTTCAACCGGAACGCCAGGCATGGTCGTGTCTGGCGCCGCTGCGAACAATCCAATCAGGAGATATAAACCGAGGGTCACTTTCCCGCCTCCTACAAGCACATTCTGGGCGGGAGGAACCAAACTGGGTAGATCACCGGGGTACCGTTACCTAAGGTCAATGCCATCCGCGTTCACCGCTTTGCCGCTATTGAGAAGCGAGTTGCAGGCGCGGTGTTGCCACGGGTTTGCGGCGGCCCGTAAGGGTTGAAAAAGGCACGAAATCAGCGGAAATCAGCGCAAAAAAAACGCTGCGGAGCAATTCCGCAGCGGAAGGAAAGCACAAGCGGGTTTCAGGCCGGAAATTACTTGCTGAAGCGTCTCCTCATAAAGCCGCCCAGGGCGACCAGTCCGGAGCCAATCATGGCGATGCTGGCCGGCTCGGGAACCGACGACGGCGGGTTGCTGCTGACAATGGCATTCACCTGGCCGCTGGTCGGCGTGCCGGAGGTGGTGCCCCCCTCGGTACCGACAATGCTGTCGACCGAGTATGGATTACCGCCAGAGGTTGTGGTCAGGCTGAGATTGACCGTGGTGGCAGTGCCGGCGGCCGCCCAGGCAGCGAATTGGCCGGTGCCAGAGGTCGGCGTGAAGCTTCCGCTGAAATTAGCTTGAGTACTTCCGGGCGTGTTGTTTGTCGAGAACTGGGTCAGAGTAATAGTGCCGCTAATAGTGTCCGAATTCAGCGTATAGGTAAAGCCCAAGGTCGCGCCGGGCGCCACGGTATAGGTGTAGCTGCTTCCGTTGGGAGTAGCGGTCAGGCTTATGGGGCCACCCGGGGAGAGAGTGTACGTTCCCGAGCCCAGCGAACTTAGTGTATTTAAGTCGAAGAGAATCCCCCACCGGTGGATATTCCACCCAGTACGGCTGTAGCGCCGGTGCCGGTCCCGGTGAAGGTCATGGTGCTGGAGCCGCCGGCAATGTCGATTTGGACGGTGTCCGCGCTGGCCACGCCGGTGAAGGCCAAGGTGGCGAGCAGCAGTATAAGAATCGATATCCGCTTGTGCATCTCAATCTCCTCTTGCAAGAATGAGGCCTGACAACTGGTCTAATGCTTTACTGCTTTTTTGAACTGCGTCTTCGCACGTAACCGCCCAGGGCAGCCAACCCGGAGCCGATGAGCGCGAGGCCGGCCGGTTCAGGAACAGGCGCTGGCGAAGCGTCCGGCGCCCCGGCAATTCCATTCTTTCCGCTGCTGGCGTCATAGATCTGGCTGGCAAAGCCGAAGCCGCTGGAGTCGTTGACATTCAGCACGTTTGCGCTGGAGAACGTGCTGCCGTTGGTGGCAGTCACCGTGAAGGTCAGCGTGGTGCCAGTGTGCGAATTGGAGCTGTTCGCGGTGATGGCGTATTCGAAGGTTCCAAAGCCGCTCATCGCGATCCCGGTCTTAACGGAATATCCGGTGTAGCCGCTCAACGAAATGCCGGAAATGCTCAATGCATTCGTGCCGCTATAGTTGAAGCCGAAGATCGGCTGGTTGAGGCCGTGCGTCCATAAGTAGGAATTGCTGTTCGTCAGCGTCTCAGTGACGGTTATGCTCTTGGCATCGGCACTGAGCGTCATCGTTATCGTGCCGTAGTTTCCGCCGCAGTTGGCGGCGCCGGAGCCCGCGCCACTGCAGAGTCCGCTGTTACCGTATGTAAGCGCGATCTGAACGGTATCGGCAGTCGCAGGCAGTGCGGCCAGCGTCATCAACAGCACCAGAAATCCGAAGATTGCCTTATGAAACCGAATGACTCGTACCTTCTTGGGCGAAATTAGGCAACAAAATGCACTTCACCCCTCCCATGATCCGCTTGGAGGAAAGGGGCTAATCCGTTTGGGTTGATCGTTCCTCGGGGGAGGACAACAGAACTAATGCACGAAAGGGGCCATTCTGCCTGTTTTCGACCGACTTATAAGCAGCGGAGCTAGTACAAGTTACCTTTGTTCTAGCACTGCAGTTCATGTACTAACGCGAATTCCCTGAACTTTTCCAGACATAAATGTGCAAACAATTGCGCACTGCTATTTTCAGTTAAGTTTGGCAATCTCCTGTTTCGCCAACTGCGCTTCCTCGACGGGAAGATTCAGGCGCAGAGCCGTTTGCAACTCGTTCTTGGCATTGGCGCGATCGCCAAGCGCGATCAGGACCATGCCCAGGTGATAGCGATAGTGCCGTATTGCGGCGCTTTGCGCACGCACTCTTGCAACAGCGGCTTGGCGACCGATGTAACTGCCTTTCTTGTATTCCACCCAGGCTAGCGTGTCGGTAATGGAATCAGTTCAGGCAGCAGTTGCTTAGCCTTTTGTGCCAGTCCGAGCGCGATATCCAGATTCCCGCCTTGCTTGGTATAGACCCAGGCCAGATTCGACGCCGCGATAGCAAAGTTCGGGTTGATCGCCAGCGCCTGCTCATAGTGCTTCGCGCAATCTCCAGGTTGCTTTCCAGGTAGAGATTGCCTACGAGGGTCTCCAACGGGGGAAAATTCGGCCGCAGGGTGAGCGCTTTTTCATAGCGGGCGATGGCGGCATCGGTCTGGTGCAGTTTGCTCCAGAGCCGAGCCCAGCGTCAGGTAAGCAGGGAAGTAATTGCCGTCAAGATCGATTGCCTTTTCCGCTTCGGCCTTGGCTTCGGCGTACTGTTGCCGGCGCGTACAGAACGTTGCTCGAGCAGATAATGCGCCGGAGCGGAGTTGGGCTCGGCGGCGGCCCGTTGGCGGGCCCGCGCCAGCGCCGCGTCAGCCTGATTGGTGTTCAGCAGGAACCCGAGAAATTGGCCGAAAATGTTCCTGATTATGGGGCTGAAGATCGATCGCGGCCTGATTCGTTTGGCCGCCGGCACTTGTTTCGCCGCCGCCAGCACCTCAGCCATACGAACGTGAGGCCAGGGATCGGATGGATCAAGCCGCTGAGCCAGGGTGAACTGTTCCTGGGCATGGGTATTATCGTGGGCGCGGAACAACGCCGTGCCCAGCAGCAAGTGGCCGGCGGGAAACGCGGATTGAGCTGAACGCAGTGCTGGGCATAGTCGCGGGCAATCTGTATATCGCCAAGCGAGAGATGCAACTCGGCGAGGGCTTTCCAGGCCTGAACCATGTCGGGCGCAGTCTTGACGGCGTTTTGGAATTCAGCGCGCGCCGCTGGTTTCACCCTTGCTCCAGTGGGCGAGGCCCAGCGTGTAGTGCGCTATCGCCAGATCCGGCGTATCCGCGACCTGGTGCTGAATTCGGCCAGGGCGTCGTCCAGCTTGCCGTCGGTCATCATGATCCTGGCGCGGAGCACGTGCGCCATGGCGTTTTTGGGATTATCGGCAAGTACTTTATCGTTGAGCTGCTTGGCGTCGGCGACCTTGTTGGTAGTGAGTAGAGATCGGCTAGACGATTCTTCAGCTCCGCATCTTTGTCGTTGGCGGCGATGGCGCGCTGATAGATCTGCAGCGCACGCTCGGGTTCTGCTTGGTGCCGGCGTAGAAGTTGCCCAGCGCGGTCGCCACTTCCGGCGAATTGCCTTTCAGCCCTTCCACCTTCTGCAGCACCGCCTCCGTCCTCGGCGGTCTTCTTCTCCGCGTGAGAATTTCGGCCCAGAGAAAGTACAGCGGCGAAGAGTCGGGATTATTGGCCACGCCCTGCTGGAGCACTCTCGGCCACCGGCATTTGCTTTTGCAGGCGATAGAAATTGGCAAGATTAGCGTATGCCAGAGGAAATTTCGGTTCACCTCGATGGCTTTGCGCAGAGCCTTCTCGGCATCGGGGTACCGCTGCAAGGTAATATCCACCAGCCCAAGATTCACGTATGCATTGGCGTCATTAGGCGTCAGTCGACAATTTTTGCGAAAGCCGCGTGGGCGGCATCGTTTTGTTGTTTTCCGATCAACGCCGTGCCCAGCAACTGGTAAGCGGCGGTGTTTTCGGGTCTTTCTCAAGAATATCTTGGCCGCTTCCCGCCTTTGTCGTAATCACGGGCGGCGACGAAGAGCTGGCCGATGTTGAGACGCGCATCGAGGCGGTTGGGATCGAGCGAAGAGTTTGCTGCAGGGCCGCGAACGCCTCGTCCCACTGGGAGGACGACAGGTCGGCTTTAGCGAGCTGGTAATACGCCTCCGCAAAACGAGGGTCGAGCTTCAGGGCGTTGCGGTACTGAAGGCGGGCTTCCTGGAATTTGCCCTGCTGCAGGTATTCGTTGCCGCTTTCCAGGTATTTCTTTTTCGCCACTTCCGGATTCTTCTTGCAGCCGGCGGCAAATCCGAAAAGTGCGGCAACCAGCAATGCGCAAAGCCACCTTGAACGCATGTGTAGCCCTCCCTTGAGGCTTACTGAGGTATAAGCTGATCCAAATTGGGTATAACCTGTTCGGCAAAAGACACGGCCAACTGCCGTGCTTTGTTTTCGTCATGCCCACTTGGTCGTGACCCGCACCAGCGCCGAATCCGTGCGGCCCAAGCGGATGGCATCGACACCATGTATATCTTGGCCCAATACTCGCTGGCAATCATCCGGCCGTGCGACTGGTACCAGTAGAGCACCAGCAGCTTCGCTCTCGTTTTCCACGATGTAGAGGTTTACCGGAGAAGTGTGTCCGTCCCACTCGGAGCGGTTAACCAGCGCTGAACCGGACGCCAGCCGGTGCCTGGAAGACAATTTTTGGGCGAGTGAATTAGTTCGCCCGTCTGCTGGCTCTTGTAATAGCCGATGTACAGCCCGACATCCGCCCGCGCCCCGGCCGGACATAAAAGCGGTTGAGATAGGCGTCGACGCCGCTAGCGCTGTAATGCGGGCTTCAGAGGCATGTCCACGCCGTGCCACTCGCCGATCCGCCGGGGAACTCTCATAGACTGGCGCAATTCGACCTTGCGGCCGTGCGGAAGCTTCGCCATGGCCACGCTGGCCGCCAGCAATATCACCACCGCTATCCACAATCGCCTGATGTTCATTGCGCAACCCTTTCAGGAGCCCCAGGCGGCACGCCACCCGCAGCGCACAAGGCATGGCAGCCAATCAGCATCGCTATGGCGATCAGGAACAGCACCATGCCGGAGAGGAAGTGCGAGGCGCCTTCCAGGATCGAGAGGCCCACATACTCCACGCCGATGGCGGCGGAAATCACGCGCACGTTGCTCACCACCGCGATGGGCACGATCAGCACGCACAGCACGACCCGAACCCAGTGCTTTTTTTCCGCCAGGTAGCCGTAAATCACGCCGACGGCCAGCAGAGACATAAGCGAACGTATGCCGCTGCAGGCTTCGGCCACTTCCAGGCGGGTGTTCGGCAGAACCAGGATGTTGCCTTCGCGCATAACCGGCATCAGATACAGGCCTCGATGGCCGGCGGCCAGCTAGGTAGCAGTCTGCAAGGGGAAGACAAGCTGGTAGTAGATGACCCCGGGAATCGGAATCATCAGCAGCAACACGAGCGGGAATGCCGCTTTCCTCAACATGGGCCCGCCGTGCAGGAACAGCACCAGGCCGACGATGACTCCCAGCAGGGAAACGCGCGACAGAATCAGCTCCGCCGCCAGCGATCCCAGAAACAGCATTGCCAACGATGCGAACACAATAACCAGCCCCAGGCGTGGGCCGGGACTGCATTTCCGCCAGTTCGCGGCGACGCTCCCACAGGACGTAAGCAGGAAGAGGGGCACCACAAAGCCGTGGGAATAGTTGGGGTCAACCCAC